>NZ_OX366395.1:0-1556586 GCF_947251895.1 Wolbachia endosymbiont (group A) of Bombylius major | reverse complement strand
TCTGTTCTATTTATTCTTTCGTATATTAAAGTATAGTAGTAATAATAGTTCTATCAATAACTTGTTACTAACTTAAAATTCAGTAAAAATTGGCGTTGTTCAACTTGTGGATAAATATGTGAGTAACTTTCGTATATTATTGATTTTCTGTTATGATTTATGTGTATAAGTAAGGTGTTTAGAGTGTTAGTAATTTTCTTTTATGGAAAATACTTTACCATCATGCATTGTTACAACTATGTATATGTTGTTGAAAAAGTTGTTGATCAATTGTTGGTATTTTATATCAACAAATAATTCACAAATTAATTTGACATTATTCACATGCTTATTAAACATTTAATAACAGTTTTGTTGATAAATCTAATCTGAAAACGTTTTTGCCATTACAGGGAATAAATTGAGTAAAAAAAGAACCTTAGTAGAAAAAATAGCATATAGAATTTTTCTCTTCCTTTTCAAAAAAGCTTCTGTGTTGAAAAAGTGTGCGACTGAGGCATTAATGAAAGATCTGCCAGACCTTAATATATTTAATGGTCTATTAAAATTCCGCGATTGTGGTATAATGGATATAATGACTCCACGTACAGAGATATGCGCAGTAGACATTGAGTCAAGCGAGCGTGAAATAATAAAGAAGATAAAAAACACTTGCCACACTAAAATACCAATTTATAAAAATAACTTTGATAACGTAATAGGCTTTTTTTATGTAAAAGATGTTATTTTTAATAGGGATAAAAATTTTAATCTGAAACATATTATACAAAGCGTAATATTTGTTCCACCCTCGATGAAGACAACTAATCTTTTTGTTAGGATGAACTCTTCTAAATCATGCTTAGCTATCGTATTGGATGAATATGGTGGAACTGATGGTTTAATTTCAATGACTGATCTTATAGAGGAACTAATACCAAACATTGATAGTGAAAACGAAATAAATTCAGAATATACCATTACTGAATTGTCTCAAAATAAGTTTGAAGTATCAGCAAGGGCTCTTATAAAAGATATAGAAGAGGATCTAAAAATAGAATTACGTGACCCTGAAGAAGACTATGTTACACTTGGTGGTTTGATTCTTTCGATTGCTGGTAAAGTGCCTTCTGTAGATGAAGTCATTAAATATAAAAATGGTATGAAGTTTATCATCAAAGATGCAAATGAGCGCTACATTAATAAAATAGTACTAGACTTAAGTGATTACAAAAATTAGATTTGGTACCCCTTGTCGGGGAATGCCTTGCCTTGACACGAAGAAAAAGTTGTAATAACCAAATATGCAACTCAAGTTATAGTTAAACCTATTTCCAGCAAATTATTTTCGCAAGTATAATGCATTTCGGTGTTATAGTACTCTAATAATAAAGAGGTCATATAGATATTAATATCTTTTGTATTTAAATTAGTGTCATTTTTTTTGATTAATTTGTCTACTAATGATTTGCTTATTGGTTTGTGTTCATTTAGAATTTTTATAGTTAATAGCATTTTATCTTCTGTTTGACTCAGTAAAACAGATACTAGTTCAACTTCCGCCACTGCACTGGCTATAGTTAGCACCATATTAGAAATTATCTTATTTATCTTTTCAATTAAATCTTCCTTATTTTTTGCAGAGTATGCGTCTATTTTCCACGTAAGCTTTACTTTTTTTTTAATAAATAATTTTCGATATTAGATTTGGTCTTATCAAAGCTATAATTATCCATTGAAGAAGAATATGCCTGCTTCATAACTTTATGTTTATATATTAAATCATCGGAGCTTTCTTTAAGAAACAACAACGCTTCCTTCTGCGCATCAGCATCATTCTTATCTATTACTTCAAGCTCTTCTACGCCAAACGTTATTCCATTCATAGAGTTAGCAAAGTCATGAAGCAGCCGTCCTGATAGCAGTTCCGTTATTAACAGTATGTTTTTGGTATTTTCGTTCATTGGATAATTATAAATGATTTAAGTTACCCTATATTGGTAAGTATATAATAGTCAATTAAGAGAAAGTTTCGTTGCACTTTTTATATCAAGGCATTAATATAGTATTAACAATTTTAAAATTTATAAAAGGATTATGAATACTTATACTAGATCAGGAATAGATATTGAACTATATAATAAGTTAATAAAAGAAGTCAAGCCTATTGCTCAAGAAACTACTAGAGAAGAAGTAATCAGCGAAATAGGTTCATTTTCTGCGTTATTTGATTTTGCTGCACTAAGTAAGAAGTATGACCATCCAGTACTCGTTTCCTCAACTGATGGAGTAGGTACGAAACTGTTGATAGCTCAAGAAGTGAATAAACATGATACTATAGGTATAGATTTAGTTGCAATGTGTGTAAATGACTTACTTGCACAAGGAGCAACGCCTTTATTTTTCCTTGATTACTTTGCAACAGGTGTTTTGAGCAAGGACGTTTTATTATCTGTGGTCCAAGGCATTGCAAAGGGGTGCAAGCAAGCTAAAATAGCATTGGTTGGTGGGGAAACTGCAGAAATGCCTGGAATGTATGGTAATAATCACTATGACCTTGCAGGGTTTGTGGTTGGTGTAGTTGATCGAAAGCAAATCCTTCCAAACTGTAGTATGATGAAAGCAGGTGATTATATAGTTGGCTTAGAGTCAAGTGGAATTCACTCAAATGGGTTTTCTTTAGTGCGCCATGTTTTCAAAAGCTTAGGTATAAATTATAACGATACATCTCTATGGAATAATAAATCTTGGAGTGAAATACTACTTGAACCAACAAAAATATATGTTGATTCTTTGCTGCCTATCATGTCACAAGTAAAAGGTATTGCGCACATCACGGGTGGTGGTTTGGTAGACAATATTCCGCGAATTCTTCCAAAAAACTTATTTGCAAACATAGACATTAATTCCTGGAAATGGCCAGATATATTTTTATGGCTAACAAAGGAGGGTAAAATAGAGAAGAAAGAAATGCTAAAAACATTTAATTGTGGTATTGGTATGGTATTGATCGTAAGTTCTGAGAATATGCAAAACGTGAAAAATCATTTCCAAAAACGTGGAGAAAAAATTGAAATTATTGGAAAACTTGATGAGGCATGTAACCCTCCACTTGATAGAGTAGTATTTAGTTAACCTAACTCTACTGACAATCTTTCCGCAACTTCTAAGTATGCTTTTTTCAAGTTGCCTAAATTCAAACGAAAGACGTCTTTATCTAGCTTTTTATAAGTATTTTTATCCCATAACCTGCAGTTATCAGGGCTGATTTCATCGGCTAAAATGATTTTAGTACTGTCATTTATCAATCTGCCAAATTCCAATTTAAGGTCAACTAGATCTATGCCTGCATTTGAGAATAAATCAGTTAGGATTTCATTGATCTTTAAAGTTGTAGTTTTCACTTCATCCATTTCTTTGCTAGATAGCCAATCAAAATACAGTATGTGATTTTCATTTACCATTGGGTCGGCTAGGTCATCATTTTTGTAAAAAAACTCGATTATAGGAGATGCAAGCCTCTCACCTTCTTTGATATTAAAACGTTTGCAAAAGCTGCCAGCTGCAACATTCCTCACTACTACTTCAAGAGGTATGATTTTGAGTTTTTTGACTAGCTGCTCTCTTTCATTCAGAGTTTTTATAAAGTGTGTGCTAATTCCTGCTTTCTCAAGCTTTTCCATGATAAAAGCACTAACATGATTATTAATTATTCCTTTGCTCTCAATAATTTCATATTTTTCCTTATTGAATGCTGTAACATCATCTTTAAAGTGCTGTATAACAGTTGATGAGTCTTCAGTTTCAATAATGGCTTTCGCTTTACCTTCGTATATCGTTTTATTCAGTGACATGCTTAATTTAACTATATATTATATCAATTTACTGTTCTTAGAGTATAGCCCCAAATAACTTAAAATAAACCTTAATGGCATTCAATGTTACAATATTAACCATATTTCCAGAAATGTTCCCTGGGTTTTTGAACTATTCTCTTGCCGGAAAAGCGTTAGAAAAAAAAATATGGAACCTTGAAGTAATAAATATTCGTTCTTTTGCGAAAGGTAAACATTCAACTGTGGATGATGTTCCATATGGAGGTGGAGCAGGAATGGTTATGCGTTCTGATGTAGTTGGTGATGCAGTAGATAGTATGCTCTCTGTTCATAAAAACACTAAGTTTATTTACATGACTCCATCTGGAACTAAGTTTAATCAGAATATTGCCAGAGAATTATTAGAGTTTCCTCATATAACAATATTGTGTGGTCGATTTGAAGGTATTGACCAAAGGATAATTGATGCGTATACTCCTTACGAGTTAAGTATTGGAGATTATATACTTTCAGGAGGTGAGCCAGCTGCAATGGTGGTTCTTGATGCATGCATTAGACTTCTTCCAGGTGTAGTAAATAATACCGATAGTATTACTGAAGAAAGTTTTAATTATGGTGGTGGTGTACTTGAATATCCTCAATATACTAGACCTGAGCAGTGGAAGGGATATAAAGTACCTGAGATTTTGTTATCTGGCAATCACAAAAAAATAAGTGATTGGAGGCAGAAGCAGTCTCATGTTATAACAAAAAAGCGTAGGCCTGAATTATTGAATGGAGAGATAAATGACAAATTTACTTAAAAAATTTAACGAACAGCAAATGCAAGTGTTAGCTAAAGAAATACCAGAATTTCGTCCTGGCGATGATTTGAAGGTCACTTTTAAAGTAGTTGACGGTACAAGTGAACGTATACAGATATTTGAAGGTGTATGTATATCAAAAAGGAACCGCGGGTTACATTCTTCTTTTGCAGTCAGAAAAGTGAGCCATGGAGAAAGTATAGTGTCTCAGTTTTTTGTTTATTCTCCTGCACTGGTTTCAGTGCAAGTGACAAGAAAAGGAAAGGTTCGTAGAGCAAAACTGTATTATCTGTGCAAACTATTTGGAAAAGCTGCAAGGATCAAAGAGCGTACTACTTATGTTAAAAAGAAATCTAAGTAGATACAATAGGGAGTGATGTCAATTGTGTCATCTCAGAACTCTCTCTTGTCATCCCAGTGCGTGACACACAACTGTACGAACATTGTGTTTGCCTCCCGCTGTGGTGTCATCCCAGTGCTCCGACACTGGGATCCAGCATTCATTATTCTCCTTTTGGTTTGTGCTTTCATGGAAAGTGTAAAAATTATTTGCAGGCAAAGCCTGCTGGATCCCAGTGTCAGCTACTTGCATGACAAAAAAGGGGAAAGTTTTTTCAAATCCTCGTGTAAAGAAAAGTAAATGAGTATAAAGAAAAAATTCCTTAAATTACTTCAGTCAAGGCGTGTACATGCTCGTATAAAAAGGAAAAATAAAAAGAACAGAGCGCTACGCTTTTGTTCTTTCACGGCACTAGTTATCTCACTTGGCTGTCCTGTGTGTATATTGTTGAGTATATTAGTTAACTCTTACAGTGCCTTAACAGTAACGAAAATTTTATTGCCAGTTGAAATAAATGCTGATCTTACTTTGGCGAGTAATCCTAGTGATTTGCGGTATAAGTCCATTGGCTTACTCAACGATTCTTTACGTAAGGTGTTTGGAGGAACTGATTTTAAAGACGGTGACGAAATTTTAAGTCGTAATTCTTACAAAGAACTAGAGAAATTTTTTCGTAAGAAAGTAAAAGATAGTGGTGAATATGAGATCTGGTTTACCGCGTCAAGTATAATTAATTCAATAAATAAAGATAAACATTTGAATGATCGTTATGCTAAATTACTTGATTGGCTAAAAGAAAAGAGGAGAGTGAAAAAATTTTTTAATAAGTCTTTATTCCTTAAATCTGACTCTCGTGAACCTGAGAATGCAGGGATTTTAGGGGCATTTATCGGTTCATTAATGACAATTATAGTGTGCCTAGCATTAGCATTACCAATAGGAATTATGTCGGGCATCTGTCTTTACGAATTTATGCCTAAAAATAGGCTAATGACTAATATTGTAGAAATTAGCATGAATAATCTTGCTGCAGTGCCTTCAATAATATTTGGTGTAGTGGGCTTAACTCTCTATCTTGGCATATTTGGGCTACCACGCTCTTCACCACTTGTTGGTGGAATGACTCTTTCATTTATGATGTTACCTAATATTATAATTGCAACAAAAAATGCCTTTGCGAATGTTCCTATTACGATAAAAGATGCAGCGTTTGCGCTCGGTGCACCTCACATCAAGGTGATATTAGATCACTCTTTACCGATTGCGTTACCAAGAATAATACATGGTACTGTGCTTGCAATTGCAAGGATTTTAGGTGAATCTTCTCCTTTACTTATGATGGGTATGGTGGCATTTATTGCTGATACACCTACGTCCTTTTTCGATCCGGCAACTGTTCTACCTGTGCAAATATACATATGGTCAAGCAATCCTGAAATTGCATTTGTTGAACTTGCTGCTATCGCAATTATAGCTTTATTATTGGTGTTATTTGCGTTAAATTTAGTAGCAAATTTTGTAAAAAGGAAATTCGAATTTTTTAATTTTTAGCAATTCATGAAAATCACAGTCCTATCTGGTTATGGCTTAAATTGCGAAAAAGAAACTGCATTTGCATTTATGGAATGCAGCAGAAAACTTGGTATTGGTAATATTGAAGTAAAAATCGTTCACATTAACGATGTCATAGATAATCCAGGTGAACTGAAATTAAGCAATATACTTGCAATTCCAGGGGGTTTTTCCTATGGTGATGACACTGGTGCTGGTAATGCATTTGCTTTACGCATTAAAAACAACTTGTTGGATGAGTTTCAAGAGTTTTTATCTCAGGACAAGCTGATTATAGGAATATGTAATGGTTGTCAGATATTAGTAAAGTTAATTCCAGAATTCTCTAGTCTAGCTTTAATCCATAATGATATAGGCAATTATCAATGCCGTTGGATTAGAGTGAGAGTTAATTCAAAGAGTAATTCTGTTTGGCTACGGGGCCTGAGTGAACTATATCTCCCTATTGCTCATGGGGAAGGCAAATTTTTTATGGATCAAGATATTTTGAACCAATTGATTGAGAGCAATTCCACCGCATTACGTTACATTGATAAAAATGGCAACTATGCTAACCTACAATTTCCTTACAATCCGAATGGATCTACATACGACCTAGCAGCTTTATCAGATAAAAGTGGAAGAGTGCTAGCTTTAATGCCCCATCCAGAAAGGGGAATATTTTTTACCCAGCAAGATAATTGGCCCCTTGAAAAAGAAAAGAGCAAGCGTTTAGGTGTTGCTGTGCCAAAATATGGCGATGGAATGCTTATATTTGAAAATGCACTGAAGTATTTTTGTTAAAATTTATTGATAGGGGTTTATGGTCGAAATTATCCTCTGATATTATAAAAACTTACTTGACACCCTTTGCCAGCCCTCTTATCATGAAACTGAAGGTATTCATTTATCTTCAATCTGTGCAGATTAAACGACAACAGTATTACGTAATTGGCGTCTTATTTTTAATTTTTTGCACTATGCGCACCCTACGTCTTCACAACATTTCTGGGTTTTTACCTATATAAGCTGAAACGCGCTTATAAAGCGTTTAAGACAGTATAGCACGCCAATTTGCAGGATTAGAGAGTGACAACTAGCTAATACGGGATTTCTTTTGCCTTTTTTTCTGCTTAGTAAATTTCTTAAACATTCAAACTAAGGTGAGTTGCATTTAAAAGCAGCTAAATTGCAGTGTTTAAGACTTAAAAAACGCCAATACTGAAAATAAACAATGACTAGGGCTTCGTGTGCCTTTTTTTATTTGGTAAATTTCTTAATGTTTATAGCTAAAGTAATTTAAAAGCCCGTGAAGGGTGTCATTCCAGTGCTCCTTTTTTTGTCATCCCAGTGCCCCTATGATGTCATTCCAGTCTGGAATGGCTTTGTTGCATCGCACCTTATACTGGTAGTAATTTACGATAAATTCATGTAGCCATTTCGAATTTAGCCATACCAATGTCAGTAAATTGATTAAGTAAATAACATTTAATTAGCAATTCTTTTTCACGATTTACTTCGGCTAAACAAATATTTGCTTTAATCTTGAGAAAAACCCTTCAATATAAGATCTTTTTCCATAATTTATTTCTTTTTTCCATTCTTTCATGCCATCTTCACCGTATAATTTTATTAACCTAATAGCAGCATTTCTGTCAGACATATAATCTATTTCTGGATGTTCTGCCGCATTGTTTATTGGTGGAATTTTTGCCTTTATATCATATTCGTTACACAATTTATAAAACTTGTGCCTATCATATGCTCTATCTGCATATAGTGCTTTTATGGCATGAACTTCTTTTAGCAAATCACAAGCTCCATAGTGATCAGAGTAAACGCCATTACTGTATTTTACAGCTATGGCTTTTTTGCTGTTTATATTCAACATTACATGCAATTTTCTTGTCTGTTCATAGCCACGATATTTTCTGTCAGCGCTATTTTCCTTGCTGTGACCAGGGGTATTGTTGTAAATGCTGATACCTGTACTATCTATAGCAATTTCGATATCTTCCATATTATTTTTATCAATTCTGCAATCATTTATCTTAATATTAAGTTTCTTAAACCTTCTTGAAGCCTGAGAATAGCTGATAACTTGCAAATTTTTCCCAATTTGCTCAAGGTATCCTGCTATAAATCCAACTGTTTGCCTCAAACCTATTCTGAATAGATGGGTTATTATATGTATCAAAATCACCACTTTATTGCTGTAAATATTGTTGCCACCCTGCATTTTTGGCCCAATTTCATACCAATTTTCTATGGCTTCGTTGATATAATGAAAAATATTTCCTCTTTTTTCTAGAAATTTGTTATATTCGTTTTGGTTACTGACTCTCATTTTTTGTGGCATATTTTTTCTTCAACAGTTGAATGGCTATTTTATAATGAATTTTGTCAGTAACTGCCAGATTTTTTCGGTTGCTATGCAACAAAGCCCACTGGAATCCAGTTCTTATTGTACATTCACCTGGTGTAAAGTTAAGTTTCCTGGATCCCAGTGTCTGGGCACTGTAGACAATGTAGCAAAAAATATTGTAGAATTCAATAGGATAATCCCTAGAGAATTACTCATCTACAAAAAGCCAAATCGTGTTAATGCTGTTTAGATGTAAAAGATAAGCTAAATTTTACAAAGAAAACATTTCAAGCAGCAAGACACCTTTGATCGAAAGAGAGCACCAAATTTATGGTGGGCAGCTGCGCTACAACTAAATCGACAAATCTTAATAGGGGGAAAAACATTTTGAGTGCGCCAAGAAGTGCGTAAAGTTCAGTTGGTGAAAATCCAACCCAGGCAAAGCCTAGCCAGCAACCTGGAACGAACCATTATGCTGCGTAAGGTGACGAGCGTAGTAAAGCTAGTGGAAAGGACAACATAGGGTACAACGAAAGTGAAGGTATTGAGTCCCGAAATTTTTTAACGAAATAGAGGTCGACACCTTTCATGAAGTGGAAGACAGCATGAAAGATAACAATAGAAGGCAAGTTATCAATCACTCTATCGGGATCTGAGGCCGTGCCATGTGTTGAGATGGAAATTACGTGAACTTGGGAGATCCTTTGTATTCCCAATGGGTACTCTGGAACAAGTCAATAAAGACGAGGACTGGGGAAAGATGCAAAGGAAGTCGGACTAACTGATAGTACTCGGAGTGTGGGAAAGCCACATACAAGGGGAAGCGGTTAGCAATATAGTAACTGGTATAGGGATTGCTATACCAATACAACAGAGATTGGAGTAATATGCAAGAGAAACTAAATCAGATAGCAGTAAGAGCGAAGCGAGATAAACGAGTGAAATTTACATCATTAGTTTATCTGATAAACACAGAAAATCTCGCAGAGTGTTATAAGGAACTAAAACGCAACAAGGTGTATTAAACAGGACTTGATATGACACTTTAAAAAAGTAAGTTAAGAATAATAAAAATAAGGAGTGTTAGAAATGAGTACAATACAAACAAAAATACTAAAACCAAAACTAGGATTACTAGAGCTAGCAAAACAATTAGGAAATGTGTCTCAAGCGTGCAAAGTGATGGGATACTCAAGAGATACATTTTATCGATTCAAGGAGTTATATGAAAATGGGGGAGAAGAAGCATTACATGAAATAAGTAAGAAAAAACCGCTATTAGCAAACAGAGTTTCGGAAGATATAGAAAGAGCAATAATTGGCATAGCTACAGAATTTCCTGCATATGGACAAGAAAGAGCTGCAAATGAGCTGAGAAAAAGAGGTATAATAATTTCCCAAGGAGGAGTAAGATCTGTATAGCTAAGAAATGACCTTGAAACTTTGAAAAAGAGACTTAAAGCACTGGAGGCAAAAGTAGCTCAAGACGGAATCATTTTAACTGAAGAACAACTTGCAGCTTTAGAAAAAGTGAAAGAACAAAGGGAAGCTCATGGTGAAATTGAGACGCAACATCCAGGTTATTTGGGTTCTCAAGATACCTATTATGTGGGCAATATCAAAGGCATAGGGCGCATTTATCAGCAAACTTTTGTTGATACTTATTCCAGAGTTGCAATGGTTAAACTTTACACGGACAGAACAGCTATTACAGCTGCAGATCTTCTTAACGATAGAGTTATCCCATTTTTTGATGAGCAGAGAATTCCATTATTACGCATTCTAACTGATAGGGGTACGGAGTATTGTGGCAAGCCCGAAAATCACGCTTATCAGCTATATTTAGGAATCGAAAATATCGATCATTCTAGAACCAAAGCCAACTCTCCACAAACTAATGGCATATGTGAAAGATTCCATAGAACTATGCAAGATGAGTGTTACAATATTATCTTTAGAAAGAAAATCTACTATTCTTTGGAGGATCTACAGATCGATGTTGATCATTGGTTGCGTTCTTACAATGAGACAAGGCCTCACTCAGGCAAATACTGCTATGGCAAAACACCTATGCAAACGTTTTTTGACAGTAAACATATTGCTTTTCAGAAAAATATTAGTAGCATTAAACAACAGCCTGATATTAGTTTTGACTACGTCAATTCTTCTGTCAGTTAATTCTTCTCTGTCAGATTAAATCTTGTCTTTTACACTATCTACACTCTCTATTTGCTCTGAAACTAGCATAACTACCCCATATTTTACATAACGAAATAAAAAAATTCTAACTGTAGTATGCTTATATAATCTACGAAGTCAATAGTTAAATTGAAAAGTTTCGGTTATAATTTACTTCATATAGAACATGCCCTTGAATTATGCTAAAAATCGCCATAGTAGGCCTACCAAATGCTGGAAAATCGACCCTATTCAACAGATTAGTAGGAAGAAAAGCAGCAGTAGTGAGTAACATTCCAGGAGTGACAAGGGATAGGCGAGAGGGAATGGGGAGAATTAGCGATTTGGAGTTTAAAGTTATAGATACAGGAGGATGGAACGACCAAACTAATTTTTCACTACAAGTTATTGAACAAATCGAATTTTCTTTATCCAATTCAAACATAATTTTCTTTCTTGTTGATGCAAAAGTGCAAAATGAGCGAAATGAAGAGTTTGCAAAGTGGCTGAAGAGAAAAATAAATAAACCTGTAATACTAGTAGCAAATAAATGCGAGAGTCATAAATCCGAAAATGTTGATTATTTGCAGTTTTTTGATTTTCTTGGCCCGGTGTATATCTCTGCCGAGCATAATCTTGGCATGGTTGATCTTTATGATGCATTAGCTGGTGTTATTGAAAATTTTAACGAGAACACTGAGTTACCTAACAATGAACTGAGTAGGCTGAGGATCGGGATCATCGGCCGTCCGAATGTTGGAAAATCAACTTTTTTAAATGGTTTACTTGCAGAAAACAGACTAATAACAAGTTCAGAGCCAGGTACCACACGTGATTCTGTGGATATTACATATGATCATGATGGAGAGTTAATTACTCTAATTGACACTGCCGGAATCCGCAGAAAGGCGAATGTTGTAGATGGCTTAGAATCAAGATTTGTTGAGAAAAGCATGGAATCAATCAAGCGCTCTCATGTGGTAGTTTTAATGCTAGACTCCCTAGTTGGTATTGAGCAGCAGGATTTATCAATTGGTGAAGCTGCAATTAAGGGAGGGAAAGGGATTATTGTTGTTTTAAATAAGTGGGATTTAATAGGTAAGGATGACAGAAGCAGGTTAATAAAATTTGTCAAACAACAGGAAGTAACCAGGTTATTCTTGGAAGTGCCAACTATAACAATTTCTGCGTTAAAAGGCATGCGCTGCGGTGATGTGATAGATAAGTGTCTTGAAGTGAGTGAATCCTTGAACAAGAAGATCAGCACTGCAAAACTGAATAAGTGGCTCATAGATGCTGTAGGAAAACATTCTCACCCTCTTGTAAAAGGCAAAGCAGTTAAAATGAAGTATATCGCTCAAATTGGTACTAAACCTCCAGCTTTTTCTTTGATATGTAACATACCTGAAAGTGTTGATGAAAGTTACAAACGCTATTTAATTAACGATCTCAGAAAAAATTTCTTTGCAGACGGTGTGCCAGTTAGATTGCTTTTGAAAAAAAATAAAAATCCCTATGTAAAATGAATACTCTGCTTTATACTTTCAGGGATAATTTACTTAAAGTTATGTGTAATAATTCCAGAATTCCTGCAATCTTTCTGCTGTCGAGTGCCGCTGCTCTAATTTTTGCATATGTGCTAGAATATTTTTTCAACATGCTGCCATGCAAGTTATGTACATACGAGCGAATAGTTTACTATATCGCCGGATTACTTGCAGTAGCGTGCATGCTTAAAGACAACAAAATTCTAATCTATGCAATGTTTTGCAGCTACCTCATAGGTGCAGTAATATCTTTTTATCATGTAGGTCTTGAACTCCACTTATTTCATGATGTTTTAGGTTGTACAGAGCAAGCAAGTGGTAACGTTAGTATAGAAGAGCTCAGAAATACTCTACTAAATCCTAATTACTCTCCATCTTGTGACAGACCTCATTACGTTCTAGGTGTTTCCTTAGCAACATGGAATCTAATTTATCTCATAGTAGCTCTGTTCGTATCAGGTAAGGTGTATTGTGGAGAAAGAAAGAAATCTAAATAATTTAAGGTACAGCAACAATCAGTTCTTGCAACAGGCAATTAGAGTAGATCACGCTGGAGAATATGGAGCTATTTGCATTTATTCTGGTCAAAAATTTATTCTTAAGAAATCTTCTATAATCAATGAAATAATTGAAATGGAAGAGCAGGAAAAAAAGCATTTTCACTATTTTAATGAGAAAATCAAAGAGCAAAAAGTTCGTCCTACTGTTTTGTTTCCTGTTTGGCGTGTTTTAGGAGTGTCGCTTGGCGTTGCAACTGCCATTATGGGCAAAAAAGCTGCTATGGCTTGCACTGCTGCAGTTGAAGAAGTTATCGGGGAGCACTACAAAGAGCAAGTTTCACATTTAGAAGATGGGGAATTAAGAGAAACTATAAGTAAATTTCGCGACGAGGAGTTAGAGCACAAAGATATTGCAATTCAGCACAATGCTGAAAGCGCATTTGGCTACAACATTTTATCATCATTCATAAAAACAGGCTGCAAAACTGCTATTTACTTGTCTAAGTTAATTTAACTAAGCAGCTTTCTTAAAGTGTTTTAAATGTTCTGATAACAACAGAAACCAGGAAGGAATTCAAGTGTAACAATTATTTTATAACTATATTTACATATCACCATTATTAATCAATAATTAGTGTTTGTAAATTAACTGTGTCTAAAACATAGACCACAAAGGAAGGGAAAATGCGTTTTAAACTAGAAAAGGAAGATGCCCCAGGTAAAGACTGTAGTAACGCACCTCGTTATGTAATAACTACTAAAGTAAGAGTAAATAACGAAACAACACTTAGTCTACCTACTACATCTTACGTTATTATCGATGAGCCTACTTATCAGAATTTTAAAGTGTTTGATGTTAGGTGTAACACAGTGAAGGTACTAACCAGTTTATCTCAAGGGCTACAATTAAAGCTAGAAAAAGTAGGAGATGACAACAAGTTAGCTTTAGTTACTGATTCAGATGAACCTTACTATTATTACTACAATGGCAATGATACTTGTATAGATACTATTGATCATATACCTCAGTCCAGCACAAATGGTACACACGTTCGTGTGTATGATTATGACACATGTTCTATAGCGTTTAAATCGCTTGGAAGTAGTAGGGTTTTAATAGATCCACAAGATGTAATAAGTAGTAAAAATATGAGTCTTATTGGCAATAGACTTGATATACGAATTGGAGACAATTTTTTTAAGGGATCGGAAAATCAATTATACCAATCTTACAGGAGTGTTGAGGTATATAATTCCACTGGTAGTAAGGTTGGTATGTTGAATAATGTTGTTCCAATATTCGATCGGAGAAGTGATGATTTCAAATTATTTCCTTTTCATGGAATAAAGAGATTGAATGTGAAAAATAGCTATTTCGCAACAGAAAAATTAGGTAATAATTATGTTGGCTGCATATCAGATGAAAATAGCGAATGTAAGAATTTTTATGGTTTAAAACCTGATTTTGTAGGATATAACTACAGCCATAACTTAGATTTATATCCTTATTATTATAACTTAGAAAATTTTGGTAACTTTTTGGAGGTTGATATGAAAGTTGGAGAACTTATAGATTTAGAAGAAAGGGTTAAACGTTTAGAGGATGTGATTGAGGATTTACAGCGAGAGGAAAAAATTCCTGGACCAAAGGGTGAAAAGGGTGAGCCAGGCCCTAAAGGTCCAATAGGTTCAGAGGGAAAAAAGGGAGAACCGGGAAAAGCTGGTAAAGATGGAACCCCTGGTCCTAAAGGAGCAGATGGAGCTCCTGGTTTAGTAGGTCCTAAAGGTGACAGAAGTTTTCCAGGTCTTATAGGTCCTCCTGGTCTTCAAGGGAAAAAGGGTGAGCAAGGTTCTACTGGAGAAAAGGGTAATAAAGGAGATACTGGAGCGCCAGGTATAGATGGACTGAAAGGAACTACTGGGGAAAAGGGTGATAAAGGAAATACTGGTCCCAAAGGAGCAGATGGAGAGAGTCCAACTATTGATAGAGTTGCTGATAAGGTTGTAAAGAGCGATACATTTATACAGAAAGTACTGCTAAAACGTATGATAGATGAAGGAGATCTTACTTACACTGGGAAGACTTTAGCTGATAAAGTTAAAGAGAAGTTAAAACAGGACTTACAATTCACGGGCGATATAAAGGGTGAGCCTGGCTCAGCAGGACCACGAGGTGAAAAGGGTGAGATAGGTTTTCCAGGTGTTCGAGGTTTGCAAGGACAAAAAGGTGATCTTGGTCCTCAAGGCTTTAATGGCACGCAAGGGGAGAAAGGTGATCAAGGTTATGAAGGTCCTCCAGGAGAAAAAGGTGCTCAAGGTATACAAGGTCCTAAAGGCGTTAATGGTACGCAAGGTCTTCCAGGCGAAAAAAGCTTGCAAGGAATAAAAGGTTCAACAGGTCCTCAAGGTCTAAGGGGTGTTTTAGTTCCAGGTCCAAAAGGTGAGTCAGGTACTCAAGGTCCAGTTGGTCGGCAAGGGGATAAAGGTTTAAAAGGTGAGCCCAGTGCACCAGGACGACCAGGGTTAGATGGACAACCAGGAATAAAAGGTGAGCAAGGATTAAAAGGAGAAGTTGGTCCGCGGGGTCCAAAAGGAGATCTTGGAGAACTGGGATTGAAACGTTCAAAGGGGAATATAGGCCCACAAGGTCCAAGTGGAACAAAGGGAGAGAAAGGTATTAGTGGTCCTCAAGGGCCAATAGGTCCAGAGGGTAAAAAGGGAGAACTGGGAAAAGCTGGTCCCCAAGGACCAAGAGGTTGGAAAGGTGAACCTGGTTCACAAGGCGAACAAGGTAAAACCGGAGTGCCGGGTACGGCTGGACTAAAAGGAGAAACCGGTCCACAAGGCTTTAATGGCACGCAAGGGGAGAAAGGTTCTCAGGGTCTAAAAGGGGATATAGGTACTCCAGGTCTACAAGGTTTGATAGGCCAAAAAGGTGAGAGGGGCGAGCCTGGAATGCCAGGATTAGAAGGAACTCCTGGAGAAAAAGGTGATATGGGAACTCTAGGTCCAGTAGGTCCAAAGGGAGAAGATGGGGTAGGTGCTGCGGTGGCTGATCAGTTTCTTAGCGAAATAAATAAAACAAAAATTGAAATTCAGAATGCTAGAAAGGCAGCAGAAGATGCTAAAAGTGCTTCTGAAAATTTCGCCAAAGAAGCTCAAGGTGCTAAAGATGAGGTTACAAAACTACATGACAAAGTAGTGAATTTAACGGAAAAAGCTGAAACTGTGAGCAAAGCTGCTGAAAGATTTGCAGGGAAAGCATTGCAATCGCAAAAAAGTACGGAAAGATTTTATAGTGACACAAAAGATATATTTTGTAAGATAAAACCTACAGATCCTGTTTGTCCTATACATAGAAAGAAGAGGGAAGCTAAAAGTTTAAACAATCAACCAGTGACAAGTGGAGCAAGTAGGTCATCTTCGTGGGTAAATGTTTTTACTAATACTATGATTGATGCTGCTCAAGGTGCTTATCAATTCATCTCTTCTTCTTTCAAACCTGCTATAGGTTATGATAGCTCTCAACCTTCTAAAGCTGTGACAACTCAAGATGTTGATATAAACGGTACACTTTTGTTGTTAGATGTATTTATAAGGAAAATTACAGGTCAAAAGTATATCTCTACAGCAGACCAGCCTGCATTTTCGCTAGAAGAGCTAAATTGCTATGCATCATATATTACAATAGAGTTTGAGGAAGTATTAAAATATGCAGCGGTTAAATCTGGCATATCATTTAAAAACTTAAGTTTCAATCCTGTACCAGTACAATCAGCTATATTCGAACACATAAACAAAGGTCAGTATTCAAAAATACCAAAGATTCTGTACTCATCTGCAAAAGAAGCTTGTCCAAACTACAAACAAACTGATAAATTTTTGGCTATTTTTAAAGACCGTATGGAAAGAACATTAGCAAGTAATGAGCAGCAAAGAGTTTTTTTTAATACTGAGAAAACAGCAACAGATAACGAGCAGCCAATAAGTTCTATGAACAATGTAACTTCTCCTACTAGCCACAGTGCCATTAATCAAAATGCTGTTGGCTATTTAAGGTAAAAAAACTGTTAAAGTAAATTTGGGTAGAAATGGTATGGAACAATATACATTCAGAATGGATAATAAAGATCCGCTTTATAAAAAGCTGATTAAACTTCCTACCACATATTACATATTAAAGAAAAATGGCAATGGGTATACTATCGACTCACACATCGGTACGGCTGAGGTGGGGGATACTATTAGTGATTTAAAGTTACAGAAGCAGGGTAATGAAATAGTTTTATATAAGAGAAACTCACCTCTGAAAGTAAAAAAAGGTAACAAAGAACAGAACCTTATTATAGAACAAGAGGACATTATAGGTGAAAATAAGGATGATATTATAAAAGAGCTTAGATCAGGAGAGGAAGTATTAATTTCACATAAATACATAAAAGACAGTACAAGTTCTGGTGTAGGTTTATCATTTTATAGCTATGAGAAAGGTGAGTTAACCGGAGTACTAAACTTTATTAATTTTTATGGTAAAAATGATACAGTACTCAACAAGATTAAAGAGGAAAAAGGTGGACTTTATTTTACAATAAAAGATGACAATATCTATATATCAGATAAGGATGGAGCTTGTGTTTCAATATATGATAAAGATAACTGCTATCAGTATCAATATAAACAAAATACATGCGATGTATTAACAATAAGTGATGTATCAACAATAATAGGCAATTTAACCAAGACTAACAACGAAAAACAGAAATTCACTTTGCAAAAAGGGGAAGAATTATCGCCTGATATCTATGAAGCAAATATTGCTTTGAATGATAAGCCCATAGCTACTTTACCAAAAATAGGTTACTACATGTTCAACGATCAATTGATTATACGTAATCACGTTACACAAGAGAAGGTAGTTATCCCAAGGGATTTTCACTATTTAAAAGCTATTAAATTTAATAATGATGATTATAAATTAACGTTTTGTAATTTTTTAGGTAATGAATTCTTTGAATACAAAAAATACGATCCACAGTATTCGAACGTTTCAGATGAATATAAATTTATAAGTTTAAGTTGTATGAAAAAAGAATATAACCCAAATCTTGGCGAGTTACTTAGCCATCGGCCATCATTTTTTATTACAGAAGAATCTCCTGAACCAGGCTCTCCAGGTCACTATTCAGTTGCCGTGTTCGAATTCATAAGTGGTAAAAAAGGTAGAAAAATGGCTACATTAATTGATGAATTTAGCTCTTTCAATAAAGAGGGTAAGTTTCAGTATTGTGATTACCATACAAAAGCAGAGTATGGTGTTTATGATCCTTCTAAAATTAATAAAAAATATACAGCAACAGATGCAAGTAGCGAGTTTTACCTTACAGGAAACGATGAAATAGAAAATGACAATATAGTTCTTCATACTATTCCAGAATTATTGTAGTTATGCGCACCAAGTTAAGGGAGAATGAAGCGAAAGAGGGATAGGCTATAGGATGACAGAAGTTGGCTTTATTAGCTATAGGTGGTATGATACTTAGTCAATTTAGATGATCTTAGCTGCAAAAATATTTTTTACCTCATTTGTTTTTGGGTTTATTCTTTTTCCCTATTTTATAAAGCTTCTAAAAAAAATAAGCAAAGATGGGCAACCAATTAGATCATGTGGACCAGAAAGTCATTTAATAACAAAAAAGAATGTACCACCTATGGGCGGAATAATAATACTGATTTCTTCTTTATTACCAATTTTACTCTGGGCTCAGTTAACACCAGAAATTTTGCTGCTGATATTGATAACTCTATTTTTTGCTCTACTTGGATTTATTGATGATTATTTAAAATTGAAGACAAATCACTATCGAGGTTTAAGTGCAAAAACCAAAATACTTATTCAGTTTATTGTCGCTCTGGTTAGTATGTCTATACTTAAGCTATACTCTGCTGAAGGTTTTACAAAAATGTCCCTATTTAAAGGAATAATAATCGACTTTGGCTATCTATATGTTCCATTCGCTGCATTTGTAATTGTCGGCTCTTCTAATGCTGTGAATCTCACAGATGGTTTGGATGGCCTTGCTGCAACTCAAGTTATCACTTCCTTTGCTTTTTTGGGGCTAATTGCATATATAACTCAGGCAGATATGAATATTACTTTATTCTGCATTGCATTTATAGGAGCTATTCTAAGTTTCTTGTGGTTTAACACACATCCAGCAAAAATATTTATGGGTGATGTTGGTAGCTTGTCGGTAGGTGCGGCTTTAGGGTTAACTAGTGTCCTAATTAAAAGAGAAATGCTTTTTGCCATTATTGGAATAATCTTTGTAATAGAGACTCTATCTGTTATTATTCAGATATCATATTTTAAATATACAAAGTTTAAATATGGAGAAGGAAAAAGAGTTTTTCTTATGGCACCAATACATCATCACTTTGAGAAGAAGGGATGGTCAGAAAATGCAATCGTTATGAAATTTTGGATAATTTCTATTATCTGTTCAGTTTTTACTATAACTTTCTTATTATAAAAACCTATGAAATACCCGGACTTTACATTAGAAAATAAATTATCAGGAGTGATAGCAGGAGTGGATGAAGTTGGAAGAGGTCCGCTAGCTGGCCCAGTAATATCCGCAGCCGTAGTGTTTATTGATAGAAATACAATTATTGATGGAATCAACGACTCGAAAAAGTTGACTCCTCAATGTAGGCAAGTCCTATATGAAAAAATAACATCCGTTGCAAAATTTGGTATAGGAATGGCAAGCGTAGAAGAAATAAATTCATACAATATCTTGCAAGCAACAAAACTTTCAATGAAACGTGCGTTGATAGACCTGGACCTAGAATTAGATTATGTGCTAGTTGATGGTAATCAACCACCTGAAGTGAAATGGCAAGTGAAATCCATAGTAAATGGTGATAATTTGAGTACATCAATTGCAGCAGCTTCAATCGTTGCAAAAGTTACGAGAGATCGGCTTATGCAAGAATTGCACAATAAGCATCCTGAATATAATTGGTATAAAAATAAAGGATATGGGACAAAAGAACACCTTAACGCTATTGGCCTTTATGGAATTACAGAACATCATAGAAAAAATTTTGCACCCATATCTCGGGCATTATAGCCTTTACCCTTTTTTGAAAGGCATGTTTTCATTAAATAGGCAAACTGTACTCGATCCATTCCTTAAGGTAAACACTGAACTTACCCTTTCGATTATCAGATAGTTGTCAACTGTACGGAAATTTACTAAAGACTCATACCCTGCGGAATCAACCATAAAAACTGCCGGGAAATCAGAGTTTATTTTATTGAATTGTAGATATGTAAATTTTCCATCATCAAAAACCTTGATTGGTATTATTGACTGACTGCCTTTAACGTGCGAGATGGAATAATTAAAATTTAAACCCTTCTTTACAACTTCAATATCGTTTATATCAGGAATAATGGTATGACTAGCTTGTTCGAGGATATCACCGTTATTTGTTGTGTAAATCTCATCACTGCTAAATAGTGGATAAAGAAACCTTACTTCATATGCTAATCTTGGATCATCTAGTCCAGTTGCTTCTTCAGCATGAAGTTCAAAGTAATAAACTCTTTTATTGGTAATTATAGTTGCGTTAGTATCGGCAATGTCATCTATAGGCTTAATAAACAATCTGTTACCTTGAGGAAGGAGTTGCCAACCAGTTGAATCACCCATTGAAAGGTTTTGTATTACCTCCCCTGGTTCAAACAATATACTGGACTGATAACCATAAAAACCCGTATACTTATGTATAGCCTGTGGGTTATAATTTATTACCTTTATGTGATTATCTCCAGCTATTGAACGTGGCTCCTGTTTTGCAAGTGCATCACTACCACAGAGGAACAATAGTACGGCAAACAGTAAATCAATCATAATATCAAAATGAATTAATCTTCATTTTATCATTAATAGACATGCACTGCAACTGTTAAGGCACTTTCTATACTATAAACCCCAAAGCAAGCGGTAGAAAAGGCAAGAAATAAGGCAAACTCCTTAAATACTTTAGAACTACAGGAGGCTTTACCTGAACGGATATACTTGGAATCCTGCCATTTTCACTTTGTAAACATACCAAGAATTCTGTCCATTATTCCACCCATATTTGCTTCAGCTTGAGTATACTCTATTTTACCACCATGCAAGATTAGTTTAATATCTGATCCAGGTGATATATTAACAAATTTACTGCCAACAACTCCACTGCTAGTGATCAGAGCTGAACTATCAATTGGCAATTTTATGTCTTTGCTTATACACATATCGATTCGTGCTACGTAGGTAGCTTTGTCAAGTGATACACCAGTTATGCTTCCAACATCTACACCAGAGATCTTGACACTATCACCAACTCCTATACCGTTAGCGTTAGCAAAAAGACCATATATTTTATAGCAATCCTTATAGTTTTTCTTTATGTAAGATAGCTTATCAATAGCAAAGAAAATCAGAAAAATAGTAAAAATTAATACAAATAATCCAGCGGTTATTTCAAGTATATTTGACCTTCGCATCTTTAGTTATCAGGACTCCAGCTTTTATAGTAATTTTTCACTTTTTGGTTTGGATAGTATGCATCTTTTGTACCCGTTAAATTAGGAGTATGTTTTACTTTTCTTTTTTTATTATTAACTGGTACTACATTATCAGTATAGTGAAGCCATATATGCCATTCCGGAGGCACTGTTGTAGGCTCAGAAACACTGCTATACATAACCCACCTTTTTCCTTTACTTGATTCATAGTAAGAATTTCCATTTTCATCTCTTCCTACAAATTTATCTTCTCTTCGTAATAGGCGTTTTATTGCATTACAAATTTTAGATAACATAAGGGTATTAAAACAAAAAGTATTATATATACTAATACTTTAACGATATATTAACAACAATTTAATGCAATTATCAATCTTACAAGTTATTATCCCAATAATTGCATCAATGTTTTGCTTTCTTGCCAAGAAACACAAGGTATCTTGGTTTATTTCTTTTATTGCAACAACAATCACTCTTATCATTTCATCAATACTACTCATTAAAACATATAAAGGTGAAATTATAACTTATCACCTTGGAAATTGGGCTCCTCCGTATGGAATAGAGTTAAGAATCGACGTGTTAAATTCCTTAATTCTAACCCTAGTGAATTTTATAGCGCTGATTAGTGTGCTTTATAGCTTTTATATTAACGAAAAAGAGATTAGCAAAAACAAAATCACTGGTTTTTACTCTCTATTTCTACTGTGCTTAAGCGGACTGCTCGGGATTCTAGTAACAAACGACATATTTAACCTTTACGTTTTCTTGGAAATTTCATCTCTTTCTTCTTATGTATTAGTTTCAATGGGAAGGGATAAAAAAGCCTTGGTTGCAGCATTTGAATATCTAATTAGTGGAACAATAGGCGCAACATTTTATTTATTTGGCATCGGGATCTTGTATTCAATGACTGGAACGCTCAATATGTCTGACATGGCTGAAAGAATAGTTCCATTATACGATAACAACATCATAAAACTTGGCACGTTGTTCATTTTTGTTGGTCTCTCAATCAAAATGGCACTGTTTCCATTAAGCAGGTGGCTGGTTAATGCATATAGTGAGGCGCCAAGTTTCATTAGCATATTCTTTTCAGGCACAGTGACAAAAGTGATGATATATGTTTTCATCAGAATCTTTTATACTGTTTTTCATCAAAATTTTTTCTTGTTTAAGCCGCTACTGGACAATGTGATAATTATCCTCGCACTTTGCGCTATTGTATTTGGGTCGATATTTGCAATAACCGCAAAAGACATAAAAAGACTGCTTGCTCACTCTAGTATTAGCCAAATTGGTTATATAATTTTAGCACTGAGTTTTAACTCAAAAACAGGTGTATTTGCAGCAATTCTTCACATAGTAAACCACAGCATAATAAAAACATCTTTATTTATGGCTGCAGGATGTATTTCTTACAAATTTGATACAACAAAAATAGAGAATTTATCGGGACTCAAGAAATCAATGCCTTATACAGCACTTGCGTTCACTCTACTCAGTTTAGCATTAATCGGTGTGCCTTTAACAAATGGCTTTGTAAGCAAGTGGTATATAATGAAAGCAATTATCGAATCTTGCGCGTGGATTTCCCTGATAGCTTTTGCTGCCGGTTCTTTTCTTGCACTAATATACATGTGGAAGATGGTAGAGAAAATGTATTTTGAAAATGATGCAACGTCACGCACTAGAATGACACTAGGCAAAATTAATGATGTGCCATTTCCTATGCTTTTCTGTCTATTGTTTATGGCAGCTTTAACAGTAGTAACTGGAATATATAGCACTCCAATTCGGTTAGTAGTTGAGAAGTTGGTTTTTTGATTTTTATCTTTGTTTCATATTTTACTATACTTTAAGGTTATAAGGTCTTTATTGTGGGTAGGCTGAAGAAGATTCATTGGTTATTAGTCATTAACGTGATAGCGCTGTTTTGCGTTGGCATTGTTGTTCAATACTCTTCTGCTGGAGGAAAGTGGGTGCCATTTGCGATTCACCAACTGGTCATATTTTCCTTCTTTTTCCTACTCGCTATAGCTATGTCATTCATAGAGCTAGATTTTTATTTGAAGTACGCCTACTTTTTTTATATAGCAGCAGCGATTTCACTATTAGCAGTAAATTTTTTTGGCTCACACATAATGGGTGCAACAAGGTGGATAAGAATTGGATCAATTAGTTTGCAACCATCAGAATTTGCAAAAGTAGGCTTAATACTTGCGCTTGCTCGCTATTTTGATAAGCAGAGTATGTATAAAATGATGGAATTTAAAAGATTGCTTAAGGCACTTATAATTATTTTCTTACCTGTGTTCTTGGTGTTAAAGCAACCTAATTTAGGCACAGCTATGATAATGTTATTTATAGGGATGTCAATTATATTCACAGCAATAATAAAAAGATCTCATTCGATAATATGTGGAACGCTTGGCATTTTTGCAGTACCAGCTATTTGGCCTTTTTTACGTCCTTATCACAAGCAAAGGATATTGTCATTTTTGGATTCATCAGTGGATCCACTTGGAATAGGTTATAATGCGCAGCAATCTCAAATAGCTATTGGTTCAGGAGGTTTGCTTGGTAGGGGCTTTGTTAACGGAAGTCAAACTCAACTTGGATTTTTGCCGGAGAAACGTACAGATTTTGCTTTTGCAGTGCTGAGTGAGGAATGGGGATTTTTAGGTAGCATGGCTTTAATTTTACTCTATACTACATTGCTTGCTATAATGCTCTCTATTGCTTATAGGTCAAAAAATTATTTTTCTAAGTCGGTATCTATCGGCATTTTTGCCTTTTTTAGCGCTCATTTTTTTATAAACATTGGAATGTCAATAGGCCTCTTGCCTGTGATAGGCGATCCACTGCCATTTCTTTCCTATGGAGGAAGTACAACTGCTGCAAGCTTGATATGCATAGGATTATTGCTGGCAATAAAAGCAGATGAACAACAAAATGCTTGTATTTTACCTAAGCTAAAGTAAAATTTAACTTTACTTAATAGTTTTTATGCTAGATGAAATGCGTGAGGAGTGTGGAGTATTTGGCATAAGTTGCAACCAAAGTGCTGCTTTTAACTCTATACTTGCTCTCCACGCTTTGCAGCATAGAGGTCAAGAGTCTTTTGGCGTAGTAACCAGTAACAACGATAAGCTGCACTCTTATCACTTTCAAGGTCAAGTGAGCAGCGTATTTGATGATATAGATGAAATAAAGAAATCCTTACCTGGAGATTGTGCAATAGGTCACGTTCGATACTCAACAAGTGGTAATAAGTTTGGAGTGCAGCCCATGCTTGGCAAAAGTGGCAAATTTGGGGATTTTGCCATAGCACATAATGGTAATTTAATTAATATTTCTCCAATACGCGAACAATTAATTAAACAAGAGTGCGTTTTTCAGTCAGATATTGATACAGAAGTAGTAGTGCATCTGACAGCAAGCGGTGAAAAAGATAGCTTCTTAGAGAGTTTTATATATGCATTAAAGCAAATACAAGGTGCTTATTCTTTTGTGGCAATCAATCAAGAAGTAGTTATTGGAGTACGTGATCCGTCTGGAATCAGGCCTCTTGTTTTAGGGAAGTTAAACGGTTCTTATGTTCTTGCATCTGAAACTTGTGCTCTTGATATAGTAAATGCAGAGTTTGTTAGAGAAATAGAACCAGGTGAGTTAGTCACCATTGATCGAAATGGTAATCTAGCTTCAGCATTTCCTTTCCCACAGCAAAAATCAAGTTTTTGTATTTTTGAATACGTTTATTTTTCAAGACCAGACAGCATAATGGAGAATAGGTCCATATATGATATAAGAAAAGAAATAGGAAGAATACTTGCAGAAGAGAGCCCACCAAAAAACAATATGGATATGGTTGTACCAATACCTGATTCTGGAATACCTGCAGCTATTGGATATGCAAAGCATTCAGGGTTACCTATGGAACTGGGAATAATTCGTAATCATTACATAGGAAGAACTTTTATACAACCAACCGCTGAAGTACGTAAAGTTAGAATAAAATTAAAATTCAATGCTAATAAGCACATTTTGAAAGGTAAAAACATAATTTTAATAGATGATAGTATAGTGCGTGGTAGTACGTTAACAAATATAATAGTTATGTTAAAGGATGCAGGAGTAAAAGAGATTCACCTCAAAATTTCAAGCCCACCAATTAAGCATTCTTGTTTTTATGGAATAGATACGCCAGAGTGCAAAGATTTAATTGCTGCAAATAAATCTGTAGAGGAAATTAAGGAAGTTATAGGAGTAGATAGCCTAGCCTTCTTGAGTATTGATGGACTATATCAGGCTGTTAAAGCAGAAAAGCGTAACAATGCTACGCCACAATATTGTGATGCTTGTTTCACTGGTGATTATCCGATTGGCAAATAATCTACGTAAGATCACTGGAGCTCAGATCTTAAACCGCCAAAATTTCTCTTGGCCTTTACTAATTCCGATTCTCGGGGTGCAAATATAATCTGGTTTGAGGTGAGATTCATAAACACAAAATTTGTGGCTTATAGTAAGGTCCTGTTTGTTATGTTCTTTTGTAATATTTAATCTTTTACACAATATTCCTGGCCCACCTAAATTTGCTTCAAGCGGTTCAATGAGCTTTAATCCCCGTATTAACACTGCTGCTGGGAACCCTTCTGCTTCTGTTACAATATTTAAACAGTAATACATCCCATATATAAAGTACACATATGAAAACCCCGGCATACCAAACATTACTGAGGTTCGGTTAGTATAACCCTTAGCTGCATGACAAGCTGGGTCACTCATTCCTATATAGGCTTCAACTTCGGTTATTATTCCACTAAAGTTAGAAAATTTGAGGACTTTTCCCAATAACTCTCCAGCTACAGTTAAGGTCGGCCGCTCGTAGAAATTTCTTGGTAGTATTGTGCTACCCATTTTTTATTTTTGTTCTGAGGTTCTATATAGAATTCAGTTTAAGAATTTCTGGATCCCAGTGTCAAGCACTGGGATGACAAGAAGGGTAGCTACTTGAATGACAAGAAAATGGTACTGGCATAATAAGAAAGAAACACTGAGATGGTGAAAGAGAGAATATACGCGAGCAGCACCCATAGGGTAGCGCGTGACGCTGGAATCCAGTTTTTTCCTATTACCACAAACCGTAGCTTAATTAGTTAGAATAGCATAACTAGCGAGTACGAAATGGAGAAGTTTTAATTTGAATTACAGTTTCAGTACTATTTAACATATATGCCTCCATTATTATTAACACACAAATGTCAACATACGAGCATTATCTCAATTAGCCAATATTTAATTATGGTGTTTAATATTGGAAGCTCAAATACTCCTTTGCTTGGTCGGTTAGAACGCGTCCTCTTGGTGTGCGCTTTACAAAACTAATTTTGATTAAATAAGGTTCTACTGTTTCTTCAATATTGCCAACATCCTCAGATAGCGCAATAGATATAGTGTCAATTCCAACAGGTCCTGAGGTGTTGAATAAAAATCTTAGATAATGCACATCAAGTTTATTGAGTCCCATTTTATCTACACCCAATTTTAGCAATACAGAATCAGCGACTTCATAAGTGATTTTTTTATCATCTTTCACTTCAACAAAATCCCTTATCCTTCTGAGTAACCTCAAAGCAATTCTTGGAGTACCGCGCGCACGGCAGGCAATTTCCCGTGCAGCACCCTCTTCAATTTCAGCAGAAAGAACTCTTGCGCCTCTTTTTATAATATCGACTAGCTCCTCAAAAGAATAAAACTCAAGATGCAAAGGAATGCCAAAACGATCTCTGAGCGGCGCAGAAAGTAATCCAAGCCGTGTAGTTGCTCCAATTAGCGTAAATGGTGGTAGATCTATCCTTAAAGTGCGAGTAGATGGACCTTCACCTACTAATATGTCCAAGCAAAAATCTTCCATAGCAGTATATAAAACTTCTTCGATGCTGCGATTTAATCTATGGATTTCGTCGATAAATAGAACATCTTTTGCATTTAAAGTGGTAAGCACTGCAGCCAAGTCCCCAGCTTTACTAAGTAAAGGACCAGAAGTTGCGCGAAAGCTAACTCTTAATTCTTTAGAAACAATTTGTGCTAAAGTTGTTTTGCCAAGCCCTGGAGGACCGTACAATAAGACGTGATCTAAAGCTTCAGTTCTCGTCTGTGCAGCGTTTATAAACACTTTTAAATTTTGTATTAAGTCTTTTTGTCCGACAAAATCATCAAGTTGTTCAGGTCTGATGTTGATATTGCGCGCATCTTCAGTATATTCTTTACCGCACGATATTGATTTCATAATGTTGAAAGCTCCTTAAGCGCCATGCGAATAATATCCTTAGTGCCCAGATTTGACGATTCGTCTTGTATTTTTTTTATCGTATCATAAGCTTTCATTTTTTCATACCCAAGATTGATCAATGCTGAAAGGGCATCTTCATTGATTGGATGAAAATTATTGTTATTTATTTCTAATTTACTCACTTTGCCACTTAATTCAGTGATGATTCGATTTATGAGTTTCAGGCCAAGTCCACTCATCTTGAGTGTTACTTTATCTTCATTCATAATTGCCAAAAATAGCTGTTCTGGAGTTAATTTACTCAAAATTGACATTGCAGTTTTATAGCTAACACCGCTTACTTTAACTAGCAACCTCAAGCACTGTTGTTCTTCTTTGCTTATAAAACCATATAGCTGAGCAGTGTTTTCTCTGTTATTTGCATAGGTTTCGATAAGTAATTTAACTCTACTTCCGATGGAACATGCACTTAAAGTTTTGGCTGAAAGATACACCATATAGCCAACATCATTCACATTCAGGATTATGTGATCGCTGCGCACTTCATCAACTATTCCACTTAGATTTCCTATCATTTTTAGTACTATATAGGGTTCAGTTTAAATACTCCTGGATCTTAGGTCAAGCAAACGAACATTATAACAGGCTAAAAAACCACTTGACAAACTCCGCCAGCGCCCTTATCATGAAACTGAAGCTATTGTATTTGCTTTCGCCAATCTGCAGATTAAAAGGTAAGGATTACTTAATGTATCGGCGTCTTATGTTCAATTTTTTGCAGTATATAGATACTGTATGTCTTTACAAAACTTCATCTACATCTAGATTTTTATCTAAATAAGCTGAACGCGCTTATAAAGCGTTACAAGACATCAAAAAATGCCAATACTCGACAGAGATAGTAAAAGACTAGCTAACACGGGGATTCTTTGTCTTTTTTTCTGCCTGGTAAATTTCTTAAACATTTGCAGCATAGGTTAGTTGCAATTAAAAGCAGCTAAATCTTGCTTGTCAAGCGTTTAAAACATAAAAAACGCCAATATTTTAAAGCAGATAATAACCCCAGGGCTTCTTTTGCCTTTTTTTTTATTTGGTAAATTTCTTAATGTTTATAGCTAAAAGAGCCCAAGAGAGGTCAGTGCCCCTGTGATGTCATCCCAGTTTTCCATATAATCTCATCGAAAATGTTGTAACCACTTTCTATGCTAGTTTGCTTGCTCACAAGCAAACTTTCCTGGATCCCAGTGTCAAGCACTGGGATGACAAGAAGAGGGTACTTGGATAAGAGGCACTGCCCTCCTGGTAGGCCCAAATTGCAATGTCCGTACAGTTATGGATTCATTCGCGGTATAGATTCCGCTAATGAGTAGCGGAATGACGAATTTGTTGTTTTTCAAATTGTAGGTAAACCTAAGCCACTTTAGCTATATATAATAGAATTTCGCTTTCTACTATCTTTCCAGTTGTTTTATACATAATTCTCGAATTTTGAAAATTTGCTCCATATCTAATTTCTCACTTGTATAAAATTTGTTTTCTTACTTCGAGACCTAATCTACCACAACTTTTATATGGCGTTTCTTTCCTGCAGATAATTTTATAAATGGCTGATCTTTAAAGCTCTCGAAATTTATTACATGATCAATATTGTTTACAACATTATCATTAATCTTGCATCCGTTGCCCTGTATTAAACGCTTTGCAGCGCCTTTTGAAGGTTCAAAACCGGTGTCATGTAGTAGGTCTACTAAGGATATGCCGCTTGCAACTTGTTCTTTTTTTATGATGTAATCAGGAAGTAGTGAGCTATCTTCATTCTCAAAAGCAGAAATTGCAGCAAATTGTGCAAGTTCCGCTTCTTTGTCACCATGACATATTTTTGTCACTTCTGTTGCCAAGACCTTTTTTGCTTCATTTATTTCTTGATCCTTTAAAGACTCTAATTTTCTAATCTCATCAATTGGCACATCAGTGAGCAATCTTAAAAAACGTCCAACATCTTGATCATCAACGTTGCGAAAATATTGCCAGTAGTCGTAAGGCTTTAGCATATTATCATCAAGCCACACTGCTCCACTTTCAGTTTTGCCCATTTTTTTTCCTTGTGCATTTAATAAAAGAGGCATGGTAAGGCCAAATAGCTCAGGTAAATTCAACTTTTTTCCAAGTTCAATTCCGTTTACTATATTTCCCCACTGTTCTGACCCTCCAATCTGCAGACGACAATCATATTTTTTGTTTAATTCAATAAAGTCGTAAGCTTGCAATAGCATGTAATTAAATTCCAGAAAGCTTAAGGTTTGCTCTCTATCCAGCCTGGTTTTCACACTATCAAAACTTAGCATACGATTTACAGAAAAATAAGCTCCTATATCACGCAAAAAATCTATGTATTTTATGTTATCCAACCAATCTGCGTTATTTACTATCATTGCACCAGTCTTGCTGTCATTAAAAGACACCATTTTCTCTAATATTCTCCTTATACTGGATGTATTTTGATTGATGTTCTCTACAGGCAAGATGCTTCTTGCTTTATCTTTGAAGGATGGATCACCAATTTTTGTTGTGCCACCTCCAAGTAAGACTATCGGCTTATAACCAAATTTTTGTAGGTGACAGAGCATCATAATCTGAATTAGGTGACCAGCATGAAGACTTGGTGCTGTGCAATCAAACCCAATGTATGCAACTATATAATTGCTCTGCAATAATAATTGATCTAGTCCTTCAATGTTTGTGCATTGGTATAGGTACCCTCTTTCTTGGATGAAATTTAAAAATTCAGATGCGTGTTTCATTTTATAAACCCCAGTCTATCCTGTCATTAATGCCGAAGGTAACCCTAATAGAGAAGCCAGTGCCCAGACACTGGAACTTAATTATAAACAAGCACACTATACAACGTTTTCGATGAAATTGCATGAAAAACTGGATTCTAGTGTCAGCTACTTTCATGACACCACTACCTGTGCAGGAGTTGCCTTCAAAATTACAACGTTTGTGCAATTGTGTACCAGCTATCTGGATAATCAATTCCATAACTCTTCTATTTTATAATACTCCCTTACTTCCGGCCTGAATATGTGAACCATTATGCCTTGAAAATTCAAAACCACCCAATTGCCTTCATCCATACCTTCTACATCTATTTTATCATGTGGCTTGAGGCTTTTTATTACGTGCTCAGCTAACGCTTTCACATGGCGACTTGAATCACCAGATGCAATAATCATATATTTTGCAATAACGGTTTTATTCTGCACATCAAAAGTTACTATATCATGACCTTTATTTTGATCTATTATCTCTTCAATTGTACTTCTTATCGATTCCATATTGCTAAGCATTGTTTACAGGTTATATGATTCATTTATAATTATATACTCGAAATTTCTAAATATGAACTATTTTCAACGCAACTACTTGTTAAAGGTATTACCTGCATCTATTTTATCATCATGTTTTTAGCATGTACAATGTATATACTTTTTATATAATTGAAAATAGCTTTTTACTAGTATTCATTATGGGCAAGACTCTCATCTACTTAATCGGCTTTCCAGGCAGTGGTAAGTTTACTACTGCAAAGGAACTGTGTAAAATCATTGGTGCAGTAATAGTAAGCAATAATCTATTCAATAATATTATATTTGATATTGTTAAATTGCAAAACGCTGAAGTTCCAGATGACCTATGGGAAAAAATTTTTGCAGTTAGGGAAAATGTATTAGCAATACTGGAAAAACACTACGTAAAATCAAAACATTATATATTTACAAATGAATTGATAGAGGGTGATCCCTATGACCAAAGATTATATAACTCAGTGGTAAATTTAAGTAAAAAAATGGACATGGAAATTTTTTCTGTAGTATTACATTGTAATAATGAAAAACTAGTAAGACGTGTCCAATCAGAAGAGAGATATCAGGAAAATAAAATTACTGATCCGGATTTTGCTATAAAGAAAATTGAAGGGAAAAGGCTATTTATACCTGAGGGTTCGCTTGAAATTGATAACTCGAACTTGAGTGCAAAGGAAGTTGCAAAGAAAATTGTTGAAGAGATGAAGAAAGAAAAAAATGGAAAATTAATTAAAACTTCTGTAACAAATCATTAAAAAACAGAGCGTACTCGTGGTTGAGCAGAAAGATAAGTACCGTCCTTGTGTTGGCATAATGCTATTTAACAGACAAGGACATGCCTTTATTGGAAAACGCTTTGATAGCGATTCTTACTGGCAGATGCCACAAGGAGGTGTTGATGATGGTGAGGAACTGGAACAAGCAGCGTTACGTGAGTTGCTAGAGGAGGTTGGTACTAATAAAGTAAAGGTTATAACTAAAAGCAAGGATTGGATATACTACAACTTGCCTGAAGAAGTTATACCAATATGCTGGAATGGAAAATATTCTGGTCAAAAGCAAAGGTGGTTCTTAATGAAGTTTTGCGGAGAGGATGAGGACATTGATATTAATTATACTGGTCATCCAGAGTTCAAAGAGTGGCGTTGGCAAGGTATAGATAGTTTAGTAGCCAGTGCTATATCATTTAAAAAAGAAGTTTATAAAACAGTGATAGAAGAGTTTTCTTCTATAATAAAAGCCTCAACAATAAGCTCATGATAGTAGATTCTCATTGCCACTTGATTTATTTTTCTGACGATGAAATACCAAAAGTAATTTCAAGGGCAGAGCAAAATGGTGTAAAGGTTTTGCATAACATATGCGTAAGCATTGACGATGTTCCTAAGTTATTAAAAATTTCTTCATCCTATGATCAGGTCTACTCCTCTGTTGGTATACATCCGCTTGATGCTGCTATAGAAAACGGTGAGTGTATACATGTTGATGAATTAGTTGAATTTACCAAGAACCAAAAGGTAATTAGTATCGGTGAAACCGGGTTAGATTTTTATAAATCTGACAACAAAGACAATCAGAAAAAAAGTTTTGCATTACATATAGAAGCGTCAAGAATAACTGGACTACCTTTAGTTATTCACACAAGAAGCGCTGATAATGAGATGATCGATATGTTAAGGTCAGAAATGAAAGCCGGTGCTTTTAGTGGAGTAATGCACTGCTTTGCTTCCTCTAAAGAACTTGCTTATCAATCTATAGATTTGGGGTTATATATTTCATTTTCTGGAATTATTACTTTTAAAAATGCGAGCTTACTCAGAGAAATTGCACAAAATGTACCACGCGAGCGTGTTTTAGTCGAAACTGATGCACCATATCTATCACCTGAGCCTTATAGGGGAAAAAAGAATGAACCAGCAATGGTGAAATACGTTGTTGATTGTTTGGCAGAGTTGTGGAATGAGTCACCTGATAAAGTGGCAGAGATAACTACAAACAACTTTTTTAGGCTATTTACGAAACTTAAGCTCAAAGAAACTCTATAGAGCAATTAATTTAGTATCTGTTCAAGGGCGTGGCTAATATGCAAATATTGAAGCAAAAGTGGTGTTATGCAAGTAGCTGACACTGGGATCTAGTTTCACTTTATGGTTGTGTCATTCCAGTGCTTGACACTGGAATCCAGCTTTTAATGCAACCCCTCACCAAAAATATTGTGTTTTAACATAAGGTTAGCTACTTTTATACTCAGTATCCAATCAAAATCCCTGGATCCCAGTGTCAAGCACTGGGATGACATCATTTGTTGTAAACTCACTTTTTCTTGATTTTTTGATTTATCTTGTCTACCTTATTTTGCCACTCCGCTGAACGGATACTTAATTTAGCTTAGAAGTTTCACCAGCTCTCTCACCGAGTTTACAGACTTATTAAACATTTCTTGTTCACTATCATTCATTTTAACTTCTAGGATCTTTTCAATTCCGTTTTTTCCAATAATTACAGGAACACCAATAAACAAATCTTCTACACCATATTCACCATTAAGGTAAGCAGCACATGGTAATATGCGCCTCTTATCTTTTAAATATGATTCTAACATGCATATAGCTGAAGATGCAGGAGCGTAGTATGCAGATCCAGACTTAAGCAGATCAACTATTTCTTTACCGCCATTGCGAGTGCGTTCAACTATTTCATCGACTTTTTTCTGTGTGATAAGACCCATATCGATAATTTGAGTAAGTGGAACTCCAGCAACTGAAGCACAATTGATTAGTGGTGCCATAGTGTCGCCATGTCCTCCAAGCACAAAAGCAGATATATCTTCAACTGAGATATTTAACTCACTTGCAAGAAAGTAACGAAAACGGGAAGAATCAAGCACTCCTGCCATGCCAACAATCATATTAGTTGGAAGGTTTGAAAATTTATGCACCACTGAAACCATGGCATCCAAAGGGTTGGTAACCACTATTACAAACGCGTTTGGAGAATATTTTTTAATATTTTCGCCAACCTCCTTCATTACTTTAGCATTGGTTTGCAGGAGGTCATCCCTGCTCATTCCAGGTTTTCTAGCGATGCCAGCGGTTATTATAATTGCATCGGAGTTTTTTATGTCTTCATACCTATTTGTGCCAGTAATATTGACATTAAATCCATCAATAGGGGATGATTCTGCTATGTCGAGTGCTTTACCTTGTGGTATTCCATCACTAATATCAAGTAAAACAACATCACCGAGTTCCCTTAGTGCAATCATATGGGTGAGAGTTCCACCGATATTTCCTGCACCGATTAAAGATATTTTTTTTCTTTGTACTGTCATTTTCTACTCCTTTGTATTTACTTTTATGGTTTTACCTTCCCAAGGCGATAAGCTATCAAACATACGAAAATCTTGCGGTAAATCTATAGGATTATACACAACCTTTTTTGTCTCTATATCATATCTTACTTCCTCATAACCAGTGAGAGGGAAATCTTTTAACATTGGATGACCTTTGAATCCATAGTCTGTTAGAATCCTACGCAAATCAGGGTGATCAGAAAACTCTATTCCATACATATCAAACACTTCACGCTCAAACCACAAAGCCGTACTAAATATCTTCGCTACACTTGGAGGCATGTCGCTTTCACATAACTGAAGCTTTATGTGTACTCTAATATTATGCACAATGCTGAGCAGATTGTATATTAGCTCGAAACGCTTCTCTCTATTTGGATAGTCAACCCCAAAAATATCAACTAATAGTTCAAACCTACACTTTTCATCATCACGTAGAAAGAATAGGTGCTTTTCAATTTCATCTAAAGTTGAATATATTACAATAATGCCATCATCTTTTTGAATGCACTCGCATTTGGTCTTTTTTTGTATATACTTTGCAGTTTTATCCATTCCGAGTCCGTTTTATTTTGTTTTGTAGGCATAGCATTCCATATAGCAACGCCTCAGCGGTTGGTGGGCATCCAGGGACATACACGTCAACTGGCACAATTCTATCACAGCCTCGGACTACTGAATAAGAGTAATGGTAATAACCACCACCATTTGCACAACTTCCCATGGAAATAACATACTTCGGGTCTGCCATTTGATCATAAACCTTGCGCAATGCTGCTGCCATTTTATTAGTTAGTGTGCCAGCAACAATCATCACATCTGATTGACGTGGGCTTGCACGAAACATTATACCATATCTATCAAGATCATAACGGCTGGATGCAGTATGCATCATCTCAACTGCGCAACATGCAAGACCAAATGTCATTGGCCACAATGAACCAGACCTTGCCCAATTCATTACATAATCTGTTAAATCACCAAATTTAGTGACAAGAAACCCTTCTTTTTTATAACGACCCCAGTCATCATTAGATAGAATTTGATTTGTCATAAACTACTCCCACTCTAATGCACCTTTACACCATTCATAGATAAAACCTATAGTGAGTATTGCAAGAAATACCATCATAGACCAAAATCCACCATAGCTTATCTTAGATAAAGAAACAGCCCAAGGAAAAAGAAAAGCAATTTCTAAGTCAAATATTATAAATAATATTGAAACTAGATAAAATTTAATGTCAAAATTTTTTCTTGCACTGGATAGTGGATTGAAGCCACACTCATATGTGGAAAGCTTTTCACCATCTGGCTTACTCACTGCAAGAAACATAGGCAATATACCTAAAGCAAAAGATACTACAATTGATACGCAGATAAAGATTACTATGGTTAAATATTCGCTCATTTAACAAAACATATAACACTATGAGTTTACATGCTTTCCTAACTTTTTACCACCTAAAATATGCACGTGAAAGTGTGGTACAACCTGCTCTCCATTTTCACCGTAGTTAGTGACTAATCTATATCCTGTTTTTTCTAGATTATATTTGTGTGCTATCTCTCTTACAGTTTTGAAGAAATCCGCTATTTCCTCTTCAGGAGCTTTTAGAATGAAATCATCATATGAAATATATTGATTTTTTGGTATAACTAAAATATGAACTGGTGCGTCAGGGTACTTATCATGAAAAGCTAGTACATTTTCATTTTCATGTACCTTCTCACAAGGTAACTCACCTCTTAATATTTGAGCAAAGATGTTATCGCTATCATAAACTTCATTGCTCATATTTTAAGAGCGACCTTTCCCTCTTTCTTCGTTTTTCTCTACATTAGGTGTAGATAGTGGTTTTATCGCTTCACCAGAAGCATCTTCAAGATTTAAAGAGCTTACAAGTTCCCTTACTTTTACCATGTCCTGCTGTTCTTTCAAAAAGGGTTCTATTCCACTTACCCTTTTTCCAGTAATAACTCCTGGTTGTAAGTGATACATATCCCCAGGAACAGTTAGACTATGATGTCTTTCCTCTATTTTTTTAGCTTCACTCATAATACTCCCCTATAACTTATTTTTGCATTCCACAACTTTGCGATTTACCTGGCTTTATAGCTTCTTGCGCCCATTTTTTCTCACCTGAAGCTATAGTTACTGAAGGCTGACCAGCCTTTAGTAACCCTTCGCTACTTGTAAGTCCTGCAGGTTTCGTCGCTTCTGATGACTGCTTTTGATTATCATATTCCTTATACAATTTTTCTGCAATACCATACAGCAATTTTAAGTCTGTGTGAACTTTAAATTCTCCACCAGTAATTTTTGCTAGATCTTTAAGGTTACCGTCAACTTTTTGTTTAATTTCTTCAATAGCAAGCTTTTTTATCTCCTCTGGACTCTTTCCTTTATAGTCAGTTTTAATGTCTTCAATTATTTTTTTAACATCAACTTCAATTACAATTTTATTTTCTTCTCTATGTATAGTGATGTTTGAATACTCACTTTTTAGTGCTTTTATTTTATTCAATTGTTCATCATTCAAATAAGGTATATCTCCCGTCAGAGTTCTTGACACTAAAAAACTTACCTTTCCTATCCCTTTCTTTTGCTCTGTTATTTGTACACCAAGATCCTTACTAGCCTGTGTGGTTTCTATAGGTGGATCATATTCCCTTTCTTCTTCAGGTACATCTATACCAACAGCTTTCTTTAACGAAACTGTAGCATCATGTTTCATTTCACCCGTTGAAGCAAACGGCTTCTTTATAGGGTAAATAAGTGCCTTAGGCACAAGAGCAAACACCCGACCTGTAGCTTCTACACCTGTTTTAACTGCTCCGCCTATCTTATCCCAAATAGATTCTGCCATACATACCTCCAAGGTAGTTTCTATAACTAAATACATTTTAATTATAGACGAAAAAATTTAAACTTCTATATCCATTATAAGATAGAATTATAGGGATTGCAACCATTATTTGCACATTGTCTAAAACATGTAGTATTTTCGCTACTTTTATTGTTCAATTTATTATAAAGAATACTCTAAATTATGTTTAAATGGAACACAAATAATATCATTGATGCAACTGGCGGAAGAGACGTAAATGGTTGTAATTGGATACATAGCTCAAATATTTCAACGGACACAAGAAGCATAAAAAAAGGTGATTTATTTATTGCCCTCAAGGGAAAGAATTTTGATGGCCATAATTTTTTGCATGAAGCGTTTTTAAAAGGGGCTGTCGCTGCAATAGTGAGTGAGGGTAAATATAAAAGTTTCCCTCTCATTATTGTACAAGATACCCTAAAAGCTTTGCACGATATGGCATCATACTACATTAGAAATGTTCTTATTGATGCTAAAGTTATTGCAGTTACAGGCAGTGTCGGGAAAACCACTACAAAGGATATGCTACACACTGTTTTATCGCAATATGGAGTGTCCCATGCAAACGAAGGTAACTTAAATAATAATATAGGGTTGCCTTTGACAATTCTAAAAGCTCCAAAAAACTGCCAGTACTTAATTCTTGAAATGGGAATGAATAAAGCTGGTGAAATAAAAGAATTATCAAAAATTAGTAATCCGAATATTGCAGTTATTAACAACATCGAACCTGCACATACTGAAAATTTTTCATCACTATTTGACGTTGCACAAGCGAAGTTAGAAATTCTGTATGGTATGAAAAATAACGGTACTTTGGTTTTAAGCAGAGATAATAAATATTATGATTATCTCTCATCACACGCCAATAGAAATATAATAAGCTTCGGTAAAGATAAAAATGCTGAAGTTTGTTTACTAAACTTAATAAGAAACGATGAATCTTCTGTCATTTCAGCACTATCTTCTGTCATCCCAGTGCCCAGACACTGGGATCCAGGAAGTTCAATTGCGAATGAGCATATCAGACGGTTGTATAATAAAGACTGGATTCCAGCGTCACGCGCTGGAATGACATCAAACCGAGTTGCTAATAGATTAAGTTTAAAAATCAGGCTGAGTGATAATCAAACTATAAACTGTAATTTACGTGTGCAAGGTGAGCATTTTGCTTATTCGCTACTTGCTGTTGCAGCAGTTGTGCAAAGCCTCAGACTTGATTTATCAAAATTACCACTTGCACTTGAGAATTTTAGTGTAACGAAAGGTAGAGGTAATGTTCATAAGGTCAAATACAATAGAAAATATATACATTTAATTGATGACTCCTATAATGCTAGCCCTACTTCGATGAAAACTGCAATAAAAACTTTGAGTACATATTCTAATCAGAGAAAAGTAGCTTTGCTTGGTGATATGTTGGAACTTGGTGATAAAAGCATAGAATTTCATACAGATTTGGTTAAGATTGTCACAGAAAATAATATAGATAAAATTTATACAGCTGGTAAATTTATGTTAAAATTGCATGAGCTTTTGCCAGATAATATAAGAGGCACGCATTTTGATGATTCTAATCAATTGAAAAGTGATTTAGCTAACATTATTCTGAATAATGACGCAATTCTAGTTAAAGGCTCACGAGGAATGAAAATGGATCTTATTGTACGGGAATTCATAATAGAATATTAAGCGAAATCATTGTATTAATTTACAGTAACAAATTATTAGGAACTTTAATTGTGACAAAACGTGTAATTATTTTTGGTGGAACGGGGTTTATAGGGAAACACATCGTAAGACGCTTGGCAGCAGAAGGATATTTAATAAAGATATTCACTCGTAATCAGGAAAAAGCTGCTTGTTTAAAATTGTGTGGCAATTTAGGACAAATATCAATATTTAAAGGCGATTTTTTTGATGAAAAATCAGTTCTAGAGGGTATGGAAGAATGTGATGTAGCTATAAACTTAGTGGGAATATTATATGAAGCAAAAAAGCACGATTTTTACGCTGTTCACGTTAAAATAGCTGAAAGGATAGCAAAAGCTGCAAAAATGAAAAATGTACCTATGATGATACATTTTTCTGCTATGGGAATAGAAAATAGCAAGTTGTCAAAATATGCTCAAAGTAAATTGGAAGGTGAAAAAGCTGTAACTTCAGCATTTCAAGAAGCAATAATAATTAGGCCAAGCCTTGTATTTGGTAAGGAAGATAACTTCTTTAATAAATTTGCAAGACTAGCAACTATTCTTCCTTTTTTGCCGCTAATTGGCAATGGAACAACTAAATTTCAACCAATATGTGTAACAGACTTAGCTGAAGTGGTATATCGTATTATCAGTTTTAATAAGCAAGACAAGAAAATTTATAACATGGGTGGACCAAAGGTTTACTCTTTCAAAAGCTTATTGAAGTTTATTCTGAATGTTACTAACAGAAGGTGTTTGTTGATCAATGTATCTTTTCCAATGGCAAAGTTAATAGCTTTCTTTTTAGAAAATAAAATTATTTCTATGCTGCTAAAACCAATAACCGGAGATACGAACCCTGTGCTTACTCAAGATCAGGTGAAAGTTATGATGAATAGTTCAATCGAAAAGTCAGTTGACCTTGAAACAATGAAGGTTCGACCATTAGCAATTGAAAATGTTGTACCAGAGTACTTGAAGATTTATAGAAAGTATTGATAAAAGAGTGTGCCCGGTGGGATTCGAACCTACGACCCACAGCTTAGAAGGCTGTTGCTCTATCCAGCTGAGCTACGGGCACACAACATATATAAAATGCTTCTTAGTACAAGTGAAGTCAAGTATTTCGTGTGAATATGATGTTTATCTTGCAACACCTTGTCATTGCAGTTGTGTGTCACGCGCTGCTGAAATTGGATGCGAGAAGTCTATTTATTTTAGAAAATATTATATAGAAAGCTGCTTGACAAACTCCGCCAGCGCCCTTATCATGAAACTGAAGCTATTGTATTTGCTTTCGCCAATCTGCAGATTAAAAGGTAAGGATTACTTAATGTATCGGCGTCTTATGTTCAATTTTTTGCAGTATATAGATACTGTATGTCTTTACAAAACTTCATCTACATCTAGATTTTTATCTAAATAAGCTGAACGCGCTTATAAAGTGTTACAAGACATCAAAAAATGCCAATACTCGACAGAGATAGTAAAAGACTAGCTAACTCGGGGATTCTTTGTCTTTTTTTCTGCTTAGTAAATTTCTTAAACATTTGCAGCGTAGGTCAGTTGCAATTAAAAGCAGCTAAATCTTGCTTGTCAAGCGTTTAAAACATAAAAAACGCCAATATTTTAAAGCGGATAATAACCCCAGGGCTTCTTTTGCCTTTTTTTTCGTTTGGTAAATTTCTTAATGTTTATGGCTAAAGATTGCACGAATGTTGCAATTACAAAAACGATTTCTACTAGGGTGTCATCCCAGTGCCCAGACGCTGGGATCCAGGAATTTTATTAAGTTGGTAAGCATAAAAGTAGCCGTTTTATGCTAAAATATAACGTTTTGATGATTATGGAAATGCTGGATCCCAGTGTCAAGCACTGGGATGACATCATAGGGGGCACTGGGATGACACCGAAGGGGCTACTCGGATGACACCGTCATAAAGGAACCAGTGTCAGCTACTCGAATGACACCCTTTTGGATGGAAAGCTACTTTCATGACACCATCCTTTTTTCTGGATCCAAGTAGTCAAGCTACTCGGATGACAAGAAAGGGGCTACTTGGATGACATCTTTCAACATTATATCATGAACTTTCTAAAATTCATTGAGTTATGCTTTCAAACGGTAGTGCCGGGGTGTGAGTATAACGATTATCAGTATATAAAAGTCATAGCAGACAGGCTGGAAGCTGCGAGCGCTGGTGAAGTGAAACGAATAATATTCAATATGCCTCCGCGTTCAATGAAGTCCATGTGCATAAGCGTTGCGTGGCCCGCATGGATACTGGGAAACCAACCAACTGCGAGAATAATAGTTGCAAGTTATTCTCAGCGGCTCAGCGAAAAGCACTCGCTCGACACCAGGTGCGTGATGCAGTCTAGTTGGTATAGAGCGCTATTTCCAGAGATAGAACTATCCAAAGACCAGAATACCAAATATAAATTTCAAACAGTGCAGAGAGGATACAGAATCGCAACATCAGTTGGTGGAACACTAACTGGTGAAGGTGGTGATTTTATCATTGTGGACGATCCGCTCAGTTCTGCTCAAGCTTTGAGTGAAACGCTTAGAAAGCGTGCCACAAACTGGTTTGATCAGACTTTAGTAACCAGGCTGAACGATAGAAAAAAAGGAGTCATCGTTCTTGTAATGCACAGGCTACACCAGGAGGACTTAACTGGACACCTTCTCTCCAAGCCAAAAAACATATGGCATCATATTTGTTTGCCAATGATTTCTGAAAATAAGCAGGTTATTTATTCAATCAAAAAGCCAATGCCTCCCGTTCCTGTCATCCGAGTAGCTCAGCACTGTGCGACCAGGCGATTATATAATAAACCAGCGTCACCTGTAAGGATATTATATTCAAGAGAAGAAGGTCAGTTGCTATATCCCCTCGATGGAGGAAAAGAAGAAGTTGAGATGATAAAGGCTGAACTTGGGAGTTATGCCTTTGCTGCTCAATATCAACAGAACCCTCTGCCACTTTCAAGTGGTATAATTAAACGAGAGTGGCTGAAGCGCTATAGAAATTTTCCTGATAGTCTCTTGCATGTAACTCAAAGCTGGGATACTGCGGTTTCAACAAGCAACATGAGCAACTTTAGTGTCTGCACCACCTGGGCAAAAATAGATAATAAATTCTATTTACTTGATGTATATCGCGCAAAGCTTGAGTATCCAAAGCTTAAAGAACAAGTTTTATCACTAGCTGCAAGATGGTCACCACACGCGATTTTGATCGAAGCCAAAACAAGTGGTCAGCAATTAGCTGTATTAAACAGGACTTGATATGACACTTTAAAAAAGTAAGTTAAGAATAATAAAAATAAGGAGTGTTAGAAATGAGTACAATACAAACAAAAATACTAAAACCAAAACTAGGATTACTAGAGCTAGCAAAACAATTAGGAAATGTGTCTCAAGCGTGCAAAGTGATGGGATACTCAAGAGATACATTTTATCGATTCAAGGAGTTATATGAAAATGGGGGAGAAGAAGCATTACATGAAATAAGTAAGAAAAAACCGCTATTAGCAAACAGAGTTTCGGAAGATATAGAAAGAGCAATAATTGGCATAGCTACAGAATTTCCTGCATATGGACAAGAAAGAGCTGCAAATGAGCTGAGAAAAAGAGGTATAATAATTTCCCAAGGAGGAGTAAGATCTGTATGGCTAAGAAATGACCTTGAAACTTTGAAAAAGAGACTTAAAGCACTGGAGGCAAAAGTAGCTCAAGACGGAATCATTTTAACTGAAGAACAACTTGCAGCTTTAGAAAAAGTGAAAGAACAAAGGGAAGCTCATGGTGAAATTGAGACGCAACATCCAGGTTATTTGGGTTCTCAAGATACCTATTATGTGGGCAATATCAAAGGCATAGGGCGCATTTATCAGCAAACTTTTGTTGATACTTATTCCAGAGTTGCAATGGTTAAACTTTACACGGACAGAACAGCTATTACAGCTGCAGATCTTCTTAACGATAGAGTTATCCCATTTTTTGATGAGCAGAGAATTCCATTATTACGCATTCTAACTGATAGGGGTACGGAGTATTGTGGCAAGCCCGAAAATCACGCTTATCAGCTATATTTAGGAATCGAAAATATCGATCATTCTAGAACCAAAGCCAACTCTCCACAAACTAATGGCATATGTGAAAGATTCCATAGAACTATGCAAGATGAGTGTTACAATATTATCTTTAGAAAGAAAATCTACTATTCTTTGGAGGATCTACAGATCGATGTTGATCATTGGTTGCGTTCTTACAATGAGACAAGGCCTCACTCAGGCAAATACTGCTATGGCAAAACACCTATGCAAACGTTTTTTGACAGTAAACATATTGCTTTTCAGAAAAATATTAGTAGCATTAAACAACAGCCTGATATTAGTTTTGACTACGTCAATTCTTCTGTCAGTTAATTCTTCTCTGTCAGATTAAATCTTGTCTTTTACACCTGCTTCATCTATATATAAAATGCTACAGTGGTCTATTTTTGAGACTTTATCGATAAATTGCTGCCTATCTTCTTGATTGCGCTCTTGATAGAATGTGACTTTTTTTAAAGGTTATTTTTAGCTGTCTTAATCTATACCAAATTGCACTTATCCCAAAGCCAAGGTTTTGTTTCATTTCTGCTAGTGTGTGATCTGGGTGTTTTTTGACATATTCTTTGAGTATTTCTGGATCTATTTTTCGAATAAAACCAGTACTTTTTACCGCTTTGAGACCTTGGCCAGTAGCTTTCTTTTTTAGCCATCTATATAGTGTTGCTATCCCTATCTCAAAAACCTCTGCAACTTCAACCTTTGACTTTCCTTTTTCTACCAAAGACACTGCTTTTTCCCTTAAATCTACACTATATACCATTGCTTTCCCTACTTTAAAAAAACATATTATACCTTTATCATTCGCTTTTGAAAATACTATAGTTAGCGGAATGACGGTTTTTCAAATTGTCGGTAAATCTAAGTCAGTTTAGCTATAATTTCCTAAATTTGCTCACAATCTCTTGACTTGACACATATGTTTTTTTCCCAAATGTTACTATCTTCCTCCTTTTCCTTTCTCAATTTGTGCAACCATTTCCTTTACATTTGCATGCGTGAGAAGGGAATTTTTGCTGACATGAGATTTTGGATCAGATTTTGCTGTTACGTGTTTCGTTGCAGATCTTTTATTCTCTGTTAGAAATGAATGAGATTGTTTTTTCTTCACACCGATATCCGCTTGTGCTGCTGGAGTGGTTTTGCTTTCAGCAAGCTGTACATTAGCATTTCCTTTTGCTTGATTTTGCTCAAATTTTTCTTTTAATGCCTTTACTTTACTGCCCATCTCGCGATTAGCTCCTCCTTTCATAGTAGCTGCTGCTACTTTTGGTATCGCCTTACCAGCAGCTTTTTGTGCTGATTTCCTATTGTCTTGATTTTCAGATTTTAGTGGTACTCTTTCAGCTGATTTTTTAAGAATTACTCCTACTACTTTTGGCTCTGTGCTTACTTTTTGATTAGCACGGCTTAGATTTTTAGGCTTTGGCGGTACTGCAGGTTTATCTTTGATTACCACTTTCGATTCTTGTCTAACTTCTTGACCAGTAGTAAACATTTTTTTTGGCACTTGCGGTGGTTTTGGTGGTACGAGGGATTGAGGTTGTTGTTTCTGCTTACGTTCTCTTTTTGCTTCTATATGTTCTTTAGGAACTGTTGCATAAATTGGCTCTTCTTTGGGCGATTTTGAACTCTGCGAATTTTCTATTAAAATTTTACTCTTCTTCTCTTGATAATTTGATATCTCTTTGTATACAGACTCTTCATTTAATGAACTTCCATAGCCTGAATCTTCTCTCTGCTCATATAAAGGATTTTCCTTTTGCTTTTTCTCTTGATAATTTGATATGTCTTCATATTCAGACCCCTGATCTAATGAACTTTCATAGCCTGAATCCTCAGAAGGATTTTCCTTAGCATCAGGCATACTAAAACTATTAGCTCCTTTTAGTAAAGAAGATGTAGACTTTGCCTTGCTTTCTCCATCTGAGGATATTTCTGATTTAAAGCGTACCTTCCTCGAATCTGGAGCAGCCGGAGGTGCTGTTGTTGGTCGCTTTATTTGCCTCATGCGATTACCACCTAATTTTTCTTTCGGCTGTTCTTCTTTTCGCAGCTCAAAAGTACCTTCCTTTTGCTTTCTACCTTCCAAACTCACTTCGTGTGATCTATCTTTTCCTTGACTCTTTTCACTTTGTTCTAAATTTAAAGAATCTTTTAAAATATTATTTTTTCTGAAATCTTTTTCTAATTGTTCCAAGAGATCAATTTTTTTTAAAATTCTTGTATACTTAGCTGCTGTTTCTAAAGTGAAACTTGACAACTCATCATTTACAAAATTACTTATACTACTGTTCTTGGTTGGAAAATTTTTTCCCAAAATTCTATTCATTAATGTTTTAAAAAGACCTAATGGCTGTTCTACATAATTGTTCAAGTCAGTATATATAACAAACTCAGCTATACCTTTTGCCTCACCTGTAAAACCTTCTAATGCATGAGATAAATCCCTTAACGTTTTGTTATATTGTTTCTCTGCATTTCCTAGCTTTACAGCTTTGATCAGAGAATCGAGATTTTTTTTATAGTTCTCACTTTTAAATGGATTATTCATACTAATTACAGCTCATTATTTATTAAAATATAGATCTAAAATATTAAGATCTAGTAAATGTTACTTTTGTAATTCATGTAGAACTATAGCTATAATAAGTAAGATTTCCCTACGTCATACCGCCGCGGTATCTCCAGATCCCGCTAACAACTTACTATTACCCACAAATATGAGGTTCGTGAGCAAGTCGCCATCCTTCTGCTAAATCAAAGAGACGTTTATATCCTTTCCAAAGAACATAAGGTCCTGGTTCTGGGTCATTTTTTCTTGCTAAATGGCCTCCAAGTTCATGAAACAGCTTCTTTTATGTTGGGAACTACACTTGGACATGGTTTTCTGTGTATTTTAACGTATAAAACTTTCCATTCCTCTTCAGCTAATAAGGTAGTACATGGTAATGTTGGGTTAGCTCTTGCAATTGATGTAATAAAGAAGATCCTCCAAGCAATAATACTCACAACTGTTAGATATCTCATTAGTCTTTCTGCTATTCCAAGCCTACATTCTTCAACTTTGAGACCGGATTTAAAATTTTATGTAATATCTCTATTTTCCATCTAAGGCAATACCAACTAATTTTTTCAACAGCTTCATCGAAAGTATTAACTGAAAGATTCGTTAATAGCATCCATTCTAGCGGTTTTTTTTAAGGGAAGGGGAGTTTTCTCAACAACATAAACTGCATAAAGTGGTAATTTAGGTAGTTCTTCCGTCTTATGCCTAATATTATTCTTAGATGGATTCATCATAAACTTTCCAAATCTAACTTCCAAACGTGCTGTTCTTTTTGGCTTATTATCTTTTACAGGAACTTCAACTTCTACCGTACCTGCACAATGAGAGGATTTAATAAATGCCCATAACTTCTGCTCACCTTTTTCAGGATATCGAGATTTTCTATTTACTGCTCTATCTCTGCATGCTCTAACTAGCACTGCCGAATTAAGATTATGTGCAAGCTCAAAAAAGTCATATATATCTGCTTCTCTATCGCATACAGTTATAGTCTCAGTTTGAGTTGGATCAATAATATTATTTGTTTTTCTTAAAGTTTCCAACCACTTTACGCTTTCTTTATCTTCAATGCGATCGCTCTTTTTTTTAAGGTTCTCAGTTTCTTCAGGTCTTGAATAAACTTTTTGATCTAGTATCCCTAGTACCAAACCTTCTATACTAACGGCAAGAGCTGTATGCATTATAATACCTTTTGCAGTATCATAACTGGACAAATTTGCTAATCCGCTTGTTTTTTTATGGTTATTATATACAATGTAACTGGTATCTTGAATGACAAGAACCCTCTTGTGAGCTTTTGTTCTCTCAACCGTCTTATTAATATGTGTAGCTAAAATATCACTTTCTTTTACATTCTCATTTTGAAAAAAACGGTATGCTGCTTTTGCTTCTGACCAACTTCCGCATGCCTCATTAATTGAGCTTTCAGGTAAACTTATCAAACTATCAGCAATCTTTACTAATCGGTCAGTTAATCTTTTATCTCCAAGTACAGCATCTCCAAATTCATTTTTAGCCCATTCATTACTCTCGTTTGCCATTTTTATACCCTCAATATTTGCAAACTTTAATATTGTAATATTTTACTTTTTAGTCCATTTATATTTGTGGGTAATAGTAAGGAATGACACCGTCTTGGATGGAAACCAGTGTCAGCTACTTTCATGACATCATCATAAAGTAAAATGAGATCCCAGTGTCAGCTACTCGGATGACAAAAAAAGGAGCACTGGGATGACAAGAGGGGGCACTGCCATCATAAAGGAACCAGTGTCAGCTACTCGGATGATACCTTTTTCTACTTAATTTGGATTATGCAAGAAGTCTATTCGCGGTATAGATTCCGCTAACACGTAGCGGGATGACGGTTGTCGGTAAATCTAAGTCAGTTTAGCTATATGCTTTTAATTCCCCCAAAAGGAGAATGAAATATGTGAAATTCTAGTTGATATAATTTAATGAATGGTTAGTTTAAATACTAATTTATTTGAGAGATTTTAATAATATTTAACCCACTCGTTTTTCTATTTTCCATATCGTGATGGGCTTGAATTATCTCATCAAGTTTATATTTTTTATTGATCCGTACAGTTAAAAGTTTTTTTCTTATCATCTCGAAGATTTCCATTGTGGTAAGCACTAATGTGAATCTATCATGCTTATAATGGTATATTGAGGTTCCAGTTGCAAATAACGAACGTGAACTAAGTAAAGAAAAACTAATAGGAGCGTTACCTGATATCTGCCCATAGGAAACGTATATGCCGAACCTGCCTAAAGATTCAAAAGAGAGCTTACTTGTAGCGTAACCTATGGGGTCATACACTGCACCTACTCCTCTGTTTTGCGTAATCTCCATAATTTTAGAAACGAAGTCTTTATCATTGTAGTTTATTGCGTATGTGCAGCCACTTTGTAAAGCTATCTTCATTTTTTCATCAGAGCTTACAGAACCTATCACTACACCTTTTTTATCCTTTGCCCATTGACATATTATTTGCCCTAAGCCACCATTAGCTCCATGAACTAGCACGAAAGCACCAGGCCTGATTTTATAAGATTGATTAACTAAATAGTGAGCTGTCATACCTTTAAACAGCACTGCAGCAGCAACTTCATCAGATATGTCATCTGGAATTTTTATCAGATATTTCTGGTGTATAATGCGCTTTTCACAATATGCCCCTGGAGGAGCTGTGCAATATCCAACTCTGTCTCCAACTTTGAATCCATCACTGATTTTTTTACCAAGTTTTTCAATAACCCCAACTGCTTCCACTCCAAGCACTGATGGTAAATTTTTAATTTTGCGTGTACCTTTTCTGTGCTCTAAATCATAACGATTTAAGCCGATAGTTGTGTGACGCACTAAGACTTCCTCGCCTTTTGGCTCACCTATGCTCTTATCTACAAATTCTAATACTTCTGGTCCCCCAGTTTTTTTAATTTGTATAGCTCTAACCATGATGAATATTAAGATAAAAACTTTGATTATGTTATCTAACAATTAATATTTTGCAAAGTTATTGTTTTCACAATCAATAGACTTCTTGCGTTACCTCCTGTCATTCCAGCGCGTGACGCTGGAATCCAGATTTTTTTATACAATCAAGTCATAGGATGGCAAAAAGTCAACCTTATCTGTATGAGCTATACATTTTTTCTGGATCCCAGTGTCAGCTACTTGGATGACACCCTATTGATTACTGAAATGACATGGTTTGCAAACATTCTGTTACTTAAGCTTAAAAAACGTGTATGACAGTGTTATTTCGCTCAAATCTTTTGTATTGTTATCAAGCATTATCTCAGGATCTATATAAAAAGATACGGGCATAGCTGCTTTTTGTTTTGGTAGCAACATTTGCTCTTCAAAACAAAAGCATGCAATTTTATTGAAATACTTACCTGCTTTGAAAGGCGTAACGTTATACACCGCCATTCCAAATGAAGGCTGATCAGATAGATTTTTTGCGTAATAAAACGCTAAACTTTGTTCTCCTATGTTTACATCAACGTAGTTAGTTTCTGATTTAAATTCCCAAGGTAGATCGGACATTATATCAGCATTGAAGTGGACCCTGATTTTTTGGTCAATTGCACTTATTGTTGCATTAGTTACTTTTCTTGTTGTGCCACCATATCCAGTAGCTTTACAAAAAATGCTATATAACGGTACCGATGCATATGCAAGACATAACATCAACACGACTAAAGATATTAAAAAGAAAACTATAGAATTCTTACTACCTTTCCTTAAAAAGGAAAACATCTAGTCCCTATTATTGAACAAGTTAAGTAACCTGAGTAAATTGAGGAATATATTGATAAAGTTGAGGTAAAGACTAGTTGCACCCAGTATCGCCAGCTTAGTGGCTGCAGTCTCTGAGCCATCATTATATCTATAATAAACGTCTTTGATTCTCTGAGCATCATATGCAGTCATTAAGGTAAATACTATTACTGATATGAACGATATTGCAAAATAGAGAGGACTACTTCCAAGGAATAAATTTACTATAGACGCGATAATTAACCCTAAGACTCCCATTCTCAAAAAAGAACCCATACTAGTCAGATCTTTTTTTGTAGTATTGCTATATAAAGCCATGGAACCAAACATGATCGATGTGATGAAAAACGCTCTTGCTATGTTTTCCGCGGTGTAAAACACAAAAATATAAGATGAGGAGAGCCCTATTAGCACCGAAAACGTGAAAAACACGGTAAACGCGGACTGAACACTAAGATGTAAGATTTTTGGATATACAAAAAGCACTAGCAAAAGTGGAGAAAATGTTATCGCATACAACAGAACAGGATTAGAATGAATTATCTGAAAAAGACCAGAAAATACCGTTAGAAATGCAACAAGCCCTGTAACGCCCAAAGCTAAAGCCATGTAATTATATACTTTAGTTAGGTAACTTCTGAGCCCAGCGCTATAGTAAACGCCTTGAGAGCGAATATCCTGTTCATTTCTCATGTAAGACATAGTATAACTCCTTTTGTCCATTATTTAACACATTATAATATAAAACCACATTTTTATCAAGTATTTTTATTATAAACAGCTATGCACCGGCATTTGTTTTAATATAAATAGAATATAGGCCTATTGCTGCTGCATTTGAAACATTTAAGCTGTTAATTGCATTTGACATTGGTATTTTTAAAAGATAATCACAATTTTCTTTAACTAACCTCCGCATTCCTTTCTCTTCAGAACCAAAAATAATTACTCTTTTTTTCTCAAAACTCTTTATTTCATCTATATTTTCTTTAGCATTGCAATCAAACCCGTAACACCAGTAGCCGACCTTTTTTAAATACTGCATAGTTTTTACTATATTTGTAACGTATATTAGCGGAACAATATCTAAAGCCCCACTTGCTGCTTTTGCAATAGATGCATTTTCACTCGGTGAATGGTTATGTGGTAAAACCAATGCGTTGACATTAAAACAAGCTGAAGTTCTTAAAATCGACCCAATATTGTGCGTGTCAGTGACTTGATCTAAAATGACTATAGTAGAGCTATCGTTCGAGCTTTCAGCTATTTCTTCAATGCTTAAGTTATAAAGAATAGGGGCAACATTTAAAGCAATTCCCTGATGGTTAGCACCTTTGGGTAAAACGTCATTAAGTATTTTGTTTTCTACTAATCGAACTTTAATGCCCTTACTGTCTACACATTGCCTAATTTCTTTTTTGTGCTCTCTATAGAAATTTTCTGTTGCTAACAGTTCTATACACCGCCTATTCTTATTCTTCAGTGCTGACATGCAGGTGTGCTTTCCATACAGCCAAAAATTCTCATTAGTTTTTGACGATTTTATCGTATTATTGAAAATCGGGTTTTTATAGAATAAGCAACATTTTACTATGTTTGGATATTGTTGTAAAATTATACAATTCGATTAATGCGTTTATGTCGGACGATGAGTTGGATTGGCAAAAAAATGTTAAGCCAATAGAATGTGGAAAAGTTACTTTGAAAGTTGATCATAAAGTAAATATAAAGTCTATGGTTGATAAAGGTACCTCCGACTTACAAGGGAATTTTCTTAATACCAATAATAGTAACTCATCATTTTGTCTTGACCAAAACACAAAATCAAAAGTTGATAGGGGTAAATATTTTATAAGCGATAAGCTCGATTTGCATGGCTATAATATAGAGGATGCTTACTGTAAATTGATAGATTTTATTATCAAAAATTATCGAGCAGGAAATAGATGTTTATTGGTAATTACGGGATACGGCAGTGCAACAAATAAAACAGACACTATAAAGAGTAACTTAAATAAATGGTTAAATGACACTAAAATCCAGCATATGGTTCTATACTACCAACAAGCTACGAAAAAACATGGTGGTAAAGGGGCTTTTTATGTTTTATTAAGAAGGAATAAAAACCTTGAGTCCTGATACTTAAAATTCCTTTTAAGCCTTAATTTTTCTTGTATAACCATACAGTGTTCGGCAGCGCGTGACGCACAACTGTGCGAACATTGTGATTTGGGTCTACCAGGAAGGATGTCTCCCAGTACCTCTTTTCCCGTCATCCCGCTACGTGTTAGCGGGATCTCATTTCACTTTATGAGGGTGTCATCCGAATAGCTTGACTACTTGGATCCAGATTGGATACTGAGTTGGTGAGTATAAAAGTATAGCTTCTACGTCATACCGCCGCGGTATCTCAGCCGCTAACAAGTAGCGGGGTGACGGGTTACTATACCGCTGCGAACCGTCATACCGCGATTTATTCCATAGCTGTACGAACATTCATTTTTGAAGGTAAACTGCACAGCAAATGGTGTCATTCCAGTGCTTGACACTGGAATCCAGCCGGCTTTGTTGCATCGCTAGCTATGATGGATTAAAGATAAAAAAGGTGGAGAATATCAGTAGCTTATTATTCTGGTATTTATAACAAGAACGGTCAGTGAATACCTAAATTTGAGTAAAAGAAATTTCACTACCACTCACTAATCCGGCAAAAATTCAAGAATTTCAATGCTTTAGCTATTTTCAATAGAATTAAATTTATTAATATAAATAACAAGTTACTATTCTTAAATTTGATCAGATTGATTGCAAAAAAAACAAGATTTTCAATAAGTTGCTTATAATCCTAATTATAGTTAGCCTTTCATAAGTAGCGATGCAACAAAGCCATTCCAGCGTCACGCGCTGCCATGTGGTATACAAATTTCCTTCGAATTACAACGTACGTGCGCTTTATATGCACTTGATTGACAAATGCTCTCTTATCAAAATCTCAAGAATCTGCACTATATTTAATGCTGCGCCTTTGCGCAGGTTGTCAGCCACTATCCACATATTTAATCCGTGCTCAACAGTATTGTCTCTTCTAATACGCGATACATATACAGCATTCTCCTGTACAACATCAATTTGAGTTATGTATTCACTATCTTCACGCCTGTTGTACACTAAAACTCCACTATCTTCGGCTTCACTTAGCACTTCACGAGCTTGTTCTTCAGTGATATGTTGATCAAATTCCACATTTACTGCCATAGCGTGACCGATAAAGACGGGTACTCTTACACAAGTTGCAGTAACTTTTATATCTTCCTCTAAAATTTTTTTTGTCTCCTCTTGCATTTTCCATTCCTCTTCTGTAGAACCATTCTCCATGAATTCTCCTACATGGGGAATGCAATTAAATGCTATTTGCTTAGAGAATATCTCGGGTTTTTTAGCTTCGTTCATAAAGATTTTTTTTGTCTGGTCATAGAGCTCATCCATTGCTGCTTTGCCTGCACCAGAAGTCGATTGATAAGTTGAAGCAACGATTCTCTTTATTTTTGCTTTCTGGTGTAATAGATGTAGTACTAGCAGCATCTGTATTGTAGTACAGTTTGGATTGGATATTATGTTGTGGTTTTTATATTCCATAATTTTTTCTTTATTAATCTCTGGAATAATGAGTGGCACACCCTCTTTCATTCTAAAATGGGAACTGTTATCTATCACGATGCATCCAGCCTGTGTTGCAATTGGTACATACTCTTCAGAAACATGAGATCCAGCACAGAAAATGGCTACATTAGTTCCAACGAAGTCATAATCCTCAAGGCATAAAACTGTTAACTCTTTGTCACCAAAGCTCACCTTCTTCCCTTCTGATTTTTTCGATGCAAGTGCAATAACGCAATCTATCGCCTCATCTTGAAATTCAGCAAGCGTGCTTAATACCTCACGCCCTACTCTTCCGGTTGCTCCAATAACAGCAATTTTGTATCTCATATAGATGAACCTCTAATTTTAAAGTTCTATTATATTTTTACTGACAAAATTTACAATTGTTTTAATATTTTTACCTTGCAATTAATTGTAATTTAGCTATTATTATGCAATATTAGTAATATTACATAATGAAATGAAAGATGAGTAAGGAATACGATGAAACTAAGGTTAAACCTGCAATGTCTACACCTCAAGGGCCTGAAGGAACCAATGGATCAAAGGCCCAAAGTGTTCTTTCGAATAAAAGAAAGCCTACAATAAATTTTGATGATAAAAAGTATGGTGTAAAAACCTCTAAAATAGACCAACAGTCTCTAAACAAAAGACAAGAATCTTCAAAGCTAAGAGATTTCTTAAGGTCAATACCAATAATAAGGAGATTTTTAGCAAGGATTTTCACACCTGAAAAAATAGAAATCATCAGTAACCCTATATATGACAACATGGAAGCATATAAAAAATCGCAGGAAGATTACCCTAGTAAGATAAAAGATGAAACTAGTATAGATGATGAACACACAAAAGAAGTAGATAGTAAACTTGAGAAGGGTAATGTTGAACAAGTGGACAACAAGAAAAGTCGTGGTTCATAAATATCAATCATTTAAAAATTATCTCTAGCTACAACATTGTATCTGTTCAGATGCATGGCTCATGTACAAATATTGAAACAAAAATTCCAGTGTTCCCTTTCTTGTCATCCCAGTGCTTGACACTGGGATCCAGATTGGGCACTAAGTTGGTAAACACGAAAGCAATTAATCCTTTACAACGTTTTTGATGGAACTGCGCGAAAGAACTGGATGCCAGTGTCACGCACTGGCATGACACCCATTTCTTCCTATAGTTGTCTTTTCTCGTCTACCTTATTTTGCCACTCTGCTGAACAGATACATAACATTTGCTATACAGAAACTCTGCGATACCAAAATAAATAAAGAGGTACGCCACTTGCAGTGAATAAGCTTGCGATCAGCAAGGTATTCACAGAAGTTTCAAATATTACCCAACAGCAAAAGGTTGTTGCTATACTGCCAATTAAAAATTTGTAACAACTCTTTTCTTGCACAATAACTCTGAGAAAAGCAAGACTGCATGCAAGGTAAACAAATAAAAATGAAACTACAGAAAAGTCGATAATTGATGTGATCTGCTTAGCAAAATTGTTGCTTGAAGTGAGAATTAGTAGAACTGAAGTACCAACAGAGCTGATTGTTATGCCCCAGAAAGGAGAACCGTGCTTGTTTCTTTTAGCAAAGAACTGTGGCATCAGTTTATCTTCTGCAAGGCCAAGGGCCACTTGTCCACTAGCTAGTACCCAAGCATTTAAACTGCCAACACAAACAATAAAAGCAACAATAGAAATGATCAAATGCCAATTACCTGGAAACATAATTTTTATTGCGTCAACATACGGCGCTTTTGAATTAACTAGATCATTGCCGTTTATCAATCCCATGATTGAAAGGCTATTAATGAAATATATAACTGCAACAGAGATTGTGCCAAGCACTATGGCTCTTGGTATAGTCTTTGCTGGATCGTTGACTGATCCTGCAGGTGCTGTTGCTGATTCAAGTCCAATAAAACACCATAGAGTGAGTAGTGTAGAGCGAGCAAGGACTTGAGACATCGTGAGGCTTGATATTTCCTCACTTATGATAAAATTATTCCTATCAAAGAAAAACAACGCTGTTACTGGTATAGCAAGCAGTGCGGTAATTTTGACAGTCATCAATAAAAGCTCAACACATCCAGCAGCAGTGACACCTCTTAAATTTATTAGTGTAATGATCGTAAATAATAGTATTTCTAAAAATAAGCGTATATTTTGAATATCTCCATGAAAAAGCGAAGTAAGATAACCAATACTTGCAACGATTACTGCTGTTGTGCTAACCCATGAAATCACCCAATACGTCCAACCAACAAAGAAAGCTGCAGCAGGGCCAAAAGCATGCTTTACATAAACGTGAGGGCCACCCGTTTCTGGAAATTTTGCACAGAGTAAGGCAAAAACCAAAGCAAGAGATATAGCACCAAGCCCTGATATTATCCAGCTTATAAGGCTATACATGCCATATGGAGCAAGGCTAATTGGAAGCATAAAAATTCCAGAGCCAATTTGGCTACTAATCACTAAGGCAAAAATAGCCCAAAAACCTATTTTATTTGACACAATAGTTTCTAATTTCTATCTGAATAGATTAACAATATAACTGAAGCTCGGAAATTTCAATCGATCTTTATAAAAAATTGCATTTTTCTCAATTTATTTCTAAAATAGATTATGTTAACAGATTATTAAGAGGGGGTTATGAATCAGAAACTAAAAAAGTTTCTAGTTATTTGTGGACATATTTTATTATTTGCTGCTTGTACTGCAGCATGGTTTTTATCGGCATATTTAATTCTTGTGGTTGATTCATTCCTTTTTGGAGGAGCTGTATTAAACAGGACTTGATATGACACTTTAAAAAAGTAAGTTAAGAATAATAAAAATAAGGAGTGTTAGAAATGAGTACAATACAAACAAAAATACTAAAACCAAAACTAGGATTACTAGAGCTAGCAAAACAATTAGGAAATGTGTCTCAAGCGTGCAAAGTGATGGGATACTCAAGAGATACATTTTATCGATTCAAGGAGTTATATGAAAATGGGGGAGAAGAAGCATTACATGAAATAAGTAAGAAAAAACCGCTATTAGCAAACAGAGTTTCGGAAGATATAGAAAGAGCAATAATTGGCATAGCTACAGAATTTCCTGCATATGGACAAGAAAGAGCTGCAAATGAGCTGAGAAAAAGAGGTATAATAATTTCCCAAGGAGGAGTAAGATCTGTATAGCTAAGAAATGACCTTGAAACTTTGAAAAAGAGACTTAAAGCACTGGAGGCAAAAGTAGCTCAAGACGGAATCATTTTAACTGAAGAACAACTTGCAGCTTTAGAAAAAGTGAAAGAACAAAGGGAAGCTCATGGTGAAATTGAGACGCAACATCCAGGTTATTTGGGTTCTCAAGATACCTATTATGTGGGCAATATCAAAGGCATAGGGCGCATTTATCAGCAAACTTTTGTTGATACTTATTCCAGAGTTGCAATGGTTAAACTTTACACGGACAGAACAGCTATTACAGCTGCAGATCTTCTTAACGATAGAGTTATCCCATTTTTTGATGAGCAGAGAATTCCATTATTACGCATTCTAACTGATAGGGGTACGGAGTATTGTGGCAAGCCCGAAAATCACGCTTATCAGCTATATTTAGGAATCGAAAATATCGATCATTCTAGAACCAAAGCCAACTCTCCACAAACTAATGGCATATGTGAAAGATTCCATAGAACTATGCAAGATGAGTGTTACAATATTATCTTTAGAAAGAAAATCTACTATTCTTTGGAGGATCTACAGATCGATGTTGATCATTGGTTGCGTTCTTACAATGAGACAAGGCCTCACTCAGGCAAATACTGCTATGGCAAAACACCTATGCAAACGTTTTTTGACAGTAAACATATTGCTTTTCAGAAAAATATTAGTAGCATTAAACAACAGCCTGATATTAGTTTTGACTACGTCAATTCTTCTGTCAGTTAATTCTTCTCTGTCAGATTAAATCTTGTCTTTTACACCTTCATTCTCCTCTTCCTCATCATACAACCATTTTTTTAATAGGCTTTCTGTTTCTTCAAACAATTTCTCTGCTTGTTGCTTATATTTCTTCAAGTAATCGCTTATTTCAAATTTTTCGTAAGGTGCTAACTCCTCGTTTTTGTTGTAAATATATACAACCGCTTGTCCTAAAGCCAACGGAAGATACTGTAATTCTTCTGTCAGTTCCCTTATTTTTTCATCCTGTAAATTGTCTTTTATGTCCAAAGCCTTTTTAACAAATTCCCAAGCTTCAGTTTCATCGAGTACACCTAACCTTATTACTTCTATTCTTCCTTCCTCATATTCTACTCCTTCTACTTCCCATTTTGTGTCATGAGAAGTAATTAAAACATAAGGTTTTTTACAGTCAGGAAAAGATAGTGGTAAAAATTTATTGACGTCTCTATATCCTTTGGCATTGTCAAAAATAAAAAGACTTTCTACGTTCCTAAAATACCTATATACGTCTTTAATGGTAGACTTGATTCCTTCCTCTGTAATAGAAATTTTTGAACCTTCAGTTAACCTTTTTTTTAACTCCTCAGCTAATCCTAAATGACCCTTCAAGATCCTTTTGTGTCTCAGCATTTATCCATATAACATTGCCATCATAATCTTTTCTATATTCATAGGCGTATTTCCTAGCTAACTCACTCTTACCTATTCCCCCAAGACCGCTAATGACAACTATTTGTGATACTTCCGCTTGCTCATTTGTAGTTTTGTGCAACTCTTTGTATATCTTTTGTAATTCACTCCTTCTACCAGTAAACGTTTTAACTGGATACTTCATATTAAACCAAATAGGTTCTTTACGTGCTTGCTGATTATTTAATACTTCTCCTATCTCATCAACCTTTCCTTCTATTCTCTCTACTCCTTGTCTTATCTCACTTACAGTACTGGCCCATAGCTCCACTTTTTGGAAAAATTCTTTTCCTTCTTCTGGTGTGAGAAAACGCTCTCTTTTATCCTTCATCCAATTTGATATCATTGTGGAAAGGGCATTGAGAACGGAGTCATTATCACCAAAGTATTTGAACCTTCTGGCCAAGTCATCATTTATCTCATTTCTGATTAACTTTTCTAGCTCAACATCACTAGGCAAATTCACTACAAACACTAGCTCATTTAAAAAGCCTTTTATTTCTTCATCGCTTACTTCCCTATCTTCAGCACTCATCCTTTGCTTTAAGTATTGAGCAATATTATTACGTAAGTCTCTAAGCTTATATTTTGCACTATCGCCTATATTCAGAAACTCATCCTGTGTTTCTATTTTTTCGACTGTAATTCCCTTGCTTGCTAGACTTTCATAGTCAAAATCAACATTTATAACAATAAAAAAATCCTTTATTTTATCCTTGAATTCTTCATTACCTTGAATTTCTAAAAAGGCAGCAAAATGTTTTACTAAGTTAAGTTCACCACTTTTTGTCAATAAGTCGCCTACACAGATCTTCTTGCTGCCATCTTGTTTATGTTTAACTTGTATAAGCATACATACTGTTGTCCCATTTTGCTCATACCGGAAAACAATATCGTCAAAACCTGCAGCCGAACTCATTTCCGTGGCTAAGCGGAAAAAGTACTTTCTATTCACTGCACGTCTAAAAAACAGCATTAGCCACAATTTTTGATAGTCAATACCATGAATAAAGTTTTTCGCCCCTACAGTAGGATAAGTTTCAGGCATCCTCAACCTCACATAATTTTAAAGATGGTGCCGACAAATGGTAAAAAAATAATAAAATTATATGTCATGAGATTAAAGATATCGTAGCGTAAATCTGAGAATATCTACGAGATGTGCTGTTATGTAAATAAAAAAATGTGACTAATTACTTAATCTTTCACTCAAAATTGAATTCACAACATCAGGGCTGGCTTTTCCCTTGGTGAGTTTCATGACTTCGCCGACAAAGAATCCGTATAATTTTGTTTTACCGCTTTTGTATTCTTGAACTTTATCTTGGTTGCTATTGATGATTGTGTCGATAATTTCCGATATTTGACCTCTATCGGTTATTTGCTTTAGGTCCTGCTCTTCTATGATGAGAGATGCAGGTTTGCCAGTTTCAAACATACTATCGAATACTTGTTTGCCAAGTTTAGCAGAGATTGTTCCATCAACGATAAAATCTAAGAGTTCGGACAAAGCATTTGCTTTGATTGGGGAGCTCACAATATCAATATTTGCTTTATTTAAACGACCGAAAAGCTCTACAGTTAACCAGGTGAACGCGAGCTTTGAATCATGTTTTTTTATCAATTCCTCAAAGTAATCAGCAATCGCCTTATCGGAAGTAATGACGTTTGCATCGTATTCGTTGATACCTAATTTTTCAATGTATCGCTGCTTTTTCTGCTCTGGCAACTCAGGCAAAGATGATTGAATTAAATCAATTTTCTCCTGGCTTACCTCAACAGGTAATAAATCAGGCTCAGGGAAGTATCTATAGTCGCTTGCATCCTCTTTGCTTCTCATCACTTTTGTTTTTCCCAAAGCAACATCAAACAATAAGGTATCTTGACTTATTTCTTCCCCACTTTCTAAAATTTCAATTTGTCTTTGTATTTCATAGTCTATAGCTTGCACAATATAACGTATCGAGTTCAGATTTTTTATCTCACAACGAGTGCCAAGTGCGCTACTGCCTTTTAGGCGGACAGAAACATTTGCATCACAACGAAGTGATCCCTTTTCCATATCACCATCACACGAACCAATGTAACGCAAAATCTGCCTCAATTTTTTCATGCATTCTGCAGCTTCCGCAGATGAACGGAGATCTGGTTCTGAAACAATTTCCATTAAAGCAACCCCTGCACGATTTAAATCTACATAAGTTTTGCTTTCCTCATGAACGCTCTTTCCTGCATCTTGCTCTAAATGAATTCTCGCAATTCTTATTTCTTTTTCATTGTCGTTGATAAATACTCTACCGTTTTTAACTATTGGCTCAAAAAACTGAGTTATCTGGTAACCTTGTGGTAAATCAGGATAAAAATAATTTTTCCGATCAAAGTAAGAACACTTATTAATTTCTGCAGAAAGTGCAAGACCGGTGCGTATTGCTTGCTCTATGCAGTAATAATTTAGTATTGGCAGCGTACCTGGCATTGCCGCATCAACTAGAGAAACTTGAGTGTTATGCTCAGCACCAAACTCCGTTGATGAGCTAGAAAATAGCTTCGTATTAGAAGAAACTTGAGCGTGTACCTCAAGCCCAATTACCGCTTCCCAATCCTCTTTCGTCATGTATTTTATTTAAATGATAATCTTAATATTCTGCAAAATTAGCACAAAAAGTCAAAACAAAACTCATGTTAGCTAAGTGGTATGCAGATTGTTCTACCCATAGAAACAGATTAAATGCAAAACTTACTTGACACCCTTCGCCAGCCCCTTTATCATGAAACTGAAGCTATTTATTTATCTTCTCTGTACAGATTAAATGACAAAAAAACTCAATGTATTTGGCGTCTCATGTTTAATTTTTTGTACTATGTGCACCTTATGTCTTTATCAAATTTCTGGGTTTTTACCTACACAAGCTGAAATACGCTTATAAGTAGTTTAAGACAGTATAGTACGCCAATTTGCAGGATTAGAGAGTGACAACTAGCTAATACGGGATTTCTTTTGCCTTTTTTTCTGCTTAGTAAATTTCTTAAACATTCAAACTAAGGTGAGTTGCATTTAAAAGCAGCTAAATTGCAGTGTTTAAGACTTAAAAAACGCCAATACTGAAAATAGATAACGACTAGGGCTTCTTTTGCCTTTTTTTTTATTTGGTAAATTTCTTAAATATTTATAGCTAAACGATAACCGTCATCCCGCTACTTGTTAGCGGCCGAGATACCGCGAATGAATCGCGGTATGACGTAGGATTGCTGTCATTCCAGTGCCAAGCACCGGGATCCAGCCTTTATTATGCAGTCACTTGGTTGAAATTAAGTCTTCTGGATCCCAGTGTCAGCTACTTGGATGATACCATTCTTTTTCCTGGATTCCAGTGTCTGGGCACTGGAATGACATCCTCCCTTGTGGAGATTGCTCTCAAATCACAATGTTCGTACAGCTATGCAAACACAAAGGTGTCATTCCAGCGCGTGACGCTGGAATCCAGTTGAGCTATTTCAACAAAAATACTGCATTTTGAGATGAACGTTTATTCTCACCAGACTTATTTACAAGTATAACAATTAAAGTCTGGATTCCAGTGTCAAGCACTGGAATGACATCATAGGGGCACTGCCCTTTTGGATGGAAACCAGTGTCAGCTACTTAGATGATACCTTTTTTCTACTTAGTTTGGGTTATGCAAGAAGTCTATTGCATTCCTGAGCAATTTGATTCATTATTCTTTTTGTAAAAAATTTTCTTAACTTTCTCTCCACTTTTTTGGTAAGGTCACTTTAAAGGAAGTCTAATAGATGCTACATAGAAATCCAGATGAGTTTCTAAAGTCTATTCCAAAAGATAAGCGCATAATGTGCCTTGACATGGGAGAAAAGCAAATAGGCATAGCATTTAGCGATAAAACACAGCTCATAGCCACAGCTCATAGCATATATCACAGAAAAAATATGAGCAAAGATTTAGGTTATCTGCATAGAATATTCAAAGAAAATGAATCTGGATCAATGGTAATAGGACTACCATTAAAAATGGACGAGCAAGAAACTAAATGGTGTAAAACTATAATCCAATTCGCAAATAAAATAATAAAAAAATATAAAGTAAATATATACTTACAAGACGAAAGCTTCTCAACATCTATCGCAACTCATACACTAAAAATTACTGGAATATCAATCACAAAATCGAAAAAAATAGATGATAAAATCTCCGCATGTATTATTTTGCAACGAACGTTAGACAAGATAAATACAATCAAATAGTTTTTCCAGATCTGGAAATCTTCAAACTGAATCCCATATAAAAGTTACTCAACAAAACAAGAACCTTTCGTATAAGCATGACAAATTGCTACAGCAAGAGCGTCAGCAGCATGGTGGCATTTTATACTCAAATTTTTAACTATTTGCTTCACCATAAATATAATCTGATCCTTATCAGCATGGCCATTTCCGGTAATGCTTTTTTTTACATAGTTTGCATCATATTCATTCATAGTTAGCTTTGTTATTTTTAACGCTAAAATTACAACCCCTCTTGCATATCCTAAAGTTAGTGAAGATTTAGGATTTTTATTAACAAAAATTTTCTCCACCGCAGCTTCATTCGGAGAGTATAGGGAAATTACTTTCTTTAATTGTTCAAAAATTATATGTAGGCGTTCACCTGTACCCAATTTACCATCAGTTGATATGGTACCGCCGCCCAAAAATTCAATATTATTTTTTTCGTTCAGGCTGATAATGGCCCACCCAGTCTTGCTTATTCCTGGATCTAGACCTATTATTTTAACCACTTAATAAACGCTTAACCAATAGACAAACAAAAATAAAAATATCCAGACTACATCTACAAAGTGCCAATACCAGGAGGCAAACTCAAAGCACAAATGGTCCTGAAGTGTAAATTGGCCTTTCCGTGCTCTAAATAAACACACTGATAAAAATATTATTCCTATTATAACGTGTGCGCAGTGAAAACCGGTAATCATATAAAAATTGGATGTATAAATAAGCTTTTCTCCTGTTTCTTGTAGAGAAAAACTCGCTTCATGATACTCTATTGCTTGCACTATTATAAAAAAAACTCCAAGCAATATAGTTATAGACAGCATTTTAATCATGCTCTTTTTATCATTTTTAAGTAAAGAGTGATTTGCCCAAGTAATTGTTGTACCAGAAAGCAATAATATTAACGTATTCATGAACGGTAGTGACCACGGATCAGGTGGCAAAATTCCCTCAGGGGGCCATTCAACTTTTTTTGCAGGAGAAAACGCCTCAAATAAAAAAACTGGATCAAGCCAGGCTTTAAAGAATGAACAAAAGAACACTATAAAAAATACGACCTCCGAGAGAATAAATAAGTACATTGCAAATTTGAGTCCATGTTTTACAATGGCAGTGTGACATTTGTCATAAATGGCCTCCCTTATTACATCTCTCCACCAATAAAACAGCACCCCTGATACTGCAAAGATTCCCAAAACTAAACAAAACACTCCGAAAATTTGTTTATGAAGCGCGCCAACTAATCCAAGTGCAAGAATAAGAATTGCTGCTGATATAGCAATTGGCCAAGGGCTTGGATCCACTAAATGAAAATCATGTTCTTTACTTTTCATAGCATTTTAAAAAATACTTATTAAGGATACAAATTAGCTTAAAATTGTCAATATTTCCTAAAATCTTGATTGAACTGTGAAAAATTATATGCACCGTTCAAAAAATCTAACATGAATTGGGCGCTTATTCTAAATAACTTAAGCATCATGCTCTTTTCATTTTCTCTTGCTTTGCTGCAATATCCATCAACAATATTTTCCAAAATAATGCATCCAGACTCTATAAAACTACCGCTATAAAAATCAAACCAATCCTTATATCTATTATTTTTCTTGAATCTATTTTTCATACTATCAACGATAGTCTTGTATATAAACATATAAGAATACAAAACTGTTATGGCTTCATAAGTGTTGCTATATGAGGTAGACAAAAGAAAATTAGTGAAATTTAAGCACTCAAGAGATTGCTCTCCACGATTTATAGCATATATAGCAAAGTAGTGGTTATGCAAAATTCTTTCAATAGCAATTGCCCCTCGAGCCACCCTAATAAGTGAAACAACATTGTTACAGTCTTCTACCCTGGATGCAGTAATTAAGACGGTACGAATATAATCACTCAAGAGTAATGTACCTTGTTGAATATAGAATCTGAAACTTTCTATACTTAGAGTGTTATTCGCCAATTCAACATTAAAAGGATGCTCAATTATATCCTTTAAAAGATTTGATCCATAACAACTCTTAATTATACCACTGAACACTACAATACTGCCAACGTAAACAACTTGTGCTAATGCGTTTTTATTGAGGTATATTAGAGTAATATGCCTCATCCAAAAACATTATCTCTAGCTCCAGTCCTTTTCTACAAAGCTCATATATCTTTTCCTTTTCACAGTCACTAGCTTTTTTGTATAGCTCACTTGTAATATCACTAACCTCTTCAACCACCGCGTCCATTCCTTTGCTATTACAGATATCAATCCACTTTTTGTATTTGTTATTTTTAATCCCCTTAGTTGTTATCTCATTTACCATATGGCATATAACAATTTGGTATACATTAAAGAGAGAATAAGACAACACTAAGGTCTCAGTAACAGAATTGTGATACGCAGTACTCATGAAAAGGTCAACACAGGCAGAACAAGCTCTTGACTTTTTATGATTATCAGATAGATCACAATCCTCGAAATATTTTTTATATTGTTCTCGAAAATCAAATGCCCCTTTTGTTATATCAATTAACCTACTCATTGTCTCAACATCATTAACTTTAGCTGCAACAAGTAAATGAGCACGAGCGCAATCTACAGAACCTAGAAAATCCTGCTGAAGGTAAAATTTAAATCTTTTATAATCTAAAGTACCATTCATCAATTCAACATAAAAAGGATGTTCTTTCATCTTATCAATAAGATCGGAAAACTCTTTTACAATTACGTTGTACAGTTCTCCTTCTATTTCGTTATACACTTTATGAGCCTCACAATAAAAACTGAATATAAAAAAAATTATCACTAATATGGTATAATTATTATGAAAAAGCAATTATACTTTAACAATAAGCTAGTATATGAATATGGGGCTGTAAATCAAAAATTTTAGCAATCTAAAGAAATTTTACTATTACCTTCTATATTGAATTCTCTACAAAGATCAGCAGACAAGTTCATGTTTTCCCAAGAAAATCCACCATCATTTTCTGACTTTTTACCAAAATGTCCATAACAGGCTGTACGTTTATATATAGGATGATTAAGCGATAAATGCTTGATTATGCCTTTTGTTGATAAATCTATATTATTCTCAATAAACTTTTTAATTACTCTTTCCTCTATCGTATTCGTACCAAATGTATCAATATAGAATGAAGTAGGTTTTGATATACCAATTGCATAAGAAAGCTGCACCAGACAACGTTCAGCCAACCCTGCAAAGACAATATTTTTAGCAAGGTATCTTGCCATATAAGCTGCAGATCTATCAACTTTGGTTGCATCTTTTCCGGAAAATGCTCCTCCACCGTGTGGAATATAACCTCCATAAGTATCAACCATAATTTTTCGTCCGGTTAATCCACAATCACCAACTGGCCCACCAATAACAAATCTACCAGCTGGATTGACTAAGAGATTTTCCTCAGGACACATCCATCCTTCAGGTAAAGATGAAACTATGTAAGGGTAAATTATTTGTATTAAACAGGACTTGATATGACACTTTAAAAAAGTAAGTTAAGAATAATAAAAATAAGGAGTGTTAGAAATGAGTACAATACAAACAAAAATACTAAAACCAAAACTAGGATTACTAGAGCTAGCAAAACAATTAGGAAATGTGTCTCAAGCGTGCAAAGTGATGGGATACTCAAGAGATACATTTTATCGATTCAAGGAGTTATATGAAAATGGGGGAGAAGAAGCATTACATGAAATAAGTAAGAAAAAACCGCTATTAGCAAACAGTGTAAAAGACAAGATTTAATCTGACAGAGAAGAATTAACTGACAGAAGAATTAACTGACAGAAGAATTGACGTAGTCAAAACTAATATCAGGCTGTTGTTTAATGCTACTAATATTTTTCTGAAAAGCAATATGTTTACTGTCAAAAAACGTTTGCATAGGTGTTTTGCCATAGCAGTATTTGCCTGAGTGAGGCCTTGTCTCATTGTAAGAACGCAACCAATGATCAACATCGATCTGTAGATCCTCCAAAGAATAGTAGATTTTCTTTCTAAAGATAATATTGTAACACTCATCTTGCATAGTTCTATGGAATCTTTCACATATGCCATTAGTTTGTGGAGAGTTGGCTTTGGTTCTAGAATGATCGATATTTTCGATTCCTAAATATAGCTGATAAGCGTGATTTTCGGGCTTGCCACAATACTCCGTACCCCTATCAGTTAGAATGCGTAATAATGGAATTCTCTGCTCATCAAAAAATGGGATAACTCTATCGTTAAGAAGATCTGCAGCTGTAATGGCTGTTCTGTCCGTGTAAAGTTTAACCATTGCAACTCTGGAATAAGTATCAACAAAAGTTTGCTGATAAATGCGCCCTATGCCTTTGATATTGCCCACATAATAGGTATCTTGAGAACCCAAATAACCTGGATGTTGCGTCTCAATTTCACCATGAGCTTCCCTTTGTTCTTTCACTTTTTCTAAAGCTGCAAGTTGTTCTTCAGTTAAAATGATTCCGTCTTGAGCTACTTTTGCCTCCAGTGCTTTAAGTCTCTTTTTCAAAGTTTCAAGGTCATTTCTTAGCCATACAGATCTTACTCCTCCTTGGGAAATTATTATACCTCTTTTTCTCAGCTCATTTGCAGCTCTTTCTTGTCCATATGCAGGAAATTCTGTAGCTATGCCAATTATTGCTCTTTCTATATCTTCCGAAACTCTGTTTGCTAATAGCGGTTTTTTCTTACTTATTTCATGTAATGCTTCTTCTCCCCCATTTTCATATAACTCCTTGAATCGATAAAATGTATCTCTTGAGTATCCCATCACTTTGCACGCTTGAGACACATTTCCTAATTGTTTTGCTAGCTCTAGTAATCCTAGTTTTGGTTTTAGTATTTTTGTTTGTATTGTACTCATTTCTAACACTCCTTATTTTTATTATTCTTAACTTACTTTTTTAAAGTGTCATATCAAGTCCTGTTTAATACAAATCTGTGAACGGTTACCTTGGATGACAGAAAAGAGTGTTGGAAGGAGGCAATATTAAAAACTTAATTTCAGTCCAGCCAAGAACACATAACCAGAGTTGTTATTTTCTATTTTAGGCTCTTTTGTACTAAACTTTACAATATCGAAATAGTATGAAGTACCTAAAAAAAGAGAATTTTCAAGACTTAAAGCATATGATGTTAACTCGTTTGTACCTTCGCCTGCAATATCCCTACCACTACTAAAATATGTTAAGCTTGATTTGTAAGAATCAGAACGGTAAGCGATACCTGCATTCATATAATACGTATTATTTGTTTCAGGATTACGCTTCTCACCAGATTTACCACCATTACCATACGAAAAAATGCAATCAAGATCGAACAATTTTAGCTTCAAACCAAAATTCCAGTGTAGTAATTGATTGCGGCATTCATAATTTTTAGAAGTCCCATCTGAGCAATCAGTTAAATTTTCTCTTGCAAATTCACCAGTTAAGGCAGTAGTAAAACCTATATCATCTGACAAGCTGTTTTTATAGGAAAGGCCAGCAGCAATTAGATTGCTATATTGTAAGTTATTTTTTCCTGGGACGTAACTGAACCCGAGTTGAAAGTTATAGATTTTAGGGGAGATGTAGTTAATTGATGATTGTTTTAACCCTAGTTCGAGTCCATTATACTCACTGTAAATGTTGGGTTTTACCCAAAATACCTTGTCTTTATCATATCCAGGGTCACCATCTTTTTTAGGATCACCGCGCAAATTTGCATAGTTTGCCCAGCAACCATTTACTCCTCCAGCAGCTGCATAAATTTTTGAAGTGTTAATTAACATGCTCTGACCAACTAAACTTCTTTTACCATATTCAATTGATCCAAGTTCCTGGTTTTTTATGATAAAATACCATTCCTCCATGTCTAACTTTTCTATGTCTAACGCTTTTAGGTTTGCAATACCAGAAACCCCTGCCTTAACATTAACCCCCATTTGAGTATTTGGATAAACTTGCTGTAAATAAAGAAAGCGCAAGTATGAATCACTTGAAGTTTTATCCTTAGGCTTAGCATTGAAAGAATCTCTGTTGAAGGCGTAGCCGAATCTCAAATCTATTTTTCCGTCTAGTTCTGCATAAAATATTTCCTTATCCAAAATTGTTTTAGAGCTAGCACTATTCTGCAAAAACAATGATGAAAGCAGTGCTACCAGGTAGTACTTTAACTTCATAAATAAACTTAAATCTTTATAAAAACTTAAGTTTAAACTCAATATAAATAAAAAACAACTTTTCAGAAGGTACCGCTGGTAGATTTTGCTGCCTGTTTTTGAGCTATATTCCCATAAATTATTGATACACTTGGTAATTTTTGCATTAATAACTGCTTATTAATGGCAGAATGTATACGATTAATTATTTTAGATGTACTTTTTACATCGCAGTTAATCAAAACAAAAAGCACTTTATTCTCATCAATATACCCTAGAAAATCATCACTACGGCAATTTTTATAAAAATGTTCTATGATAACTTTCAGTGCATTATTTGTCTCACTACAGCTACTATTTAAGCCAATCACTCCTATAGCTGCATTAATTTGATGTTGAAAGGCAAAATTTAATATAACGTATAACTCTAGAATAGTGGACTCATTGCCCGGTATATCGAATAAGTCATGGTTTTTATATTTTTTACCCATTAGATATTTATCTCTAAAGATTCCTAGTTTATGGGACAAACTGATATCACGTATTAATAGCTCATAATTTATTTTATTACTGGCAAATTGTGCAGTGCGGAAAACTTTTACTTTTGTCCTGATATCTTCTCCTTTAGCATCAGTTAAGGAAAAATCTATCACTTTAGGTAATATATCAAGTAAATCGTGCCCATTTTCGGTATACTCTAAATAATTCTTCATGTCGTCAGCTGCTCTTGCACTTAAAATATTGATTAACGGCTTATTAAGTAAATTCCCTTCCTCGTATTTTAACAAATTCCTTGCGGCTTGATTGAGCCCTAAAATTAACACGTTTTTTTTCTTATTATCCTGACAAACAGATACCACAGCATCATCTTTTCTTCTTGCAGTTATGAAATCATCCATACTTTCATTCTATACAGCGTATTTATAAGTATAATAAGATTATATTAAGATTTACTTACTTATTAATATGCTTAATTGGGTATAGACAAAATGTCATATGGGATGGCTTTGTTAGCTGCTTTAGGTGGTAATAAATGGATAGTCAAGCAAAATTACATTTGTAACTTTACTTGACTTGTCCGTTTTTTTTATGTCTTTATTACAATCATAACCTCTAGCTCTGAGTTATACCCCTTTATTACATTGTATTAGATGGAAGTAGAACAGGACCCAATTTTGCGTTTTGTTGTTCTGAAAGACTCCCTAAAAGATCTGTACCAGGTTTTAGCTGCTCAGCAAAATCAAGATTACTGCTTGGTCCTGAATCTTCCAATTGCACGATAGTGCGGCAAGCTTCTTCGTATGATGGTGGTTGTTCTTCTGAAAGATCTGGGTACAACCCTAACTGCTTAGGTTCATCGTATGGTGGTGCCGAAGGTTTTTTACCATAATCGCCTACTTTTGTTTCTTCTTGTTCTAATTTCTTCACATCTTCAGTATTAGTTGCTTTATCTACATATTTTGGTCCTTCTATAAAGTCTTGCATTTCTTTTGCAAAACTTTGCTCATAGTGCCTCTTTATTAAGTAAGCTACACCTGCTATTATAAGTGCTAACGTTGCAACAACCAAAAATGGAGTTGCTGTATACATAAGAGCCTCTAAAAAACCTATACCACCCCTTCTAAAATCACAAATGTGGATTGCTATAAGTGGAGCAAAAAACAACATACAAAGTGTGGCAATACCAGAAGTACAAAGTGCAGGCACTCCTATTTCCTCACAATGTTCTTTTTCTTTTCTTTTGTTATTAAGGCTTTGATATATTTCATGAATGTTAGTGTTGTTAGTATAGTCTTCTAGTTCTTTTGAAATCTCAGCCTTTAATTTTGCAACCTCATTTTCTAGTATAGAATAGTGTTTTTGCTTCAATTGATCATCCAATACTGATTTACCGCCACTAAGAACATTTAAAATGTCTTGTTTGCATACCTCAATTTTTTTAGAAATTTTAGAATTGTTTTGTAGCTCCGCTTCTTGTATATCTTGATCCATTTTGGCCTGTAATTTTTTACTGATCTCATCAAAATCTTTAGATAAATTCCTGTGAACAAGGTATTTTAATATAACAGGTAAAGCTAGCGCATTTTCTTTATAAAGTGAAGACAAAAGCTCTAAAGCGAAAGAATTAGGTATTGCTTCTCTTGGTAGAGTTAAAGTTAAAATTTTATTGCCAAAGTAATAATGTTTCATAACTAACTCTACCAAAGAATCTTTGAATCCTTTTCGATCATCTATATTAAATGTATTGCCAACAAAGAATTCTTCTAATGCTTTAAAAGGACAACAGTTTTTCTCTAATTTTACTTTTATAATACTGCTTAACATCGTAACCTCACTAATTATTTTATGCACGCAGTTTAACACTATTTTAATTACTTGTTAAAATATTATAGTTATTAACTATAATATTTAATTAATAAAGCTTTATTTCTTTTAATAAGGAGCAATCTAAGATAGACGGCTGTTAGAAACTCTCATTGCTGCCTTTTTGTTAACAGTGGTATTAGACTTCAAGTTACTGCAAAAAATGTTTTAAAACATAGTGATATCTTGACTTTGCTTAGTTAATACTCCAAATTATAAAAAAACAGATAGTCCTATGACGACAAGTCTATTACAAGGCAAAAAGGGGTTAATAACTGGAATAATAAATAAGAGATCAATAGCATGCGGTATAGCAAAAACTCTCTCAGAGCACGGGGCAGAACTTGCAATCACCTACCAGAATGAAATAGTAAAAGAAAAATTATTACCGATAGCAGATGAATTAAATGTGGAGCTAATATTACACTGTGATGTTTCAAATGAAGAAATCATAGATAACGCTTTTGAAATAATAGAGAAAAAATGGGGTACTCTTGACTTTTTGGTGCATGCAATAGCATTCTCCGATAAAAATGAGTTAAATGGTAAATATGTCGATACTTCACTGAATAACTTCCTCAATGCAATGCATATATCGTGCTATTCTTTTACTGCTTTAGCGCAAAGGGCTGAAAAAATGATGTCAAATGGTGGTAGTTTACTTACTTTATCTTATTATGGCGCTGAAAAAGTTATGCCAAATTATAACGTTATGGGTTTATGTAAAGCGGCACTTGAAGCAAGTGTAAAATATATAGCATGTGATCTTGGACCACAAAATATCAGAGTAAATGCAATTTCCGCTGGTCCAATCAGAACTTTAGCATCTTCTGGAATAAGCGATTTTCACTCCATATCAGAATGGAATAGAAATAATTCTCCGCTCAGACGCAATGTTACAATAGAGGATGTTGGCAAGGCAGCGTTATACTTATTAAGCGACTTAAGTAGTGGCACTACTGGAGAAATTTTGCACGTTGATTCAGGATATAACGTTGTGGGAATGAAGGTGGTTGACTAACAAAGTGCTAGTTTCTTCGGGTTCATACACAACTCTATCAGGAGTTTTGTGACTGTGATTGCAGAAAACATAGAACATAAAATTCCTATTGATAAAGTGACAGAAAAGCCTCTAATTGCTCCGCTGCCAATAATGAACATTATTCCTGCAGCAATTAATGTAGTGATATTTGAATCCAGTATTGTCTTTATAGCGTTTTTAAACCCTTCTTCAATAGCACGTTCCACTCTCTTGCCAGATTTTATTTCCTCACGAATTCGCTCAAATATTAAAACATTTGCATCCACCGCCATACCGACAGTGAGTGCAATACCGGCAATTCCAGGTAAAGTTAGAGTTGCTTCAAGCAGAGTGAGAATTGATAATATAAGAATTACATTAGAAAAAAGCGCAACAGAGGCCAATACACCTAATTTGCCGTAAGTGATGATTATAAATAAAGCCACGGCTACAATAGAGATTGTTGCTGCCATTTCCCCTGCCTTTATTGATTCTTCTCCAAGGCTTGGGCCAATGTTTTTTTCTTCAATTATTTTAAGTGGTGCTGGCAGTGCTCCAGATTTTAAAAGTATTGCAAGTTCGCTTGCTTGTTTTTCAGTGAAATTACCGCTAATTTCTCCCTCTCCATTTAAAATTGGCTCACGTATTGTAGGTACTGTTAAGACTGTGTTATCCAGAACAATTGCAAAAGGCTTTCCTACATTTTCTTTAGTGATTTTCGCGAATCTTTTACTCGCTATGCTGTCAAATTTAAAATGCACTGTCGGTTTACCTAAATTGCCGAATCTAACTGATGCGTTAACCAGCGAATCGCCACCTATTTCAGTTTTGCGGAATATTGGATAAGAATTACCTAAAGAATCCTTGAGCATGACAGTAGTTTCGTGATCTATATCCTGCACCTTGGCTATGTTAGTGTTTGCCAAATGAAAAGCTAGCTTAGCAGTTTTGCCAAGCAAAGATTTTATCTGCTTGGTGTCTTCTACTCCAGGCACCTGCACTAATATTTTATTCTGTCCTTGTTTTTGAACGCTGACTTCCTTTGTGCCAAGTTTGTCCAAACGGCGCTGGACATTGTTTATTGATTCTGCAACTACTTCACTGATCAAAGAATTTTTATAATGGGGTTTATATGAAATGAGAATTGAAGAATCTCTTCTATTTAGCTCTAAATTTGGATTTATCGCATTAATCAACACAGATGCTTTTTTATAATCATCAATATTATTTAAAGTTACAACGTTATTTTGTACGTTAGATTCAATATTTTTTGTTAGCAATGTCTCTTTTATCTCACCTGCTAGCATGCCTAGCTTTTCCTTAAAATAGAAGTCTAAGTCTATGTTTAAAAGCAAAGATGCCCCTCCTTTCAGGTCAAGGCCTAAGTTTATTCTTTTTTTCGAAATAAAAAGCTTATTATCAAAGAAATTTGGCAGTGTTATGTATAAAGCAAATAAACAGATGCATAATACTGAAAAAGATTTGACTATAAGCCTGTTGTACATAAGTTGTAGGTTTAAAATTGTAATAATTGATTGTAAGTTAAAAATAGATTTTTGTAAAATTCTCTATTTGACCTTACCCAGAAAAAGTAGAGAGAAAGTTAAGACGTTTTTATCATGAGAATAAATTGTGCAGGAATGCAATAGTTAATAGTAGAATGTCTACGTTATTTGTTATAAAAGATTTCTATGTATTCAAATATGGCAGTTCTGGTTTGTTGAGCGAGAAGTATCAATAAGCAGCTCCCTTTTAAGTGAACTTTTCTGCAACAGAGTTATCGTAACAACAGCCCTTATGGCTCATGCTGGAAATGATGTTTTTTGTATTCAATAGAAATTGGTAATTTTGAGAGGTATACTGTGACCCTTGATCGCTATGTAACAGCAGATTTTTATCGGGTTTGCGTTTATCAACGGCCATCAATAAAGAATCTATAACTAATTATCATGTTACTCATTAACCACCATGCGTGAATATAGGTCAATTATTGCCGCCAACAACCTTCTTTAGTTTTTATGTAGGTAATCCCAAACTTTATTTGGCTGATCAGTAGTAAAATTTTGATCCAATGTGTTCGGAGCCACAACTCGGTTGCTTATTTGCTGTTTTTTATTTTTGAACCTTCGTCTAAGCTTGGCTTTAATGCCATTTTCTTGCATAACACTTTGTACTGTTTTAATTTTTGCCTAAAGCTTTTAATTCAGCGTGAATTTTAGGGGCTCCATATCTGCATTTAGAAGCTTGATGTATTTTTTGAATATCTGCTAGAAGCCCTTCTTTTGCTAATTCTTTACTGCTTTTTTCCTTAGCAACCCATACCACCAGTACAAAACCCTACATAGTTCCTGTGTTTTATAGCAATTTCTATATAAAAGAATACTTTACTCTTTTTCTTTGCCCAGGGCTTTTTTTAAGATGTCTCTTTCTCTTATTAGCTCTTTTTTTAGATCAAATCTTTCTTTGTCATAAGGAGCCTTTGCCTGGAAATGCGTATGCTCCAGACATTTTTCCATCATATTTTCTTACTTAACATACTGCCATCTATACCTAGATCTTTTGCTATTTTTGTACTTGCTTGACCTGTTTCTTTAACCAGCTTAACAGCTTCTAATTTGAATTCTGCTGTATATTCTCTTCTATTTGTCATATTTTGAAAAAACGTTTTATTTTACTCCAAAAACGTCTTAACTTTCTCTCTACTTTTTCTGGACTAATCTGAATCGGTTGACAAATTGGACGTTTGATAAGCATAATTTGGAGCTTCTTGTGTAATGACTATATCATGAGCGTGACTCTCTCTTAATCCTGATGCAGTAATAGTAACAAATTTGCAGTTTTTCTTCATTTCTTCTATATTCCTGTTACCAGTATAACCCATTGCAGCTTGCAATCCGCCAATCAATTGATGGATTACTCCTGAAGCTGGACCTTTGAATGGAACTCTTCCTTCCACTCCTTGTGGAACTAATTTGAGTTTTGAATCTTTATCTTGAAAATAACGGCTAGCTGAACCTCGTTTCATTGCACTAATAGATCCCATTCCTCGATAGCCTTTATATGCTCTGCCCTTATACATGATAATCTCACCTGGACTTTCGTCAGTGCCAGCAAAAATCGAACCAATCATCACAGAGTCAGCACCAGCTGCAATAGCTTTTGCAACATCTCCTGAGTATTTTACCCCACCATCAGCAATTAGTCTTACGTTTCTTGCTCTACACGTCTCTGCAACATTCTTGATTGCAGAGAATTGTGGCACACCAACGCCTGTAACTATTCTGGTTGTACAGATTGATCCTGGTCCTATTCCAACCTTTACTGCATCAACACCCGCATCAATCAACACTTCAGCAGCCTCCTTTGTTGCAATGTTTCCACCAATTAATTGCGTATTAGGATACATCTTTTTTATTTCCCTAATGGTATTGATAACGTTTTCGGAATGACCGTGAGCAGTATCCACAACAACTACATCAACTTCTTCTCCGATCAAAGCTTCACATCTTTCTATACCATCTTTTTTACCAGTGCCAATTGCAGCGGCAACTCTGAGCCGTCCTTTACTGTCTTTACATGAATTTGGGTATCTATTGTATTTTTCAATGTCTTTAACCGTAATTAAACCTATACAACAAGAATTTTCATCTACGACCAAAAGCTTTTCTATTCTATTTTCATGCAACAATTTCATTGCTGAGGCACTATTCACTCCCTGCTCCCGCACTGTCACTAACTTATCTTTTGTCATCACTTCGGAAACTTTTACATTCATGTTCTGGTCTTCAATAAACCTCACATCTCGGTTAGTTAAAATTCCAACTAACTTGCGTTGATCGACTACAGGAATGCCAGAATAATTGTGCTCTCTCATTAATGAAATTGCTTCCGCAACTGTTTTATCCGGTGAAATCGTAATTGGGTTATACACGATCCAACTTTCATATTTTTTCACCCTTCTCACTTCTAAAACTTGTTCATCTATTGATAAATTCTTATGTATGCAACCTATCCCTCCATGTTGGGCAATAGCTATTGCAAAGCCCGATTCAGTAACAGTATCCATTGCAGAGGATATGAGAGGGATATTTAGTTCTATACTATTTGTTAAATAAGTTTTTGTATCTGCATCGCAAGGTAATATATCAGAATAGGCTGGCAAAAGAAGTATATCGTCAAACGAATAACAAGCTTCCATTTTTTTCATAGGCTTTATTTAAAGCTTATACGCCAATTAATTAAATTGCAATAGGCAAAATTAGCTAGGAGCCTTTAATTGTATAGCTCTAACTGTTTTTAGGAGATAGAAAAGCTATATGGTTGCTAATACATTTTATTGCAGAATAAGCATTCTATAGCTAACCCAAGAAAGGTTTCCCTACGTCATACCACGATTCATTTGCGGTATCTCTAGATCCCGCTAACAAGCAGCGGGATGACGGTTCTTCAAATCGTTAAGGTGTCATCCAAGCCTCCTATGATGTCATTCCAGTGTCCCTATGATGTCATCCCAGTGCCCAGACACTGGGATCCAGGAATTTTATTAAGTATAAAAGTAGCCGTTTTATGTTAAAATACAACGTTTTAATGATTATGAAAAAGCTGGATTCCAGACTGGAATGACATCGTTTACTATGTGCCATATTGCAATGTTCGTACAGTAAGCCATAGGATGACAGAAGCGGAGCTATAGAAGCCGGTGTGGCTCTGTCGTATAGCTCTAACTGTTTTTAGGGGATAGAAAGGCTATATGGTTGCTAATATATTTTATTGCAAAATAAGCATTCTACATTATTTGCCAGCAAACAAAACTGCTCAATGGTTAAGTCTTCTGGACGCTGGTTTCCACTCAATTTAGCGTTTTCAAGGACAGTTTCAGCGTGGTTCGTTATATTTTGCAAGCTATTTCTCAGCATCTTTCTTCTTTGAGAAAAAACAGCACGTGTTAATCTTGTTAAGGTTTCCAAATTTACTGCAAATTTTGGGATAGGCAAAGGATTTACTGTAATTACTGAAGAATGTATTTTTGGTCTTGGAAAAAACTCTTTAGGTTCAATATCAAATTCCTTTTTTATATCACATAGTAACTGGCTTAGCACTGATAAGGAACCATAATCTTTAGAATTGGGTCTTGCCGTAATGCGATCTGCTACCTCTTTTTGAAACATTAATGTCAAACTCGTAAAAAATTTTATATTATTTAACCACTTTAAAAATAACACTACCGAGATATTGTAAGGCAAGTTAGCAATAACTTTAACTGGGCGCTCTATCAGCTCTTCTTCTGTAACATGCAGTGCATCCGCTTCTATAATTCTATACTTTCCTTGATGCTCATTTAGCAGTTGGTCATGGTGTTTTACTAAATCTCTATCTTTTTCTATAGAAAGTAGAGACTTTGGATTATGCACCAATATTTCTCTTGTTAATGCACCATATCCAGGACCAATTTCAATGACATTAAAATTTTCCAGACTACCAGCTAAAACGACTATTCTTTTTGTTATCTCACTCGATAAAATAAAATTTTGCCCTAGACTCTTTTTTGGCTTCAGTAAAAATTTTCTCATATTATTTTCATTATACAGTATTTTAAAAATTAGTTGACTAAAATTCATTGATAATTGTATATTATTAATGTGTTTAACGCCGGCTTAGCTCAATTGGTAGAGCAACTGACTTGTAATCAGTAGGTTGTCAGTTCAAGTCCGACAGCCGGCACTCTCACTCATATAAGTAAAGTTGATGTCCTTTTTAATAGTAGCAAATTGGAAAATGAATGGAATGCGTTCTTCATTTGTTGACTTTATAGGCAAACTTAACGACAAGAGCAACGAAATTACCTCTAAATTAGTAATTTGCCCTCCTTTTACGTCATTTCCAAGCAGTATAGAGTTGAACAATAATATTAATATAGGAGCACAGAATTGCCATCATAAAAAGTTCGGTTCTTACACAGGTGAAATTAGCGCAGAAATGTTAAAAGAACTAGGGTGTACTTACGTAATACTTGGGCATTCTGAAAGGGCCAATGAAAAAGATAGTGAAATAAAACTTAAGTCGGAAATAGCAATAGAATCAGGCTTACACCCAATTATCTGTGTAGGTGAAAATTCAGAAGATTATAAGAATGAAAAAACAAAAGAAGTAATAGAATATCAATGCAAAAACCGCTTGCCAACACACGGTGAATATACCGTAGCATATGAGCCAATATGGGCAATAGGCACAGGTCATGTGCCAAATAATGATGCAATTGCTGAGGTGATAGAGGTAATAAAATTGTGTACTAGTAAAAAACACATTATATATGGTGGTTCAGTCAGTTCAGAAAATATAGAAAATTTGTTAAATATTTCAAATTTATCAGGAGTTTTAATTGGCAGTGCAAGCTTAGATTTCGATCACTTTTATAAAATCATACAACAGGTTGAAAAAAAGTTTTCTCTTATCAATTCTAAAAGTAGATAAGAGGGAATTACTCACTATAGAAATAGGGCTATCACGGGCGTCTCAGTAGATTCCGCTAACGCGTACTCCCTAGTCATACCGTCACGGTATCCGCTAACACGTAGCGAGATGAAGGTTGTCAAGGTAACACTGGTTTCCATACAAAAGTGGTGTCATCTAAGTAGCTGATACTGATTTCTATCCAAGACGGTGTCATCCCAGTGCCCAGACACTGGGATCCAGAAGACTTAATTTCAACCAAGTAGCTGCATAATAAAGGCTGGATTCCAGCGTCACGCGCTGGAATGACATCTTTCTTGGTGAACTCAAATCATAATGTTCGTACGGTTGTGGGCTTATAGCTAAAGTAATCTAGAAAATTAACGATATTTTATTCCCCGGTGAACGCTCTATTTTGTTTTCCAACTCTAGTTCTAAAAGAGCCATTAGAGCTATGTTGGTAGAAAGTCCGCTTGCTAGTATAAGTTCATCTATGTCAACAGGTACAGAGTTAATATGATCAACTATAACAGATTTTGCCTGTTGTAATTTTTCTTGTTTTTGGTTAACAAAATGGTGCTCAACATCAAATAGGTTTTTTTGCTGCGGAGGTAAACTAAACCTAATACTCTCTATTATGTCATCAGCGGATTCGATAAGCTTAGCACCGTTTTTAATTAAATAATTACTACCACTACAGCGTGAATCTAAAGGGAAACCAGAAACTGCAAACACCTCTCTCCCTTGATTTAAAGCAAAATCTGCTGTTATTAGAGAGCCAGAACGTTTCGATGCTTCAATCACTGCAACACCCAGCGATAGACCAGATATAATTCGATTCCTCTGAGGAAAATATTGAGGCTTTGGTTTAGTAGCAAATGGAAGCTCAGTAATTACTAAACCACCGTTCCCAGTGATTTTTTTGTATAGATCAAAATTCTCTTTTGGATACACCACATCAATTCCGCTTGCTGTAACAGCAATAGTGGGATGATTTTTGTATATTACACTGTTTGCTGCAGTATCGATTCCTTTTGCAAGTCCAGAAACAATAACAAAACCAGCTTCGCTTAAATCAAGTGCCAACTTATTGGCAAAATTTCTTCCATTCATTGAAGAGTTACGCCCACCGATTATTGCAATTATCTCACGGCTTAATAATGATATATCACCAAGCGCAGTTATTACAGGAGGACAACTAGAGATATTTCTTAAAAGATCAGGGTAATTTGGGTCACATGCGGGTATAATTTTAGCTCCAATTCTTTCTGCATTATTGATTTCTTCTCGTGCATCTTGAATGCCATACACCTTATTATTAGCCACCCTATTGAGATATTTCAACACCTCATCTAGCGATCCATGTGTTCTTAGTATACTAAAAAACTTTATTGGTCCTATAGTTCTAGCCAAGCTTAACCATACTTCTAATTCTTTGTTGTTCAATTTATTTATCTTCATAAAAGGCTTGAATTTCTTATCAATTTAGTGTACCCAAGATAATGCAAATATACAGTGTTTTATGACGCATTTTGTTACAGATAAATGCATAAAATGTAAATATACGGACTGTGTGGAAGTATGTCCCGTTGACTGCTTCTATGAAGGTAAAAACATGCTCGTGATTAACCCAGATGAATGTATTGATTGCGGAGTGTGCATACCTGAGTGTCCGGTGGATGCAATTGTAACTGATGATTCCATAAAAGATATTTTAGAACTAGATGAAGAGTTGCTGAGCAGCGAACAAAAAACTTTCAAGTCATTTTACAACATAAACGTAGAATACTCACAAAAATGGCCAAATATCACAGCTAAAAAACAACCTCTCTATACTGCAGAAGAGTATAAGGAAAAAAAGGATAAAACAACTTATTTTGATGAAAATTTAGAATAATGCTACTGAAGGAAAAGAAACTTTTTGTATTTCAGGGTTGTTGTTTTTGGTTGCTGAAAATAGTTGCGTTATCTAAGTTGTTATGCTGATAAATTAGTATCGATTAACTTAAGGATTAAGGAAAAAAGCTTATTGACTTTTGAAATATTTGATTATAAAATTAGCTATTAGCATCAAATCTTGGGGGTAAGTTGTGAGTATAAATAAAAGAGAAACCATTAAAAAGATTGAAGGGTTACTTTTTCAAGTGAATGGTGATCTTGAAAAAACATGTGATCTATTATCAACAGTAGAGTTAACCGAAGATGATATTAAAATATTGCTGAAAGAGATGATAAAAGAGTATCATAGCTTGTCTGAAAAGATTTCTTATAGTTGTGGAATTACTGCAGGCGGTGCACAAGATGCCAACGCAAACAGCTTCAACGAAGTTTTTAAGCTAGGTTCACAAGAGTTAGCATTAGCAATGATGTCAGATTTCAGAAAGTCTTATGATCAAGAATTATTTAAGAAATATAAAAAAGAAGAAATGTCTTATCCTGAAGGAGAAGGAATACAATTTATTAGAGAATTAAGAGTTCTAAGTAGAATACTTACTATATCTTTAATAAGGAAACTTGATGAAGTTTACAAGTTTACTCCAGAAGAAATTGAGCGTTTGAAGGAATATATGTTAGTTAGCAACTATGATACAAGCAAAAGTCTTTCTGATATAGACAAATATATGCATGCACTATCTGCCTTAATTAAAAACTCTTCACTTGATACAAAAAAGATATTTGAGCTAAATAATCGAATGATAATACACAATACAGCCTTAATTGATTTAGTAACTAGTGGAGTAGTGAAAAAAGAAGAAGCAAAAGAACAATCTGCTGAGGATTTAGAAAAGCTTGTCTGTGAACAGTATAAAGGTACAGCAAACATGCCAGTACCGTTGACGAGCACGCTATTTGAAGTGGATAAAAAAAGTGCTTGAAGAAAGTAAGAAGGTCTTATAGTTAGCCAAAGTAGGTATTTAATAAGCTTAATGTAACCATTATATATGCTATATAGTAAAACATAGAATGCTTATGGTTCCAACTATAGCAATTTTAAGTGGTGGGTTTTCTTGTGAGAGAGAAATATCGCTTATGAGCGGAAAAGCAGTAAAGAAGGCGCTCGATAGCCTTTCATATAATGCAATAGAAATAGATGTTGACAGCAATATTGCTGAAAAGCTTAAAAAAATTAATCCGGGCCTTGCTTTTATCGCTCTGCATGGACCTTATGGTGAAGATGGCTGCATTCAAGGTTTATTGGAAATCTTAGGTATAAAATATACACACTCAGGAGTTATGGCTTCGGCTGTTGCTATGAACAAGGCAATGTCAAAGCATATATTCCGGTCCCTTAGTATTGATACTCCAAAAGGTTATGTAATTAGCCGAGAAGATGTACTAAAAAATAATATTAAAATCGATTATCCGTACGTCTTAAAACCAATTAATGAAGGTTCAAGTATTGGAGTGTACATAATTTTCTCGCACGAGGATTACTTAGAACTGAAAGATAATAGTTCTACTATAATGGAAAAGATGATCGTAGAAGAATACATACCGGGCATAGAGTTACATACTGCTGTATTGCTGGATGAAGCAATTGGTACTATAGAAATAAGACCAAAAAATAAATTCTATGATTATGAAGCAAAGTATACAGATGGATTTGCAGAACATATATTTCCTGCTGAAATTCCTAACAATATATATAAAATGACCTTGGAACACGCACTGAAAGTTCATCAATTTTTAGGATGCAAAACTATTTCCCGCTCAGATTTCCGTTATAATCCCAAAAATAACACTTTAAAAATGCTTGAGATTAATACACATCCTGGCTTTACTGAGTTATCGTTAGTGCCAGAAATTGCAAAATTGGCAAAAGGAATCAATTTTAATGAATTAGTTAAAATTATTATTGAAGATAGTTTGCAGCACAAAAATATTAGGGATTTAAGTCATGTTGAGCAGTATTACTAGAAGCCAAAGGAGTTTTTTGCGTAAGTGTGCCTTGGTTATTATCACAGCACTTTTTCTTACGCTAATACTTTACAGCTCACTTGATAAAATAATAAATCGATTTAATTACTACTTTACTTGGTATAATGACTGCCTATCTAGTTTATTACTCAGTAGTGGATTTTCAATCGACGAAGTAGTCGTGAGCGGCAATAAATTTACAAACAAAAAGGATATTCTAAGTTTGACAGATAGAACGCAACCTATCCTGTATATATCACTTTCAAAACTTGCCGGTAACATACAATCCGTAAGCAGGTGGATAAAACACGTAAGAGTTCACAGAATTTTGCCCAATACTCTACACATTAATATAGATGAGCATAAACCGTTTGCTCTCTGGAAAGATAATAACAAAACCTCGGTAATTGATTTTGAAGGTAAAGTGATCGTAGATGACTATCTAGTAGATGATCTTGTTGTAATTACAGGACAAAACTCGTTATCAAACCTAGAATTTGTTAGAGATGTGTTGGAGAGTAAAACTCAATTAAGAGACCACATTTCTTCTTTTGCTTATATAGGGAATAGAAGATGGAATATCATACTTGATAACGATTCCACAGTAAAACTGCCTGAAGATAACCCTTATAGTGCATGGAACTATTTAAACCACTTACACAATACAACTGATTTTACTTTCAGCGATTGGAGTATTATTGATATGCGTATTACTGATAAAATCTTTGTGAAGAGGTGATCTGCTGTCATCCAAGCAGCGGGATACTTAACCGTCATACCGCGATTCATTCGCGGTATTCAGCCGTTAACAAGCAGCGGAATGACAGCAATCCTACGTCATACCGCGATTCATTCACGGTATCTCTTGGCATAGATCCCGCTAACACGTAGCGGGATGACGGTTGTCAGGCTAGCTGTCATCCCAGTAGCCTCCTTCTCCTGTCATCCCAGTGCCCTCTACCTTGTCATCCCAGTGCCCAGACACTGGGATCCAGGAAAAAGAATGGTGTCATGAAAGTAGCTGACACTGATTCCTTTATGATGGTGTCATCCCAGTGTCAAGCACTGGGATGACAAGGTAGAGGGCACTGGGATGACACCCTACTAGCGGAAGTTACTCTCAAATGTTTGTTCATGTTAGCTATAAATATTAAGAAATTTACCAAACGAAAAGAAAGGCAAAAGAAGCCCCGTGGTGGTTGGCTATTTACTATGTACTAAAATATCGGCGTTTTTTTTATTCTAAAACGCTTGATTAAGAGCGATTTAGTTGCTTTTAAGCCGCAACTAATCTAAATTATAAACATTAAGAAATTTACTAAACAGAAAAAAAGGCAAAAGAAACCCTAGGGTAGCTAGTTATTCACTATCCATTTTTTAAGTTGGCGTTTTTTTATGTTTTAAATGCTTTATAAGCACATTTTAGCTTATATTAGGTAAAAACCTAGAATTTTATAAAGACATAAGGTGCACATAGTGCAAAAAATTAAACATGAGACGCCAGATACGTGAGTTTTTTTGTCATTTAATCTGTACAGAGAAGATAAATAAATAGCTTCAGTACCATGATAAGGGGGCTGGCGAGATGTGTCAAGGAATTTTTACGTAAGAGATCTATTGAAATGCCCCTGTAAAATTATACTATTAATTAGTGCACTGTAAATTTAAAATTATAGATATGTTAAGCAGATTGGTAATTTTGCTATTAGTTTCCATACTTCCTTTTTCTTCATACTCATACCAGTTTAGAACCAAAGCAAAGCAAGCAGTAGTCTTAGATTTAGCTTCAGACTCGTTCATTTTTGACCATAATTCTGATGAAAAAATGGCCCCATCTTCAATGAGCAAGCTAATGACTTTATATGTAGCATTCGATTATCTAAAAGCTGGAATAATACACATGGAGGATAAATTTCGAGTAAGTAGAAAAGCGTGGGAAAGAAAAGGCTCTTCTATGTTTTTGAAAGAAGGTCAATTTGTTACAGTGAGAGAATTACTTGAAGGAATTACAATAGTTTCAGGTAATGATGCCTGCATAACACTAGCCGAGGGCATTGCAGGATCAGAAGAGAACTTTGTGGCTGAAATGAATGAGGTTGCACAAAATTTGAATCTGAATGACAGTCATTTTGTCAACTCAAGTGGGTGGCCAGATGGAGATCATTTTATGAGTGCAAAAGACTTGGTAATGCTGGCAAAAAGGATTTTCACCGATTTTCCTGAATATTATGATTTATTTTCTGAACAATATTTGACATATAATGAAATTGTACAAAAGAATAAAAATCTTCTACTTTTTCACGACATTGGGGTTGATGGCTTAAAAACCGGTTATACAAATGCTGGTGGTTACGGCATTGTAGCATCTGCAAAACGAAATGATAGGAGAATTTTTGCTGTCATAAATGGCTTAAACACTGAGAAAGAGCGAATAGAAGAAGCAAAAAGACTGATACAATATTCCTTAAATCATTTTAACACCAAGAAAATATTCGCTAAGGATAGCATAGTTGAGGAAGTAAATGTTCTCTATGGAAAAGATAAAAAAGTGCCTATTACAGTTGCAAACGATGTTACCATAACTTACAACCGCAAATTGCATGACCAAATTAAGGTGCGTATTGAATATAAAGATATGATACCTGCACCAATTAAAAAAGGTCAAGAAGTGGGCAAAGTTTTTGTAGAAATACCAGGTATTGAGCAACAAACTACACCACTTTATGCAGCAAATGACGTGCAGGAATTGAATTTCGTAGAAAAGTTTTTTAGGATGTTGTTTTAAGTTTGATATTAAAGCAATTTCGAAAGAGAGATTTATTGCACTTTAGTGTAGTTTTAACTAACAATTTCTGTTACAATACAAGATTGAAGTGTTACGAAAATGTGCTGGTTGTATTTGTTGCTGTCTAGTATCCTAGAGATACTGTGGGCTGTAACGCTAAAGTTTAGTAACAGTTTTACTAAAGTTGTGCCTTCGATTGCAACATTGGTAATTATGATCATTAGCATTTACTTTTTATCTCTTGCAGCATGCTTTCTACCTATTAGGGTATGCTATGCAGTTTCCTCTGGAATATGCACAATTGGAATAACTATAATTGGTGCAACCACTTTCACAGAGAATATTAATTTATCTCAAGTTTTATGTATCGTTTTAATTGTAATAGGAAGCATAGGGCTAAAGCTCTCTATTTAAACCTAAAAATTTATGCATGAATTGGATATATTTACTCTTATCGTCACTAATTGAAGTGTTCTGGGTCATAACACTTAAGCATAGTTATGGATTTACTCATCTCGTACCATCAATAATTAGCATACTCTCCATGGCTCTTAGTACATATTTACTTTCGCTCGCTACACGTTCTATACCTATCGGAGTATGCTATGCAATTTGGACTGGAGTGGGCGCTATAGGAGCTTCGATACTTGGAGTTTACCTATTTGATGAACCAGTTAATTTATTCGAAGTAATATGCTTTATTTTAGTTACATTCGGGATTATAGGATTAAAATTGTTTGATACTGCAAAACAAACTGTTGATAAAATGGAATAAAAGATCCCACTGGGATGAAAGAAGCAGATACTCCATATTGTCATGCAAATTGGAATCTACCGTCTTAAGAGTCAAGATAAAAGTTGTTATTTTTTATCATGGCATTTAAACAAACGATAATTTTTCTCATGACAGCAACTAATGCAACCTTAGCAGCTTTGCCAGAATCAACCAAACGCTGATAAAACGCTTTCATTTTTCTGTTGTGGCGCATAGCAACAAGAGCTGACATGTATAGTGCTTTTCTTGCATAAAACCTGCCTCCTTTGATTTGAGCTTTGCCAACTTTTCTTCCACTTTCACTAGTTTTAGGTGCAACTCCAACTAAGCATGCAATTTCTCTATTCTCTAATCCACCAAGCTCAGGCACCTCTGTCAGTAGAACGCTCGCCGTCTTTGACCCAATACCTTTATAGCTGATTAAAAGCTCATTTTTTCCTTTCAATTCAGGGTCAGAATCTATTGTGTCTTCTATGTCTTGCCTAATTTCTTTCAATTGTTTTTCAGCAAACCCTATCTGTCTTTCTATGTATTCTCTAGCTTTTCCCGTCGCACTTTGCAGGCGACACTTGTTTGCATGAATTGCATCATTTAAATTACGCTCAACTGCCCCCAGCTCCTTTAATTCCTCTTGCTTTTGTGGAATTATACATCCTTTTACTTCACCGTCTTTACTGACAAATTCAGCGTATTTTTCCAGTAATTTAGCATCTAACTTGTCAGTTTTTGCAAAATGATTGCAAGCTTTGGCAAATGCATATACCCGATTCGGGTGAGCTTTATGGACAGTTATCTTGCAACAATTTTATAATGAGCTTTTCATAGCCACCAGTTTACACATAACTTGATGGGTAAATCGACTATATTTGTTTCTATAAACTTAGATATAGCATCACTCACGTTTGCTATGCGCTTATACTTGCCATTAATTGAGATGTCCAATGCTTCCTTGGAAACATCTACTCCCATGAAAATTATTCTAGCCATTTTTGTACCTATAAATATCATCAAACAATAATGCAAAATGCTGTATACAGGATTGTAATTCGATCTTTTAGATCCACCTACCGTTCGTACTACATTTTGCTTTAAGCCTTACTATTACCCACAAATAAAAACATAGTATTGTATTTACTCAAATAATTTAATTTTATTAACCTGAAAGCTTATTAGATTAAAATTATTAAACTAAGAGTTATAATTTTAGCAACTAAAAGCTGTAAATTGCACCATATAAACAGTTATTTCAAGCAAAAGTTATGCCATTAAGAGCTATGCAACAAACATTTATATTTGTGGGTAATAGTAAGATCTAAATCCGATAGAGCATTGTTGGCACACCATCAAAAGTCGCCTCAGACCTCTAATGCATCAATGTACAGACTTACACCTTTTAGTTGGTAATACCATTTTAGACGTTTATCATTCGTTTTAGAAAATACTATAGTAGCGGAATGACGAATTTTTGTTTTTCAAATTGTCAGTAAATCTAAGTCAGTTTAGCTATATAAAACATAGTATAAAAAGAGCTATTTTAGCAAAATTTTAAACAAATAAAGTTAATTACTTCACAATTGATACCTTACGAGAAAAGCACATTTGATACAGATTTAAAATACAAGTTAACGAATTATTATGATTTTTACCAAGATAATAATATAGTAAGGTTTGGTAGTGAGGTATCAAAATGGGAAAATACACTAATGCATGGTTTTATAAGAAGACTGACCCAAATCATCACGATTGTGCAAATGATGGCACTTGTGGGCAATCTATACAAAATTGTGAAATTGGTAATACAGACATTTCTTTTTTTGATAGTAACAAAAACTTAATTGCCAAAGTACCTAAACTACCAAAGTATTCTAGTGATAAATATGGGCATCAATTGTATAAGGAAGCCGAGTCAAAGCAGTTCAATTATTTTTCCACAAATATACATGATATTTTGTCTAACAGCTTTACCGTTAAATACGGGTATATAAATTGTACTATAAAATACGACAACTTATCTGAGCAGGAACAAAACCAAATAGAAACAGACATTAAAACTGCCTATGGGGCATTTAAAGAAAAGTTTTGCTTCAAAGATAGTAGCATAATTAAAGATATAAAGGTTTACATTTTCAATAATAGAAGCGATTATATAAAGTATAACAATCTTCTCGGCATAGATGAAGACGGTGGTCCAGGATATATTACACGAGGAGTAACAGATTATCAGAATATTCTGACATATAAGCAAAGTGCCATGGATTTTGTTCTAGGTCATGAGCTAGGTCACATATTTCAATTACGTTTTTCACCATCAGCAACAGTCCGAACTTTGAATATTCTGGATACTGAACTCATAGCAAATGTTGTTGGACGAGAGGTAGAAGAAAAAAATTATAAAGCTATTTGCAAGCAGATGGGTGTAGATGAATATAAAGACCGTGGATCAATGTTTAGTTTTAAATACAAAGGCACCACTTATAGAGCAGAACACAGAGATTATCTTTCAGCAGAAGAAGAAAAACTTCAATTTATCAAAGACATTAAGAACTCTCATGAATCGCTCGTTAGTGAATGTGATGGATTGGGGAACGAGAATACAACTTTAGTGATTTACATTGATGAAAATAAGGAGATAAGTCGAATGTATTTTCAAAACTCCGACAAAAATATATTCAAACAGCTAGATAAGACATTTATAAGCAGAAGTAACCCTGAAGAAGAGGTGGAAGAATCAAATGAAGTAGAACAAAGTGTATTAAACAGGACTTGATATGACACTTTAAAAAAGTAAGTTAAGAATAATAAAAATAAGGAGTGTTAGAAATGAGTACAATACAAACAAAAATACTAAAACCAAAACTAGGATTACTAGAGCTAGCAAAACAATTAGGAAATGTGTCTCAAGCGTGCAAAGTGATGGGATACTCAAGAGATACATTTTATCGATTCAAGGAGTTATATGAAAATGGGGGAGAAGAAGCATTACATGAAATAAGTAAGAAAAAACCGCTATTAGCAAACAGAGTTTCGGAAGATATAGAAAGAGCAATAATTGGCATAGCTACAGAATTTCCTGCATATGGACAAGAAAGAGCTGCAAATGAGCTGAGAAAAAGAGGTATAATAATTTCCCAAGGAGGAGTAAGATCTGTATGGCTAAGAAATGACCTTGAAACTTTGAAAAAGAGACTTAAAGCACTGGAGGCAAAAGTAGCTCAAGACGGAATCATTTTAACTGAAGAACAACTTGCAGCTTTAGAAAAAGTGAAAGAACAAAGGGAAGCTCATGGTGAAATTGAGACGCAACATCCAGGTTATTTGGGTTCTCAAGATACCTATTATGTGGGCAATATCAAAGGCATAGGGCGCATTTATCAGCAAACTTTTGTTGATACTTATTCCAGAGTTGCAATGGTTAAACTTTACACGGACAGAACAGCTATTACAGCTGCAGATCTTCTTAACGATAGAGTTATCCCATTTTTTGATGAGCAGAGAATTCCATTATTACGCATTCTAACTGATAGGGGTACGGAGTATTGTGGCAAGCCCGAAAATCACGCTTATCAGCTATATTTAGGAATCGAAAATATCGATCATTCTAGAACCAAAGCCAACTCTCCACAAACTAATGGCATATGTGAAAGATTCCATAGAACTATGCAAGATGAGTGTTACAATATTATCTTTAGAAAGAAAATCTACTATTCTTTGGAGGATCTACAGATCGATGTTGATCATTGGTTGCGTTCTTACAATGAGACAAGGCCTCACTCAGGCAAATACTGCTATGGCAAAACACCTATGCAAACGTTTTTTGACAGTAAACATATTGCTTTTCAGAAAAATATTAGTAGCATTAAACAACAGCCTGATATTAGTTTTGACTACGTCAATTCTTCTGTCAGTTAATTCTTCTCTGTCAGATTAAATCTTGTCTTTTACACTTCCCGTGTTTCTACGGCGCACTGTCATCCCAGTGCCCAGACACTGGGATCCAGAAGACTTAATTCTAACCAAGTGGTTGCATAATAAAGACTGGATCCAGAAAACTTAACTTTAAATAAGTGGCTGCATAATAAAGACTAGATTCCAGCGTCACGCGCTGGAATGACACCATTTTCGGTCTCTTAAATTGCTTTAGCTACAAACATTAAGAAATTTACCAAACGAAAAAAAAGGCAAAAGAAGCCCTAGTCATTGTCTGTTTTCAGTATTGGCGTTTTTTAAGTCTTAAACGCTGCAATTTAGCTGCTTTTAAATGCAACTCACCTTAGTTTGAATGTTTAAGAAATTTACTAAGCAGAAAAAAAGGCAAAAGAAACCCCGTGTTAGCTAGTTGTCACTCTCTAATCCTGCAAATCGGCGTACTATACTGTCTTAAACGACTTATAAGCGCGTTTCAGCTTATATAGGTAAAAACCCAGAAATGTTGTGAAGACATAAGGTGCACATAGTGCAAAAAATTAAAAATAAGACGCCAACTACGTTGTTTTCTTGCTGTTTAATCTGCACAGATGAAGATAACTGAATACCTTCAGCATCATGATAAGGGGGCTGGCGAAGGGTGTCAAGTAAGTTTTTTCGTTTCTATTCCCAATAAAAGTTTGTTATATGGTTATGCAAGAAGTTTAATACTCATAGTTTCAAGCATATACTGAAATATTTCATTAGCTATAGCAACATCTTGGCGTGGGGCTTTGCCGTGTTCTATAAACACAGAGATTGCATAGCGCGGGTTATGGTAAGGGCCATAAGCGATAAATAACTTATGACTTTCGCCCTTAGAGTTTATCTCTGGTGTACCGGTTTTACCGGCAATTTGTATACCGCTTAGCCCTTTCTTATAGGTTCCAGTTTTAGAATTCACCACATCAAACATAGCTTTTCGAACTATGCTAAGATGCTCACAATCCAAATCAATATCGGGAAAATCTTGTATCGTTTCATTCATCTTAATGTGGGGAATTACCTCTTTTCCTGTTGCAATCCTCGCTGCAAGAACTGCAAGCTGTAGTGGTGTTGTAAGCATATACCCTTGTCCTATAACTAAGTTGATAGTGTCACCTAAATACCACTGCGAATATAGCTTTCGTGTACGCCAATCTCTATCTGGCAACAATCCCGGAGCTTCTTCTTTAAATGTTCCAATCAGTGTCCCACTTCCAATACCAAATTTTCTGGCCATTTCTACTAGAGAGTCTACACTTATTTTTTTTCCTATATTATAAAAGTAAGTGTTGCATGATAATGCCATTGCCTCATTTAAAGATACATACCCATGGACTTTGCTTTTCAGACAACGAAATTTCCGCTCACCTATTTTCATATAGCCCTTACACGAGAATTTCTCTTCTGGTGTTATTATCCCGTCTTTTAAACCCGCAAGCGCAACCATTATTTTAAATATTGAACCAGGTGGAATTTGATATGATAACGCACGATTCACGAGCGGCAATGAAGGAGCATTCAAGCTTTCCCAAGTCTCATTTGATAGCCTGCTAGCAAAAAGATTATTATCGTAAGAAGGTGAATTATATAATGCTAAAATTTCTCCATTATTTACATCAATTACCACTGCGGAGCCTTGGTGATCTTTAAATACCTCTGCGGTTTTCTCTTGCAGATTAATATCAATTGTCAGTTGTACATCTTGTCCGTCTTGTTGTGGTATACTTGATAATTCTTTTATGACGCGTTTTTTAGAATTTATTTCCTGCTCAGATTTTCCTGACTTGCCTTTCAATATATGATCATATGTATATTCAATACCGCTGATTCCTACTTCGCTTATGCCTTGCTGTCTTTTTGTATATCCAATTACATGAGAACACATTGAACCAAACGGGTAATAACGTTTATAAAGAGCAGTTATTTTTTCTGACGATTTTGCTATTTTATACTCGACTTCTGATAATGTCTGCAAATCAACTTCCTTACCAGAACCATCAAACAAAACAACATACGAAATTTTGTTTACCGCAAGTTCAATGCTATTCCTATCTAAAATTTTGCCCCGCTTAGGCATAATAGTAGCAACTCTTATTCTATTACTATTAGATAGTGCTTCGTACTTTTGTCTGTTTCGTATTTGTAAATTATATAACCTGCAACTAAAAACCGCAGAAATGGTAAGCTGAATACCACCTAATATGAATGCTCTGCGGTTAAAGACTTTGTTTTTTGTCCACATAACATTCCTTCAAAATGCACTTTTTTCCCCTCTTTTATTGTTACACTTCTGGCTTTTACCGTATTACAAACCCTTTTTTCCCACTCACTTAAGGTCACAAACTTATAACCTGATTTTTTTAGTATTTTAATAATATGAGGTAAAGCTTCAATTGTGTTTGATCTGTTATTGTGATCATGAAACAGTATAACTGCCCCATTATGTATATTACTTAAAACTCTTTCAACTAAAGCTTCTGGTTTATCACCTTGCCAATCTAGCGAATCAACTGTCCATAATATCGAATACATATTCAATTGATCAGTATTTTTAATCAGATTATCGTCATAACATCCATATGGCGGACGAAACCATTTTACATCTTGTTTTGTTGCACTTTTAATTGGTATATTTGTCTTTTCCAGTTCTTGCAATTGTTCCTCACTTGAAAGTGATGTCAGCTTTCTATGTGACCAAGAGTGATTGCCTAACTCATGACCTGATTCATGAATTTTCTTTACTATTTCAGACGTTTTTTTATTTATACGTTCACCAAGCACAAAAAACGTTGCTTTTGCTTCATAGCTTTCCAGAACATTAATAATATCGTTTATTCTATTGTTGGAAGGCCCATCATCAAACGTAAGCGCAACAAACTTATCGTCGTTATTCAATAATTTTTTTATATTACTTAAATTTCTATATGATAGATCCAGATTACAACTGAGCCCACAGTATGGTAAATTAAAATTACAATCACTACAAAAAGCCGTACTTGAATATAGTAAGAAAAAAGTGATTATCCTTATAAACATTTGTAATCAGCAAAGTGATAGAATACTACACTTTTTTGCTAAGTTAAGCCATCTTTAATTGCTGTAGCCTTTACTTCATCGCTTCTTTAATATATTGTATTAACAATTTTATATAATATATTATGATTGCAAATATAAATACCGTTGCGCTTCAGGGAATTAGCACAGTAAATGTCAATGCACAAATTCATATGGCAAATGGTATTCCAGCTTTTAAAGCAACAAGGACAACATTGCAAATTTAGAGTTCAAAAGGGTTATTCCTCGAGAACTATTGCGTCAGAAAGTTGGCGCTGAATTTGTATATAATGTTGACCTTGGAGGTTTTTATGAATAATAGTGAGAGAAAAGAAAAATTGGAAACTCGCATTTTATCAAGTAGAGGCAGGTCTTTACTTGACCATGAGCTACTGGAACGTACTCTATCTGAATGTGAAGAAGGAAGAGAAGTGGCCAAAAAGCTAATAGAGCTCTTTAGTAGTTTAGGAAGGGTAATTAACGCTGACTTTCATGAGCTAAAAAATGTTACAGGAATGAATGATGGAGCAATAGCAAGTATCTTTTGTCTGAAAGAGATTTTCGATAGGATACTGAAAGGTAAGTTAAAAAAGCTGTCGATTCTTGATAACAGAGAAGAGCTACTAAAATACTTTAAAACAGCAATAGGGCAGTCACGAAAGGAAAGCTTGCGAGTAATATACTTAGATCGAAGTGGTCATTTGATATACGAGTATATTCAAGACTGTGGAACTATAGACAGAGTACCTCTATATGTGAGAGAAATAATCAAACAGGGATTACTGATCGATGCATCATCTATTGCAATTTCACATAATCATCCAAGTGGAGATACAGAACCATCAAAGGAGGATGAGGATAACACACTTACATTAGCTGCAACCTGCGAAAATGTAGGAATGAAATTAATAGATCACATAATCGTAACACAGAAGAGCCACTTTAGTTTTTATGATAGTGGTTTATTGTAATCTGTAGACCGGAAGGAAAGTTCTCCAACTTTCCTTCTTTTTTTCTACTTCATAAATTAAAAAATTCAATATAAGCTTGAGCAGCTAAAATTAGTAATGAAAGGTGGAATTAGGCAAAAAAATAAAAGAACTTAGATTATACTGTGGTTTAACACAAACTGAGTTGGGAAAGAAAATAGGCGTTTCGTATAGACAAATACAAAGGTACGAAAATAGTTCAAACCAAATTTTGGCCAGTAGGCTATACGACTTAGCAAAAGCACTATCGATTAATGTGGCTGATTTTTTTACTGATGTGCATGTCGACTCACATGAAACTTATGATGAAGAAATACTAAAATTAGTCAAAGGATATAATGAAATTAAAAGCAAAAGGTTACGTAGCGTAGTTTATATATTGGTAAAATCTTTTTCTCAAAGTTACAATGAGAGTTAGTATTGCTTCAATACCTCAGTTAATATATTAATAAATGATTGTACAAGATGAACAACATCCTATTGATAAACAAATAGGTGAAAGAATAAGGAAGAGAAGGTTAATATGCGGTTTTAGCCAAAGAGACTTAGGAAAAAAGCTCGGAATTTCATTTCAGCATATACAAGGATATGAAACTGGAGAGGTAAGGCTTGTAATTGATAGATTGTATAATTTGGCAGAAGCTTTGTCCGTTGATATGTCATATTTTTTTACCAAAGCTTCTGAAGACTTACACGATAAGGCCTTTTGTAGCGATGTGGGTAGTGAAGAAATATCAAGGCTAGTGAGGGAATACAGGAAAATTAAGGATGAAACGTTGCGTGATATTGTGCATTCAGTGATAAAAGCGCTTGCCAATAAATAATATTGCCTGAATATATCTTCAATCCACTTCTACAAGCAATGCTAGTTAAGGTAAATTTTTTATGGTAATTTTGATTAAATTTCAAGAACTACTTTACTTTGCAATAATTATGGCTATGTAAAAACATAGCCACCAATCAAGAACGTCCTACAGATGTCGTTTTGGTATCTTTTAATTTGCTCACCCAAGAAAAGGTCTCACTACTTTTAGAATTTTGGTCGCCCCACCTTCCACATCTAGTAAAGCTGCCTTTTTCCACTACTTCTTTAACAGACATTCCACCAAATAAACAACCCTTTCCTACGATTTCTCCTATTTCTTGCAACTCGTTCCACATTTCTTCATCTTCTACCTCAACTTGTACTTGATGATAGTCTTCTGTGTCATGATATACCATTAAATTTAGCTCTCCTAGGCTAGTGCAAAGTGTTACTGTAAAAGCGCTGTTATCGGATATATCTACGTAATTTCTTTTACCGTCTTTCCCAGTTTTGACCTCAACTTCACCATCACCTATTTTTATGATACTACCGCCAAGGTTTAAGTCTCCTTTACTTAAGCCCAAATTTTTTGCACCTTCTACAACTTTGGCAACATCAACTATGCAGCTATGTGAAAATTCAATATAGAAGGTCTTATTATCGATTTCTACATCTTCAACAGTTCCTTCTATAGTAGCGTCTTCTCCAACTTCCCTAAGTTTCTTGAGCCTACTATATATTTGTGGCTCAATTTCTTTTTGCACTTTTTGATACATTTCAGCTATTTTCTTATCAACTTGTACATTAAAATCTGCTCCATGTAAGGCTAACTTTCTGATTATATCTTCTTGTTTATTTTCTTTGAATTCATCACGATACATCTTAAACATTGTAACGTTAGTGAAGCTAAAGCCATCTTCGTTGCGAGCGTTTACTCTTATTCCTAAATCCAAAGCTTCATCGACGATTTTACTTAATTTGTCTAGATTTTCAGCTGCAATAGCTTTTTCCAAGAATTCATTTAATTTCACATTTTCATATTCACTTAGCCTTATCTTGCATAAAGCTGATCGAAATGGATTGAGCTCCTCAGGATATGTTAAGACAGGTAATTTACTAATCTTTTTATTTGCTGTTGGAGCAGCTTTTATAAAATTAGGTAATAACCCTTCTTTTGCTATTCGCTCTACCGCTTTTAACATTTTACTAGACAATTTTTTACCATTTATTTTTTTCATTGTAACCCTCATTTAATTTCATTACTATTCGATCATATCGTGATAAATATTATTTAATTGTTAATATTATACGACTTATTGATTTACTATATATTATAATAACAAGTTTTGCGGGCATCTACACTAGAAAAACACATCCTATAAAAATTATTTCAGTTTCAACAAAAATGGGGTATCGTAATCGTAAAATTGAAAAAAATGGATATCCTATCTTACTCTACTGAAAAGCTGAAAAAGCATTGTCAGCTACTTGATGATGAAGAAAAAATAGTTCTATATGAGCAGCTGCTAGACAAGGCTAAAGATATACTTGAAAACTCAAGAGATGATATTGCAAAGTTGAAAGAGGTAAGCAAAGCAGTTGTAGCAATAGAGGAAACTACCGATAAGCAGTTACTAGAAAAGTTTAATGATGATCACCCGCTAAGAGAAGTGGACATTTTAATCTACTCTCCTCAAGGAAATACTGAATATCTATTCAGCATAGATAACTCATCAGAGCTTTATGATTTAAAAGAAGATAAAGAAAAAGCTCTTTATAATGCAGTAAAGTTAAATGATGTTGAGCTTGTAAAAAAGCTGCTAATGATCCTTTCACCTACAGAAGTAAGTAATTTTGACACGAAATACTTGGAAGAATTGAAAATATTGCTGTCAGGAATTCACAAAGAATTGCAATTATCACAAGATATGAAAAATTATCTTGAGAAGACGATAAAGTTCTATAGTTTTTTATGTAGTAATTTTAACTTACTAGTTACAAATCCTACTGACGTAAAAGCCATAATTGATCTATTTGCTGCTCAACCAAATATTGATTACCAAATAGATAAGCTTCTACTTTCTTTTATTGTAAGAGATGTTGAGGAAAAAAAGCTAAACTCTGAAATTAGTCATATGATAGAACTTCTTGAGCAACACGAAAGATTTGCTGAGCTCGAATACAAGGTTAGAAGATTAAGATCAGAGTTTGCAAGTGGCAAAAGCAGATACTCGGCTGAAGTAATACGAAATAGCATTGCAGAACGAGAAAAAGAGATGAGGGAAATTGAGAAAAAATACGTAAGGCCAAACGATTTAATTAGCGAGAGGCAGAAATTATTAAAGCAATTACTTTGCTAGCTTTTTTTCCACTTCATAAAATTTGTTGTAAATTTGAATAAGAGGTGAAAAGTGCAATTAGGTAAAAAAATAAAACAACTTAGGTTAGATCGTGCTTTGACACAGACCGAATTGGGAAAGAGAATAGGTGTTTCGTATAGACAGATACAAAAGTACGAAAATGGTTCAAATTGTGTTTTGGCCAGTAGATTATATGATTTAGCAAAAGCACTATCGATAGATGTTGCTAACTTTTTTACTGATATGCACACTGACTCACATGAAGCTTATGATGAAGAAATACTAAAGTTAGTCAAAGGATATAACGAAATTAAGAGCAAAAGGTTACGTAGTGCAGTTTATATATTGGTAAAATCTTTTTCTCAAAGTGATAATACATAGTTAATATTACCTGATACGTAAAATGACTATACAACATCCTATCGATAAACAAATAGGTGAAAGAATAAGGAAAAGAAGGCTAATGTGTGGTTTTAGTCAAAGAGACTTAGGAAAAAAGCTTGAAATTTCATTTCAGCATGTACAAGGATATGAAAGCGGAGAGATTAGGCTTGTAGTTGATAGGTTATATAAATTAGCAGAAGTACTATCGGTTGATATGTCGTATTTTTTTACCAAAGCCTCTGAAGACTTACATGATAAGGCCTTCCATAGCGATGTAGGCAGCGAAGAAATATCAAGGCTAGTGAGGGAATATAGAAAAATTGAGGATGAAACTCTGCGTGACATTGTTCATTTAGTGATTAAGGCTCTTGCTAATACAGGCTTTAAAGCATAAATTCTCTCCTTGAGTCGTTGAAGAAAACTTAAACTTTCATTTTCTTCATCATTTTGCTTTTCTTTCACTTTGATGCGTGTAGTTATACCCTACACAAAGTATAATGTTTTAAAAATAAAAACCTGCACCATAAAATATTGAGATTTAGAATATTAACTTATAAAGTCTTTTCGGCAGTTTTAGCGAGGGTTTATTAGCAAGGATGTTGGAGGTTAGCAATGACTATATCTGAAGGTGTAATACAGCGTATAAGGCATAATGATAAGAACGCGATAGGGGGATGATTTTTTGGTCAAGGTGGCTGTGCACCATCCAGCTAAGTTTGATAGCTTAGAACCTGTCTTGAAAGGGAATAAAGAAAAGAGTATGATGAGGTAAGCAAAAAATAGGAGGGTAAATTGTATCCAAGTGATATAAGTGACAAGGAATGGGAAATTTTAGAGCCCTATGTTGCACAAGGAGCGATAGGACGACCAAGAAAACATAACATCAGAACAATTATTAATGCAATAAGGTATATAATGAGGGGTGGTTGCCAGTGGAGAATGCTACCAAAGGATTTTCCCCCATGGAAAACGGTGTATGACTATTTTATCAGGTGGCGTAATAATGGAAAATTGAAAAAAATACATGACATGCTAGTAAAAGAGGTAAGAAAAATGGTTGGTAAAAATGAAACACCTTCAGTAGGTATAATTGACAGTCAATCAGTGAAAACGACTCAAAAAGGGGATCAAGAGGATATGATGCCGGTAAAAAAATAAAGGGTAGAAAACGCCATATTATTGTAGATACACTAGGTCTTGTAATTACTGCAGAGGTACACAGCGCAAGCATTCAGGATCGTGATGGTGCTACCAATCTTTTTATTCAAGCTAAATGCAAAGCTCCAACATTACGTAAGTTTTTTGCTGATCAAGGATACAAAGGTAAATTACAAAATCGATGTTTGTTGGAAACTGGATGTTTGCTAACGATTACCAAGAAATTGGTTGATACAGGATTTCAGGTTATTCCTAAACGTTGGATTGTAGAACGAACCTTTGCTTGGCTTTCCAATTTTAGACGCATGAGCAAGGATTACGAGCATTCTCCTCTTACTTCAAAAAACAATATCTTATTTAATATGATTACTTCTATGCTTACTAAATTAGCTGCTTAACTCCTTTCAAGACAGGTTCTTAGAAGTAACAAAATTTTTAGTAAATAATAAAGGTGTAAGTTTTAACGCTAAAACTAATGACGAAAACAAGCCTATTCATATTGCAGCTGATTTTTGAAATATCGATATTGTAAAGTTTTCTCTTAATAAGGGAGTAGAAGTTGGTACAAAAGGTAAAAACAATTGGACTCCTTTGCATTATGCTACCAATAAAGGATATCTAGGGATTGTAAAGCTTCTAATATAAAAGCAACAACAAGAATCATTTATTAATTCTAAAACCACAGATCAGTCTACTATGCTGCCAAGGAAGGACATTTATCAGCTGTAGAGTTTCTCATAGAAAAAGGAGCAAGAATTGATATTAAAAATTCCAATAATAGATCACCATTGGAACTTGCAAATGATGGAGGACATGAAGAAGTTGAAAGTTTACTAAGAAATGAATTACTTCTTGATGCTGTCAAGAGAAAAGACCGCAGTGGAGTAGAAGCTCAACTTGATAAAGGGGCTAATGTTAATTATGTACGTCGAGAAGATGGCTGTGCACCATGCTGTCAGTTATAACCATGAAAATCTTGAGTTTGTGAAGTTCTTAATAGGGAAAGAAAAGGTGAAATTATTTAGCACCAAAGATTAAAGAAGATATAGTAAATGGGAGGCAGCCAAGAAATTTGAAATTAGTTGATTTGAGAGAAATACCGGTGTTGTGGAGTGAGCAGATGGAAAAATTGTAAGGAATGGCGTCTTAATTTACAAAAGTAACAGAAAGAGTACGTGCCAGAAGGAGCTGATACGAAGGGCCATTCCAAAAGATGTTGAGGAAGTCAAGATTGATGTAAAAAAGCAAATCAATGTTATAAAAGCTGACACTCAATTATGCAAAAATATCAATATAAATGACGAAGATTTTAGCATGCTAGATACGACAATGGCAGAAAATGTATCGAATTTTAGCTGCACATTTTAATAATAGATCTGGGGAAAAATTCTATAGAAATCGAAAAATGCAACGTACAATACTCTAAATCCCAGCATACAACTCGAGAAAGTAGTACATGTGGACTAATCTACAGCTTCCTTTGAACCTGAAAGCGTACTTGAAAATTCATAAGTGCTAAGTAAATTCTTTTTTAACCATCTAAATAAACTTCCTCCATCATTGCTGTGTAACAAGTCATATACGGAGCTATGATCCACTTACAAGTAGTGACTTATGTTGGTGAGATTCTATCTTTAACTCGTCCATACTACACCTTGGTAAGCTTGAATAGCATTTTGCCAAGATTTTATTACTATTAAACAGTGGTTCAAAATGATCATGTCCCTTATTTACTATATGTAAGACATTATTGTCATCATAATCTATCCTATTATACTCACCTGTACTTCTTGATCCTAAACTATCTATTAGTTGATGCAAGGATGGATCTTGTTGTTCATCAGTAGCATGTAATGGATTACTCTCTACAACATGCAATTTTACACCATACTTTCCGCAAAGTATTCTACCTTCAACCTCAGGATCACCCCATCTATTGTTATTTAGAATATTTTTTGCATAAAAATCTGGAGTTTCCCTACGCACCACGCCATTATTATCATGACTGTTAGTAATAGCATTTATGAACCATTCTGGTGGGTTATTTCGTGCAAACTCTTTACAATATTGTCGCAATTGCTCAACAGTAGCTTTTATCCCTAATTGTTGTTCTAGTTCTTGTCTAAACGAATCAAAAAAACAGTTTCCATCTTCAATTGCTTGTCCTAAATAGAAATTATCAGGTATGTTTGATTTTTGTTCTTTATCACCTTGTTTTTCTGCTTTTTCAATAACTCCTTTCTCTAAACCAAAAATCTTACTCCAGTTATATTTACCTTCTAACCCCAATTTTTTACTTTCCTTTTCTGCTGCTTTAGCTAAGTCTGTTTTAGAAATATCCCCTTTTTCTTCACAGAATCTAGATAAAGTTTTAAAGATTTCTACCAGGTGAGTTTTTATGTCAAAATTCTTCTCCTTTTTTACAATATTAGACTCAATATAGCGTAAATCCTGTAATAGTTGTTGCTTTTCATTTACAGTTTGAGCAGCTGAACTAACTGTTTCGGAATATTGACAAAGTTTTCCTGATCTAGTAAAGAAACCTCGTTCTATGGCTTGATCAACTGGTAACCCCCCTAGTAAGCAATTCTTACCTATTTTTTCGTTACAATTTTTTAATTCCTCCAGTAAATCTTGATCGTTCACCTCTACTCTTATTAGATCTTTATTTTGTGTATCAGGATATAACCTGACCTCTAGTTCCCCCTGAATGGTATAGAAAGTTAATACTATATCACCACCTTCTGTAAGATCTGTGTAATTCCTTACACCATCTTTTGTGATAATCTCTACTTCACTATTACCGATCTTTACTATATTTCTTCCACACTTTACATCTCCATGGGTTAGCCCTAAATCCCTTGTTCCATCTGTAATTTGTGCAACATCTATTGTACTGTCCTCTGAATATTCTAAGTAAAAAGTAGCGTTATCCATTTTTGCACGATTTAACTTGCCGTTGGTCGCATTTTTTGCGATTTTCAGGAATTTCTGAGTACAATTAACATACTTTTCATGAGCTTTTATCATATTAGCTTTGTGATCTTTAAATTCTAATTCCAGTTCGCCAATTACATCTATACTGTTTTTAGTATAGCACGCTGCTCCCCACGATACCAACTTACATACTATATCACTTGCAACTTTAGGATTCTTTTCTAATCTACTAATTTCTTTTATTACATAATCTGTAAAGTTGTACTTTTCACCTTGAGAAGATTTTTTAGCGAAATTTAACATTACTCCGAAATCTATAGCTCTATCTACAACTTTTTCCAGTTGATCCATACTTTCAACTTGAGATATGTCATTTAAAAATCCACCTAGCACTATCTGTTGGTTTGGGATACTCCATAAAGTCCTAGGTGGAAGCAAACACTTTTTCTTCTTATTGCACATATTTGCATCTTTTTTAGGATCAGTTGCTCCTGCCTTTAGAAGTAAATCCACTGCTTCTTTGCAAGTAGCTCTAGCATAACTAAGTACTTTTGACATACCTACTCTATCCTGAACAATGAAAATCATTTTGAGATCCTGACTATTCTTATGTTTATCCAGAAACTTGCCTAAATTTTCAATAGCCTGACGATTAAAAACTTCACCTATAACATGAGGTTTTTTATAATCTTCAGGCGAGAGTATACCTAAAAGTATATCATACAGCTCTTTACTCAACTTTTTCTGATTGTCAGTTAAGAAGCATTCTAAAATGTGGCAGTTATTATTATCAATAGCAGTTTGTAATGGGGTTTTTCGTTTATTGTCCCGTATGTTAGGATCAGCTTTTCCCTCCAAGAGTAGATTTATAGTGAGATACCTATAGTTACTATCAGCAGCATAATGTAAAGGTGTTTTCCCTTCATTGCTTTCTATATTAGGATCAGCCCCTGCTTGTAGAAGTAAATTGACTAAAGTAGGACCGCTCTGATCATCATTGAGTCTTGAAGCAGCATGCAATAACGTTAATCCTGACTCTCCCCTTTTAAGGTTAAGAACAACTTTTAAATCTTGATCGTCCTTGTTATTTTTTAAAAAATTTTCAAGTTTTTTAGTATCGTACTCATGAAGATAAGAACCTATACCCTTAAGAGTTTTTAGTAATTCTTTATTTAACTTTTTTTGATTCTCGTTCAAATTTGTTGTATGAGCAAGCCATATACACACCAGCTCCTCAAATGAACATTGACCATCAACTAGAGATCTACCTCCATTTAATTCAGATGGAACCCATAAATATTTTTTAATTAACTCGTACTCTTCATCCAATAGTTTGTCTGTTTCTGACCACTCTTGTCCAGGACTTAATTTCTCTTCTAGCTTTTTGCTCGCTTGTTTACTTTGCCCGTTGATAGCTTCAGCAATAACCATATTTTCCTCCTAGCTTGATATATTATGTACAATATATAATATGAGTCAAGCTGATTTTAATATAATATTTTTATTATTTTGCAATTTTTGAGTTTTTGTAGTAAGTTCAGGTGTTTACATAAACTTTCTTTTAACCTAATAAAGATGCCTGATAGGATAGTAAACTTGCAACCTTGATTCAGAGTGTTAAGCAATCAACATAGCAGAATTTATAGTCTCTTTCCTTCCACATCAACTTCAACTTGACACTTCTATAAAATTCTCCGACATTGATTTTGAACTTACTACACGGATTTTTTTGCCTGCCCATCTGTAATCCACTACTCAATAAAGCCGATCTGGTTACAAAATGAAGTAGTCAATATAACACTATCAACCAATTCTAACTATAAACCTTGTATCTTGAAAAAAGCATCTAATGTTTTAAGCTTAAGCATTAGTTGGAGAAGGGAGGAACTCTGATATAAACCTTAGATATAAAATCTGTTTTGCAGATAAGAGCTCCCTCTCAAAAGTATAGGCTGGACGGCGTCTTAGAAAGACCTAAATGGTTCTAATTCTGTATTAACAAGGTTAGCCTTACTTTTCATTTTTAATGGTAACGTATGGGGTTATATATGATCAACAACTTTCTTGGCATAGATGTATCAAAAGATCGCTTTGATGTTTTTCTCTCATTTATAAGTAAAAAAGGAAAACGTGAAACTAGGAAAAGGAGCTTTAAGAACGATGATCATGGGTTTCAAGGTTTACTGAGCTTTCTACAAAAACATAATGTAGAACAAGTAAAAGCCTGCATGGAAGCTACCGGTTGTTATAGTGAAGCTTTGGCTGAATTTCTACACAATACTGGACATTTTGTTAGTGTTGTAAATCCTTATTGCATAAAATCCTACGCAAGAAGTAAGCTTACACGGCAAAAAAATGATCAGACTGATGCAGAAATTATTGCTGATTGTTGCCAAAGACAGGAACCTACTCGTTGGACACCACCTTCTCCTGAACTGAAAAAATTAAAACATCTTTATCGTTGCTCGGTTGCGTTAAAAGATGAATTGATATTAGTAAATAACCACTTAGAAAAAAAAGAGAGACTGCCCAAAGAAGTTGCAAATGCTTGGGAAGACCTTGCAATGAATATAGCTCAAAAAATAGAAACAATAAAAAACTCCGTACGTGAACTATTAAAGCAACACAAAGAGTTGTTGGAAAATTTTCAACTTCTACTGACTATTCCAGGAATAGGAGAGGAATCAGCAGTAGCTATTTTAGCTGAGGTTCCTGACATAGAAGTTTTTAGAAATGCCAGACAATTGGCAGCATATGCAGGAGTTATACCGAGAAATATAACATCAGGTTCATCTGTATATGCCAAACCCAGATTAAGTAAATCCGGTTCACAACCATTACGTAAGGCACTTTTCTTTCCTGCCATAGTAGCTAAGAATCACAATCCTATTATTATGAGCTTTTGCCAGAGATTAAAGGAAAAGGGTAAGCATAATATGGCCATAGTTGGGTCTGCAATGCGTAAGTTACTTCATATTGTTTTGGTATTTTAAGATCAAAAAAGGCTTTTGATCCTGACCATATCAAAAACTACAGGGCCAGGAGGTTAACTGAAGGTTTAGTACTTTAAAATCAAAAAATGCTTCCATTCTATCTTATGTAAAATGGCATCTTACACAAATTCATTGAATGTAATTGGTATGTTGATAAGTAAATTAGTTTTATATATACAAGACAGCAGAAATTTACTTATCAACATAACTATAATCTGTATCCGCTATACAGGATGTGAGTTGGAAGTATTTTTTAGTTTTACAATACAGCCTAGGCAATGAGACAATTTTTATAAATTTTTTGTTGACTGACAAGACGGCGTCTGCTATTTATGACAGACAATTAAACTCTCAATAATCCCTTTTATCTATAAGGAAAGTCGTCCACAGTGTCAATTCCTAAGTTATCTTTTATGCGTAGAACATTACTAACTGCTATAAGGGTATTTGGGACATTTTGTGCTGGTGCTGGCGCTTGATCATTAAATACGGCATACGAGAAAACCATTTTATCTCCATCAGTAATGCGATCAAACCCTCTACTCTGCAGATAACCCTCCACCTGTTCATCTGCTTCTTCTTCTCTATTTTGTACGTCTGCTTCAGTGGCAGCAAACTTTAGCTCTGTTCCAATCGGATGAGTACCTCCCATCCTTCCTATAGCTCGTGACAATACTAAGTCTAACTTTCCTCCTCCTCCAACCTGAAATTCACTAACTACCCTAGCAGGATTATCGCAAGTGTAAAATAATCCATGCAATGCAGCATGAAACCCAGCTTCTCTAGCATTATCTCTGTTCACTACCCATGCTAATGATTGGAGTCCTGCATTATTTGGCTGGGGTGGATTTAGCACGTTGGAAATTGCTTGGTAAAACCGTTCATGACTGTCTGGATCTTCATTTTCCCAGCCAGTATTCATCATTACATTTGCAGCGCGATGCACATTACTAACGCCACCTATTCGTAAAAGCTCACCTTGAAAAGGCTGATTACCTCTATCAAGCAGGTAGTCAGCAGGCGAGTCAAATGTTTCTACATTAACAGTTAAACCAAGATTATCATTTACTCCTCTTGTCCTTCTATTTATGGTCAAATTACACACCACTTCATGTACCATAGCATTCGGCCAACGCGATAGATCCAATCCATTGTCCGGAAAAAGTTGATTAGCCAATACGTGGCGAACATGAAATACGATCACCTCCTCCTTCTGGTCTCTACCTCGTGATACATGCAAAACCATAGTCAAAGCACGATCTCCAATATTTACTTGTGTATTGTATCTTTGCTCATCTAACATTTTTGCATTACCGTCATAGTGAAACAAGTGCTTATCTACTATTGCACGATTTCCTTCTATTGGCACAGTTCCTTTTGCAAATGCAATACTTGCGAAAGCAAATCCACTTGTATAGAGAAATATTCTTCTATCTCTAGCGTTAACACCACCCCTATTCCTAATACCTGGTACAGCAGGTACACCAAAGGCTGGATGGAGTAGATAATCCCTAACATTTTCTCCAATCTCCTCATCCTCTACAGGTTCAAATAATCTTTCCATTAAAGAAGAACCTTTTGCTAAAAAAGCCCTCACACCAAGCTGTAAACGTCCTGGGTTACCAAAATCGAAATTCACTCCAGCGCAGACAGCTCTTGGTGATAATGTTGGAATAGATATGGATGAAACGGGACATCCATTAACATAATTTCCAGCCTGCTCTAATGCACGGCCAGCATTCCTATCTGCTCTTCTGCCTGCCTTAAGTTCAGTTACACAGGGAACAGAATTAATTAACCTCTGTGTACCACGTACAATAGAAGTAATATCTGCATATCCACCACCTACAAACAGCTCAAGGTAAATATTGGCTACATTGCGATATCTAAAATGCATCAAAACACCGGAAACAAAACCATGATAGTCAGACTCTCTACCATAGAAGTCCAATGCCTGACTATATCTATCGTAGACACCAATAATATGCTGAAACACTTCCTCAGTAGTGTCGTGTACATCATCTGCATCATCACTTTCTAGCTGATTCATCAAATCCGGTAAATAATTATTTTGCAGCCCAGGTGTTCTGGTAATCTCTTGAAAACTATGTCTACGAGTTAAATAAGATGCATGATTTCCAGTAAACGGCCCTTGTCCTGCCTGAAATATCCTACATCTTACTGCTTCCTCTTCTTCATCTTCACCTTGATTATCCGCCCATATAAATGTTTTATACTCTTGCCATTCAAGCTCTTCATCTCGCAGGATACCTTCCAGCTGCTCCCTTTCCTGCTGGCTAAACCTAGAACCGTAGCTATTCTCTCTGTCAGCAATAGTATAGCACCTTACAACTCTTCTGTTATTTCCATCAGTTGTTAGAATTGCAACCTTTAGATTTCCCCTTCCAGGACTACCTGGATCATTATCAAAACGAAAGAAGATTCTTTCATCATTGTTTGCAACACCAGAATCATGTGCAGTAGCAAACATGCCAAAAAAGAACGCAGGAAAAAAGTGATCTTTGCCAACTGAATGCAGAAAAGATGGACATGAATCCAAGAAATATTCAAACTTTTCCGTGAATTCTCCACAATTTCCATTTATTAAACTTCTAACTAACCCATGCATAAAATACTCCTACTTATTGCGACCAGAAAAACTACTAACTTCAGTGCTTCCTAGTGTAGACTGTGGGTCACCAGCTCCACCAAAATCACCTCTTCCGTTAGGCACGGATACCGTATCTAATTCAGCAAACAACTTTTCTGCTAATTTACCATAGTCTATATTTTTTCTCATACCATCCCTACCAACCATTTTTAGGTTATCAACAACAGATTTTTTAAAATACATAAAACTTTCAACTGCACAAAACTCTTTGGCAAACTGTAGTACCTTTAACACCTCTTCCTTTTTTGTACAACCAAGTTGCCAATCGACAATCAATCCTGCAAGCGCACGCTTAATCGGAACCCTTCCATTAGAAAAAAATACCGCAGCTTTTTCCTCACGCCCCTCATGATTATTGAAATTACCACACTTTATAAGGTTCATTATAGCTTCCCTAGCTTGAATAGTTGACTCAGAATTTTCGAGCATCATGTCCGAAAGTGAGGAGAGAAGAAGAGTATAACTCCTAGGTGAAAGTATCTTATCCTCCAGTATTTTATCTTTAAACATCGGAAGTATAGCTTGCATCGTATCAAAAAAACCTTGATGTATCAACGCGCTAAAGAGAGAGTACACTCCTTTATCTTTTTTTGATAGCTCAGAATCTTTAAACAGCTTGTTTTTTGCTTGATCGCTCATTTTACTAAGACAAAAGTCTAAAGTAACAGCACCATTATGGTCACATTGAACAGAGGATAATATAGTAACTGCATCAGTAATTTTCCTTTCTCTTTCTTTTTCATTTAGAAGGCTATAAAAATATTCTACTCCTTCGCTCCACTTAAGTTCTATAGCTTTCTTAAATCCTTCTGTTGCGCTGACATGCTTCTTAAATTCTCCAGATTTTTTATCAACCCAAAAGCTAAATACAGGGTCTTGACTCTTCATATAACCCAACAACTCACTCTTTACATATTTGTTATTGCTAGTTGCAGGCTTACCATCATCATCTATCTCTTCAGAAGAGAAGCTACTTTTGTAAGATTCAAACTGCTTCTGAAAGAGCAAAGGAATTTTATCTATCACGCAGTATCGACATGCCATATCATATATAGGAAGAGGGTTCTTTATTTCGCCTATTTTTTCTTCAGTAAACCTCTGTCCTAAGATTGTATTGTTCAATCTCGTACCTGACCAACAACTTTCATCGCGAAATATGTTGTATAAGAATTGTAGCTTATCATCTTTAAGATATTCTACCTGCCTAATGTAAGTTTTTACCCATCTTTCAATAGCTGAACGCCTTTCAGCCATGACCTTGGAATCTGTATGTTGAATAACACTCTTTAACTTACTAAGCACTGCAGCATGACGCTCCATCTTTTTTGGCATTGTACCTCCTATATAAAAATATTGAGAGTACTATACAAAAGTTAGAATTAAATAGCAACACTAAAATCACCAAAGATAGAAAAAACTCCATGCAAAATATTTTCTATGTTCGAACAAATACAAAAATTCTATTGGAATTATAAGAAATACAAAAGAAAACATCCTTTACCGTTCAAGAAGTTAAACAAGAATCACAAGCGATAAAAGATATACTTACGTTATCATCACAGTCTAAAAATCTAGGCTATAACAATCAAAAAATAAGCGCAAAACCAAAAATAGTGGGAGCGGTTCTTAAAAAATCAGTTAAAAGTAAATCGATAGTACCATTAAGAGCTGAGAATCAAGATTATAGACAAGTAGTGCCAAAAGTGGAGGTGCCTGTTATAGTGGTTAATCGCAAGATGAAAAGTAAAGTAAAAGCAACAGTGGAAAATTTTGAGCAAAACCAAGCAAGAGAATGTGTAGGTATGCAACCCGCTAAAAGTAGTGCCATTATAGCAGCACAATCAGATGTTGGTATAAAGAAAAATCCATTAAAAGTTGCTTCCCAAGCTCAGTCATCCTTTATGAGAAATAAAAGATCTCTAGAAAATCCTGCAAAGTAGCAGTTTGATCATGAGCCTTGTGAAAGCTCTCTTAATTACACATGTAAACGTAAAGCAGTTAGTTACACAGTTTGAAAGACACCTAGAAATAGAGTGAATCCAAATAGATTCTCTAAAAATAGAGTTAAATTTGTTACTTGTTATAATTACAACTTCTATAGACCTGTTGCAAAAGGAAAGCTGCTGTTTTTTACGGTAGTTATTTTCAAAAAAAATCTGATTTACTTTACAGCAGGTCTTATATTATTTTGGAACTTGTTTTTCTACTCTAACTGCCTATTCTGTAAAACCTAAAGAGGTATGCATAAAAACTACTTGCATTGCTAATGTTATTCATTAGCATATAATCAAATCTAATATAGGTTTCTATATAAAATAGGCAGTGGAATTTATGCTCAAAGTGGAGCGTTCAATAGATTACTTAGAAAAAGAAAAAAATAATTCAGAAGCTTCCAAAATATTAGAGAAAGTACAACGTATAGGACAAGCTTATAAATCTTCTGAACTTAAACGTTATCGTAGGTTTGATAGTGATGGTGAAAGAGAGAAAAATACAGAGCTATTTTCTGCTATAAGAAATGGCAACCTGCAGAAAGTACAAGATCTTTTAAAAGCAGGAGTAAAGCTTAACATCATTGATAAAAATAATAAAGATAATACACCTTTACACTATGCTGTTGAAAGGGATAAAAAAGAAATAGTTAGAAAATTACTGCAAGAATGGAAGGCAGATGTTAACGCTAAAAACAATAAAGGTGATACACCTTTGCATATTGCTGTTTCCAGAAATAACAAAAAACTTGTATCGCTACTTCTAGATAAACAAGCAAGAAGTGATATCAAAAATAATGAGGGTAAAGAGCCATATGAATTAGCTAAAAATCAAGAGGTAAGCTATATTTTTAAACATAGGAGCTCTCATTCTTCTGACTATAATGATATTATGAGTCAAGCCAATCTTAATGAGGAGTTGATAAAAATTGTTAAGAGTAGCACCTCAGAAAAATAAAAATCAAACGACATTGAAGATCTTTTGAAGAAAGGAGCGAACATTAATTTTCAGGACGCTAATTATGAGTTAAATACACCGTTACATGCGGCTGTTCGCAAACAGGAACCTAAAGTAGTTAAGCTGCTTGTCAAAAATGGAGCAATACAAATCAAGAATAGTAAAGGTAAAATGCCACTAGATATTGCTAAAAGTCTTAATAACGAAGGTATTATTCAAGAATTAGGCAGAGCTTCACTTCTAAAAAGGGCAAATACTGGAGAAAACAAGCCAGAAATTGGTTCTTCTAAAAAGCCAAGAATTTCCGTAATCGCTCACAGAGATAAGGTGATTTACAAAGTAAATATAAAAGTGTAAAGAAATAGGAAGCTAAATATGGAATGGGTAAATGACAAAAGTGCTGCAAGAAAAGATTGTAGCAGAAAACGCTAATCTCAAGGAAGAAATAAAAGCGCTGATCAGAGAAAATGACAGCTTGAAAGCAAAAATAGTTGAATTACAAGACAAATTGGGCTTAAATTCGCAAAATTCATCGCTGCCACCATCACGAGATATATATCGTAAGAAAGCAAAAAAGAAAAGTGATAAAAAACCAGGAGGTCAGCCAGGACATAAGGGGCATAAGCGTGAATTAATGGCTGCAGACGAGGTAGTGAGCTGCACAATTGATACGATTTGTATGTGTGGAGGTAAGGTTACTTTAGAAGATGAAATTATTCATCAGAAGGCAGAATTGCCAGAAATTAAGCCAACTGTAACTGAGTACAGATTGCAAAGAGGACATTGTAGAGTATGTAATAAAAGAATTACAGCAAATTTACCCGAAGGTGTTGCAAGAGATCTTCTAGGATCTAATGCTAAAACAATTATAAGCAGCCTTAGCGGCTTTTTTATTAACTCAAAAAGAGAGGTACAGCAAATTTTAGGCAGTATTTTTAATCTAAATATAAGCCTTGGTTTAGTCTCAAATACTGAACGCAGGGCATCGAAGAAGTGTGCATCTGAATATGAGAAAATGAAGGAAGAGTTACAAGGAAGCGAATATTTGCATATAGACGAAACAGGACACAGAAATCAAGGAAAGAGAGGCTGGAGTTGGGTAATAACGAACAAAGCGTTGACACTTCTGAAGGTAAGCGAGTCTCGTGGTAAGAAGGTGTTGAAGAGTTTACTGCCAGAATATGATGGCATAGTTGTGAGCAATAGATACGCTGTATACAATTACTTCAATCGTGAAAATAGACAGATATGTTGGACACATTTGGCAAGAGATTTTGAGAGATTTGCCCATAGTAAAAATGTTGAAGTGAGCAAAATTGGCCAAGCACTAAAATCGCTCAGCAATAAGGTGTTTGTAGTAGACAAGGCAAAAAAACACAATTCGATAGATAATTTGAGATTTTATCGACTGATGCGAAAAATTCGGAAAAGGGTAAAACATTTTTTGCGTAAAATGACGAGGGTTGTAAATAGCACTCAAGCTTCAAGAATGGCCGCTAAGATGTTACGGTCTGAGGATATGATGTGGAAGTTTTTAAGAAAACCTGAAGTGATAGAAACAACCAACAACCTTGCAGAACGGCAAATTAGACGGTACGTAATTTATCGTAAAAACAGCTTTTTCACCTGGTCAGAACGTGGGGAAAGATTCGTGGAAAGAATGTTGTCAATATTTTTGACATCACGTCTAAATGGCCAAAACCCCTTTCAAAAGCTACAGAATCTACTAGCTGTCACTGCTTAGTTCTTTATTCATTCTCACAATCCGTGAACGGTTACGAATTTCCTTCATGAAAAAAGAAGAGCCTGAAGGAACAAAAATCGAAGAGGATGAATCAAGAACATACCTTGCTTCTGGATTAAATAATACTCTTCATGGCAACATTTACCAGCTAAAATTGTTAATGTTATTTTTAAAGCGTGGACTAGATAAAAGCTACTCTTTTCGTTTGGCTACAGAGTAGAATAATGCTGAAAAATTTGATGATTTGGTTTTTATATGTAATAATTCAAAATCAAAAAAAATATATCGTTTTTTGCAAGCAAAACACAAGCAAAATAAGGAGGATAATAAAATTGGAATAAGCGATTTACTCACAAAAAATAAAGATGGTGAATTTAATTTGGCAAAGTATTTCATTTCCTACTTAAAGATTAAATACAATCAAGACTTTATCAATGGTGAACTGAAAGATTTTGTTATTTGTACCAACATTGATTTTGATCTAGATCAAAGCAGAACACAAGATGCAGTAAAAAAGTTGAAAGTGCAAAAAAAATAAAGGAAAGGAAATTTTGGTTGAAACAATTAAAGATAATGATGTCTTCTTTAAAGATGGCGGTGAGAGATATAAGCTTTCTTATGAAGTATATAACAATGTTACAAAAAATAATATCATAGAATTCAGTAGGATTATTCCTAGGATGTTTCTATGTTCCAAAAGAGGAAACTTAAATAACAAAATAAATACCCTTTTAATATACACAGAAGGCATTCTATAGCTAACTTAAGTAACCAGATACAACTATAACTTTTATTGTTTAATAACATTTGTGCCATTCTCTCTAACTTGAGCTTATGGTTTAAAGTACTTAATGACCAAGAGCATAATTATTACTACAAATAGGTGGTCTTAGGCTTTCAAGATGACTATTTACTTTCAGCGAATCGTCCAAATCATGCTCTATTTTTTGTGTTTTTATCTCGAATTTAAATCCTAATTTTTCGCAGAATTTTTGAAAATATTCTTTAATAACATCAAACAAGTTTCTACTTTCCCCTTTATAATTTTTTAGTTCCTTAGGAATAGTAAGTAATAATTTGCCATCTTTATAGGTTACACCATCTTTACCATCTTGAGACTCAAGTACAAATTCAAGTGAAGTCGATAGATCGCATATTTTTTCTCCTGGGTTATCAAACTTCGTTACGAACACTAACATATCAGATTTTACTTTTGTACTGATTGGATCAGCACAATCAATACACATTGTTTTATTCTTGCTATATTCCCCTTTTAATCCATATTCCAAGAGTGAACTTTCAAGAATAGGGATGCTTACAGCAAATTCATACCCCGCTTGGTTACAATTAGTGATTATTTCTTCTAAAATAGGGTCATTCGGAACACTTGCTTCTGCGTATTGGAACATTTCCTTAAAGACTTCTTTTACAAATGGGCGATAGTTCTTATTCTCATCTCCTACTTTTAGTAATAGATGCAGATGCTCTCTTCCAGCATTGTAAAATCTCTCAAAATCTTTCCCATATGAGGTGGTTTTCTGATAATCAGGAATTTCAGAATTTTTGCAGTGACTTTTCCATAATTCACATAACGCATTATGTGCAAGTTCCTTTTCAAGATCCTTGAGGACTGAATCAACAAAAGCTCTACCATAATCTGTATCTATTTCTCTTTGTTTTTCTCTTGCGGTTTCACTACTGTATATATCATAACTATTAAAAAGGTTGCTTTTGCGATATTGAGCTCCTTCAATTAATGCAGAGGTTAAAACTGTATCTATAATTTTTCCATTAATAACAAAGTTCATTCTTGGAAAATCGAAATACATTGTTTCACCAGAGTTTGCTGATTTATTGCTCTCACCAGCCTTTAATTCACTAAAACCAAATTCTTTAATTTTAGCCTTCAATGTAACTATTGGATTTGCCTCACTCATACTCCCTCTTTCTTCAAAGTCAATTATACCATAAGAGTTATTAATAGATTATTGACAATATGTAAGCTTAACAAAGGCTTTACACTATCTGTATAATAAATACGCTAAGACAAAAATTTAGATCTAGAAAAGATAATTGAACTTTATTACATTCCATCTATAATAATTTAAAGTAGCAAGCCTCAAACTAGAAGCCTGCTATTACTTACTGGTTACTTTACATCAATTCTCTTGATATGTTTCTCCGACTTAGGTATGGTTACGTGCAATATTCCATCTGAAAAATTAGCAGACACTTTATCTTGCTCTACATTTACTGGAAGCTGAATAGACCTATAGAAAGATCCATAGTATCTTTTTCGATGGTAAAACTGCTTATCTTTTGACTCGTTATTACACGTCTTTTCACCCTTCACTATTAAGCTGTCGCTAGATATACTAATGTCTATGCTTTCTTTGGAAATACCTGGTAGCTCTAGTGAGAGACAATAGCTTTCTTTTGTTTCATAAAAATCGCAAGCTGGTAATAGACTACTACCTCTTCTGGAAAGCTCTGAGTCCCATCCTGTAAAGAAGCTATCAAATATGTTATCAACGGCTCTTTGTAGTCCTCTTACACTAAAGTTATCACATTTATTGTTTTTATTTGAATGAACTATATTACTCATGTTGTACCTCCTTTCACTAATATATGCATTACGTAATCATTCTACTTACTAATTTCAATCCTAAATCTAAAGTCAGAGCTTTTGTTAGATGTGAAAAGTTGTTCCAATTTACTATGACTTGATTATGAGAAAAAAATCTTATTTGGATTACCATGGGTAATGCTATAAACTAGATTAATTGTAGTACGTAGAGTTATTGCATTCCTCCCATTTCTGCGATTATTTTCTTCATCTTCATTTGATAAGTATTTTACTTTCCAAACTTACCTCCAATGATTTATTTAATATTCCCCAACTTTTAGTGCACTAAATTTGCTCATTTTTCCTTAACTTGACACGTATACTTTTTTGAATATTTCCATAAAACCTTTAAAATAATCTTTAAATTACTAAAGCCATTACTTAATGTTGAAAGTAGCTTGTTCTGCTATTTTTCCTTAACTTAAACGTACTGTACTTGAGATGTACTTGAGGTAATCACTACATTGTTAATATTAGTATTAGGATTACTGATGCTAAGAGGGTTACAAGCATCTATCAAAATTCTTAAGTCTTCGTTACTCAGGTAGCTAAATATTTTTTCAGTACAGTCATATGGTAACTCAGGAAAATTGTTAAAGAGAAAATGGAAAATTTTATTGCCTTGTTCAAGTAACTCTTTTCTTTCCATACCCTTTCTGAAATGACTTTCGACCATACTAGCATATATTGGAAATTTTGTTTTATAGTCGTCTGATTTTAAAACCTGCACTATATTTTCATTCCTCATATATATTGCTAATGAGCTTGTACCTTTTGCCAAGATATCATAAAATGAAATGTTAGGATTATTAATCTTCTCACTCTTCATCCTTGCTATTTCTTCCTCACATTCATCCTGAAAGCCACTTATTTCACCACTGATACTCATTGATAGTAAATTTTTTTCACTTACATATAAATTTGCGGTTTTCATTTTAACTATGTGGCGTTTAAGAGCTTCAGCAGTTACTTCACACGAACAGACACCACGATCAGGATCGTAATAACCATCATCATCAGAGTCATAGTTGTTGAGTTGACTATAGAATGACCTTATACCAGCCATAGCAGAATCAAGTGGTGTATGATTATTTCTACTCGTAATATTAATATCAGAGCCATATTCCAAAAGAGTTGTAACAACTTCTTCATGTCCTTCTTTAGAAGCAATGTGAAGTGCTGTTCTGCCATACTCATCTCTAGAGTTAATATCAGCACCAAATTTCAAGACAGTCTCAATAATTTCCTGGTAACCTTTTTGAGCAGCCAGGTGCAGTGGTGTTATGTCACTTTTAATTTTAGAACCAACTTTAGCACCGCATTCTAGCAATACTTTTACAACCTCTTTATGGCCTTTTTGAGTTGCAATATGAAGCGCAGTTATTCCATCTTTTTGCTTAGCGTTTGCGTTAGCTCCTTTGTTCAAGAGCATTTTGCTAATTACTTCATTTCCTTGTTGAGCAGAAAGATGGAGAGGTGTTATATCACTTTTAACTGTAGAATTAACATCTGCATTATATTCTAAAAGAGCTTCAACAACTTTCGTATATCCTTTCTGAGCAGCAGCATGAAGCGTCGTAATACCATTTTTGGTTTGAGCATTTATATTAGCTCCCTTACTTAGAAGCAGTTTAGCAATTTCTCCCTTAATATTAATATCAGGATCTTCATTAGTAAGAAATCCAAAAAAACCTTCACTCTCACTTAAAGCAGTAAAATGCAATGCTGTTCTTCCATATTTATCACTAGCGTTAATATCAGTATCGTGTTGCAAAAGAGCTTCAACGATTTCTATGCATTCCTTCTTAACAGCAATATTCAATAGCTCAGGATTATCTTTTACATTAGCTCTATTAGTTAAAAGTAGCTTGGTAATTTTTAAATCGGCATTCTCAGTAGCATAAAATATTGGAGTTTTTCCAGTTTTGTCTTGAGCATTTATATCAGCTCCATAGCTTATCAATAATTTAGCTACTTCTTCCTGTTTGTTTTTGGCTGCACTATGTAAAGGTGTAAAACCTTCTTTAGATGTTGAATTGTGTAACGTATTAACATCAGCACCATACTTCAATAGGTCTTCAACAATTTTCAAATATCCTTTTTCAACAGCAGCATGTAATAACTTAGGATTATTTGCATCTTCGAGATTAACAATAAGACCATATTCTAGAAGAGCCTCAACAATCTTTTTATACTCTTCTCCATAGCCGTGCACTGCGATTTTAAGAGAGCTTCTGTTACTTTGATGATTAATATCAGGACAATACTTTAAAACATCCTCAACAATCATTAAATATCCTTTTTCAACAGCGAGGTGTAGTGTGGTTTTACCATCTTTGTCCTGATTATCAACTTTAGCTCCATGTTGTAAGAGCAGCTTTACAACTGTTTTACGTCCTGTTTTGGTAGCAATATGAAGTGGCGTTAAATTACTATTTGTGCTAGCATTAATATCAGCACCTTTATTCAAGAATAATTTCACAGCTTCTTCATTGCCTAGTTCAGAAGCAAAATGTAGTGGCGTATATCCTTCCTTCAATGTGAAAGAATGAGTACAAGCACCATGGTTTAGAAGATCTTCGGCAATATGCATATATCCTTTCTTAGCAGCAATATGAAGAGGGGTTATACTATCTTCCCCTTTAACATCAACATTAGCACCTCTACTTAAAAGCAACGTGATAACTTCTTTACTACCTTTTTCAACAGCAAAGTGCAGTGGTGCATAACCTTTTTTCCATGTTGAAGTACACACACAATTAACATAAGCTCCATATTTTAAAAGATGCTCAACAATCTGTAAATACTCTCTCTCAGCTGCAATATGAAGAGGAGTTATACCATCATTGCTTCTGACGTTAATGTTAGCTCCACGATTTAAAAGTAGTTCGGTAATTTCCATTTTCTTATTTTCAATCGCATTGTGAAGCGGAGTTCTGCCATACTGATTTTTAGCATCAATGTTAGCACCTCTGTCTAGAAGCATCTTAACAATTTCTATGTCACCATTTATAGCAGCAAAATGAAGTGGAGTATTAGAAGGTCTTTTGTTTTTGCTGTTAACTTTAGAACCGTTTGTTAAAAGTAGTTTAGTAACCGCTGTATGTTTATTCTCAATAGCATCACGAAGTAAAACATATCCTTCTGACCATGCTTGTGAATAAGATAGTCCAAAAGAATTAATTAACTCCCTTGCTCTTTCTAGTCTTCCTTCACGAACTGCAGAAATTAAACTGTAGCTTGTATTATCATTGCCTAGCATAACTACTTACCCTCCAGATTATAACATTTTCCTTATATTAATATAATCATAAATAGATGATATATTATCCACAGTATATAATATAAGTCAAACTAGTTTAAACATAATATTTTTACTATCTTGCAGTGTTTTAGTTTCTGTAATAAATCCAGGTGTTTACATATACTCTCCTTTAACGCAATAAATATGTCTAATAGAATAAAATGGTAAACTTGTAGCTGTGATGTGGAGTATAAAGTAGCCCATGTACCAAAAATTTGTACTTTTTTCTATATCTACTTTCCTTAATTTGACTCTATGGCTTGCTGAAACTCAGATATTGTAACTGATTTAAGTATAATATTAACTTAGGTTATATATAAATATTTCAATAGTATTATTCAAAGTTTCAAACTTTTAACTCCACTTTCTATATTGACGTCTTGTAAATTTTGATCTGGCTCCTTCAGCATTTTTAACAATTTAGTTGCAATATTCTTATGTTTATTGGCTATAGCAACTTGCAATAATGTATTCCCTTGATTATTACGAGCATTTGTTACAGCTATAAACTCATCAGGTTTTACTGCTTTAAGCTTGCTGATAATTTCAACATTACCTTTTTTTGCATCTCCAAACAATTCTTCAATTAATTTCAGTAGGTTAGTAACTTTTTGGTCCTTAGAAAGATCAATAGGTATTTTACCTTCTTTGTTCTCAATGTTATAAATTGCACCATGTTTTAATAAAGATTTTACAACTTCCAAGGAGCCACCTTTAGCTGCAACATGAAGTGATGTAGTACCACTAGAAGTAGTTTTAGCATTAACAAAGTCATTTAATTTATCACGACTGATATGTTGTAACAGAACCTCAACAATTTCTTTGTAACATTTGGAAGTAGCAGTGTGTAATGGTGTATTACCTTTATTAGTAACTTGACTAACATTAGCTCCATTTGTTAGTAAGATGTTTACAATATCTATGTGTCCATTGCTAACAGCGTAATGCAACGGTGTTCTTCCATCAATATCTTTATCGTTGGCATCAGCTCCATCTTTTAACAGACGCTGAACAGTTCGTATATCACCTTTACTAGCAGCAATGTTGATATCTTTCTGCAGATGCTGGAGAACCTCTGATGCTTCGCTACCCTCAAGCTTAAATCTAAAATTAATCATCTCTATCTTTTTTAAAATATCTAAAACACTCGGATGACTTGGTCCAAAAACAGCTTTTCTTTGATCTAAACTTTCTCTGTAGACTTTAAGTGCGCTGATCCATTTCCCTTGAGCAAAAAGTACATTTGCTATGTTGTATTGAGTATTCAAGGTTTCTGGGTGATTTTGTTGTAAAGCTTTTTTCTGGATATTTAAAACCTCTTGAAAAGCTTTCAAGGCTTCATGATATTTATTTTGATTGAAGAGTACCCCAGCAATGTTATGTAACGTTCTCAAGGTATCAGCATGATTAATACCTAAAATTATTTTCTTCTTTTCAAAAACCTCTTTATAGATTTTTAAGGACTCTTCGTATTTACCTTGGTTAGCTAGTACCATTGCTATATTATTTTTGGCACTCACAGTGGCTAGATCATGTGTACCTAGTGTTTCTTTCCTCTTTTCAAAAACTGCCCTATTGATATTTAACGCTTCTTCATATTTTCCCTGTTTATCTAATACTAATGCCATGTGAAACTGAGTATTTAAGGTATCTGAATGATTTGACCCTAGTATTTCCTTTTGTCTCTGATAGACTTCTTGATAAATATTAAAAGCTTCTTCATCTTTCCCCTGTCTATGCAGCACTAAAGCGATTGTACTTCTTGTACTTAAAGTATCCTTATCGTTTAAACCCAGCATTTCTTTTTGTTTCTGAAAAATCTCTTTAAGCATATTTAAAGCTTCTTGGTAAATTCCTTGCTTATATAGCACTTTGGCTATATATGTCTGAATATCTAAAGTACCAGGATTGTCTGGTCCTAGTATTTCTTTTCTTCTTTCAAATGCGCTTCTGAAAATACTTAAGGCTTTTTGGTAATTGCCTTGATTCAAGAGCACTAAAGCTGTATCAATCTGAGCGGATACGTCACTTTGCGATATCTGCTTCAACTGCTCGACTTTTGAAAAGTTACTATGTACTGCAGCAACTACTAACGTTTTGTTCTCTCTATTACGAGCACTCATCACTGCTTTTACTGTATCAATATCCTTTATCTTATTTAGGTCATTAATAACTTGAGCATTACCATCTTTAACCTTTTTAAATGATTCACTGACTAGTTTAAATAAGCTAGTTATACTTTTATCCACAGTAAAATCTGATGGTGTTTTCCCACTGTCAGAGACAGCATTGTATACTGCACCATTAGATAATAGGGCCTTTACAACTTTTAAGTGAGAGAACTTAGCAGCATAATGCAGAGGAGTAAACCCCTTGTTACCAACCACATTAGGATTAGCTTTATTTTGTAATAGAATATTGACAACTCCATCATAGCCCTTCCATGCAGCATAATATAATGGTGTTACACTATCAGCATTTTTGGCATTAACAAACGCTCCTGCTTTAATGTAATTCTCAACCTCTGAAGAGCTATTACGTTTTACAGCCTCAAATAATTTCTCAGTTGATGCTAATAGATTGATAACGTCTTTATCGTTAGTCATTTCTAATGGTCTTCTACAAAGCTTGTCAACAGCGTTATAAACTGCACCATTTTTTAATAAAACTTCAATAACGTCTTTATAACCAAAATTAGCAGCAATATGCATAGGGGTTAAGCCATTAGTATCTTTAGCATTAACGTCAGCACCTTGTGCTATCAAATACTTTACAACTTCTAACCGACCTTTCATTGCAGCATAGTGTAGTAATGTCTGGTTAGCTGTACCAAGCTCATTAATACTCAACCCCTTGCTAAGGAAAAACTCTACGGTATCTTTATAACCTTCTCTAGCTGCAATGTGTATAGGCTTTGATCCAGAGGCATTTTTAGCATTAATATTAGACCCTTCATCTACTAGACATTTTACCATTTCCAAGTTACTTTCCTGTGAAGCAATGTGCAGTATAGTCCAATCATCATTGCCTTTAGCATTCATATCTACTTTTTTATACTGCAGTAACATTTTAACCACTTGCAAATGACCATGTGCAACTGCTAATTCTAAAGGTGTTCTGCTCTTATTGTCCTTAACATTAACTTTTGCTCCATTACTTAATAGGACTTCAATAACATTAACATGACCGTGTCCTGCAGCTATATGTAGTGGAGCACCTTCAACATTTACAAAGTTAACGTTAGCCTTGTTTGCTATCAAAATTTCAGCAACTTCTTCATGGCCTTCTTGTGCCGCAAGATATAATGGTGTTGTACTATTAATAGTCATAGCATCAACATTGGCTCCCCTTGCTATCAGAGCATTTACTATTTCCTTGTGGCCTCTTTTAGCAGCCAAATGTAATAGTGTAGCATCTTCAGGACCTTTCATATTAGTACGGGCCTTGTTTTTTAGCAAAATCTCTACAATATCCCTATAACCAGCGAGCACTGCTAATGATAAAGGTTCACCACCTTCTGCATTAACACTAGCTCCATTTTCTACAAGAACTTCAACGATTTCCTTATGATTATGCTTAATAGCAGAAAGCAATGGTGTTAGGTTGTTACTCTTAACATTAACATTGGCTCTATTTGCTACCAAAATTCCAACGATTTCTTTATAACCTTCCTCCACAGCTACATGTAATGGTGTACTACCTGCAATACCTTCCATATTAACTTTGGCTTCATTTTTTATTAAAAGGTTCACAATATCTTTGTGACCCCCTACAATAGCTGCATGTAAAGGTGTAAGACCATAATTAGCACTAGTATTGACTTCAGCTTTACTTTTGATTAGAAAAGCAATAGCGTCTTTATGTCCACTTAGAGCAGCTACATGCAATGGCGTCATGCCATCATTAGTTCTAGCATCAACTTCAGCTTTATTTTTTATTAGAAGATCAATAATATCTTTGCTACCATTCATCGCAGCTGCATGTAATGGTGTACTACCCTTAATGTCTTGAGCTCTAACTTCAGCTTTATTTCTTATTAGGAGTTCAATAATATCTTTGTGACCTTTCAGAGCAGCTACATGTAATGGTGTTAGATTATTATTGGCTTTATCATTGATTTCTACTCCATTTTTTATTAAAAGCTCAGCAACTGCCTTATGACCACTCTCTGCTGCATAGTGTAATGGCGTAGCATTATTTTTATCTTTAGCGCGAATGTTAACCCCATGCTCGAGAAGAGCAACAACTATCTTCAAGTGGCCACTCTGCACTGCAAAATGTAGTGGGGTTATACCTTCCACAGTGGCAATACTAGCATTTGCCTTATTTGTCAGTAAAGCCTTAACAATTTTCTCATGTCCATCTTTTGCTGCGTAGTGCAAAGGTGTGTTATTATAGGTTTTGTCAACAACATTAACATTAGCTCCATGCTTCAATAAAATATTAGCTATCTTTTCATGACCGTTTTCTATTGCATAGTGTAATGGTGTACAACCATCTATAACTCTGGAGTTAACATCGGCTCCTTTGAGAATTAAAGCATTCACTACTTCTAGGTGGCCATTTAGTGCTGCTGTATGTAATGGTATTCCCTCCTTATCGTTTCTTGCATTAACATTTGCCTCATTTTTCAGTAAAAAATTAACTAGCCCTAGATAACCACTTTCTGCAGCTATATGTAGTGAAGTAAAGCCACCCATAGTTTCGTTGATGTCAACATTCGCTTCTTTTTCTAGCATAATCTTAGCAACATCAATATGATTGTTTTTTATTGCATAGTGTAAAGGTGAAAAACCAGCTATATCTTTGGTATTAGTATTAGCATTATTTTTTAGTAGAATTTCAACAGCATCTTTGTGACCATTTTTAGCTGCAATATGTAGTGATGTTTTGCCACTATTATCTAGATCATCAACATATACACCTGTTTTTCCTATAAAAAATTCCACAATATTTTTCCTTCCATATGCAGCAGCAATATGTAGTGGGCTTTGACCATTAATATCTTTAACATTAACGTCTAAATTTTGATTAAGAACAAATTTTATAATTTCAAGACTAGGTCCCTTAGCAGCAAAATGTAATGTAGTCCATGAGTTAATACTTCTAGCATTGATGTCTGCTCCTTTTTTGAGATAACTCTTTAAGTCTTCAAGATTTCCTTCTTCCAACGCAGCAAACATTTTTTCCTGATTAGTAATAGTGATAAGGTTTTGATCGTATTTATCTTTCAGCTTGGAAGGATCATCTCTTACCGACTTGCCAATTTTCTTCTTACTTTTTATTACATTTTCTGAAATAAGTTTTTTAGCGTTCAAGATAACTGCTATTGAGGGATCAGATAACAATACATCAACTAAGGTATTATCGTGTGCTAAATGATTACGCAAACATTTTCCAGTTAATAAAGGAGTGTTATCATCTAAAAAAAGTAGATTGTTTTCTAGATGCTTCTCTGATCTACCTAAAATTGACATTATATCCAGAACAAGCATTTCTACTACTGCTTGCAACTTTTTATTCCTCTTGTAGGAAGGAAGCTTTTCAGTTAACTTGCCACTTAATGCGTTATTCCTCAAAATACTTTTCAGTTCAGATAACTTCAGTTCAAGCTGGTTATTGTATTTTTCTTCTGTTATGTTGTAAGCCTTCCTTTGTTTATGTATAGGAATAAACGAACCTTTCTCATTCAACTTGTTTCTTAATTCCTCAATCCATTTAAGGTCACCTGTTCCAAGTTCAGCAATGTAAAAAATCTCACAAGTTAATCTATTTACTTTATCAAGGTTGTCATCCTGTATTCTTGACCTAACACTATGAGAAATTTTCATTGATAGTTCGGCTATTTCTTTAAGATTGTGAGACTCTATTTGGGAAGGAATATTCTCTAGTGTTTTATTAGCAAAGAATTTTATTCCTCTAATAACATTATGGTCAATCTTATTGTCATTCAAACCAACATCTAAGCTCTTTAATGATATAAACGCCGTAACATAATCAGTTCTGATATTTTTTGATTTAGTTTTTGCAAAATTGATTATGTTATCAATTTTATTAAACAGCTCCTTTTCATAATTCGTCTTTTCAGTTATATTATTGCTTAATTCTTTTATGAGTTTTTCAAGCTTATCATGTTCCATCACTTTAAAACTCTCTGTAATCATTTCATCTAATTCAACGTTACTAAATATTCCAGCAACTTCTTTTATCTCGTCTAAGTTTTCACCTCTGGTAATTTTCTTTAGCAATATTATGACTATTTTAATCTTGTTATTGTAAAGAATATCAGTAATTACATTATCGATTCTTTTAGTATCATTTTGAACACCAATAAAAAAGTTAACATCTGTATTTTCCTCAATCTCTGTTCTTTTAGAGAGCGAGTAAGCATGTGATAGTGAGTTACGTAAATCTATAATGACTTCTCTTGTGTTCTTTGGTAATGATAGTAGAAGAAGCTCGCTTGTAGTGCTAGATAACTTGGGAGATTCTAGAGTGTTTTTTAAATATTCACCAATAACCTGTAAAACCCTTGTAATAATTAACTGTCCTTCCCTTTCTTTAGGATTAGCTGATAATGCCAACTTTATATAATCACTTATTTTCTCTAAAGAATGAATATCCCTAATTTGTTGATAATCGCTATACAACTCTCCAAATTGAGGATAATTGCTAACGATCTCTGCAACAACCCTCTCACGTTTTAACTTCGGGAGATCAGCAAATTTACCAATGTCCACACCTTCTATAATATCTTTTTCTTCTTTAAGTTTCTTTGCAAAATTTTCCAAGTGGTCTAGTATTTTACTTTTATTCAATGTGGCATTATAGAATAGATTCATTTCCTGTCGTTTTATGTGAGAAGAAACAAAACTGATCAAACAAAATTCCATTTCTTCCCAAGGTAGTCTATCGTAGGTTGATTTCAACTGCCGCTTTAATATATGAATATTTTGTGCAATAAATTTTGCTATGAATAAAAACTTTTCATCTACTTTTTCTGTGTTTGAATACTCTGCCTTTAACAGGCTAATATTTTGAAGTACTAACTCAATCCGCTCTCTTATGTTATTAAGATAACTCTTCACATTCTGATCTTGTCCAGAAGCACTAGAGAAAAAACGGAGGTTTATCAACTTATTTTCAACAAAAATTTCTATCTCTTCTGACAAGAATACGTTCTTTAGTTTTAATTCCTCATAAGCTCGTGAAAGAATTTCATCTAATTCCCTGAAATGAACAGCAAAATAATTACCTGGCCATTTATTAATGAGTGTATCAAGAAGTTCAACATTACCTGAACGTATAGCATAATAAAACGCATTATGGCATGTTTCATCCTCATCATCTGGTAATATAGTAGTTTCTCTGATGCCAACAGATAAATTACTGAGAATTTTACTATTATTGCCAAGTAGGTATTCTAAAATCTTTACCTTATTGTGTTTACAAGCTAAGATAACTAAGTTAGTACTCTTAACAGGATTGTTAGCATTATCATAATAGTCTCTCAAAGTTACTTGATCTTCTGCATCAGTTATGTAATCAATAAAATTGCTTAATTTTTTTAAGCTGTCGACATTACCATCTGATATTGCCTCTTCGAGTTCAGTTAAAACCAGGAGATAAAGTTCTTCAGCTTTTGCTTTTCTGCGGTAGAGCTTTTTATATTCTCTAATAAACTCCTCTTTTGATGTGTAAGAACGTGATAAAAACTGTTTATCTTCTTGATAAAAACTGGTTTGTTGTTTAGGTACATGCATAAACCCTCTCTGAGATATATTTACACCAGTATTAGAATAGCAAAGTTTACTTAATATGGCAAAATTTAAAATAGCATCTTTTGTTAATAAAATATTTTTGAGAGAATATCTACTAATCCTGCAATTTCAGGACGAAAAGCCTTCACAACATTTGATTTTGGGTGTGGGAAATGTGTTGGTTGTTTAAATTTTTAGTAACACCTACTAATAATAACCCGTTTGAAAACAACAAAGAGAAATGATGATCAACTTACATAAAAAAGCACTAAGTTTAGTGTTTTGGCATTATAGCAATCTCTTATGTATCACCTCTCTGGAACCATACGACTAATTGTTGTTCATAAAAAACTCTAGTACTGACAAAAAATGTATTTATTCTAATCTTGCACGTTTGGTATCATTACTTATAGAAGTTTCATAAAGTCTTGTACCAGGCTCTACGAGATTATTTAAGGAACTTAAAGATTGAAAAGTACGTTTATTGGAATCATCAAACGCTACTATAAAGTTTAACAAGTTATCATTAGATAGATATTCAGTTATATTATATGTAGAATCATGATCCAGAATAATTTTCTTTTCTTTGGCATCTTGATCTGCCACATCTAATTTAGTATAAAATTGTATCTTACTTAACTTATTTAACAAATCTGCTCTTTCTAAAAAAGGTTTTACCTTATCTAATATGATATCATTATATATAGGATAGCGTATGGAATAATCAATTTTTGCTAGTCTTACAGATAATTGATTATTATATAGTACATGTATGTTGAAATTATTTGTAACAAATTCATATAGTGGAAGGCTATCTTTTATTTCATCTGTTTTCATTTGAAGAATTTCACAAACACAGTCATCTAGATAACTTGATAATTTACTGTAATTACTGCATCCTTTATAAGGAGATAAGTCAATAATTTTTCCGTAATCCTTATTGAAGTTCCTTACTAAAGTAAATTTAATCAACAATTTAGCGCATGCTAGATCACTTACAGCGTTATCTAAAGATGTGGAACAATTATCATAAAGCCGTCGTTCACGATTTCTTATATTAATATCAGCTCCATATTCTAATAGTTCTTTAACTACTTCCAGATTTTTACCACTTTTTTTTACAGCATGGTTCAGTGCAGTATTGCCTTTACGGTTTGTTGCATTTACATCAGCACCATGTTTCAGAAGTTCTCTAACTAATTCTAATTCCTTCCCCAGTGTTATAGCAGAATGTAGTGGAGTTTCACTATACATGTTTCTTGAATTGACTTCGGCACCACCTAACAAAAGCTCTTTAGTAATTTCTACACTACTAGTAGTATGAAGTAACGTATCTCTATTCCTTTCTACTCTAAGGTTAGCATTAGCACCTGCAGACAAAAGAGCTTTAACTTTTTCTAAGTTTCGTTCATAGACTGCTTTTTCTAATTCTTTGTTAATATTATTATTTAGCATATTTTTAAAATCCTCCTAAATTTCACTATTTTGTAACAAAATTTTTGTATATTTTCTAGATCTTGGCACCCTCATTAGAGTTTCATTTAAGAGAGCTATAACTTTAAACTCTTTACTCGATTTTCTACGCTGACATCTTGTAAACTCTGATCTGGACTTTTTAATATTTCTAATAATCTACTTGCAAGGTTTGAGTGTTTATTGATTACTGCAACCTGGACTAATGACTTGCCTTGATCATCACGAGCATTTGTTACAGCTACGCGCTCATCGGGTTTTATTGCTCTCAGCTTACTGATAATTTCAACATTACCATTTTTTGCATTTTCAAATAGCTCTTCTACTAATTTCAATAGGTTAGTAATATTCTGGTCTCGAGAAAGATCAAGTGGTGTTTTACCTTCTTTATTCTTGATGTTATAAATTGCACCATGTTTCAACAAAGATTTTACAGCTTCGAAAAAGCTATTTTCAGTAGCAACATGCAACGATGTAGTGCCTTTAACTATTGTTTTAGCATTAATAAAATCACTCAATTTATTGTGGCTTACACGTTGTAACAAAGCTTCAATAATTTCTTTATGACCTTTGGAAGCAGCAGTGTGTAATGGTGTATTACCTTTGTTAGTAACTTTAGTAGCATCAGCTCCATTTGCTAGCAAGATATTTACAACTTTTATGTGCCCATTATTAACAGCATAATGTAATGGCGTTCTTCCATCCACGTTTTTCGAATCAATTATTGCTCCATCTCTAATGGAACTCTCAATTCCTAAATAATTATTATCTTCTATAGCCTTAAATAACTTCTCAGTCAATTTTAGTAATTTTATAACTTCTGGGTTTCCTCTTCTTTCTGCAAAGTGTAATGGTAAAACATATCTACCTCCTTCAGCTCTAGCATTAAAGTATGCTCCGCTCATAAGTAGAGACCTAACTATATCTAAATTACCAATTTGTGCCCCTAAGTGTAAAGGCGTAGCATTTTTATCCATTTTTGCATTAACATCCGCTCCATTTATAATAAGAGTTTTAACTACCTTAGGATGACCATATTGAGCTGCAAGATGTAGGGCTGTGCCTTTATTTTGATTTTCTTTTACATTTACATCAGCACCATGTTTCAATAGAACGGTTGCTATCTGATCATAACCTTTTTCTGCTGCAAAATGTAAAGGAGTCCAATTTGTGTGATCTAAAGCATTAATATCTGCTTCCTTTTCTAAGAGCAATTCAACCACCTCTAAATGATCATGGTCTACTGCAAAGTGTAGAGGTGTAGTACTTTTAACTGTTTTAGCATTAATGTCTACTCCTTTATCAAGCAAAGATTTAGCAACTTCTAAATTACCATCATATGCTGCACAATGTAGAGGAGTCCAACTTCTGTTATCTAGAGCATTAATATCTGCTCCATTTTCAATCAAGAAATTCATTATTTCCAAGCGATTATGTTCTGCTGCCAAATGTAGAGCTCTTCTACCATCATCCATCTTTGCATTTATATTTGCTCCTTTTGCAATTAAGCTCTCTACTATTTTTAAAGAAAAACCATTATATGCTGCATTATGTAAAGGAGTCCAATTCTGATCATCCACGGTGTTAATGTTTGCTCCATTTTTAATTAAAAAATCACTCACCTCGAAATGACTTTGCTGAATTGCTAGATGCAAAGGTGTAAAACCTTCGTTTTTTTTAGCATTAACATTGGCTTTTTTCTCTATTAGTAGCTTCACTACTTCTAAGTGACCATTCTGAGATCCTATATGTAAAGCTGTGGAATTATCGTGGTCCTTAGCATTAACATCAATTCCCCTTACGAGAAGAAGAGACTTAACTACTCCAAAGTGATTACGTTCTGCTGCTAAATGTAGAGGTGTAAGATTCTCATAATCCTTAGCATTAACATTAGATTTTGCTTTTAGTAAAATGTCTACTAACTCTAAAAAGCCATTTTGAGACGCTAAATGTAGAGGTGTAATCTTATCATCTGTTTTTGCATTAACGTTTGCTCCCGCTTCAAGCAGAACTTTAACTATATCTAACCTACCAGTTTGTGTTCCCAGATGTAAGGGTGTAATGTTTGCATCAACTTTATGATTACCTATGCCTGAAGATCCAGCGTTAATATTAGACCCTTGTGAAATAAGAGCTTTAACTACTTCGAGGTTACCATTTTGTACTGCAGAATGCAAAGGTCTTGCTCGATCATTATTTACAGCATTAACATCTAATCCCTTTTCAATAAAAACATTTACTATATCTAGATGACCATTCTCTGCTGCTAGGTGTAAAGGTGTATTAAGTTTATCTGTTTTAGTACTAAGATCTGCTCCATTTGCAATCAAGGTGTTGACTATATCTAAATATCCTTGCTGGGATGCAAAACTTAAAGGTGTAAAGCCTAGAATGGTCTTATGGTTTACATCTGCTCCATGAGTAATAAGAAAGTTAACCATCTCTAAGCGATTTTTTGCAATTGAAAAATACAGTGGCGTAAAGGCATCGTACTTAATCTCTGAGTTAATATCTAAACCCTCTCCTAATAAAGTGTTGACTAAATCCAACTGACCATTTCCTGCTGCTAAATGTAGCGGCGTAAGACTAAGATGTTTCTGAGTTTCATAGTTTTCATTTAAAAACTCTACAAAAAATTGCAGCTGATCCAGATTATTAGATATTCTATTAGTAAACATAAAGGCCTCGCATGAAGAATTTATGTAAAATATAGTATCTACAAGTTTTTAAGCAAGATAAATCTTCTTCTTAAAAAAGATACTGTGATCCAATCTGTGTGCTTATAACTTTTTTATTTGATCATGAGTGATCAGCTGTCTCAGCTGCAATAGAGACACCTGCCTTAAGTAGTTACATCAATTTTCTCTGTTTTTGCCCCTTTTTTTTCTGATGAAGATGTCTTCATTCTTCTCAGTAGCCAACATTCTTTTTAAAGTATAATCGTTACGTGCACCAAAGCATTAATAATTATACACAATTGTGAAGAAATATTCAATCTTTTTATTGTTTTGAATGTGTTGATGAAAAAAACGTCTGTCAGAGATCATCTGAGAATTGCATTTTAGGCTTTAGATGTAGAAGGGGTCTTATCGTCTTTTTATAAATACTCTAAAAATAGGCTTAAATCGCCAAGAGATGGATATCATGAATTTAGTAGCGTAAAAACATCAAAGATACCTCATATCATAAAGTTTAATGTCAACATTTGGTGCAACATTCCTGATTTACAAAGCAGAGTCAATAAAGGTTGCAAATAATCTACTTATGTTGGACGTTTCTGTTAATGCTATTTCTAAAATAACAGATTTATCTATTGAGGAACTTGAAAATCATGCTTCCAAAACTTAACCTGAATTAAAAGCAACATTAGTTTACTGATTTCTACACAATATATTAAAATACCAACAAAGGTGATTACATAATTAATTATCTGCATTACTGGATGAAATTCTTGTGCTTCTGTATTCAATATATAATATTAAAAAAATATTTTAGTAAATTTATTAAAGTAGATACTAGAAACTCGCTTATTTTGTTTTTCTAGCTCAGTTATAGTTTTCGATTTTGCTTGCAGAATTTGTCTATCACTTTCTGGTTATCCTCTATCATTTTACTTGCCTCTTGCTGAAGAAATTTGATATTTCTGAGTGTAATATTGTCCATCTCAGTCGATGCTACTTTCAATTGCGATTGTATTCTTATGTATTTATCATCTATTACTTGTTCTAGTTGATAATCAACGCAATCCAATCCAGAAGCGAACATCACATTCAGTAGTGGCTTGATCCACCCTATTTTGCCAAATTTCCTTGAGTTAGCATACTTTATACTTCTATCTGTTCCACCAGTGCCTATTGATAGCAGTATAATCTCATCATTTGGAAATAATCTCTTGCCACTTGCATATGCACAAGCTGCTGGATTATTAGCAAACACTCCGCCATCTATCAACACTCTCTCTGTTTGGCTAATTTTCAGACGTTTTGGTGTAAAGTACGTTGGAGCAGCTGTTGTAGCTCTGAGTGCATCTTTCAACTTAATGTTTTTTTCTTTCCAACTTTTGAAGAAAAATTCACAACTATTGTGAATGTCATAACTGGTGAGCAGTAGATTACTTGCAACATCGGCCATAGTACTTTCACCAAAGTATTTGTTGAGAATAAATTCCATATTTCTATACGAGTACTGAGAACCACTCAGCCAAGAAGCAATTGATTTTCTCCAAAATGATGATTGAAAGATATAAGCTCCATACTCTTGGTAAAGTCCAACTAAATCATTGGCAGAGTATTGAGGTTTATTGCTTTTACAAAGTCCAGCAACAATAATCCCACCGGTTGAGGTTCCTGCCATTAAGTCAAAAATCTGGGAAATTGGCTTTCTTGTTCTAGATTCAATTTCTGCTAGAATAATGGCAGGAATGATTCCTCTAATTCCACCTCCATCAACAGATAAAATATACTTTGCCACTTTTTTATTTTTGTCTCTGCTCAAGTTCATTAACTTCCTCAGCAAGGTTTTTGACCCTTTCTTCAAGGCGATAGATGATTTCTGTAGTCCTTTGATTTTGCTCTATAAATTTATCATGCATATGCACTCTTAAGTCGAGCTTAGCTAGCCACCAGATCAATGCTATTGTTTGTATCACCATAGTAGCAATTACTGCCATAGGAATCTTTCCTGTGTTTGTCATCTTTTTTAAAGGAAAAGTTGTATATATACATATACAAGATTCATCAAAAATACGTCCAAAAAATCTTTTCTAAAATAAAGTTAATTAGTTGCACTAAACAAGCGATGTAAATAATATAATCAACATGAAATCTAGCCTTTTTTGGAAATTGTTAACAAGTTCAATAATACCGATGATATGCGTTATTGTTCTGTATCAGCACTTTAGTACAGACCAATTATCAAAAGATGTGCCAATAAAAAGTAAGGCAAGTGGCAATGATCTGGAAACATTATCTACTGCAGCTGAAAAATGTAATTTAGATACTGTAAGATCCTTAATAAAAAATGTAGTAGATATCAATGCTACTCATCATTTTGGTGCAACATCATTACACTATGCTACAAGCGGAGGCTGTTTGGAAGTTGTAAAATTTCTAATTGAAGAAGGCATTAATGTAAACACTACTGATGCTTTTGGCTGGACAGCTTTGCACTATGCTGCACAGGAAGGACGCTTGGAAATTGTTAAATTTCTACTGAAAAATGGAGCAAATCCTCTTGCTAAAAACAAAGATAAAAAAACTCCTTTAGATCTTGCTGTAGAGGAATTAAACAATAATAAAGAAAAAAAAGATATTTATGAGGAAATTATCAATTTATTTTCCCATAACTGCTGTTAATATAGTACGATAGCCAAGGTTATCAATTACATGCTCAGCCCTATTTATTATCCATTTACCATAAACTCCTTTGCGAAATCCAGAAAGATTAATCTTTGCTTCAGCAAATAATTCAGGATTTCCTGGCATTGTGACATTGAGTGTTGCTGCATTACTCATCAGCTGATTCAACTTCGCAGATGCTGCACTTTGTGCCAAATCACTACTTGCATAAATATCTCGCAAAATATAGCTTGGTTCTTGATCACCTACTTTTTCCGTTATTGTCTCTGCTTTTTCATAATCATACCAGTAAGCAATAACCGAGCCATATTGATTACGCTCATTAAATTTTACTTTCCAATTTGTAATATCTCTAGGTGTTAAAGTAATAGTGCTTAAAGTTTTTCCGGTAACTGACTTTGCTTTTCCTTTTGAAACAAACAGTAAATACCCTCCAGCAGGTTTTGCTATTGCTCCATAAATTTGAGCAAGCCTGGTTAAAAAATGCATATCGCTCTCTGCAGTCTGATCAATATGTGATATCATGATATTTGCAAACTCTGCAGCAACCTTAGCTTGATAGCCATGTTTGTCTGCAATCTTTTTTACCAAATCATTTAAGGTGATTTGATGCCACTCATTAAACACTTGTTCCTTTAATGACTCTTTTAGATCCGCTGCATGACTCTTGATTTTTAGTCCTTGTGGCGGGCCTTGTAGCGTAATTTCATTCACTATGTAATCTCCCATCGGCACAATGCCAGTTTCTTTATACCCAAGTAAAATATTTAGCTTTGCCCCAGTTCTAGGAATTTCAAATAATGAATCACGGTCATCAAGATGAATTACAGCAGTATCACTTATTACTCCAGCTTCATCAGTAATATGCATTGATACTAACCGACTTTTTATCAACTCAGTGATTAAAATTCCCTCTACTGAAATACTAAAGTCTGGTGTCATTTTAATCCCATAGTTTTACTACTTGCTTTTGTGTCTCTTTTTGAATAACAGGAAGTTTAATGATTAATCCTGCAGGAAGAAGTTCGTACTCTGAAAGCCCAGGATTAGCTCTTAACACAATCTCAACTGCTCCTGAGCTGAATCCATAGTAGTTCCAGCAGATTAAATCTAACATATCATTTTCCTTAGTTTTGTAATATATCATTATCAAGTTGTATATCATCAACTGGATTATTTAGTGATCCGTCTGACAACACGTTATCATAGTGCTTCAAACTTAAGTGAAACTCAATCTTTCTTGCTTCACCATTTGGAAAAAAATATCTCTGCGTTTCTTCTATTTTCACAATAACAAAATGGCCTAAAATGTTACCTTGGCCATCAATGAGTAAAAGAGGTTTCGATAAATTTCGCATATTATTTATTTGCCCCAGTCCTCCTGAATAGATTACTCCCGCAAGCTCAATAACGTCCTCTCCAGGACCAATACTTTGAAGTAATGGCTTTTCTCCAATACGCTCAAGTGCAGGCCAGCGATATTCATTCCTGCGTGTGAAACCTCGCTCAGTTAATGAAAATCTATATGGACCAAGAGACAGCATAATTTAATTTATATCATAAAGTGCGCCACTAAATTGCTCTCTAATTCGCTCCATTACTTCATCAGCAATACTACGTACGTCTTGTCCAGAGCTTGGGTGAATATTAACATTAAAGTGATTATTGTGTGTTTTATTCTCTATAGTCTTATTGTGCGCTGCAATTGGGTGCTTAAGGGCGTCGCTTATAGTATTACTTACAGATCTAACTTCTAGTTTAGCCTCATTTTTTTTGCTCCATAGATTATTGATTGTTTTAAAAGGCTGAGTAATATTATTCCAAAACTTTCCTACCCAATCAGAAAAAGATTTCCATACAATTTTTACCGATTCCCAGATAGTAACAAAAAAGTTCTTTACCACTTGCCATTTGGTAATTATCAAAGTTGCAGCAACAGCAAGACCACCAATAATCAGCCCCATAGGGTTGCTCATTACGGCAATTGTCAATGCTTTAAATCCAGCAATTATTGCTGGAAAAACTGCAGAAAGACCTATTTTTACCAAAGTAACAACAGATCCAAACATTTTCCAAGTAGATAAAAGAGCAAATAAGGAACCTTTTACAAAAGTCCAAGCATATCCAAGAGATATGGCTGCTATTTTAATACTAATCAATGTTGCAATCGTACTTATGATCACTGTAGTCAGTACTGGATATTCCTTGGCACAAAGTGCTACTTGTGTAGTTGCTGACCTCAGAAGATTAACAGTAAAATTTAAAGGTGGTAATAGTACAGAACCAAGATTCATTCCTACTTCTGCTATTGAGTTTTTAAGTAACTGAAGGTTGTTTGCTGTAGTATTTGCTCTATTTTCAAACTCCCTTTGCATTGAGCCCTTATATTCCCCGTTTATTAATCGTAAAGATTTTTTGTATTCATCAAGACTACCAATAAGTAGTGCTATATCATCTTGATATTCAAGGCCAAAGAGATCAAAGAGAACGCTAGAACGTTCTTGCTTATCTAGTTTTGCAATTGTTTCTAAAAACTTAACTAATGTGCCTTGTGCATTCTTGCCAATTGCTTTCTCAAATTCCTTAGCATTTATTTTTAGCTGCTGAAAAGCTTTTTGAAAGTTTCCACCCTGTTTACTTGCTGTTTGCAGCTTGCTAAGCATTGCATTGATTGCCGTACCTGCTTTTTCAGGAGTTTTGCCAAGACTAATGAAGCTACTTGCCAGAGCTCCTGCTTCCGCTACAGTTAAGCCAAATTGCCTTGCCGTACCACCAATTCTGTTTAGTGCAGGAACAATGTCCTTAGCTTTTGCGGCAGTGTTATCAGAGATATGATTTATCGCATCACCAACGCTTTTCATTTCACCAATTTTAATTTGGTAAATATTAGAGAGCTTAGCAATAGCATCTCCTGCCTCTTCTGCTGACATATCAAATGCAGTTGCCATCTTGGCCACAGTGTCTGTGAAAACCGTAAGATCCTTAGCTTCAATACCAAGCTGCCCACCACTTGCAGTAATTTGCGCAAGTTCTGCTGCAGATAGCGGAATTGTTCGTGACATTTCCTTTAATGTTTCCCCAAGCTTTGTTAAGCCATTTACATCTGTATCTTCAAACTTTACAACTTTCTTTACATCAGCCATGGCACTCTCAAAACTAATTGCAGCCTTAAGTGGTGCTGCAAGGGTGAGGCCAAGTGCCACAGCATCCATCATTTGAGCTTTGAAATTTGCTCTTTGTGCTAAAACTCCTTTACGTTTTTGCATTACGGAATTTAAAGCTGTATAGTTATTTTTAAGCTTTTCAATAGAAGAGCCAAGTTTAACTTGATCTCCAATAAGAGATTTTATATCTCTACCACTTTTACTGAACTCCGTGCGTAAATGGTGGAGAGCACTTCTTTTTTGTAAATAAGCTGTTTTAGCTTTCAGTGCTGCAGTTTTAGACCTTGTAAACTCGTTTTGCAGGCTCTTACTTGGTGCTCCTGTATTTTTTATCTGCTGAGCAAGAGATTTTGTTTTTATTTCTAGTTCATTCCAAGAACGCCTAGCAAGCAGAGCATCGTGGCTTAATTGTTTAAACTTGAATACTGATTTACTTGATGATTCAAGTTGTTTTATCGTACTACCAATACGAGAAAGTTGCTTCGTGCTACCTGCTATCGTACTATTAAAACTGCTTTGCAGTGTTGCTCCAATTACTATAGAAATTGCCTTCATTTGTATAATTTTCCGCTACTTTCAAACCAAGTAATAAATTCTTCAATATCCATATCAAGCCACTGATTGATTCCACCACCAACCATTGAGCTAAGTGATAATATGCTCAACCTCAATTCTTCTGCTGAGACAAAAAACCTTGTAACGTTTCTTGAATCTTATTGTAGTCTGCTAAATCAAATTCTTCTACTGCTTCTCTTGAAATACTTGCAAGATTTGCAATCAGTGCTACTTCTTTCTCTGCATCGCTATTACCCATACGTTCAACAGCTAAACGATCTCGAACTTTTGGACGGCGTAGAGTTAGCTCTGAAACTAAAATTCCATCGATTTTTATTGGTTCAGTTAATTTAATTTTTTGCATTGTTTTACCCTTTTAGTTAAATTCCTAAAGCTGTGCGCATAGAAGTCATTTGATCAACACCATCGATCTTGCGAATCATATTCTCAGCGTCAATTTCAATCAATTCTCTGCCATCAATGGTAAGCTTATAATAGTTGGCAGCAATTATACATTTTAGTGTTGCTTTTTCAGCAGCCTTCCAGTTACCAAAATCAAGTTCCTTAAAGAGCCCTCTTAAGTTAATTACTACTGATTCGGCATCACTACTTCCCTGCAAACCTCCTCTTAAAGTAAGAGAAACAGCATTATTGTTTATCAATCCGAAAAGTCTAAAGAGCTCAGAGTCATATTCAGAAAAAGTGAAATCTGCTTCAAGCTTTTCCATGCCCATATCAATATTTATTGGAATATCCATACCACCAGCTCTGTATTCTTCTGTTTTTATGGTAAGTTTTGGCAAGGTTACTTCATCTATTTTTCCTGCATAGCCACGACCATCAACAAATACGTTAAAATTCTTTAGGATCTTTGGTAACATCTCTCTTTCTCCTTTTACAATATTGCGCCACTCACAAGGTGTGACCTGAAAGTAATCTGTTCAGCTGGATATGGTGGCGTGAACTCAAAATCAAAAGACACTTTTCCGCTTGCAATATTTGTTGGTGTATTGAGCTCTGGAGTTGCATAACATTTTCCGCTAATAATCGCCCCTTGCGCTTTTAAATTTGCAAGATAAGAATTTACCCCCTCAATCACATCATCTATATAAGTTTTGGTAATATTGCGATCAACTGCCCATAAATGAGCTCGAAGTAGACTATCGTTGATTAAATCTGCAGTCCTTCTCACTGACAAAAAAGCCCATTTTGAGTCATTTGAACATGTTCTATTTCCCCAAAGCCTATAGCCATTTTGATGAATTATCGTTGTTACTTCATTTTCATTCAAGTGGTTTGCTCTACAATTTATATTACCGAGCGTAAAATCAATAGGCCTGCTTGTTCCAACAATACCATTTATCTCTTTATTTGAAGGTGAGTGCCATAAGCCTTGCTCGCTATCTATCTTAGCTATTAAACCAGCTACAAATGAACTTGGAGGGAGAATTTCTTCTTTTCCTTCAATAAAAACCTTAACCCACGGATCAACAACATAAACTCTTGAGCTGCCTACACTTTTTCTCCATTTTATCGCTTCTTCATCATTGGTATTTGGTCCATCTGCTACTATTATTGCTCTTAGCTTTTCTGCTATAGGAATTAAAGCGCTAACCACTGGATTTCCAGCATCTCCAGATAATTGATGAGTAAACTGAGGTGCAATTAGTATTCTTGGCGCAACATGAACTATGCTTTCACTGCTTAAGAACGCTTGAATTCCCTGATATTCTCCAGTTTCTTCGTTAACTCCACCAATGACATTGCTGAGCGTCTCTTCTACTTTCTCCTCAACTCGAATAACTACTACTGTTGCACCAATTTGGGAAAAAATTGCATTAATAGCTGAAGGCAAAGTCCCAGATTGACCAAGTTTTGCTGCTTCTTTTAAGCTTCCTGCTATTAATATTGGTTTATTTAGTGGAAACTTTTGCCCGTCAGCATCAGGTGCAGTACCAATTACTCCAATTACCGATGATTTAGCTGTTCGTACTGTCCTCGCTCCTGAGGTAACCTCGATAACATTTACTCCATGTAGAAACTGTTCTGTCATTTCTTTTTCCCCTTTTCAACTTTCTTGCATTTTTTGTTTACAATTATCTAGCAAAGTTTGCAGCTCTTCCTTACTTTTAGCTTCACCGATTTCCCTTTCAGCTATATCCACCAATTCTTCGCACTTGATTATTGCTTTTTTCGCTCTTTTTGCTTTTTCCTGAATTATTCTTGCCATTTCTACTACTGAAATTCCTCGGACTTTTGCTAATGGCTCTATAATTTCTGCATCTTTTTTGTCTATAGATTCTGGTGCTGCTAAAATGTTCTCTGCGGCTTTTGCTTGTATTTCGTACGACTTAGACTTCTGATGAGAATATCCTGCGTATTGGTGAGTATAGTTATCATAATAAGCATGAAGATTAGAAAGTGCAGAAAACTTCGCATTTTGTAGTAACTCCAATTCAATATCTTCTTGATTCCGCTGAGCAATTTTGCCTCCTTCTGTTAAACAATAGCTTTTTTGCCAATCAAAATCTTCTGGTGCTTCATACCAATCATTTTCAGTTGGCTTGCTTTCAAGTGTTGTTGTTTCTACTTGTTTATCATTTTCAAATCTAATGTAGATAGACATTGTTTGTTACCTCCAAATCTCATACGTGTTAGATAATCCTGGACATTGCCAAGCTTTTAGCGTTCTCTCCACATCTACTTCAAGTCCTGTAGTTAGAACATTGCTACGTATGTTATAAATCCCCCACTGAATAAATTGACCATAGTTGTGTACATAATTTGATGCAAGCATACCTTGACTAACTTGTGTTCTGGAATACAGGTAAGATGATGTGTAAAGTAATATTGCAACTGTTTTTCCTGCTGGAATCTCCACATTACCAGATCCAGCTAATTTGCTATCAGAACTCGTGTATTGGTAAACATTTTTCCATATTATTCTTGAAATTCTTGATTTATTAGAATTGGTATTATCTGGTGTTCCCACAAATAATCCTGCTCCCCCATACTCCGTACTCGAATACGATGATCCAACAAATTCCATTGTCTTATTTATGTTCACATTGGTTGTATTTTTTACAAATACTACTCCAAGTGCAGCATACGGGTAATAGTATATCTCATCATAACTACCCGAAAAACTTTTTGTGCATAACTCTCCGTAAATAAATGTTCCTTTACTTCCCTCTATAAAACTGAGTTGTCTTGGCCGATAAAAACTAACGTAATCTGTATTGTACGTATGGCTACCTGCTAGTAGTTGTAACATATAGTCAGTTTTTGTTATATCACTACTCCACTTTCCAAGCTCTGTCGTAAAAGTTCCGTGGCCAAAATAATTATTTTTTCTGCCAAGTACACCAAATAAGAAAGGTAATGACCCTGGTTCAACCATGTTGCGCTTTCTTATTTCATTTATAAGAGACACTTTTAACTGTTCATCCCGAGTTTTTACCTCATTTATCAGGGATGTTTTTAATTGGTTATCACGAGTTTCTATTTCCCTAATAATTGATGAGCCAGATGGTACATTATTAACAGCACGAAAATCTTCTACTAAACCTTTAAGACCATCTTTATGACTGTTACTAATGCTATTTATTGCTGCAATATTGGCATTCTTTCTCGTATCAAGTAGCGATATATGCGAATCTGATGATGCTTTTAAAGTATTTAAGGAATTATCCCTAAGCTTGTTAATTTCATTGACAGAATCTGTTTTCGCTTCAGTTATTGCAGATATTGAATTTTCCTTATTGCTATTTATGTCACTTAAGTGCGTCCTTGCAGCGCTCAAGAGTTCTTTTAACTTACCATCTGTCATCTGTACAATTTCAGAAACCGCACTTTTGTCGATTATTGATTCCAGTGCTTTAGCAAGATATGCTAGTTGATCTGGTGTACTACTTCCTGCTAAATCTTTAAGCCTTCTCTGTAGTGCATCAATTATCTCTTTTACTTCAGTTATTTGTACAATGTCAGCAATAGCTTTTTTATCTGCTATCAATTCCAGCGATTTTGCAAGATATGCCAGTTGATCAGCCGTGCTATTTGCTGCTAAATCCTTTATCCTTTGCTGTAATGCTTCTATTGCTTCTTTCATTCCCAAAAATTCAAAAAAGTTTCAAATCTAAATCGTTCAAAATTATTTTTAAGTTCATCTTCTCTTTCACTCATATCTTCATCTATCTTTTCTATGGCTCTGCGAATACGTACTACATCTTCTACAGCTATGTTCTCTGGATGCGGCAAAGGATATCCTCGTTTGGTTTGATCAAAAGTCATTTAAATTTTATGTTACTATTACTCTGAGATTTTTGACTTTAGGACGATAAATAACCGTTCCACTTAAAACTAATTTTATCCTTGTCTCATTAGCATTAAAATTTGTCAGCACATGAGTTCTCTCTACCCAATTTTCTCCAATTGGTTTTCCTGATGTTAAATTTACTAATTGCCAATCACTGTTGCTTTTTTGTACATAAGCTTTAACATCTGCAGTGCCAGGTATCAGCGCATCGTACGTTATGGTGATTTTAGTATTAGCTCCTGCTGTAATACTTCTTGTAACATAATCTCCTTTTTCCCCTATATTACCCATAACTAGCTGTAACCCAGGATATAGCACTGGACTTTTTTCTCGCCCTCCTTTTAGGCTTGCCTTTACTGTTAGCTCTCCAGATAGTCTTTCACGCAGTGCAAGTGGCAAATTATCAGACAAAAAGTTCTCTTTTCCCTCTTCATCTGTTAAGATAAATTCCACATTGGTATCAAATGCTACTTTTTCGACGTTCGTCAAAACAATTAAATCTGAAGTATTGGTTGCTGTAACTTTTCCCAGATCAATAACGTGAGAATTTTCGCTAAATTTTGCAGCCAAAAGCCGAAACGTTAAATCTAAATTTTGATGTGGAGTCCAGGTGCTTGCATTGCTTGATGAAAGTAATACTCCTACTTGATATGGCTGGCTTGTTACCCAACGGCTATTTACTGCATCATATTTGCCAAGTTCTGCTATTTTTACTGCAGTATCTGCATCATCAGTAAGTAGTACTATTGCATACTCCTCTCCTGCATGGCAAAACACTGGTGACCACTCTATACGTGTTGCTGTGCCATCTATCTTTATATCTTTTGGCTCAATATAGCTTTCAGCAATGACAGTTTGCGAGGGCACTCCCACTGCTGTTTCTCTAATCTGCACAACAACACGTTTTTTGCCTTTATTTACAAACCATAGTTCCACGCCTCCTATGTGCCTACTTTCATTTAGAGTAAATGTTTGCGCTAAAGGATCAACTCTTCTTGCTGCGATAACTCTTCTTCTTTCCTCTATGGTAATTGTTTTTTTACCAGTATAAGTTGCTTCTCCATAACTGCCTTTATCACCGAAGAACTGCACTAACTTAGTCCCAGCAGGAATGTTTCTTGGTACAGTAAATCTTCCTTTTATTTTTCCTCTGTTATCAGCAATAAATGTTGCGATCATGTTTTTCTTTCAAATATTTTCTATGCTTTAGGTTGAATAAAAATTCCATCAAACTTTAATTCCTTAAGCTTTTCACCAGTTGCAAAACCTTCAATCTCAAAATTTTGAGTTGCTTCTCGCATAAATTCAGTTTCGTATGAGGTGCTTGACAGCAGCTCTGTTGTTTCTTTAACATTAAATACTCTAGTTACTGGACTTTTCCAATTCGTGGTAACCTCCGTCCAGTGGTCAATGTTTTTATTTAGAGTAATTTGTGCCGGGACTGGATCAAAAGCTTGATATGGATTAATCTTTTCTCCTTTAGTCTGTAAAAGCTGCTCCAGTACCGGTTCAAGTTCATACGGCAACAAATAAGTTTTTTCTTCCCCATCAATATCAGCAATAGTTACATCTATTGGTAAAATTAGTTCCTTATTTACTATTGCTGCAGACTGTGAAACTCCTTGATCACGCATATCATCGTCAAAAAACGAATCAACAAATACTCCTTTTTTCGTGGTTGGCTCTCTTGAATTTGCATCACTACGTAGACGTTCCTGTGCAACAAGAGCATAAAGATCATTTATTCCTTTTTTCATTGCTTCAAGCTCATTCATCGGTACAGCATGAATAGCATTATTCACTATTTTTACCCCTTCGCCTTTTTTCCACGTCTGATGAATGTAGCAGAGCAAAAGTTGTCCAGAGGGAGCTTTAGGCATCGATGGTCGCCAAGAGTGGGAAATTCCTTTTATTCTTCTTACCACTCCTTTGCTATCGATAGTAATTAAATCATAGCGTGGCATTTTCCAGGTGTAATCAATCAGAACCAAGCTGTTATCAACTGCTCCTTTTACTTTGCATCCCTGTTCACTTATATCTTCAGGGCTTACATGAGTACGACAGCGGTAAGTTATTTGATAACTACTTCCAGGAGCTGGTTCTTTACCTGGTAATGACCAATCAACGTTTCCTGCGTTTAATTTGTAATCTATACTATTTTCATAAATAACATTGCCTTGTTTAACTTGAATAATCTCAAGTACTGCAGAGTCAGGTATCGGATCAATAGCTCCAGAATATGAACCGTGAGTAACAGTAATAGTTTTCTGAACAGTTATATCTACTTTTTTAATTTCACTTATTGGAAAATCATTAACCTTCAGTTCCATTACTCTTTGGCTATTTGGCTGAAAAGTATGTGGCTCTGATTCAACTGATTTTATATCTGGATCTTCATCAAAAGAAATGCGAATACTGTGAGGTAACTCAATCTCATAGCCATCAACATGAGCTTTGCCCTCATTAATCACAAATATTTCTTTTTTACCTTTTTTTACCCCTTCTTCTCCCTTTTCTTCTTTGTGGAGGAACATCACTTCAAGGCCATTTACAACGTAGGAACCATTTGCCTCTTTGTCATAACGAGCAAGAGCTGTAGTTACTATATTTGCTTGTGGTGGCGGTGAGTGTTCTATTAATACTCCATTTTCAATGTTGTAAATTGGGTAAAATTCGCCATTTGTAGAGTTAACAGTAACACTTTCTACTTGGTATCCCCAAATGATGGAAACTTTAAGCCTTGCAGCTCCTACTTCCTGATAGTTTCTTGTACCAACTGCAGGATCACGAAGATTTTCGTCCTCAAGTTCTGTAATCGTAGATTCTAGATAATAAACACCTATACGCACTGTGGTACTCAGTGGAATAACAAACTCTTTTGCTTCTACTTTTCTAACTGCTCCACGAAGATAGATTTTTCCTCCTTCAAGTGTAACTTTACCAGTTTCTCTATCTATAATACAATTGCTTCCTGTTATAACATCACCATCACGAAATATTGCATCGCCTATACCTTTAAGCTTAGAGAGAGCATACTCCTGAGTCTCGTTTAATTCTGCTGACTGTAGACCTCTTCCAGCAAGAAACAAACTTTTTTCGTATTCTTTGTCAGGATTAAAGCGGTTATAATAACTATTTAAGGTCATTTTATTTCAAAAAGTTACAACAAATGAAAAAGTTTCCCGAGTTGCAGATGTTCTGATAAGTGGCACGGTGTGTTCTAAAACTAACAAAATTCCAGGATTTTCCACGTCTTTTGGCTCAAAATATCTCTGCCCAGATGACACTTTTTCCTTTACCTTTGTACCAACCATAACCCCGAGCTCCCTTATTACTTGATTTGCTGCGTCCGTGAAATCGAAAGTAAATTTAAGATAGAGATTATTAGTTGGTACATTAGAGGGTTTAAACCTACCTGTGGGAGTTAGAAGCTCTCCATCATCATCACCAGTACAAAAGAGTATCTCATCAACAACACGACGTCCAACTTCCTTAATTAATGTTGCAGAAGTAATTAGTTCCGGTGGTGTGTCTTGAGTGTACTCTATAGTGATTACGCTATCTGCTATAATTGCACCATTTTCTACACGCTCAATAGTGCCTGAGCTACTATCAACTATATAATCTATGCTTGACTGATAAATTGTTTGCCCTGTATAAACTTTTACATCTTTAATAGTGTGGTGATCTAAACTTATCTTGCCGCCTGCTGCAAAAGTTTTTTCAACTTTGTAGCTGCTTTCCCAGGTAGAATCTCCAGATCCCCAAGCAAGATGTATCGGTTGCTCTTTTATGCTCGCAGCAATAGCTGCTCTGCCTGATTGTGTGAGTACTGACATAGTTGATTGTGCAGTTGATATTATGTATATACAAGATCCGTAGAAAAAACGTCCAATTTTTTTGCAATAATAGGATCAAAATCTTTCCAAGGGCGATTTAAGTGGCGATGTTCATGCCAAGTAACCATACCTGGATAGAATGCTGCTACGTAATTTTCTAGCTCATGAATGGGATCTTTCTGTTTTGAATCTGAATCATTTTTACAATCAACGTGATATTCCACTAAATTAGACTCTATTATTTTTTGATCAGTAAAATTCTTCGCTTCATAGTAATAAGTTATACTAAATCGCTCTAAAATTGGTGTACGTTGAAAATTCCAAATCTGCTCAGAAAGTTTATCTTCACTTAAGTGAAATGTATGCTCTATTTCTTCATAAGTAGTTGATGCAAAACAAGCATTGATATCCCCTAAATTCCAACTATCTGACAATACTATCAATGCTTTAGCAAACTTAATTTCTGGCAATAAACTCTGTGGTAGAGGATATAGTGCTTCTAAGTTGTACCACTCATGATTTCTTTCATATGTACCGTTGTAATTCTTCGTGTGAGGCTCTGTCTCTCCTAATGTTGCAACATCTAACCTATATAAATCATTACTGTAACTTCTATCATAATGTGATCTAAAAGTGCCAAATTTAAATCTTGGATTTCCTATTTTCAGCTCAAATGAGTTTTTTCTTCCAAACGATAATACTGGTCCTTCTTTTGCTATTTTTACACCTGAGTAGTCTGAAAGAAGATCTCCAAAAATACTTTCATCTAACATAAACCGCTGAGCATTGTAATAGTCATTGAATATTCGCATTAATCGAGATCTTGCCGGTGCAGAAAGTTTTGCCAGAGCAATTACACTATCGACAAAAAAGTCATTAGGAACATCAGAGATGCCAATTTGAAATTCAGCAAAATGCTCTCCTGGTGGTTCTTCTTGAATGGTAATATTATCAATGTTTGCCCATTTCAGCGCCATCTTCAGTGACTGTGGTGTACCGCGCAAACGTTGAAATCTTATTCCGTTTTGTTTAGCTAAGACCCATTCTTTTAATGCACTCTTAGTAGCTTTCTTACCCCAGGATAAAATTTCTCCCAAGCCGTATTCCGCTACTAGCCACGGCAACATTTCAGTCTGTGGGTTAAATTTAAATCCCCGTAGAGAATTTGCATCAAGAGAATAATTAATTATGTCTGTAAGTATTTGCTCTTGCTTTGAAGCATTTGGAGGAAGTATAACCAATTTTTACCTAACACTTAAATTATTTAAAGTAACGCATTCATTATCTTGCACGACGATGTCTTCTATCGGCTCTGTAAGCTCTATATTCTGCATACCTTCTATAAAGAGGTGGGCAATAATCCATGATCTGGTAACATTCCACCCTAAACCTTTAGCAGATTCAAGATCTTTGATAAATTGTTCCTTTACAGCTTCGATAACATCTTTTGATGCAGTAGGGTAAATATGCACTTTAGCATGAATAGTAATGGGAATAATACCACAGCCAATAACTGTAAGCGTATCTGTTAATACACGAATATCATCACGAATAACGTGATTTCTGACGATCTCTAGCAATTCTTCTGAAGGTACTCCATCATTTTCTGTGGAAAGTATTGAAATCTGTACACTTCCTGGTATAGGTGATACCACTTGCGCATCTTTTACTCTCGTGTCAGCAGATAATGCATGATAGCGATAATGCTCTTTACTCCCTGCTGTTGACCAACCAACAATTTTGGCTTTTACCCGCTTCCTTAAGGATTCATCATTCTCTGACTCCTTTCTCAGCACACCATAAAATTCAGCCAAGTGATCAAGGTCATTACCTCTTGCAAAAGCAAGTAAATTTGCCTGTGCTGCATCATTAATCCTTTGCCTAAGCAAAAGTTCACGCCAGGCTGCTACTTCCAGTATCTTTATTGCTGGATCACTCTCAGTTAGTGCAGAAAAACTTGCATTCCGACGCACTAACTCTTCTTTCATTCGCGAAAAGATTTCCTCAAATTTTAATGTTTCGACAATATTTGGTGTTTTCATCCTACTACCTTATACTATAATACCATCAAGGCGGATCAGCTTTCCATTTGGCAGATAGATTCCCTCTAAAATGAGAGTTACTTTACCTTCTTTTATTTCTGTTATTTGTACACGTTTAAGCTTAAATCGACGCTCCCACTTTTCTAATGCTTCTGCAACTGCTGCATAAAGTTCTTGTGCAAAACCAGGTACAATTGGATGATCTATCAGCTCAAATAACCTTGATCCGTAATCTCGGCGCATAACACGAGTGCCAATTGGCGTAGTTAAAATATCAACTATTGATTGTTTTAAATGCTCTATACCACTTATTGTTTTACCAGTTTCAGAATTCATACCACGCATATCACTTACCCTGCAAAGACATCATTGCTTCCTTGTTCTGCCACTGCTCCACAGGAAATTAGGTCACCAGTACGAGCAATGGCTTTGCCATTTACAAACACTGAATCTGACCCCTCAAGAAGGGATTGACTAGTATGTGGTGGTTTATAAGGGTCTGTTGATGCATGTTGTGACCATTCATCTCCTTGACGATGCACAGGCCTACCATTTACAAACACATTACTGCTTCCTCCTATGCCAGGGCTTTGTAAATAATCTCCATGTTGGTTACACATATCACCAAAACGAACAACTTTTCCCTGTTTTGCCAAACTTAAATCTTTGTCTGATTCTGAAAGTCGTTTTTGCCCTAACAATGAACCTCTTGTTTCCTCCTCTCTTCTTGACTCATCTTCACATCCTGATTCATATCCACTTAATTCTGATGTTTGAGAGGTATACTCAATATCACCAATCATAATACCCTTATCATTATTAGCTCTAACATTTTTCTCCGGCTAGTTTAAATCTATTTTTTTCGCATTTAACTTAATGCCACTCTCAGTAATCTCTAGACTTGAGTTCCCAACCTGTAAGACAATCTTTTCATCAGTTATATTTGAACTTGATTTTCCCGTTTTTAAAATAACTTCCTTACTAGTTACTTCCATTTGCGTTTCTTTCACTGCAAAAACAAGAGCTCCTTCTTCTTTGACAGAAATTGTAAACTTATGACCATTTCGGTCATAGTAAATAACTGTTCCATCTTTAAAAACAAAACCGCTTACTTCTTCCTTACTTCCTTCTGGAATAGGATATTTTTTATAATAAATTGCAGGTAAGACAATCCCTTTGGCAATTTCACCAGATGGCGAAAGTACTATCACCTGTTCTCCAATACTTGGTGCAGACCAACTTCTGTCTTCTCCAGCTCTTGCTGTTACCCATGGCAACCAGTCTGTTAATATATTACCTATCATTTTTACACGTACCTTAGCCGTTCCACAGCCTACTTCTTCGACTGTGCCAACTCTAATCAAGTTATTAAGTTTTATTAGTAAGTTCGCATCTTCAAAACTATTCATCATTTTTGCCAACCTTTACATATTTATGCTTATTAGCAACTCCAATATCAGGCGTAAACCCAATGTAAACAGTACTCGGCGGAATACTACTCTCTGCCCATACTGAATCACCAAGATGTACTTCATGCACCCACTCTACCATCCACACTAAATATGCATCGAGCTCTGGCCTAAAATCATCTCCTCCTCCTGAGATAAATTCTCCTGGTGAAATTTTCTCCACTTTCCAAGTGTTTTTATTTACCACTCTTGCTACTTCTGCCGCCAATGCTCTGACAATAATAGGTGCATTTTCTATTGTGCTATCAATCACAATTCGTGCTTCAAATTTTGCTCTCAGCGCTAATTCTTCTGTTCCTGGATCATGTCCTTTTTCAAAGCCACTAAGTTCTATAAATACTGCTGGTGCTATCAATTCTTTCCTGATTGCTGGATAAACCTCACAAGTTTGAATTGCTGGTATCTCTGCCTTTAGCGTATTACAAATTGCCTCATGTAAATTAGTCCAAAATGCCGTCATAAAATAACTCATGTGTAAAATATTTTTCAAATATCCTTTCAACTTCATAATTAACAAGATTTTCTATTATCCTTGAAGCCTCAGGTTCAAGTGGTAGTTTAACCTCCTGTATCGGTAGTGCTGTTCTTCCTACACGTTTAAAAATACCACGATAGCCTCTTGGCATTGTTGCCATAAATTCATCATTAAATGCTGTTCTTATTTTTGCTTGTTTTATATTTATATCATACAGATATGCTCTAATTAAAACTTTCAAAGTGCTTTTTCTTGACTTGATGATTCTTAGTCTTTTTCTAATTACTTTCAGCCTAATTTGCTTTTCTTCACTGATTTCTCGGACAGCCTGAGATTTTAACCATAGTGCCGTTTTGTTTAGCGCTCTTACCGCTGCCAACTCTACTTTAGCTTTGTTAGCATCAATGTCGTGAGTAATTCTCTCAATGTTTTCATTAACTTCAATTTTAAACATCTTTCTCTCCAAGTACTGTACAGTTTATATTCCAAACTATTCCTGAATTACCTCGCAGTGGCGGAGAATATACTTTATATTTACAACCATCAATAACAAAAATATCTCCCACCATTGGCCTGAGTACATCAAAAACGCTTACCTCAAGAAAAAGCATCTCTCCCACAAATTGTCCTTCACCAATCTCGTATAATTTATCTGGCTGTTGCTTTAGTACTTGTACCATATATGACTTATCCTTTGATTCATACAAAGCTACTTTTCCTAAATGAGCAAAACAATCTTTAAATAATCTCTTAATATTCTCTTGCACATTTCTCCGCTATATACTAACATTTATATGCTAAGAAGAGGTAAAGCATTCTTCTGCCTCACACCGCTTTATATTTGCTCTACCTATGTTGCAACGATCTTGACTAGTATTGCTGGACGGTGGCACATTGGCAGAGGGTTTGACTGCGTATGCAAATCAGTCCCTCTATCAAATCTTCTTGGCTCTTGTTTTGCATAGAGTGGCTGTCCAAGAGTATTCACTGTTTCATTAAAATCTGCTGGTGCAAAATATGTTGTAAATGTGCTTGCTGTTCCTACTGGAAAACAGTGCCCCGTATCCCTTTCTATAAATCTTCTCACGGTTCCTTCAGGATCAGTTGCTTGTCCTCTATATTCCTCAAACGTTATTCCACAGAACGTAAATCCTGACCTCATATCATTTCTTAGCGCTGCTCCTTCTTGCCATCTCTCATATGCTTCTTTCACTTTAGCATGAGAAGTAAGTGCATCAAAAAACTCAGGGCTTACTAAAGCATGAATTCCTGTCATATATTCACCACTTAGATTATCTTCTATGTGCCTCAATACTTCCAGACACTTACGTTTTACATCAGTTATCGCTGCTCCCAGTGCAAAATTTACTACTTTTGGTGTTATTTCAAATTCGTTGTACAGATTTAACAATTCACTGCCATCTGCGTCCAGAATTATTCCTTTCAGCGCTCCCATACGCAAATGCTCCAACGTTATTGCATGTTTATTTCTCATTAGCTGCAAATGGTCAGTTATTACATCTGCCAGCGCTTTAAGTTCACTTTCTGATCCAAATGCTCTTATTCCCTGTACTTCTTCTGGTAACACTACATCATCATGCGGAATATGTGGAATCGTAAATGTTCTTACCTTTCTTTTTCCTCTTTTTCCTACTGTTGCTGGTGCTCCGGGTACTTGCGTTGGTAGTAAACTTAATACTCCATTTTGCTCTTCTATGGTAATATGTCTAAATCTTACTGACCTACTTGGAAATAAATTTAAATTTTCAACCCGTCCATAATTTATCGGCAATATATTCATCGCATTAGTTAGTGCCGTCATACTAAATGCTGTATTTGTAAATGGATTTTGCATTTTTTCTTTTCCCCCTTTGTGTTTTTTATTGTTTAATATAGCTTTAGACTGCTTTACGGATAATGATCCCTCGTGTTTCAAGTTGCTTTATTGCTGCATTTTTCTGCTCTTCAGTGATATTTGCTGGCCATACAACTGCATGATCTGCTAGCATTGCACCGCGAGCAATAATTACTCCTTTAGCATTTTCCTTTGCGTTTACATCACTTGAAATTACTCCTATTGCCGTTTGTGTGCCATCGGTTGCTGTTAGATTTAAGACCCTAATAAAACCATCTTCAGTCTTTTTAGCAACTACTGCACCAAGCTTGAGATTCTGTCCTTTGGCAACAGTTATTTGATCTCGTGAATATAAATTTGATGCTTCATATTTTAGAAGATCACCAAGGTTATTTTGTTCTGTTATACTACTCATTTTGCTTTTCTCCTTTTGTTATATATTTTAAATGCCTACGACTTTTCGCTACCTGCATCATCAACTCTTCTCCTGAATTCTGTGGTATTGTACTTATTATCTCTGTCTTCTTTGTTCTTTCTGCAAGTAATTCCATTAAAACTTCCCTTGCTTGCTCAACACTTACACTCTGCTCAATAAATTCTCCTATTTTCTCTGGCATCTTTGATATATTACATAAACGTATTAATTCAAGAACTTCAGTACGATACTTAGTTAAATTATTAGTTTCTTCTTTTAGGTCAGTTATAGTTTGTTCGTTCATAGTAATACTCCTGTTTTTATTAATATATTTAAACTCTGAAAGAATTGTAATTCCATCTGCAAGACCTATTTCTACTGCTTTCTCGCCAAAATATAGCCCTGCTTCTGTTGATTTGATTGCCTCTACAGAAAGGTTTCTATTGCGTGCTATTAGCTCAACCAGCATTCCATATAAACGATTCACTTCGCTTTTTAGGTTTTCTAAACTCTCAGAAGTTATTGGCTCATGTGGATTTAAATCATTTTTTCTACTTCCTGCAAATACTGTCGTATATTTTATTCCCTGTTTTTCATCAAACCCACTTTGATCTATATGACTTGCTATTACTCCTATGCTTCCTACTCCTGAAGTTCTACTCACAAATACCTTTTCAGCGCTAGAAGCTATAGCGTACGCTGCAGAATATGCATCATCATTTGCTATCGCTATTATCCTCTTTTTTCCCCTTGCACTGTAAATAAAATCAGCAAGGTCAAACACTCCATTGACCTCTCCTCCAGGACTGTCTATATCCAACAGGATTGTTTCTATATCACTATCTTCTATTGCTTGTGTAATTTGTGCTTCTATTTGATTATAGGAAGTCATTCCAAAAATATCATCAAAAGTTTCTGACTTTTTTGTCAAGATTCCATGTATCGGTATTATTCCTCTTTCACTATTTCTTACTGCATGTTTTATATTTTTAAAGATAGGCTGCTTTCCTGTTTGTAGTGACAGTAATTCAAAACTCCTTGGTTCTACCATTACACATCTGTTTAGCCATTGTTGTTTCATATCACCTCTTGATTGGCCGTAACGTCAGAATCAAAACTTAAGCCCAGTTCACTTGCACGTCTTTGATCTTCAGCAATTTCCTGCTCAATTTCTTCTACATCGTAACCCATTTCTGATACTACTTCTGATCGACTCTTAAATCCATTTCTTACTGCCATTTGCTGTGCTTGCTGATCTTTTAGCGGATCGACCCAATCAAATCCCTGTGGTATCCATTTTACTTCTTTTTTTGCTCCTTCTTTTCCCTTTGTCCATTCTTCACCTATGTCTAGTTCTCCAGAAAGTAGTGCTAACTCTAACCATCTATCCCATACAGGACGGCAAAACTGAAATACCATTATGTTATGCTGTAACATTGTACATCTCCTACGAAACTCTATTAATCCTGCTCTGATTGATGAATAATTAACGCCACTTAGATCCCCAGTTAGTTGCTCATATGTTATTCCTGTACCTATTGCTATTGCTCTCAGCTGCTGTCTCATGAATGCTTCATAACTTCCTCCAACATCCGATGGTTCTGAAAATTTTATATCTTCTCCTGGGTCTAAAAGCTGCATTGTTCCAGGCTCTAAACCAGATAGTGCTACTCCTTGCTCATTACTTTCACCTTCTCCTAAAATATTTGCTTCTGGATCGAGTCTCGTAATAAATCCTGCAAACATCGCCGCTGTCTTTTTTCTCACTAGCTCTGCATCATCGTATTGATCAAGCTCATAGAGCTTTAGCAGTATATTAGAAAGCCATGGCTCTCCCCTAATTTGCCCAGGTCTTAGTGGTCTATAGATATGTAAAACATCGTTTGCTGGTACTCTTACTGATTCTCCAAACGTACTTTCACCAGGGTGTTCTTTAAATAGGTAGTATGCTTCCCTTTGCCCAAGTCTATTGAACTCAATCCCGTTTCTTATTACATTACCATTTGCTAAAGTTTGATTTGTTTTATTATCTAAGTGTTCAGATTCAAGCACTTGTAATTGCAACGGTACACACAGACCATCTCCAGGTTTTCTTGTTCTTAACCGTATGAAACATTCCCCGCCTTCTATCATGCTCCTACAAACCAGTGCTTGCAGTCCATAAAAATCATTTACTCCACTACTGTCTGCTTCATCTGTCCATCTCAGCCATAACTCTTGCACTCTTTTCCGAAACTCTGGATCTTTAGCTTTTGATTGCGGTTTTATTCCTGTTCCAATCGAGTTACTTACTATTGTATCAATGATATTTGCTGCATATGGATTTTTTCTTACCATATCACGAGAGCGGCTACGCAAGTGCTCAAGGCTTTGAGAGAGTAAATTATTTATGCTTCCCGTTTCTCCTTGCCAATACATTACCCTTCTTCCTGAGCCAGATGCATCCCAGGCTGAGCTTTTGATTTTTGGCTTGCTAAATAGTTGTTTGAATGATTTTAGTAACATTACAAAACTCCCTTGTTAGTAGCAAAAATAATTTTCCTCTTCGGCTTCATTCCAACAATCTTTAGTTCAGCCTTAATACGTTGTCTTAAGCTTAGTAAATCATTTATATCTACTTCTGCATATCTCACCACATGGTCACCATATGCAATTGATACCACTCGCTCTCCGTTTTGCAGCTTCTTTATCGCTTCTTCAATTTGAACTAAATACTCTTCGTTATACATTTACTACTTGCTGATCCACTTACTTTTCACTATTTTCTTTGATTTTTTACTTTCTGGTTTTTCACTTAAACTATTCCATTTATTTTCTTGCCACCTATCAATTCCAAGCGCAATAGATGCAGCTCTCGCATAAATTCGGCAATCTAGCACTTCATTTCTTTCTCTTACCTTTTGCCACTCCTGTTTGGTGTATCCCTTTACTACCTTGCTGACTAACTGCTCTGCCGTTAGCTGCTTAAAATACTCAGGTGCATACTCGGGAAAATGACAATACCCTGCTGGCACTTTCTCTTCTTCTTTTAAAACATTAAGTAATTGAAAAAGTTCTGACTTTAATATTGATACTCCTACTGGCCAGAGCTTTATTCCTCTTTTCAGCTTTTGCCCACCAACTGTTATATCTACTCTGCTTGGACTGCTAAGTGGTACTAGAGCTTTATTTACACCTTTGACTGCCATTACTCTTCCACAGCCTTGATGACCTCTTATCCAATTGTATACTTCTTGCGTTGCATATCCAGCATCTACTGCCATCATACTTATCATATATTCAAGCCCATTTTCACCGATAAAATGATGATTTAACAGCTCTGAAAGCTTTTTCCATACTTCTCCACTTCCTGTATCTCCTTCAAATACTCGGTAGTCTATTGACCAATTTTCTCTGCCTTTTCCCCAGGCTACAACTTCTACTTCCAAGCGATCTTTTTGAACATCTACTCCTGCTGTGAGAACTACTTCGCCTTTTGGTACTGTGCCAATCTGAAAAAATTCTCTCCTGTTAAATAATTGCTTCCAGTCCGGTACTTCTCCTTTATCTACCCAGGTTTCTCCAAGCGTGGTATTTATCCAAACTTTCAGTAATTGTTCACTTTCCTTTGCATGGAGAAAGTCCTCTACTGCTTGTTGCCAACTATACCAGCCAACTGGACTATAAAGACTTGAAAGATGAAATCCTTTTTTCTCACCTTCTTTTGCCTCTGTAGCTCTCCATTCTCCACGTTCTAGCATCTCTGTCTTTTGATGATTTTCTATTTTGCCGCTACATTCAGTGCAGACATAATGTGCTGTTCTTGAGTCGTTATTTTCCCATTTTATTTGTGACCATTTTAGAACTTGATAGTAATTACAATGCGGACATGGTACAAAAAAATATCTCTTATCTGTTGCTTCAAACTCCTTCTCAATTCTGCTTATTCCATGAATCGTTGGTGTTGATACTAAAAAAATCTTTCGACGTGCAAATGTATTAGTTCGAGCAATACTGAGCAGTACTGGATCACCTTCTCCTCCTGAATCTCCTGGATAGGCATCTATTTCATCAAGAAAGAGATATTTTACTGGCATGGATCTAAGTCCTACACTGCTATTCGCTCCAGTTATTACTACTATTCCACCTGGAAACTCCTTACTTTGTACAGTATTGCCTGAGTCTCTTGATCTTGGGTCTTTTACTTTACTCTTTAAACATGGTGTACTCTCTATCAACGGTGCAAATCTTCCCTTCGACCAACGTTTTCCCATTTCGACTGTTGGCTGTACTACTAGCATTGGTCCTGGTGTTTGATCGATGATATAGCCAATCCAATTGTTGCCAGCTTCTGTTCCCCCAATCTGCGCTCCTTTCATGAATACTACTTTCTCCGCTGACGAAGATGGAGATAGTGAATCCATTATTTCTTTTAAATAAGGAGTTCTTTCTGTTCTCCATTTACCTGGCTCTGATGCTGCAGTTGGCGCTAAAACTCGATACTCATTCGCCCACTCTGATACTTTAAGCTCTGGATCTGGTCTTAAACCTTCAGAAAAAGCTCTAGCGTATATCATTGTCTGCATCTACTCATAATTGGTTCTATCTCAATATTGTTAACAGTAGAGTTTATTCCTCCACACTCCTCCAATTCCATAAACATCTTTTTCTGAAATTCGTTTTCTATATATCTTTTGCTCATCTCACTTATCATTATTGCTATAATAAGCGCAAATATCCCTGTTATTGTTGCAAAAATGATTGCACTGCTTATTGTTGTTGCTGTTAACCCTATACATACCGCTATTGCTACTGCACTTACTGAGGTAAAAACACAGATCACATTGTTGTATTTTCTTACTTTTGCATCTCTATGTTCTATACACCTATAATAAACTGGTACAGACTTGCCTATCTCGTCTGGTAATTTGATGCTCTTTTCTTTAAATAAAGTTTTTAGCAACTCTAAATTATTTGACTTGATTGCTAAGTGCAGAACAGGTGTATAATTTGCTCCTTTTGTCAGCAATAACTTTACTACATGTAAATGCCTTTTTTCTGCAGCAAGGTAAATCGGTGATAGACCTTTATTATTTGAAATATCAATATCAATTTCTTCTTTTAAGATAGACTCTACAATCTCAATTTCTCCTCTTTGTGCAGCTAAATGGAGTAGACTATTCTTTTCAGAACCGTATTTATTACTCATCAAAGCCTTCTTTATCTCAGGTTTAGCGTAATCAAATGGTGTCTTGCCGCTATCGTCTTTTACCAGAGGGTCTATATCTTCTCGTGTTAGTAAAACCTCTATTGTTTTAAGTCTTTCAGCGTAATGTAGTGGCGTTTTATTTTCGTAATCTTGTAAATTGACTTGAGCATTAGGCTCCCTTATTAAGCATTTGAGAATATCAAGACATAAGTCTCTTTCATCGTAATTAGTATTACTTACAGCTATATGAACAGGCGACAATTTCATTGAGTTTTGTCCCATACGTGCACTATTTACATCTGCTCCAAGTTTCAGCAGTAACTTTACTATCTCTAACTTTTTATTATTAACTGCATAGTGCATTGGTGTCTGATTTCGCGCATCAAAGACATCTATTTCAGCTTTTCCTTCTCTTATCAAAATCTTTACAACTTCTGCATGTCCTATTCCTGCTGCTAGATGTAATGGCGTATGATGCAGAGCATTTCGTACATTAACGTCAATACCTTTTCCTATCAAATATCTGACTGCATTAACTTCACCTATCATTGCAGCTAAATGAAGTAAACTATCTTGTTCTGACCCGTATTTGTTACTAATTAACGCTTTCAATATTTCTGCTTTTTTCTCTTCTTTGGCGTAATCAAGAGATGTTTTACCTTCATTATCTTCCACAAAAGGATTAATGTTCTTCTTCGTGAGTAACAAATCCACCATACTTAATTCATCAAATTCTATAGCACAATGTAGTGGTGTCTTTCCATTTAATCCTCTGACATTAACATCTAATCCAGGTTGATTAATGAGACACTTTATTAACTCCAAACTTAAGTTATTAGCCATTTTATATTCAAAATCTTTCTTATATTTGAAATTTAGTATTAGATAATTCTTGTAATGAGTTTGTAATCTCTTCAGTTAGCACCATATGAATCTTTTCAGTGTCACTCAGTGATGCAAGCAATGCTGAAACTCTATTTGGAATATTAAGCAAATTATTACGGACAACTCTTGCTACGTTAAATGCTTCAGTTTTTACCTCTTCAATTGACACAAATTTGCCTATTTCAGCTTTCACTTTAGCTTCCAAAAGTTTACCACGTTCGGTTTCATTTTTTATTCGCGTTTTTAGCAATATCGTTGAAAGTATTTCTCCGCGCTCTTTTCTTCTCAGTGGTTGACTTGGATCTCTTATTGCTGCTACCGCTTCATTTGCTTGTTCTCGGTCAATAAGTCCATCTTCCAGCTCAACTATTCCTTTTTTTACTAAAGAACAGACATATTGCCTCGAAAACCCTTTTTCCCTTGCCCATTCTGCTTGCGTAATTCTCACCTTTTTTTTCTCCTTATTTTAGCACTGCTCAGCTATAATTTCGTAAGTAGTTAACATTTGAAATATGTCTAACGCTAAAGAAGGCCCGAGGTCGGGACCACCAAACCCGCCAGCCTGGCCAAAAGGACCCACTTTTTATGATATCTTCAACGTATTGAAATCTTTACTAAAATTCATAACATAGAACATTAATGCTAAAGAATCTGCTTCATTATCATCTGTTGGACAAAAACCCTTTTCCTGCACTGCTTCAATTACATCAGCTTTACTTGCATTGCCCTTGCCAGTTATAAAACGTTTAATAGTCTTAACCGAAACACCTTGATAGGGAATATTACTTTCTTCACACCAAGCAGAAAGGTGTGCTAAAAACCCTCCATAGATATGTGCAGCATCAGTTCCCAAGTGTCTTCTCACTTCTTCAAAGTATACAACTTCAATGCCTGGAAATTTATACTTAAGTGAATTAAGCCAATTACGAAAATTTAAAAACTGCATTCCACCACCACTAAACCTGCTAACATGAAAACTCTTACTTCCACTTTGCACTATTCCATCATTTAAAATAGTCCAGCCGGTTTGTTTGCCAAGATCTAGGGTGAGCATTTCCTTTCAATTGCCGAGTACATATATATACAAGATTTGAAAAAATTACGTCCAAAAAATCTTTAATTTTCGAAATTTAACAACTAACATAAAAACTCTTTTACAGCCAGTTTGTTTACCAAGCCTTTCAATTGTTGTGTACATATATATACAAGATTTGAAAAATTTTCGTCCAAAAAATCTTCAAATTTTTAGGAATTTTTTTTTATAATTCTTGAATTTGAAGACCTTTCAAACGGGTTTCTCTACTTTTAGAGGTTTTTATTATTCTACTCTTATATTTTATATGTTTTTATATATGTGTATATTTTTATATATGTATTATATATATATATTATATATAAGGGTTTCAGGAAGCTAGAATCCTCCATATTGGCGGACTTCAGATATGCCGTTCCTAGGAACGGTTTTAGGAACGCATGGTGAAAACCCGCCATACAGGCTAATTCTAGATTCCTGATTCCTAATTCCTGATTTAGGAAGCCAGTAATTAGGAACGGAACTTAAGGTTATAGAGAGCATACTTTTCAACTATTTTCCTCTTAAAAATTTAAGCTATTCTTTTAATAGCGAAATCCACATTTTTAGCTCTTTAGGTGATATTGAATTTCAAAATATGAAATTCTTATATATTTTTAATATAACTTTAGGAAGCCTGAGCTACCCATTCTTAAAAATATTGAAATCCATTTAAAATAGATTCCAAAAACCTAAACTGTATTATTTTAAATTGCATCAGTATTATTCTCAAAAAAAAATAACAGAATATCAATAGATTAAAAATCGCATCAGTATTATTTATTTTTGCTCCTGTCCTACATAATAGCATTAATAACTCTCATCCTTAAAAGCATCAATTTGTTTTTAAGGAAAGTTATGAAATTACAAAACTACCATATAGTTATTAAAAATGTAAAATATCAAGCTTATAGACTAAAACTTGCTAAGTGCTTTATTAATGAAGCTCACGAAGATCTTGAGCAAGAACTCTTCTGTGAAATTTGGCCATATCTTGACCAGTATGATGAAGACAAAAGTAGCTTTAATACCTTTGTAGCAAGATTAACTGAAAATAAAGCTATTAACTTGCTAAAGAAACAGCGATGTGCAAAACGTGATATCAACAATTACATTAGTATTGATGTAACAGAGCTATTTGAGGGTGAAATAACAAAACGCATTGATGTAGACTATATGATCTCGGTTTTACCAAAGGAATGGCAAAATATATGTGAGCAACTTAAATTTTTTAACTTACATGAAGTTGCCAAAATGAACAACGTTTCAAGAACCACTTTAAACAATATTATCAAGAAGATACGTGCCAAACTTTCTCCTATTTACTACGAAGGCAAAAAGAAAAATTGAACAAAATTTTTGCCTTTCTTGTATATATATACATCGTAGCATGGATAAATAATGGTTCTTAAAATTTTGAATAATAATGAAAGATTGCAAACAATATCAACTGTAAAAATGGTCATCTTTGGTCCTTATGGTATTGGTAAAACAAGTCTCCTAAAGACCGTAGATGAACCAACACTTTGCCTTGATTTTGAAGCAGGGCTTCTTGCTGTTCAAGATTGGCAAGGAGATTCAATTAGTCTTCGCACTTGGAATGAAGCTAGAGATATTGCTTGTCTTATAGGGGGGCCTAATCCTGCGCTGAAGTCTGATCAAGCATATAGCCAAAGACACCATGAACATGTATCTGGTAAGTACAAAGATCTTTTCTCTGAGTTTTCTAAATACCGATGCATTTTTGTAGATAGCATAACCGTTGCTTCACGTTTATGTCTATTATGGGCAAAAATGCAACCTGAAGCTTTTTCTGAGAGATCGGGAAAACAGGACATGAGAGCTGCCTATGGATTACTTGCTCAGGAGATGATGGCTTGGCTCAATCAATTTCAACACATCAGAGACAAAGACATCATCATAGTTGGCACTTTAGGTCAATATCTCGATGACTTCAATCGTCCAATTTGGCTACCTCAATGCGAAGGAACTAAAACTGCTAGTGAAATTCCTGGGATAGTTGACGAAGTAATCAGTATGGTTGGAATCAAGAAAGATGATGGAACGGAGAAGCGCTCTTTTGTTTGCCACACTTTAAATCCCTGGGGATACCCAGCTAAGGATCGTAGTGGACGTCTGAGTATGGTTGAAGAACCACACTTAGGTAAGCTGCTTACAAAGATTAAAAGCAAGTTTTAAAATTTAAACATGGAGAGTGATATATGTTACAAAACCTATTAACTGATTTTAACACTGTAAAACCGCAAAGTAGACTAATACCTAAAGGTACAATAGTAAAGGTAAAAATGACAATCAAGCCTGGAGGTTATGAGCATTGGTTTACTAAAAGCCCCACTACCGGTAGCATTTATTTAAATACAGAATTTACCGTTATTGAAGGTCTATATGAAAAGCATAAGATTTACCAAATAATTGGTATTAAAAGTAGTAAAGCAGAAGATACTTGGGGAGAAATGGGTCGCTCTATGCTTCGCAGTATCTTGGAATCAGCACGTGACATTCATCCACATGATAACTCAGAAAGTGCAATCCTTGCTCGTAAGCTAAATTCAATTGCAGAATTAAATGGCTTAGAGTTTACAGTAAAGGTAGGTGTTATAACTGATGAATATGGAGAGAAGAACAAAATTGCTTCGGTAGTTACTCCAGAATACCGCAAAAATTATGAAATTGACAGAGTACCATTTTGAAGTACGACGAGGAAAAGCTTTGGTCTGCTGTCGTTACTAGAGGTATTCAGGACGCAGTAGGAAAAAACCCAAAGCTAAGAGAAGAAGCAATTAATTGGCTGAATTCAAAATCTTTTGAAACTGTTTGTGAGCTAGCTAATCTCAACTTTACACGTATGAAAAATATGTATGGGAATTTTATGTCTAAAAAGCAAAAAGAGTTAAAGATGTTATTGATTGATAATATCAAGGAGTGTGTTTCTTACCTACTTCCAAATGGTGAGTTTTACCGAGAAAAAACTTATATTGGAGACTTAAATGGAAATACAATTACAGTTAAAATAGTAGGTAAGGAAGCTGGTGATTGGCGTAATTTTACTGAAGGAACTGGTGGTGATATTATTGATCTTTGGATTTTAATTAAGGGTGATATATATTCTGCTAGAAAGTGGCTCAATAAAAAATCAAAGAGTGGAGAAAAAAAAGGGGGGAAAAGAGAAGAAAAAATATTTTCTGTAAAGCAGTACTTAAGTGATCAATCACCAATACCAGAAGACATAATAGCTCCACGAATTCTCACTCCAGGTGGTCTTTTAGTCATTGGTGGTACGCCAAAGGTTGGCAAAAGTTATTTTCTTCTCTCTTTGCTTGCACATCTTGCAGCAGGAGTGTCGTTTCTTAAGATGAAGTCAGCAAGGCCACTAAAAATAGTCTATCTGCAAAATGAGATGGAGTACAATTATATCAGGGAACGCATACAACAAATCATAACTAATCAAAGGCTACCAAATCTAGCAGAAGAAAACTTGATCATTACTACAAAGATGAGATTAACTTTAAATGATGAAGGTATAGAGAGAATAAAAGAGATCATAGGGGAAAAATTTAAAACGATAGATCTTATCGTCTTGGATTCGATTGACTATGAAAATATATTTTCTGGCCTGCAAAGTAGAATAGAAAAACTACGTTCTATAATTAATCCTATGGCTGGAATAATTATTACACGTCATACCAGAAAAGTATCCACAGCTACACTCGCAAAAAGTCCTTTTCAAGCTTTAATTGGTGCTAATGCTTTAAGAAGTTTTTATACATCTGGTATGGTAATGTTTCAACCAAATAAACGTGCAAATGTCTTGCAAGTAGTATATGAGCTAAGAAACGGTAAATCAATACCAGCAAAATTCATTAGCAGAGTAAATGGGCGTTGGCAGAACTCTAAAGTTATAGCTACGGCTTAATTTATCCACAAAAACCGACACTATGCTAGAGCTAAAAACTCAGCTTTTGCAAAACATCAGATCTTGTCTTTTTTACCTACTACCAGGAGGGACATTTCGTGGTGATAAGTTTTATGTAGGTGATGTACAGGGTAACAAGGGCAAAAGTACTGTAATAGAGTTAACAGGCGAAAGAGCCGGATTATGGAAAGATTTTGCAACGGGAGAAGGTGGTGACATTATTGATCTTTGGGCAACGGTACACGGGAAGAATGCGAAAACAGAATTTCCTGAAGTAATGCTCTCAATAAGTGAATGGCTTGGCATCAAAGAAAAAAATAATATTAGAGATCTAGAACAATATCTGACTTGTAGTTGGAACTACTACGATGAAAATAACCAATTGATTGTAATAGTCTACCGTTATGATCCTCCTTTAGAGAAAAAACAGTTTAAACCATTTGATGCTAAAAAGCAGAGATTCAAAGAGCCAGAGATAAGGCCGCTCTACAACATTCCAGGTATCTTAAAATCAGATAAGGTTGTTCTGGTTGAAGGAGAAAAATGCGCAGAAGTACTTATAGAGAAAGGAATAACTGCAACAACAGCAATGTTTGGAGCAAATGCACCTATTGATAAAACAGATTGGACTCCGCTAAAAGGTAAACATATTATCATTTGGCCAGACAATGATGAAGCAGGTAATAAATATGCTAAAAACGCTGAAAAGAAACTTTTAGAACTTGGTGTTGCATCACTTGCTACGCTTAGGATTCCACCAGATAAACTAAGGAGTTGGGATGCTGCTGATGCTGTACAAGAGAATATAGATATTTTTGACTTCATCGAAAAAAACTCAAGAAAAATAATTATTAAATCACCGCTTGATATTTTTAGCTGGAGTGTGGAGCGTTTTGTAGGTCCAGTACCAAAGCAAAGATTCTTAGTTGAAGGATTATTTCCTTTGGGTGTCACATCTATTTTAGCTGCAATGGGTGATACTGGTAAAGGTATGCTTCTTCTTGACCTAGCCCTCAAGGTTGCAGCTAGCATAGATCAGGTATGCGGATTTGGCCAACTTGTTACTGAACACGGATCTGTTGTGGTATTTTCTGCAGAAGATGATACAAATGAAATACATCGTCGCTTAGAACGACTTGATCCCAAATGTGAAAGATTAAAATATAAAGATAGGCTATTTATTGTACCACTGCCAAATATAGGAGGATCTTTTGCCATACTTAAGAATGTTCGCGGTAAAGTTGTAGAAATATCTCCAGAATTTGAGTCGGTAATGAAGCAGCTGAGGAGAATAAAGGACTTAAAGCTCATTATATTTGATCCCCTTGCTTCTTTCATTCATGCAGATTTAAATGCTGATCCAGCAGTAGGGGATTATCTCATGTGTTTATTATCTGATTTAGCATGTAGCACTGGGGCTTCAATAATTACTGCACATCATATGAGAAAGCTGAAGGGAGAAAAGCCTATATCAACAGTAGAGCAAGCACGAGATGCTATTCGAGGTACTTCTGCTCTCGTAAATGGAGTCAGGTGTTCTTTTGCTTTTTGGCCTGTTGAAGATATGACTAAACCAATGATTTTTAGGTCAATTGGAAAAATCCCAAGACAAAATGCACTATTTTATGGAGCTGTTGTTAAGGCAAATGGCCTGGCTGATCGTACCATACGCACTTACCTAAGAAATGAAGAAACAGGGCTATTGGAAGACATTACTGAACAATTAAAAGCTCAAAATATTAGCGATAAAGATCTTAAAATATATCTTACTGATTCAATTGCGCGAGCTGCTAGTTCAGGACATCCATTTACTCATACAGGAAGTGCAGGAATACATAAACAACGACATAGATTGCCTGAAGTTTTTCATAGTATGGGAAGGGATAGACTAGAGCGTATAGTTCAGGAGCTTTTACAAGCAAAGCAAATAGTTAAAGGAATGGCTAATGGTTCAAAAGAAGATAAATGGCTTGATGTAAAAACAGGACCATTTGCACGTGGAGTTGGAAAATTTACTCATGGAGCTGAAAATTTTTAAAAAACATAGTTGATTCTATTTTTTTATAGTCAAAGTAAAAGGGTTAATACGATAACCATGTGATGATCTTTGCCAACCAAGTGTTTGTATTACATCATCACGTTCAATACTTAATCCTAATTTCTCAGCAAGTATAGATTTGATTGTTCTTTGCATTTTATTTAATGGTTTTCTGATTTGTTGTTCTAAATCTGCTTCTAAATTAAGTCCCAAGAGCTTTTCTAACTGATTAATATTGAGAAGCGTATGTTTTTCAGGTGGTAACTCTTTCTCGCAGTCATGTAAAAATTGCCTAAATAATATTCGAAAAATATTAAGACATGATGCAGCTTTTTTATTTATAACTTCAATACTATTAACATATACCATACCTTTAACTACTTGTAACTCCAAAAGCTTTGTTGGTATAATTGGTTCAATACGTTTAAGCGAAATATATGAAGCTGGTAAAACTTGCAAAGAAGTATTTTCTACTACCTCTGGTACTCCTCTTTTAGCTGCTTCTTGAAATATCTCAGTTAAAGTTTTAAGCTGACAAAACAGTTTCACCATTGGCACTACATATAAACTCAATAATAGATTCGGTATATCTTTTTTTAGAGTGATTAGAACTGTCGGATGGACTCTAAGTTTATCTATTGTTAAAAATATCGCATCAGTACAAAAATCAAGGATTATTAGATTTACAATGCGACCTTGATTACAAATATAATAAACTCCTTTTTCTACTTTTTCCCACATAAGTCTTGAATCATTCAACTTTATTTCAAACCAGTCTATGATTCTCTCTGTATTTAAGTATATGGATAAGAGATGAAATCTCTGTTTTTTATAAGTATTAGGCAAAATATGACGAGAGCAGTTTTCACAAATAGCGTCATCACATGCTTCATCAAAGTCTGGATCAATAAAAATCTCATTGCTACAACTTGGATCAATTACATTCGGCCAATCAAGATGATCTTCTTCACGAGAACAAACAATATAGCACCTTTCTTGCATTTTTATCAATCCAAGATCAAATAAGTATCTTGCTGCTTTAATATGATTTTGACTTGGATTGATCCAGGAATTATTCAAACTTAAAAGATCAGCAATTTGCTCGTGAAAGGATTTTAAGACCATAAGATTGTTCCATATGTTTCTTCAGGTCCTCTCTTTCTTTTTTATTGAGTGGATGCTCTGAATAATAAACTTCCCCACTTATTTTGAAAGAAAATGTTACCTTTTTGTTTTGGAACATTACTTTAGCTGATTGAATAGATTGTAGTATGTTGCCAATAGCTGGCTTTAAAATATGTAACTCTGGTGCAATAGGATCATATGGCTTTACACTCAAAGTAAGATATGTATTACTATTTTTAAAATAATCTGACTTAAAATTTAACTCAAATATACAAATGTCAGGGTCAGAACCATCTATACATGCTTGAAGAAATTTGTACACTTGTAATGGAAAGTTCTTATCTTGTATATTTACAAAAGTACATTCGCAGTTAAAATAACCACTTACAATACTATTTGCTATTTCCACAGCTTTATTGGTATTTTTAGCACAGAGATTAACCTTTGTACCATCAATCGAAAAATCTAAAATCATCCACTCAGGTTTATGGCCATGAACAACTTTGTTTGAATTAAGCAGTAAATCCATGTCACTTCCTCGACGTACAAACATATATATCCGATCTTGATGATGGAAAAAACCCTGCAATTGGTTTTCAAACTTCAGTATCTGCTCTACAGCTTCTTGTGACATAAATTCCTTGAATGAAGTGTTTATTTGTCTTGGTGATTTCTGTAGAGCAAATGATACGAAACCTCTCTTTTGTACTTTATCAAAGTGATAGACAGATTTTAGAAGTTCACAATTTATGTGAAATAGTAAAAACAATAAGGATCTTTTATCATACTTGGTATTGTTTTTTACCAGGTACGATCTCATTAACTTCTCAGTCAGAGCAAATCTTGCTACTTCACTAACTGTAGCCTCAAGTTTTGTACGATCAAAGTAGCTAATGAGATAATAGTCAAAAAGAGAGTCAGAGTAACTGGTAAGTATCTTACGTTTTTGTTGAGTGGATCTATCGTCATAATTTCCGTCCTGAAAAAGTTGCCCATTTAAATGATTTTTAAAGCAATGCTGAAAAATGATGCTAAGTTGTTTACCAGAAAGGGAATCTAACCAAGATTGACGTACATTAGAATCCTGAAAACGTTCTAGTAAGAGGTTAACAGGAACTTCTAAATCACTCTCCCAGAATTCATTACTTGGATAAACATTCATGATACTTTAAATAAGCTATATCATATATAATATGATAATTTAAGCAAAGATTTTTTGGACATAATTTTTTCAAATCTTGTATATTTATTAGGGAGAATTTGTGTGAACTAGACAGCTTTCTTAAATAAGGTGTGCGTTGATTTAGTTTAATAGGAGTCTCCTAACCTTATAAAAAAACTCACAGGAAGAAAAACATGCAAAAAGGGGAATTAACTATTAATTGCCGTTATGAACCTCACAGATTGGCGAGTACATATTTGGCAAATGCTTATGAACAATTATTGAAATATAAAATAAAGGAGGTAGAAGAAAATGGTAACGGTAAGCTTGTATGCAAGAGTTTCATCAAGACAACAGGCACAGGAGAATACAATAGAGAGTCAGATTGTAGAACTGGAGCGTCGCATTAGTAGTGATGGACATGAGTTATTAGATGAGCACAGGTTTGTCGATAATGGTTATAGTGGATCAAATTTAGAACGTCCTGGCTTAGAGAGTTTACGTGATAGAGTAGCAGAAGGTAAGATTGATAAGATATATATTCATTCACCTGATCGGCTATCACGTAAATTTTCATATCAAATGATCTTACTCGAAGAGTTTAAAAAGGCTGGATCTGAAATAGTATTTTTGAATCATAAGTTTGATGATAATCCTGATTCCCATTTATTTCTACAGATTCAGGGAGCAATAGCAGAGTATGAACGTGCAAAGATTATGGAACGAAACCGTAGAGGTAAACTTCATGCGGCCAAAGCTGGGTGTATAAGTGTGATGGGTAGGGCGCCTTACGGTTATCGCTACATAGCAAAACATGTAGGTGAAGGAAGTGCTCAATTTGAGGTTGATGAAGAAGAGGCAAATATAGTGCGTAAAATATTTAGTCGGGTTGGCCAAGAAAGAGCAAGTATAGGAGAAGTTGTACATGAACTGAATAAGATACCGATAATAACACGAACAGGAAAAAGGTATTGGAAAAGGAGCACTATTTGGAACATGTTAAAAAATCCTGCTTATATAGGACAAGCAGCTTATGGTAAAACTAGGACATGCTCAAAACCACAAGTAAAAAAATCAAAAAAAGGAACTTGTGGTAAACTTAAAAGTGGTCGCTTTAATAGTGATAAAGAGAATTGGACTTATATTCCAGTACCAAAAATAATCAATGAAAATTTATTTGATTCAGTGCAAACACAATTAGCTGAAAATAGACAAAGAGCAAGAGTACGGCAAAGAAGAGAAACATATTTATTACAAGGTTTAATGGTATGCCAACGTTGTCAATATACTTATTGTGGTACAAACCACGTTCATAAAAAGTCGACATATTATTACTATCGTTGCTCTGGTACAAACTCTAGCAAATTTAATGGCAATAAAATCTGCGATAATAAATCAATACGCACTGATGTACTCGATACAGTCGTATGGGAGGAAGTTAAGAGTATATTAAAAGAGCCAGATAGGATTGCAAATGAATATCAACGTAGATTGTCAGAGAACAAAAAACCTTTACATAATCAAACACGTGAAAAGCAAGAAAGTAAGTTAAGATTAAGTATCAAAAAATTTATCGATAGCTATGCCAAAGGGTTTATAAGCCAAGAAGAATTTGAGCCAAGAATTACAACAATGAAACAGCATTTGAAAGAAATTGAGGAGGAAAAAGAAAAAGTACTTGATCAAAAGAAATTACAACAAGAATTGAGCCTTGTTACAGATAGCTTGAAAAACTTTTCCTCAAGTGTTGAATCAAAGCTTGATCAAGTAGATTGGCAGACTAAGCAAAATATTATTAGAATGTTAATTCATCAAATTGAAATCAACCACAACCACTTATACATAGTATTTCGCATAAAAAGTCTTGCAAATTTTGATCAAAATAGGCATAATAGAATTATGCAATGTTGTACTAGCAGTCAATATTGTTGGATTGCCAGATAAAACTGTTGCGGAATCCAAAGAACGCATCAGAGCAGCGTTAAATTCAATCAATCTACTACTACCTCCAAAAAGAATTACAGTTAATCTCTCCCCTACGGATTTGCTGAAAGAAGGCAGTCATTATGACTTGGCTATTGCTATTGGACTACTTGTTGTAATGAATGTGATACCAGTTGAAAAAGTTCAGTCTTATATCATTATGGGTGAGCTTGCCCTTGATGGCAGAGTTATTCCAGTTTCAGGAGTGCTGCCAACAGCGATCAATGCAAAACAGGCAAATAAAGGAGTAATTTGCCCAAGGGGAAATGGAGTAGAGGCTTCATGGGTAAAGAATGTTTCAATTCTAGCTATAGAGAAATTAACTGATATTATCAGACACTTTAAACGTGAATTCTGGATTAAAGGAGAATAGAAAAGGCAAGAAAACAGGGTAAACTCAGCAGTTATAAAAAAATAGATGAGGTTACCCATGGAAGATATAACAAAACTGTTTTGTTTGGTCGATGATTTTTGCAGAGATATAGAGAAAAATTTTGCAGATAAACTACTGCCAAATGGTAAAAAACCCACAAGAACAACGGAAATTGAGCACTCCGAAATCATGACAATAATCCTGCTATATCAACAATCTCCGTGTAAAAATTTCAAAACTTTCTATCTACATTACCTAACGTTGCTCTACAAATCAGAGTTTCCAAAGTTACCTTCATATACCAGGTTTGTTGCTCTAAAGCCTAGGGTTTTGTGGCATTTAGCAATGTTGTTGCATTGGCTTTGTGGACAGTCAGAAAACACTGGAATTTCATATATAGACACAACTCCCATTGCAGTTTGTCATGCAAAAAGAATATCCAAAAACAAAGTTTTTGCTGGAATTGCAAAATTAAGCAAGAGCACTTACGGCTGGTTTTTTGGTTTCAAATTACATATGGTAATCAATGAAAATGGTGAAATTTATGCACTTACGCTCACAAAAGGCAATGTTGATGATAGGATACCTGTGCCAAATCTGACGGAAAAATTAATCGGCCTTTTGTTTGGTGACAAAGGTTATATTGCAAAAGAGCTTTTTCAGAAGCTGTTTGACCGAGGTTTGAAACTTGTTACCAACGTGAAAAAAGGTATGAAAAATACATTGATTTCGCTAAATGAGAAGATTTTACTGAGAAAAAGGTCTATCATTGAGACTGTTTTTGGTTACCTAAAAAATAGACTAGAAATTGAACACACTCGCCATAGATCCCCTGTTAATTTTTTGGTTCATATCTTTTCTACTCTCATTTCCTATTCCATCAAATCCAAAAAGCCTTCTATTTCCTATTCTTTCTTCCTTCCTTAATCCAGAATTCGCGTTTTAAGGGTGAACAATTAACTCAGCCAGTAATTTTTAAATATAGTGATGCACCCAAAGAAAAAAGATTGGTTCCCGATATGAAGGATATTAAAGGCCAAGTTGTTGCAAAAAGAGCAGCTGAAATTGCAGCAGCAGGTGGGCATAATATGCTTCTTGTTGGCCCTCCTGGTACTGGAAAGTCAATGCTTGCTAAACGCTTTATAGGGTTGCTGCCTGATTTGACCGAACAGGAGATGATTGATGTTAATATTATTTCCAGCATAACAAAAACTGGTAATGAAATATTCAAAGTAACTCGCCCCTTTCGTGAACCTCATCACTCATGTTCCATGCCAGCAATGATAGGAGGAGGAAAGAATGCAAAACCCGGAGAAATTACCATGGCTCACAATGGCGTGTTATTTCTTGATGAGTTACCTGAATTTCCAAGACTCGTGCTTGATTCTCTGCGCCAACCACTTGAAGATAGAAAAGTTACCGTTGCAAGGGCGAACGCTCACATTACTTATCCAGCCAATTTTCAACTTATAGCTGCAATGAACCCCTGCAGGTGCGGTTATCTAGGTGATGCAAGCAGATCGTGCAACAAAGCTCCAAAGTGTGGCACAGATTACAAAAACAAAATATCAGGCCCATTGCTTGATAGAATAGACATATGCATTGAAATGCCAAACGTTAGCATACTCTCTCCTGAAATCTCTGTGGAGGGAGAAAGTACTAAAATCATAAGAGGAAGGGTGATAGCAGCGAGAAAAATTCAAACTGAGCGTTATAGTAAATTGAATGTTCGTTGTAACGCAGAAGTAAGCGGTGAAGCATTTAATAAATTTACTGAACCAGATCAGGCAGGGTTAGAATTGCTAAAATACGTACTGAAAGAAAATTACATTTCCAATCGAGGCTACACACGCGTATTAAAAGTTGCAAGAACTATTGCAGATCTTGCAAAAAGTGAAGAAGTAAAAAGAGCACACATTGCTGAAGCGCTGAATTACAGAATAAGGGTATATTAAAAAATTAGTTTACTTGACAGATAATTTTTTTCATTATATACTGCCCTTAATAAAATTTTAACATTCTATTTAAGGAGTAGAGTTATGAAAAGTGGAAATTTTGGTAAAACGAATAGGTTTACTATCAAGGAAGGTACCGGATATTCTAAGGCTATATGGTTTGCATATAAAAATCAGACAGATGAGAATTCAGGAATATTTAGAAAGGCTTGGGCTGGAGTAATGTCACCAGTTTATGGTACAGCTAATTACGCATACCACCATCCATACAAAACATTTGCTGCTTGTGTAGTAATTGCAGCAGCAATTTCGCTTACAGCTGCTTATTTTATGAGCCCAGCTTATGCGGCTTTCGTTGGTACAGTTGGAACAAAAGCTGCAACACTCGTTAGTCCTGCTATTACTGCAGTATCTGCATTTTTAGTTGCTCATCCACTAGTTGCTAGTTTGATAGTTGTTGCTGCGGTGGTGGCTTTAATAGTTGCACCTGTGTATGCACATAAGAATATTAGTAAGACGACAAGTCAAATTGATGAAGTGAAAGAAGTATTCAGTAACTGTGAAAAAGATGGTGATAAGCTTGCAATGAGTGGTGATAAGATTAAAGTAAATAATGGTGATCCATTAACGCACTTGACTAAAATTGCAAAAGTGATTGGACTGTTACCAAAAGAAGCAGAAACAATAACAAAATAAAGTAGCTTAAACAGAATAAAAAGGGATAGTCTCTGTCCCTTTTTATAAACATTTTCTATTTTTTTGCATCGGTTAAGTGATGTTATCTAAGAATCTAGTTATTATAATTAACGGCGCTTATTAGTATAAATGTTAAGAATAAGTAAATCCCGTTTACTGTTTACGCCTATAGAAGTGAAAAGTATTTGCATATTATTAAAAAAGCGGTAACTTATTATCAAGTGAATTCGCTAAATTTGAGTAATTTAAATGTCTATTGATCTTAGTCTGCCAGAGTTACCTATATTACACCCAAGGATTACCGTTGTGGGAGTGGGTGGTGCTGGTGGGAATGCTGTGAATAACATGATCCAATCTAATTTGCAAGGAGTGAATTTTGTTGTCGCAAATACCGATGCTCAAGCACTAGAAAAGTCGTTATGTGATAAAAAAATTCAGCTTGGCATTAATTTAACTAAGGGTCTTGGTGCTGGTGCTTTGCCTGATGTTGGCAAAGGTGCAGCAGAAGAATCAATTGATGAGATTATGGAGCATATAAAAGATAGTCATATGCTTTTCATCACAGCAGGAATGGGCGGTGGTACTGGAACCGGTGCAGCACCGGTAATTGCAAAAGCAGCCAGAGAAGCAAGAGCCGCAGTTAAGGATAGAGCGCCAAAAGAAAAAAAGATATTGACTGTTGGAGTTGTAACTAAACCGTTCGGTTTTGAAGGTGTGCGCCGCATGCGCATTGCAGAGCTTGGACTTGAAGAATTGCAAAAATACGTGGATACACTTATTGTCATTCCAAATCAGAATTTATTTAGAATTGCAAATGAAAAAACTACATTTTCTGATGCATTTAAACTTGCTGATAATGTTCTGCACATTGGCATCAGAGGAGTAACTGACTTGATGGTCATGCCAGGGCTTATTAATCTTGACTTCGCTGATATAGAAACAGTAATGAGCGAGATGGGCAAAGCGATGATCGGCACCGGAGAGGCAGAAGGAGAAGATAGAGCAATTAGTGCTGCGGAAGCTGCAATATCCAATCCATTGCTTGATAATGTATCAATGAAAGGTGCGCAAGGAATATTAATTAACATTACTGGTGGCGGAGATATGACTCTGTTTGAAGTTGATGCTGCAGCCAATAGAGTGCGTGAAGAAGTAGATGAAAATGCAAATATAATATTTGGTGCTACTTTTGATCAAGCGATGGAGGGAAGAGTTAGAGTTTCTGTTCTTGCAACTGGCATTGATGGTCGCAATAATAAATCAGAAACTTCACCTATAAGTCAGAGCGAAGACTCAGAGAAAGAGAAATTTAAGTGGCCATATAGTCAAAGTGAAAGTACGCAAGACAAAACACTGGAAACAAAACCAGCTGAACAGGTAAGCGAAGGAGCTAAGTGGGGCAGCAATATCTATGATATACCAGCTTACTTAAGAAGAAAAAAATAATGCAATTTTGGCTACTCAAGTCAGAGCCAAGTGAATACTCATGGCAAAAAATGGAAAAGGAGCAGGTAGTTGAGTGGGATGGTGTGCGCAATTATCAAGCTCAAAATTACATGAAAATTATGAAAGCAAGCGATCTTGCGTTTTTTTATCATACAGGTAAAGAGAAAGCAATACTTGGAATCGTTGAAGTATTTAAAGAGTATTATCATGTTAATGATCCCAAGTTCGGATTAGTGAATGTAAAGTTTTTGAAACCTTTAAATAACCAAGTAACGTTAAATAATATAAAACAAAACCCACTTTTGAAAAATATGGCTATATTAAAACAACCACGTTTATCAATTGCCCCAGTTTCGGAAATTGAATGGAATGAAATAATAAGGATTAGTGATGTGTAATACCTGTCATTTCAGTTCCTAAATGATGTCATCTCAGCACGCAACGCACAGCTGTATGAATATTTGTCTCGAAGGCAGTGCATTAAACGTTATAGCCGATTTTGCATCAAACACAAAGGTGTCATTCCAGTGCTTGACACTGGAATCCAGCCTTAATGCAACCACATTAAAGCCATTGTGTTTTAATATAAGATTAGCTACTTTTATATTTACTAACTTGATGTCTAATCAAAATTCCTGGATCCCAGTGTCTAGGCACTGGGATGACATCCTTCTAGTGTACAATATTCGTACAGTTGTGTACATGACACAAGGGTCTATAACTCTTCTTTTTTGGATTCCAGTGTCAGCTATTTGCATGACACCCTTACTGATGTGTCACTCATGTTAGAAGTAAATATTCTTGACAAGAAATGGTGCAGCATTATAGAAAATCCTAAAAATTTTGTATTAGGTGTCATCAATGCTTCTCTAAAAGAATTAAAAATAGACCACTATAAACCAAATATATCAATAGCTCTGGCTGATGATGACTTGCTACATCAACTTAATTTAAAATTTAGAGAAATGGATAAGCCAACTAACGTACTATCATTTCCGTATGAACAATTGTCTAATGAGTGCGATTTAGGAGACATAGCAATTTCAATAGACACAATAAAAAGAGAATCGCATGAGTATTGTATACCCATTCTTGCTCACATTGCACACATGTTAGTGCATGGATTACTGCATTTACTTGGTTATGATCACCAAAAAAAAGATGAAGAAATTATAATGAAAAATCTAGAAAGAGAGATTTTAGCTTCGCTTGGCTACAATATGTGTGCGATTTAAAAGGAATTTAATAAAAATATAGTAGATGATAATAAAATATGTTATCTACAAAGGGTTTTAGCTATAAACAATAAAAGGTAAGTGATATGGTTCAGTTTTCTTTGCCAAAGAATTCTAAAATTAATCAAAAGGGCAAAATTTATCCTATTCCTGCTAGAGCAAAAAACATCAGAAGATTTCAAATTTACCGTTGGTCTGCTGATGACGAGAAAAACCCTAGAATAGACACATTTTTTATTGATATGGATAGTTGTGGCCCTATGGTACTTGATGTATTAATAAAAATAAAGGATGAAATAGATTCGACTTTAACTTTCAGACGTTCTTGTAGAGAAGGCATATGTGGATCTTGTGCCATGAATATTGACGGAACCAATACTCTTGCATGTACTAGATCTATACACGATATAAAAGGTGACGTAAAAATATATCCATTACCTCACATGTATGTGATAAAGGACCTAGTCTCGGACTTGAGCCAATTTTATGAGCAATACAAATCAATTAAACCTTGGTTACAAGCAGATAAGCCTGCCCTACCAAATAAAGAATACTCTCAATCTCCTAAAGATAGAAAAAAATTAGATGGCTTGTCCGACTGTATATTATGTGCTTGCTGTTCAACTGGTTGTCCAAGCTACTGGTGGAATAGTGAAAAATTTTTAGGACCAGCAATACTATTACAAGCCTACAGATGGATTGCTGACAGCCGTGATAATAAGACAGGTGAAAGACTTGATGTTTTAAACGACCCATTCAAGTTGTATCGTTGTCATACAATAATGAATTGCACAAAAACTTGTCCTAAAGGACTTAATCCAGCAAGAGCAATAGCGAAAGTAAAACAGCTCATGGTAGAGAGAGAAGGAGTTTAAGTATCATCTTTTGCATTCTTCGTAAGAGAACAGCAAACCTTCCGAAGCGTAGGGTATTGTTAATACCCTGAACGCTTTTCCGTTTGTGAAGTGCATCGTATCATCGTACGATTCAAATAATTTTTTGAACAACTCATGTCTTTGGTTACTAATAGTTTGAAAATCCTCTTTTTCTAAAAGCTTTTTAGATTCGAAGAGGTAAAGCATAACTTCGTGATAAGTTGGGTAAGATGCCAAAAATTTTGGGTCAAATTGAAAGGTTTTTATAAAAGCATTATTATAAAATTTTAGCTTTTGATTCTTACTATATATTACTATAGCAACCGGTAACCTCTCAAGCAAATTTTTCTGTGTAGCTAAATAACTATTTAATTCAGTATATAATTTCTCTGCATCACTAACATCTTTCCCATACATTACTATGCTACCAGAACCTTGTATTGGAATTTTAACAAAATCGAAAACCTTAGGTTCGTTCTTATAAGTTATGACATGTCTTCCTGGTTTTGTGCTATGAGCGCTACCGGTAATAGCAAATTTCTTAGAACCATCTACATATTTATCATAAAACAAGTTATAAAATTCCACCTTTCTACTCTTGTTATATCTTAGTATTGGAAATGGTAAAGAGTTGAAAACGTTTTTATAGCTCTCCACTTCCTGTGTAAGCTTACTATTTTCTAACTCAAGTCCGTTAGCCTTTATCTTACAGTCTGAGACATTCCTTATCCATAACAGCACACCTATCACATTGTTAGAATCATCTATTATGCTTCTACCGTAACATATGCAATAAACCTCACTATCCTTTGACTTTAAATCTAGAGTAAAAGACTTATTTATTTCCTTTGCCTCAACAAAATTTTTGATTAAGCTTTCTGATTGCTCAAAAAAATTCACAAACTCATTAAATGAGTAAAAAACAGTATTAAGCAAAATTAGTAAATTGGGAGAGAACTTTTCTATACGTTTTTTTGCATCCCAAATATAAAACCCATCATTCACAGTATCAATTAAATTATTTATGATAACATTTTGATGCTGTAAGTTCTTAATCTTATTACTAATTTTTAATTTAGAATAAGAGAGAAAGAATAATATTAGAATCAATATTAAAACCACTTCATACAAAAAAAACATAGCACTTTTAAAACAAATGTAAAAATTTGTAACCGCTCAGAATTATGCTGAAGAGGTATATAAGTAAAGATTGCCTAACATTTGAAAGCCCAATCTCTTATAAAGGTTCACAGAAGATTTCATACAATGTGCTACTATATATTTGCATTCAAGCTGTTTAGCTATCTTTATTCTTTCTAAAACCATTTGGGTACCTATTCCACGATTCCTGTAAATTGGTAAAACTCCATCACTATAAAAACCAGCTACGCTGTCTTGAACATAAAGACCGCATGTCCCAATAATTTCATTATTTAGTGTTACAAGAAAAAATCTTAATCTTGAGTTCTTATCATCATAATTTGATAATCCGCGAAAAAATGTGCTGACAATTCCAACGCCATGATAAAAAATTTTAGAAGTGTGTAGATCTAACTGTTCTAAGAGGTTGCTACCATTCACAGCATTTAACCTCAAGTTTGGAATAACATCAGCAGGTAAAAAGTAATTTTTCATATTAAGTAAAGCTTTTTTTGGTGTGCTAACGTGTTTTATTTCACACTTTTCTAAAATATCTCTTATTTTCATATGTGAATTTATTACCCATGTTGCTTCTATATCTCTTGTTCTGAGATAATCTAGAGTTTTTTGTATAGAAAGCTCGGTACATTGATCTCCACAGAACACAAAATTAAATAATGACTCCCTGGTACCATTTATTGTAAATATGATGTTATCAAATTCATCGTGTACTTCCCACTCAGATAAATTCGCTGTGTACAGTATATAATCCTTTAGATTTTGAACAATTAAGCTTGAATAATAAATTTTTTTATCCTGCATACACCAACAATAAACAATAAAAGGCTCCTATAAGAACACAGGCTAAAATTGCAGCTATAACGTCATCTAGCATAATACCTAAAGGACCTTTGGTATTTTTATCGATTAAATTTATAGGCCACGTTTTTATTATATCAAAAAACCTAAAAGAAAAAAAGCACAACAACAATGAAGAACAATTCATCTCTTGGCTTAACAATATCGAAACTAAAAGTATCGTCAGCAATTGACCAACCACTTCGTCAATTACTACCTCTTTTGGATCACATGAAGTCTTGTAATGTTTTATATAATTACCTGTAGACCATAATCCAATTAAGAATAAAAAAGAAATAATTGCTGCACCTAAAATTTTGTTGCTCAGGATTACAGGAACAAGCGGAAAAGAAGCCAAACTACCCACAGTACCTGGCATTTTTTTTACTGTTCCAGACAGCCACCACGTTGATATTAATTTATATAAAAATTTCACAATATATCCAAATACAAAATTAACTTATAAGAACAGAAATAGTATCCTCTATAGAGGCGCTTTCATACAATAATCTATAGACCGCTTCACATATAGGCATTTTTATCTTTAGCTTTCCTGCTAAATTAAATATGGACTCAGCAGTGCTAAAACCTTCAATCACTGACTTGCCTTCTGACAAAATCTGCTGAACATTAAAGCCATTGTCACTATTACCTATTTTAAACCCAAAAGATAAGTTTCTTGAATTCAAGGATGTGCATGTCATAATTAGGTCACCCAGACATGCTGGCCCAAGTAGTGTATTTATATCCACACTACCGTCACCAATTTTTGCTGAGTATAAAGCCTTAATTTCGCTCATACTTTTCGTAATCAATGCTGCATGAGCATTAAACCCAAGTTTACTACCTAGAACAATCCCACACGCTATAGCAAAAACGTTCTTTAACGCTGCACAAATCTGTACTCCTATAATGTCGTTACTAAACTCCAATTTAACATTTTCTTGTTGCAGCTCTGATACTAGCTTTGAACCTAATGTGTTATTTTGGCATGCAAGAACCATTGAATAGGGTAATTTTCTTGCAACTTCTACAGCAAAGCTAGGACCTGAAAAAATAGCAATAGGATTGTTAGGTAAAATTTCATTTACTATTTCACTAGGCAATTTTAATGTAGACTTTTCTATTCCCTTACAAGCTAAAATTATTGCTACATCTTTTTTCAGATTACAATTATGCAATTGCTGACATACCTTCCTCAGAGACTGAGTAGGAACAGCGAGGATTGTTACTGAAGCATTAATTGTGTCTTCAATAGCCAATTTTACTGACACATTATCAGAAATTCGACAACCGGGTAGCTTGTCACTTTCTCTTTTCCCGTTGATTGATTCAAATGTAGTTTCATTGTGAGTCCACAAAATCACATCTTTCTTACTACCTAATGAAATTGCGATTGCTGTACCCCATGCACCAGCACCTAAAATTGATATTGCCACACAATATTCCTGAAAATATTACTTATACTTTAAAATAGTAGGATAAGTAAATTAAAAATATAACACAGACATATAGAATAGTTAAATATTTATTAACCGAAGTATTCTTTTAATAATAGTAACTTTAATTCAATATTTACTAAAAATATTATTACTATCATGGTATGTCTATTATATTTTAGATCTATTTATATAACTTTGGAACAATATATTTACTATTAATTAATAAGTGTAATTTTGATCATTTGTTAATAAAAATTTGATTTATTACTTTCCTTAGTTATATATATTACTAAAATTATAAATTATTTATGGGGTGTAAAATATGCGTATATTATTAATTGAAGATGATCAAGTAAGTGCAAAGACTGTGGTTAACGCCTTAACTTCTGATGGACACTTCTGTGACGTTGTTACTTCTGCACAAGATTATAACAATAATATGGTTTCCTCAAACGGAGATTACTATGACCTAGTTATTTTAGATATACACTTACCTGGTGATATTGACGGATATGATATATTGTTAAGACTAAGAAGTGCAAAAATCAAAGTTCCTGTCTTAATACTTTCATGTATATCCGCTGTCAATCACAAAGCTAAAGGACTCGGGTATGGTGCCGATGATTACTTAACCAAGCCATTTCATAAAAGCGAGTTATTAGCTCGAATTAAGGCCATAGTGCGTCGTACTAAAGGCCATCCTGAATCGGTGATAAAGATTGGTAATATAAATATCAATTTTGATCACAGGGTTGTTGAGGTGAAAGGTAAAACGGTTCACCTTACTAATAAAGAGTATTCTATGATAGAATTGCTAGCACTGCGTAAAGGAACAGTACTAACAAAAGAAATGTTCTTAAATCATCTTTACAATGGCTTGGATGAACCTTCAGATAACAAGATAGTTGATGTTTTTATGTGCAAATTACGTAAGAAACTTGAAAGTGCAAATGATGGAAAAAGCCACATAGAAACCGTTTGGGGCAGAGGGTATGTTCTGAAAGAGTATATTGATGATGAAGAATATTCTAATGTTAATGTAGGCGAAAGTAGTGATGGCTATCAAGCAGAACAAGTGAAGGACAACGCATGAAATGCCTATACATTTAAATTGTAAAAGACAAGATTTAATCTGACAGAGAAGAATTAACTGACAGAAGAATTGACGTAGTCAAAACTAATATCAGGCTGTTGTTTAATGCTACTAATATTTTTCTGAAAAGCAATATGTTTACTGTCAAAAAACGTTTGCATAGGTGTTTTGCCATAGCAGTATTTGCCTGAGTGAGGCCTTGTCTCATTGTAAGAACGCAACCAATGATCAACATCGATCTGTAGATCCTCCAAAGAATAGTAGATTTTCTTTCTAAAGATAATATTGTAACACTCATCTTGCATAGTTCTATGGAATCTTTCACATATGCCATTAGTTTGTGGAGAGTTGGCTTTGGTTCTAGAATGATCGATATTTTCGATTCCTAAATATAGCTGATAAGCGTGATTTTCGGGCTTGCCACAATACTCCGTACCCCTATCAGTTAGAATGCGTAATAATGGAATTCTCTGCTCATCAAAAAATGGGATAACTCTATCGTTAAGAAGATCTGCAGCTGTAATAGCTGTTCTGTCCGTGTAAAGTTTAACCATTGCAACTCTGGAATAAGTATCAACAAAAGTTTGGGGAATGTTCAAAAAAGTGTGTCAAACCGAAAAAAAAGTAATAAATTGATATAAAAAAATGGAGGTGTGACAATGAGTCAGAAAGTAGTAAACAGAACTAACGGATTGGTAGATTATAAAGAGTTGGAAACAAATATCCTGTCGTCTATACGAGAAGGAAGACCGTTGACAGGAAGGGAGGGAGCATTAACACCATTTATAAAAAAGCTGCTGGAGGCAAGTTTGGAAGGTGAAATAGAAAACCACTTATTAGCTGAAAGTGAAGAGAATAATCGAAGAAATGGGAGAAATGGAAAGACTTTACGGACAAGTGCCGGTTCATTTGAACTTTTGACGCCAAGGGATAGAGAAGGAAGTTTTGAGCCGCAAATAGTCAAAAAAAGGCAAACAAGCTTACATCCAGAGCTTGAAACGAAGATTTTGAGCACATTTGCCAGTGGTATGAGCTATAGAGATATAGCGTCACACGTTGAGGAAATTTATGATCACAAAATATCGGCGGCAGAGATATCAAGTATTACCGACAAATTACTGCCTATAATCAATGAATGGCGTAGTCGTCCACTGCAATCAGTATACCCGATAGTATTTATGGATGGGATGTTCTTTAAGGTCAAAGAGGATGGACATTGCGTAAGTAAATGTATGTACAATATATTGGGCATAGACCAAAATGGCAGAAAAGAAGTCCTGGGCTTTTATTTGGCTGAAAGTGAAGGAGCTAACTTTTGGTTGGGAGTGCTAAATGACCTCAAAGAAAGAGGAGTAGAAGATATTCTGATTGCATGTGTAGATGGGCTAAAAAGCTTTCCTGCAGCTATAAATAGTGCGTTTCCTAAAGCAGAAGTACAGCTATGTATAGTGCATCAGATAAGAAATTCACTAAAATATGTATCCAGCAAAGATGTGAAAGTTTTCATGAATGATTTGAAAAAAATATATCGTGCTACAAGTAAAGAAATTGCTGAAAATTACTTACTTGAGCTGGAAGAAAAATGGGGAGAAAAGTATCCTTTAGTTATAAAATCGTGGCAGAACAATTGGGAAAATTTATCTGGTTATTTCAAGTATTCTAGCCCAGTTAGAAGGCTAATTTACACCACAAATCCAATTGAGGGGCTGCACAGACAGATCAGAAAATTCACTAAAACCAAGGGCTCATTTACCAGCACAAATGCCTTGTATAAACAGGTATATTGTGCTATAAAGAAGGTAGAGCAAAAATGGACTATGGCTCTGCCTAATTGGGCTTTAACTATGTCTCAACTTGATATTTTCTTTCCAGATAGATTGAAAATTGAGTTGAACTAAAAATGCGCTTTGACACACTTTTTTGAACATTCCCAAAGTTTGCTGATAAATGCGCCCTATGCCTTTGATATTGCCCACATAATAGGTATCTTGAGAACCCAAATAACCTGGATGTTGCGTCTCAATTTCACCATGAGCTTCCCTTTGTTCTTTCACTTTTTCTAAAGCTGCAAGTTGTTCTTCAGTTAAAATGATTCCGTCTTGAGCTACTTTTGCCTCCAGTGCTTTAAGTCTCTTTTTCAAAGTTTCAAGGTCATTTCTTAGCCATACAGATCTTACTCCTCCTTGGGAAATTATTATACCTCTTTTTCTCAGCTCATTTGCAGCTCTTTCTTGTCCATATGCAGGAAATTCTGTAGCTATGCCAATTATTGCTCTTTCTATATCTTCCGAAACTCTGTTTGCTAATAGCGGTTTTTTCTTACTTATTTCATGTAATGCTTCTTCTCCCCCATTTTCATATAACTCCTTGAATCGATAAAATGTATCTCTTGAGTATCCCATCACTTTGCACGCTTGAGACACATTTCCTAATTGTTTTGCTAGCTCTAGTAATCCTAGTTTTGGTTTTAGTATTTTTGTTTGTATTGTACTCATTTCTAACACTCCTTATTTTTATTATTCTTAACTTACTTTTTTAAAGTGTCATATCAAGTCCTGTTTAATACATTTAAATATAGCATGGCTTATATCGCACGTATCATGTGAACGCCTAGGTGAAATATAAGCCGAGTTCTGTTTATGTAGCTATTTATCTGGAGTAAATGTTACCATTTACCGCATGCGATTTACCCGAGTAGATATGAGGAAAACATAAAATCTACTTCTATTCAATCTTGCTCCTAGTGTTGGTTACTCGACTACCAATGTTGCCATTGCCATGGTGTGCTCTTACCACACCTTTTCACCCTTACCTAAGAATATTTTAGGCGGTAATTTTCTGTAGCCCTATAACTGGAGTTACCTCCGGCGGGCGTTACCCGTCACTATTTTTCCTTGGAGCCCGGACTTTCCTCTGCTATGTTTATCACACAACAGCAGCTACTTATTTCACCCAGGAATTATATTTTAACATGAAAATCACAAAAGCAAAAGACTATTTCCTAACAGTCTGCATATTAAAAACATTCAGACAAATAGCTAAAGGTGATATTCTGGCACATCATCGCTATCCCAAGATAAGCTTTTTTCACTTTTAGACTCCATTTCAGTTAGTCAAGAGCCGGGTCCACCGCTTGAAGACGATGAGCTACTTCTTGATCGACTACTACTTTCTACTGATATACTATTTAGCACTGTTTCAGATTGATATATAGTTCGCATTCTGTCACCAGTGGTAAAAATTTCTTCATCGCTACTTGAAGATGATCGCCTTCTATAACCCAAATCAGTTAGTTCTAACACAGGAGCAGCATTACGACCCTTAACATATCTATATGCTATGAATCCTATAATTCCAACAATACCTATTGCTCCAACCAAAGATCCCCCTATCATTCCTGCCCTATTAGACCCTATAGCAAGTTGAGTAGGCTGTGGTGAAGAAGTAGTTTGAGGAAGTAAAGTCGTGGTAAATATAGGAGTTGTTGACTCCTTTGTTTCAGCGCTCGGTATAGTGAACACGGTTTGCCCCAAGGTTGTTTGTCCATTAGTTGACATCGTAACTCGTTCAGTAGCTGTTGTTGCTCGCAGAGTAACAGTTGCTTTAGCTGCGGTTGTAGGTTTTACAGTACTTGTTTCAGTTTCCGAAGTTACTATCGGCGCACTAGTTGACGTTGTAGCAACCGTGGTCGCTTGTGAAGTAGTAGTTGTTTTTGCTATTGTTGTTGGCTTCACTGTTACTGTACTTGTTTGAATCGTTGATTCCGTTGAAGGTTTATTCATTGTAGAAGTCGACGCAACAGTCGCTGATGTGGGTTTTACAGTACTTGTCTCAGTCCCTGAAGTTACTATCGGCACACTAGTTGACGTTGTAGCAACCGTGGTCGCTTGTGAAGTAGTAGTTGTTTTTGCTACTGTCGTTGACTCCGTTGAAGGTTTACTTATTGTAGAAGTAGGTGCAACGGCTTCCGTTGTCAATTTAGTAGTCTTCACAGCGTCGGTTTCTGCTGTGCTAGTAATTGCAGCAGTCGGCGTTTTCTTAGAAGTCACAACCGTTTCTGTAATAGTTACAGGAGCTATAGTACTGCTAATAATACCAGGAATCAATCGACCGTTAATGATATCAACAAAATCACTGAGAGTTTTGATACTACTTGCCGGTATTATTGTTACCTTAGAAGGTTTTTCAAATCTCTGATGATTGAAAATTGCGATGTTTTCTTCACTTACTGCAGTTACAATAAAACTGTCTTGACCACTGTCTTTAACGTACAATTGCTCTATAGAATCTGCAAATTCGCAAACAGTAAAGTTCGATTTTGATCCATTTTTAACAAGACTTGTTAAATGTAACATTTGTTTATTGGGCAACCGGCCTCCTGCAAGAAAGGCAACTAGATCATCGCCTTTGATTCGCTTCACATACTGCAAAAAGCTTATTTCATATTCACTAGAAAAAGATGGCACTTTATTTATCTGACAATTTTTCTTACCAAGCAAACATTCATCTTTCTTTCCACTTTTTAGATCCTCAACCACTTTAGCCATATCAAATTTGAAAATATGTGTTTTTCTCACCTCTTGATCCCCAATAATTTTTCTGCTCACTTGCGAATAAAGCATCGTGTTTCCATTTAATGCCAATTGCCCCTGATTATCAAAATTGAACAATTTTCTTTCTGTAACACCTTTTTCTCCAGTCAATACCTTAAATTTTCCGCTCTCGCTTGACTTTAAGTATCAAGAAACTAAAGTTTGATCCTTTAAGTTATAGGCGATTACAATTACATCACCATTATCAACCTTTGCTGCTCTTGGTTGAAAGTAACTATTGCCCACATTTGCAAGACTACCATTATTAATATTCTTTTGTAATTTTCTTTTATCTAAATGTTCAACTGAAGGAGTATTAACTGATTGTTTAATTCCGTAAGTTTTAAAAGATAAGCCTTTAACGCATTTTTCTCCTTCTTCGCTAATTCCTTCTTCAGGAAAGATAACTCCAACTTTATCTATTTCAGCTGAATCTTCTATTAATGTGAGAGATAATTGATCTTTGAATTCATTTGCTACGCTGATATTTGTACTACATTCGTATGTTTTTGATTGATATAATGGACTAATAAGTAATTTTACTTTACTGCTCCCATTACCATTATCTTGATAGCTGAGTCCATAAGCGACTCCATCTCCTTCAATCAACCCTACGTTTGCTGGGTTAAAACCTATCGCTTCTTTAACTTCCGGTGTATTTGAGTTGATCCCGAGCAATTTTCTTAATATAGACATAATTTTATTTAAAATATTAATAAAATGCTATTATGATTACTCCTGTGTGTTAATGTCAATGAAAATTTTAACTAAAATTAAAAAATTAATATAATATTTTATACTAAAAGGTAAATATAAGCTTGAAGAGGGCTAAGAAGCTTTATGCTATTTCTCAAAAAACCAACAATTGCAATCATTGGTTCTACAGGTATAATCTGTTAAAGTTTACACGAGTCTCATGAATGATAGAAAAAGAAGAGCAGTTTAGTTTTACATCAGAAAACCTCAAGAAAGCAGGAAAGTTTATAGAGATGTATCCTAAAGGCAGAGAAGGTAGTGCTGTCATGCCTTTACTATATCTGGTTCAAGAGCAATGCGGATGGGTTTCTGAACCTGCTATGCGTTATGTTGCTGATATGCTGCATATTCCACATATTCGTGTATATGAAGTGGCAAATTTTTACACCATGTATAATTTAAAACCAGTAGGCAAATATCTAATACAAATTTGTAGAACAACTCCTTGCTGGTTGTGCAATAGTGAAGAAGTTTTAAATACCTTTAAAAAGAAACTTGGAATCAATATCGGTGAGACTACTAAAGATAATTTGTTCACTTTAAAAGAAGTTGAATGCCTAGGTGCATGCGTTAACGCTCCCGTTGTGCAGATCAATAATGACTTCTATGAAAATCTTACTCCTGAGAAAGTAGAAAACATCATAACAGAACTTTCAGGCAAATAGATGAAAGAAGAATTTGCATTTAAGATAATCAAACAATCAGGTTCTGCAAGAGTTGGAACAATTAAAACTCCAAATGGAAGCGTAGAAACCCCCGCTTTTATATTCTGCGCAACAAAAGCTGCAATTAAAGCTGCAGATATTGAAAGAATAAGTGAAGCTGGTACCCAAATCATACTTTCCAACACCTATCACCTAATGCTTCAACCAGGAGAGAATACTGTTGCAAAACTTGGTGGTTTGCACAAAATGATGGGATGGAATGGGCCAATGCTAACTGATTCAGGTGGATATCAGATATTTAGCTTAGGCCACGGATCAGTTTCAGAAGAGATAAAAGGAATAAGAAAAAAACAAAAAACTTTGATCAAAATTAATGAGGATGGGGCAATTTTCCGTTCTTACATTAATGGTAAAATTTATTGCTTAACTCCTGAAAAATCTGTACAAATTCAACAGAAATTAGGTGCAGATTTAATCCTAGTTTTAGATGAATGCACTCCATTTCACGTAAGCAAAGAATACACAGCAAAATCAATGCTCATGAGCCACAGATGGGCTGAACGTTCTTTAAATGAATTTGAAAAAAACAATAATGGCAAGCAGGCACTGTATGGAATTAGTCAAGGCGGAGTGTATCAAGATTTACGTAGAGAAAGTTGTGATTTTATCAACGATTTGCCATTTTTTGGTCAAGCAATAGGTGGATCACTTGGTCAAAGTAAAGAGCAGATGCATGATGTAGTTTCTTTCACTATGGACCACCTGAAAAAAGACAGGCCTACTCATTTGCTTGGTATTGGTGGAATTGTGGACATCTTTCGCGGAGTAGAGCTTGGAATTGACACGTTTGATTGCGTGCATCCAACCCGCTTAGCAAGGCATGGTGGCGCACTTGTTAAAGTAAAAAACAGAAATTCTATTTCTTCAAAGTGCAAAGAGCATATTAATTTGCGGAATCAACGATTTGAGCTGGACAACAACCCAATTGAAAGTGACTGTTTATGTTTTACCTGCAGAAAACATTCAAGAGCTTATATACACCATTTACTGAAAGCTAAAGAGCTCCTGGCTTACACGCTCGTTACCATTCACAATGTTTTCTTTATGAATAAGCTGATGGAATCGATAAGGCAGGCAATATTGGATGATAGGCTAGATCAGGAGAAAAATAATTGGATTAGTGAGATACCATTACACTGTGAATTATACACCTAGTTCATATTTTTTCTACGCTTATTTTATATTCCCTAAAACAGAAAAAGCCTTCCTACTCCTTCTTCCTTGACTAATCCATAGTTAGCGTCTTTTGCACATGTGCGTTGCATTTTTTAATCTTCTTTAAAAACTTGACAATACATGACAACACTGGTATGTTAGAAATATAGTTTTTGTGAGATATTTATGGTTAGCAATAAAGAAAAGCATCAAATAGCGTTTTGCATTTCAGCCGTTACATTTTTAGCTGGGTTATCATTAATCACAACTGCAATTGCAGTGGGTACCGTACCTGCTATAGCTGCTTGTCTAGTGATAGGAGGAATTTTGACTGTCTTGTCTGGTGTGCAAGCAGTAGAAAGCTATTTATTTTTACGAAACAGCGAGAAAACTTTGAATAAACTGATGAGTAATATACGCGATGAACCAGAAAGCAAACTTTTTATAGAAAGGATTTTGCAACCGTTCATTGAACTTTTTAGTAAGCCTAAGCAACATAATTAAAGTACACTAAGCTTTAAGCATAGAAACCACTTTATCGTAACTTGGCAATGATTCAATTTCTCCAATTGCAGCTAGAGTGGTTTTTTCATGCTGAGATAACAATTCTTCTGCTGCTTTTTTTACGTTAGCAGTGGTAACTGCACTAATTTTTTCTATTAATTCATTTTTACTGATGTACCTATTATAGTTACCGTAGTAGTGTCCCAATGTTTCAGCACGTGAGCTAACACTTTCGCGTGACATTAAAATTTGGGATTTTACTCGCTCTTTCACTCTATTTACTTCTTCTTCCTTCAGATCATCTGTAGACAACTTCTTCAACTCTGTCGTTATAGATTTTAAAAGCTTATCTAAGTTACTACTGTCTGTACCAGCAAAAATGGAAAACATTCCTGTATTAGTATAGCTGGAATTAAATGAATAAACAGAGTAAGCTAATCCCTGCTTTTCCCTTACTTCCTGGAATAAACGTGATGACATTCCGCTCCCTAATATAGAATCAAGCACTTGAAACGTGTGATATTTATCGTCATGGCGAGAAACACTAGGTAGACCAATTAGCAAGTGTACCTGATCTAATTTACGATGTTCTAAATACTCACCACCAGTACAGCTCGCATTTTGGCTTTTTTTCAGCTTTTTAGAATGAATCTTTGAGAGAAAATCTTTGGTTAATGCAACAACTTCTTCATGTTCAACATTTCCTGCAACGGCAAATAGCATATTCTCACCAAAGTAATGCTCATTTATGTAATTATCTAGATCTCCTCGAGTAAAAGATTTTACAGTATTTTGCGTGCCTAAGATTGACCTACCAAATGGTTGGTCTTTATAAGCTGCCTCAAAATATTTGTCGAAAATAATGTCACTTGGTGAATCATTAGTTTGAAAAATCTCTTGTATTACAACACCCTTCTCACGTTCCAATTCATCTTCTGGAAACGTAGAATTCATCAATATATCTATTAATATATCAATACCAGTTTTTATGTCTTTCTTGAGGACTTTTGCATAATAGGTGGTGCTTTCCCTACCGGTGCTAGCGTTGAAAACTCCACCTATGTCATCAAAAGCTTTTGCAATTTCAAAGGCAGTTCTTGTCTTCGTCCCTTTGAAAGCCATGTGTTCTAAAAAATGGGATATTCCATTTTGCTTTGCACTTTCTGCTCTACTGCCAACACCAACTCGTATGCTTAAAGCTACGGAATCAATATCACGCACCTGCTCAGTTATTATGCGCAGACCATTATCTAATTTTGTTACCCGGGGTATATTCATCTCATATATTCTTCTAAGTTCTCTTCTGCAAAATCCCAATTAATCAAATGATCAAGGAAAACTTTTATGTAGTCAATTCTACGGTTTTGACAATCTAAATAATAGGCGTGCTCCCACACATCCATAGTGAGTAGTGGCACTTGGCCATAAATTATTGGCAAATCTGCATTTGGAGTCTTGGTGATTTTGAGCTTTCCTAACCTACCTTTTTCGAGCACTAACCATACCCATCCACTGCCAAACTGGCTTACTCCATGACTCGAAAATTCTTCATAAAATTTATCAAAGCCACCGATATCGTCTTGAATTTTTTTTGCTAGAAGACTACCATCTTTAGGCTTACCACCACCATTTTTTTTCATTGAATTCCAATAAAAAGTGTGATTCCAAACTTGTGCTGCATTATTAAATATAGGCAAGTTGCCGCTATTACCATGCACTTTTGTTATTAATTCCTCAATTTTTACATGTTGATAATCCGTATTTTCAACTAGCTCGTTGAGTTTATTTAAATATCCTTTATGGTGCTTATCATAATGAAAATCTAAGGTTTTTGCAGATATATAAGGCTCCAAAGCTGTTTTATCGTATGGTAATTCAGGTAAAGTAAAACTCATAAAAACCTCTTTATTTCTAACCTACTTGGATGGTAGGGCAATATATGCTTTTGTGCAACATATAATTAATAGCTAAAACATTTAGGTATCTATTGCATTATTCTAAATTATACTACAATAACGATTATTATATAAGCCATAGAAATGGATTAAATGCAAAAGTTACTTGACACCCTTCGCCAACCCCCTTATCATGAAACTGAAGCTATTTATTTATCTTCTCTGTACAGATAAAATGACAAAAAAACTCAACGTATTTGGCGTCTCATGTTTAATTTTTTGCACTATGTGCACCTTATGTCTTCACAACATTTCTGGGTTTTTACCTATATAAGCTGAAACGCGCTTATAAGTCGTTTAAGACAGTATAGTACGCCGATTTGCAGGATTAGAGAGTGACAACTAGCTAACACGGGGTTTCTTTTGCCTTTTTTTCTGCTTAGTAAATTTCTTAAACATTCAAACTAAGGTGAGTTGCATTTAAAAGCAGCTAAATTGCAGCGTTTAAGACTTAAAAAACGCCAATACTGAAAACAGACAATGACTAGGGCTTCTTTTGCCTTTTTTTTCGTTTGGTAAATTTCTTAATATTTGTAGCTAACATGAACAAACATTTGAGAGTAACTTCTGCTAGTAGGGTGTCATCCCAGTGCTTGACACTGGGATCCAGCTTTCTTTATAAATTCACCAAAAGTGCTTCATTCTATAACGCAAAACCCATACTCACCAAACCCAATGCATTACTTGCAACTAAGTTTCCTGGATCCCAGTGTCAAGCACTGGGATGACATCATAGGGGCGCTGGCCTGACAATCGTCATTCCGCTACGTGTTAGCGGAATCTAGAGATACCGTGACGGTATGACAAGGGAGAACAGTTGTATTCCTGCACAATTTATTCTCATGACAAAAACGTCTTAACTTTCTCTCTACTTTTTCTGGGTAAGGTCAATTTTGTGAAAAAATGGATTGAATTATAGGCAGATTTGGCTATTATTTGTAATACATGGGTATTAGGTAAAATGTTTAAATTTGATCCTTTATTATTAGCTCGAATTCAGTTTGCCTTCACAATAGGCTTTCACATTATATTTCCTGCTTTCACGATCGGGCTTGCAAGTTTTCTAGCCTTTTTGGAATGGTGTTGGCTTAAGACTGGTGATACACGTTTCCGTGATGTTTATAAATTCTGGATCAAGATTTTTGCCGTTGCTTTTGGCATGGGAGTGGTATCTGGAGTTGTAATGTCATATCAACTTGGTACCAATTGGTCGATTTTTTCTGACCGCATAGCCAATGTTCTCGGCCCTCTATTTTCCTTTGAGGTTTTAACAGCCTTTTTTCTGGAGGCATCTTTTTTGAGTATTATGCTATTTGGATGGAATAGAGTAAGTTCTCGTATGCACTTTGCTTCTACTTGTATTGTTGCAGTGGGAACGCTTATTTCAGCTTTTTGGATTATTGCAGCCAACAGTTGGATGCAAACACCCGCTGGATTCACGATTGGTGAGGATGGTCTCCTATATCCAACCAATTGGTTAGAGATTATTTTTAATCCTTCTTTCCCTTATCGCTTTATTCATATGGTAACAGCAGCCTATCTTACAACAGCTTTTGTGGTTGGTGGTGTAGGAGCATTTTATCTTTGGAGAAAACGACATGCTCCTCAAGCAAGAATTATGCTTGGTATGGCAACCATTATGGTAGCTTTAGCTGCACCATTTCAGCTGTTCATGGGAGATAGGCATGGATTAAATACACTAAAGCATCAACCTGCTAAGATTGCTGCAATGGAAGGTATATGGGAAACCGAAAAAGGGGCTGGCTTACTTTTATTTGCTTATCCGGATCAGCAAAATGAAATTAATCACTACGAAATAAAAATTCCTAATCTTGCCAGCTTGATCTTAACACATGATTTTTTAGGAGAAGTAAAAGGATTAAAGGAATGGAAAAAAGAAGATAGACCGCCTGTAGTATGGGTATTTTGGTCCTTCCGTGTAATGGTTGGAATCGGAATTTTAATGATTATGATTGGATTAGTTAGTGTTATACAATACTTTCGTGGCAAGTTATTCCAAAGTTGTTTCTTGCATGGATGGTGGATGTTAATGATGCCGTCTGGGTTCATAGCATTACTTGCAGGTTGGTTTACTACTGAAATTGGCCGTCAACCTTACACTGTATATGGAATTATGCGCACAATTGAATCATTTTCACCTGTGATTACCGGTCCTCAGGTTGCATGGTCTTTGATTGCATTTATCGTTATGTATACCCTTATATTTGGAGCAGGCAGTTACTATATCCTGAAACTTATATACAAAGGAATTCCTGTCATTAAAGAAGAAGAGCAATTTTATAAACACGGTATTGGAGCTTCAGTGATTGATGCTGGTACATCTGGAAAGGACAACAATCATGTTTGATTTTTCTTCCTTAATTAATTTACCCCTAATCTGGGGATTACTAATTGCCATAGCTGTTTTACTGTATATTTTAATGGATGGGTTTGATTTAGGTATTGGTATTTTACTTCCTTTTGCACCGTCAGATAAATGCCGTGATCACATGATAAGCTCAATTGCACCATTTTGGGATGGAAACGAAACATGGTTGGTATTGGGTGGTGGAGGGTTGTTTGCTGCTTTTCCTCTTGCATATTCAATATTAATGCCTGCTTTTTATATTCCAATCATTATTATGCTGCTTGGCCTTATAGTGCGCGGAGTATCCTTTGAGTTTCGTTTTAAGGCAGAAGGAAAATACAGGCAATTATGGGATTATGCCTTTCATTTTGGGTCACTTGGTGCTGCATTTTGCCAAGGCATGATTTTAGGTGCATTTATACATGGTGTAGAAGTAAACGGACGCAACTTTTCTGGTGGCCAATTTGATTGGGCAAGTGCTTTTAGTGTAATGACAGGCATTGCTGTGATATTTGGATATGCACTTTTAGGTTCTACATGGCTCATAATGAAGACAGAAAATATAACACAAGAATGGGCACGCAAGGTTGCTTCTTATACGCTTGGTTTTGTAGGTATTTTCATGGGACTAGTGAGTGTAGTGACACCATTTTTAAATGAACGTATTAAAAACTTTTGGTTTAGCATGGCAAATTTTTATTATTTATTTTCTATTCCATTACTCACATCTTGGCTATTTTTCATGCTGTGGTTTGATCTTCAGAATACTAAACGGGAGTACCGTCCATTCTTTCTCAGTATTGCTATTTTTTTTATGGGATATTTAGGTTTAGGAATTAGTATCTACCCATGGATTATACCTTTTCAATATACCATTCTGGATGCAGCTGCTTCTGGGCCAAGTTTATCTTTAATGCTCATTGTTATAATACCGCTTTTACCAATCATTTTAACTTACACTGGTTATTGCTATTATGTCTTTCGTGGAAAATCAAATTATGAACACACATATTAAGGAGTTAGTGACCTTATGGTTAAAACGTTACCCTTAAATCAAGCAGTCGTTCAGGCAATGGCGTCAACTTAAGAGCCTTCATTAGCAAACCCTCCTATGGATTTTCTGAAAAGTTTTTGAGTATATTGTATTTTTAATTTGTAGAATAAGTTTTTTTCCTTTTTGCATGCTAACCAAAAAGGGTTCTGTCATCCTTCTTGTCATATAAGTAGCTTGACGCGGGCATTCAGTTTTCTTTATAATTTTCTTTGTGAAAGAACAAAAATGCTTATTTGTAACCATAGCTGGCTTACCAAATGCTGGGAAGTCTACATTAATTAACAGCATCATAGGCAAGAAAATTGCAATTGTCACCCCTAAAGTGCAAACAACAAGGACGCAAATAAGGGGTGTTGCAACATGCAACAACACACAAATTGTCTTTACTGACTCCCCAGGAATTTTCTCAGCAGAAACAAAACTTGAAAAAGCTTTAGTCAAATCTGCATGGTCGGCAGTTAAGGATAGTGACATCACTTTGTTGCTTGTTGATGTAAGCAATTATTTGAAAAATATCGAAAGAATTAAGACTATATTTATGCGGCTGCAGCGCACAAAAGGCAGATGCATTTTGGTTATCAATAAAACTGATTTGGTAAAAAGGCCTGAATTAAAGATGGCGCATGAGCATCTGAATTTGCTTTATAAATTTGAAAAGGTTTTTATGATATCAGCATTAAAGAATGATGGACTTTCTGATTTGATGAATTACTTGTCTGAAGTTGCATCGGTGAGCCCCTGGTTTTATGAAGAAGATCAAATAACCGATTCCTCGACAAATTTTTTATCAGCAGAAATTACGAGAGAAAAATTATTCTTGAACTTGCGTGAAGAATTGCCATACTCTACAGCTGTTATAACTGAACAATTTGAGGAAAAAAAAGATAAGAGTTTAGTCATCAAACAGATCATATTTGTGTTGAAAGATAGTCATAAAAAAATAGTGCTAGGAAAAGATGGCAGTAATATTAAAAAAATTAATATCGAAGCGCGTGCTGAACTAGAAAAATTATTTGAGTGCAAGGTACACCTCTTTTTATTTGTGAAAGTGCGACCTTGGATCGACCGTCCGGAGGAGTATATAGGCAATGCTTAATTCTTTATTGGTATTTGATATTGAAACTATACCAGATGTAAATTCCTGCAAAAATTTACTCAATATTAGTGATGATAGTAGTGTAGAAGAGAAGAGGGATGCATTAACAAAATATCATCTTGAAATAACAAACGGGCAAAACTCTTTTCTGCGTCAGCCTTTTCACCTTGTTGTAGTTATTAGTTTTTTACTTTGCAATATAAGCTACCAGAGTGGTTATGAGGTGTTCACACTGCAAGAAATAAGATCTGGAGGCACACTAAATTCCAGTGAAAAGGAGCTAGTGAAAGGATTTTTTAACTACATATCAGAGAAAAAGCCAAGATTAGTTTCGTTCAACGGACGCACTTTTGATATACCAGTGCTGAAGTATCGTGCTATGGTCCATTGCATTCAAGCAGAATATTTTCATAAAGCCGGCGATAAGTGGAATAGTTACAATCAGAGATATAGCAGTGATTGGCATTGTGATTTGCTTGAATCCCTCTCTGATTTTGGAGCTTCTGCGAGAGTAAAAATGAACGAAGTTTGTGCAGCATTTAATCTTCCTGGTAAGATTGGAGTTGATGGGTCACAAGTTATGGACTTATACGATAGCGGCAAGATACAAGAGATTCGAGATTATTGTGAAACAGATGTAATTAACACTTATTTGATTTACTTAAGGTTCATGCATCATCAGGGAAGGATTACTACTGAAAGCTACAACAAAAGTGCGGAAGAGCTGCTTTTAGAGTGCGAAAAAAAAGAATACCTAAAGAAATTTAAAGAAGAATGGGAAAGAACTTGTGGTGGAAAAATTTTACTTCCATAGAATAAATAGTCGAGTTATAATGCACTAACAAGCGAACCTCTGTACTAAATTTTGGTTAATATACACGTTGAGCATATTAAGAAAGTTGCTTTTAAGGTATTGCATTTTACTTTTATTTTCGTTATAAGGTTGCTTTAAGTTGAATTTTCAACATTTTTATACTATTTACATTTAAGATATGATTTCGAAATTTTTTGGGGGCACTTCATGAAAAAGTCTATGTATACTAGAACTGCTCTAGTTTCTTTATTAACTTTATGTTCTTTCAGCAGTTTTGCAGCTGACTTTCCTGATGAGAGCATGAAGGAAATAAAAAAGCAAGAGAGCACAAAAACTTCTGGAAAAACAGAAGTTATGAAAACATCAAATAAAAAACTGAAAGAAAAGATGGACAGAATATGTAATGCTGATCCAAGAAAAAAAGCTGAAGAGCTTAAGAAAAAGGAGGAGATGAGATTAGCAGCCGAGCAGAAGAAAAAAGAGGAGATCAGGCTAGCAAATGAGAAAAAAGCAAAGCTTATAGAGGATTCAAAAGCGAAAGCTCTAAACGCTAAGAATTCTAATATAGAAAAAGGTAAAGTTTCAAAAACTAAGCGTTCTAAAACTAAGAATGCTAAAGTTGAAGCTAAAGATGTAAAGAAGGATGTAAAAGTTGTTAACAAAAATACAGAGGAAAAAGGTAAGGCAAGTCCTGTTGTTTCAGTTGGTGGAGTTGATATTATCGATACCAATCAAGGGCAAAGTAATTTAAGAATAACTTTTGGTGGTGTTGTTGATGCTCAAGGTTATGGTAAAGCAGGGCCAAGTGGCGCAGATTATAAACGCTACGACGTTATGCCTGGCAAATCTATAAATTATTATGAGGATGCTACGGATAAGGTAAAAGGAGCAAATCCAGTGTTCCCTGAGGGAATAGGAAATATCGGTGACTATAGCGATAATATGGGTATGATTGCTGATGCGATATTGCACCTCAGAGCAGAAAATAAGAATGAAGATTTAGGTCTTCTTTATGGTGCTGACGTGCAGTTTCATGTTCCAGTGACCGAAGGTAAGGGAGCTTCACAGGGTGTTTATGCTGCAAAAGGCAGAAGTGCGCATGTGTTTGTTAACTCAAAATATGGTGATGTGAAGCTTGGTTATCAATTTGGTCCTGAGGCTCTGATGAGACTTGATGCAACAAGAATTGCAACTGTTGACGGAGCTGCAGATAGTGACTGGTTCAGAAAAGTGAACTTAGAAGGAAGCGCTGCAAGCTTTCCATTTTATGTAACACCACGTCTTTACACTGAAAGTTTTTCGAGTGAAAGTGAAAAATTCTCTTTCCGCATGGCAGGGAAATATAACAAAGGCGTTATGACTACACTGCCGTTTAGAGTTGCTTACTACTCACCAAATTATATGGGCGCAAGGTTTGGCATCAGTTATGCACCTCGTTATGATAGTAGCTTGTTTACTGTAAAAGAAACAATTCCTTTTGAGGAGGATAAAAATGGTACTAAGGTGCTAAAGCATAAAGAAGAGATAAAGCATGTCGGTCCAGACTATGAGCACATAGTAAGTGCTGGTGCATCATATGAATATGACTTTGATAAACATAACATAAAAGTTAAAACTTCTGCAGTTGGTGAGTATGGCTGGCCAAAACAATCAAATAAAGATAAGCATGTTTATGATGAATATGTAGAGTACAATGACCTGATGGGTGTTAATTTGGGTGTAAGCGCTGATTATAAGATTAATGAAGATCAAGGCGTAAAATTTGCTGCTTCTTTTGCATATTTGGGCAAATCTGGTCAACCGAAGGGTATTAAAAAATTAGTTGGTGATACCTATACGGAAATTGATAGTAAAGATCCTACTGATGGTAAAAGAGTGGAAGGACTGAAAGCTCAATTTGGTAAAGATAGTATAGATACCATGTATTGGACTGTAGGAGCTGGTTATCAACATGAGAATATCTACACAAGTTTGACGTACTTTGGTAGCAGAATGAATGATGGAGATATGCTTCATGATGGTGCACTTGGCGTTCAATATGATCTATCTCCTGCATGCAGTAAGAGCAAATTTGTTCCTTACGCAGCTCTTCATTATTTTATGACTAACGAGAAAGGTAATGATATTAAGCTGAAAGATAAGCCTAATGATGCTGTACCTTCTAACCAAGGAATTCTCCTTCTTACTGGTGTGAAGTTTTCTTTCTAACCAGCCAGTACACACCACAGTTTAATGTGGTGTGTATTTCCAGATGAAAATTTTATATTGAAAAAATTTCCAATATATGGTATAATAGCTTAAAGTAGAAGTAACAATATCATGGATATAACAGTAAATCTTGATGGAGAATTTGAGGAAATAGTACAGTCCCATTCCATGTTACAAAATCGTTCCGTACCACAACAAATCGAGCATTGGGCTAAAATTGGTCAAGTTGTTGAAGATAACCCGGAGCTAAGCTATAACATCATTAAAGAAATCCTTTCAGGTATTGAGGATGCTAAATTAGGCAATATTGAAGAGTATAAGCCTTTGTAGCCATATTCCATAAGTGCTCCTTTTCTATCGTCTCAGTGCCAATTTTTGTCATACCAGTATTTCTCTCCTTGTTATCCCAGCACCCCTTTCCTGTCATTCCAGTGCTTGACACTGGAATCCAGCTTTTGATCGAAAATGTTGTATAATGCACAATCAATTTTTCTGGATCCCAGTGTCTGGGCACTGGGATGACACCTTTGTCTTTGAGGCAAAACCGGCTATAACACTTAACATACTGCCTTTACAAACAAATGTTTGTACAGCTGTATGTCAAGCACTGGAATGACACCCTATGGTCACCGGAATGACGCTTTATGGCTACTTAGATGATGAGAAAAGAACACACTGCCCTTATTCTACTGGCCGTATAGCTACTTTCAAATTTAATCAATTAAGCAGGAGGCCCCTATGCAAACCACACTAAAAAATCATTTAGCTGGAGAATTACTTACCACCGCTACGTGCTGGAAATTAAAGCTCGCAGGTGGAGAAGTAATGGGATTCACTGACTATGATGAAGATTTAAATATTGATAATATACTCTATAAATCTTCAAGTGGATTTACAGCCAGTAGTATAATATTAAACAGCGATTTAAAAACTGATAATCTAGAAATTGAAGGGATATTAAATAGTGCTGATATTAAAGAAGAAGATGTTTTATCAGGAAAGTACGACTTTGCAAATATTGAAATATTTCTTGTGAATTATAAAGACTTGACCCAGGGAACAATGAATCTACATTCAGGAATTTTTGGTAAAGTGACATTAAGTAGTGGAAGATTTATTGTTGAAATTAGAGGGCTTTCAGCAAAGCTTGAGAGAAGCATAGCAGAATTATACTCTCCTGCATGCAGAGCACAATTTTGCGATGATAAATGTAAAGCCGATACTAAAAAATTTAGTAAAATAAGTACAATCACTAAAGTAATAGACGAAAGAAGATTTGAAGACACGAATTTAACTGAGAGTGATGAATATTATAAGCACGGAGTAGTAAAATTCTTTGGCTCAACAGCATTTGAAGGTGTAGTAAAAGAATATAAAAATAAAGTAGTTACATTGTTTACTGCGCCTCCATACCAAATTTTCGCTGGAGATAAATATTCAATACTTGCAGGTTGCGATAAAACATTTCCAACTTGCAGAAGCAAGTTTAACAATACTGTGAATTTTCGTGGTGAACCCTATATACCAGGTTTTTATATTGTTTAGCAGCACAATTTTCAATATCATGAATACATGGAAAGGTGGCTGAGTGGTCTAAAGCACACGCTTGGAAAGCGTGCACATATGAAAATATGTCGGGGGTTCAAATCCCCCCTTTTCCGTATGTTACTTCTCGAATAGTATAAAACCCTCGGTCGCGCACACAACTGCACGAACATTGTAATATGGTACAATGTTACAACTATGCGGTGGTAATTTACGATAAATTCATGTAGCCATTTCAAATTTAGCCATACCAATGTCAGTAAATTGATTAAGCAAATAACACTTGAGTAGCAGTTCCTTCCCACGATTAATTTCAGATTTGTTCCGAAAATTAAACCCGAATGTTTGTTTCAGTCGCGAGAAAAAACTTTCTACATAAGATCTTTTTCCGTAGTTTGTTTGCCTTTTCCACCTCTTCATTCCATCTTCGCTGTATGACTTTATTAGTCTAATTGCAGCATTTCTCTCTGCCATACTTTGGATGCTCTGCTGCATTGTTTTTTTGGAGGAATTTTTGTCTTTATGCCGCATTCATCACACAATTTATAGAGTTTATGTCTGTCATATGCTCTGTCTGCATATAGTGCTTTTATGGCATGCTGAAAATTAACTCCTTTAAGTAAATCGCAAGCTCCATAGTGATCAGACCGTTACTGTATTTTGCAGCTATGGCTTTTTTGCTGTTTATATTCAACATTACATGCAATTTTCTTGTCTGTTCATAGCCACGATATTTTCTGTCAGCGCTATTTTCCTTGCTGTGTGTTGTTATAAATGCTGATGCTTGTGCTATCTATGGCAATTTCGATATCTTCCATATTATTTTTATCAATTCTGCAATCATTGATCTTAATATTAAGTTTTTTTTGAAGTTTGCGAATAGCTGATAACTGCCAAATCTCTTCCTATTTGTTGCAAATATCCTTTTATAAACCCGACTGTTTGTCTTAAGCCAATTCTAAAAAGATTAACGATTATATGCACTAAAATCACAACTTTATCACTATAAATATAGTTGCCGCCCTGCATTTTTGGACTATTTTCATACCAATTTTCGATAGCTTTATCGATGTAACGAAAAATATTTCCTCTTTTTTCTAGAAATTTGTTATATTCATGGCAGTTACTAACTCTCATTTTTTGTGGCATATTTTTTCTTCAACAGTTAAATAGCTATTTATAATGAATTTTGTCAGTAGCCACCAGATTTTTTCAGTTGCTATGCAACAAAGCCATCCCAGTGCCAAGCACTGGGATGACAGGAAAAGAGGCTATTTGGATGACATCTTTCTTCTTGGTATAAATTACTTTTATATCTCAATGTTCATACAGCTATGCACGTTGCTGCATAGTGGATGAGGTGTACTACCTCTAAGAATATACATTATCTCACATAATAATATAATATTTCGTTCATAAATCAACGTTTTTAACATGCAGCAAGAACATTTCCGTTGTAATTAAGGTTCTTAAGATGTATATTAATGAATCTTGTTTTCAATAAATAATGAAAGTAATAATTGTCATGATAATGTTATTGTGTAGCAGTTACATAATGGCAAGCGAGAGAATAAGTCTAGTGGATAAAAAACTATCTCAAGGATATGTAGCTCCAGTGCTTACAGAAAATAGCGTTATTTTATCAGACAAGCACGGCGCTTTATATTCCTTTGATATTGATAACTCAAAGGCTATGAATTGGAAATTACACCTCTCACATAGGAAAAAAATTGGTAACATGAGCCTATCACATTATGAAAAAAATGTTTTCTTTATAGTGGATAACACTTTACACGCAATAGACGCAAAAACTGGCAAGATTGAGTGGGAAAAAGAATTGAGAGCTCCAGTAAGAGGAAAAGCAGCAGTAATAAATAATAAATTGGTAGTATTGACTATTGATAATTATCTGTACGTGTTTGATATAAAAGATGGCAGCTCCGTTTGGACTTATCAAAACGGTATCAATGAGGTTCGAGGTTTGTATTCCATATCACCAGCAATTTCTAACGATAAAATAATAGCGCCATTTTCAAATGGTGAGTTAATAGCTTTTAATGAAGACGGTAAAAAATTGTGGAGCCAAAAATTGGCTACAAACCTTTTGGATACACAGCTCACAGATGTAACTACTACACCGAGAGTGCTTGGCGATACTTTAATAGCTACAAATAATTCTTATATTTATGGTATTGACGTAAAATCAGGAAATATTTTATGGTCAAAGTCACTGCAAGTAAAAAGTGTATCAGACATTGAGTCATATTATAGTCCTCTTATTCCTACAGAGAAACAAAAAGAAGGCAGCAGAATTTTTATAGTTACTAAAGACGATAAAATAATTGGCCTGGATATAAAAAATGGAGAAACAGTCTGGACATCTGATTTAATAGAAAATATGCAACTATTTGCTCCAATTATGCATGCCCATACACTGTGGGTGACAAGCAATAAAGGTTCAATGTTTGCTTTTCCGGGATCTGAAAGTGCAGGAAAGGTAGTCAAAGTACCTGGCAATGTGTTTCACACTCCAGTGTTTACTCGCAATAAGATATATGTAACAACTGAGGGAAAAGGTGTTTATTCTTTAGAAAATAGGTTTGTTCTTTATGATTGATTATGACTTGATTGTTATAGGTGGTGGCCCAGGAGGCTATAAGTGTGCTATCGCTGCTGCAAAACTTGGATTGAAAGTTGCCTGCATAGATAAAAATAGCATTTTTGGTGGTACGTGCCTGCGGGTTGGGTGCATACCCTCCAAAGCATTGCTCCATTCTTCCTATCAGTATGCTCACACGAAAAATGATCTGTCGAAGTTTGGCATAAAAATTAAGGATGCAAGTTTCGATTTAAAAGAAATGCTAGGCTATAAGGACGCCAGAGTTCAGGAACTTGGAAAAGGTATAGAATATCTGTTTAACCTTCACAAAATCACTAAAATCAATGGGCTTGGGAAAATTACTTCTTTTGACCAAGGTAATCTTGAAGTTTCAGTTGAAGGTAAGGTGCTGAAGACAAAAAATATAGTAATTGCAACCGGTTCTGATGTTATTTCTTTGCTAGGAATTAATATCGATGAGAAAGACATTATTTCTTCCACCGGTGCACTATCTTTAACTGAAGTACCAAAAAAACTTGTCGTAATCGGAGCTGGGGCAATAGGGCTTGAAATGTCTTCTGTATGGAGGAGGCTAGGGTCTGAAGTCACTGTAGTAGAATTTTTTGACAGAATCGCTGCAGCAATGGATGGAGAATTAAGTAAGTCTCTACTTTCTAGCCTACAAAAACAAGGAGTAAAATTTTTACTCAGCACTAAAGTTGAGGAGATAAAACAAAATAGTAATTCTTTGAGTGTGAAAGTTTGCTCTGTAAAAGATAATCAAACAAACACTATAGAGGTGGATAAGGTGCTGGTTGCAGTAGGACGCAAACCATGCACTGAGGGTCTTGAAAAAATAGAAAAAGATAATCGTGGTTTCGTTCAAGTTAACAACAGATATGAAACTAATGTGAAAGGAATATTTGCTATTGGTGATGTGATTGGTGGAGCAATGCTTGCTCATAAAGCAGAGGAAGAAGGAGTGGCAGTTGCAGAGATAATAGCAGGACAGTCACCTCACGTTGATTATGAAATTATACCATCTGTCATTTATACTCACCCTGCGGTTTCTTCGATCGGTAAAGCCGAAGAGGAACTCAAAAATGCTGGCTATAAGTACAAAGTTGGTAAATGTCAATTTGCTGCAAACGGCAGAGCAAAAATCACTGATGATGCTGAAGGATTCGTGAAAGTGCTGACTTGTAGCAGAGCAGATACAATACTAGGTGTGCATATCATAGGAGCATACGCTGATACGCTAATCAACGAAGCAGCGGTTGCAATGGCATATGGTGCAGCAGCAGAGGATATATACAGAATTTGTCACTCTCATCCTGATATAAATGAAGCCTTTCGAGATGCGTGCATCGATGCTTTCTTTAAAAAATAATTGTGGACCTCGGTTCAATCATTGAAAAATGGTATGAGTGGCTGAGGTGCAACAGATCTTATTCACCAAACACTTTAGAGTCATACATGAGGGACTTGAAGGATCTTATAAGTTTCCTAAATACTCACATTGGTGGAGAAGTAAATGTTGGCACTCTGAAAAATTTAAGCATACCTGAGTTAAGAAGTTGGCTTACCTCTCGTTACGCAAGAGGTGTAAACGCAAGATCCAACACTCGAGCACTCTCAGTAATCAGAAATTTCTTCAAGTACATAAAAAACAACCACAATATAGACAATGAAGCTGTATTTTCCTTATCAAGGCCAATTCAGAGAAGAACTTTGCCCAAAGCACTTTCAATATCTAATATAAAAACTTTATTGAAAGAAATGAAACTATCCGACCTGGGCGAACCTTGGGTGATAAAAAGAGAAATTGCAATTATCGTCCTGCTATATGGTACAGGCTTAAGAATCAGTGAAGCGTTGAACCTTGGGGTTAGTGATATTAACAATGAAAGTTTAATAGTAACAGGTAAGGGAGATAAACAAAGGCAGGTATTCATTCTTCCGGTAGTAAAAAAATGTATACAGGAATATGTAAAAGCCTGTCCTTATCTTGGCATTAATGATGAAGCACAATATCTTTTTTTGGGAGTAAGAGGAAAAAAATTGGGAAGAACTTATGTGGCTAATCGTTTGCAGAAAATAAGGAGAATATTAAATCTGCCAGAAATTTTATCTCCACATGCATTTCGTCATAGTTTTGCTACTCATTTGCTTCAGGAAGATATTGATATAAGATCAATACAACAACTGCTTGGTCATTCGAGTCTTGAGACCACTCAAGTTTACACTCACCTCAATTATCAAGATGTTTTTAACATGTACAAAAATTTTCAGCAGAGTTTGGAGAAGAAGCCAAAACCTTAACTTCATTCTAGACTGATAACATTACCAAGCTGAGTGCTTCTAACGTCGCTAAGTGCTGTTTTTGTTTTGTATAAACAGTAGCATCCAATTGTAAAGAAGGCAAATGCAGTTACAGCAAGTGGAATACATATTTCCAAATTAGGTGTTGTTAAACATGCACCAACAACCAATGCTACAGACAACACAAAAGAAGCGACAGCATAGCCGTTTTGCTTTCTACTTTGAGCAATTTTTTTAGTAAGTTGAGTAAGTTGACTACTTAGATCATTAACCCCTGCTTGCTGACTTAATTTCTTTTGTTTTAGCTCCTTTTTTTTCTCTGTAAGTTGAGCTTCTTTTCTTTCAAATTCATCTCTAAAGTTTTCGAGCTGCTGCAACTCTCGAGCAATGAATTCGTCGTTTATTTCTGGTTGAACATTATGTGTATTTGCTACAGGTTGCTCTGCACTTACAGGAAATTTTTCATTTAGATAATTTGTAATAGATTCGATTGGATTATTAACACCCCTCAATGCAGCAGTAACAATTGCATGACTCATGAAGCAATTATCTTCTACTAATTTTTTTACATCATCTAAATCTTTTTTATTAATAGTAGCGGTTAATCGCTCTGTAATAGCTTGTTTAATTATTTGCTTCACCCATGGATTTTTCTCCATATCTTGTATTGGCTTTATTTGACTAAAATCTAGGTCTTTATGTTTTAAAAGTTTAGTCAATACTTCTTCGTTATCTTGTGTTATTCCTTGTAAACATGATTTGATAATTAAGCTAAGTGGTGTTTCTATTTCTCCATTTTGGTTTCTTTTCCAGCAATTAGGGTTAGGCTTATCATTGTAATTCAATAACATTTGTGTTACCCACATGCTTGAAGAAGCTAAAAAAGAAAAAGACTCTAAAAATGCTTTTCCTCCTTCGGCTTCCATTATTTCCATTGTAAGATGCGAAAAGTTCCTTTTTTGTATTCGCCCTACTTTTTCAATATATTCTTTAGGAGTATGAAAGAAACGCTCTTTATGAAAATCACGAAGATATTCTTCAGAGAGTTGTTGGTATTCGGGTTTAATAAGTAAATAACTATTTTTAACATATATATCTAAGTTGGGATGTCTAAGTAACATCCGTATAAAATTCCTATTTTCCATGCGAAAGGCTAGATGTAGAGCTGTATTGTGTTCTTTAGTTTCTTGAGCATTAATATTTAAACTTTGATGTTGTAAAAGCAACATCATCATTTTTAAGCATATAGGGCTGTCATCACCATTCATGATAAGAGTCATTAATGGTGTATATCCCTTGTCAAACGCATTAACATCCGCATCTCCTTCCAAAGCTTGTTTAAAAGCTTCTAGGTTTTCATCATCAATAGCTTTAAATAACTTTTGTGTCGGTGCATCTCGAGTTCTCTGATATCTGTAACCATTAGTATTTGTCCTATTCTCTCCATAAAGCATATTAAACCTACCTAATAATTTACTAACATAATTATGTAAAAGAAAAGGAAAATTGCAAGCAATTTATCTAAAATCCTAGAATTAACTACGACTCTAAAAACTTTTCTGCATCAAGTGCAGCCATGCATCCTGTTCCTGCTGCAACTACTGCCTGACGATATACCTTATCTTGAACATCACCTGCAGCAAACACTCCTGCCCTACTAGTTAAAGTTGTTCCAGGTTTTGTAATGATGTAACCCTGCTCATCCATTTCAACAAAGCCTTTAAAAATACCCGTATTTGGTGCGTGTCCGATTGCAATAAACACTCCATCCACTTTTAATTCTTGAGCTTCCGTTGATTTAACTATAATACCAGTAACTTTTTTCGGATTTTCTTCTCCAAGAATCTGCTCTACGGTATGGTTCCACATTACTTTTATTTTATCATTTTTAGAGAGCCTATCTTGCATTACTTTTTCCGCTCTTAATTTATCACGCCTGTGTATTAATATCACTTCTTTGGCAAATCGAGTTAAAAATATCGCCTCTTCAACAGCGGTATTTCCACCACCAATCACAGCTACAACTTTATTCCTAAAAAATGCGCCATCGCAAGTTGCACAAGCTGAAACTCCGTAACCTTGAAATTTCTTTTCACTCTCCAAACCAAGCCATTTTGCTTGCGCACCAGATGCAATTATAATTGCATCTGAATAGTAGTCATTGATATTACCAGAAGATCTAAACCTATACTCATTAGAATCCTCAAGTTGTTCAACGCTTTTTATCTCATCATCTATTATTTTTGCTCCAACCTTTTCTGCATGCAACCTCATTTGCTCCATTAGTTCTGGACCCTGTATTGAAACAAAACCAGGATAGTTTTCAACATCTGTAGTAATTGTAAGCTGACCACCAGGCTGCATTCCCGTTACTACAACTGGCTCTAAGTTTGCACGTGCTGCATATATAGCAGCAGCATAACCCGCTGCCCCGGATCCAATAATAAGAACTTTTGTACTAAATCTATAATTCTTCACTGTATGAGTTTAGATAATCAGCTACTCCTTCATCGCTTGCCTGCATTGCTGGCTTACCTTTCTTCCACCCTGCTGGACATACTTCACCATGCTCCTCATTATGTTTAATTGCATCAACGATTCTAACGAATTCATCGATATTACGCCCTAAAGGCAAATCATTTATCGATTGATGACGTACAATAAATTTATCATCAATAACGAAAGTTGCTCTCAGCGCAATTGAGTCATCATATAAGACCCCATAGTCTCTTGATATAGACTTTTTGATATCAGACACTAAAGTGTAGCTAATCTCTCCAATACCACCATCATTAACTGGAGTGTTTCGCCATTTATAATGTGAAAATTTTGAATCTACACTTATTCCTATCACTTCAACACCACGCTTTGCAAACTCATTTATTCTATTATTGAGGGATATCAATTCAGTTGGGCAAACAAAAGTAAAATCAAGTGGATAGAAAAAAAGGACAGCATACTTATTTTTTATGCGCTTACTCAGACAGAAATCATCAACAATTTCTCCGTCAGAGAGAACAGATGAAGCAGTAAAATCGATAGCAGATTTTGTTACAAGATTCATAATTAACCTATTCTTTTAAAATAACTTCAATTTTACATCTTGATAAACTTATATGCAAGTTTTCTTTGGTTTTAGTCCTATAAAAACTTCCTAAAATAGCTCTTCTTTTTTACCGATAAGATACAATCCAGGTTGGAATACTGAGTTGGTGAGTATAAAATTCTACGTCATGCCACCGCGAACCGTCATACCGCCACGAACCGTCATACCGCGATTCATTCGCGGTATCTCTAGATCCCGCTAACAAGTAGCGGGATGACGGTTGTTGTTTAGCTATAAATGTTAAAAAATTTACCAAACAAAAAAAAGGCAAAAGAAGCCCTAGTCATTGTCTATTTTCAGTATTGGCGTTTTTTAAGTCTTAAACGCTGCAATTTAGCTGCTTTTAAATGCAACTAACCTTAGCTATAAATGTTTAAGAAATTTACTAGGCAGAAAAAAAAGGCAAAGAAAACCCGTGGTAGCTAGTTATTACACTCTCTATTTTAAAATTTGACGTTGGGTGATGTCTTGAACGCTTTGTAAGCGCGTTTCAGCTTATATAGGTAAAAACCTAGAAATTTGATAAAGACATAAGGTACACATAGTGCAAAAAATTAAAAATAAGACGCCAAATACAAGTTTTCTTGTCGTTTTAATCTGCACAGATTGCGAAGTTAAATGAAATAGCTTTAGTTTCATGATAAGGGGGCTGGCGGAGTTTGTCAAGGAAGTTTTTCGTTTCTATAGCTACTTGAATAACGGCTACAATGTTCATACAGCTATGTACATAGCGCTGGAACCCAAAAAAAGAACCAAGTAGCCTTGGCTACTTGGATGACAAAAGGTAATACAAGAAATCTATTGGCTCTCGTATATCTTAGTGAAACTTAACAAGTTTATCTATAGTTTTAGTGATGATTCTTGGAGTATCCGGAGAAACTGCTGAGCTCAGCCTATTTAACCGCTCTATAGCGAACTCGCTATTCTCATTTGCTATGAAATCACATAAAATATTTTCTATATCCTTAGTAACACTTTCATGCTTTCTCAGAGGATGATTATGTGGATACCTACTGATGGTTTTGATACTGGAATACTCAACAAAAGCTTGATCCTTAAAAGCAAGTTGTCTCAATTTCTCTTTGAATTTTCCTTCTTCCTCTTTTGCTAAAAGGCGAGACTTTATCAGTGATTTTATAATCAAATTTATAGCTTGATGTATTTCAGAATGCACTATAACTTTAATGGTATTTTCTTCTACTATACAATCATAAATATTTTTTTCGCTCTGTAACGACTCTATTAATTTCTTGCTACTTTGTGAATTCAATTCCAAATTCTCTTCACTCATAGGAGTTATTATGAAGGTGTTCTTACTCACTCTGATGTTAAATTGTGGAAAGCCTTCAGAAAAGGAAAATGCTACATCCTTAAATTCAAGTGCGTGATTGTATGCAGCAAAAAGGGTGTGTGCTATAACACTGCTGGGCACCTTCATTCCATGTTTACTCAGGTGGTTCAATACATTTTCAACCTCATGATATGTAAAGTCTGTATCTTTTAGCAATTCAACAACTTCTATGCCGTTGTGTTGTTTATACTCTATTCTCACTTCTTCTGTAAAAAGTGTTTTAGCTGCTATATGTTTATCAAGCACTGTGAAAATCTTGATGAAATTCTCTAAATCTTGTTTGTTAACTAATTCGATACTAATTAAGTTTCTGCTAATAATTGAAATATTTTTTGTCATTTTTTCCCACTAAAAAAACTCACTGAATGAATTGTATTTTTAATTCATTAAGAATTGTTTAAAGTGAGCATACTAGTTTTCATTTACGTATTACACGACAAAACAAGATAAAAAGTTACATAAAATCATCATGTGGTATAACACACTCTCCACATTCATCATTGCTGTTTGTGTAGGTTGTGACATCAGTGTGATTGTCATTATTATTTAGCATATCATCCAACTTTCCTTCTTTTTCAAGATCCATCAATTTGTCACACCCCCCAATGTGCTTATCGTTGATAAAAATCTGTGGAACTGTTCTAACGTTATACTTTGATTTTATGTCGTTAAATAGATCTGAGTTTTTGAGCACATCAATTTCTTCATACTTCACACCTTTTTTATCTAGTAAATCCTTTGCCCTTATGCAGTATGGACAGCCCTTCTTTACATATATCACAACATTTTTCACAATTTATCTCCGTAGCTTACTAAAATATAGTTATTATATATAAGAAACATGTAAAAACATCAAATTGTATGAAAATTATTTATAATTGTGAGCAAGGGATAGAAAATAATATAGCACTAACCTTCGGAAATTTCGATGGCATTCATTTAGGACACGAGTTTGCAATTTCTACTCTAAAGAAGGTAGCACAAGAAAGAGGATTACCCTCTGCAGTTTTAACTTTTGAGCCTCACCCATCAACTGTTTTATTTGGTAGAAACAATTTTAGGTTAATAGACCAAGAACAAAAAAAGGAACTAATCAGCAGCTATGGTATAGATTACTTATATATTATTAATTTTAATAGAGGTTTTTCTGAGGTTAGCTGCGATGACTTTATCAGTGAGATTTTAATAGATAAATATGGCGCTAAACACATAATTGTCGGAGAAAATTGCACTTTTGGTCATAAACGATTGGGTAATATATTAACTCTAGAGAAATATTCTGAAATATATGGATACTCTTTGACTAAATTAGAGCCATTAACAATTGACGGCAAAATTTGCTCTTCTTCTTCAATAAGGGAGTATGTACAAAGGGGCGAAATAGAAATTGCTAATAAATTGCTCGGCAGGCCTTATCAAGTTTCTGGTGTTGTGACAAAAGGTGCATGTAGAGGTAGAGAAATAGGATTTCCAACCATAAATATTCCTATAGAAGATTGCATGATAAAACCTAAGTTTGGCACATATTACGCTAGAGTGACTTTTCCTGATAGTAATCCAAATTGGTTATATGGAGTAGTCAATATTGGTATGAGACCTACATTTAAGGATCTGAAAAAGCCTATAATAGAAATGCACATATTCGATTTTGATGAAGACGTATATAGTCATAAAGTCAATATACAACTTTTAAAATTCATAAGGTCAGAAAAAAAATTCCATAGTATTGAGGAGTTAACAAAACAGATAAATTATGATATACTTAAAGTTTATAGGTTAAAGGCAAATTTATGAAAAAGTTATGCTTAGTTGTTATATTAATTATAGTATTGATTGACCAAACGAGCAAATTGTACATAAACTCATTGATTGATGAAGGAGAATCAATTGAGATCGCTAGTTTTATAAAACTAGTTGAAGTTTGGAATTCAGGTATTAGTTTTGGAATGTGTAGCGCTTTACCACATGGCGGTTTCTTTTTTTCAGCATTTTCAATACTAATAATTGGTATACTTGCATATTTGATATACAAGTCTGACGATCACTCAACTTACCTTGGTTTTTCTCTGATGATTGGTGGAGCAATCGGAAACGTAGTTGATAGGATCTATTGGGGAGCTGTATATGATTTCATATATTTTCATATTGATGATTGGTATTGGCCAGCCTTTAATTTAGCAGATTTATCTATAGTTTGTGGAATGTTTACATTGTTATATAAGTGGTATATATACGATATGCTTATTTCTAAACAAAATGAGGAATAAAATAATTGTTTTTATATTAGGTCGAAATAATGCTTCATAAGTTTTTTAGTTTTCTTATACTACCTGTACTTTTTTTTACTTACCCAATTTCTTCGAATGCTTTAAACATAGAGCACAACATAAAATATACTAAACTCAGTAACGGACTAGATGTTTATGTTGTTCCTAATCATCGGATTCCAGCCGTTTTACATGCAGTAATATACAAAGTTGGGGGAATGGATGATCCAATCGGCAAAGCAGGATTAGCTCACTACTTTGAACATTTAATGTTTGAAACTACAGGGAAGTTCACAGATATAGAAGCCACTATGAGTAGCATTGGGGCTAAATTTAACGCGTTTACCACTAAAGAATATACCTGTTATTTTGAGTTGGTCCCCAAAAAAGATTTACCACTTGCAATGGAAGTTGAAGCAGATAGAATGGGCAGCTTTAATGTTACTCAAGACAAAATAGATAGAGAAAAAAACATTGTATTAGAAGAAAGAAAGATGAGATTTGATAATCATCCTCACGCTTTGTTATGGGAAGAAATGGATAGTGCATTTTACCGTACTGGCTATGGCAGGTCTGTTATCGGCTGGGAGAGCGATATCAAAACTTACAATCAGGATGACATAACGAGGTTTCATGATAACTATTATCACCCTGGTAATGCAATATTGCTGATTGTGGGTGATGTGGAGTTTGATGAAGTAGTGAAATTAGCAGAAGAAAAATATGGCGAAATTAAAGCTAAGCCTGTAATGAGACATTACCCAAATCAGGATCCAGTGCATAATGCAGGTTTATCGGTGATTTTAGAGAGCACTGAAGTAAAAGAACCAGTTTTATATTTTCGTTATCGTGTTCCTTTATTTGAGCATATAAATGAAGCTTCTGCTGCTCATTTAGCGGTTGACATTTTAGGTGGCGGCAAATCCAGCAAACTGTATAAAGATTTGGTTTTAGATAAAGATGTGGCAGTATCAGTATCTGCTTATTACAATAGTTTAACTTTTAGTGATGGCTACATTGATATTCAGGTCATTCCAAAAAGCGGGGTTAATTTAGGCACTGTTGAAAGAGAATTAGAAAATGCTATTAATAACTTCATGTCTAAAGGAATAACGGATGAAGAGTTGCAAAGCTCGAAATATAGATACAAAGCAGCACAGTTTGATAATCTATCTGACTTAACTCATATAGCAATTTTTTATGTGCCGCACCTAGCACTTGGCATTCCACTTGATGAAATAGATATTTCATATAGCAAGATTAATGATGTCAATCTAGAGGATGTAAATAATAAAATCCGTGCTATTTTTTCTGCTAATAAGTTAATTGGTCGTTTATTACCAAAAGGAGATGATAATGAGAATAAGTAAATTTGTACTTCTATTTTTTTTCTGCCTAAGCTTTAATTTACAAGCAAGTGGTAACCTAAATATAGAGGAGGTCACCACCCGTAAAGGATTTAAGTTTTTATTTGTAGAAAATCATGATTTGCCAAAAGTTTCACTAAATATATCATTCAAGGATGCAGGTTATGTGTATGAGAATGAGGAAAAACAGGGACTTACCTGGTTTACTTCTCTTATAATTCAAGAAGGGGCAGGAAAAAATGATGCCAAAGATTTTGCGAAAAAGCTTGAAGATAAAGGGATTAGTTTAAATTTTATTGCTGATTTAGAAGCATTTAGGGTTTCATTAAATACTTTGTCTGACAATCTAGAGGAAGCAATTTCATTACTGAGCGATACTATAATGCGTCCTAAAGTTGACCCTGAAGGGTTGAATAGAGTTTTCGAGAAAGCCAAAGTTGATTTTAATAATCTTGAAAAAAATCCTGGCTTTGTTGCTGTAGAAGAATTGAATACGTTGTTGTTTAAAAAACACCCTTACTCAAAAAGTATGTACGGTACTCTTGACACTAGAGTGAGCATTACTAGAGACGATCTTTTAACATACATAAAGCGTAATTTTGCTAAAGATAACATAGTTATCAGTGTTGCTGGTTGTGCAAAAAAAGAAGAAATTATTACGCTATTAGATAAATATTTATCTAAATTGCCGTCAAAAAGATCAAAAGTGAGAAAAATACCTGTGAAAAATGATTTTGGTTCTGCAGAAAGTAAGAATATTTTTATGGATATACCACAGAGTGTGATATTTTTTGCTCAAAAAGGTATAGCTTATGAAGATCCAGACTACTATAATGCTCAAGTCTTGATTAATGCGCTTGGTGGTATGGGGCTGAATTCAGTGCTGATGAAAGAACTAAGGCAAAATCTTGGAATTACTTATGGTATTAGTGCCTCTATGGCCAGTTATACGCATGGAAATATTATAGCTGGGGGTTTAAGTACTGATAGTTCTACTGCTGGCAAAGCTATATCAGCGGTAAAAGATACATTTAGCAGAATAAAAAAGGAGGGAATTGACGAACAATTGTTCAAGGATGCAAAAATTGGCTTGGTAAATAATCTTGTCCTTTTCCTGTCCAATAACATAAATACAGCAATGCTGCTCGATAATATGCAAATAAATGATCGTGATGTTAACCGTATAAATAATTATGCGAATGTCATTAATGACGTTAAATTAGAGGAAGTAAACGAACTGGCAAATTCTTTACTGGAACCAGAAAATTTATTTTTTGTTGAAGTTGGAAAAAACGCTCAAGGTCAATAATTAATACTTTCTGCTATTGACCTTACTGCTTCTACATAACACTTATGCTCCTCAGCTAGAATGCGTTCTGAGAGGCTTTGAATATCATCAGCTGGTAACACTGGCACAGCAGCTTGAGCAATTATGGCTCCAGCATCAACTTCAGGAGTGACATAATGTACAGTACAACCTGTAATTTTTACACCTGCTTTTAAAGCTTGCTCTTGAGCGTTTAGGCCTTTAAAAGATGGAAGTAAAGAGGGATGAATATTTATTACCTTGTTATGCCATTTACTCAGAAAATCAGCTTTGAGAATTCTCATAAACCCTGCAAGGCAAATTAAATCAACCTTATGTTGAACAAGTATTTCGTGAATTTTACCAGCATCAAGCGGTTTATCTTTAACAATAAACGCTGAGATTCCTGCTTGCTCTGCTATTTTCAGACCAGCAGCTTCGCTATTATTTGTGATAACACATGCAACTTCTGCGGGAAAATTCTGATCTTGACATGCTTCTATCAAGGCCTGCATATTCGATCCCCTACCTGAAATTAGTATTCCGAGTTTTATCTTTTTCATTATAGCACAGTTAGTTTAGAATTTAGTTAATACTAACAAAACAGCTCAAAAGGAAAACTTATTTTATAGCAAAGAAGGCAGACTAAACTCTTTATATAAGTGGACCTCTAATTTTGAACCTCACTGGACAACACAAAATAACGAATAGCCCCATGTACCCAGCTTAAACTAGCTTTAATGCTTAGATATTGTGCTGTTTTTGTATAATATACTACTATAAGTATATATTTTTGTAATCGCGTTATTATTTATTTAACAAAGTATTAGTATAATTTATTACACTGGATTAAATGGAGAAAGTTCAATGAGTAAATTACCGAACAATGCAAAAATAGGTAAATCTCAGGTTACTCAGTGGGAGGTAATAAAAAATTGTGAATATGCTGATAATTGCTTGTCAAAAATAGTAACTTTGTACGTTATTAGAATAACTCAGCTATCAGATTTTTATACGAGTGACGAACCTGAAATTAACACTGTTTTAGCAAGAATAAGCATGACAAGTGAAAATGTATTTTTAAACAAGGCTACTACTATTGAAGTTATGGAAGGTATTTTTCCGTATAAATTCAACAGCAAGAAGAGAAATAACATATTAAGGTTAGAAGATTTGTATAATTATTTATGTTCTATTGTTAACAATAGCCTTCCAAAAGAAATGCTTGAAAGTCTTGTAAGGGAATATAAGGATGCTGTTAACTTATTTAAAGCAATTACTTAACTGAACGTAGTATTTTTAAGATTTTATTTTCTATTTCAGAAATGCCGCTTTCAAGATCTTTATCTATCAAATACATGGTAGAGAAATATGTTTTCTGCTTACTTTCAACATTGATAGTTAAAGTTCCGGGAGTGATTGTGACTGAATTGGCAAATAACGCAATGCTTTCATCATTATGCCCTTTGCATTTTCTTAGGATAATGATTGGCTCAAGCTTAGATTTGAGTTGTAGCACCTTTTTTGTTACATAAACACTTGATAAAATGATTTGGTACATTAACCATGGTATATAACTTACTAACTTATAAAATGACAGTCTACTCGTACTATTTAAAATCTGGCTAAGAGCTCTTTCAGCGTTTATCAACCTTCTAAAGATAAACGATGTGAATATAGAGGAAAACACTCCACAAAAAATAAAAAACGGCTCAAAATAACCAGACAATACAGTCCATAGAACAAATAAAATTATAAATGACAGAGAAAAAAACTTGATTTCCTTCCTAAAGTTGAGGTTTTTCATAGTCTGTAATATAACTTAAATGACTCTTTAAGGAAAGATAATAACGAATATTTAGGTTCTTGACTTCTATGTTAAAAGATATAACAACTAAGTTATGTATTTTAAGTGAGGAAGTTATGGAATATGACAAATTTATGGAAATATTAAAAAAAATAAATAACCCTTCAGATTTGAGCAAGGACAATATAGTTGAAAAAATAAAAGCTAAGTTACAAGAAGAAGATCCAGATTTATGTCAAGAGTGGGAAAAGAGTAAACCTGACAACGATAGTAGATCTGGCATAAATTACATATTTACTATATCTTGTGGTCAAAATTCTAAGGAAGTCAAATTGTTACATCTTGCTTCTTATTGGAACTGTGCAAATGTAGCAAAAGCTCTGATTGAAAACGGGGCAGATATTAATGCAGAACATGATAATAAAATTACTCCTTTACATATTGCTGCTCACTATGGCCACGAAGATGTAGTAACCATTCTAACTGGAAAAGGAGCAATTGTTGATGCAAAAAATAGTGATGGGTGGACTCCTTTACATTTTGCTGTTGAAAAGAACCACGAAAATGTAGTAAACACTCTAATTGGAAAAGGAGCAAATGTTAATGCAGAAAATGATAAAGGATGGGCTTCTTTACATCTTGCTATTACAAATGGCCACAAAGAGATAGTACAAGTTCTATCAAAAGCAGAAGGAATCAACGTTGATGCAAAAAGTAGTGATGGGTGGACTCCTTTACATCTTGCTGCTGAAAAGAACCACAAAAAAGATGTAGTAAACACTCTAATTGGAAAAGGAGCAAATGTTAATGCAGAAGATAATTATGGATGTACTCCTTTACATTTTGCTGCTGAAGGGAACCACATAGAGGTAGTAAAAATTCTAGTTGAGAAAGCAGATGTTAATATAAAGGATGCTGATAGATGGACTCCTTTGCATGTTGCTGCTGAAAATGGCCACGAAGATGTAGTAAAAACTCTAATCGCAAAAGGAGCGAAGGTTAAGGCAAAAAATGGTGATAGACGTACTCCTTTACATCTTGCTGCTAAAAATGACCACGAAGGTATAGTAAAAGTTCTGCTAGAAGCTGGAGCAGACCCTTCATTAAAAGATGTTGATGGAAAAACGCCAAGAGACCTCACTAAAGATCAAGGTATAATTCAGCTTTTAGAGGAAGCGGAAAAAAAGCAAACGTTAAAAAATGAGAATAAAAAAACGCCAAAGGATCTTACTGAAAATAAAGATGCAATGCAGCTTCCAGAGAAAAAGGAAGAAAAACAGGTTGGAAAAAATGCAATTATGAAAGAAAAAGAACAGTCTGCAAAAAATGCAATTGTAAAAGGTGTTATTGTGTGTTTTGTAACTGCAGTGATAGTTGGTGTTGCACTTGCATTTGCTACTGCCCTATCTGTACCAGCAATAATTGGACTAGCTGCAGGATCTGCGCTCATAGTTGGTGCTGGTCAATATATAATGTCAAAGCCTAAAACTGAAATGAAAGAAGTAAAGGAACTTGTGCCTAGAGAGACAGAAAAAGCACTTACTTGATTTTTGTTATCCTGTTGCTATCAGACTAGCCTGGCACCTTATATTTATTGGGATAACTGTTTTATTATGAATTAAGTCAAAAACTCTGTAATATATTGAAGCTTAAAGATATCTTTAGATATGGAAGTTATTGCAGAAAATAGGAAAGCAAGGTTTGAATATTTCATCTTAGAAGAATTTGAAGCGGGTATGGTCTTATTAAGCAGTGAAGTTAAATCGCTAAGAGAAAGAAAAGTAAATATTTCCGACGCCTACGTTGTTGAAAAGAATAGCGAAGTATGGCTGCACAATATGCATATTGCAGAATATAAAGCTGCGAACCGAAAAAATCATAAACCAAAAAGGGAACGTAAATTACTCTTGCATAAAAAGGAGATAAATAAACTAATTGGTCAAATCAAGACTGCTGGGATAACTGTTGTGCCGCTTTCGGTCTATTTTAACGATAAAGGATTTGCAAAAACTAAAATTGCCATTGTAAAAGGAAAAAAACTCTACGATAAGAGAGCAACCATAAAACAGAGAGAGTGGGATCGTGAAAAAAGTAGATTGTCTAAGAATAATTTATAGCAAAATATGTCTTTAAATCCAGTAATTTTCAGCATCGGTCCTGTTTCTATATATTGGTATTCCTTAGCCTACGTTTTGGGTATAGTGTTTGCATATTGGTATTTACATAAGCTAGATGACCAAAAAATATTTACTAAGAATTTTTACGATTCGTTATTAACAGCCACTATTGTAGGTATTATCCTTGGAGGCAGACTTGGCTACGTATTGATATATGATCCAGTTCTTTATATAAGCAACCCTATCGAGATATTGAAGACCTGGGAAGGAGGGATGTCATTTCATGGTGGTGCTATAGGAGTTTTGCTTGCAGTAATAATTTCATGTAAAAGACATAACATTCCTATATTTTATGCACTGGACCTAGTTTCTTGCGGAGTTCCCATAGGTTTATTTTTAGGTCGCATAGGCAATTTTATAAACGGAGAGTTATTTGGCAGAGTAACAAATGTGCCGTGGGGTATGGTATTTCCAGAGAGTGGTGATAATTTGCTGCGTCATCCAAGCCAGCTTTATGAGGCACTTTTTGAAGGACTGCTACTTTTTGCAGTTGCAAATTCACTGTTTTTCTTAACTAGAATAAGACTGTATCACGGTGCGTTAACTGGTATTGCAGTTATGTGGTATGGAATAGCACGTTTTTTCGTTGAGTTTTTTCGCGAACCAGACTATCAAATTGGCTATTTGTGGCTTGATTTAACTATGGGGCAGTTGCTTTCTATACCTATGGTTTTGCTAGGAATGCTTGTATATCTAGGCGCATTAAATTTAAAATTTAATACGAAATCTGTCACATAGAGAAAAGGTGAGTTCAATAGAAAAATGTAGCCAGAAGCCCCACATTATGCACAATTGTACGAATTTTCTGCGTTGCAGTAGAATGAATCGGTGGGCTTTGTTGCATCGCTAGCTATGATGGATTAAAGATAAAAAAGGTGGAGAATATCAGTAGCTTATTATTCTGGTATTTACAACAAGAACGGTCAGTGAATACCTAAATTTGAGTAAAAGAAATTTCACTACCACTCACTAATCCGGCTAAAATTCAAGAATTTCAATGCTTTAGCTATTTTCAATAGAATTAAATTTATTAATATAAATAACAAATTACTATTCTTAAATTTGATCAGATTGATTGCAAAAAAACAAGATTTTCAATAAGTTGCTTATAATCCTAATTATAGTTAGCCTTTCATAAGTAGCGATGCAACAAAGCCATCCCAGTGTCAGCTACTTTCATGACACCATTTGCTGTGCAGTTTACCTTCAAAAATGAATGTTCGTACAGCTATAGAATGAATCGCGGTATGACGTAGCTTCGCTATAGGCAACGAAGGAAATATCAACTATACTTCTTTTTACCATTGTTTATATTTCCTATTCACATATATTAATATTTTACTCACTTAAAGTAAGCTAACTACCGTTATTAATATTTTTGTAATAAAAATTGTATATGGTGCATGTAATCAAATTAAGAGGAAGATTGTGGAAATTACGCCATCAATAAAAAAAGAATTGAAGCAAAGTACTCTATATATTTGCCTAGAAAAATGCAAAAGTGCATTTTGGTTTATCTTTTGGTTTAGTGCGGGAATCAATTTATTAATGTTATTCCTACCACTTTATACCTCTCAAGTGCTTGATCGGGTGATATCGAGCGAAAGTGTATCAACACTAACTATGCTGACAATTATCACTTTATCTGCATTTGCATGTTCTGCAATGCTTGAAACTTGTCGATATTTAGCCATGGCGAAAATAGGTGATTGGATTGATAAAACTGCAACACCAGACCTGATAGTAAGGTCAATTAGATTAACATCAGTGCAGAGCTCAACTTCAAGTGGTGAAGCAATACGAGATCTCGGAGTGATAAAAAATTTCATTACAGGAAATGGCATATTCTCACTGTTTGATACTCCATGGTCGTTAATTTACCTTGTTGTGATTTTCATGATACATACCTCCACGGGGTTTATAGCTATTACTGGAATCATCATATTAGTCTCTATGGCAATATGGAATGAACTTGCCACTAAACGAATATTACAAGAAACCAACGAAGAAACTATACGGAATATCAATGCTATAGATGTTGCAACAAGAAATGCAGAAGTGGTTGAAGCTATGGGCATGTCAGAATTCATAGTCTCTGATTGGTGTAAACGAAATGATCAGAACCGAGCAATGCAAATTAAAGCACAAAATCGCTCTAATGTAATTACTGGAATCACTAAATTTTTGCGCTCAACTCTGCAAATATCAGTGATTGGAACAGGTGCATTACTTGCAATCACAGCTCATAAGACTGCCGGTAGCATCATCGCTGCTTCAATTTTAATGGGTAGAGTATTAGCACCATTTGATGCTGCGGTTCATACTTGGAAGTTTTTAAATCAGGCTAGAATGTCATATGGAAGGCTACAAAGACTTATATTAACATCGCCAAAAAGAGAGCAAACGATGGCTCTACCAGAACCTGAAGGAAAATTGGAATTTGATAGAGTATTTTTTACTCCTTATGGAAGCAATAAGCCGACAGTAAAAGGAATATCATTTGTAATAGAACCAGGGGACGTAGTTGGTGTGATTGGTGCAAGTGCTTCTGGTAAATCCACTATCGCAAAATTAACTGTTGGTGTATGGAAGCCAATATCTGGTGTAGTCAGACTAGATGGCGCTGATGTATATACTTGGAATCGAGAAAATTTTGGTAATTATGTTGGCTACTTACCTCAGGATATTGAGTTATTTAACACTAGTGTCAAGGCTAATATTGCTCGCATGAGGCCAGATCCAAATCCTGAAGAAATAATCAAAGCAGCAAAAATTGCAGGGATACATGAACTAATACTAAGTTTACCAAATGGATATGATACAACAATAGGAGGTCCTGGAGGGGTAACGCTCTCTGGCGGCCAAAAACAGCTTCTTGGACTTGCCAGAGCTTTTTACGGTCACACAAAACTTTTAGTACTTGATGAACCAAACGCTAACTTAGATAGCAATGGAGAGGCATGCTTAATTAATGCAATTGGCATTGCAAGAAAACAAAATACTACTACTGTTATCATCACTCACAAGCTACCGTTATTGTCCGTAGTTGATAAGGTGATCCTCATGTCAGATGGTGTCATTTACGCTATGGGACCAAAAGATGAGATTTTGAGCAAATTAGTTGCTCCATCATCAAGTACCACAGAAGATGAGCGCTCTTCAGCAAATGGTTAGTTTACTTACAATAAATTCTGTATCTGAAATAACAACTGTTCCAGAAAAATATATATTTCTTTACCATTAGAAATAATATTACAAGAATAGTAAATAGATTAATAACTCTTATTAATTAAAGTCAATCGGCAGATATAGCTAAAGTGGCTTAAGTTTACCTACAATTTGAAAAACAACAAATTCGTCTTAATGAATTTTCTTAATTTGTTATCTAAATAACTTAATATTAGTGGTAATTTTATAAAAAAAATTATAATATAAATAATGTTGCTGCGAAAATTTATAACAATATTTCCCTCTAACGTTTAATGAATTTCAATAAATTGCCTTTTTAATTCTAGATAAGTATATGCTTTGTTAATATGTTTAGTTCAAAATCCAAAAGTAAGTTTATGCTTTCTATTGGAGAAGAAGGCATAATGTTACTATATTTTAAAAATAATACTTTAAATAAAAGGTATTTTGTTAAGGGCAAAAACGATAAAGCAGTTTCCGATTTAATTTCATGTCTTTCGTCAGATAAAAAAGCACCTTTATACCTGGTGCTTAATCATGCAGATCAAAATTACTCGCTACAGTTTATTACAAGGGCAAACAAGATTAGTGCCTATCTATCAGCAAAAACAAAGATGGAGCATTTTTCTCGTAATAATGACATAAGTTCAGTTTTTTTGGTTGAGAAGCCAAACAAATTCAATCAAAACTGGTGCTATCTTCTTGTTTCATCAAAAGCAAAGCATTTAGTAGAATATTGGTTGAATGTGTTTATTGAGATAGGCTCCAACTTTAAGGGAATATTAATATTTCCTATAGAAATAAGTAATATAACAAAAAAGATTCTACATAAAGATCCTAATAATTGGAAAATTATAGTTGCTGCAACTAAAACGGGAGGCTATAGACAAGTGGTTCTTAAAGAGAATAAAATGGTATTTACGCGTTTAACATCATTTACTAATGATAATTTACCAGGAATTATCGCTGGTGGAATATATCAGGAAGTGCAAGATACTATTCGATCCTTAACTAAGTTTGGGTTTGAAAAAAATAACCCTATCGACCTTTGTATCATAGTGTCAGAAGATATCAAAGCTAGTTTATCAGTCATAAATTTTTCAGAGAACAGTGTGAACATATTAACTCCATATGAGTTAGGCAAACTATTAGGAGCAGAACTAGCTATAAGTGAAAAAGATAACTTTTGCGATACCATAATTTTGTTTCATAGCTTTAAGAATAAATTAGCAGCTATTTTTAATACAAAGGAAACTAAAGAATTTTATCTATTCAATTACCTTTATTTAAACTCTCCTCGAATTTTTCTATACTTCGCCCTGGTTTTAGTTATAACAAACACCCTTTGTTTGCTAAATTTGTATTCAAATTTCAATGTCGCTGATAATTTATCAGCAAAGCAGAACACCTTAAATAACCAATTAACAAAACTTAGCCAAAGCTATAATGTAAAAAAAATAGATGAAATTTATGATTTTATTAATATCAATAATATTTTATCAAAAATAGAATACTCTCCTCTTACACAAGTTAAGTATGTAGAAAAGTTAAAAATACCAGGTATAGAGCTTCGATCATTTGAATGGAATTATAATGAGGCAAAAAGTTATATTACCACAACTTTAAAGTTTAATTTTCAATCCGGTAAAAATATTTCTCATCAATACGAGAAACTACGAAAAAATTTAAACGATAATTTTCGTACCTATGACATTAATATTTCTAGCTTACCTGCTGCTAAAGAGCAAAATCTATCTATTGATGTTGAAATAGGAGAGGCAATGTAGATTAATGACTATCTCTCAATTAAAAAGAAAAGCTACAATTCAGTTTATATCGTATTTGTTATTATCTGTTGGATTAATAGGGTTATTAACATATGTTGTTATCTATAACGAAAAGATTTATAATAAAAACCAAATTGCGATTGATAAAATACGTTCTATTAATTTACAGATTACTGGAATTCAAAAAAAGGAAGTTGTTCTAAATAAAAACCTAGATTTATGGAAAAAAATTTCTTCTTCAAATTTACACAGTAGCAGATACATTGCAAATTTAAATTTCGAGCTTAGCAAGTTATATAAAAAGTACTATATATTAGAACCTGAAATATCAATTTCTATACCCGAAGAAGTTGAGCTCCACAACAAAAGTGAACGCACAAAAGTAATAAAAAGTGAAGTGGTCCTAAATTTAAGCTCAATCAGCGATAAGCATATTTTTTTATTTCTACAGTCTATTCCAAATCTGCCCGGTTATGTTATGATCAAATCTCTTATTTTAAATAAGCAGAGAAATATTGATGCTGCAACTATGAATCAGATTTTGAATGGTAATATGATAGAGATAGTGAGAGCTAATATAGTCTTTGATTGGTATACTATATTAAGTAGATAAGGTGATGAACATAAAGCTGTTTTTTATTTTTACGCTACTCATTTCCAATGTTAATGCATATTGCAGTTGTGAAGATATCATAGAAAGCATAGAAATTTGTAAGGAGTATTCTTGCCGACAATATATTGGCAATGAAGATTTTATTGAGCATAAAATATTAGGATTAAATAGTGGAAATTTATGCGTATATATAGAAAAACAAGGTAATGATGAAATGGTTTGTCATCATTCTCAGTATGGAATGATGATAGAAAAAAGATATTTTGAAAGTATTCTTAAAGTTGGCAATCAAGAAATCGACGATTTTATTGATATAGCAAATTTGCGTGCAAAAGAGTGTTTCTTTATCAACAATCAAAAACTAAGCTATACAGATCGGGACGATATAATAAGAGAAGCAGTGGAAAGTGACTTTGACGTTTTGTCACAATATAGTAACGTAAAAAGCATTTTTTTTGATGAAGAGCCAGTTAATAGAATGGTCAATGAAATGGAAAAGTTCAATTTACGATCTTCAAGAGCTGTAAAAGAGGAGGTATCAGATAATTTCAACTGTAAGGTAGTGAGTTTAGACTCAATTTTATATCTTTCTCCCGATACATGGAAAATATGGGTAAATGGAAAACTGTTTATAAATACTAAGGATTTAAAAGTGCACTCAGTCACTGAAAATTATGTAACTTTTGTATGGACCGTAGATCAAAAAGCAATAAAAAAGCATGCGAATGATTCTCAAAATGTATATTTTGGATATGGGAGTATTATGTTTACGCTTTATCCAAAACAAAAATTTGACTTGGATGGCTTATCTATTAAATAACTTAAATATATATGCGCTTGTAGCTCAGTTGGATAGAGCGTTGCCCTCCGGAGGCAAAGGCCGTGGGTTCGAATCCCTCCAAGCGCACTTTTAATTAAATTTGACAATAGTACTTTCATATAAGATAATAAAGGGATTTATTTAGAACATAATTATGTCTGGTGGTACCATAAACAAAGTCATACTAGTTGGTAATTTAGGAAAAGATCCTGAAATTAGGACTACACAAAATGGAAAAGAAATGGCAAGTTTTTCAATAGCCACATCTGAAAGTTGGACTGACAAATTTTCCGGTATGCGCTCTGAAAAGACAGAGTGGCATAATATCGTAATTTTTAGTGAAGGATTAGTAAAAATCGTCAAAGATTTTGCACGTAAAGGCAGTAAAGTTTATGTTGAAGGTTCTTTGAGAACTAGAAAATGGACTGACCAAAACGGTAGTGAAAGATACACAACAGAGGTGGTTCTATATAATTTTAATAGCGCTCTTACTCTCTTGGATTCACGAAATAGTGCGCCAAATCCTGATTACAAGCCAAGTGAATACAAACAAGGTGAAACAGAACAAAAAGATAAACACGAAAGTTTTGACAACGATATAAAAGATGAACTACTCGACGATGAAATACCATTTTAACAATTTAAATTGAAATCTACATTTTTATGGACTGCTTGTGTTACTCCTTTTAATTGCAATGGGGATAGCATAGATTATAGCAGTTTGCAGCGTTTACTGACAATGCAAGTTAAAGCTGAAAATGGCGTAGTGTTGCTAGGTAGCACAGGTGAGAGCCTATCGCTTACTGATTCTGAAAAGCGTACATTAGTTGAATTCGTATGTAAGCTAAAATTAAATACGAAAATTATAATTGGCGTACCAGGAGTGAATCTATATCAGACTCTTGAATGGCTTGATTTTTGCAAGGGTATGCCTATCCATGGCTATCTAATGACAACTCCCATTTATGCAAAGCCCGGAATTATGGGGCAGACTTTATGGTTTGAAAAGCTACTTGAAAAAGCACATGTGCCGGCTATGTTTTACAATATTCCATCGAGAGCAGGAGTGAGTCTTCACGCTGAAACTGTACGCAACTTATCCAGTCACGAAAAATTTTGGGCTATCAAAGATTCAAGTGGCACTGTTGATACTTTAACTCAGTATAAGAAAGTTGCACCAAATATTGAGGTCTTTTGCGGAAATGATAATATGATATCTGATATGGCCGCTTATGGTGCGGCTGGCCTGGTTTCCGTTGCTGCCAATGTTTGGCCACGCATAGCGCATGAATACGTTAAGCAATGTCTGAACGACGAACTCTCTTCACTGTCATTCCAGCGCGTGACGCTGGAATCCAGAAGGAAACCTGTTCAAATGACAGGAAATGACATGAAAAGTTCAACAGATATCTGGCAACAGGCTTGCGAAGCGTTATTTACTGCCAGCAACCCAATACCTACTAAAGCACTTTTGCATGATATTGGTCTTATAGAACATCAAACTGTCCGCCTACCGCTCAGCACAGAAGACTTGCCGTCTGTTGATGAGATAAAAAAAGCAACCGAAATAATTCTAAATTTGGAGAAAGTTAATCATTGTTGTCATCCTATGGCTTGACCCACAACTGTACGAACACTGCAATATGGTACGATATCACATAGTAAACGACGTCATGAAGGTAGCTGACACTGGTTCCTTTATGACGGCAGTGCTTGACACTGGGATGGCTTTGTTGCATCGCACCTTATGCGATAGTAATTTACGATAAATTCATGTAGCCATTTCGAATTTAGCCATACCAATGTCAGTAAATTGATTGTATCTGTTCAGGCAATGGCGTCAACTTAAGGAAAAATATCAGCGATAGTGTATAAAATTTCTCTCTAAATTTTTTATCATTAAATTATCCAAAGAGTGCAATAAACAGCACTTTTGTTTCTGTTTTATTTCAACAAAGAAGTCTAAAATGTGTCCTTAAGTTGACGCCATTGTCTGTTCAGGGGAGTGGCTAATGTACAAATATTGAAGCAAAGTGCATGACACACAGATGTACGAACATTTGTTTGCAAAGGTAGTTTGTACAACAAATGGTGTCATTCCAGTGTCAAGCACTGGAATGACACCATCATAAAGTGAAATTAGATTCCAGTGTCAGCTACTTGCATGACACCATTTGTTGTAAACTCACTTTTACTCTATGGTCTTGCCGCTATCCTGAACGGATACATCCAAGTATCATTTGAACACTCCCAAACTTATCACTTTATGCCACTGGTCTTCATCTAAAATTTCTACACCTAATTCCACTGCCTTTTTATATTTGGATCCTGGTTTTTCTCCTGCAATTAGGTAGTCAGTTTTAGCAGAAAGATGTGAGCTGACCTTTGCTCCCAGAGTTTTGGCTCTTACTTTTGCCTCTCCTCTACTCATAGCAAGTAGCTTACCAGTAAACACTATAATTTTATTATTTAAAACAGAGTCACTAGAGTTGGAGCTCACAGGAAGAATTTGAAGACAAGCAGTAAGATCATTTAACATTTTGATGTTATGTTCCTTAGAAAAAAATGATTCCAAAGATTCAGCCCCTTTTTTTCCTATGCCGTCTATACCTACTAGCTCAGTATTATCTGATGACAGTTCAATCATCGAATTATACCAATTATCATAAGAAACATAGTAATCTGCAAGCAATTCTGCTGCAACTTGGCCAATAAATCTAATACCTAAAGAAAATATAAATCTATCTAGAGTTATTACCTTTCTGCTTTGTATAGCATTTAATAAATGAGCTATTGATTTCTTGCCCCAACCAGGCTGTTCTTCCAGATTAAATTCATCTAATCTTTCTTCTAAAGTAAAAATATCATGGATTTGTTTTATCAGACCAAGGTCGTAAAAAAACTCTATCTGCTTATCACCAAGGCCAACAATGTCAAATGCATCTTTCGACACAAAATGCTTTAGTTTTTCTATTATTTGAGCTTTACAGGCAAATTCCTCAGGACATCTTACTGCCGCCTCTCCCTCAACCTGACGTACTTTACTACCACATTCAGGGCATACTTCAGGAAATACAAATTCAGGTGTATTTGGAAGACGAGAATCTCTGCTTACTTCAATGATCTGGGGAATTACATCTCCTGCCCTTTTGATTGTTACAATATCTCCCTCTCTTATGTCTTTACGTTTTATCTCATCTTGGTTATGCAGACTTGCTCTACTAACTAGCACCCCACCAATATTGACTGGCGCTAAATCTGCAACTGGAGTTAAAACTCCTGTTCTACCCACCTGTATAAATATCTTATTTAACTTTGTTTTTGCATAAACCGCAGAAAACTTGTATGCAAGTGCTGAGCGCGGTGCTTTGTGAGTATTCCCTAGACGATTTTGTAGTACCAAATCATTTACTTTATAGACTATTCCATCAATATCATAATCCAAGTTATAGCGACAATTATAAATCTCGTTATAGAACTTCAGCATTCCATCCAAACTACTCGTTAAGGACTGATGCTCATTTACGCAAAAACCAAGTGCCTCAAGCTTATTTAGTATTTCACTTTGACTTTTCTCTGCTCCACCAATCAAAGAATAAGCAAAATATCTAAGTGGTCTACTTGCTGTAATGTTTGCATCCAATTGCTTCAGAGAACCAGCGGCTGCATTTCGAGGATTGGCAAATTCATCGTTTTCATTTAACTTTAAAAAGTCGCTGTTACTGATGTATATTTCACCTCTTACTTCTAGTCTTCCTTGCACACCTTGCAAAAACTTAGGAAAGCCTTTTATTGTTGCAACATTGTGAGTGACATCTTCTCCTACAAAACCGTCGCCTCGAGTTGCAGCTTTAACAAATCTTCCATCCTCATAAATTGCAGAAAACGACAACCCATCAATTTTTGGCTCACATAATATCTCTATTTTGTCCTCAATTAAAAACCTCTTTATTTTAGACAAAAATTTCTCTACACCTTGTTCATCATAAGCATTCTCAAGGGAAAGCATAGGTTCTTGATGTTCCACCTTAGAAAACCTCTCATCAGGTGAAGCACCAACACTATCTTGTGTTGCATAAGCTTCTGGAAGTTGTGCCTCTATTTTAGCTAACTTTTTCTTCAGTTCATCATATTCAGCATCACTTATTTCTGGCTTATTTTTTTGGTGATACAAAACATTATGATAATTTATTTGATCTTGCAGTTTTTCTCTCATCTTTTTTAAGTGAGTCATGATACCAATATAATGCTACATTAGCCTTTGTCGTCAAGTTGTGAATTTTCTTGAATTTATCATATGGTCTTAATCCATCAAATATCAAAGGTGCCACAATGCTATAGCCATACTTATTCTTCTCTTGCTCAATTGTATTAGCAGATCTCACTTGCTTTAGCCATATGTTTATATAAAATTAAAATAAATTAGAGTAAACAATATTGCTATTTAAATGCTAACAAGATTCGCTCCAAGCCCAACTGGCTATCTCCACGTAGGAAACGTACGAACTGCTTTGGTTTGTTGGATGTACACACGTAATCAAAATGGAAAATTTTTACTCCGTTTTGATGATACTGACCTTCAGCGTTCAGATGTCAAATATATAAATAATATCATAGAAGACCTAAAATGGATTGGCATAGATTGGGATGCAAGTTTCAAGCAATCAGAGCGCTTTGAGCGTTACAATGAGGTGTTTTTGCAGTTAATAAAAGAAGGGCATATTTATGCATGCTATGAAACAAGAGAAGAGTTAGACATTAAACGAAAATTGCAGTTAAAACAAGGACTTCCCCCGGTATATGACAGAAGCGCGTTACTTCTAACTGAGCAAGAGAAAATTCGTTATGAGCAAGAAGGACGAAGACCTCATTTTAGATTTAAATTGGATAGAAATGAAGTTGTAAAATGGAATGATGAAGTTAAAGGTGAAATAAATATTGCAACCAGTAGCGTCAGCGACCCTGTGGTAAAAAGAGAAGATGGAATTTACACATACATGTTACCTTCTGCTATCGATGATGTTGACTTTAATGTAACTCATATTGTACGCGGGGAAGATCATGTAACTAATACCGCAGTTCAGATCCAAATGATTAAAGCATTAAAAGCGAAAATCCCTACATTTGCTCACCTTTCTCTACTACATTTTGATGATAGCAAGATATCGAAACGGAAAGGCGGGCTGGATATCAAGTCCATAAGAGAAGATGAAATTGAACCAATGGCGCTAACTAGCTATTTAGTGAAGCTCGGAACATCTGATCCGATAGAAGCTTATGTTGACATACAGTCTTTAATTGACTCATTTGACATTAAAAAATTTAGCTCAGCATCTGTACAATTCAGCTTGAGTGAAATATATAAGCTAAATAGCAAAGTTCTGCAACAAATGCCATTTGAAATGGTGCAAGACCGTTTAAATCAAATTGGAGTGGACTCCTCAGAGTTTTGGTATTTTATAAGGAACAATATAGAAAGGTTTTCTGAGGTGGCCAAGTGGTGGAAAATATGCAAATCTGATATAGAGCCTGTGATTCTTGATAAGGAGCTTATAAAAATTGCGTTCAATGCATTGCCCCAAGGTGATTGTAATGAAAACACGTTGTCAGAATGGGTCAAAACTATTCGACAAACAGTGGATATAAAGGCAAAAAACCTATTTACGCAGTTGCGTTCAGCTTTAACAGGAACAGAAACAGGACCAGAGCTCGCTAAACTATTAATTTTTATCGGCAAAGAAAATATCATTGCAAGGTTAAAAGAAAAGTGAAAACTAAAGAATTATAGCTAATGCAATCCCTACGTCATACCGCGATTCATTCGCGGTATCCCTTAGCCGCTAACAAGCAGCGGGATGACGATTGTCAGGGTGTCACTCCAGCGCCCCTATGATGTCATCCGAGTAGCCGACACTGGTTTCCATCCAAGACGGTGTCATTCCAGTGCTTGACACTGGAATCCAGACTTTAATTGTTATACTTGTAAATAATCTGGTGAAAATAAACGTTCATCTCAAAATGCAGTATTTTTGTTGAAATAGCTCAACTGGATCCCAGTGTCTGGGCACTGGGATGACACCATAGGAGGCTACTTGGATGACAAAAAAAGGAGCACTGACCTCTCTTGGGCTCTTTTAACGCTAATTCTGGATTAAGGAAGAAAGTATAGGAAATAGAAGTCTTTTTGGATTTCACGGAATAAGAAATGAGAGTAGAAAAGATGTGAACCAAGAAATTAACAGGAGATCTATGGCGAGTATGTTCAATTTCAAGTATATTTTTGAGGTAGCCAAAAACCGTCTCAATGATGGACCTTTTTCTTAGCAAAATCTTTTCATTTAGTGAAATTAATGTGTTTTTCATCCCCTTTTTCACCTTGGTAACAAGTTTCAAACCGCGGTTAAACAACTCTTGAAAAAGCTCCTTTTTAATATAACCCTTGTCACCAAACAAAAGACCTGTTAATTTTTTTGTCAGATTTGGTACAGGTTTTCTGTCATCAACATTCCCTTTTGTTAGCGTCAGTGGCTGAATTTCTCCTTTATCATTGATAACTAGATGCAATTTGAAACCAAAAAACCAGCCATAAGTACTTTTGCTTAATTCTGCAATGTTAGCAAAAACTTTATTTTTGGAAATTCTTTTTGCATGGCAAACTGCAACAGAGGTTGTATCAATATATGAAATTCCAGTATTTTCTGACTGTCCACAAAGCCACTGTAATAACATTGCTAAATGCCAGAAAACTTTAGGTTTTAGTGCAACAAACCTGGTATATGAAAGCAACTTTGGAAACTCTGATTTGTAGAGCAATGTTAGGTAATGTAGATAGAAAGTTTTAAAATTTTTGCACGGAGATTGCTGATAGAGAAGGATTATTGTCATGATTTCTGAATGCGTAATTTTCGCTATTCTTGTGGGTTTTTTACCACTTGTCAGTAGTTTATCTGCAAAATTTTTCTCTATATCTCTGCAAAAATCATCGACCAAACAAAACAGTCTTGTTATATCTTCCATGGGTAACCTCATCTATTTTTTTATAATTGTTGAGTTTACCCTACTTTCCTGCCTTTTCTATTTTCCTTTAATCCAGAATTCGCGTTTATAGCAATTTAGTCGAAGCACGCTTGTCCCTCTGGGAGCAGACGGTTTTACCAACGCTAGAAAATATTATCTGTCACCTGAATTCTTGGCTGATACCAAGATTTGGTGAAGATCTGTGCTTGTCGTATGACAAAGATGCAATAGAAATTCTCATAGAAAAGAGACAAAAGTTGTGGAAATACGTAGAAAATGCAAGCTTTATGACACTCAATGAAAAAAGGGAAGCATTTGGCTTGCCACCGCTGCCGGGTGGGGATAAGCTGGATTAAAATTTTTATATACAATGTAAGTATAATAATAGACTTCTTGTATAACCATTGTTTATATGAAAAACCGGTAGCCCACTCTTTGGCAGCGTGTAACGCTGGAATCTCATTCCTTAATTTCACAATGTAAAAATTGCACCTATTTGCAAGCAATAATTTGTATCTGTTCAGGATAGCGGCAAGGTAGTATAACCATAGAGTAAAAGTGAGTTTACAACAAATGGTGTCATCCCAGTGCTTGACACTGGGATCCAGCCTTGCCGTAATCTCATCAAGAACGTTGTATAACACTTTTATGCTTACCAACTTAGTGCTCAATCAAAATTCCTAGATCCCAGTGTCAAGCACTGGGATGACAAGAAAGAAGCACTGGCTCTTGGATGGAAACCAGTGTCAGCTACTTTCATGACATCGTTTACTATGTCCATATTGCAATGTTCGTACAGTTGTATGTCACGCTACTTGGATGACAGGAGGTAATGCAAAAAGCCTATTGTTCCCTAAACCGTACACCTAAGTGAATTAACTATTTTTCTTGCCAACCAGAGCGATGAAGATTTGGTCTACATCAAAACTCATCTTAGGACGCCAAATAGGGCCATCCAAATGCATATCGATATAGATTGGATTACTATAATTTGGTGGTATGAAAAAGAACCTGAATATAGAATTTAAAGTGAAGTTAGATAAGGTTAAATTAGAAGAGATTGATCCTGATGCTTGATCAATCCCGAACTGTAAACTAGTTGAACATATACCACTCTTAATACTTGCTTTTCCGCTAATATTTTCAAAAAATGTCTTGCCATTATATATATCAACATAAGCAAGTGTGGAAATTTCAGATTTATTCTTACTGCTTAACAAATTAGTGATAAATGAATTAAAATCCACATTAGTAACTTCTATTCCTTGCGCTTGTAAGTTTACATCTCCTGATAAGTTACTAGCCCAATCATGAAAACTTTTTCCTTGAGTTTTGATTTCACCATTTAAGCTTACCTGACCATTTACATTGTCAATTCCTATAACCTTACCAATCTTTTTAGTGTCCAAATTTACAATAGAAAACCTTGTATTCATTGAGTCTGATCTTAAATAACCCTGAAAAAACACTTGCTCATGTTCTAATACGTAACTTATCTGCCTGATAGTGATAGTGTTGTTTCTCATTACCACATCCAAATTAAAATCTTTCAAAACATTCTGCTCGGTTTTAAATTCTGCAGTATTGATTTGCACATTTGCATCAAAGCCTTCTTTATCATCCAAAAAATCAAGCTGCTTTGTTGACCATTGAATTTGATCTATCTCATTTCTTGAATTTCTTTTCGTCTCTACTAAATTCGGTAATTTAAAGATATTTCCATTAAATTTACTGCCCGTAAGGTTAACATCTAATAAAGGTTTGGCGTATTTTTGATCTGCTAATATTTTTGCATTACCGGTAATATCGAAATCTTCTCCAGATAGTTTTATTTTATCTGCAACTAGCTTACCTTTTTCCATTTTTAGCAAAAAATCCAAATTTTTAATTTTCGTATCATTCAATGTAAGGTTATTAACACGGGCCTTTATATTTGCATCATACTGAAAATTTTTCAGCCATTGCATTTTAGGTAAACTGCTAAATAATGAATGATCATATTTATCTGCATCAAGATTATGCATGCTAAATTCACCATCGATCACACTGCGTTTTTTTGTGTGGCTTACTCTAATTGATCCTTGCAAGGATTCCTTATTATTTAGCAGTCTAATATCTGAGATAGATAATATTCTTGGTGCAAGGTGCAGTTTAGAACTTAGTGTAAATTGATTTTTCTGGTTTTCTTTCATCTTTATAGAAGGGAAAAAACATGAAATGAATGACTCAAAATCATTTCCTTCTACTAACAAATCACCGTTGAATTCAGATAGGACATTATTGTTTGAGATCTCTCCTGATAAGTAAGATATATTATTGATTCCAGGAAATTTAAGAAGCGTATTAACTTTTACTTTGCCATCAGTGGATTTTAGTACAGCACGGAAATTGTCCAATATTTTGTTTTGATATTGAATGTTAGAAGCTTCTATATTAAAATTTAAGCTCAAGTTCTTTGGCACAACTGCTCTAAAGCATTCCAGAAGGTCTTTTATATTTGTTGTTTTTTGTGAATTGTCTTGTATGGAATCTAAGTCAACTTTACTGAAGCTAATATTGAGATTAGTGTGATTGCCTTTTCTATCGTTTTGTATTGTACCACTGGCTTGCATGCTTTTGGAATCAATTTTTAAGTCAGTTGCCGTAAACTCACTTTCATTAAGACTTATATTGGATGATATCTTGATATTTTCGCTAGGAATAACACAAGAGAGAAAGCTAAGATTAATGATTTTTGCTAAATCACTCACAGAACAGGAACTGTTATTAATTGTTAATGTTAAATTACCCTGGAGTTCTTCTTGATTTCTATTACCTGTAAATAGCAAATTTACAAAATTTGATTCAACACTAATGTGTACATTCTTTTTTGTGATATCAAGCTTTCCTGAAAAATCGTAATTATTATCACCTACCTTTACTTTACCGGAGAATTGCCTATTTTTTTTTACAGCAACCTCCTTTATGTTAACAATATCAGCGAAATCACTCTTAAAACTTACTTGGCTGTCTTTTATTACTATATCGACTGTGTTACCACTGGCTTTTGTATTTATAATATTAAGTAAATTTTCTTTGTTGCTTTTCATACCAAACAATGTGATTGACTTTGGTTGCAACGAAAATAAAAACAACGATAGGAGTGACGGTTTTACCTCAATTTTTCTTACACTAATTAAATCTGACAACTTTTGCTCTTTATTTTCGTTGTATTGTATATATACATTATAGATAGTGAGCTTTGGGGTAATCAATGAAACTTTGATTTTTCCTCCAATATGCACTTTAGCATCATACGTCTTCTCCAACTCTTTTATAATATATCCCTTGTAGCCACTCCAATCCTTAAAAGTTGCAGCAACGTGCATAAGAATTAATAGCAGCGAGATTGATAATATAGCATATAAAGAAAGTCTCATAATTTACACATGCTTAAAGTTTCCCTTAAATATTAAATAGAGAATACCAAAATAAACAATAACACTCAAAGCTATTAAAGTCGCTAAATAAACGATACGAGCCAACATTTTATCAAAAAATAATCCTGCCAACAAAGAATTAAAAATATAAAGGGCTATTGACATGACTACCGTTGCTACAAAAATTTTCATGATATTTAACAATAACGCTTGGCTAACCTTATACATTTTATTTATTGTTAAATAACTAATTAATAGAATGGAGTTTATCCAAGTGGAAACGGAAGTAGCAATAGCAATCCCCGTGTGCTGATACTCGTTCATTAACAAAAGGTTTAGCACTACATTAATTCCAAGGCACATTAGCGAAAATATGGTTGGTATTTTCAGATTGCCTTTAGCAAAAAATGTGGGTAGCAATACTTTATTTATAATAAATGCAGGTAAAGAAAGAGAAAATGCTATTAACATGGGAGCAGTTTGCTGCACTGCATAATGATCAAACCGGCCGTAAGAAAAAAGCGTAAGTAAAATTATGTCGGGAATAATGATAAAGGCAGCAGTTGTTGGCATAATTAACATTAATCCTATGTTGAGAGCCTTGCTTTGTATTTTGACTATATTTTCAGTATTATTCACCTGTTTTGAAATTAAAGGAAGAAGCACTGTACCAATTGCAGTACCGATTATTCCCTGCGGTAGTTGATTTAGCCTATCGGCATAATATATATAGGACACCGCATTTGGTATAAAACTCGCCATGATTGTATCAATCCATAAGCTTATTTGAGTTACACAATTGTTGATAATTGCAGGTATCACACGCTTAAAAAATAACCTTACTTCATTGCTTAATTCAAGGCTAAAAGAAAAAGCTGCCTTTAATTTATATGCACTAAATAGCATCAGCAACAACTGAAAAACTCCTCCTATCAGCACAGCTATAGAAAGGTTGTGCGCTGAGGTTTTTACGTAAGGCACAAACAAACTGATGATTAAACAAAGATTCAAAACGATTGGTGCAATAGCTGTTGAAGCAAAATGCTGCTTTACCTGCAGCATTCCACCAATAAGTGATGCAATTGAAACAAAGATTATGTAGGGCATCATAATTCTTGATAAAGTAACAGTAAGGGTAAACTTACTTTGGTCAAATCCAGGAGCAAAAATTTGAATCATATAAGGGGAGAAAGTTTGCATGATAAGGCAAAAAATTACTAAGATGATAAACGTAATGGATATTACACTACTTGCAAAATTAAATGCCTTTTTATTATCATATGATTCTGTTGAGTATAACGGTATGAATGAGGTAGTGAACGCTCCTTCTGCAAAAAATGCTCGAAATAGATTGGCAAAGCGAAACGAAGAAAAAAATATGTCTGCAAGAGAGTTTGCACCAATAACCGTAGCAATTAATACATCTCTTATTAACCCTGAGATCCTTGAAATAGCCGTAAAAAAACTAAATGTGAAAATACTTTTAAACATACCACTACTTCATTAGTGTCAATACGATTAACTATAATAGTAAAAGTATCAATGAAAATATTTATTGGCTAAACTTAAAACCCTCTGCAAAAGGAGAGTTAAATAATCAATTGACTATTTGCGCTCTTATGTTAGAAATTTTATATCTTGGCGGGCGTAGCTCAGTTGGTAGAGCGTCAGTTTGTGGTACTGAATGTCGCCAGTTCGATCCTGGTCGCTCGCCCCACTAAAATTTTCTGCTTTACAGAAATATGAACAAATGGTAATATTTATTTATCAATAAGGAGGTTGTATGGATGAAGGAGATTTAATACTTTTAGGTGCAGTATCGGTAATAGGTGCACTTACAGGTCTGGGATTGAGTTTTACAGCTTTATCACCTTTGGTTATAGGTGGAATTATTGCCGCCATTCCTGTAATATTATTAACTGCATATTTTATATGCGATAGTGTAAAAGAAGGAAAATTCTCCAAAGAAGCTCTTTTCTTCTTTGCTTGTATATGCGTTGCAAGCGTTGCAATTGGAGTTGGCCTTGCTGCAGCCGCAACTGCTATTTTTCCTGGTGCAATGCTTGGTGCAGCTTTAGCAGGTGCAACAATAGGAGTAATAGCGCCGATAGCAGGGTTACTTGCAACCGCGGCTATAATATCTGCTGCTAAAAAAGTGAATGAGCACATTATATCACCTATAGTTGAGCACTTTTCTTCAAAAGAGAAGGGGTACAAACCAGTTTAAGCTAACCAAGTAAGCTTTTCTGTTATTCCAGTGTGCAGCACATAGCTGCACGAACATTTGTTTACAAAGTCAGTATGTTAAGTGTTATAGCCGGTTTTGCCTCAAACACAAAGGGGTGTCATCCCAGTGCCCAGACACTGGGATCCAGTTTTCTATGCAATCTCACCAAAAACGTCTATTTAGTATAAGATCAGCTACTTTTATGCTCACCAGCTCAGTGTGCTTACTTACAATCAAATTCCTGGATGCCAGTGTCAAGCACTGGCATGACATCATTTGTCGTGCGAATTACCTTAGCAAAAACGAATGTGCGTATAGTTGTATGTGCAGTACGGAGTAACAGGAGAGGTATCACTATAAAATTTGACATTAACCGCTAATAGTCGGAATATTAGTAGGGTAAGAATTACTCAAGAAGGCATGCATAAATATGATGTAGTAGTAGTAGGTGGTGGCCATGCAGGGTGCGAAGCGGCTGCTGCGGCAGCTCGCCTTGGTGCAAACACGCTGCTTATAACTCATAAAATTTCAACTATAGGAGAGATGTCCTGCAATCCAGCAATTGGAGGAGTTGCAAAGGGTGGTGTAGTTAGGGAAGTTGACGCTCTTGATGGAATAATGGGAAGAGCAATCGATCAAGCAAGCATACACTCAGTCATTTTAAATAGCAGCAGAGGTGCAGCGGTGTGGGGACCACGTGCACAGGCAGATCGAAAATTATACAAGCAAGCAATACAGGAAATCATTCTAAATTATAACAATTTGACAGTAAAAGAAGAGTCAGTTGACGATTTCCTTATAGAGAGTAATAACAATGGAGAATTGTGCATTAAAGCTGTAATAACAAGCTCAGGGGAGCATATACTGACAAGCAAAGTCGTTTTAACTACAGGAACTTTCCTGCAAGGTGTGATTCATATAGGAGAACAAACAACCCCTTCAGGAAGAATGGGAGATAAGCCTGCCGTAGAACTTGCAAATACGTTGAAGAAATATAATTTCAAATTAGGTAGACTGCGCACCGGAACTCCACCAAGGCTCGATCGTGGCACTATAAATTGGTCAATATTGCAAGAACAAGTGGGTGATAATCCACCTGTGCCGTTTTCTTACTTAACAGAAAAAATTAACCAACCTCAGGTATCATGCTTTATTACCCATACTAATGAAAACACGCATAAAATAATTAGAGAGAATCTGCACAGGTCAGCTTCTTCATATTTAGATGATATTGTTGCACCAAGATACTGCCCATCAATTGAAGTTAAAGTTAAAAAATTTGCAGAAAAAAGTAGTCATCAAATATTTCTAGAGCCAGAAGGGCTTGACGATAACACTATATACCCGAACGGAATTTCAAATTCATTGCCTATTGAAGTGCAGTGTGAAATGATAAAGAGTATCAAGGGACTTGAAAACGCAGAAATACTAAGGCCTGGATATGCAGTTGAGTATGACTATATTGATCCACGAGAACTAAGCCATACTCTTGAAACTAAGAAAATTAAAGGCCTATATTTTGCTGGCCAAATTAATGGCACCACTGGATATGAAGAAGCAGCAGGGCAAGGAATTATTGCCGGGATCAATGCAGCACTTTCTGCATCTGAAAAAAAAGAAAGCTTTGTTCTCCATCGTACAGATTCGTATATTGGCGTAATGATAGATGATTTGGTCACCAAAGGGGTGATTGAACCTTATAGATTATTTACCTCGCGTGCAGAATATAGGCTAGCTATCAGGTCAGACAATGCAGATAGAAGATTAACACAAAAAGGTTATGATATTTCCCTTGTTTCGCATGAGAGATACTCTGTTTTACAGAATAAACTTGAATCCATTAAGCAGCTTGAAGAGAAGTTAGGGAGTTTGACGATTACTCCTGAGCAGCTTAGGTCTTATGGTATCAAAATATCTTATGATGGGATAAGAAAAACGGCACTAGATTTACTTAGCTATCCAAACATCGACTGGAATAAATTACAAGAAATATGGCCGGAGTTAAGCAGCGTCACGCGCTGGAATGACAAAATGGGACACACCAAAGCGGATAATAGAGCTAAGAATGAAATATGCGAAGCGGTTGAAATTGAAGCAAAATACAAACCTTATCTAATAAGACAAGAAGCAGATATGAAGTTTTTACGAGAGGAAATTAACACTCAAATTCCAATTGATTTCAACTATTCACAAGTTAAAGGCCTGTCAAGTGAGGTAATAGAAAAGCTGCAGACGATAAAACCAGCGACGATTGGCATTGCAAAGCAAATACAAGGCATCACTCCCGCAGCAATAGTGAGCATATTAGTGTATTTGAGAAACAGGAAAACGAAAGTAGCTGCTAATTCTGTGTGAGGTATTCCATGTCAAAAATCGAAGAATTTCGTTCTTTTATGCACGAAATAAACATTAATGCATTTATGTTGCACACCAAAGACGAATATTTAAATGAGTATTCAGAGGAGCTAACAAAGCTGTGTGGCTTCACAGGAACAAATGGGCTGCTCATTGTTACAAAAAACAACAAGTGCCCATTTTTTACAGATGGACGCTATATCACACAAGCTCGCAATCAGCTCGATCAGGGCAATTTTCAAGTATATAATATACAAGAAGAGGATCCACGCGAATGGATAAAAGCAAACTTAACATCGACTGCCTCACTAGGTTATTATTTGCAATATTTTACCATAGAAGATATAAGAAAGTATGAGAATATCTGTAAATTAATACCCTGTTTAGCTGGAAAAAAAAGTGACTATCGAAAACAAGCAATGGTTTTACATTCTATTGAATATGCTGGTGAAAGTAGTAAGGACAAATGTGAAAAAATAGCTAGAAGCGTAGATAAAGAAGCTGAAGTAGTGCTTTTAACTGATCCAAATTCAATTTCATGGTTATTAAATTTAAGAAACGAAAATGCTAAATATACTCCATGTATATTGGGCCGTGCTATATTGTATAAAAGCGGTAATGTTGATTTGTTTATTCAAGATAAAGAACATTCAACTATAGAAGCAAATTTAGGCAATCATATAAATATTTTTGATATTAGTGAGCTAGAAAATTCGCTGCACAAGCTAAATTCAATAGTTATAGATCCAAACACAACTCCAATGAGTATCATGGCTGTAATACAAAATAAGCAGATAGTTGAAAGAGAGGATCCTTGTCTAATTTATAAAGCAGTAAAAAATCAAACTGAAATAACCGGAGCAATAAATGCGCACATCAGAGATGGAGTGGCAGTTACAAATTTTCTACATTGGCTTGAGAGTAATGTTGGTACAGAGCTTGAAGCTGAAGAAAAGATTTTAGAATACAGAAAAGAGCAGAATTTGTTTAAGCAACTAAGTTTTCCAACAATTTCAGCATTCAATGAAAATGGAGCAATAATTCACTATCGTGCAAGCAGTAAGACGAATAAGGTAATTCAGAAAGATGGACTATATTTGATTGACTCTGGTGGCCAATACCTTAATGGCACAACTGATGTGACCAGAACTGTAGCAATTGGCAATCCGACCAATGAGCAAATAACCCACTATACAATAGTGTTGAAAGCTCACATTGCTATAGCAAGTGTCATCTTTCCTCCTGGCACTACTGGTGGAGAATTGGATATATTAGCACGTACGCATTTATGGAAATTTGGAATGGACTATATGCATGGTACAGGGCATGGAGTAGGAAGTTACCTATCAGTACACGAAGGACCACAAGCAATATCAAAGGGAAATAAAGTGAAACTCACGCCAGGCATGATACTTTCCAACGAACCTGGTTATTACATTCCGGGAGAGTATGGAATAAGAATTGAAAATCTGATGTATGTTGATAAACATGAAAATGGTTTCTTGGGATTTAAACAACTAACCTCTATTCCATATGATAGAAGGCTAATAGATGTGCAAATGCTTACTAAAGATGAAATTGAATGGATAAATGACTATCATCGATTTGTCTATAAAAACTTAGAAAATAGCGTCAAAGATAAAGATAAGGAGTGGTTAAAGGAAGTATGCGACCCTTTATAAGCAAAGGAGCATTTTTTATTGTTTAAAGAGTATTAATGCAATTGTGATGAGTATTTTGTATTGTTTTTAATTTAAAAACAATATATAATAGAAAATCGATATTTTCAAGTAGGTGTAATTATGACAGGTAAAGTGCAAGAAGATGAATTTATGAAGCAGTATATGGATACTTGCAAAGAGCAAATAGAAAAATTAGCCAAGGATCCTGAATTGCTTAATCAGACTTTAAAACCATTTATGCAAATGTCTCAGCAGCTTATGGCTGGCGGTATGTTAGAAGGCGCTATGCCTAACATGATACCTGATTTGGGTGGTATGGATATCAACAAGATGATTGCTCAGATGAAGGAAATGATTGACTACATAAGAGGTAACTATAAGGAACTAATGAAAGAGCACAGCTCGCAGATTCAAGAGCTTGATGAATCCAGTAAGAAGCTAAGAGGCTTAGTTAAAAAATTGATAGAAAAGATCGAAAGTAAATAAATAATATCTAACGCGAGTCTCTTCTGTCATTCTATGTACAACTTTCTAGTTGGACGGTAAGTCGAGGTCAATTATTGATGTCACGAAAGTAGCTGACACTGGTTCCTTTATGACGGCAGTGCCCAGAGGTGTCATTCCAGCGCTCCTATGATGTCATCCCAGTGCTTGACACTGGGATCCAGGAGTTTTATTAAGTTGGTAAGCATAAAAGTAGCCGTTTTATGTTAAAATACAACGTTTTGATGATTATGAAAAAGCTGGATTCCAGTGTCAAGCACTGGAATCTGCCACGCAAATTGCCTGCAAATTGCAATGTTCATGCAGTTATGAGTTAGTGTACATAATTGCACATTGGTTTTACAAATTTGAAAATTAGTGTTAAATAAAGATATAAATGCAAAAAGAAAAGAGATGATTGAACTTAAAGGTCCAGAAATTTGTGCAGATGGAAATAAGAAAAATTTGATTATTTTTTTACATGGTTGGGGCTCAAGAGGTGATAATTTTGTTCACCTTGCTAAAGTTATGAGCAAGTTTTTACTGGGTTCATATTTTGTAGCACCCAATGCTCCGTTTGAAAGAGAAATAGGTGATGGTTATCAGTGGTTTAGTTTGGAAGATCGTAGTGAGGAAGCGCTATATAATGGAGTAAAAAATGCTACATCAATTGTAAATCATTTCATTGATACAAAATTAAAGGAGCTTAATTTAAAAGATACGCAACTTTCTTTAGTTGGATTTTCTCAAGGAGCAATGCTTGCAATACATACAGCTCTCACCCGCTCTCAATCCTGTGCATCAGTTGTTGCATACTCTGGTAGGTTTCTTTCACCTTCAAAAACTGCACCAGAGATCAAATCAAAACCTAACATATGTGTTATCCATGGTGATGCTGACGACGTAGTACCTTTTTCGTCCCTCGACTTAGCGGTTAAAGCTCTGAAAGAAACAGGGGTAAATGTTGAAGGGCACCCAATTCATGGATTAGGGCATATTATCAATGAAGAGGGAATAAAATTAGGAGTAGAATTTATCAAGAAGAACTTTAAAAATTAATTTTCATGCACTTGTTTTGCTTTGGTTATGGATATGTAGCTAAATTTTTATCGAAAAAACTACTGAACTTAGGTTGGAAAGTTAGTGGCACATCAAGAAGTAAAAATATACAAAATGTAATCCTCTGTAATTATGAGAAAGTTAGCCAAGATCTGCTTAAAAGCGCAACGCACGTTTTAATTTCTATTCCTCCAGATGGCGATGATGTTGTGGAGAGATACGGTAATTGCCTGCAAAATGTTAAATGGCTTGGTTATTTGTCTGCAACTAGCGTCTATGGTGATCACTCTGGTAATTGGGTGGATGAGGAATCTGAAACAAAACCTATAGAAATCAGAGGAGAAAAGCGCCTTAAATCTGAAAGGAAGTGGCTGAATAGCAAACTGCCTGTACATATTTTTCGTTTAGCTGGAATATACGGTCCTGGTAGGAACGTGTTAATTGACTTGCAGCTTGGCAAAGCAAGAAATGTGAAAAAGGAAGGGCATTTTTTTTCTCGTATTCACGTTGAAGATATATCGAATATTTTATTTTCTTCCATGCAAAACATAAAACCTGGTGAAATATACAATTGTGCAGACGATTTACCCACTACACAATCTGAAGTGGTAATATATGCGACCAAACTTCTCAATGTTAGCCCTCCAGAACCAATTGAGGCTTCTTCCCTACCAGATTATGCACAGAGTTTTTATTTAGGATCAAAAAAAGTAAGTAATGTTAAAATTAAAAAAGATCTTAATGTCTCTCTAATTTACCCTAACTACAAGGTGGGATTAGAAAGTTTGCATGTAAAAAAAACTGAAATCACATCAGAATGATAGATAGGCTTATTGTCACTGCCATTAAGTTAAGGAAAGAATGGTTAAAAACTGAACTAAAAAGTCAGAAATAATTAAGGATTTATGACAAATGCTGAAACAGAATAGAGTAAACTTTAAAGCAGATAAACTCTGAAGTGTAAATTACTTAAGAAATAGTTTGTTTAGAAGTCATTTTACAGGAGCTATGGCAATAAGCTACCCAGTTATTATCAGAAGATATGAATACTACCTCTAGTCAAAATATGTGTTTTCTAACCCTTTTTTGGTAATTGAACGAACGAAGATAAGGTACCTTATGACGATCAACTTTCCTTCCCTTTCTTACCGCCAAAGTGTTCATCAAAAATAGCTTTGATAATTGATCCATAATGCAGTCAGTATCTGATTCCGTAGCAAAAATGTCGAAAGCCAAGTTTTTGATCGCGTTAAATGAGACAGATTTGTTAATGCTCCTCTTAAGCTTATCATCGGTTAAGTCCATATTCAACGCTTCTTCTACATCTTCTGTCATAACACTTTCTAGGTTGCCAATAAAGATAGCTGACCAAAAATCCTGTTTAACAGACTCAACACTTTTTCCTGTAAAATTTTCTAGACTTAGTCTTCCTTTGAGTTTTGCAAAAAATGTCTCAACTCCCCAGCGTAAAAAATATAACTCCTTAAATCCTCCAGTTTGAAACTTTTGTTCATCCATTAATGATGTAGCTAACACTTCAATTTCACCAGATGGTAGTACCACTTTGAAGCGTTATTCCACTATTTTCTTGTTTTATCTTACGCTGAGCACATATGGTAACCTCAACACTAGATGGGCTTTTTTCTTCAAACATAGCATTCACTTCATTAAAAGATGATCTGGGACATCGAATGACATAAGCAATTTTTCTTTTTGTAAGGCTAGAAAGAAATTTATAAGATAAATATACAAATCAGTAAGTCATTAGGTGTATTAAACAGGACTTGATATGACACTTTAAAAAAGTAAGTTAAGAATAATAAAAATAAGGAGTGTTAGAAATGAGTACAATACAAACAAAAATACTAAAACCAAAACTAGGATTACTAGAGCTAGCAAAACAATTAGGAAATGTGTCTCAAGCGTGCAAAGTGATGGGATACTCAAGAGATACATTTTATCGATTCAAGGAGTTATATGAAAATGGGGGAGAAGAAGCATTACATGAAATAAGTAAGAAAAAACCGCTATTAGCAAACAGAGTTTCGGAAGATATAGAAAGAGCAATAATTGGCATAGCTACAGAATTTCCTGCATATGGACAAGAAAGAGCTGCAAATGAGCTGAGAAAAAGAGGTATAATAATTTCCCAAGGAGGAGTAAGATCTGTATGGCTAAGAAATGACCTTGAAACTTTGAAAAAGAGACTTAAAGCACTGGAGGCAAAAGTAGCTCAAGACGGAATCATTTTAACTGAAGAACAACTTGCAGCTTTAGAAAAAGTGAAAGAACAAAGGGAAGCTCATGGTGAAATTGAGACGCAACATCCAGGTTATTTGGGTTCTCAAGATACCTATTATGTGGGCAATATCAAAGGCATAGGGCGCATTTATCAGCAAACTTTTGTTGATACTTATTCCAGAGTTGCAATGGTTAAACTTTACACGGACAGAACAGCTATTACAGCTGCAGATCTTCTTAACGATAGAGTTATCCCATTTTTTGATGAGCAGAGAATTCCATTATTACGCATTCTAACTGATAGGGGTACGGAGTATTGTGGCAAGCCCGAAAATCACGCTTATCAGCTATATTTAGGAATCGAAAATATCGATCATTCTAGAACCAAAGCCAACTCTCCACAAACTAATGGCATATGTGAAAGATTCCATAGAACTATGCAAGATGAGTGTTACAATATTATCTTTAGAAAGAAAATCTACTATTCTTTGGAGGATCTACAGATCGATGTTGATCATTGGTTGCGTTCTTACAATGAGACAAGGCCTCACTCAGGCAAATACTGCTATGGCAAAACACCTATGCAAACGTTTTTTGACAGTAAACATATTGCTTTTCAGAAAAATATTAGTAGCATTAAACAACAGCCTGATATTAGTTTTGACTACGTCAATTCTTCTGTCAGTTAATTCTTCTCTGTCAGATTAAATCTTGTCTTTTACATTTTATAAAAATGCAAAAAAGTTCTTGCACTTATGATTTATTTATAATATATAGATTACATAATATTTTTATTGATGGAGGGTATTATGGATAAAAAGTCAAGCTCTAGTTCACAAGGAGATCCTCGTTTTAAAGTAGGCTCTGGTGAATATGATGCTGCTGCCTGGAGGAGAGATAATTATGGAAAAGGTGGAGGAGCAGATATGCACAAGGGTCATAGCAGATTTGATGAATATAGTGGTCCTCCTTATCCAAAGGTGAGTGATGCTAAAGTTGATAAGGCTGGGAGTAAAGGTAAAAGTAAAGAAAATTAATATTTTAGTAGGGGAGGAGTTATGACTATATATAATTTAGATTTGGTTAAGGGGCTGGTTAATGCATTTAACGTTAGTAATTACGGCTCTAAAGTCAACACTAATTTTGTTGTCGAAGGCGATAATATCGTCGTTAAGTTTAATTGTGATCAGGGCTCTGCAAAGAAGTACTTATCACGGATGGCAAGAGACTTAGAACCTGTCTTGAAAGGGAATAAAGAAAAGAGTATGATGAGGTAAGCAAAAAATAGGAGGGTAAATTGTATCCAAGTGATATAAGTGACAAGGAATGGGAAATTTTAGAGCCCTATGTTGCACAAGGAGCGATAGGACGACCAAGAAAACATAACATCAGAACAATTATTAATGCAATAAGGTATATAATGAGGGGTGGTTGCCAGTGGAGAATGCTACCAAAGGATTTTCCCCCATGGAAAACGGTGTATGACTATTTTATCAGGTGGCGTAATAATGGAAAATTGAAAAAAATACATGACATGCTAGTAAAAGAGGTAAGAAAAATGGTTGGTAAAAATGAAACACCTTCAGTAGGTATAATTGACAGTCAATCAGTGAAAACGACTCAAAAAGGGGATCAAGAGGATATGATGCCGGTAAAAAAATAAAGGGTAGAAAACGCCATATTATTGTAGATACACTAGGTCTTGTAATTACTGCAGAGGTACACAGCGCAAGCATTCAGGATCGTGATGGTGCTACCAATCTTTTTATTCAAGCTAAATGCAAAGCTCCAACATTACGTAAGTTTTTTGCTGATCAAGGATACAAAGGTAAATTACAAAATCGATGTTTGTTGGAAACTGGATGTTTGCTAACGATTACCAAGAAATTGGTTGATACAGGATTTCAGGTTATTCCTAAACGTTGGATTGTAGAACGAACCTTTGCTTGGCTTTCCAATTTTAGACGCATGAGCAAGGATTACGAGCATTCTCCTCTTACTTCAAAAAACAATATCTTATTTAATATGATTACTTCTATGCTTACTAAATTAGCTGCTTAACTCCTTTCAAGACAGGTTCTTAGTAAGAGAATATTTTTCTGATGAAGATGCAGCTAGTAATGTTTTTGATCTTGAATCTTTGCCATTTAATTTTGATAAAGGAGAGTGGACGTATAGTGGGGCAGTGACTAAGCTTACAGTTCCTATAGACTCTGGAGTAATCTTTAATCTCAAGGTGCACTTTGCTGAGGAATTCAAAATTGACGTGAAAAACCAAGTGATTAAGGCAATTGATGAAAAATGTCATCTTGGTAAAAAACGCATTGAAGAAGCTCTAAATAAAAGCTTTAAGCAGGTAAAAATGGATCCGTCATCTGGTTATATAAAATGTCTGTTGTTTTATGATACAAATGTGCAGAAGTATTTTGTAAGAGCACTTCAAGAACAAATGAAGAAGCATGGTTGTGATTATTTAGATTTCTATGATATTGATGATAATAAGATATCTTTTAAAGATGCTGAAAATATTGGTTTTGTGAAAAGTGTAACAGAACTTTCTAAAAAGATGGCAGGGTATAATTTTAACTTTCCAAGCAGTAGTGATTTAAAAATTAGAAGCTACAAAAATGCCATGAGTTGGCTAATCTTTTCCTTAACTCGACTACCAATTTGCGGGTATTACTATGATGAGTTTGTTGATAAAGGTAGAATAAGTAGTGGGGATAGATTTGCTTTTATACCTATGGTCAAGGAAGGTAATATTTCAAGGTACCTAACTTATATGGAAGCAGATAAAATTAATACTAAATTTTCTCATGATATTTTAACTGATGTTAAAGGTCAAACTGAAGCGACTAGCAAAGATGAATTCATACGATCAGGTGTTGATCGTATGTATGCTTTTTCCGATAGACAGATTGCTCTTTTAATTTCTGTAATCATAGAAAACTCTGTAATCAACAAAGATGGTCAAATAGAGATTGATCCTGGGCTTCGTTTTCGAGCATTGTCGCGATCACCATCGACTGAACTGTCAGATACGAAATGGGAGTCTCCCGTGCGAAGTCGTGGTGAAGGGTTAGAGAGGCCTCCCAGGCAATGGTCAGAAAGAGAGGAAGAAACAGGGAGGCTGTCTCAGTTGGTGCTGGAGGAAATAGATCCAAGTCAATCCACTTGTGATCAATCACAGCTATCTTTAGGTGCTGGTAAAGGTATGCTAACAGAGGCTAATATTCGGGATCAGAAAATGACCTGTAGATCATCATCGATTCCTTTTCCTATAGCATGGGATAATTCAATATCCTTAAATTTTGGGGTTTCTGAAGATCCTCCAAAAGATACGGAGAACATTTGTAATGAGGAACCTGAAAAACAGCAAGTTACTGATAAAAGTGATCGAAAAAGTAGTGATGAGTGTTCTGAAGCAAAGTCACAAGATAGTAAATCTCCGAAGAAACATAGGGGTGGTTGGTTTTGTAGTGCAAATTCTAATGGTGGAACTTTACTAGAAAAGATATCTGCAACTTTTAGGCGAAATAACAAAGGACGTAATTCGGTGTGTTCGATATCTTCAAGTGTAAGTGCTCCTGGGGGTCCTGTAACTGAAAAACTACCTTTGTCTAAACGACATGCCTCAGAAAGAAGAGCAAAAAGCTCAGGGGAGCTACACTTACCTGTAGAGCATAGAGCACAATTACCTGATAACTCTAGTTCTAAAAAAGTTGATAGAGATAGTGGTTTTTGTTCTATGGGTTCTCCTGCTGTGTCACATAAGGGAAGTGTCCCTTCAAAGGTTAAAGAGTGTAGTACGCAACGCGTAAAGGCACATTCTGTAGAGCATACGTGAGAAGCTTTGAGAAAATAAATTTAGGTTTTTAGATCAACTAAGTTTTTTAAATTTTTTGAATCTAGTCTTATTACAACTCTTATTTATAATTTTGTATTCTTGTTCAATTGAAAAATGTATTTTTGGCAATAAAAACCCTAGTTTATATAGAAAGGAATTTATGTCAAATAGCTACCACTACTTAGGTTTTATGGTTAATGAGTATGTGCTTTAAGTTTGTGTGGGCGCACATATTCATTAACCTACTTTCTATGCAGTTTTTTTTATTTCATATTAATTGCTTCCTTAAGTCTTGCATTTGCAATTACTATGATTTTTCCCATTAGAGCCGTTATAGCTACCATTTTCTTTTTACCTCTACCAATGAGATCAGAGTAAAAAGCACCAAGTGCAGATTTAGATCTTGCAGCAGCCATGGAAGCTGTAAAAAGCTTTTTACGGACACTACTTCTACCACCTGTTATACTTCTGTAACCAATAGATTTTCCACTTTCTTTTGGATGCGGGGCAACTCCAGCAAGACTTGCAACTTCTTTTTTGTTTAGGTAGCCAAGTTCTGGCATAAGGCATATAAAATCTTGAGATAACTTGATACCTATTCCCGGTACCGTTCTAAGTATTTTTTGGCGCTTTTGTAACTCTAGATTTTCATCAATGATTTTTTGTATGGCATTATTGATCTCATTTATCTGACCGTTAAAAAAGTCAATGGTTTTTTGGCAACTTTCCTTTATATGCTCGTTTTCAGGTGTTTTCAGTCTACATTTCTCTTGAACTCTCATTTGTGTAATGTCATCACGTCGTTGACAAAGTGCAACTAAGGCTGTTTGTTCTTTTGACATAGGTACAAATAGAGATAGAGTACTATAGCGTTCATATCCATATTGAGCAAGAGCTCTTGCATCTGATTGATCAGACTTTGCTAAAGTTCCATGAGATATGACAAAGCTTTTTACTTTGCGAGTATTAGCTCGATGTACAGCAACATTCTTATCAACAAGAAAATGTGCTAAGCCAAGCTCATATTTTCCAGTGTTTTCTAAAGTTACTAGAGAATTAGGTAGGATATCTGAAAATTTTTGAAACAACTGTTGCCAACCAGTAGCATCATTGTCAAACTTGATAGTGCTCCTTTGGTTGTGAGCTGCAGCAACATTTTTAAATTTTCCGATATCAATTCCAATGAAATTTTGATAAGATGTAATCATAATAAATAACCTCGATAGTTTAATTAATTTAAGATTGTAAACGGGTGCATACATATGTCCCATGCAACTATTCAAACGTATCGAGAGATAGGGCTAGTGTACCTTGATCTATACGGTTGTAATACCAATATCCACTCGGTCGCACATGCCCGTGATAACTCTATTTCTATAGTGGGTAGAGTTATCTTTCCCTCTTAATTTTATTTATATCATATTTTTAACTTACAATATCCACCCAAGTGTTTTATTAGGGTTGGAGCCAAAATCCCTGACCCTGAAAGCACTGGTGTTAGTTTTTCTCATCCATTGCAGATATTGCACCGTACTAAATGTTTAAAAAGTATTAATATAAAGATATCAATAAAATTATTTACATTTTTATAATATGCACATTACATCATGTGTTATTTAACCTTACAATAATTTTTTTATTCTTGCTGCTTCTTCAAATTCTAAATTTTCAGCATGCTTTATCATTTGCTTTCTCAAATCATCCTTATTAATATTTACTTTCGGTTCTGCTATTGCCCTCTCCTGTAAGGTGTTTGATATAGGTTTTATTATAGTCTTCGGGATAATATTGTGCAATATATTATGTTCTTCTTGTTTTTTTCTTCTTCTTTCGGTCTCTCTTAATGCACGGTCCAGAGAACCAGTGATTTTATCTGCATACAAAATTACTCTACCTTCAGCATTACGCGCAGCACGACCAATCGTTTGAATTAATGAAGTTTCCGATCGCAAAAATCCTTCTTTATCAGCATCCAAAATTGCAACCAACCCACACTCTGGAATATCAAGACCTTCCCTCAGCAAGTTAACACCTACTAAAACATCGATTTCTTTAGATCTTAATTTGTATATAATTTCTATTCTCTCCAGCGCACCAATATCAGAATGCAAATAACTCACTTTCATATTCAATTCACTCATATATTCAGCTAAATTTTCAGCCATTTTTTTCGTCAATGTAGTGATTAAAACACAAAATCCCTTCCCTATTGTCACTTGTGCCTCATGAATTACATCATCAATTTGACTCTCTATTGGTTTTACAATGCAGATTGGGTCCGTAAGCCCTGTTGGACGGATAACTTGCTCTATAAATACATTACTGGTCTTTGCCAACTCATACTTTCCGGGAGTGGCTGAAATGTAAATAGTCTGCGGCCTAACTCCCTCCCACTCTTCAAATTTTAATGGACGATTATCAAAAGCGGAAGGGAGCCTGAAGCCATAGTCGATCAATTTCTTTTTACGCGCCTCATTACCACTGTACATCGCACCAACCTGAGGAACGGTGACATGACTCTCATCAACAAATAAAATTACGTCTTTAGGTAAATATTCAAACAAAGTAGGTGGTGGATCCCCAGCTTCCATTCCATAGAGATAACGCGAATAATTTTCAATACCTTTACATATTCCTGTTGTTCTCATCATTTCGATATCAAAATTAGTGCGTTGCTCGAGGCGCTTTGCTTCAACAATCTTATTTTGCGAGTAGTAATAATCCAAGCGTTCATGCAGCTCTTTTTTGACTAGTTCAATTGCCTGCAACAAAGCCTCACGCGGGGTTATGTAATAGCTATTTGGAAAAATGGTGATTTTATTTACGCCTTTGGTAACATTGCCCGTTATAGCATCAACTTCAGAAATTTCTTCTATTTCATCGCCAAATAACGATAAACGCCAAGCTTTATTTTCATAATGGGAAGGAAATATATCAATAATATCGCCGCGCACTCTGAAATATCCTCTCTCAAACCTGGCATCAGAGCGCTTGTATTGAAGATCAGTTAAGTTGCTCAGGAAATCATTAATACGAATTTTATTTCCAACACTAAGCGGTATGATCATGCTGCGGTAGCTCTCAGGCGAACCAAGACCGTATATGCAGGAAACACTGGCAACTACGATCGTATCCCTGCGCTCCAAAAGGGAGCAGACGGTGGAATAACGCAGCATCTCAATTCTTTCGTTAATTGCAGAATCTTTTTCGATATAAGTATCAGTTTGTGGTAAATAGGCTTCAGGTTGATAATAATCATAATAAGAAATGAAGTATTCAACAGCATTATGGGGAAACAATCCTTTCATTTCCTCATAAAGCTGTGCTGCTAAAGTTTTATTGTGTGCCATAATTAATGCAGGCCTGTTTGTCCTTGCAATAACATTTGCCATAGTAAAAGTTTTCCCAGAACCAGTAACTCCAAGCAAAACCTGATCTCTTTTATTGCTATTTAGCCCTGCAATTAAGCTATCGATTGCCTGTGGTTGATCCCCAGCCGGTTGAAAATGTGTAGCGATTTGAAATTCCATAGACTTTACTTACTATCTTTGATTCATTGTATAGTAAACACTATATTGCTTTTAAGATAAGTTGTATAGCTATCGTAAAGCCATAAAACATTAACCAACAATGTCATGCAAGTAGCTGACACTGGAATCTTGTTTCAATGTTAAACAAGATTCCATAGAATTCAAGAAGACAATTCCTAAAAAATCCCTACATCCAAAAAAAGGCAAAATGCTGCTTGAATAAGCTAAATTTTTTTAGATGCAAAAACAATAAAACATAGTTGATCTAAAGTTATAGTACTCCTATGACAACGTTACAAAAATTAAGGAAATGGATAGCTCTGATCAATTGGAATAGTATTTTCAGGTACCGGTGGTCAATATGACATTTTTAAAATAAAGATTTAGAACCTGTTTAAAATCTTCTCAATAGAAGAGAAATGAAGGAAAGAACGACCATTTGTAGGCTAGTGTTAAGTTTTCGCTCGCAATTTTTCCACAATCGTCTGCATTTTTCTAACCAAGCGAAAGATCGCTCTACAACCCATCTTTGTGGCAATACAGCAAAGGAATGTAATTCACTTCGTTTTATTACTTCTACAGTTGCTCCAATAATCGTTTTTATTTGAGTTGCAAAATTTTCTCCTGTATAACCTGCATCGACCAGTATATTTTTAACTTCCGAGAGGTTTTCTTTTGCGCTTTCAACCATTCTCACAGCACTGCTAACCCCAGTTGTAAATTAGAAAAAATAGAAAAGGTAAGGAAATAGGGTAAACTCCGAGGTATTTGATATTCATTCCTAAAATAGGAGGTTACCAATGAAAGAGAAAGTAACAGAAATCTTTTGTATAGTCGATGATTTTTGCAATACAGTCGATGAAAATTTTGCAGAAAAACTTCTACCAAGTGGCAAAAAACCAACCAGGACGCCAGAGATTACGCATTCAGAGATTTTTACCATAATATTGCTATATCACCAATCCAAGTGCGACAATTTTAAAATTTTCTATGTGCATTATTTGAAATTATTATACGAATCAGCGTTTCCAAAATTGCCATCCTATAGTAGGTTTATCAGGCTAAAATCGCGGGTTTTATGGTATTTAGCGCTCTTAATGCAATGGTTTTGCGAACAGTCAAAAGTGACAGGGATTTCGTACATAGATGCAACATCTATCGCTGTTTGCCATCCAAAAAGGACCTCGAGAAACAAAGTTTTCAAAGGGTTGGCAAAGATTGGAAAGACTACTTATGGGTGGTTTTTCGGTACATCTAGTAATCAATGAAACTGGCGAAATTCAAGGGGTTACGGTGATAAAAGGCAACGTTGATACCTGTGCCAAATTTAACTAAGAAATTGACTGGATTATTGTTTGGAGATAAAGGATATATCAAAAAAGATCTTTTTCACGAATTATTCGATAGAGGGTTAAAGCTTGTAACCAGTATAAAAAAGGGTATGAAAAACTCATTAATGGCGCTAAATGAGAAGATTTTGTTAAGAAAAAGATCGATTATTGAGACAGTTTTTGGCTCTCTGAAAAACAAATTTGAGATTGAGCGTACTCGCCATAGATCACCGATAAATTTTTTGGTACACATTTTTTCTACGCTTGTTTCATATTCCATGCAGCCGAAAAAGCCCTGCATTTCTAAGCTTTACTTCGTTGGCTAATCCGCAACTGGGGTATATAGGGTTGACACCAAGGCAATATTCTTCTGGAGAAGTTGATCGGCATGGCAGCATATCAAAGATGGGACCAGCGGAATGTAGAAGTATGTTATATGAAGCTGCACAAACAATGCTTACAGTTACCAAGAGGACATTTAAATTAAAAAACTGGGGTTGCGAAGAAAAAAGGAATGAAAAAAGCAATTGTAGCAGTAGCAAGAAAATTAGCTGTAATTATGCATAGGATGTTGGTTGATAAAACAGAATTTTATTATCAATAAACATCAAAAGAGCATAGGACAATAATTTTATTGAAAATAAAGATAGCAATGCCGATGGAAGGGACAAGCAAGAACTTAGTTAGACTTCGTGGTAAATATGTTGCCGTCCACTTCCGCCTAACAGGTATAATGCGGCTTGACAAATTTATTGTCATCTCAGACCGCGGAGAGAACCATATGCTACTTTTAACTTATGTAAAATTACCAAGGATTATGGAGAAGATATGCTGTTTTGATTTGTGTGAAAATTATTGTTGACTTATGTGCAATTAGAGAACCTAAGTCACTTTAGCTATATATAAAAGGTTTAAGTGGTTGTATTGATGTATCTTTGTATTAAAAAACACCCAATAAGCAGAGTTGTAAGTGGAATAAACCACAAAATGTAAGTGCTAGATTTTATAGGCGGTACGATTATAATTGAATTGCCGTAAGAATTTTTTAACTCTGAGATTATCTCTTCATCTGTGTATCCATCATTGATTTTTTTACGAATTGCTTCTCGCATATCATACGCGATCTGAGATCCAGATTCAGACAATGATTCGCCAGAACATATTGGACACCTTATTATTTCAAATAAACTTGTTGCTCGTTTTTCCATGCTTTTATCTCTGAGTTTATTATCCAGAGTAAAAGCATTTACGCCTGAGTGGAATATCAATATGAAAAGTAAACTAACTACTGCTCTCATCCTTGGTTAATTGGGTTATGTTACTGAGCTGGTTCATAAAATCAGTGGTGGATAACTTTCCAATAAAGCTTGACCCTACATCATCATCGTACTTTATTGAAAATTGAATGCCATCATCAGTTGTTTTTTCTGATAAGAAAGATACTAATTTTTCAAACGCATCTGAAGTTTTTGAGTCACCAATCATAAACGAGATTAATTCTTTATAATTTGATATAGCCACGTTGATTTTGTCTTTAAATGAAGACGTAACCAAATTATAATTTTGCACTCCACCATCTGCAGCAAGAGAAAAATTATTACTTTGAATTAAAAATTTCTCTATGTTGAAATTAATTCTGGAAGCTGAGATGTGGTTTACAAATTCGTAATCAAATTTAGTGTCGATACTAAGGTAACTTTCAGGACTTACAGTATTTTTATACCGATAAGTATAAAAATCAAATCCTAGTTTAGTATTTCCACTTGGTTCTTTATCGAGGTGAAATTGAATGTAATTGCTTTTATCATTCACTTCAGTTATAACACTTTGCTGATTTTCTGAAACATCACATTTTAATCCATAATCTTCGTAACGAAGTGTATCTATATAGTCTATCACGCTGTTGAATCGCAATGAAGATGGTAAATCGTTTAGTCTAACAACAAAGTGGCTGCTATCGTTTGTGTGGCATTTTATATTCTTTTTCTCATCACCATGAACAGCAATGTTGACTTCATTGCTTGGTATGTAGATATATACTGATTTATCAAACAATCTATTTTTTATCAATAAAGCATCAGATGAGATGGTTAATTGCTCATTGGAAAATTTTGGGTTTGTCACACGGAAAATTAGGTTAGAAGGAAATCCACTAAAATCATGTGAAATATCAAACTTTTCGTCGTTAATGTACAGTATTGTTTCAGCTAAAAGATTTTTTACCTTACATGCAGAAAAATACCAAAAACCACTATACGCTACAGGAATAAATAAAAGTAAAGAGATGATAATATAGATAAAAATCTTACGCATGATTCCCCTGTTTATCCAATGATATATTTCTTGTACCCCTTGGTATGGTTACACACAAGCCGTCGATATCTTTTGTGATTTTTATTTGGCATCCAAGCCTCGACGTCTCTGTTAAGCCGAAAGCTAGGTCTAACATATCATTTTCCTCATCAGATATGGGGTTATGTGTTTCTACAGCATCATAAAATTCTGGATCAACAATCACGTGGCATGTAGAGCAAGCAAGAGAACCTTCACATGCACCTTCAAGCAGATCTGGATCACTTCTGTGGGCTAAATTGAGCAGAGTTTCTCCCTCTGCAGCTTCATAGCTTTTCTTACTCCCATCAGGTAAAATAAAAGTAACAGATGGCATATTATCCCTATTAAAATCCTTACTAATTTCTCTATATCCTACAGGTAATAACTAATATTTGCAAACTCTTTGCAATTCCAGTACCTATATTTCTTGTTATCCAAGTATCTCCTTTAGCATAGATCCCGCTAACAAGCAGCGGGATGACGGTTGTCAGGCTAGTGCCTTCTCCTGTCATCCAAGTAGCTGACACTGGTTCCTTTATGATGGCAGCGCCCCTATGATGTCATCCCAGTGCTTGACACTGGGATCCAGGAAAGTTTGCTTGTAAGCAAGCAAACTAGCACAGAAAGTGGTTACAACATTTTCAATGAGATTATATGGAAAACTGGATTCCAGTGTCAAGCACTGGAATGACATCATAGGAGCACTGGGATGACAAAAAAAGGAGCACTGACCATTTTCGGTCTCTTAAGTTGCTTTAGCTACAAACATTAAGAAATTTACCAAATGAAAAAAAAGGCAAAAGAAACCCTAGTCATTGTCTATTTTCAGTATTGGCGTTTTTTAAGTCTTAAACGCTGCAATTTAGCTGCTTTTAAATGCAACTAACCTTAGCTTTAATATTTAAGAAATTTACCAAGCAGGAAAAAAGGCAAAGAAACCCCGTAGTAGCTAGCATTCAAATTCTCCCTTGTCAATTTGACGTTTTTTGCTGTCTTAAACGCTTTGTAAGCGCGTTTCGGCTTATATAGGTAAAAACCTAAAAATTTTTAAAGACATGCGATGCACGTAGTGCGAAAAATTAAACATGAGACGCCAAATACTCTAAGTTTTTTGTCATTAACCTGCACAGATTGCGAAGATAAATAAATAGCTTCAGTTTCATGATAAGGGGACTGGCGGAGTTTGTCAAGGAAGTTTTTTGTTTCTATTGAATGACAGTTGTAACCTACGAAAGAAGTCTGTTGTAATTTGTACGATATCTTTATAAAATGGTTCGCATAAGTTATCTAGCAGTGCAACTAAACAAATACAAAAATCAAAACGTCGCGGTTTTTGGTCTTGGTAAAACTGGTTTATCCGCCATTAACGCTCTAATAAAGAGTGGTGCAAGAATATATGCATGGGATGATCATAAAGAGCAAATAACAAATGCAAAAATGATGTATAAAAAATGTAATTTTATTCATCCCAAGGAATACAATTGGCATGAGATCAGTGCATTGGTTTTAAGCCCTGGAGTGCCAACAGAGCTACATTGGATAGTAAAACTTGCAAGGAGATTTGATTGCAAAATAAAATCAGACATTGAGCTATTTCTTGAAGCTAAAACTACAAACCAGAAGGTAATAGGCGTCACAGGAACAAATGGTAAATCAACCACTACATCACTAATAGGGCACATATTAAAATCTGCAGGGAAAAAAGTAGCTATTGGTGGAAATTTAGGCGTTCCTGTTTTGGATCTAGAAAGAGATGCAGAAATTTATGTAATTGAACTCTCCTCTTTTCAATTGGAGTTGATGAATAAAATTAACGTGGACATTTCAGCACTGCTCAATATTACACCAGATCACATAGATAGGCATGGAAGTATGGAGAATTACATAGCAGCTAAATTAAAACTGATAAACGGTAGTGAGATTGCTGTGATAGGATGTGACAATGAGATTACCGCTGATATATTCAACAAATTCACTGGGAACAAAATTCCAATCTCAGTAACATATTCCCCGATGTCATTCCAGCGCGTGACGCTGGAATCCAGAAAAGAAAAACCATTGCCAACTACTCAGATGACAGAGGGTGGTGCAAGAGATCTAATATCATTGGCAGGTAACAATTTGCTTGATTATAGTGAACAGATTACTGGTATAGATCGAAATTATCTGGATCCCAGTGTCAGCTACTTGGATGACAAAAGGGGCACTGGGATCCAGAAGATCTCGTTAAAACTAGAGAATCATAGCTTATCAGTAAGCGACGTGAAAATAAACCTAATATCCAACGCAGAAAACATAGCAGCCGCATATGCCGTATGTAAGGTACTTGAAGTAGATAGCAACACTATTATCAATGGAATCAAGTCCTTTTCAGGACTGAGGCATAGGAATGAACCGCTCGGCAAAATAAGAAATGTGTTTTTCGTGAACGATAGCAAAGCAACTAATGCAAAGTCAAGCGAAAAGGCGATCTTATCTTATGAAAACATATATTGGATTGTTGGTGGAAAAAGTAAAGAGGGTGGAATAGAATCATTAAGCAAGCATTTCACAAGGATTAGAAAAGCTTTTCTTATTGGGGAATCAACCGAAGCTTTTGCAAATGTTATGGAGAATAAAGTAGATTATGTTAGATGTTGCAATCTAGAAGATGCATTCAGATTGGCTTTTGAAGAGGCCTTAAATAGCGCAGAAGAAGTAACAATATTACTTTCTCCCGCGTGTGCTTCTTTTGATCAATGGAAAAATTTCGAGGAACGCGGCGAAGCATTTTGTAGAATGTTTGAAAATCTCAGGTACAATCACACATGTTGTTTAGTATAATGCTACTGTGGAACAAAAGTTAATAATAGATAAGCTAATTAGGGTTATTCCATTTGAAGGGATAAGCGATGAAACCCTATTAAAGGTGTGCACTGACCTTAATCTAGCTAATAGCTTTTGCAAATTTCAGAATGGAATATATAGCGCTTTGGAGTACATAGCAGAGGACTTAAATAGCTCAATGGAAGCTGAACTAAAAAATTCTAATTTAGAAGATATGAAAGTGCGAGAGCGAGTAAAGTTAGCTATTCAAATACGCCTTTCAAACTACGCTAAGCTACCGAATTATAGAGAACTTTTAAAAAATGTTTTATTATTTTCTGTATCACCAAAAAATACATATTTTTCTAGTAAACTTTTATACAGAACTGTTAGTGCGATTTGGTATGGCATTTATGACCAATCAACAGATTTTAACTACTATACAAAAAGAGCAATATTAGCTGGAGTGTACTTAAGTACGATACTTTTTTTTATCAATGATTATTCAGAAGATTTTGTGGATACTTTATCGTTTCTTGATAACCGTATCAACAATGTCATGACATTTCAAAAATTCAAAACTCGCTTAAAAGGAATCATAGGAAATTTCTTATAAGCTATTGATTGTTGGTAGAAAAGTACTTGAGCACGATCCTGAAAAGGTTTGTGAAAATAAAAATATTCATGCTGATCATAAAGAACATTTAGTTTATCGTGAGGATAATAATGGTACAACAAAATACACCAGTTACGAAGAAAAAGAAAATAAATTTATTGAAGAAGCACATGAATATTTAATAGACTCTGAATTTAATAAAAATTTTGATCTAGGGCAGTACAGAATAAGTAATTTCTCCGGAAACTTGACGAAAATAGAACTGGAACTCATCAATGAAAAGTATATGCAAGTTCAAGTTAATAGAGAAAGAAAAATTATTCTCGCTATACCGTAGGTGCGTTCCAAGATTATACTAAAGTTTTTATTGCACTCAAAACCTTCGTTTTTCCTAATCTCTAGAATTATCAATGCATCATCACTTAACCAGCCTGAGTGAGCTAATCCATTCAACGTTGATTCAACTAAATTACTATTATAAGGTGGGTCTATAAAAACTATGTTGCACTTTGAAATAGGTTTTGGTAATCCGTTAGCACTGCAACAAATTAGCGTGACATTGTTCGTAATTCCAAAATCTTCTGCTGTTTTTTTAGGCAGTTGCAAATTGTAATAATCTGAATCCACCATGAATGCATGTTTAGCGCCCCGAGAAAGCGCTTCAAATGAAAAAGAGCCACTTCCGCAAAATAAATCAAGTACATTCAAGTTATAAATAGGTTTCCTTGAGGAAAGCATATTAAATATTGCTTCTCGGACAATACTCATAGTTGGCCGTGCAGCTAAATGCTTACCTGTAGTTATTTTTCTTCCGCGATATTTGCCTGCAATGATGCGTAGCATATTAAATAAGCTCCAAAATAATTAATTATTTATACTATATGATTAATGTCAATATGGCTTTAACAGTTTAATAGAGAGAAGCTATCGAGTCGCTTGTAAGAAAAACACAAACACAAGACTCATCAGTTATCTTTTTCTGATTTGCCTGCTGCATTAATTGCTTGACCAATCTCATCTTGTAAATCATCATGATCATTTTTTTCATCATGATTTAGCCCTTCAATTCTGCTTTCTAACTCTAACTTAATTATAGTATTGATTTTATCTATATTATCAAGAAAGCCTCTACATTCTTCTTCACTATACTCTTCACCAGATGCTTTTTTTTCAATAAATAGGTTTTTAAATCCTGCTAGATCAGAATTCTGATCGGTATTTAGTACAACATTTCTCTCTATGAAGCTAAGATCTGACAGCAGTAAGCTAACCTCTAACAGATCTTCACTTTTCACGCTTTTAAGGTCTTCAAGACTTTCTAAAATACTAAACACCTTAATCCTTTCTTGTACAATCTCTTTGTCTTCCTTATCAAATTCAGACAATAAACTATGATTATCTACAAATTTCTCACTCAAAGCTTTATTTAATTTAGTGAGGTCGATATTGTTGTCTGGTGTGTTGTCTAATAGTAGATCTACTCTCGCCCTACGCAGATTTAAAACGTCATCATAATTATTTAATTTTATATTGCCATCATCATCTTGCTGCAATTTATAATAATCAAGGCCTTTGAAATTTTTATTAGTCTTCATCTTCAATCCTCTTCTCATCTCCTTTTGCATCTGGTTTCCTCATTGGTTCCGGTAATTTCCTTTTACTGTCTTCTCGATTTCTTTTTTCCTCTCTTTCAGCACGTTTTTTTATAGCTTCCTGGGTATTCATTTCAAAAAGTGCCTTAACGTACTCTTCTGGATTTTTTGGTTCTTTAAATAAAGGCTTAAGATTATAAACTTCGTCTTTTCGATCTCTTTCTTCTTTTCTTCTAGCTCTTTCAGCACGTTTTTCTACAGCTTCTGGAGTGTTCATTTCAAAAAGTGGTGAGAGGTTGTAAACTTTATTTTGACTTCTTCTGCCTTCTCTTTCAGCACGTTTTTCCATACCTTCAAAAGCAGATCCAAAATCATCAATTTCATCTGGGCCTTTTGGTTCCGTGCCTAAATTTCGTGTCACTTCATTTGATTGATCAGGCTTATCTTCTTCTGTTAGCTGATCATGCTGTAGTTGATTAGGCTTGTCTTCTTGTTCTGTGCTTAGTTCTCGTACTACCTTATCTGGCTGACCTCCCCCTCGTAGTCGAAGAGGGTCGCCTTCTTCTAGTGGCTGATCATGGTTATCTCTTACTAGTTCCGTGCCTAACTCTCGTTCTACCTTATTTGATTGATCAGGATTGTCTTTTTCTGGTTCTCTCTTACGGCCGATAGTGTAATCATGAAGCTTCTCTAAGAAATCTCGCCTATATTCTTTTGCTCTATAGAGTAGGTTATGATCATAGCCATGCTTTCCTATAGAGTCAAGACCATGCTCCCAAGTAAATTTCATAGCATCTTCTATTGTATAGCCCAAATGTGATCCTACATATCCTTTGTAATATTCTAAATATTTACCGATCCTTCTATGCGTAATATCTTCCTTATCAACTCCAAATGCCCTGTAGATTTTTTCCTCAAGTTTATCAACGTCATTTTTAGGTGATGTTGCAAATTTTGTTGCTTCAATAGTAGCACCTACAAATTTACGTGGCACATCAATAGCGTATTTCAGCACTCCTCCAACTCTTGGTATCCTGCCTAATAAATTAGCTGTACCTCCAGCTAATCTATCCGGTAAATGAGTAGCCCAATTACCTAAAGATTCTAGTTTTCCACCAATTGCGTCTTGCCAATAATGCCGTTTTAATCCTTCCATTATGCCAACCAAAGGCGATGCTTCATACATTCTAGATATATTGTAAACGCTGAATCCACCACCAGCTATACTTGAGCCCATCTGTTGTACGAACTCGCGTAAGGAGAACATTAAAAATGAAAGCAAGAATAGTACAAAGATCTCTCCTGCATTGATTAAATAACCTCTCTGTATGTCTTGCACCCTTTGGTAATCGCTATTTTCTTGATAATTTTTGCAATCCTCACAATCTTTACATTTCTGACAGTATTCACTGTTGGGATCCTTATATAAATCATGAAGTTTCAGTATTCTACAACCTTGTTTTTCTACCGCACTCCGCACTAAAGATCTTATTTCATTAATTATTTCCCTATAACTATTGCATTTATTTATATCTTGACAGTAGCGTTTTATTATTTCACTAACATCACCTATCCTTTTCTCTATATTGTTGATCAGTAATATAATGTCAGCCCTCTCTGATGCATGGGATAAACTATTTGTTAAGCGTACTAGATCTTTTGCACTGCAGCCATTACTAACTACCATATCACTTTCTGCAATATAGTGGTCTGCTGGATTATCTTTAATTCCAGGCATTGGATTAAAGAAAGGATAATCTATATAACGAAACCCTTTTATATGTTCACCATTTTTATCTTTAGGGTAATCCGGTGGAAGCGGGATATATCCAGCGCCTCCAGTAAATTTTATTGTACCACCTTCTCTGCTTATCTTTTCTATACCTTCTATACTTTTATCTATGTTAAGAGAAGAAGCTTCTCCAAGAGTGTAAGGTACAAAAATTTGCCCTGGGGTCCAACCAAAGTACTGCTTATCAACGATACAAAAACCGCCAAACACCCATTTTGGAGCACATAACTTTACCTCGAACCATTTATTGTAGCATACAGTAAAACCTAGTTGTCTATAAAAGGTGTTCATTATCATTGAAGCCAACAATGACAAGAGAGTAAATATCATAATCGATTGTAAACAAAAACTGATGCAGAATTTTATCCAACCTTCAAATAGACTTTTCAGCGGTGAAAATAAAATAGAGATCAGGAACAGTGGCATGATAGCTATAAGAAAAGCTATACCCATAAAGCCAGAGAGAAATATTATGTAAGCATACAAGCACAACAAGAAGTATAGCACAATCCCTATGAAAATTGCCGGTATCATAAGAAGGCTTGCCCACATTTGGTAATGTAAAAACGCTGCAAACTTTTTCCAAACAGAATAAGCAAAAAATTTATTGAACATGTCCTCCATGAAGCTAAACAACTTAGCTTCATCTCCTTGAGCAATACTTCCGGTGTTCATGTTGGGAGCAAAGTTAGTAATTACACTTATCAATTGTTCAAGACCTTTAACGAATAAAACAAGAAAATGATCATAGAAAAATCTAAAACTTCCAGGAGATATAAGCACTATTACTAGAGTGATTTTCATCATTCTGATGAGCATATCATGCTTAGTTTCTCGTATCATGCCAAAAAGATAAAGAAGCGATGAAATCATTACAAATAGAACAAGCAAGGAAAGAACAAAATTGTGAAAGCTCGTACTTTTTTCAGCTATATTTTCGAACATAGCTTGTGCAACTGCAGGATCATTGCTATTAAAATGTTCTTTGCAATTTTCGTTAATCAATAATACACATTTTAGATAGTTATAAATGTAATCAAAAAACCCAAAATTACTTGGCTGCTGCACTCCACTTAAGAACTCAAAAGAGTAGCCACCTACATTATCTAAGTAATATCTATCTAATATTTTTACATATATTTTCCATCCCTTTTTTAACTTCAACTCATTACAATTTCTGTCCTTTAATTTAGTGTTATCTCTGTCTAAAGTAAAAAATCCATTGTCGCCCTCTGCTGTGGAGTTATAACCTAGATGTACAGTAGGATATTGAGGATCGCGCATTAACTTTAGATTTTCGTTAGGATCATCTTTCCCCGTTTGAAACAAAAGATAAGCACCATGACCATTGGTAAACCAACATGGAGCACCACGTGATACTGTATTTGCGCTATCATCTTCATTAATGCACTTGCAATTTACAGTGCAACTTGTATCAGACTTACTTGAAAATTTTTGTATTCTAGGTTTATAATCATTACAAACTAAGTGAAAATTAGGTAAACTATTATCACTTTGTTTACCTTCAAATTTAGTTGCATATTTTAACTGCTCCAAGCTTTGTAAGGTATAACTGCCTTTTTTAGATTCCTTCTTGTTATTATTACTCCAAGATGTCCATGCACCATTAACTCGCACTTTTAAACTATCTCCATTGGTTTCGAGTCCGGTATCCTCCCACTTCACCACTTGGTTATGGTGAAAACCATAATTAATTTCGCCAGTTTCAGGATCAATAACTTCTCCATCTCCTGGAATAAACGCATCGTGGTCGCTTGAAAAATGAGCGCTTACTGCAATAGGTTTAGGACCAAAATAGTCAGCAGATATGCACCTTGGAAAAGGCATATCATTCTTACTACAACCTGTGATCAGCATATAAGCTGCAAGAAGTAATACCCTAAACCAACATTTGCCTAAGCGTGATTGCATATCTAAACTTTTTCCAAATATAGAAATAAATTTCTAAAACTTTACTTAAAATATCTTTTTAATTAGTTACTCCATAACATCATTCATATCTTACTTCTCTCCATTTCCTTCCTTGTTTTTAGCTTTATCACTAGGATCACTTCTTATTGTTTCATCAGGATTTTTTTGCTGACCTGATTGTTTTAGTGCTTCAGGTTTAGAGCTCCCCCTCTCCTTTTTATCAGGACCTTCTTGCTTACCTGATTGTTCTGGTATTTCAGATTTAGGGCTCATGGAATTATCCTTCACGTCAACTTCCGTCCGATCTTTACCCACTTGTTGCCTAATGTTCTGTATAATACCTTGGGTCTTATCATCAAGGCCAACGGTGGACAGCATAGCTTGCGATGCGCTCTTAGCAACTTGACCAACACTGCCAGCAACCCCAAAACCAGAGCTGAATAGTACTTGTGCCATAGCTTCCGATATAGAAACAAAAGCTTCCATTGCACCGGCAATAATGAGGTATATAAACGCCTGGATTAGGTCTATAGGTAATGCTGCAAAGTGCCCACCAGCTCTTTCTCCGGTACTTAATGCAACATCAACATTAGTGCCAGGACTGTATCCAAGAGGCAGTATTGATTTCATCAGGCATAGATCATACGATAAGAAATTTACGCTAATTAAACATTGATAGCATGCAGAAAAATTTGTGAGATTGTATAGAACTGAATACATCAACTGATTTAAAAGAGATAAAGATGAAAATAAAATAACTGGTTGTACTGCAACGTGAGCCAGCGTTTTTATCCAGTTATCAAACAAGGGTTTAGTCTGTTGAAATAAAATAAACACGATAAACAAAGGTGTTAATGACAGTAAAAACGCTACTAGAACAGTAGATATTACATATTTAAACGTAGCGCTAATAATGCATTTTAAGAACATAAAAGTAGCGTAGAGTATTGCCAAAAATGCAATAAAGCCAAAAGGACCAGAGAGCATCAACGATAAAAACTTTAACCAAGTTTCTGCTGTGAATAATACTCCTGCTGTTAAGTCTAAGAATGCAAATTTTCTCCCCCCTTCCCCTATATAGCCAGAAAAGCTATCAACTAAATAAGTGCTACCATCTATAAAAAGTCTGGATAAAGTTGTACCAAAAAGTTCCCAACTTCTATCGCTAAAGGCAAAAGCTATAAATGCTATCTTGAACATCCTTACAATGAAATCAAATTTACTTAGCTGTATTGTTCCAAGCATATAGCCAATGACAGTAAATATAACGTATAGAGTAAGCAAAGCTCTTACTCCCTGAAGAAGACCTTTTATATATCCTTTGTATGAATCTTTAACGCTGTCACCAATTACTTCTTCTTTCATAAAATTAAATATATTGTTTATATTTGATGAAATAAAATCATTAATTTTTCTTTTGACAAATAAAGTTACACTATACTTATTGTTTTCATAATATTCGCCATTTTTATCTGTAATGTCATCTCTCTCTACGTTGCTTACATCAATACCAAAATATATCTTCTTAGATTCTTCGTTCTGAAAGTGTTCTCCGCTTATTACATCTAATATGGTGTACTCATCTTTTCCGTCTACTCTTTCTCTCACTCCTACCACTTTGAAATCATTAGTTCCCACACCATGCAAATCTTTAGGTGGGTTATCACCCAAATACACATACAGTTTTTCGCCATTAATATATTCACATGATCTAGTCACTTTAACATGGTACCCACCCCTATTAGCTTCATAGTGACCATAATCTGCGATAGCAAGCATCACGCTACTACCAGGTGTTACACTCTCTATTGGATAGTCATGATTTAACCTCAGAGAAAAATTTCCAAATTCATCTTTAATTTGTGAACACACATTATCCTCTTTTGCACCCTGTTTCTTTGGAAGACATTGAATACCTTTAGCGGTATTTTTATCATCAGGATCACCAATTTTTGCAACAAGAGCCTCAGCCCAAGATTTATCATCTTCAGTAAAACTACCTGCTTTAACATTCCCTTCCATTTTTTCTAGATAAGAATACATATCACATTTATTTCCTTTATCGTACTTCTTATACCTTATAGAGGAGACACAGTTCCGTTCTCCTGCTTGACCTAAACCATAATCCCATATACCCTTTTCGGTATAGCACACATTCTGATAGTAACAGTTAAGCTCATAAGAGCTGTATTTTTTTATCTCGTTAGGATCGCATTTTTTTTCTTTGCATAGTTGATCTAACCCTATTTTAGTAGAGCTGTACTTTTTCACCTCGTTAAAATCGCAGCTTTTTCCATCACATAATTCATTCAATCCTATTTTAGCGCGGCGTAAATCTAATAACGCACCATTCATCCATGGTTCGTCTTTAATATAACCTTTATTAAAATGCACCTTATTATCATATGGAGTGTACCCATTGCCAACCAGAACCTTATACTCTTGGTCACGTCCCCCCCTTTTATCTAGTGGCTTAAGCTCAATTTCATGTTGACCACCTTGAGCATCTCTATAAGAAAATTTACCCCCTTTACATATCTCTTTTGCAGTAGCTTTACTGCCATCACTGTCGTAATAATTGCTATCAAAAATAACTTCTCCTTTAAGAAGGTCTAATTTATCACAATCGATTGTTACCTTTCTGGGAACTAAGCTGAAGCTTAACTTATCACCAGGATTTACTTTAATTCCAGTGTCTACATAACGTCTATTGCTACCAAACCCTTTACCGCCACAAAGTTCTTCTTTATCCACCTTACTTTCATCAGCACCATAATTATTAGGCACATCGTTAATATTTTTAGCTTTACTATAATTTGGTTCTGAGCCATCAGCACAAAAGCTAGCAGGCACAAGTACTTTCCTTGGATTTTTGTCTTCTTTAAAAGGGCAAAAATTTACTGATCCACCGAGGGTGAATTTGATTTCCTCACCCTTACTAATTACCTGACCAGAATCAACCCAATGGATCTTATCGGCTTTATGAACTGGAACATCCACATTAACGCTGGTGTTTCTGCTCTGCAACCCAGGTTCGACACAATCCATGTTACAACCAGTGATTGCAAGACACAGTATCAACAATAGTGATCTTTTACTTATCATTGCTGTCTTCCTTGTGGTATCTGAGGCGTTGACCTTTGAGTCCCTTGTGGTATTTGAGGTCTTGACGTACCTGACTGTTGAGAAGCACCTCCTCTTTCTCTTCTTTGAACGCTTTGTTCATCTAACCCTACTGTTCCCATTAAGCTTTTTTGATACTGTCTTCCAGGTTCGTTTTGCACATAAACACCAAACAACGAGTCAGATATTGTCGAAGAAGCTTCAACTAAAGCTTTCATAGCGTGTCCCAAAATAACAAAAGCCATCATAGCGGTAATATTAGGTGTATATTTGGAAGCATAACCATAAAAAATACAAGGGTTAAAAATCTTTAGGTTAATACTAAGTATACACGTAGAGCAGACTTCAAAATCAAATACTGAATATATGATATAATCCATAACCTGACTTATCAGTGATATAAAAATTAAAAGGACCACTGGATGAATCGCAAATCTTGCTAAATTTTTAACCCAGTTTTGAAACATCTGCCTAGTATACGTAAATAAAAGACAAATAATAAAAATAGGTGCTAAAGAAAGTAATAACGCAACTATTGCTATAGATGTAATAAAAGAAAATAAGGCGTTGAAAATAGATAAGCTCACTGTGATTAAACCCCAGATCACCAAGCAAAAAGATACAAAACCCAAAGGACCAGAAAATATAAGAGATACTATTAACAATACTGAATGCGATGACAAGAACCTATTGAGCGGCAAATCAAGGAATTCAAAAACATTTGATGTCGTACCTCTAAAATTTGCTATTTCTATTAGTTGTTTTGGAGTGTTAATAAGCATAGAGAATGCATTGTTATAAAAAAAGTTCCAGCTATTATCCTGCAACAACTGGACGATGATTCCTATCTTTACGCATATAATTAAAAACTCATATATAGAAATATGAGTTAAACCAAAAAAGTAGTAAAGGGTATATAAGGTTATGTATAATACTAACAGCGATATTATCGTGGATCTAATGGTATTTGTTCTGCTTGATTTTATAAAACTTTCGTAAAGAGACTTTACAGGACTAGTATCAGAGTGAATTGCGTTAGAGTCTTTATAACTAGAGCCGAAAAATGCAGTTTTCACTTTCTCATCAAAAAAATTATATATTGCACTAAAAGTTCTTGTAGGTGGCTCTTTAGTTGTTAGGTTAATGCTAAACTGACCTTCATTTTTGTAATCGCAGCTATGGTCTCTTATTCCGTAATATATGGTGCCTTTTTTTTCTTTTAACTTCTCCTTTAAGCCTTCCATGTACTCAGTATCATGAACTTTGCTGATATCTACAGATATATCCGCTTGGTTTTCACCAGGCTTATGCTCAGGAAGTTTGTCAGAGACGCTTATATACAAGCTATTTTCTAGACTGTGGTTCTTTGTTACTCTTATATTGAAACCACCTTTGTCATTTTGATCGTAGCAGTACTTGTCATTTCTACTACATAAACTAAAAATTAATCTTGGTGTTCGATAGTTATCTCTTATCTTGTGATCACAATTAGTGCATAAACCACCTCCTGGAATGTGTTCAAAATTCTCATTATCCATGTAAGCACGTAATAGTGTAATGTCAGTTTTTACCTGTTTTCCCTTTAATACATTACTAATAATTTCAGCAATAACAGATTTACCACCAGGATTTAAAGCATTGAATATCTCACCTTCTATATTATTATATTCAATATACACGCAATCCTCTCCTCTACGACCAGAAGAAAATTTACATATACGTCTACAGAGTGAATTTAAAATGTGCGTATCTATCTTACTTGCACTGCTCTCTGAAAGCTTGCTGCAATCTATATTTTCTCCTTGTTTTATAGAGTTAATAATATTTTCAATCTCTTCTCTACTATTCTCTTTAACTAATTTTGATGGGTCTGAACTCCAATACTCTTTTCCATTCAACCACTGTGGATTACCTACGATATACTTATTAGGGCATATTGTGTATTGATATTCTCCATTCTGCCATATTGGCTGACATTCATTTTGATTCAAAACCCTTGCAAAATACTCCTCTTCTTGTTCGCTGCACTTTTCATCAATTTTCACATACCTGATTTTTGTCTCACTCTCTTTATCTTTACACACTTTACTTCCAATAACACTAAAGCTTATCGTATCACCAGCTTCAAGTGCAAATGGTAATGTAATGTCATTTCTCCCAGGCCCAATTGCAAAATCTGCATACTGCTTAGGACAAAAATTAACCTTACTAGGCACTATATCAATCTCTGTTACTCTTATTCTACCTGAGATATAGACACCAGAATCAACCCATTTCTGCTCTGTTGACACTATATCTAGTTTTTCACGCAAACCTGATAAATTCTCTGGCTTAATACAGTGATCCTCCCCGCATCCAGACAATAAAAAAAGCACCACAAAACTTATGCATAACTTACCCAAGTTTTGGTTACTTAAACGTTTAAGCATCTGTTACTTACCTTAACTAGCATCACCGCCACCTTAGTTAATCTTTTCGCTGGAACCTTTACCACTATCTCCACCTCCTCCACCAGTACCTCTTGCCTTCTTGACAGCCGCAGCAGCAGCTTGACCAACACCTCCAGCAGCGGCTTTGGCAGCAGATAAAGCTTTGCCCACCATTTGTCCAGGTGTACTATCAGAACCGAGTGCTGCTCTATAGTTACCAGCAAGTTCAGCAGCCATGTTAGGAAGAATGTTTAAAAAGTGGTAAAAGAGGAATAACACTAGACACAACTTTAATAACTCTCCGATGAGAGAGCTGCCAAATTCCATGTATGTAAAATAAAATAGACCAAGTATGTTGGTCTTTTTAAAGCTGTAATTTTGCATCATACATGCTAGAGTAGTTTCATTGTTATCACATTCACCATCTTTCAATTTAAACCATTGTTTTTTGCTACCACCCGAGGCTTTTATTTTCTCCTCATATTCCTTGTCCGACTCAAAGTTCAAATCTTTAAAATAGATTTTATCACATGCTATGAACATAAAGGACAAAAACGCAAAAAGGATAACCGGGTATAAGCTATAGGTGATCAACTCTTTCACCCAGCCGTCAAAATATCCTTTGGTGTGTTGGAATAAAACCATAGGAATGAAAAAAGGTGATAAAATGATGATTACACTTAAAGCAACTAGAGATAAAATAAACACATAGCACAGCCACAAAATAACCATCATCATCAAAATGGCCATAAATATACAAACAAGAGCTACTAAAATCTGTCCACCAGCGAAAATAATACCAATCACCGAACCTGCAACTAACAAGACAGGAGCAGCGCCAAGCAAGACCGCTAACGTTGCAACACCTCCAGTACCAATTTTGCCACCAATTCCATCTAAAGGGGCACCTAAATAAAATAAAATTCTACAATCAAGCCTATCCCAAGGTGCAAGATAACTGTAAGATACCCTCTTTCCTGCACGAGTATATTCATAATCTGTACCTGCTTTATAATTACATATGCCTTTACTTTCAGATGATGCTTTTAGCACTATCTCTGACAAACCATTTGAGAGACGAGTTAATTCTCCATAATAATGAGACATGGTACTGCCTGTTGTGAAGTAAATCACTAAAGCGAATTTTATGATCAACATGTACATTTCTTGAGGCCTCTGAACTCCACCAGACATGGCTTTTATAGAGAACAGTACTAAAGCTAAAACTAAAACAGCAGTTACAGTGTTCTTCAGCCTTTTCTGTGCTACAGATAAGAAACTGCCCTTGTTATGTCCATTTTTATCTTTAAGTGGACTGCCACTTGAATCAATACCTGCAACTAAATTATCTAACGATTCCTTAATGCATTGCACTATCATAGAAGTTACGGGAATAGGAGCTAATGATTTACTCCCTGCCTGATTGTAACAAGCTTCAGAGACATACGAGCTAAAACAGCCTTTATTGTCGTAACCTACAAAAATTTTTCCTTCTTTTTCCCTATTTCTTATATTAGTTTTATAGTCATCATTATTACCAATAGGAACTTTTTCCTCTCCTGTACCATCTTTATTTTTGAATATCATCACAGATTTTTCACACATAGGAGCAAGTGGGTCAGGTGGTAATTCCGTGCACCCCATATCAACCCCTTGCGGCCAAGGAGTCATTTCGATACCAAGCATGCTAACACTGGCTAACTCCACACATAATCTGCCCGTTTTTCTCACTGCTTTGAATGTAGCTCCATGTATGGGTTCGCTCTGTCCTGCTTTGAGAACTCTACATTCCAGACCACCATCAACCTTCGAGGACCATGACCCATCTACGTATCCAGTGTCTTTCTCCCTGACATCAAAGTCTATGTATCCAGGTTTTCCTCTGGAATTAAAGTCTACCTTATTAAAAAGATTACCAAAAGTTAAAGGGTTTCGATGACATACTTCTATATATTCACTGTATTGCACACCATTTTTTGGCCAGTAATAACTCTCTGTACTCTCCTGAACGTTAGAATTTAAGGCTTCTTTTTCTGCTCTTTTCCCGTCATAATCTTTTTTGTTCACGTCTTCCCGAGCTTTATTTTGCAAACAAGAAAAATATTCCTCTTCTGTTTGGTAATTTTCATTGGTGCAGCCACTATAACCTGTGTCTTCTAATTTAAAATTTTTGTATTTTCCATCATGATCACGTGCAACTGGGTGTTTAACAAAACTATGTTCACAAACAACAAGCCCTCCTATCGCTTTCCAGACTCCAACAATTGCAGCTATCATTCCAACAATAACAAGAGCGGTAAACAAACCAGCAGAAGAAACGATCAAAACAATGCCAGTAAATATTGCACCAACAGCAATAGCTATTCCAGCAAGTGCTGCAGCTGTTTTAAACGCTCCACAATCAGGATTAGAGGCACGACTAAAACTGCCAGTGGAATTAAACCTACTAACAAATTCTGTCTTGTCAGTACCACTTACTTCATCTGCAAGTACTGGATATGAGAGTAAAAAGTCTATATTTAGTAAAAATATTGCAATTAATAGCAATGACAGCTTAGTCTTAAACATTTTTTACCTTCTGATAAAATATAGGCAACCATACTTTTGGGTTGTCCCCAACTTCATTTAATATATCGTGTAACAATAGAACACTTTCTGCACGTCCAGATAATACGTTGATTATATCATCTAAGTCTTTTAAGTCTATTCTAGCTACCACAGCATTAACTCCTTGTTTCACCAAAAAGAATCTAGTACTTGGGTCTGTGTGCTTAATTAATATATACTCACGTTCAGTTAACATAAAAACATCCCGATAGACACTAGTAGCTTTCAGATTTGGTAAAAAAATCTGTGTCGCTGTTTGTTGTACAAGCGTATCGCTAATAGTACTTTTACTTGCATCCTCAACACTCTGAGTAGCAAAAATCACAAAAGCATTTAGTTTTCTCAGTACCTTCAACCAGTCTTTTATCTTGGGTGCAAAAACTGGATTATCTATTAACGCCCATGCCTCATCAAGAACGATAATAGATGGAGTGCCATCAAGAGATATACTAATCCTATGAAATAAATAAATCAAGACCGGTCCAAGAGCAACAGGATCTTTGAGCAAGCTAGCCATCTCAAAACCAAATACTCTTGCTCGTGAAAAATCTAGCAAATCTTCTTTATTGTCAAATATTGCAGCATGAGAACCATTATCATGCCACATAGATATTGCCCCAGCTAGAGTATCAGGACCTGCAAGCCCTAAAAACGGTACGAGGTTTCTCAAGAATCTGTCTTCTTTTCTTAATTTAAAATTTCCTTCAATTGCATCATTAATTCGTGCAATATCTTCTGAAGTAAATTTATCATTATACACCGAAATTAAAGACTTTATCCACTCCATTAAAAATGTTCTATTATCAGAGGTGTCATCAAGTTGTAAAGGATTAAAATTTATTTTAGTTCTTGGTTCTATTACAGTATAGATACCACCAAGTGCTCTTAAGAAAATCTCTGCACCGCGATCTTTATCAAAAAAGAATATCCTTGGAGAAAACTTCATCGCTTGGGCACACAAGAAATTCATTAAAACAGTTTTACCAGCACCAGTTGGACCAATTATCATAGTGTGTCCAACATCCCTTATATGAAAGTTGAAAAAAAATGGAGTACCAGATGTCGTGTCAAAAACTGTAACAGCATCTCCCCAGTGGTTATTGAATTTATTACCAGTAGGATAATTATGTTGAGATGCAAATCCAGCCAAATTAAGACTACTTATTGTAGCTTTTCTCACTATATAATCGAAATTACCAGGAATTTGCGCCCAAAATGCTGGTTCAAGGTTAACTCTCTCACGTATAGGGTAAACACCGCAATTAGAAAGCTCTGATTCTACCAACGACAGAGCGTTATCCAATGATTTAGGACTTTTTTCTATACATAAAATAGTCAGGTGATGTTGACCAAAGGCAATCTTACCACTCATTGCGTCATCAAGCGCTTGAGAAATTTCTGCTATTTGAGAAATAGCTTTATCTGCAGACTGTATCATTCGATTTTGCTGTATCTGCATTTTTCCAACCGCCATTTGCCTGTTTATAAATTGAAAAGATTGCGTAATTATAAACTCGTAAGGAAGTTGTAAAAACGAATCAAGCATTCCTGCAGAAGTATGATTTCCATATTCTTTGATACTAACTATTCCAGCATATTTACTCTCATTATGAGTCACAACCTGTATCATCTTACGGCCAAAGAATAACCTATGTACTGGTAAGTACCTTGATATTTCAGTTCTTAGCGGAAAAAGCGTATTTGTAACGAATCCACAATTTACGATTCTAGATAGAAACTCCATTATTTCGCAGAACAAACCATCTGGAGTTTCTTTTACTCCAAGAATTTTAGGCGAATAATTTCTAAGGCTTGTCACTACACGATTTGTCGTTTCCTCTAAATCTTCATACGTGGCACGTATATCACTTTCCCAAGCATGTTTTGAAGTTACATGTCCGAATTTTTTTAGTAGATGTGACAAAAATTCTACTCCTTTTGTGTCCGCTCTACGGATAATCGTAATGTATAGGTCATTAATAAATGATTGCCTTGTTGCGTGTTTTTCTCTCCATTTTAGATTTACGTGATTAGCGAAAAAATTCGACAAACCTTGATTTGCAAATTCATCAGAAAAAATATTTTTCTTACGTCTGATAGTATGAAAATACAAACTAAATGCCGGAGATGAAATGCTTCTTAGCATCTGGTTCCTGATATTATTTTGTATTACTAAATCCTCGTCATCGGCGGTTTCAAATGCAAAGCCACTTAATTTTATAACCTTAACCAACCAATTTTCTTTTGTCATCAAGGTTGTGCTATTCCAATAGCAAGAATAAGGAATAAATTCAGCAGCGTGAACTTCCCTGCTCAGAGTAGATTTATTCTTTGATTGAACAGCCCTAAACCTCAGCATCACACAACGTTAAGCAATATCATAAGAATTGGCTCCATGATAAAAACGATTTAAACATTTCGAGCACTTTCCTAATTTTACCATAAATAATTCAATAAACAACGGTTCTTTTGCAGAAGCTATATAACCAAGTCCATGTATACCTGGTAACATTAAGAGAATCACTCTCAAATCATTTGAATTAATGAAAATTAGCATGCAAATCAGGACGTTTAATATTGCAAACATATAACTCACACCAAAAAGCATTGCAGGTCTTGTAAGACCTTTGAATAATTGATCTGTTTGTATACTACCTGTGGACATATCTTCAACCTTCTAATAATAACTAATACTATATCATTATATTAAAAATCCATTGAAACTAGTAGCACTTTAAGTTAAGGTACATTATTTAACCAAGATAATGACAAGTTGGCCATTTCAAGAAGCAGAAAAAATATTGCAAGAGTTTCCTAATAAAAAAGAAATAATATTTGAAACTGGTTATGGACCCTCTGGTTTACCCCACATAGGAACCTTTGGAGAGGTTTTCCGCACTACAGTTATTGTAAATGCATTAAAAAAAATAGCTCCTGGTATAAAAACCAAAATCATTGCAGTTTCAGATGATATGGATGGTTTACGAAAAATACCAGATAACGTGCCAAATCAAGAGATGCTAAGAGAGCACTTAAATAAGCCACTCACTATAATCCCAGATCCATTTGGGACTCATGAAAGTTATGGTCATCATATGAATTCATTGTTGTGTAAATTTCTTGATTTGTTTGAATTTGAATACGAGTTCAGGAGTGCAACAGAGTGTTATAAATCTGGCGTTTACGATGAAAAACTTTTACTACTGCTGAAAAATTATGATAAAGTGATGGACGTAATGCTTCCATCATTTCGGGAAGAAAGACAGCAGACTTATAGTCCATTCTTGCCGATATGCCCAAAAACTTCCCAAGTTTTACAAGTTCCAGTAATTGAAACAAATACAGATAAAGGAACAATCACGTATGAAGACCCAAACGGGGAAAAAATAGAAGTTCCAGTGACAAAAGGAAAATGTAAACTGCAATGGAAACCTGATTGGGGAATGAGGTGGGCCGCATTTGGAGTAAATTATGAAGCTCACGGAAAAGATTTAACTCCATCTGCTGTGCTTTCAAGTCAAATATGTGAAATACTTGGAGAAAAGCCACCACTTCTGTTTTGCTACGAGCTTTTCCTTGATAAAGAAGGAAAGAAAATATCAAAATCAAAAGGAAATGGCATTTCAATTGAAGAGTGGTTAACTTACGCACCAACAGAGAGTTTAGCATTGTACATTTTTCAGAGTCCTAAAAAAGCTAAACGTTTATATTTTGATGTGATACCAAAATCAACTGATGAATATTTAGAATTTGTAAAGCGTTATCATGAGAACAAAGAAAAGGATATAAATAATCCTGCTTGGCACATTCACCAGGGCAATGTTCCCAGTATAGAAACTTCAGGCATAAATTTCTCACTACTTTTAAACCTAGCAGCAGCTTGTAATGCTGAAAACAAAGAGATCCTATGGGGTTTTATATCCTCTTATGCACCGAACGTTACACCAGAAAATAATAAAATGCTTGATAGACTTTCAGACTTTGCAGTAAAGTATTATCACGATTTTATCAAGCCAACAAAATCATATAAAACTCCAAATGAAAAAGAGAAAGAAGCGTTACTAGATTTGAAGGACACTTTACATTCTCTATCTATAACTGCTACTGCTGAAGAAATTCAATCTCAGGTATTTTCTATTGGAAAAAAATATGATTACACTAACTTACGTGACTGGTTTCAGCTATTATATGAAACGTTACTTGGCCAAAAAACCGGTCCAAGAATGGGATCTTTCATAAAGCTTTATGGAATGGATAATACGATTTCTCTCATAGAAAGCGCTATTAAATGTATACTTTAAAGTTTACCTTCTTTCATTTGAGCTCTTTAGTTTTAATAAGAATTCCTTGACACCCTCCGCCAGCCCTCTTATCATAAAGATGAAGCTATTTATTTATCTTCGCAATCTGCAGATTAAAACGACAAAGGGAACTTTGTATTTGGCGTAAATCATGCTTAATTTTTTGCACTATGTGCACCTCATGTCTTTATAAAACTTTTAGGTTTCTACCTATACAAGCAGAAACGCGCTTATAAAGCGTTCAAGACATCAAAAGACGTCAAATAGAACAAGGGAGAATTTGAATGCTAGCTACCCTAGGGTTTCTTTGCCTTTTTTTCCACTCAGTAAATTTCTTAACGTTTATAATTTAGGTTAGTCGCATTTAAAAGCGGCTGAATCGTAGCGTTTAGAATAAAAAACGCCAATATTTTGAAGTACATATAAATAACTAGTTAACCATGGGGCTTCTTTTGCCTTTTTTTTCGTTTGGTAAATTTCTTAATGTTTGTAGCTAAACGACAATCGTCATCCCGCTGCTTGTTAGCGGCTGAGATACCGCGAATGAATCGCGGTATGACGGTTCGCGGCGGCATAGTAATTCGTCATCCCGCTGCTTGTTAGCGGGATCTCTTGTTAGCGGCTAAGAGATCCCGCGAATGAATCGCGGTATGACGGTGTAGACGATGGTTAAGTATCCCGCTGCTTGTTAGCGCCGCGGCGGTATGACGGTTCGTGGTGGTATGACGTAGAGTGCTTAGAAGCTGTTATTTTGCTATAAATGGCTGTAATGGCATCATCTATTTTATTGCTATCACAGCCTGTTTGTGCAAGTTCAGCATTCCCACCACAGTTTTTTTCAACTGCTATTGATACTAGTTCTTTTGCACTAATTTTATTAGCTAAGTCTTTACTTACTTTAATAATCAAGACTGTTTTATCTTTTTCTGTTGCCGTGAAAGCTATTATCGTTTTTGGTTTTTGTTGCTGCAAAACAAACTCTCTTATTATATTCGCTGGAATATTGGTAAAAGCATGACTTACAAAATTTATTCCATTTATTTCAGTACTTTTTATGCTCTCTGCGCTTATAAGTTTTTTATATAAATTTTTTATTTTAGCTTCAGATTCTTTGCGCTCTTGATTTAAAATATTTAATCGGTTTATTATTTCACTTGCTGGTGCTTTTACGAATTCTGCAACTTTTTTTAAGTTAATTTCATTATCACGTACATAATCGATTGCTTCTTGACCAGTTAAAGCCTCAATTCTTCTCACTCCAAAAGCAACAGAACTTTCTGTTACTATCTTAAATAAACCGATTTCTCCAGTATGTTCAACGTGTGTGCCACCACACAGTTCCCTTGAATCTCCAATCTTCACTACTCTTACTTGGTTGCCATATTTTTCACCGAATAACGCCATAGCTCCTTCGTCTATTGCCTGATTCATGCTCTGAATTTTTGTAGACGTAGAAAGGTTTTCTCTGATTAGAGAGTTTACCATATCTTCTACTAAGAATAGCTGATCCTGAGTAACTTGAGTGTTATGACTAAAGTCAAATCGTAACTTATCCGGTGCAACTAGGGAACCTTTTTGAGTGACATGATCACCCAAGATTTTTCTCAATACAAAGTGCAAAAGGTGTGTAGCTGAATGATTTCTTCTTAAGGCTTGCCTTCTTTCCTTATCTATGCTTGCTGTAACTGTGTCACCTTTACACATTGAGCCAGATTTAACTATGCATCTGTGCAAATATAGGTCATTAACCTTATTGGTATTCTCGACTATAATAATACTTCTACCAGGTTTAATCAGACTGCCAGTATCTCCCACTTGTCCACCTGACTCGCCATAAAAAGGTGTTTTATCAAGTATAATGGTTATCTTTTCTCCCTCCTTTGCAGAATCAATTACTTCATTTTTAGAGGAAACTATAGCTAGTATTTTCGCATCACTTACTTCATTGAACTCATAACCAACAAATTTTGTTTTGCCAAATTTATTGATCAAATCAAACCATACTTGCTCAACAGATTTTTCACCAGATCCAGCCCATTTAGCACGTGCTCTCTCTTTTTGTTCTCCCATTGCATCATCAAAACCCTTCTGGTCAAAATTTATTTTTTTCTCTTTTAAAATATCAAGTGTAATATCCAAAGGAAATCCGTAGGTGTCATATAGCTTAAACGCTGATTCTCCAGGCAAAGTATCGCCCGATTTTAAATCTGTAGTGAATTTCTCCAGGAGATTGATACCTTTCATCAAAGTGTCTTTAAAGTTTTCTTCCTCTGATTTTAACGTCGTTTCTATTAAGCTTTTAGCTCTGACTAATTCAGCTCCCATATAAGCCGAACTCGTGCTATCTATCAACACTGGAAAAATACGATGGAGTAGGGAATCATTATATCCAAGCAGGTGGATATAACGCGCGGCTCTCCTAATTAATCTGCGTAATACGTAATTCCTGCCTTCATTCCCAGGAAGCACTCCTTCTGCGATGAGAAATGCAGCCGCGCGAAGATGATCTGCTATGATCTTATGCGCTATTTTATTTTCCGTTCTTCCACAGTACTCTTGTGATTTACTTATCAGAGCAGAAAATAGATCAATATCATAGTTATCATGGACGTTTTGCATAACAGCCGCTATTCTTTCAAGGCCCATTCCAGTATCGATGCATTTTTTTTGCAATTTGTGTAAATTACCTTCTTCATCTTTGTTAAATTCCATGAATACCAGATTCCAGATTTCAACAATTCTATCGCCCTCTTGTAAATTAGGACTCCCATGGTCATAAAAAATTTCAGAACATGGACCGCACGGACCAGTGCTTCCCATACTCCAAAAGTTATCATCCGTTGTAATTCTTATGATTTTATCACTTGAAAAGCCACTTATCTTACGCCAAATCTCGTACGCCTCATCATCAGTATGGTAGACGGTTATGGATAGTCTGTTTTTATCAAGAGATAACTCTTTAGTGATAAATTCCCACGCAAATTCTATCGCAGTTTCCTTAAAGTAATCACCGAAGCTAAAATTTCCGAGCATTTCAAAAAATGTGTGATGCCGAGTTGTATAGCCAACATTTTCCAGATCATTGTGTTTACCGCCTGCTCTTAGGCACTTTTGACTTGAGACAGCACGTTTCATTTCAGTTTTTTGAGCACCAGTAAAAATATTTTTAAACTGCACCATACCAGCATTTGTGAACATGAGCGTTGGGTCATGTTCTGGAATCAAAGGAGAAGAAGAAACCTGCTTGTGGCCATTACTTACGAAAAATTTTATAAATCTTTCTCTGATTTCGTTTAGCTTCATCGTTTTTATTGAGGTTATCTATAAATAATAAGTTGTAATGGAAATAAAATCAATACCACTCTCTAGATCTCAGAACTTCTAGTGACATGCACCTTGTGGTAAGAAAAAATCAATATATTCACGATAAATTTACCTCATATCTGTGTTTTATATGTGGAAATTGGAATGGAAATTTATGTAGGCAAAGAAAAAAGAATAGCAAATGTGGTGACTCAACACTGGAATGACATAAAAGGATCAGACAGAGATTGGCCAGAAAGGCATGAAATAGACACTGCAGAAATAATGGAATCATGGCAGCATTGTTTTGTCATTGAAGTCAAGGATCAAGGTTATATTTGTGAAAATGCAGGAGAAAAGGCTGTTGAATTCTATGGTTTTGAGAAAAAGACGCGCATTGATAATAAGTATGCAATTGATGCACCATTTTTGCGACTATATAAAATAGATGCAGTTATTGATAAACTTGATACTGTAATAGAGAGTAAATGCCCGATCAATGAAGAGGAAGAAAGTGAAAGTGTTAAAATGAGGCAAGTATTGTTGCCACTTGGGAATAAAGAAGGTATAACACACATATTGGGCGTAATTACTTTTAAACTCCTTTAATATACAATTTTAATTTGATTCTTTAATAAAATTATTTATACTAATGCTTAATTACTATTAAAGAACTCAATAGTAGTGCTTGTAAATTTATTTGGAATATGAAGAAAATAAAATTAAAAACCAAATCTTCTGTTAAAAAGCGCTTTCACCTTACAGCTAAGGGTAAAGTCATTTCTACTCAGTCAGGCAAAAGGCATGGCATGGTAAAGAGAAGTAAATCTAATATTCGTAATCAGCGTGGTACAACGATTCTTGGTAAATCTGACTCGCGTATAGTTAAGCTTTATATGCCTTATGGTATTTAATAAAATGGAGGTAAAATAAAATGGCTCGGGTAAAACGTGGAGTCACTACTCACGCTCGTCATAAAAAAATATTGAAACTAGCAAAGGGTTATAGAGGACGTGCAAAAAGCTGTTATAGAATTGCATTACAGAGAGTTGAAAAAGCACTGCAATATGCTTACAGAGACAGAAGAACTCGTAAACGTGATTTCCGTAGCTTATGGATAATACGTATTAATGCAGCAGCAAGAGAGCATGGGCTTACTTATGGTAGGTTTATGCATGGTCTTACACTTGCCGGCATTGATTTAAATAGAAAAATTCTTGCTGAGATGGCAGTTAATTATAAGGATGATTTTGCCAAATTAGTAGAAACTGTAAGTGGTAAATTAGCGGAGAATTCTTAAAGCAAAAACACCATGAGAATTATTTTCATGGGATCACCAGGATTTGCTGTTAATTCTCTGAGCTTGTTACTGAAATCAAAGAGCGAAGTGGTGGCAGTATACACCAAGGCTCCAAAACCTTCGGGGCGTGGACAGAAGCCAATGAAATCTCCAGTACATGTTATCGCTGAAGAAAGTAACATAGAGGTATGTACTCCTATCTCTCTAAAGTTCTCGGCAGAGCAAGAAAAATTTAGAAATTTCAAGCCAGACGTTGCGGTTGTTGCCGCGTATGGATTGATACTTCCAAGAGAAATTTTGAATATTCCAAAATATGGTTGTATTAATATTCATCCTTCATTACTACCAAGGTGGCGTGGTGCAGCCCCGATACAGCACACAATTTTAGCAGGAGATCAAGAAACCGGGGTTAGCATTATGCAATTGGATGAAGGATTAGATTCCGGCCCTATTTTAAAACAGGAAAAATTTCTTATCGAAAAGAACGATAATTACAAGACATTGCATGATAAATTATCTAAGCTAGGCAGTGATTTACTGCTGAAAGTGCTAAACGAAATTGAAAAACAGCTTCCCTTAAAACAGAACGATAACGATGCATGTTACGCTGACAAAGTGGAAGACTATAAAATTTATGCAAGTGATGCCTGTGAAGTTGCTTATAGAAAGGTTAAAGCGTTTTACCCAAAAGCGTTTATCGAGATAGAGAATAAACGTATCAGGATACTTGATGCTGACTTTGAAGCTTTCGCTTCAGAACAAGGTGAGATTGTTAACGATAATATGCACATAAGTTTAAAAGGTGGCATTTTAATTCCTAAAGTTGTACAAATGGAAGGAAGAAATCCTTGTAGTATTGAAGATTTTATTCGTGGTTTGAAATCAAGCATGGTAAAAAAATTTATAGAATAGACTGCTTTGAAGGAAAGGTTAGGAGGGCTAAAGCAACTTCTACAATTTGGTATTCCGCTGCTTGTTAGCGGAATCTACAACAAGATACCGCGTTTTGGTGTACGAACATTGCAATTTGCAGGTAATTTGAGTAGTAGATGGTGTCATTCCAGTGCTTGACACTGGAATCCAGTTTCTATTGTACAGCCACCTGGTGTGCTCATTTAAAGTGAAGTTTTCTGGATCCCAGTGTCTGGGCACTGGGATGACATCTTTCTTGGTCTCTTGTATCACAATGTTCGTACAGTTGTGGATACCGTGGCGGTATGACGTAGTAGCTATATATAGACAAATTCCTTTTTCTTAGATATAATTTTAAAAAACTTTCCATATAAAAATGAAAATAAAAAGAGCTTTAATATCAGTATACGATAAAACGAATATAATTGATCTTGCATCGTTTTTAATGCAGCAACAAATAGAAATTCTTTCAACGGGAAATACTTATAAAACGCTATCTAGTGCAGGAATAAAAACACAAGAGGTCTCAGATTACACAAAATTTCCAGAGATACTGGGTGGTAGAGTAAAAACTTTACACCCTAAAATTCATGGAGGAATACTTTGTGATCGAGAAAAGCACAAAACAGAAATGCAAGATCTAGGTGTTGAGCCAATAGACCTGCTTATAACTAACCTATACCCATTTTGGGAGACAGTAAGTAGCGGCTCAAATGAAGAGCAAATTATAGAACAAATTGATATCGGCGGAGTGGCGTTAATTAGAGCTGCAGCAAAAAACTTTCGTTTTACTTCAGTTATTTCTAGCATTCAAGACTACGAAGCACTAAAAGCTGAGATGATAAAAAATAACAATGAAACAACATTGGAATATAGAAAATATTTAGCAACCAAAGCATTTGCTCTCACTGCACACTACGATTCTAATATTCACAGTTGGTTTTTATCCCAGAGTAAAAATAATGAGTTGCCAGAGTTTTTCGCACTATATGGGCATAAAGCACAAGAATTAAGGTATGGTGAAAATCCCCATCAAAAAGCTGCATTTTATAGTAATCAATTTACAGAATATCCGTTGGAAAAACTACATGGAAAAGAGTTGAGTTATAATAATATAGTAGATATAGAATCCGCACTTAACATAACTTCTGAATTCGAAGAACCTGCAGCAGTGATAATAAAGCACAATAACCCATGTGGCGCTGCTGTTAGTAATAATGCTTTGGAGGCATATGAAAAGGCTCTATCATGTGATGAAGTAAGCAGTTTTGGTGGCATAGTTGCCTTAAATCGGGAGATAGATTTAAAGCTAGCAGAAAAATTAAACGAGATATTTTTGGAAGTAGTGATAGCACCATCGGTAAACAATGAGGCACTAAAAATTTTACAAAGAAAGAAAAATTTAAGAGTGATTATTCATAAATCTTTCCAACAAAATGTGAAATACCAAATTAAAAATGTTGTTGGTGGGTTTTTGGTGCAAGAAAATAATGATCACAAGATAAAAGCAGAACAAGTAACAGAATGCACTGCAACAGAAAAAGAAAAAAAAGATCTTATTTTTGCCTGGAAAATATGTAAACATGTGAAATCCAACGCAATAGTTATAGCAAAAGATGGTTGTGCTATTGGCATCGGCGCTGGGCAAACAAGCAGAATAGATAGTGTTAACATTGCAGTGAAAAAAGCAGGTGAAAAGTGTAAAGGTGCGGTGCTTGCTTCAGATGCATTTTTCCCATTCCCAGATAGCATAGTAGAAAGCACAAAACATGGAATTACAGCTATAATTCAGCCCGGTGGCTCGCTAAAAGATCAAGATGTGATAAAAGCTGCAAATGAAAATAAAATTGCTATGTTTTTCACTGGTATTCGTAGTTTCTTTCATTAGGCTTTGTGTCTTATCGTCATACCGCCGCGGTATCTCTAGATCCCGCTAACAAGTAGCGGGATGACGGTTGTCAGGGTGTCATGAAAGTAGCTGACACTGGTTTCCATCCAAGATGGTGCCATGAAAGTAGCCTCCCTCCCCTGTCATCCGAGTAGCTGACACTGGGATCCAGCCTTTCTGCAATCTCATCGAAAACGTTGTAACCACTTTCTATGCTAGTTCGCTTGTGAGCAACCTGGATCCCAGTGTCAAGCACTGGGATGACACCCTCCTAGTAGAAACGCTTTTGTAATTGCAACATTCGTGCAATCTTTAGCCATAAACATTAAGAAATTTACCAAACGAAAAAAAAGGCAAAAGAAGCCCTGGGGTTATTATCTGCTTTAAAATATTGGCGTTTTTTATGTTTTAAACGCTTGACAAGCAAGATTTAGCTGCTTTTAATTGCAACTAACCTATGCTGCAAATGTTTAAGAAATTTACTAAGCAGAAAAAAAGACAAAGAATCCCCGAGTTAGCTAGTCCTTTACTATCTCTGTCGAGTATTGGCATTTTTTGATGTCTTGTAACGCTTTATAAGCGCGTTCAGCTTATTTAGATAAAAATCTAGATGTAGATGAAGTTTTGTAAAGACATACAGTATCTATATACTGCAAAAAATTGAACATAAGACGCCGATACATTAAGTAATCCTTACCTTTTAATCTGCAGATTGGCGAAAGCAAATACAATAGCTTCAGTTTCATGATAAGAGGGCTGGCGGAGTTTGTCAAGTAAGTTTTTTCGTTTCTGTGACCAGTTGGACTTAAAGTCTATACAAAAAACGTTTACAACCAACGTTCAACATGGTAAATTAAAAGCGGTTTATTCCTCGGTAGCTCAGTGGTAGAGCAGTTGGCTGTTAACCAATTGGTCGCTGGTTCGAATCCGGCCCGGGGAGCTTTTCTCTGTGAAATTCTAGTATTGATTTTGTATGAACATTAAATCAGTCGTTTTATGTATACTAGATGGCTGGGGAAATGGAGTAGAAAGTAGTAAATACAATGCTATTAGCAACGCAAATCCACCCTGTTGGCAATATATTAGCTCTAATTATCCAAAATGCAGTTTATCCGCCTGTGGAACTGATGTGGGGTTACCTGGTGGTCAAATAGGTAACTCAGAAGTTGGCCATATGAATATTGGCAGTGGTAGAGTGGTAATACAAAGCCTTCAGCGCATTAATCAAGAGATTGGAACAATAGAAAACAATGTAAATCTACAAAGTTTTATTAATGATCTAAAAAGTAAGAACGGAGTATGCCATATAATGGGATTGGTGTCCGATGGTGGTGTTCATTCGCATCAAAAGCATATTTCAACTTTAGCAAATAAAATATCACAGCATGGAATAAAAGTGGTGATACATGCATTTTTAGATGGCAGAGACACATTGCCAAATTCAGGAAAAAAATGCATTCAAGAATTTACAAAGAGTATAAAGGGAAATGACACAAGAATTGCTACTGTTTCTGGGCGTTACTATGCTATGGACCGTGACAACAGGTGGAAGAGAACAATCGAAGCTTATGAGGCTATCGCATTTGCAAAGGCACCTTGTCATGATAATGCAGTATCGTTGATTGATGAAAATTATCAAAATAACATAACTGATGAGTTTATTAGGCCCGCAGTAATAGGTGACTATCAAGGTATAAAACCAGAAGATGGAGTGCTGTTGGCTAACTTTCGTGCTGATCGAATGATACAATTAGCAAGTATTTTGCTTGGCAAAACAGATTACGCTAAGGTAGCAAAATTCTCTTCAATTTTAAGTATGATGAAGTATAAAGAAGATCTCAAAATTCCTTATATTTTTCCTCCTACTTCTTTCGCTGATACTCTAGGACAAACAATAGAAGACAATAAATTACAACAATTACGTATCGCCGAAACCGAGAAATACGCTCATGTGACTTTCTTTTTCAATTGTGGAAAAGAAGAACCTTTCTCTGGTGAAGAAAGAATACTCATTCCCTCACCAAAAGTTCAAACTTATGATTTGCAGCCCGAAATGTCAGCCTTCGAGCTCACAGAAAAGCTTGTAGAAAAAATTCACTCCCAAGAATTCGCACTGATAGTTGTAAATTACGCTAACCCTGATATGGTAGGGCATACAGGTAATATAAAAGCAGCCGAGAAAGCTGTGCTAGCTGTAGATGATTGTCTTGCGAAAGTGCTGAGTGCTGTTAAAAAGTCAAGCAACACCGCATTAATTGTTACTGCAGACCACGGTAATGTGGAATGTATGTTCGATGAAGAAAATAATACACCTCATACAGCACACACTCTAAATAAAGTGCCATTTATTGTGTCTTGCGATAATCTAAAACTAAGAGACGGAAGGTTATCTGACATTGCCCCTACTATTTTACAGCTACTTGGAATTAAAAAACCAAATGAAATGACAGGCAGTTCGTTGATTGTATAATTTTTCGCATTACTCTCTAACTGGATATGCACAGCTGTTGTAGTTTGAGACACCGGAAAGGTGTCATTCCAGTGCTTGACACTGGAATCCAGATTAAAGATTAAGTTGTAATCTTATATTAAAAATAATATCTTTGATAGTGAAAGATTAGATTCCAGTGTCAAGCACTGGAATGACATCATAGGAGTTATCTGATATTGCCCCTACTATTTTACAGCTACTTGGAATTAAGAAACCGGATGAAATGACAGGCAGTTCGTTGATTTCTTGCATTACCCTCTGTCATTCCAGCTAGGCAGCGTTATGCAACGGAATGACATCAAATAGATGTGTTTTAACTTAATCCAACTTTTAAATTTTTCGCTGTTAGTACTAATGATTCATTAAAGAAGCTGTCAATATCACCAATACTATCTATATTTTTTGTACTGATAGATTGGTCAATTCTTTTGACCAAATTAGATAAAACTTTATTAGGGCCCATTTCAACAAATTTGTTAATGCCACGGCTTGACATATACAAAACCATTTCTCTCCATTTCACTCTGCTTACAACTTGCTTGGCGAGTAAAGTTTTTATAACTTTGGGATCACTCTCCTCTTTAGCTGTAACATTTGATATCAAAGGAACTATAGGACGGGTTATTTTAATACCCTTCAAAAACTCCAAAACTTTTTCATCAGCAGGTTTCATAAGAGATGAATGAAAAGGCCCACTAACCTGTAATTTAATTAGTTTCCTCACACTCGAGTTTTTGAATAAATCGGGTAACATTTCAAGAGCTTCTCTAGTGCCACTTATAACCACTTGTCCGCCACCGTTATCGTTTGCAATTTCACAAATTCCGTCAATTTGAACTGATTTCAATATATCTTCCACTTCATTTATCTCTGCTCCAAGCAACGCAACCATTCCGCCTTTACATTTCAGTGAAGCTTCATGCATTGCTTCGCTGCGAACTTTCAGCAGCTTGATTGCAGACTCAAGCGTTAACGCTCCTGCAGCACACAGCGCTGTATATTCGCCAACTGAATGCCCACAAACATATTTAACATTGTGATCAGTGAAAAGAGATTTGCCAAACACATGCTCCATAACACGTAGCATTGCAATTGATACTGCCATTATAGCTGGCTGAGCGTTTTCTGTAATGGTTAATTCTTCAATAGGACCGTTGAAGATTAAATGAGACAGCTTTCTATCCAATATGCTATCTACTTCATTAAATACTTGTCTTGCAACAGAAAACTCACTATATAAGCTCTTTCCCATTCCTACAAACTGAGAGCCCTGACCGGGGAAAGCAAAAATCATGATAGTTATTATTTATTCCTTATTAAATATACTACTTTATTTATTTTTTGTCAATATTTTAGAATAATGATTGACTTAGTGAATTAAGTTCACTAGAATGTTAACTGACTAAAAGTTTATAAACAACAATGAATTATCATAAAATTATTATAGTTATGACAGACGGTCAAGAGTTTGAAACTCGTTCCACTTATGGAAAGGAGGGAGATAGGGTAAAACTTGATAGAGATCCTCTTACTCACCCTGCATGGACTGGAAGTTTGACAAGCGGGTTAGCAAGTAAAACTAGCAAATTAGCTAAGTTTAACGATAAATATGGAAGCATTTTCTAATTTTCCTCCTCTTTAAGTTTTAGAGAGTTTACTGAAGCATGCATAAATACAAAAATATAGGCTATGTTGCTTCTCCATCACCAAAATCGCAGGAAGTATCTAAACTATTAAAGAAACTTAATTTTATCAATATAACAGAAGAAAATAAGTCCGAAATCGATCTATTGATAGTTGTTGGCGGTGATGGCTTTATGCTACGCACTTTGCACAATTACGTCATAGAAAATAAAAACATGCATGTGTATGGGATAAACACTGGCAATGTTGGGTTTTTGATGAATAAATGCTTTAGCTGCAGTGAAGATTTAATTGATCATATAGAGCATGCAACTTCAACTCAGTTAACTTTGCTAAAAATGGAAGCAACAGACACAAGTGGCAAGAGATATCATTACATAGCAGTAAACGAAGTATACGTTTTTAGAAAAGCGAACCAAATAGTAGAGATGAATATTACTATCAACGATAAGCTAAAAGTAGAGAAATTTAGAGGGGACGGAGTAATATTATCTACCCCCACAGGCAGCACTGCATACAACTTCTCTGCCGGTGGCCCAATCTTGCCGCTAAATTCAAATTTACTTGCACTCACTTCTATCAATAGCTATTACCCAAGGCATTGGAATGGAGCACTAATCTCAAATGATACGATCGTACAAATTGACATTAACGACACAAAAAACCGTCCAGCACTTGTAGTATCAGATTACAAAGAGTTTCATAATATATCGCAGATAAAAATACAAAAAGACCATGAGAACACAATCACTCTGCTTTTTGACAAAGATTACCCTCTGAATGAAAGGATCTTTGATAGACAATTTCTATACTAATAATGTATCTGTTCAGATGCATGGCTAATGTACAAATATTGAAACAAAAATTCCAGTGCCCCTGTGATGTCATTCCAGTGCTTGACACTGGAATCCAGCTTTTGATCGAAAATGTTGTATAGTACACAATCAAATTTTCTGGATCCCAGTGTCTGGGCACTGGGATGACACCCATGGAAGAGGACCTTTACTCTCCTCTCCTCATGCGAGCCCGCTGGTTAAAGAGTTAAAGAGGAACTTAAAAATTTACTATTAGACTTCTTACATAACCATATAACATTGGGAATAGAAACAAAAAACTTGCTTGACACCCTTCGCCAGCCCCCTTATCATAAAACTGAAGCTATTGTATTTGCTTTCGCCAATCTGCAGATTAAAAAGTAAGGATTACTTAATGTATCGGCGTCTTATGTTTAATTTTTTGCAGTACATAGATACTGTATGTCTTTACAAAACTTCATCTACATCTAGATTTTTATCTAAATAAGCTGAACGGGCTTATAAAGCGTTACAAGACATCAAAAAATGCCAATACTTGACAGAGATAGTAAAAGACTAGCTAACTCGGGGATTTTTTGTCTTTTTTTTCGTTTGGTAAATTTCTTAAACATTTATAGCTAACATGAACTGGGCAGCGCGTGACGCTGATTTACTTTATGACGGTGTCATCCCAGTGCTTGACACTGGGATCCAGCCTTTTTATAATCATCAAAACGTTGTATTTTAACATAAAACGGCTACTTTTATGCTTACCAACTTAATAAAATTCCTGGATCCCAGTGTCAAGCACTGGGATGACACCATTCTTTTTCCTGGATCCAAGTAGTCAGGGCACTGGGATGACAGGAGAAGGGGCTACTTTGATCCTGGAGGGTGCAATTATTGTGCATGAATTTAAATGGTACAACTTATGACAATTATCTTCGCACCACAACGCTTGTGAGACTCAACATTTACTCGCCTATTTGGCTAATTTTTATTACAATTACAACAAAATAATTTTAGCTTTGATGAAAACTGTATATGTATGTCAATTCTGTGGTCATAGCACTGGCAGGTGGGTAGGGAAGTGTATTGCATGTAACAATTGGGATACAATTGTTGAGGAAATAGCAGTAAAAACGGGCAAAAGAAGTATATCTGCACCAATTTTAATAAAGACGTTATCGGGTAGCGAAATTATCACTCCAAGTCGTTTTCTAACAGGAGTAGAAGAATTAGATAGAGTTTTTGGTGGGGGTATCGTTCAAGGTGCTAGCATTTTAATTGGTGGCGAACCTGGTATTGGAAAATCCACCCTTTTGCTTAGAATTGCAGCTAATGTTGTGCAACTTTCCTCTTTTGAATGTCTTTATGTATCCGGCGAGGAATCTTTAGAGCAGGTGAGTCTCAGAGCAAAGCGTCTTAAGATAAATGAACCTAAAATTAAGCTTTTGTCTACAGTGTCTTTAACTGATGTAGTAGCAACAATAAAGGAAAATAAAAGTATTAAATTCTTAGTAATTGACTCTATACAAACAATGTATGATAGCGGAATTACATCAGCACCAGGAACTGTAACTCAGGTCCGCACTTGCGCTCATGAATTAACCATTCTTGCGAAACAATATGGTATTTCTCTCTTAATAGTTGGTCATATAACTAAGGATGGACAAATAGCTGGACCTAAAACTTTGGAGCATATGGTGGATACGGTATTATATTTTGAAGGTGAAAATAGCAATCAATACCGCATTTTACGCACTATTAAAAATAGATTTGGCCCTGCAAATGAAATTGGTGTTTTTGAGATGTCTGAAGCAGGACTCGTGCCTGTTGATAACCCATCATCATTGTTTCTGATGGCTCATGACAGAGAAGTAGTTGGCAGCGCCGTATTTGCAGGAATTGAAGGTTCAAAACCAATTTTAATGGAAGTGCAAGCATTAATAGCAGGGACTAATATGGCAACCCCAAGAAGGGCAGTAGTTGGGTGGGATATTAATCGATTGGCTATGATCATCGCGGTGCTAAATGCTCGTTGCAAAATGTTTTTGCATGATAAAGAGGTATACCTAAACATTGCAGGGGGACTCAAAATACAGGAACCATCGGCTGATCTTGCTGTTGCTGCTTCCCTTATTTCAAGTGTAGTAAATTTACCGCTGCCAACTTCTTCAATAATCTGCGGTGAAGTTGCACTTTCAGGAGAAATTAGGAATGTCTCGCATGCTGATCTCAGACTAAAAGAAGCACAAAAGTTAGGATTCAAAAAAGCAATTATGCCTAAAAATGGTAATTACTCTTCTCATGATATTGAGATAATCAAGCTTGGTCACGTAAGGGAATTAAGAGAAGTCTTTAATTACAATTAAATAACGCTTCAGCAAATTCTTTGCTAGTAAACTCCCTCAAGTCCTCTATATTTTCGCCAATTCCTATAGCATGTAACTTTATCTTATAAGCTTCTGCAAGTCCAATTACCACTCCGCCCTTAGCAGTGCCATCTAACTTTGTTACGATTAGCCCGGTAACATTAACCATTTTGCTAAATGCTTCTAATTGGCTATAAGCATTTTGGCCGGTAGTTGCATCAAGAACTAAAATAACGTCATGAGGGGCAGTATCATCCAATTTCTTTATCGTTCTATATATTTTTGATAACTCCTCCATAAGGTTCACATTATTTTGCAGCCTTCCTGCTGTGTCAATTAGAACAACATCAACGTTATCCTTTATAGCTTGACTTACAGCTCTATATGCCACACTTGCAGAGTCGCTACCATACTCTCCAGTAACAATCAAGCAATCAGAACGTTCTGCCCAAATGTTTAATTGTTCACTAGCAGCAGCTCTAAATGTGTCGCATGCAACAAGCATAACGGATTTTCCCATTTCCTTATATTTATATGCGAGCTTACCTATAGTCGTGGTTTTACCATTACCGTTTACTCCGCATACCATTATTATATGTGGTTTTTTGTTCAAAATTAACGGTTGCACGACAGGGTTTAATATAGCTTCTATTTCGTTCACTAATTGCTGCGTGATAATATTATACTCAACTTCCTTGTCAAATTTGATGCTTGTGAGCCTGTCAATAATCAACTTGGAAGTTTTATGACCAATGTCCATGCTAATTAGCAATTCTTCTAGCTCATCTAAAAGCGACTGATCTAATTTTTTTTTGCCAGAAAAAATGCTTTTTACTCCGTCACTAAAGCGAGAAGAAGTTTTCAACAGGCCTTTATAAAGGTTACTAAACAAACTCAAGGGAATGCTCCTTTTTAAATTATAAACTTAATTACAATATAAAGAATGACACGCACTACGTGTATTTGTAAAGAAAAATGCACTCACAAAGTGATATTTTTACTCACAAAATATATGGGTTGCTAGTGTATTTTACTTTAGTTCTTAACCTAAATATGTTATAATGTAGAATAGCAGTTCACAGGTAGTTTTATGAGTTATAATGAGAAAATATTAGATCATTACGAAAATCCAAGGAATGTTGGCTCTCTGGATAAAAATGATCCAAATGTTGGTACTGGTTTAGTTGGTGCACCATCGTGCGGTGATGTAATGAAATTGCAGATAAAGGTCAATGACAAAGGTGTTATTAAAGATGCAAAATTTAAAACTTTTGGTTGTGGTTCTGCCATTGCTTCAAGTTCCTTGTTAACAGAGATGATAAAGGGAAGAACCATCAGTGACGTTACACAGATAAAGAATACTCAAATAGTGGAAGAGTTGTCTTTACCTCCAGTGAAGATACACTGCTCGGTGCTTGCTGAAGATGCTATAAAGGCTGCTATTCATGATTATCAAAGCAAACAAAGTAAAGGTGGACATTGAGAACTAAGGCATGAGTGAATATCAAGAAGTAGGCGGAGGTGAAACTGTAAAAAAGAATAAAAAACTTATCACTATAACTGCAAATGCAGTGGAGAGGATAAGGTATTTATTGGACCAAAAGAAGCATACTAACCTTGAGAAACCGGAAGAAGCGATAGGAATAAGAGTGCTAATTAAACAAAAAGGATGTTCTGGTTTAAAATATGATATTGAATATGCGTATGATACTCGTCCTTTAGAGTCGATAATTGAGGAAAACTGCAGTGATGACCAAAAAGTTAAAGTGTTGATCGATCCGAAATCCGTCATGTTTATTCTTGGCTCTGAAATGGATTATGTAGAAGAAAAATTTTCATCGGGTTTTGTTTTCAAAAATCCTAATGAGAAAGGAAAATGTGGTTGTGGAGAGAGTTTTCATGTCTAGCAACTATTTTACATTGTTTGAAATCGAACCAGCTTTCAATATCAGTTTTGATGAGTTAGAGAAAAAATATATCGAGCTAAGCAGGACTGATATAAACGAAGGACAATCTAAAAATATAATTAATATTAACAAAGCTTATCAGGTGCTAAAGTCACCACTAAAACGTGCTGAGCATTTGCTGGATTTTTTTGATGTGAAAAGCCAAAAGGATCACTTAAATTCTGAAATATTAAGTGAATCAATGGAAATAAGAGAATATTTGCTGGACTGCGGTGATCTACAATTTGCAAGCAGGATGATTGATGAAAAAATAAAAGGTTGCATTAAAAACCTAATTAACACTTTTGCTGTAAAGAATTTTGATGGAGCTGCTACACAAGTCTTAAGATTGAAATATTTATATAAGTCATTTGAGGAGGTGAAAAAGAATGCAACCAATTCAAATTTCTGAACCAAATTCAAGTGAAGTAGTTTTTGGTATAGATCTTGGTACTACCAATTCTTTGATTGCTATGGTAAATAAAGCCGGCAACGTGGAGATATTTAAAGATAAGCAGGGAAGAGAGCTACTGCCTTCTGCTCTTTCATATGAAAATAATACATTGAAAACTGGCTACGATGTCGGTCAAAATGCAATCTACTCAATAAAGCGTTTAATGGGTAAAAGTGTTGAAGAATTAAATAAAGAAGGCGTCAATTTTGAAATAGATCATGAAAGCGAAAAAGTTATTAGAATAAAATGCGCAGAGGAAAAGTATCTTACTCCTGTTGAGATTTCTGCTGAGATATTAAAAGCTTTATGTGAGAGGGTAAAAAAGTCTAAGGGGCTGGAAGTAAAAAAAGCAGTGATTACTGTGCCAGCTTACTTTGACGATTCAGCACGTAACGCAACCAAATATGCAGCAAGATTAGCCGGCATAGAAGTTCTTCGCCTCGTTAACGAGCCAACCGCTGCAGCGCTTTCTTACTCCATTGAAAAGAACAATAGCAGTGGAATATATGCAGTTTATGACCTTGGTGGTGGAACATTTGATATTTCGATATTGAAATTGCATCAAGGAGTGTTTCAAGTTCTTGCGGTTGGTGGTGACACCAACCTCGGCGGTGATGATTTTGATCATTTGCTTAACCTTATTGTGCTTGATAAGTATAGAGAAAAGGTAGGTTTAAACAAAGAATGCTCTAGTGTCATCACAGTCTGGGATCCAGAAAGTTTGATTACAAATGAACACACTAGAAAGTTATATAATAAGAACTGGATTCCAGTGTCAAGCACTGGAATGACAACACTTATTGAATCACGTATTGTAAAAGAATATCTGAGCGAAAACACCGTAGGTACTTTTGAATTCAACATTAACGGCAAGCCATTTAAATGTGAAATTACCAGAGAAGAATTTGAACAGGCAATAAGTCCTTTAGTTAATAGGACTATCAATATAGTTACTAGTACTATAAGCGACGTAGATCTTAAAATTGACGATATAAGAGGAGTAATTTTAGTTGGTGGTGCAACTAGAACACCATTGGTTCAAAATTCACTAGTTAAACTCTTTGGAAATAAAGCACTAAATGACGTGGATCCAGATAAAGCAGTTGCCATTGGGGCAGCTCTGCAGGCTCATGATTTAACTTCGAGCTCAAAAGATAGGAATATTCTCCTGGATGTTCTACCTTTATCACTTGGCATAGAAACTATGGGAGGCATAGTTGAAAAAATCATACCAAGAAATACACCACTACCAGTTTCAGAGATAAAAGAGTTTACAACTTATGTTGATGGGCAACCAGCAATGAAAATTCACGTTTGTCAGGGAGAACGTGAAATGATAGAGGATAACAAATCTCTAGCGCAGTTTGAACTAAAAGGTATACCGCCACTGCCTGCAGGTTCTGCAAGAATTGAAATAGAATTTACAGTTAATGTTGACGGAATCTTGACTGTTACTGCAAGAGAAAAAACTACTGGAATCGAGCAGACAGTTGAAGTAAATTCAAGTTTTGGCTTGAGTGAAGCTGATGTCCAAAATATGGTTAACCAGTCAATAAACAGCTTTGATGAAGATATGAAGGCTCGTTCCCTTGCAGGTGCTAAAATTAATGGAAATAAACTCATACACTTGGTTGAAAACAATAATAACCTTTCCACTGATCAAAAGTTGAAAAACCTATTACAAAATGCAAAAAACGCTTTACAAGGCAATGACTTGAATGAAATTAACAAAACTATCGCCGAGTTAGAAAATTCTTCTTTAGAGTTGTGTGAATTAACAAATAGGTAGAAAAAGCTTACACAACCTTGTGCAATACCCTATTTAACCTCAAGGCAACAGGTAACCTGAAATTCAATGGTAACCAATCGACCTTTCCTAATTTAAATGATAAACCAACTATGCTTACACGCCCAATGATATTTTCCATTGGTACAAAACCAACTTCAGGAAACCTACTATCCAAAGAATTATTTCTATTGTCTCCCATAACAAAAAATTGATCGTTAGGTACATAATAAACCGGAGTGTTATATGATAGCTTATTAGAAATGTTATCTATCAAAATCTCATGCTCCTTGCCATTTAAAAGCGTTTCTATATATCTTGGTATGTTACGATTTGACTCATAATCAAAAAAACTTTCAATTTGCCTTCGCTCTACTTTCTGATCATTCAGGTATAATTCTCCCTCTATCATTTGCACTTTGTCGCCTGGTGTTCCTATTACTCGCTTAACAAACCTGATACTGTCGTTTCTTGTGGGTTTGAAAACTACTATGTCGCCACGCTTTGGAGGGGTATAAAAAATCCTGCCGCTAAAAATGTTTGGAGAAAATGGAAAGGAGTGCTTACTGTAACCATATAAATATTTACTAGCAAAAATGTAATCCCCTTCAAGTAAGGTGCTTTTCATCGAACCAGAAGGTATATGAAATGGCTCGAATAAAAAACTACGTATTGATAGCGCAATCAACAGTAAAAAAAACAATGAAGATAAAAACCTTCCCGTTCTTATCACCCAGTTTTTGCTTAGTTCTTCCAACTTTTCCAACTTTGTTTTTCTTATAGATTAAGCTTATTATAATACATAAATTAAAAAATGGTAATATGAAATTTTACTTGTGAATGTTATTCCTCTATTCAAAACAATTTTGAAAAGGCGGTTCATTTCTTTCAACGGTGTCATCCAAGTAGCGTGACACATAACTGTACGAACATTGCAATTTGCAGGTGGCAGATGAAAGTAGCTGATGCACATCTGTACGAACATTTGCTTTTGTTAAGGTAATATGGTGTTATGAAAGTAGCTGACACTGGAATGGCTTTGTTGCATCGCTACTTATGAAAGGCTAACTATAGTTAGGATTATAAGCAACCTATTGAAAATCTTGTTTTTTTGCAATCAATCTGATCAAATTTAAGAATAGTAATTTGTTATTTATATTAATAAATTTAATTCTATTGAAAATAGCTAAAGCATTGAAATTCTTGAATTTTAGCCGGATTGGTAAATGGTAGTGAAATTTCTTTTACTCAAATTTAGGTATTCATTGACCGTTCTTGTTATAAATACCAGAATAATAAGCTACTGATATTCCCTATCTTTTTTATCTTTAATCCATCATAGCTAGCGATGCAACAAAGCCCACTGGAATCCAGGTTGTAACCGTTCACGGATTGTGAGAATGAATAAAGAACTAAGCAGTCGTAACTTTTGGAAGGGATTTTGGCCATTGAGACGTGATGTCAAAAATATCGACAACATTCTTTTCACGAACCTTTCCCCACATTCTGACCAGGTGAAAAAGCTGTTTTTACGATAGCCGTCTAATTTGCCGTTCTGCAAGGTTGTTGGTTGACTTCAGGCTTTCGTAAAAAATTCCACATCATATCCTCAGCCTTAACATCTTAGTGGCCATTCTCGTCATTTCATGAAAAAACCCTTCTTTCGCATTAGTTGTGTAGCATTTTTTAATATCTATAATAGTGCAGCACTGCCTTACGTATTGCCAATCCGAATTCTACTTGCTGTAAAATAACACAATCTGCTACATCACTGCTAATCTCAATCCCTCTGTTTATTGGCCCTGGGTGCATAACAATCGCATCTGGTTTTGCGTATGATAGCTTTTGTGAATCAAGTCCATACAAATAAAAATATTCTTTCTCTGAAGAACTATTATTCATGCGCTCTTTCTGCAATCTCAAAAGCATAATTACGTCAGCATCCTTTATACCTTCAATTAATGAATAATGGACTGAATCTACTTCAGGAAAATGCTTACAAATCAAAGTTGGTGGTGCGACCAAGTTTATCTCTGCTCCAAACATTTTTAGCAACCTTATATTTGACCTTGCAACTCTGCTGTGCAGAATATCTCCACATATCACAACTTTGAGGTCCTTTATTTGCTTTTTGTGATTGCTGATTACAAGATAGTCTGCAAGAGCTTGAGTTGGATGTTCACTACTTCCATCGCCTGCATTGATTAGCGAGCAGTTAACATACTTTGCCAGTGTATTAATGATACCACTACTTTTATGCCTGATTATTATGTAATCAGGATTCATTGCATTTAATGTTTTGATCATGTCTCTTAGATCTTCTCCCTTGTTAATAGAAGAAGATCTTATTGGCAAAGTTACAACATTTGCTCCAAGGCTTTTTGCTGCTATTTCAAAAGACGCAAGTGTACGCGTTGAATCTTCAAAGAATAAATTTATTACTGTCTTATTTTCCAAGATATGACTATTTGCAACTTCTTTTTTAAGGTACTGGTTGGCCAACTTAGTTATATTTTCTACATCATCGACTGTAAGGTCTGAGATGTTTAACAAATTCCTTCTCTTGTTCATAGTTTCCTTTTCAACTACTTGAACCTATTCTACTTTCTTATTACCTTTTTTCAATAGACTTCTTGTGCAGCAATTGTTTTGGTGAAAGAACGGAAAAAGATAGTAAAGTCAAAATTAAGTTAGAAGGAAGAAAAAGTTCAGCGAGTCAAGAGTAAGGTATATTAGCATAAATCTTTCATCCCAATGTTTAGTGGCGCTGGGGATTACTTCCACTTACACTCATCCGCTATCATAACAGCCTCAAAAAGATGCTTCTCAAGTTCACTTAGAGGCAAATCACTTTGTGAATAATTTCCCCAAGATTTTAGTATATCGGAAGTTTCAACGCCTTCAATAATAGGATATTCTTGGTTTTTTTTAGCGTATAACTCTTGAGCCTGCTTGCTTACTAAAAATTCCAATAAGACTATAGCATTTTCCCTGTTTTTTGCATTTTTTGTTACTGCTGCACCACTGATGTTTACCATTACACCGTGATCGTTGCGATTAGGAAAAAAAGCCCCTAGCTTGTCTGCAACATTCTTTTTATTTTCTGATGAAAGAATTCTCGCAAAGTAGTAGCTGTTTACTATTGCAACATCTCCCTCACCAGCTGCTACGGCGTAAATTTGATCAGTATCACCACCACTTGGTTTTCTTGCCATATTGCTCACAATTCCACTTACCCATTCTTTCGTCTTTTCAAAACCATTATTTGCAATCATAAAAGCAATTAACGATCTGTTATATGGACTTGTAGAAGAACGCACTAATATTTTTCCTTTCCATTTTTCATTTGCTAAATCTTCATAAGTACTTAAGTCCTTAGGGTCTACTGACTCTTTATTGTAAACCAATATCCTAGCTCTTTTTGTAAGACCAAACCAATAATCTTCGCTGTCTCTAAATCTTGCAGGTATAACACTTTTTAAAACCTCTGAATCTACTTGAGATAAAAGTCCTCTTTTTTTTGCTAGAATTAAGTTGATTGCATCAGCAGTCAAAAATAAGTCAGCTTCACCACCGTTTTCTATTCGTGAAAGTAGCTGAGAATAATCATCAATGATGTAACGTACTTTAATGCCTGTATTTTTCGTGAATTCATCAAACAAAGTACGTACTAATTCTTCTTTGCGCGATGAATAAACATTTACCACCTGTGAGTCATTAGTTCCGTCGTTTCTGTATAAATAAGTAATAACTATCAATATAATTGCTATTAAGGATGTGAATATAAAGGCTTTTTTCATATTGGATAAAAAATAACTTCTTTCAGTTAAAGTTACCAAGATGGTACAACTTTAGCAAGTGTAAAGTTCGTTAGATAAATCATAAAAACTTCCTTGACAAGCTTTGCCAGCCCCCTTATCATGAAACTGAAGGTATTCAGTTATCTTCATCTGTGCAGATTAAACAGCAAGAAAACAACGTAGTTGGCGTCTTATTTTTAATTTTTTGCACTATGTGCACCTTATGTCTTCACAATATTTCTAAGTTTTTACCTACACAAGCTGAAACGCGCTATTTTAAACATTAAAAAACGCCCACTTAAAAAATGGATAGTGAATAACTAGCTACCCTAGGGTTTCTTTTGCCTTTTTTTCTGTTTAGTAAATTGTATCCGTTCAGCGGAGTGGTAGAATAAGGTAGACAAAGTGATCTAAAAAGATAATCATAGAGCAAAAGTGAGGTAATGTGGTAAACCTTTTAGAACTCTGCAAAAATTTACAGCAAAAAATAGAAAAGTTGGAAGGGAGGATAGAAGAGTTAGAGGCAGAAAATAAGGCCTTGAGGATTGAGAACGCTGAGTTGAAAGAGAGGCTTGGTTTAAACTCGAAAAATTCATCTCTACCGAGCTCTAAAGAATTGTACAAAACAAAAAAGGACAAGCCAAAAAGCGAAAGGAATGTTGGCGATCAGGTTGGGCATAAAGGAAATTTTCATGCCACAATGGAAGCGGATAAAGTAGTAAAAATAGAGTTGCCTAATATTTGCGAATGCGGAGGAGAGCTTGTAATATGCGAAAAACCTTATGTTCACCAAAAGTTGATCTTCCGGAAATTAGGCCTTATGTAGTAATTGGAACATGGTCGTTGTCGGAGATGCAGAAAAAGAAAAAGTAGCAAGTTACCAGAAGGTGTTACGCCAGATACATTTGGTCCAAGGGTTAAGTCTATAATTGCAGCACTCAGCGGATTTTACAAAAACTCAAAGCGTGAAGTGGCTAGTATCATAAATGACATTTTTAATTTGAACATAAGTGTTGGCAGCATATCAAATCTTACTATTACCCACAAATATGAGGTTCGTGAGCAAGTCGCCATCCTTCTGCTAAATCAAAGAGACGTTTATATCCTTTCCAAAGAACATAAGGTCCTGGTTCTGGGTCATTTTTTCTTGCTAAATGGCCTCCAAGTTCATGAAACAGCTTCTTTTATGTTGGGAACTACACTTGGACATGGTTTTCTGTGTATTTTAACGTATAAAACTTTCCATTCCTCTTCAGCTAATAAGGTAGTACATGGTAATGTTGGGTTAGCTCTTGCAATTGATGTAATAAAGAAGATCCTCCAAGCAATAATACTCACAACTGTTAGATATCTCATTAGTCTTTCTGCTATTCCAAGCCTACATTCTTCAACTTTGAGACCGGATTTAAAATTTTATGTAATATCTCTATTTTCCATCTAAGGCAATACCAACTAATTTTTTCAACAGCTTCATCGAAAGTATTAACTGAAAGATTCGTTAATAGCATCCATTCTAGCGGTTTTTTTTAAGGGAAGGGGAGTTTTCTCAACAACATAAACTGCATAAAGTGGTAATTTAGGTAGTTCTTCCGTCTTATGCCTAATATTATTCTTAGATGGATTCATCATAAACTTTCCAAATCTAACTTCCAAACGTGCTGTTCTTTTTGGCTTATTATCTTTTACAGGAACTTCAACTTCTACCGTACCTGCACAATGAGAGGATTTAATAAATGCCCATAACTTCTGCTCACCTTTTTCAGGATATCGAGATTTTCTATTTACTGCTCTATCTCTGCATGCTCTAACTAGCACTGCCGAATTAAGATTATGTGCAAGCTCAAAAAAGTCATATATATCTGCTTCTCTATCGCATACAGTTATAGTCTCAGTTTGAGTTGGATCAATAATATTATTTGTTTTTCTTAAAGTTTCCAACCACTTTACGCTTTCTTTATCTTCAATGCGATCGCTCTTTTTTTTAAGGTTCTCAGTTTCTTCAGGTCTTGAATAAACTTTTTGATCTAGTATCCCTAGTACCAAACCTTCTATACTAACGGCAAGAGCTGTATGCATTATAATACCTTTTGCAGTATCATAACTGGACAAATTTGCTAATCCGCTTGTTTTTTTATGGTTATTATATACAATGTAACTGGTATCTTGAATGACAAGAACCCTCTTGTGAGCTTTTGTTCTCTCAACCGTCTTATTAATATGTGTAGCTAAAATATCACTTTCTTTTACATTCTCATTTTGAAAAAAACGGTATGCTGCTTTTGCTTCTGACCAACTTCCGCATGCCTCATTAATTGAGCTTTCAGGTAAACTTATCAAACTATCAGCAATCTTTACTAATCGGTCAGTTAATCTTTTATCTCCAAGTACAGCATCTCCAAATTCATTTTTAGCCCATTCATTACTCTCGTTTGCCATTTTTATACCCTCAATATTTGCAAACTTTAATATTGTAATATTTTACTTTTTAGTCCATTTATATTTGTGGGTAATAGTAAGATAAATAATAGTGCAAATTTTTCTATGATATGCGGTAGTGGTGTATATGTAAGATCAATTGCTCGTGATCTTGGAATTGCATTAAATTGTTTTGGACACATTACAAAATTAAGAAGAACTATGGTAGGTGACTTTAGAGAAAATGAATCAGTGACAATTGAGCAACTTACTAAAAAAAACACAACAACTTACTCTCCGATGTCATCCCAGTGCTTGACACTGGGATCCAGATATACAAATACTTACAAATCATGTAATGGACAAAAGATTCTAGGAGCATATGTCAAAAACAATGTTCGTGATGAAATAGGCTTGATCCCAGTGTCAAGCACTGGGATGACATCGGAGGGTGGGATGACAGAAGATGATGGAGTGACAGGGAGTAATACAAAAAGTTTCGTCATCCCCATTGAATCGGCTTTAAAATCGATGTTCAAAGTTGAAATTTCCCTAGAAGATGCGGGGCAAATCAGAAAAGGTCAGGAAGTTGTATTAAATAACTTGCGTAATTTAAAGAATTATGATATTTGTTGTACGATAGTGGGTAGTGTACCTATTGCAATCTGCAGTTTTATTTATGGTTGTGTGAAACCTATTCGTGTTTTTAATATTTAAAATGAGGTTTAGATGTCGATAACATCCGAAAAGAAAAAGAGTTTGATAAATATATATGCAATTAAAGAAGATGATACAGGCTCATCTTTTGTACAATGTGCAATTTTGACCGAGAGGATCAGTAACTTAACTGAGCATTTTAAAGTGCACAAGCATGACCATCACTCTAAGCGTGGTTTACTTATATTGATAGGTAGAAGACGCAAGCACTTAAATTATATAAAGCGTAAATTTGGTAATGAAGCCTATCAGAAATTAATAGAGAAGTTAGGCATTAGAAAATAATCGAGGAATTTAATATGTTTAAAATTATAAAAAAATCTATAGAGTGGGGTGGTCGTGCCTTATCTTTAGAAACAGGAAAAATAGCACGCCAAGCTCATGGTTCAGTAGTTGTAAATTACGGTGATACTTCTGTTTTAGTAACTGTTGTACGTAAAAAGAAGGAAGAAAGCGTTGATTTCCTACCTTTAAATGTGCAGTTTATCGCAAAAAGCTATGCCATGGGTAAGATCCCTGGCGGGTTTTTTAAAAGAGAAGGCAAGCCATCTGATAGAGAAACTTTAATCTCAAGAGTAATAGATAGAAGTATAAGACCACTATTCCCAGAAGGATTTCATGATGAAATTAGTGTGGTGTGCAATCTATTAACTTATGATACAGTCAATCCTCCTGAAGTGCCAGCATTGATTGGTGCTGTTGCAGCTCTTGCAATTTCTGGTGTTCCCTTTCACTTTACTATAGCTGGAGTGATGGTTGGTTGTGATGAAAATAATAACTATATACTCAACCCTTCTGTTCAAGAGATGAAAGCAAGCAGCTTGGATCTGTTTTTGTCTGGTGATGAAAATTCAATTTTAATGGTTGAATCAGAAGTGAAAGAGCTCTCTGAAGAAAATGTTTTTAATGCAATAAAATTTGGCCATGAACACCTTAAGCCTGTCATTAAGCTCATAAAAGAGTTTGCTGATACAATTGGCAATAAACCTAAGAGCTTTGCTCCTATTGATACATCAGATATAACACAAGAGCTCGAAAAATACGGTAAAGATTTTGAAAAAGCATATTCGCAAACAGTAAAACAAGAGCGAGTTCAAGCTTTAGAAGCGATCAGAGAGAATATATTGAATACTCTTAAAGAAACTGGAAAAGACGAAAAGTTAATTATGTATGCAGTAAAAAACTTTGAAAGATCTTTAGTACGTGAAATAATTAGGAAGAAAGGTGTAAGGATAGACGGTCGTAAGCATGATGAGATACGTCAGATAGAAGTTGAAGTTGATATTCTGTCCAAAACTCACGGTTCTGCACTATTTACAAGAGGCAATACTCAGGCACTGGTTGTTACTGCTCTTGGCACTACTCAAGATGAGCAAATTGTGGATGATATTGAAGGGGATAGACGTGAGCATTTCATGTTGCATTATAACTTTCCCTCATTTGCTGTTGGAGAAACTTCTGCTGCACGTGCACCAGGAAGAAGAGAAATCGGTCATGGCAAACTTGCTTGGAAAGCAATTCATCCTGTTTTACCCGATAGATCTGAATTTCCTTATACAATAAGAGTAGTGTCTGAAATTTTGGAGTCTGATGGTTCTTCTTCTATGGCAACAGTTTGTGGGACTTCTCTTGCTTTAATGGATACAGGTGTGCCAATAAAGGCCCCTGTTGCTGGAGTTGCTATGGGCCTTATTAAAGATAAAGACGAGTATGTGATACTTTCCGATATATTGGGTGATGAAGATTATCTTGGTGATATGGACTTTAAAGTAGCAGGAACTAGTGAAGGAGTTACGGCACTACAAATGGATATGAAAATTTCTGGTATAAGCTTTGAAATTGTTGAAAAATCTTTAGAACAGGCAAAAGCTGGAAGATTACATATTTTAGAAAAAATGAATGCAGTGATTTCAGAACACAGTGATGATGTCAAAGACCATGCACCAAGGATGTTATCATTTTACATAGATAAAGATAAAATTCCTGCTGCTATAGGTTCTAAGGGGAAAAATATACGCAGTGTGTGTGAAAGAAGTAATGCAAAAATTGAAATAGGAGATGATGGTAAAGTTTCTGTTTTTGCCACGAGTGGCACTGAAGCTGAGATTGCAAAGAGTATGATGATTGATTCAATAACAGAACTAGAACAAGGTTCTATAGTTGATGTCAAAGTTGTAAGAATAGAGAAGTCTATTGTAGAGCTTGAATTTCTTAATGGCAGAAAAGGAAAAATGCACATAAGTGAAGTAGCTAATGAACATATAGATTCTATAGAGAGCGTACTTAAACAAGATGATACTTTCAAAGCACTAGTAATTGACTTCGAAAAAGGTGGGTGTCCAAAGTTGTCAAGACGTCGGGTTGATCAAGAGACGGGAGAGTTTTTTGAAGGTGAGCTTTACAACGAGGAAAGGAAAGATGGTCCAAATGACAGGGATAATTATTACAATAATTCATTTAGTAGAAAACCTGGAGGAAGTCACCATAAGAGGCCTCCTCGTCCTCGTTCTGGTTTCAGCAACAGAAATAGGCCGAAATTTGGTAATAATGATTCATCATCAGGTTTTTATTAAGAGTAAACTTCTTGCGTTACCTCTCGTCATTCCAGTGCTTGACACTGGAATGACACCCTTTCTGGTGAAGGTTGTTCTCAAATCACAATGTTAGTACAATTGTGGTGTTAGCTATAGCTAACCTAAGGTATCCGTTCAGCGGAGTGGTAGAATAAGGTAGACAAAGTGATCTAAAAAGATAATCATAGAGCAAAAGTGAGGTAATGTGGTAAACCTTTTAGAACTCTGCAAAAATTTACAGCAAAAAATAGAAAAGTTGGAAGGGAGGATAGAAGAGTTAGAGGCAGAAAATAAGGCCTTGAGGATTGAGAACGCTGAGTTGAAAGAGAGGCTTGGTTTAAACTCGAAAAATTCATCTCTACCGAGCTCTAAAGAATTGTACAAAACAAAAAAGGACAAGCCAAAAAGCGAAAGGAATGTTGGCGATCAGGTTGGGCATAAAGGAAATTTTCATGCCACAATGGAAGCGGATAAAGTAGTAAAAATAGAGTTGCCTAATATTTGCGAATGCGGAGGAGAGCTTGTAATATGCGAAAAACCTTATGTTCACCAAAAAGTTGATCTTCCGGAAATTAGGCCTTATGTAGTAATTGGAACATGGTCGTTGTCGGAGATGCAGAAAAAGAAAAAGTAGCAAGTTACCAGAAGGTGTTACGCCAGATACATTTGGTCCAAGGGTTAAGTCTATAATTGCAGCACTCAGCGGATTTTACAAAAACTCAAAGCGTGAAGTGGCTAGTATCATAAATGACATTTTTAATTTGAACATAAGTGTTGGCAGCATATCAAATAGTGAACACAGAGTTGCATTAAAATGCGAAAAAACATATGAGCAAATCGAACAAGAAATAAGCAGAAGTGAGGTTTTGCATATCGATGAAACCAGTCACTATAACAAAGGAAAACTTGGCTGGTGTTGGATGTTTGCAAGCAATACGGCAAGTTTTGTAAAATTGACAGAATCAAGAGGAATGAAGGTTTTGCAAGACAGCACATTTTGCAATCGCAATAGTTTGATAGTAACTGATAGATCAACTAAGTTTTTTAAATTTTTTGAATCTAGTCTTATTACAACTCTTATTTATAATTTTGTATTCTTGTTCAATTGAAAAATGTATTTTTGGCAATAAAAACCCTAGTTTATATAGAAAGGAATTTATGTCAAATAGCTACCACTACTTAGGTTTTATGGTTAATGAGTATGTGCTTTAAGTTTGTGTGGGCGCACATATTCATTAACCTACTTTCTATGCAGTTTTTTTTATTTCATATTAATTGCTTCCTTAAGTCTTGCATTTGCAATTACTATGATTTTTCCCATTAGAGCCGTTATAGCTACCATTTTCTTTTTACCTCTACCAATGAGATCAGAGTAAAAAGCACCAAGTGCAGATTTAGATCTTGCAGCAGCCATGGAAGCTGTAAAAAGCTTTTTACGGACACTACTTCTACCACCTGTTATACTTCTGTAACCAATAGATTTTCCACTTTCTTTTGGATGCGGGGCAACTCCAGCAAGACTTGCAACTTCTTTTTTGTTTAGGTAGCCAAGTTCTGGCATAAGGCATATAAAATCTTGAGATAACTTGATACCTATTCCCGGTACCGTTCTAAGTATTTTTTGGCGCTTTTGTAACTCTAGATTTTCATCAATGATTTTTTGTATGGCATTATTGATCTCATTTATCTGACCGTTAAAAAAGTCAATGGTTTTTTGGCAACTTTCCTTTATATGCTCGTTTTCAGGTGTTTTCAGTCTACATTTCTCTTGAACTCTCATTTGTGTAATGTCATCACGTCGTTGACAAAGTGCAACTAAGGCTGTTTGTTCTTTTGACATAGGTACAAATAGAGATAGAGTACTATAGCGTTCATATCCATATTGAGCAAGAGCTCTTGCATCTGATTGATCAGACTTTGCTAAAGTTCCATGAGATATGACAAAGCTTTTTACTTTGCGAGTATTAGCTCGATGTACAGCAACATTCTTATCAACAAGAAAATGTGCTAAGCCAAGCTCATATTTTCCAGTGTTTTCTAAAGTTACTAGAGAATTAGGTAGGATATCTGAAAATTTTTGAAACAACTGTTGCCAACCAGTAGCATCATTGTCAAACTTGATAGTGCTCCTTTGGTTGTGAGCTGCAGCAACATTTTTAAATTTTCCGATATCAATTCCAATGAAATTTTGATAAGATGTAATCATAATAAATAACCTCGATAGTTTAATTAATTTAAGATTGTAAACGGGTGCATACATATGTCCCATGCAACTATTCAAACGTATCGAGAGATAGGGCTAGTGTACCTTGATCTATACGGTTGTAATACCAATATCCACTCGGTCGCACATGCCCGTGATAACTCTATTTCTATAGTGGGTAGAGTTATCTTTCCCTCTTAATTTTATTTATATCATATTTTTAACTTACAATATCTTCACACTTTTTTCTTCTTCTGTAGTTGGCGGATGAGTAAGAAAGTGAACCTTTGGTGCACCACTAATTATTGCCATCGGTGTTTGCTCTGCCCCTTCTCCCATAACTAAAACAGCAGATGTTGCCAGTGCATCAAGAAGATTGACTTGTGTTACTTGCAGTGGTTGATTATAAAATCTGGCTTGCCTATATAGGAATAAAGTGGTTCAAATCCACACCAACCAAGAGCAACGCCCGTAACCCCAAGGCGCATAGGTGTTATGTTACTATCTGTAATCAAAATACCAAGATGTTTTATGCAGTGTTTTGTCTTGAGATAGTTCCATATTGATAGAGCTGTTTTCTGAACATCCTTTGGGTATAAAATATACATTTCATTACCATTTGATTCATCAATACCAGCAGATGGAATTAAGATATTGTCTTTGATTGTTAAATAGATGCCGTAAGAATTATGGTCTACATCAACAATTGCATCAGCTTCTCTTTTGATTAGCTCTTCTTTAGAACAAGCAGTTTTGCAAACCACTTGTTTTTGACAAATAGAAATGATTTTTGATGTGATAGCAAGAACAACTTCCTCTCTTAGCAACTCTGAAACATAGCGATCAAGAACCTGTTCTAATACTTCTCCACATTCAATGCGGTGGGTATAAATTGCTTCAACATGCATATTAACGTGTCAGCTTGCATATAGTATAATCTTTTGTTTGAGCAAGAGCGGTTTTATACCATCCATCAAGAAGTGTTAAGTTGAAATATACATCACCTTTATAAAGTCTGTGAATTTCTGTTATGATAAACTCTGAAATTAGATCATACTCCAAAAAAAGGTGCGCTATTTGTGCTCCACCAATCATGAAGACTTTAGAACTACTTTGGATTGACAAAAACTCTTGCATAGAAGAAATAATAGTGCATTTTACTCCTCTGTTAAAACAAGAATTTAATTTGTTACGAGAAAAAACAACAGGGATACGATCCTTCAATATGTTTTGAGGCATAGTTTCAAATGTTTTTCTTCCCATAACAATAACTTGTTTGTCAGTCACCTGACGAAAATAATCTAACTCACTTGGATAATGCCAGGGCAATCCATTATTTATTCCAATTACCCCCTTGGGATCAACAGCCATAATTCCGATAACTAGCATCCCTGTAAAGCAGCTTGAGCTACAAAAAATCGCATGTGATCACGCACATTATGCACTCGAAGGAAATCAACCTTGTTGTGCAATGCAGATGATAAAGCAATTGTTTCTAAATCTCGGTTAAAGACAGGTTCTGTAGAAAAAGAAGAAATAAATGACTTTCTAGAATGACCAACCAGAACTTTGCAGCCAAAACTTTGCAATGCTTCTATATTGCGTAAAAGCCAGATATTCTGATATAGAGATTTGCTAAAACCAATACCAGGATCAATAATGATCGAGCTTTGATCAAAACCTAGAGCTAGTAATCTATTAATGTTCCTTTCTGCCCAATTACTTATGGTATCAATTGGATCAATGTCACTTGGGATAATGTTGTCACTATGTGGTGGTATGGAGAGTGAATGCATAATAACGATACTACATCCACTGCTAGCAATCGCTTTTAAGGTATTATCATCTAGATCTCCCTTCTGATCGTTTACCCAGGCAATGTTGTAGTGCTCCAAAACATTCAAAATAACATCTGGCCAGAAACTATCAATGCTGACTTTAATGTCACCAACTTTCATATATTGATTAAGGTCATCAAGCACTGGTTTTAAGCGTGCATATTCTGCTTTTGGAGTTTGTATTGAGGAGCCAGGTCTTGTTGATTGAGCACCAAGTTCAATTATGCTTGCACCATCTGATAACAGCCGCAGTGCCTGCTTGGTTGCTTGATCTGCATCATAATAAAGACCACCATCTGAAAATGAATCAGGAGTAATATTGACAATACCCACAAGCTCTGGCGAAAGCGTAAAACTCTTTAAAAAACAATCTTGAATATTAGGGATATCATAAGCAACAGTACCGAATGTTTTGTTGATTATTGGAGTATTATCCATAGGGCTCAGCATTGCCATCAAGTGAAGCAAAAATGGTCTGTTTATCAATTCTGGGTGAGGAATCTTAAGGTAGGATGTATCAAGTGTCAGGTTATCCCATAACAAAATATCCAAATCAATAATGCGAGGTGCCCATTTTTCATAGACCTGCGGGCGGCCAATGTCACACTCAATTTGTTTAAGGCCCTTTAACAGCTCTTCAGGAGAAGAAGAACAACTTCCATACACAACCATATTTAGAAATGGCTTGTCCCATTCAGATGGAGCATCATTTGGTAAAATAGCCTTAGTCTCCAGAATAATTGAAGATTTTAAATTTTTAAAATAGCGCTCCTTTAGTAACTGAGCAGCCTTTTGTAAATGGGAAAAGCGATTCCCCATATTTGAGCCAATAGAAATATAGATCATTAGTTATCTTCCTGTTCTTGCAGTGCATTACAATAGGTAAAAAAGACGCCTCCATGCGCATTAGGAACGGGTGGTGCAACTTTGTGAGTAGTCACTCTTATGGAAGAAATAGTATGTTTTTTCTGCACCAAAAGATTATTAATGGCTCTGTATATATCATGGGTTAAGTGCTCGATTAAATTGAATTGCTTGCTCTGAACAAGAGATTGAATATTTTGTACTATCTCTAGATAGCAGACGGTATCTTCAAGCCGGTCAGTCATAAGCCCTAAAGGAGGAGATTTAAAAATAAAATCAACATCAATACTAACTAATTGGGAATGATACTTCTCTTCTGCACTATAGCCTAAATGAACCCAAAGCCGTAAGTCAGATATAAGAAGATTACATGCAGACATTGCATTCCAACATCACTGAGTTTAAGATACTTACAACTACTAACACACGCTAGCATTCATCATTCCATCAAGAAAACCCCACAAGAGCTTTGCTCCCTTTTGAGCACCCTTCATAACTTTATCTTGCTCTTTTTCATCTAGGTCTTCAATAAGATTTGCACACTCCTCAGAATGCCATTCATCAGCATGCATATGGACCGTAAAAAATTGAAGAGAACGCTCATCACTTATTGAATAGTGTTTTTTTAAACCTTCAATTTTAGACTTAGAAACCTCTGGAGTTTGACGTTCATAAGCGTACAAGGCTCCAAGACCTGCTGCAAAACCTGATCGTACAATATCAAAGTAACCGTCAACTAATTCTTGTGTCTCCTTAACTTGTGCATCTTCAAGAAGATCAGACCGTGTTACTCCAAGTCCTTCAGCAAAACGCTTCCATAACTCTGGATGATTTTCATCACCTTGTTCTTCTTCTATCAAATTACCAAGCAAAACCTGTCGCATTTTTAGATCTGGGCACAAAAAATGTATACCACTGATATAACGAGGAAACGCAGCAACATGGTGATAATATTCTTTAGCATAGGTTTGTAAAGCTTGCAAGCTTAAGCTTCCTGTATTCCATGATTGGTAGAATGGATGATTTAGTAAGTGCAATTCATCTAACTTGTTATTTAGAGACTTAGTAAATTTCATTATTTCCTCCATTATATCAACATATAGTTCATATACTACAGCTTTCTCATTGTTACGATCATGCTAAGATCAATACAATGGTGGGATTGGTAGGACTCGAACCTACGACCAATTCGTTATGAGCGAACTGCTCTAACCGACTGAGCTACAATCCCTTTTATCAATATTTATAATACACACAAAAGCAAATTTGTCTATTAGCTTATTTCACTATCAACCCAACTTAGCAAATCATTTGTTGCACCAATTTTGCGTGCAATTTCCTTACCATCTTGAAATATAATCAAAGTAGGTATAGATTGAACCCCATACTTACTTGGCACTTCAGTTTCTCCATCTATATCGAATTTGCAGATCTTAATCTTGCCTTTTCTGTCTTTAGCCAATTGTTCGATACGTGGCATTAGACTCTTACATGGCCCACACCATTCTGCCCAAAAATCTACCAGCACGAACCCTTTATAGTCAGTGACTTCAGATTTGAAATTTTGATCATTTACCGATGTTATATCATCACTCATAAAATACCTAAATTTTTGTAAAATATAGCGCACCAATTAGCAACTAATCAACTAAATTCTTCTGAAAAATTGCCCTAAAGTGTCTTGCACAAACAAAAAACTTCTCACAAATGGTTATATCTGATGATTAAAGATATCCACGTTTTCCCAACCCATTAAGTCTAACTCAATGCGAGTAGGAAGAAATTCAAAGCACTTTTGGGCCAATTCTTTTCTATTTTCACGTTCCAGCATTAAGTCTAGCTTTTCCTTTATCCTATGGAGATACAAAACATCAGATGCAGCATAACTTTTTTGTTTGTCTGTTAAATTTTCATTTCCCCAATCAGAAGATTGCTGCTGCTTATTTAGTTTGGTATCAAGCAGCTCTAAGCATAACTCTTTTAAGCTATGATTATCTGTGTAAGTGCGAACTAAACGTGAAGCTATTTTTGTGCAATAGCACGGAAGTGCCCAAGTTTCCAAGTAATGACGTATTATGCTTACATCAAATCGCGCGAAGTGAAATATTTTAGTTATATTTTTATCCTCTAATATTTTTCTCAAATTTGGCGCTGTATAATCGTTCTTGAGTTGAACTAAGTGAGCGTTGCCATCATTAAAAGAGAGCTGCACAAGGCATAATCTATCTCTGCTATGAAGTAGCCCCATTGCCTCGGTATCAAGAGCTATAGACCTTACATCATCTGGTATTGAACTAGCTGGCAAGTCGTCTTTATATAAAAATATTCCCATAAAGCTTTGTGGAATAATTAAAAACTTATGATAATCAAAAATAAGCCTTAAGTATACGAAAAGATCATAGAAGGAACCACGCAAGTTTATGGGCTCTCACACTTTTCGTGTACACGGGGGTTTACAAATCGCTGTATATGCCTATAATTAAGTAAATTTAGGTTAATTTAATTGCGGGAGTAGCTCAGTTGGTAGAGCGCAACCTTGCCAAGGTTGAGGTCGAGGGTTCGAACCCCTTCTCCCGCTCTTTGCTTTCAAAATCATTTCGTCAAAAATCCCTTGACAAACTCCGCCAGCCCCCTTATCATGAAAGTGAAGCTATTGTATTTGCTTTCGCCAATCTGCAGATTAAAAGGTAAGGATTACTTAATGTATCGGCGTCTTATGTTTAATTTTTTGCAGTATATAGATACTGTATGTCTTTACAAAACTTCATCTACATCTAGATTTTTATCTAAATAAGCTGAACGCGCTTATAAAGCGTTACAAGACATCAAAAAATGCCAATACTCGACAGAGATAGTAAAAGACTAGCTAACTCGGGGATTCTTTGTCTTTTTTTCTGCTTAGTAAATTTCTTAAACGTTTGCAGCGTAAGTTAGTTGCAATTAAAAGCAGCTGAATTTCGCTTGTCAAGCGTTTAAAACATAAAAAACGCCAATATTTTAAAGCGGATAATAACCCCAGGGCTTCTTTTGCCTTTTTTTTCGTTTGGTAAATTTCTTAATGTTTATGGCTAAACGACAACCGTCATCCCGCTACGTGTTAGTGGGATCTCTTGTTAGCAGCTGAGATACCGCGAATGAATCGCGGTATGACGTAGGACTGCTGTCATTCCAGCGCGTGACGCTGGAATCCAGTTCTTATTACCTGGTGTAAAGTTAAGTTTCCTGGATCCCAGTGTCTGGGCACTGGGATGACAAGAAAGAGGCTACTTGGATAACAGAAGAAGGAGGCTACTTGGACAACACCCTGACAACCATCATCCCGCTACGTGTTAGCGGGATCTGGAAATACCGCGGCGGTATGACGTAGGACTGCTGTCATTCCAGTCTGGAATCCAAAAAAGGATGATGTCATCCCAGTGCTTGACACTGGGATCCAGCTTCTATGCAACCTCATCAAAAACATTCATTTAGTATAAACTTTCCATGCTAGTTTGCTTGCTTACAAGCAAACTTTCCTGGATCCCAGTGTCAAGCACTGGGATGACACCCTTTTGGATAGAAACCAGTGTCAGGTACTCGGATGACACCATTTACAACCACTCTCCTACCCTTTCTAGCTGTTTATAGCTGTTAAATCTCAGGAATTTATCAAAATATGGAGAGGCAATAAAGGGTGTGGAATTACTTAAATAGTTAGATAAAAAACCAGGCAGATCATTTTTTAATTCTTGCATTTTGTATCTATAATTTTGTATAGAAATAACTTTTATTTTATCATAATCAAGTTTCCAATAAGCAAGTTCTGAGACTTCTCTTTTTGTTATATGTTCTACCGCTAAGGCTTGTAAAATTAATTGCGGAAAAAACCCCGACATCACTTCTTCATTGGAAGGTGGTGAACCAAGTTTATAGTCTATAATTGCTACTTGCCCACTTGATAGATACTCAACTCTATCACATCTTGCTGTCAGTGAAATTTCTTGTGGCTTATTTGTCATCCAAGCAGTTTCATACTGATCACAAGAACCAGTGTCACGCGCTGGAATATGAAATATCGGACAGGAAAAGTTCTTTTCCAACTCAACATAATTGCTTCGAGTTTCATCAAATTCGACAAAAGATTGAATTATCTTTTGTAGTCTTACCCACCACATATTTGAAAAATTAAACTGACTAGTCGAAAATGCTTCTCGTGCAATGCTCATTGGAGATTTTTTGTTGCGTAAATATCTTGCAAGAATGTTGTGTACCATAGTGCCAAATTCCAATATCGATGGCTTAAAATTCAAGTCTCTTAATTGTTTAAGACCCAGTATATATTCAACGTAAAATGAATAAGGATTACGAATTAGCTTTTCTATTGCACTGCAAGACATCACCTGCATTTTTTCTTTTCTAACTTCGGTTTGAGGTTTTGGCATAGGCTGAGTACATGGAACAATACATTCAGGCGTATTTAATATCCTTAGCCAATCACGATACGGCTGCTTCCCCTCCTTGAGCAGAATTTCCAAACGCTGCAATAGAATTGGCTTTCTATGGCTTAGCGATCTTGTAATATAAACCTTACTTGCACAAAACAAATTGTGTAAAGTATAAAAAAAATACCCCTGCTCTTCTTGCGCAGAAGGAAGATTAAATTTTTCTCTCGTAAGTGCATTCAAAAGCGGACTTTGAAAGCTTGGCGCTTCATTAAATCCAGCAAGTATTACAACTTTGTTGTGATATAAGCTGAATTTATTCAAGTCACTTGCTACAGAGAAAAACTCTTTCTCTAAAAATAAGGTCAGAATTTGGCTATATAACTCTAAGGAGCATTTAATTCCTACACCCTCACATGCATTTGAGAAATTACAGGTAAAATTACCTATTTCACTATTTAGCTCTGAAAAATTTATACCAGATAATATATTAATACACTGCAAATGAGTTGCTACCACATCGAAAATAGAGCAATTTATAGAACGAAGTAAAGGATTAAATACAACCTCTAACTTACTGATAATAAGTAATATATCTTCTTTGTATTTTAGCTTTTTATGGGCATTGATAGCATTTATAATATCGCTCAGGCCATTTGTACTAAAGTTGCGTAATATCTCTATTTCAAATTCAGATAAAATCCGAGTGTACTCTTCTTGAGTGTAACCAAAAGTCACTAGCCTATGTTTAAGGAGCGAAAGTAATGACACACTGCTCCAATTTGAGGTCAAAACTTCGATACTATAAAGCAGAAGCGTTATATAAGGGTAATTTTCCGGTATGGCACTGTGTTGCCTTGATAAACATGCTATACGAGCTGCAAGTAATTTATCAAAGACGACCAAAGAAATGTTTTCATAACCTTCATTTTCTATAATTAATGATGTCACTTGTGCTTCTTCCTCTCTGGAATCACAAGTGATGACTTCAATATTGCCAACATGTCCACTACTAACTTTGCTTAGATCGGCAGTTGTATCAAAGACGTAATCTAGATATTCCTCAGGACTTCCTGTTATCCCAGCCCTTTCTTCTGTCATCCCAGTGCTTGACACTGGGATCCAGTTTTCATTATACAGCCACCTGGTGCGCTCATTTAAAGTTAAGTTTTCTGGATCCCAGTGTCTGGGCACTGGGATAACACCAGAACACGCTTCTGGCAGAAAACTAACATCCCTTCTATCCACTTTTAAATAATCGAGTAGATCTTTCAGGCAATATTGATAGTGTTTTTTATCAAGCAATTTCCAGTCTTTCTCTTTAATTTTCAAATTCAGGTTAGGCAAAATTATTTTTCCAAATGGCAGATCATATATAGCCTTAATTAACGACTTATCCTTTCCAATTCCAACAAAGATTATATATTGGTCTTTTTGTAAAGAGGTTATCATACTGTTTATGTAATCACTCTTATGTTCTAATATATCTACTACTCCTAAATCTTTTAAAATTTTATTCCATGTTTCAATAAGTAAATTTATGAAACTTTCTATTTTTTTTGAATGTTCATCGAACTCTGCCATTTGGGTATACTGAATTTTATCAAGCAATGATGGCAGGCTATAAGCTAAATCAATTGGAAAATTATCATTATTTTTTCTATTCCACTCCAATATGAATTGAATGAGTAGCAGCGTCCTTTTTGTTGGCTTGATAACTTTGACTCTATCAAGATTTAATATTAAATCCTCCTCATCGATGTTCTCTAGCGAAACTATCTCTGGCAAAATTATGCATTTTTTAGCGTTATAATTCTTGAATGCACTCAGCAGCGCTATCACATCCCTCTTGCAAGGAAGTATGATCTTTACTTCAGGGATTTTTTCTCTTTCATATTCAGAAAATATATGCTGAACCAGCACATCGAAAAGGGATTCATCCACATTAACGGTAAAAACTCTTCCCACTAACAGTAACAATTAATACAATACTTTTATTGTATAGAAATTATTCAAAATATAAACGTGCTTGTATGCTATTATATATTAAAATCTTTTATAACATTACATGATAAACATCAGAATAGAAGTTTTAAATAAATGTGAGCAAGTTGGCTGCAGATGGTTAGTCAACGTTTACTCGATTTATATACACAAAGAATTACCACCAAAATTATATGAAGAAATTTGTGAGCTATTTTATAATAAAGTCATACAAGACTGCCGTTACTATTCCTACAATGAAAATCTTGAAGAAGTTCAGTATGATTTCATAGAACCACGAGCAAAGTGGGGCTTGGAAATAAGCTTTTTACCTGGCATGACCGATAATGTAGGCAACACAGCGAAACAAATTGTTAGAGAATATTTAATAAACAAGGACTACATTGATGAAAATGTTTATATCAAAACAAGAAGTTCAAAATTGATTCTAAGTCAAGCAACTGAAGATGATATAAAACAAGAATTCAACCCTATCACTGAGTATTGCACGCTTATCTGTAAAGAAAATAATAACTATAGCTGGAAATATTATGGTAAATTGAATACCCCACCTGGTGTCATCCCAGTGCCCAGACACTGGGATCCAGAAAATTTCAAGCAATTGTATAATGAAAACTGGATTCCAGTGTCAAGCACTGGAATGACAGAGGGGGAAACAGGAATGACAGAAGGGAGAGCTGGAGATACCCACTCCGGTGTCATTCCAGCGCGTGACCAGGAAAAAAAAGAATGGATCCCAGTGTCAAGCACTGGGATGACAGAAAAAAAGGCTGAGATGACAGAAGAGAGCACTGGAATGACACCAGATGGTAAGTCCGTTGACCTCAATGTAAGTGACCAAGAACTTGAGAAAATCAGCAGAGATGGAATCGATGGTAATGGCACTTTAGGGCTCTCGCTGGCAGCAATGAAAGCTATAAAGGATTACTTTAAAAAACTTAATAGAAATCCATATGATATTGAACTTGAGTCCCTAGCACAAACTTGGTCTGAACATTGCAAGCACAACATTTTCTCCTCTCCCATTGATGAAATAAAAGATGGCCTATACGCACATTATATTAAGCGTGCAACGCGTGAGATAAATTCTGACATATGCGTGTCAGTTTTCTCCGACAATGCCGGAGGAATAATTTTTAATGACGATTACTTAATCGTAGATAAAGTTGAAACTCACAATAGCCCTTCAGCGCTTGATCCGTTTGGTGGAGCAATGACTGGGGTACTTGGAGTAAATCGTGATATAGTTGGTTTCGGTAAAGGCGCAGAGCCTATAATGAATACCTATTACTTTTGCTTTGCCAAAGAAGCAAAAGGCAAATTTTATAGGGATAAAGAGCGCACTGATGAGATCTTACCGCCAAAATATATAATGAAAGAAGTGATTCACGGTGTTAATGTTGCTGGCAACTGTTCTGGTATTCCAACACAACTTGGATCGGTATATTTTGACGATAGATTTTGTGGCAAGCCGTTAGTCTTTGTTGGCAGTGTCGGAATTATTCCGCGCAGTATAAATAATGTACCTTCACACATCAAAGGGCCTAAAAACGGCGATAAAATCGTAATTATTGGTGGAAGAGTTGGAAGAGATGGAATTCACGGTGCAACGTTTTCTTCAGAGGCTTTGTCAGGAAACAGCCCTTCAACGATTGTGCAAATTGGCGACCCCATAACACAAAAAAAACTATCCAATGCCGTCATAAAAGCAAGAGAGCTTGGTCTTTATAATGCAATAACGGATAATGGAGCAGGCGGTCTATCATCGTCCATTGGTGAAATGGGAAAAGACGGATTTGAAGTTGATTTGAGCAAGGTTCTCCTTAAAAACGATGGTATGGCTCCGTGGGAAATATGGATATCAGAATCACAAGAGAGAATGACCTTAGCAGTGCCAGAAGAAAATCTCCCTATGTTTAAACAAATCATGAAAAAACATGATGTGGAGGTTTGTATGATTGGAGAATTCAATGATAGCAAGAGGGCTAAGGTTCAACTCTCTTCTTCTCCACCAATAATGGACATCGAAACTGAATTTCTGCATGATGGTAATCCCAAAGTGCATTTACAGACAAAGCCGTGGACTGGAGAATGGATCCCAGTGTCAGCTACTTGCATGACATCAAGCCAAGAAACTGAACTAAAAGAAATGCTGAGCAGACCAAACATTTGCAGCAAAGAGTTCATAGTGGTGCAATATGATCATGAGGTTCAAGGGTCGTCAGTGCTGAAACCACTGCAGGGCAAGGGAAGAGTGTGCAGTGAAGCTATTGTTTCAAGACCAATCCTTTCTTCAAATAAAGGTGTTGTAAAATCGCAAGGATTTGGCTCAAGTTATGGAGAAATTGACACTTATCACATGGCAGCATGTGCGATTGACACTGCCATACGCAACTACGTAGCTGCAGGAGGAAATATAAATCATCTAGCGTTGCTTGACAATTTTTGTTGGTGTGATGCTTATAATCCAGAAAGGTTGTGGCAACTAAAGAGAGCTGCAGAGGCTTGTTACGACTTTGCAACTGCATTTAAAACACCATTCATATCCGGAAAAGACAGTATGTTCAATGACTTCAAGGGATATGATGAAAATGGCGAGAAAGTGATAATCTCTGCACCACCTTCATTACTCATCTCAGCAATTGGAATTATAGAAAATATTGAAAATGCGGTATCGCTTGATGTGAAAATGCCGGGAGACTTGATATATGTACTTGGAGAAACACTTGATGAACTTGGTAGATCTGAATATCAGTTATATAGTGGAATAGGTAATAACAACGTACCAAAAGTTGATGCAAAGAGCGCTAGGAAGTTGTATGAGCGTTACAACCAGGCAATAAAAGATGGCATAATTGCCTCTGCAATTGCACCAAACTTAGGCGGATTAATTATTGCTCTGGCAAAATCACTAATTGCAGGAGACCTTGGTGCTGAAATCGATCTTTCACTAGTGCCAATAGGAGAAACACAAAATACAGACATAATAAACAAGATAATAATGTTTTCTGAATCGCAAAGTAGAATCTTGGTTACTATTGCACCACAAAGCCAGAAGAGGTTTGAAGAATTGTTTAAAGGTGTAGTTTTTTCATGCATTGGTAAAGTAACAGAGAAAAAGGTGCTAAACATAAAGGATGTTTTAAAAGTAGATCTGAAAGATGTGGCATGCTAATATAAAATATTTTTCTTATTATGCTAAATAACTCTTTTACTATATGTAATGTTTATTTAGAATGAATGTATGTTATTAATTTTGGGTAGGTAATTATGTCTATTTTATCGATACTCCTGTTTATCAGTCTTTCTTTACTCAACACTTCAAATAAATTGATGATATGTGCTGCCTTATTTGTGGGAGCTGCTTTAGTTGTAAATTCAATAGTTGAATTTTATGGCAAAAGTAAAGCTACGTACAGTTTAATAGTGTGTACAGTGCTATGTTGTGTTTTTAAATTGCAAAGTTTTAGTTTGATGATATTGATTTCATATACTGCAATTTTAGTCTCTCTTCTCTCAAGCATAATTATTTTTGAAAAATTGAAGTCCAAGTTGAATTTTCATATGGCAAATTTCATTACTTTAATTATAGCATCAGTGGTTGATAGTGCCGTTGTATGTGTTGGATTACTATACAAATTTTCTGCAGGTAAATGCTTATCAATATATATTAGAGATTTAATTTTTAAGTTTTCTTATGCGTCAGTATTGAGCATCTGCTTGTTTGTAGGAATGTATTTATTTTGCTTGGCGAACAAAAAGATACTGTCTTTACTGTCAATAAATTATTTAGCTAAAAAGGATAAAAAACAACAAAAAACTTAATTTAGCCTTCTATACATCAATGTAACTGTGTATAAGTACTTTGAGTTTGTGTAGGCGTACTTATACACAGTTACACTAGCTATTCACCAGGCAGTTTTGTTTAAAGTCAAAGTAAAATGATACAATGTAATCTACTATAGTACCAACACTTTAGGCATGGTGCTCTATACTAAGTGCTCAAAAGTGTTGAGTATAACTGTTAACATTATTTTACCAAATCACCATTGAATGGTTGATTCTTTTTAAGAATACCAAAAAATATATGCATTAGTTTTCTCATTAACGCAACAATTATAACCATTGAACATTTTCTTTTATTTGCTAAACGCTGGCAAAATTTTTGAAAGTGAGGATTACGGTTTTTGACTACTATAGCTGGCATATAAAGAGCCTTGCGGATACGCTCGGATCCTATTTTACATATTCTACTTTTTTTACTGACAGATGAACCTGATTGGTAATATTCAGGATTTAGACCGGCAAAGGCTGTAAATTGTCTAGCATTATCAAAATTATCAACAGATGGCATTTCTGCAACGATAGCAACAGCAGTAAGATGTCCTATACCTTTTACAGTCTTGATGTTTTCTATCATATTTTTTAGGTGTGAATGGTTATTAACATGCTCACAAATCTCTTTTTCTATAGCAGAAATTTCTGTTTCTATTGTAGCAACTACTTCAAGTATGGCTTGCTTACAACGGTAATCCATATTTTTATTTTCCAAGCGATTCATCTGTTGTAACTTGTCGTCTTTAAGTGCTTGCAAACAACGATAGAGATCTCTTAAACGCTTGATTTCAGTAGGAGCAGGTTTCCAAAGATTAGGTTTATTAGCAATACAAAACCTAGCAATCATGGCAGCATCTGACTTATCTGTTTTGTTTCTGAGTAGCTCACTTTTGCCAAAAGCCTTGATTTGAGCAGGGTTTACCACACTTACATTATGTCCAAGGTCATACATAAAAATAATTATATCTTCACTGTAACAACCAGTCGCTTCTAGGCAGAGATGAATAAGGACTGCTCCGTGATTATTACACCAAGCTACAAGCTTTTCAAAACCTTCCTTGTTATTGCGAAAAACTTTATGTCGCTCTTTACTGCCTATCAATAAACAAACATCAAATTTTTTTTTAGCAATATCTACACCTAAAATAACATTTGCTTGCATAAACCAGCCTCCAAAACTATAAATAAAGTTGAGAGTTAGACTAACCTTGTGATACGGGATATAATTCCAAAGATACTGTTCTGTCTTTTAACTCTATATGGGAAGGGAGCAAAATCTTTTTGTCAGCCTTTTTGGCATAAGTAATTTATCGGCTTCACCTTCCCTGCAAGACATTTTAGCTACAATGCCCTACTCCTTGAAGATACAAGTATTTTAAGATTTCCACATAACCTGTTTTCTGATATAGCTAAATTGACTTTGGGTCCTGGGGGTGTATTTGGTGCGTAACAACAGTTTAGAATTTATAGGTAGCCTAAACCCACAACTGTACAAACATTATGATTTGAGCCTATCAGGGAGGTGTCATTCCAGTCTGGAATCCAGAAATTTTGCTTATAACTGAGCTGATGAGCTAAAGGTAGTTGTCTTACGCTAAAACAAACGTTTTTAATTAAGTTGCATAGAACCAGTGTCTGGGCACTTGGATGACACCCCACTGGTGGGAATTGCTCCTAAACTACAACGTTCGTACAGCTATGTGCTTGACACTGGGATGACATCATAGGGGCCACTGGCCTACTTAACCGTCATACCGTCGCGGTATCTCAGCCGCTAACAAGTAGCGGAATGACGATTTATCAAACGCTGCCTAATTTTCCGTAACAGTTGAAAAAATCAATAGAAAATCAATATATCACTATAAATTCACGTATTTTGAGGCTATAATGATTAATACGCTATATGGTATAATATGGACGATTTTATCAGAGTTAAGGGCGCAAGGGAACATAATCTGCAAGGTGTAGACGTCAATATACCGAAAAATAAGCTGGTTGTTATAACTGGGCTTAGTGGTTCTGGCAAGTCTAGCCTTGCTTTTGATACAATTTATGCGGAAGGCCAACGCCGGTACGTTGAAAGCCTATCAGCTTACGCACGTCAATTTCTCAACATTCAGGATAAACCAGATGTTGAGTCGATTACAGGTCTTTCTCCTGCAATATCTATCAACCAGAAATCTATCTCAAAAAATCCAAGGTCAACCGTTGGAACTGTTACCGAAATTTACGATTACTTGCGCTTAGTATATGCACGAATAGGAGTTCCTTATTCACCTGCAACTGGATTACCAATAACAAAACAAACGGTGTCTCAAATTGTAGATACTATAATTGCGTTACCTTTAGAAACTAAGATATATATACTTGCCCCTGTTGTGCGTGGTAGAAAGGGAGAACATCTTAAAGAGATATTGGAAATTAAAAGACAAGGTTACGTAAGGTTCAAAATAGATGGTGAAGTGTACAATGTAGATGACTTGCCTAAACTCGATAAGAACAAGAAACACGACGTTTTTGTGGTTGCAGATAGAATATCAATATTGGGCGATATAGGAAATCGACTGCCAAGTAGTATAGAATCCGCACTAAAACTTGGTAATGGTCTAATGTATGTAGAAATAGTAAACCTACCTGACAACCATAATTCCGAGTATAAAAATGGTCAAATTCTGACTTTTTCAGAGAATTTTGCATGCCCCGAGTCTGGTTTCACTCTTGAGGAAATAGAACCAAGATTATTTTCTTTTAACAGCCCTTACGGTGCATGTGGTTCGTGTAATGGGCTTGGTAAAAAACTAAGTGTTGATATAAAGCTAATAGTACCGGATGAAACTCTTTCAATATCTGAGGGTGCTTTAAAGCCAGTGGGATCAATGTTCCGTCAAGTGCACACAGGTTATGGATTTCTAAAAAGTGCAATTCTATCACTGGCTGAAAACTACAAATTTAACCTTGATATTCCGTGGAAGAACATAGATCAAGAAGTAAAAGATATGATACTCTTTGGCTTCGGTAAATTTCAAGGTTTGGTCAGTATCTTAGAAAACCAGATGGATTATGATGAAACGCTTGTTGAGCGATATTGCTCTGTTACTCACTGCAGAGAATGCACTGGCTATAGATTGAGAAAAGAAGCGCTTACAGTAAAAATTGATAGCAAACATATAGGTGAAATATCAGGGCTTAGTATCGATGAATCCCTTAAGTGGTTTGAAAATTTGTCAGACAAGCTCACAGAACAACAGAAGCAAATCTCAAATAAAATACTAAGTGAAATAATCAAGAGGCTAACATTTTTAAAGAATGTAGGGTTGAATTACCTAACGCTTGATCGAGAATCTAGCACTCTCTCTGGCGGCGAGAGTCAGAGGATCAGACTTGCTTCGCAAATTGGCTCAGGATTAACGGGGGTTTTATATGTTCTTGATGAACCCTCGATTGGCCTTCATCAATGTGATAATGATCGGTTAATTGCCACACTAAAAAACTTAAGAGACATGGGTAACACTGTAATCGTTGTTGAGCATGATGAAGATACAATAATGGCTGCTGATTATGCGATTGATATTGGTCCTGGAGCTGGCGTAAATGGTGGAAAAGTTGTTGCAGAAGGAACACCAGACCAGGTGCAAAGAAATTCAGGGAGCATAACAGGGCAATATTTGAGTGGAGAGAAAAAAATTTTAATTCCAAGGAGAAGAAAGCAAGCAACTCAGTTCATAAAAGTAATAAATGCATGTGAAAATAACTTAAAAAATGTAAACGTTAAATTTCCTATAGGGAATCTTATTTGTGTTACTGGAATATCAGGAGGAGGAAAATCAAGTTTAGTCATAGAAACGTTATATAAATATTCAGCACATAAGATACATCATTCGTCTGCAAGGTATGGCCAATGCGATAAGATAGAAGGTCTTGAATACGTAGATAAAATTATAGAAGTTGATCAGTCGCCAATTGGTAGAACTCCGGCGTCAAATCCAGCAACATATGTTGGTATGTTCACTCATATAAGAAATTGGTTTGCTGGTCTTCCAGAGTCAAAAGCAAGGGGATATAATATAGGCCGATTTTCATTTAATACCAGAGGGGGAAGGTGTGAGGCTTGTAAGGGTGATGGGCACTTAAAGATAGAGATGCATTTTCTACCGGACGTTTATGTGAAGTGTGAGCAATGTAAAGGGCGAAGGTATAATCGGGAAACATTGGAAGTTACTTATAAAGAAAAATCAATCTCTGATGTGCTTGATATGACGATAGATCAAGCTTGTGGTTTTTTTGAAAACCTTCCAATGGTAAAAGAAAAGTTGGTTTCTTTGCAGGAAGTGGGACTTGGCTATATAAAACTCGGACAGTCGTCAACAACGTTGTCTGGGGGTGAAGCACAACGAATAAAGCTGTCCAAAGAACTATCAAAACGATTTACCGGAAGAACATTGTATATTCTTGATGAACCAACAACTGGATTACACTTTGAAGATATAAATAACTTACTAAAAATACTCCATAGATTAGTCGATCTGGGAAACACTGTTATAGTTATCGAGCACAATTTGCACGTTATAAAAACTGCAGATTATATAATAGACATCGGACCAGAGGGCGGAATAAAAGGCGGAGAAGTGATTGCTACTGGAACTCCAGAAGAAGTGGTAAAAATTCCAGAAAGTGTTACAGGCAGGTATCTTAAAACATATTTATTATAAACTATTTCTTAATCATTATTGACTATGTTGCATATTTATGATTTGGAGAGGGTAATGTAAGTATATCGATACTTTAGAAGGTACGTTGAATATGGAGTTGTACCTGCTAAGAGAGCAAAAAATTACACACTAGTTCTAGAAGATAGTTTCTATAAATCTGTGCATTATGTTGATAATGTATTAGGACCTGTAAAAGATGTAATTTGTGGAGTTGAGAGTAAAGACGATTATAACAAGTATTATAAAAACAATGATAATTGTGAATACGTGGGTTACAGAGCAGAGAAAGTGTATTCATTCTGTGCACTGAGTGCTATTTTAGCAGCCAGCATAATATTGCAGCCTTTATTTTTGTTAGTGGCATATTCGTCATACTTACCAATTAAGTTGTTGTCAAAAACAACAGGGAACTATTGTTTAAAAGCAAGTACACAATCATTAGTTGATCATTCAAATGCATTTTTAAGTGCTGGGCAAGAGTGTGCTAGTGCAGTAGCTAGAGTATTTAACAAGATTGTAAATTATGCTTGCGCTGCTATCGTTTGGGCTGACGCGTCAATCATAACGCCACTTATGTGGGCTTGTGACAAAGCGCAAAGTAAGTTGAGTGAAATACAGGAGCCAGAAAAACATCAATTCTTATCTAAGGATAATTCAAAGACTACTTCAGTCAATGGTATACCACAAACTGAGTTATAAGTTCTGCTTTTCAGCAGCATGAACTATATTGAAATGGAATAAAAAGTGAAAGAGTGTAAGCTTAAGTTACTTTAGCTATACTATATAAATTATTTTATAATATATTTAATGAGTTGTGAACCTTCTCTTACTAAAAAAAGCTACAAATCTCATATTTCCAAGCGTATGCGTAAGTTGCGAATGTATCATTGATGAAAATCTTAATCTGTGTAGTGAATGCAACAAAAAAATCAATTTTCTAACTAAGCATTACTGCAATGTTTGTGGCGTAGTAATCTCAGACAATATTTATACGTGTGGCAAGTGCATCATCAATCCTCCACCGTTTAAAGTATTAAGATCAGTTTTTGCTTATGATCAACATAGTAGAAACATGATTATAAATTTCAAATTTTTTGATAATTTGAATTACGTAAAAATCTATGCAAAGTGAATACACCAAGCTAATCAGGATACATTTCAGAACGCAGAGATCATAATTCCTATACCGTTACATAAAATGCGCTTGTTTAAACGTAAATATAATCAAGCAGCACTGCTTGCAAAAGAATTGAGTAAGTTGTCCAATTTATCCTATACGCCATTTGCAATAAAACGCCTTCGCCATACTGCGCCTCAAGCTGGTCTTTCACTTAAACAGCGTGAAAAAAACTTAAAGAAGGCTTTTAAAACAAGCAACAAGAAAATTATCAAAAATAAAATCGTGATATTAGTTGATGATGTGGTAACAACCGGAGCAACTGTAAGATCTTGCTCTCAGGAAATTTTAAACTCCGGTGCAAAAGAAGTGAGAGTGCTATCACTTGCAAGAACGGTAAATGATTGGACCTCTTGCATAAAAAATTAGCAGTCAGTGTCATCCAAGTAGCTTGACTACTTGGATCTATTTTTTTCTAGATTCCAACGCCAGCGTCACGCACATAGCTGTACGAACATTGTTTGCCAAGGAGGGTGTCATCCCAGTGCTTGACACTGGGATGACATCACTTTTGCTTCAATATTCGCACATTAGCGGAGGTAAGCCCATTGCGAAAATCAGCAGGTTAAAACGTGATTTTTAATAACTTCAACATCACTAAATTCAAAAGTTTGGTTGCCTATAATTTGAAATTTCTCATTTCCCTTTCCTGCAACTAGCAGAATCATACCCTCGTTATAGGCAATATCTACGCCTTTCTCTATAGCTTCTCTCCTACCTCCTATCTCCAGTGCATCAGGGCAATGTAGCAAAATATCGTGGCGAATTTTTGCCGGATCTTCATCACGCGGATTATCATCTGTAATTATTACTTTATCTGCATACATTTGTGCTATTTTGCCCATTTCTGAACGTTTCGTCTGATCGCGATTTCCACCACAACCAAAAACTAGAATTATTTTTTTATTGAAGTGCCATTTTAAAGATAATAGGGCTTGTTTAAGCGCACTTGGAGTGTGCGCGTAATCCACAAATGCAAAAGGTTCTACTTTCTCCATTCTTCCCAGTGGAGAAACGAGTTTGTCTATAGATATTTCTCTGTAATTTAATCCAGATATACCAATTGCACATAGCAGGTTATATGCCTGAAACTGCCCCAAAATTTGGAAAAACGTCTCATGAATTTCATCACCAATTTTAATTGTCAGGTATTGACCATCAGGAGTTGGTATCTGCTTTAATAAAGTAATGTTAGAGCCTGTTTTTCCATAGGTGATAACTTTGTTGCTGCGTTTTTCAGCTATTTTAAGCAATGCATGGTACTCATTTATATCCGCATTTAAAATTACTGTTTTTCCTTCTGGTAATACCTCGTAAAACAGCCTTTTTTTAGTTTCTAAATATTCACCAAGATTTTTATGGTAATCTAAATGATCTTGCGAGAAATTAGTAAAAGCTGCAGCACTCAACTTTAATCCATGGATTCTGTATTGATCAATCCCATGACTTGATGATTCCAACACTAAGTGTTCTACACTTATACCACGCAATGTTGCGTAAAGGTCTTCTGCACCTGGAGTGGTAAGGCTGTTGCTATTACCTTTTCTGCCATTATTGATGCATGTTCCAAGTGTTCCAATAGACGCAGCATTATAGCCAGAGTTTTGCCAGATCTGGCGGCAAAATTCTACTACTGAAGTTTTACCATTTGTACCAGTTACAGCAGCAACATATTTGGGCTGTTTGAATTGATAAAACCTGCTGACTATTTCGCTGTATATTTCTTGAGGGTTTGGGTGGTCAAGCACTGCAAAACTCGGAGTATTTGTCATGCAAGTAGCTGACACTGGAATCCAGTTTTTATTATGCAATTGCTTAGTGTGTTCATTTGCAATTAAATTTTCTGGATCCAAGTAGTCAAGCACTGGGATGACATCTTTTTTGGTTCCTTGTATGACAACGTCTACACAGTCGTGTGCGTGATACTGGGATTCAGTAGGAAAAATCTGGATACATGCTGGTTTTCTAGATTCCAGCGTCACGCGCTGGAATGACACCGCAGACACACAAACAAAAAGATAACCTTCCTTTACTCTATTGGGATTACATGTAACGCCCTTGATTTCAATATCAAAGTTAACATCAATAATGTTATGCAGTAACTCTCTCAGTTTCATGTTTTACTCTGCCAGTTTTAGTGTTCAAACATGGCAACCTTGCTAGTGCAGCATTTAAATCAGAGATTAAATCTTCAGGATCTTCCAGTCCACAAAATATCCGTATAAAACTTCCACCATAATCTGAATTCATTACAGATCTTGACATAGATCTACGATCTACTGGTAATATCAAACTGTCGCACCCTCCCCAAGAAGCACCGATACCAAAAATTTTCATATGATCAACCATGCAGCTTAGTTCTTCACATGAATATTCTCTACCCAATACTATACTGAATACGCCGCTTGCTCCTTTAAAGTAACTTTTCCATAATTCGTGTTGAGGATGGGAGGGAAGTGCTGGATACAAAACTTTTTTGATTTTTGAATGTTTTTCTAGCCACTTTGCCACTTCCATTGCTGTATTTTGGTGCCTTTTCATACGTGTGTACAATGTTCTAAGTCCCCTATGTGCAAGGTAGCAGTCGTGCGATTGAATGGTTACTCCATAATTTTTATAGCTCTCATAAAGCAATTTAAAAATTTCACCTTCAGCAATAATAGCCCCCATCAATAAGTCTGAGTGACCGGCTAGATACTTTGTCACCGCATATAGTGCAACATCAATTCCATAATCAAGCGGCTTAAATAACAAAGGAGTGGCCCATGAATTGTCGCAAACGGTTACGATTCCACGTTCTTTAGCAACTTTTACTATATGCTCTATATTCGAAATCTCAAACGTTACAGAACCAGGAGTCTCGATCATTATCAATGAAGTATTACTCTGAATTAAGTCAGTTATATCCTGTGTTGGATCATAAAAAGTTACTTCTATTCCCCTTTTTGGTAGCTCATTTTCGGCAAATCTCTTGAGTCGGTAATAACTGTTATCCTGAATTAAAACATGAGAACCTGCTTTAGTGAAAGTCAAAATAGCAAAAGTAAGTGCAAATAGTCCGGAAGGGTAGATTAACGCTTGTCCACTCCCTTCAATTTCAGCAAGTGCATTTGAAAGATAATGGACAGTGGGAGTACCAACATTACTATAGCTGTAATCTCTTGCAACACCATCGTTGATTACATCGTATATACTTTCTCCATTTGCTGCATTTAAGTAGCCCTTGTAAGTAGGGAATAATATGGTAGAAGAATGATAAACTGGCGGGTTCATAGAACCTTTATAGTCATTAAATTTTCTTCCTGCTTTAACTAATAAAGACTCTTCCTTCACATTTTTATTATTTATTTTTTAAATTGTACTCATCTTGCGTATACAAGTGAAGAGAAATTGCATGTATTAGCTCTATCTCACCCTTCAATAACTCATAAATCAACTTGTGTCTTTTTAGAACGCTCATTCCAATGAAGCCGTCAGATATTAATATTAATTTAATGTGCGAAGGTAATGTTGAAGATGAAGCAAAGTAATGATCAGCATGCTTTGCTGATTCATCGATAATGTTGATATCAATTACATCTATCGAATCGCGTATCTTTTCTTCTATTGTTTTAATAATATCCATAATGGTTTCTTTAAGCAACAATATGCTCCTCTTGTCATCCCAGTATCAGCTACTTGGATGACAATCGCAATTACTTATTCTCTTCTTTATTATCTATGTCTTGATAATCAGAATCTACTACTTTTTCCTCTTTATCATTTGGATTTCCTTCTGATGAAAAGCCATTTTCAGCACTATTTTGTTGAGATGCTTGATACATAGCTTCTCCAAGTTTCATAGATAATTGAGAAAGATTAGTAACTTTCTGCTGTATTGAATCAGCGTCATCAATATTATCAGATTTACTAGCCTCTTTCAGTTCATTCAGTGCACTTTCAATAGCAGATTTATCTTCAGGTGAGACTTTATCACCATACTCTGTCAGAGACTTTTCTGTAGAATGGACTAAGCTATCCGCTTGATTCTTCACTTCAATAAACTTTTTGCGCTTTTCATCTTCTTGCGCTTTTTCTTCAGCTTCTTTTACCATGCGATTTATTTCATCATCAGATAGACCACCTGAAGATTGAATGCGTATTTTTTGCTCTTTTCCAGTAGCTTTATCTTTTGCAGAAACGTGCGCTATTCCATTTGCATCTATATCAAATGTTACTTCAATTTGTGGCCTTCCGCGCGGAGCAGGGGGTATTCCTTCCAAACTAAACTGGCCAAGTAGTTTATTATCAACTGCCAGTTTTCTTTCACCCTGATGCACCTTGATTGTAACAGCTGTTTGGTTGTCTTCTGCAGTTGAAAATACTTGAGATTTTTTAGTAGGAATTGTAGTATTACGCTCAATAAGTGGAGTGAATACTCCTCCTAGAGTTTCAATACCAAGAGAAAGTGGAGTCACATCAAGTAGTAACACATCTCTTACATCACCTTGAATGATCCCCGCCTGTATTGCAGCTCCAATTGCTACAACTTCATCAGGGTTAACTCCTCTATGTGGATCTTTGCCAAATAATTCTTTAACTTTTTCTATAACTTTTGGCATACGAGTCATGCCACCAACGAGAACCACTTCGCCAATTTGACTAGCAGACAAACCAGCATCCTCAAGAGCTTTTTTACAAGGAGCTATAGTTCTTTCGATTAAATCATTCACTAAACTTTCAAGTTTTGCTCTCGTTAATTTCATATTTAAGTGTTTTGGGCCACTTGCATCAGCTGTAATAAACGGTAGATTTATTTCCGTTTCCATTGCGCTTGATAATTCAATTTTTGCTTTTTCAGCAGCTTCTTTGATTCTTTGCATAGCCATTGGATCATTTCTCAAATCAATACCATTACTTTTCTTGAATTCATCTAGTAAATAACTCACTACTCCATTATCAAAGTCTTCACCTCCAAGATGGGTATCACCGTTTGTCGCTTTCACTTCGAAAACTCCATCGCCTATTTCAAGTATTGAAACGTCAAATGTACCACCACCAAGGTCATATACTACTATTGTGTGCCCATGTTTCTTATCAAGACCATAAGCAAGTGCTGCAGCAGTCGGTTCATTTACTATTCTGAGTACATTTAATCCGGCAATTTTTCCTGCATCTTTTGTTGCTTGACGTTGAGAGTCGTTGAAGTATGCTGGCACTGTTATCACAGCATCTTTTACTTCCTCCCCAAGATAAGCTTCTGCTGCCTCTTTCATGTTTTGTAGTATAAATGCACCAATTTGACTAGGAGAATATTCTTTATTATCAGTTGTTTTAACCCATGCATCACCACTTTTTGCTGCAAACACTTTATACGGCACGTTTAGATTTTTGATTTCAGAATCACCATATTGACGGCCTATTAATCTCTTAGTAGCAAAAAAGGTATTACTTGCATTGGTGGTTGCTTGTCTTTTTGCAGGAGCGCCAATCAACCTTTCTCCTGACGAAGTAAATGCAACTATAGATGGGGTAGTTCTTGCCCCTTCTTTATTTTCTATTACCTTTGTATCCTTGCCCTGCATTATTGCAACACAAGAATTTGTTGTTCCAAGATCTATGCCTATTGCTCTTCCCATAATGAGTACCCCATTGTAAATATTATCTGATATAAGAATATATAAGTATAGGACTCATTAATTACAAGCCCAACTTAGGATTTCTAGTTAGTCATTAGAACTTAAAAGGCGCGAAAGCCACTTAGTCAGCCAAAAATTGCCTCGTAGTTTATTTGAATTATCAGCTTCTTCATTGCTGCTATCCCCAATTTGGTATCCAGAGTTCTGTAATGGCTTATAACCGTTTAAATTAACATCATCTCCTTGTTTTAAAACAAATGTGTTTACATCTAAACTGTTATCAATACTGACGTTCAATGTAATATTAAACTCTTTTTCGATTGTAGAAACTGTATTGCGTTTGTTATTAAAAATGTGCGCTATAACTGCACTGTGCGCTACTAAATCAAAAGACTTATTTCGATTCTTGTTAGCAATATGTTGTAAATCCCTTAGTATTGATGAAACAATTACTTCGTTTGATTTTATTCTTCCAGTACCTTTGCAGTGTAAACATTCTGTAGTATTAATTTCTTGTATGTTTGGTTTAATTCTTTGTCTTGAAAATACCATTAAACCAAAGTCATTTATGTAGCTAAATTGAACTTTAGCTTTATCGTCTTTAAACGCTTGCTTTATAGCAGACTCAACAGCTCTGCAATACTGATATTTCAACATGTCAATAAAATCGACTACTATTAATCCTGATAGGCCTCTAAGATTCACCTGTCTTGATATTTCAGGTACTGCTTCCATATTGGTTCTATAAGCTGTTTCTTCTATGCTATCTTCTCCTGTCATCTTTCCTGAATTTACGTCTATTGAAACAAACGCCTCAGTTAAAGTGATTATCAAAGACCCACCAGATGGCAACTCTACTCTATTGCTATATAACTCAGAAATTTGATCTTCGATCCCGTAGTAAGTAAAGATCGGAACATAACCTCTATACAATCTATAGCGCAACTTACTACCTTTTAGTGCATTATTAGCATATTGCTTAACTGCTTCAAAAGCTTCCTTTCCAGACACTATAACTTCTATACCATCGCTACAAAAATCACGAACAGATCTCATAATTACATCTGCTTCGTTGTAAATTAATGATGGAGCATTTACAGAGAAGGCATTTTTTTGAATGCTCTGCCATAATGAGGATAAGTAATTGTAATCTTGCTCAATTTCTTTCTTACTTTTTCCTGAACCAACAGTTCTTACTATTAAACCTGATCTTTTTGGCAAGTTTATTAAATTTAGTATATCCTTTAACTGCTTTCTGACATTAGCATCTTCAATTCTGCGAGACACTCCTCTTTTACTCATGGAATTTGGCATGAAAACACAGTATCTACCCACTAAAGTTATGTATGTTGTAAATGAAGCTCCTTTATTGCCTCGTTCCTCTTTAGTTAGCTGAACCAATACTTTTTGATTTACTGAAATAACATCTTGTAATTTGTATTTTTTATATAAAGGTACCTCTCTTACAAAACCACTACCTGATTCGTTGACATTCTTACTAGCTGCAGAATCTGAAGAGACATTTGCTATGGTATCGTTCCCTTTTTCTGTATAATCGTCATTTGAGTAGCTCTCAAAGATAGTTTCCTTTTCTTTTTCTGGAATATTGAAGTAATCTAGAGATATCTCGGAAAAAGACAAAAAACCTTGCTTATTTTTTCCATATTCGATAAATACGGCTTGCAAAGAAGGCTCTATACGCTTTATATAAGCAACGTATATATTACCTCTTAATTGTTTTTTTTCCTTGAATTCTTGTTCAAATTCTACAACCTTATTATTAACTGACAAGGCAACTCTTACCTCATTAGAACAGGTGGAATTTTCTATCAATAATAACCTTTTACCACTATTTGCCACTTATTTACCGTTTGCTTTTCATTCTGAAGTTAACTTCATGCTACTTAATGCACTGTTGATTGTCAAGAATTTTACGATCTGCATTATTCGGTTGACTTTTAGTGTTTTGCGTAATAAACTCGCATAGAATTTATTATATCATTATAAGTATGGCGAAAAAAAATGCTTCTTTGCTCGTTAAGTTAGTTAGCACTGCAATCAAGACAACAAAAACTGGTGAAGAAAAATCAACAGGTTATTTTTATGTAAAAAAGCGTAATCCAAAAAAGCTCACCAAAAAACTGGAGTTTAGGAAGTATGACCCAGTAGTCAGAAGGCATATGTTATTTAAAGAAGAAAAACTAAAGTAATTTTTTTATAAGGGATTTTATTATTATGCAAAATTTACAATTAAGTTATCCTATAATAGTAGAGTTGGGAGATGTAAAAGATACAAAACTGAAATTAATAAAGATCATTGCACAATTAATAAGTAAGAAGTATACAACACAGAAAAAAGCAGCAAACGCTCTAAAGATTGATCAACCTAAAGTATCTCAAATCAATAGGTCAAAAATCGAAGGGTTCTCCTTAGAATACTTGCTTAACTTATTGATTGTATTGGGCCAAGACATAAACGTAAGAATAAAGCATAATTCTAAACCTGCATAATATGGTATCCGTTCAGCGGAGTGGCAAAATAAGGTAGACAAGATAAATCAATCCCGGTGTCAAGCACTGGGATGACAAGGTATAAACCTTATCGTCATGCCGCCGCGAACCGTCATACCGCGATTCATTCGCGGTATCTCTAGATCCCGCTAACAAGTAGCGGGATGACGGTTATCAGGCCAGCACCCCTACAATGTCATCCCAGTGCTTGACACTGGGATCCAGGAAGTTTATTAAGTTAGCAAGCATAAAAGTAGCCGTTTTATGTTAAAATACAACGTTTTGATAATTATGAAAAAGCTGGATTCCAGTGTCAAGCACTGGAATGACACCATTTGTTGTAAACTCACTTCTTCTTGATTTGCAGAACAATAAAACAGTAAGCTAAAAGGGAACTTATTACTCAACAAAACAAGACTTAAAATTTTGTGCAATGCTATTGATTATAGCTAGATATGCATCTTTTCCAGGCTCTATGTCTGATCTAATAGGATCAAGAACTACCATTTTTGCGTCATTAGAAAGGGCGTTAGGCTTTATGCTATCTTCCTGTGAATGAGCAAATATACATTTAACGTTTTCTTCCTTCATTATCTTTTTTAGCTTCATTAAACTCTTCATACCTATGTAAGAATCCTCTTCTATAGAAAGAATAGCGCTTGGGTGATTTAGACCGAAATATTTTTCAAAATATTGATAAGCATCATGAGTAACGATGTATTTTTGATTTTTAAAATCATTCAATTCTTTCATGATTTCTTTTACTTCTTGGTCTATTTTTTTTATAGCTTTTGTTGCATTAGAACTGTATCGATGGGAATTTTCTTTGTCTATGTTAGACAATGTTGCACTTATAGAAAGTATCATGCTCTTTGCATTTTCGGGACTCAGCCACATGTGTAAATCTTTTTCATCTTGAATGTGAGTGATTTTTCTAGAAAATGAATGTGGCCGAGCAGGAAGTAGGTTGATTGCCTTTGACAATTGCACTAGTTCTTTATTATTTTTGGCGAAAGTTTGAACAAACGTCTCTAAGTTATCGTCAACATAAAATATAACGTCACTTGATTCTAAATTACTCGCATCAGATGGCTTTAATATATAATTATGCGCAGATGTTGCATAGCCAAGCAATTCCGATTCTAAAATCCCTTCTGTAACAGAAGCTACAAGTGAGTGGATAGGTTTGATTGTAGCTACAATTTTTAAATTGGATGAAAAGGCAATATTATAGTATAATGTAAGTGAAAGTAATAGAAAAAAAGCCAGTAAATGTCTCATATAAATGTTGAGAAGAAGTTAAATTTTGTCAATAAATTGAATAATGTCAATAATCGTGTTCTAAAAATAGAAAATCTTGCTCTCACGTATGATGGTAAAAGAATCCTTGACAATATTAATATGTTCATGGAAAGAGGAGACATAATTACAATACTTGGTCCAAATGGTGGAGGTAAAACCTCTTTAGTGAAAGCAATTTCTGGTATAAATAAAAATTATACTGGAAATATTGTGTTAGCTGAGAACACAAAAATTAGCTACATGCCGCAAAATTTTAGTGTTAGTAATTTGATGCCAATAACAGTTGAATATTTCCTTTTAAATAGCTCCTTGAAAAGATTAAAGAAAAATCAATCCATTATTACAGAAACGATAGAGTTGGCTGGTATCGGTAACATTTTGAAAAATCAAGTATTAGAAATTTCTGCAGGGCAAACACAATTATTACTGCTTGCACGTTGTTTAATTGCAGAGCCTGACTTGATCATTCTAGATGAGCCAGTTAGTGCAATGGATATTAACGCACGGGCTAAGTTCTATGATATTATAAGCAAAATAGCAAAAAACCGATTAGTGTCGATTCTTATGACTTCTCATGATCTTAACTCTGCTCTACCATGCTCAGATTACATAATTTGTATAAATAATACTGTCTACTGCCAAGGTAAGCCTGATGAGATTATGAAGAATAAAACCCTAAATGAAATATTTAGCAGTTACGCAGCGAAATGATTCAAAATATTTTGCGTCTTCTGCACATAACTACGGTGCTGACGCGTTACAATATATTACCTTATTTACTTCCACCATCAAAGAAATCAATAAATAAAATACAAGGTCACAAGCTAAAGTGTGCTCTTGAAAAATTAGGTCCGGTATTCATTAAGTTTGGGCAGTCTATCTCATCACGTACTGATGTTTTAAATGAGGATATAACAAATAACTTGTTATTGATATGTGATAGATTGCCATCGTTTTCACATAAAATAGCAGTTAAAACTATAGAAAGTGAGTTTAATTGTAAATTGAGCGACATTTTTTCAAGCTTTTCTGAAAAACCAATTGCAGCAGCATCGATTTCTCAGGTGCATAGAGCGGTTACAACTGAAGGTAAAGAAGTTGCTGTAAAGGTTTTAAGGCCAAATATTGAGAAAACATTCTCAAGGGATATAAAGATGCTTTCTTGGCTTGCGGAAATTGCAGAAAAATTTAGCGAACAATCAAAAAGGCTGAGGCCAATTGAATTAGTCAAAACTTTTGCTGAAATTTGCCGATTAGAGTTAGATCTACGTTTTGAAGCTGCTCACTCTTCGGAACTAAAGGAAAACACAAAAAATGACAGAGGTTTTTACGTACCTGAAGTAGATTGGAATAGAACTTCGAAAAAGGTTTTAACATTAGAATGGATAGAAGCAACGCCAATATACGAAGTTGAAAAACTGAATAATCGTAAGCAAATAGCTATCAATCTTATAGAATCGTTTTGCAATCAAGTATACAGGGATTGTTTTTTTCATGCTGATATGCATCCTGGAAATCTAATGGTTGAGAGTAATAACAATATTATTGCCCTGGATTGTGGAATCATGGGTAGAATAGATCGTGAGACATGCTATTACGTTATAGAGATACTCAAAGGCTTTTTAAATCGGGATTATGATCACGTTGCAAAAATGCACTTTAAAGCTGGTTACGTTTCATCACAGCATAGAAATTTTGTCACAGCTTGCAGGGCAATAGGTGAACCCATTATTGGGCAGCCTATACAGAAGATTTCATTTGCTAGTTTACTTGCTCAGCTATTAAAAATAACTGGTGATTTTGATATGAAAGTTCAAACACAATTGTTATTGCTGCAGAAAACTATGATTTTACTGGAAGGGACATGTAGAAAGATCTACCCAGAAATCAATATGTGGAAAGTAGTTGAAGCGTGGATAAGCAGTCAACATGAAAGTAAAATAGGGTATAGGGAAAAAATTAGAAGTTCTTATCCTGTAAAAACAATCCAAGGGATATTTAGCCTTATAGAAAAATTAAACCTAATAGCTGATAAAAAATTAGAAAACATCCAAATTAAAAATAAATCAAATGGAAAAGTCTATTTTTTATTGTGGTTTGTAATTATAATTCTAATCGTTAAACTTTTAATTTCTTAAACTATGGGAAAAAACTGCGTCAAATCCAATTTTTATTCAACTTAATTTTTAATCTGCAGGAGCCGAGTTGAGAATGTCCAATTTTCCACTTTCTTTATGTATCTGTTCAGCAGAGTGGCAAAATAAGGTAGACGAGAAAAGACAACTATAGGAACAAATGGGTGTCATGCCAGTGCGTGACACTGGCCTCTTGTTTCAATGTTAAACAAAATACCATAGAATTCAAAAAGACAATTCCTAGAAAATTTCTACATCCAAAAAAGGCATAAGTTATGTTAATGCTGTTTGAATGAGATGATATAAAGATAAGCCAAATTTTTACAAAGAAAACATTTCAAGCAGCAAGACACCTTTGATTGAAAGAGAGCACCAAATTTATGGGGTGAGTAACTGCGCTATTTCAACTATAGTATTTTCTAAAACGAATGATAAACGTCTAAAATGGTATTACCAACTAAAAGGTGTAAGTCTGTACATTGATGCATTAGAGGTCTGAGGCGACTTTTGATGGTGTGCCAACAATGCTCTATCGGATTTAGATCAGGTGAATATGTTGGAAGATAAAGCAAATGACAGCCAAAAGACTCTATTAATGACTTTGTTTTGGGAGTTTTATGGAATGTAGCATTATCCATAACTATGGTTGTATCACGCTGTAATTGTGGAAGTAATCTTCGCTCTAACCATACATTAAATGTATTAAACAGGACTTGATATGACACTTTAAAAAAGTAAGTTAAGAATAATAAAAATAAGGAGTGTTAGAAATGAGTACAATACAAACAAAAATACTAAAACCAAAACTAGGATTACTAGAGCTAGCAAAACAATTAGGAAATGTGTCTCAAGCGTGCAAAGTGATGGGATACTCAAGAGATACATTTTATCGATTCAAGGAGTTATATGAAAATGGGGGAGAAGAAGCATTACATGAAATAAGTAAGAAAAAACCGCTATTAGCAAACAGAGTTTCGGAAGATATAGAAAGAGCAATAATTGGCATAGCTACAGAATTTCCTGCATATGGACAAGAAAGAGCTGCAAATGAGCTGAGAAAAAGAGGTATAATAATTTCCCAAGGAGGAGTAAGATCTGTATGGCTAAGAAATGACCTTGAAACTTTGAAAAAGAGACTTAAAGCACTGGAGGCAAAAGTAGCTCAAGACGGAATCATTTTAACTGAAGAACAACTTGCAGCTTTAGAAAAAGTGAAAGAACAAAGGGAAGCTCATGGTGAAATTGAGACGCAACATCCAGGTTATTTGGGTTCTCAAGATACCTATTATGTGGGCAATATCAAAGGCATAGGGCGCATTTATCAGCAAACTTTTGTTGATACTTATTCCAGAGTTGCAATGGTTAAACTTTACACGGACAGAACAGCTATTACAGCTGCAGATCTTCTTAACGATAGAGTTATCCCATTTTTTGATGAGCAGAGAATTCCATTATTACGCATTCTAACTGATAGGGGTACGGAGTATTGTGGCAAGCCCGAAAATCACGCTTATCAGCTATATTTAGGAATCGAAAATATCGATCATTCTAGAACCAAAGCCAACTCTCCACAAACTAATGGCATATGTGAAAGATTCCATAGAACTATGCAAGATGAGTGTTACAATATTATCTTTAGAAAGAAAATCTACTATTCTTTGGAGGATCTACAGATCGATGTTGATCATTGGTTGCGTTCTTACAATGAGACAAGGCCTCACTCAGGCAAATACTGCTATGGCAAAACACCTATGCAAACGTTTTTTGACAGTAAACATATTGCTTTTCAGAAAAATATTAGTAGCATTAAACAACAGCCTGATATTAGTTTTGACTACGTCAATTCTTCTGTCAGTTAATTCTTCTCTGTCAGATTAAATCTTGTCTTTTACATTTCGCAGACTATTTACTAAAGCTTTCAACTGGTCACCTTCTAATTCTTTGGAAAGTATCGTCAAGTGGTGCTCAGCTAAGTCTTTTGCAAGCACTGTAAATTGCTCGTCATTTAAAGTTTTAATAAGTGCTTTGAACTGATCCACTTTTAAGTGAGGTAAAATTTCTTTTACTTGCTCTGGATTTAAGTCTCTAATTAGAGCTTCAAGCTGAGCATCATTTAAAATAGGAACAATTATTTGTAACTTTTCTGGATTTAGTTCCTGAGCAAGAGTTTGTAATTGGTGATTGGTTAGATGATCCACCAAAGCTTTAAGTTGTTCATCTGTTAAGTTCTCTGCTAAAGCCTGCAACTGGTTTGAACTCAGTTCAGGAATTATTTTTTGTAGCTGTCCATCCGTTAAATTCTGTGCAAGAACCTGCAGTTGATTTGAATTCAGTTCAGGAATTATTTTTTGTAGTTGCTCGTTACTAAGAGTATTGGCAAGAGTTTTTAGTTGGTCGTCTGTTAGGCCCTGAATAAAAACTTTGATAAACGTGCTTGATAGCAACAGTAGCACATCTCTTATATGTCTCTCACCGTAGTATAACATAATGTCTTGTAATACCTTATTGTCAGGTGAATCGATTATATTTCCTGCCTCGTCTGAAAAATAATATTTATTGTTGCCAGTATCTGAATCTTCCCATGTTACATATTTGTATTCCAATTTTTTTGATTTAATAGAACTGCCACAAATAGTTTTGAAAGGCTGCACAAGTTCTCTTGTATATGATAACTTAGCCAACTCATTACCGTAATATACAAATGTATGGTTACTTTTTAAATAATCTAAGTTAGAATCACTTTTATAATCTTTAGCTACCAGATTTCCTTCATTTTCTTCCTCCAAACATATGTAACTGTCTATGCAATAACTGCTGCAAAGTTTTATAGGTAATAAGCCTAGTACTACATCGTTTTTATCATCCAGCGATACAAGCTCAACTTTTTTAATAGACATTGTAGGATTATAACCTTCAGGCCACCTTATCACTTTAGTCGGGGTTTTTCTAAACACCTCTTTTCCAGGCACCATCTTAAAAACATGCTTTTTTCCACTCATAAATATGACCTAATAAATTTAATTATAGTTATTCTAACATTTATTGATTAATTTATTGTTAAGTTAGTATATATCAGAATTATAATAACAAACATTGCTTGCATAAAGAAAAGTTACAGAAAGAGGGATTTTTTAGGGAACCAGTATAAAATACTCATGGGCTAAAATAAGCTGACTTTATGATATGCTAGAACCTATATTGGTGGAGGCAAGCGGGATCGAACCGCTGACCTTCTGCGTGCAAAACAGATGCTCTACCAGCTGAGCTATGCCCCCAATTCTTGCTTAAAGCATAAATCACTCAGGCTGAAATGCAAGAAATATTTATCTGTTATAGCTAAACTGACTTAGATTTACCGACAATTTGAAAAATCGTCATTCCGCTACTAGTTAGCGCCGCGGCGGTATGATGTGTTAGCTATAGGCTATTGCTAAATAGTGCACAAATTCTGCAGGGTATATACAGTTTTCTATTTTTCTTGTCTCCTTAGCGTTATACTTCACACCATCCAAATAAATCTGTGAATTGAAAATTAACAAGAAGTTTTCCTTTAAAAATTTTTTAACTAAATTATCACTAACGCAGTATATTATATAATTTATTTAACCACACATGAAAATTTTAGTTTGATTAAAACGGATAAAAACTGTATTGATGTTTAGTATAGCTGAAAAATGAAATGATCCCGTAGCTCAGCCGGTAGAGCAACTGACTTTTAATCAGTGGGTCACGCGTTCGAATCGCGTCGGGATCACTCACAAATTTTGAAAAACATGCTAAAAGAACAAGACAAAATATTCACCAACCTAAATGGTAAAGAAACTCCACTACTTGAGGGTGCAAAAAAACGTGGTAGCTGGCAAAAAACAAAAGAATTACTGGATTTAGGATCAGAAAAAATCATTGATGAAGTAAAGAAATCTGGTTTGAGAGGTCGAGGGGGTGCAGGATTTTCCACCGGCCTTAAGTGGAGCTTTATGCCCAAAAATCTCCCAAAAGCATATTTAGTAGTCAATGCAGATGAGTCAGAACCTGGTACATGTAAAGATAGAGATATATTGCGATATGAGCCACATAAGTTACTTGAGGGAATTCTCCTGGCCAGCAGAGCGATCAGCGCATCAGCTGCATATATTTATATCAGGGGTGAATTTTATAATGAATATTTAGTTCTAAAAAAAGCACTTGAGGAAGCCTATAAAGAAAACTTAATTGGAAAAAATGCCTGCAAATCAGGTTATGATCTTGATGTGTTTATCCATAGGGGTGCAGGAGCTTACATATGTGGAGAAGAAACAGCTCAACTTGAATCAATTGAAGGAAAAAAGGGCTTTCCTCGCATGAAGCCTCCATTTCCTGCAGGTGTTGGACTTTTTGGCTGCCCAACCACAATAAACAACGTTGAAACTATAGCCATGGTTCCAGATATTCTAAATCGCGGAGGAGAATGGTTTGCATCTCTTGGTAAACCAAATAATACTGGTACCAAGGTCTTTTGTATTTCAGGGCACATAAACAACCCGTGTAATGTTGAAGAAGAGCTCGGAATTCCACTACGTGAATTAATTGAAAAATACGCAGGTGGAGTGCGAGGAGGTTGGGATAATTTACTTGCTGTAATACCTGGTGGGTCTTCAGTGCCATTAATTCCAAAATCTATATGCGATACTATTGAAATGGATTTTGATTCATTAAGAACTGCACAATCAGGGCTTGGTACTGCTGCTGTAATAGTGATGGATAAATCAACTGATATAATAGCTGCAATAGAGAGGTTATCACACTTTTATATGCATGAGTCCTGTGGACAATGCACACCATGCCGTGAAGGTACTGGATGGATGTGGAGGATTATGAAGAGGATGGTGGCAGGAGATATTAAACCTGATGAAATAGATAAGCTGCTTGACCTTACAACTCAAATAGAAGGACATACAATTTGCGCGCTTGGCGATGCTGCAGCTTGGCCGATTCAAGGATTAATAAGACATTTTCGCCATGTTATCAAAGAGAGAGCGATAATTTAACTTTACTTATACTTCTTAAGCCGTTTTGCTACTTAGCAACCAGAGCTAAAAAATATTGATTCCCTTCTCTTTTAGGTGCCAATTCTACCTTTGCGATATCTTCAGTGTCTCGAATTAGCCGTTCTAATTTTTCCAGTCCAACTTCAGTGTTTATAAGCTCTCTCCCTCTAAATCTCATTGTGACTTTAATTTTATGTCCGTGGGCAAGTAAGTCTCTTGCTTGACGCAATTTTGTTCCGTAATCGTGATCACCAATATTGGGACCCAGTTTAATTTCTTTTATAGTTAATGTTTTTTGTTTCTTTTTTGCTTCACTTGCTTTCTTTTTTATATCATACTTTTGTTTGCTATAATCCAGAATTTTACATACTGGAGGGGTTGAATCAGGTGCAATTTCTACCAAGTCTAAACCAACACCCTGTGCAAGCTCCAAAGCTCGTTCTATTAGCACGATTCCGACCATTTCACCACTATGATCAACTAAACGTACCTCCTTAGCTGTGATGAATCCATTAATTCTGTTTTTATTGTTCTTTTTAACTTGCAAACTTTAACTCCCTTAATTCAAATTAATACTTTTTAACAACAATTCAATAGCCTTCTCCAAAGAAAAAGACTCCTGTCTTTCCGATCCTAAATTTCTCACTGACACAGTTTTACTTGTAACTTCATTTTTGCCTACAATCCACAATATAAGAACCTTGTTTAGACTATGCAAACGTATCTTATAACTAATTTTTTCATTGGTCAAATCAGTCTTGACTCTCACACCTTGTTCTTTTAAGACATTGCTGATTTCTGTGGCGTAACCGTCAGCCTCATTTGTAATGGTTAGAATAGCAAGTTGCGTTGGAGCAAGCCAAACTGGAAATTTTCCTGCGTAATTTTCTATCAAAATTCCAATAAAACGCTCAAAAGTCCCAAGAATTGCCCTATGTAACATGACAGGGTGATGCTTGTGTCCATCTGCCCCTATATAAAAAGCTCCCAGACGTTCTGGTAAAATGAAATCAACTTGTAATGTTCCACATTGCCAGCTTCTGCCTATTGCATCTTTTAAAACAAACTCTAGCTTTGGACCATAAAATGCACCTTCACCAGGATTAAGTTTATAACTCAAGCCCGCTTCTTTAACGGCTTCAAGCAGCGCTTTTTCAGCTCTATCCCATACTTCATCATTACCTGCTCTAATATCTGGACGGTCTGAAAATTTCACAGAAATTTCATTAAATCCAAGCTCTGAATATACTTCTTTTAAAAGGTCACAAAACTTTATAGTCTCAGAATTCACTTGTTCTTCCATACAAAAAATGTGTGCATCGTCTTGCGTAAAACCACGCACTCGCATCAGTCCGTGCAATGAGCCTGAGCTTTCATTTCTATGGCATGTGCCAAACTCTGCCATACGTATTGGTAAATCACGGTAGCTCCTGGTGTGAGAATTAAAAATCTGCACATGACAAGGACAATTCATGGGTTTTATTGCTAACTTTTTATTCTCAGATTCGTCAACAATAAACATATTTTCACGAAACTTATCCCAATGTCCAGATCTTTCCCACAGCTCTTTACTTACTAAAATAGGAGTTTTTACCTCAAAATAGCCATTATTTATTAGCTTCTTTCTGATGTAAGACTCAAGAACATTATATAGAATATATCCTTGTTCATGCCAAAAAACCTGCCCAACAGCTTCCTCTTGAATGTGAAATAAATCCATATCCTTAGCAATTTTGCGGTGATCACGTTTTTCTTCTTCTTTGAGGCACTCAAGGTAAGCGTTTAATTCATCCTTATTTCTCCATGCTGTACCATATATTCGCTGCAACATTGGGCCCTTTGCATCACCTCGCCAGTATGCACCCGCTACTTTCATAAGTTTAAACGCTTTAACTCTGCCGGTTGATGGTGAGTGCGGACCACGACATAGGTCAATAAAATCACCTTGCCTATAAACAGTTAGGTTTTCACCCTCTGGTATGGATGAGATAATATCAACCTTATATTTTTCGCCTATACCACTAAAGAAATCAATTGCCTGCTTGCGAGTCCAAACTTCTCGAACAAATCTGTGGTTACTTTTTATAATCTCTTTCATTTTCTTTTCTATTGCGGTAAGATCGTCCGTAGTGAAGGTACGATCTGTAGCAAAATCATAGTAAAAACTATCCTGAATTGTTGGGCCGATAGTAATCTGAGTATTAGGAAATAGCTCTTTTACTGCCTGTGCCATTATATGAGCAGCATCGTGCCTTATTATATCCAAACCCGCTTCGTCACTAAGTTTTATCACTTTTATCTCTGCATCAGCTTCAATTTCACGTGAGAGGTCATATAGCTCACCATTTACTTTCAATGCAACTACTTCTTTCAAAGCATCCGGTTGTAATATATCAAAGCCAGTGACTTTACCACTGTATTCTTTTACTTTTTGTTCGGTTGAAAAAGTAATCCTAACCATAAATAAACCTATACGGACATGTAGCTTGAAGGCGGTTTGCTTCTTCCAACGGTGTCATCCCAGTGTCACGCACATAGCCATACGAACATTCATTTTCGAAGCTAAATTGCATAGCAAATGGTGTCATTCCAGTGCTTGACACTGGAATCCAGCTTTTTTGTAATTTCATTGAAAATGTTGTATAGTGTGCTTGTTCACAATCAATTTTACTGGATCCCAGTGTCAAGCACTGGGATGACACCTTTGTGTTTGAGGCAAAACAGGCTATAACATTTAACATACTGCCCTCGCAAACAAATGTTCGTACAGTTGTGTATCAGCTACTGGGATGACACCACCCCTAGTGGGCACTGCCCCTAAATCATAATGGATAACAGGGTTATAAGCTCTGAACATTAATAATAAGGCCTATTCTTTTTTAACCTGAGTGCAATTGCGTCTTCCCAAACTTCACCATTACGCAATAACTTTTCTTTATTGTACATTAGCTCCTCTCTTGTTTCAGTAGCAAATTCAAAGTTAGGACCTTCAACAATTGCATCAACTGGACATGCCTCTTGGCAAAGTCCGCAGTATATGCATTTTGTCATATCAATATCATAGCGCGTGGTGCGGCGACTACCGTCTTCTCTTTCCTCTGCTTCAATAACTATTGCTTGAGCAGGGCAGATAACTTCACATAATTTACAAGCTATGCATCGTTCTTCACCGTTTGGATACCTACGCAACGCATGCTCACCACGAAACCTTGGACTTAAAGGGCCCTTCTCCATAGGATACCTCAAAGTAACCTTTGGCTTAAACATATATTTTAATGTAATAACAAACCCTTTAATTAACTCTACAAAAGACCAGTACCAAGCTAATTTCTTGAGCATAAAATATTTAAAACTTGTGTCAGTCATTATAAATCATATTATCAGTTTTCAAAATAAATATTTTCACCTGGATGATCTTTACAGTTTTTTTATATAATATATTCATTAATATGATAGTGTTATATTACTATAAATTGACAAGATAAATAAAATTTAGATGTTTTCAAATTAGGTATTTTGGTTCCTTAAGTATAACATTGCTAAGTAGTTTATATAAATAATGACAAACACAAATGAAACTATTTTCGCTTTGTCGACCGTATTTGGTAAGTCAGGAGTTGCAGTAATCAGAATTTCAGGCAATTACGCGCTTAAAGCTTTAAATCATTTTCATATTAAGAAAGAAATTAAACCAAGATTTGCTACTTTAGTTGATCTATATGATGATTCCAGTCAATTGATAGATAATGGAATAATCATCTATTTCCCTGCTCCAAACAGTTTCACTGGCGAGAACGTTATAGAGTTACAAGTGCATGGAAGCAAGGCAGTTATAAAAATCATCTTGGAGGAATTATCAAAAGTTTTCGTTATGGCCAAGCCTGGAGAATTCTCACTTAGGGCTTTTCTAAATGGTAAATTTGACTTAACGCAAATAGAAGGGATTGCAGACTTAATTGATGCTGAGACGAAAATGCAAGCTAAACAAGCGATTAAGCAGATATCAGGAGAATTGGAGAGACTATACAGCAATTGGAGGCAAAGATTAATAACGATACAATCCAAAATCGAAGCATATATAGACTTTCCAGAGGACATTTGGGCAGAAAAAAGTGAATTGGAAAAAATTAATAATGAAGTGCAATCTCTCGTGCAGTTGATACAAGAGCATTTAAATGATAATAGACGGGGCGAAAGGTTGCGTGAGGGTTTACATATTGTAATAACTGGTGAACCAAATGTCGGTAAATCAACTCTGTTTAATTTCTTAGCCAAGCGTGATATTGCTATTGTTTCTGAATATGCAGGCACAACAAGAGATATACTTGAAGCTCATATTGACATTGGCGGATACCCAATCATTCTCTCTGATACTGCTGGAATTCGTGAGAGTTCAGATCCAATAGAATCAGAAGGTATAAGTCGAGCGAAAAAAAGGTCTTTTGAAGCTGATTTAAGAATAGAACTATTTCCTTTTGAACAACGACACGATGTCAACTATCAAGCCGCAGGCAATATACCATCTGTCGTTGACACACAACTATGCAAATATTGTAATCAACAAACGGTGTCATCCCAGTGCGTGACACTGGGATCCAGATATAAAAATACTTGCAAATTATGCAATAGACAATGGATTCTAGAAACATGTGCTGAAAACAATGTTCATGATGAGATAAGCTGGATTCCAGTGTCAGCTACTTGCATGACATCAGACCAAAATGACACCATTTATGTTCTGAGCAAAGCTGACGATGCAATTAATGACAGAAATATACTGATTGGCGGTGTAGATTTTCTACCTATTTCTATTTTAAAGGGAATAGGCACAAACAAGTTGATCTCCCTCATAAAAGAGAAGGCAGAGGAAAAATTTGGGCATGATAGAGACACTCCTGTGATTACTCGGCAAAGACATAGGAATCACATGAAGAAAGCACTGGAACATTTACAACGTTTTAATATCGATAATCCAATTGAGTTGATATCTGAAGATTTGAGGCTTGCTGCATTTGAACTTGGTGCGGTGATTGGAATTATTGATGTTGAGGAAATATTGAGTAGTGTGTTTAGCAACTTTTGCGTGGGCAAGTAAAGCTTTTATAGATTGCTTAAAATCAAATGTTGTGATAGAAAAGAAATGGACGGATGGCCGAGCGGTTTAAGGCACCAGTCTTGAAAACTGACGTACGTGATGAGCGTACCATGGGTTCGAATCCCATTCCGTCCGCACGCTACTTTTAGCATCCCACTATGTTAGCTGATTTTTAGAGCTTATTTGGACTATGTGGTTCGTAACGCTGGAAATCTTATCTAATCTAGCCACATTTTTAAAAATACATCCCTTTGTAAATTGACCTTATTAGCGAAGAAAGCTAATATCTATAAATAGATTACCATCTGAATATGAAAACCGATATAGTAATAATAGGTTCAGGGCCTGTTGGAATATTCACTGCTTTTCAAGCGGGAATGCTTGATATGAAATGTCATATAATAGATGTTTTGGATCAAGCAGGAGGACAATGCACTGCTCTTTACCCAGAAAAGCCAATATACGATATACCTGGTTATCCTGTAATTACTGCCCAAAAATTAATTGAACGACTAACGGAGCAAGCTTCACCATTTGAGCCCGTTTACCATTTAAGTCAAAAAGTGGAAAAGATTTCGAATAACTGCGATCAAAGCTTTATTATCATAACTAATACAGGCAAAGAGGTAAAATGTAAGGCTGTTATTGTTGCTGCAGGTAACGGAATGTTTGAACCTAACCGTCCACCCTTAAGTGGTATATTAGAATATGAAAATAAATCTGTATTTTATAGTGTAAATAAAATTTCTGATTTTCAGGACAAAACTATAGTCATTGCAGGGGGGGGTGATTCTGCGGCTGATTGGACCGTAGAACTTTCTAAAGTTGCAAAGAAAATTTATGTGATACATAGGAGAAAGGAATTTCGCTGCACTCCTGAAACTAGAAATAAATTAGAATCACTTGAAAATGATGGAAAGATAGAACTGGTAGTGCCATATCAATTACACGAACTAGCAGGAGGTAATGGGCAGTTGAGCGCAGTGATAGTAAAAAACATTGCCTCTAAGGAAGAAAAAGAAATATCCGCTGATTTTTTGCTGCCATTTTTTGGATTGTCAATGAATCTTGGTCCAATAAACAATTGGGGTATAGAGTTAGAACATAGCCGCATAGTTGTTGATCCGACTACCTTAAAAACCAGTAGAGATAGGATATATGCAATCGGAGATATAGCTACTTATTCAGGCAAACTAAAGTTAATATTAAGTGGTTTTGCTGAGAGTGCCATGGCTTGTTATGACATATACAAAGTAATCCACAACTCTCCAGTCAATTTTCAATATTCAACTTCAAAGGGAATCCATGGAAAAGAAAAACTTGCTTGACACCCTTCGCCGGCCCCCTTATCATGAAACTGAAGCTATTTATTTATCTTCGCAATCTCTGCAGTGGATTAATGACAAAAAAACTTAATGTATTTGGCGTAAATCATGCTTAATTTTTTGCACTATGTGCACCTCATGTCTTTATAAAACTTTTAGGTTTCTACCTATACAAGCCGAAACGCGCTTATAAAGCGTTTAAGACAGTAAAAGACGTCAAATAGACAAGGGAGAATTTGAATACTAGCTACCCTAGGGTTTCTTTGCCTTTTTTTCCACTTAGTAAATTTCTTAACGTTTATAATTTAGATTAGTTGCGGCTTAAAAGCAGCTGAATCGCGGTTATTAAGCGTTTAGAATAAAAAAACGCCATACTTGAAAGTATAATGTAAGTAATTAGCCAACCACGGGGCTTCTTTTGCCTTTTTTTCTGTTTAGTAAATTTCTTAATGTTTATGGCTAGCATGAAGCTAAGTACGAACTTTGTTAAACACAACAAATGGTGTTATCCCAGTGCTCCTTTTTTTGTCATCCCAGTGCTTGACACTGGGATCTAGTTTTCCATATAATCTCATCGAAAATGTTGTAACCACTTTCTGTGCTAGTTTGCTTGCTTACAAGCAAACTTTCCTGGATCCCAGTGTCAAGCACTGGGATGACAGGGGAGGGAGGCTACTTGGATGACACCATTTTTTTCCTGGATCCAAGTAGTCAGGGCACTGAGATGACAGGAGAAAGAGGCACTGGAATGACAAAGAGGGTACTTGGATGACAGGAGGTAATGCAGGAAGTCTAATAGTGCAGCAACACGGAACCCCAGGTCAGGCCTGCACCTATTGAAATCAGCAGTACCAGATTTCCTGATTTTATTTTTGATTCTTGTATTGCATAGTCTAAGGCCAGTGGAATTGATGCCGCTGAGGTGTTTGCATGCTTATCAACGGTATTAATCACTTTCTCTATAGGAAAATCTAATTTCTTTACTACTGCTTCAATAATACGAATGTTTGCTTGATGGGGAATTAACCAGTCAATATCAGTGATTTTCAAATTATTGCATTTCAGAGTTTCCTCTACTGAGGCTGTTAACTTATCCACTGCATGTTTAAACACTTCTCTTCCATTCATGCATATTTTTCCAGAATCACCAGTTGAGGATATCCCTCCGTTCGTACATAGTATGTCCACATTGCCATCAGAATATAGGCTAGTTGAAATTATACCTTTTGTAACCCCCTTCTCTGCCACCCAAGTATCAGCATCATTTGTTGGAATGACGTTAAAATGACATGCTGATTTCATTATTACTGCACCAGCACCATCACCAAAGAGTACACAAGTTGACCTATCTTCCCAGTCAACAATCCTAGACATTATTTCAGCACCAATAACGAGCGCATATTTAATTCTATTGTTAGATTTTATGAGCGAATCAGCAGCTGTAACTGCATATATAAAACCAGAGCATGCTGCTTGTACATCAAAAGAAAATGCATTTTTACATTTTAACTTACTTTGTACAATCGTTGCACAGCTAGGCAAAGTTTTATCAGGTGTTGTTGTTGCAACTACAATTAAATCAATTTCATCCACTGAAATTTTAGCTTTTTCTATAGCACTTTTTGCTGCATTTACAGCTAGATCTGACGTTAATGCTCCTTCATCTGCTATATGCCTTTGAACTATTCCTGTTCTCTGCCTTATCCATTCATCGCTTGTCTCAACCATCGATGCAATTTCGTTGTTACTCAGCATTTTTCTTGGTAGGTAAGATCCAGTGCTTAATATGAAACTCTTATTCAATATGACTTACCCCGTTAATTATCTTTTGATTTAAATTTTCACTAATTGCATTTACTGCAAATTTTATGGCATGGGCAAAAGAAATAGCATCAGAATTTCCATGACTTTTAATGATGATACCATTCAGCCCTAAAAACATAGCTCCACTTCTAATTTTGGGGTTAAAACGCGTTAATGCTTTATTTAGTTTGGATTTTAACAATATACCAACAAGCATTTTCACTATCCACGAGTTGAATACTTCCTGCTTTATTAGATTGATAAAGGTACTAGCGGTTGCCTCAGCCGTTTTGAGCATTACATTGCCAACAAAACCATCAGCAACAATCACATCTATATTACCCTCTAAAAATTCACTTGCCTCTATATATCCTTTGAAATTAATGCCAGAAGCGTTTTTAAGCAACTCAAAAGCGCCGCGCACTGAGTCATTACCTTTAACTTCTTCTGTACCGATATTTAGCAAAGCAACTTCTGGATTGTCAATTTTTAATGCTATTTTTGCAAATATACTACCCATTAACGCAAATTGAAATAATGAGTCGGCATTACAATCAACATTTGCACCAAGGTCAAGCAAAGCGAAGCTTTTTGTCTTAGTTGGACAGATAGAGGCAATAGCAGGACGATAAATATTTGGTAATGTTCCTAAAATAAATCTGGAAATTGCCATCAACGCTCCGGTGTTGCCTGAAGATACCACTCCGAAAGCTTTACCTTCTTTCACTGCAACAATTGCAGCTTTCATACTTGAGTCTTTACGATGTCTCAGCGCAAAAGATGGCTTATCATTTGCAAGAACATTGTCAGAACAATGAGTAAACTCAGAATTGTTACTTACTTTTTTGTATTTTGAAAGCAAAGGAGATACTTCTTCCTTATCTCCATAAATATGAAAAAAAACTTTAATGCCTGGGTCAACAAGATTATCCAAAAAAAAACCAGCACCCTGAATTACGGAAAGAGGCGCAAAATCGCCCCCCATAGCGTCAAGTGCAATAACTATATTATTATTGACCGTAGATAACATATCATAATAGTCATTCTGCCTGTTGCTTAATGAAAACTCGTTTTCCTTTGTAACTGCCATCGACTGCTACATTGTGAGGCAACATGAATTCCCCAGTTGTTGAACATACCACAACATTCTTAGGCTCAATAGCATGATGAGAACGATGCATATTACGCCTTGACTTTGACTTTTTTCTTTTTGGAACTGCCAAAACTTCCTCCATTCTACTACAAAATTCAATTCATTAGTAACATGTTTTTTACAGGAAGTAAACAGGGATAGTAAAATAAGTAAGGTTTGCTTACGTAATTGAGTTCTATAGCTAAAGTGGCTTAGGTTTACCTACAATTTGAAAAACCGTCATTCCGCTACTAGTTAGCGGAATCTATACCGCGAATGAATCGCGGTATGACGTAGGGAAACCTTTCTTGGGTTAAGCTATAAATTAAAACATCAAGTATATTGAACTTAAAACATATCTCAGCTATACTTTGCGATAAAGTTAATAAAAATTTTAATAAAATCAGTAAGACTAACCTCTAGCTAAAATGAATACAAAGTGAGCTTTTTTGATATAAATAGTGTTAGAATAATTGGTAGGTACTTTATCAATTTTTTGTTAAGGCTTGGTAGTGCATTCATATTTTTTATTCAATCTCTATACCACTGCTTCGTGCCACCATATTATTTTAGCAACGTAGCAAGACAAATTATAGAGATAGGCTTTTTCTCTCTGCCAATTGTTGGGCTCACTGGAGTTTTTATAGGAGCAGCGATAGTTTTACAAAGTAGCTTGAGTGACCCATTAATTAACCAAGAACAGATAATACCCAAACTTGTTACGATCACTATCATTAAAGAGTTAGGACCAGTTTTGATCAGCTTAATAATGGTAGGAAAGGTTGGATCATCAGCTGCAGCAGAAATTGGTACGATGCGCATCACCGAGCAAATAGATGCCCTTACAACTTTGAACATCAACCCTTTCAAATATTTAATTGCACCAAGGATTTTAGCGTCAATCATAGTATTTCCCATACTTACAGTATGTGCAGATCTAATAGGAATATTTGGAGGATATGTCACTGCAGTCTTCGAATTTAACCACAATCTAAATATATACATTAAATACACAGCTCAGTTCTTTAATACGTACGATTTTGTAACTGGGCTAGCTAAAGCAACTGCTTTTGGCGCCATAATTTCTGTCTCAAGTTGCTATTACGGTTACCATTGCAAAGAAGGTGCACGAGGAGTAGGTGTTGCTACAACATCAACTGTTGTTTTATCGTCCATACTGATCATTTTAGCAAACTACATGATTACTTTGATACATGCGTAACTCCATAATATCAATATCGAACTTAAGCTTATCTTTTGATGACAGGACAGTACTAAAAGATCTAAATCTTGATATATCAAAAGGGGAATCATTAGTCATACTTGGTGGCTCAGGAAGCGGCAAATCTGTATTAACAAAAACAATCATTGGCTTGCTGACACCAGACTCAGGGTCTATTAAAATAAATAGTAAAAGCAAAAATAAATTTGGGGTTTTATTTCAAAATTCCGCTTTATTTGACTATGTTACAGTGTGGGAAAATATATCTTTTAATTATAAAAAACGCTTTAATATCAGCAAAAAAGAGGCAAAACAGCTAGCAATTGAAAAGCTAAATGATGTTGGATTGGAAGAAAATATAGCAGATATGTTTCCAATAGAGTTGTCAGGTGGAATGAAAAAAAGAGTAGCACTTGCAAGGGCGATTGCACACAACCCAGAAATCATCATATTGGATGAACCAACTTCAGGATTGGACCCAATTATGTCAGATATAGTAAACGAGATAATAATAAAATTGTCTGGAGATCTTAACCCTACAATTATCACGATTACACATGATATTCATAGCGCATTTAAAATAGCTGATAAAATAGCAGTACTATATGAAGGGGAGATCATTTCCCATGGAACTGTTCAGGAAATACAAAATACTAATAACGAATATATAAAAAAATTCATTCATTATATATAGCTAAAGATATATACACTATTGCTAACAGTCATATTTTTAAGTTTTAACTTTGTAAAAGGTAGTGGACATTGGAATTCAGATTTTTTTCGAACTGGATCCTATATAAGATAACAGAAATTGTTTGTATTAGCTATATTCAAAAGCTCTATTGATATTTTGCAATATTTGTGATAAAATAATAGCTTAAGGTTGAGAGTAAAAATTTATGAGTGAAGGTCCAAACATTGCAGAATGGCAAGCGCAGCAACAACACCAAGAAGCCGCTGGTGAGAAAAGTGGTTTTGGTCTTGGTCATAGTGACTCTGTTTCAACAGTCGTGGATGGAATGAAATGGTTGTTCAACTTTCATGAAGGAGCAATTGCTGCTTATAGTAACGTATTTGAAGGCTTGGTGAGTGGCAGTAGTCTAGTAACATTGTTTGGAAAGTCAGGTAATATGTTTGGCATAAAACTTCTTGAAGGCCTTGCAGAATATTTTTCAGGTGGAGGTGGGGAAGATATGCCATCAGAAGGAATGGATATGGCTCATGGTGATGATGGACATCACTCAGATGATTACCCTCATGCCAATAACGAGATAGCTCATAATGCTGATGGTTTGCAAGACATGCATGATGCAGGTGATCACCATGGTCAATCTTTTTCACCTGGTCCTTCACCATCTGTTGGCGATGACCACGGGCATGAACTTGGTTAAACGCTTAAAAACTATTGAATAGTTGGGAGAAAGTCTCGCAAGAAAAGTTGCTATTGTTATGAGTTTGTCTTAGTGAAAAAGGTTTCAGTTTTAGGATCAACAGGAAGTGTTGGAAAAAAGACTGTAGATTTGCTCTCAAAGAGAAGAGAAGAATACCAAGTGGAAGCACTAAGTGCCCATTCGAACTTTGCTCTACTGGCACACCAAGCAAAACTGCTAAATGCAAAATATGTTGCTATCTCCGATGAAAGGCTTTACAAAGATTTGAAAGAAAGTCTACTTGGTACAGATGTAAAAATAGCAATTGGTGCTACAAATATTGCTGCTATACCTGTTGATCTCTCAGTTGTTGCAATAGTTGGCATTGCAGGCCTTGGGCCAGTTATGGAGGTTATAGAAAGCGGTACCAAAGTCATTGCATTGGCAAACAAAGAAAGCATTGTTTGTGGTGGAAAGTTATTACTCAAAAAAGCTAAAGAAAAAAACGTACAAATAATCCCTATTGACTCTGAGCACAATGCAATTTTTCAAATTTTGCAAAATGACGACAAATGCGTGGAAAAGATCATACTTACTGCTTCTGGTGGACCGTTCTTAAATTATAGCCTTGAGCAATTAAAAAATGTTATGGTAGATAAGGCGCTTAGTCACCCCACTTGGAATATGGGAAAGAAAATCTCAGTTGATAGCGCAACAATGATGAATAAGGCACTAGAGATAATAGAAGCACATAACTTGTTCAACATCAGCCCGGATAAAATTGAAGCAATAGTGCATCCTGAGTCAATAGTACATGGAATTGTAACTCATAAGGATGGGTTCAACTTTGCTGTGCTTGCAGAAACTGATATGGCAATTCCTATTTCATATGCTCTATCTTGGCCGGAAAGATCAGCTTTAAATTATAAACTAGATTTAACAGAGCAAGGAAAATTGACCTTTCAAGAACCAGACCATAAACGTTTTCCTGCGCTAAAGCTTAGCATGGCAGTGTTAAACTCTTCTGCTCCACAAACAAACAGTATTGTGCTCAATACTGCAAATGAAATAGCTGTTAATGAATTTTTGAAGTCACGAATCGGCTTTTTAGAAATAGTAGAGGTAGTGGAATCAACAATTGAAAATTTTGATAGTTATACTGATATTAATTCACTATCTGATATAATAAATATTGATTGTGAAAGTCGTATTATTGCTAATAAAATTGTTGAAAGTAAAGTTGTTGCGTATAGCTAGAGTAATTTCAAAGTGCATTTGCAATTGGAACGGATACATTTAATGAGAGTCCCATTTCACGGTGTTCAAATCTACTCCTTCTTGTACCATCTCCCAAAGTGGGCTCATTTCTCTCAATCGGCCAACATTTTTAGTAATAAGATCTGCTGCGTACAAAACTTCTTCTTTGGTTGTAAATCGGCCTAGGCCAAATCTAATTGATGAATGCTCAAGGTCATGGCCATTATTTAGCGACCGTATGACATAGGAAGGCTCAAGAGACGCAGACGTGCACGCAGAACCAGAACTTACTGCTAAATCCTTGATTGCCATGATGAGAGACTCACCCTCAACATAGGGAAAGCTCAAGTTTAGATTGCCAGGAATCCTATTTTCATAGTCACCATTTAAAACGATATCAGGAAACGCTTCTTTTATCTTATTATACAAAATATTCCTTAATTCTTCCACTCTAGTTGTTTCTTTTTTCATTTCTTCTTTAGCAATACGTGCCGCTTCACCAAAACCAACTGCAAGAGGTGTTGGAACTGTGCCAGAGCGCATGCCTCTTTCCTGTCCACCACCACTAATTAGTGGTATCAGCCTAACACGAGGATTCTTTCTACGGACATATAATGCGCCTATTCCCATAGGTCCATAAATTTTGTGGCTAGAGAGACTCATAAGATCAATGCACATCTCATTAACATCAATTGGAACTTTTCCAAAGCTTTGAGCTGCATCTGTATGGAAAAATATATTATACTTTCTACATATTGCACCAATTTCTTTGACAGGCTGAATTACTCCGATTTCATTATTTACCATCATCACTGAAACCAGGATTGTTTGATCAGTAATTGCTTCCTCAAGCTTTGATAAATCTATAATTCCGTTTTGCTTAACAGGCAAATATGTAACTTTAAAGCCTTCATTTTCCAGATGCCGACAAGAATCCAGAACACACTTATGCTCCGTGCAGACAGTGATTATATGATTTCCTTTATTTTTATAAAAGTGAGCAACGCCCTTGATTGCTGTATTATTTGACTCAGTTGCACCTGAGGTAAAGATAATTTCTTTGCTATCTGCGTTCACCAGATCAGCGATGTGTTTCCTTGCTTTTTCCACTGCTTCTTCAGCAGTCCAACCAAATGAATGGCTGCGAGAGTGTGCATTGCTGAACTCACCAAAGTAAGGTATCATCACCTCTAAAACACGGGGATCCACTTTAGTAGTAGATTGATAATCAAGAAATATTGGTAATTTTATTTTAGTATCATGTATTTTTTTACTTTCAACATTCATAAAGCTACCACGGAGACAAAATTTACAATTATTTTATAGCATTAAAACTTAATTTTTTCAAGATATAATCTTGCATCAAGTACAAAAGTGTCATCCAAGTAGCTGACACATAACTGTACGAACATTTATTTGCGAAAGCAGTGTGTTAAATGTTATAGCCAGTTTTGCCTCAAACACAAAGGCAGTGCCCAGACACTGGGATGACACCCTACTGGTGGCAATTGCTTCCAAATCACAATGTTTGTACAGCTGTGCGCCGTGCGCTGGAATCCGTTTTAGCCCTTATCTATATCTCAGTTCCACCAACAGTTATTGCGTCGACTTTGAGTGTCGGCTTACCAATTCCAACGGGCACATTTTGTCCATCTTTCGAGCATGTGCCAACACCAGGATCTAACTTTAAGTCATTACCAACCATAGATACTTTTTTCAACACTGTTGGACCGTCACCAATTAGTGTTGCTCCTTTTACTGGCTGTGTAATTTTGCCATTTTCTATTAGGTAAGCTTCCGAAGATGAAAAAACAAATTTTCCTGACGTTATATCAATCTGCCCACCACCGAAATTTACTGCATATAGACCTTTCTTTACGCTAGATATTATTTCCTTCGGTGTATACTTTCCGGGCAACATATAGGTGTTTGTCATGCGCGGCATAATAACTTCTTTATAACTTTCTCTTCTACCATTACCAGTTGGGCTTACACCCATGAGTTTAGCGTTCATATGATCCTGCATGTATCCTTTTAGGATCCCATCCTCTATCAATATATTATAACTGGGTGGAGTGCCTTCATCGTCTACGCTGATAGAGCCGCGCAAATTGGGCAGAGTTCCGTCATCAACTACTGTAATGTCACTAGCTGCTACTTGTTTACCCACAGAATTTGAAAATGCTGAGACTTTTTTGCGATTGAAGTCGCCCTCAAGTCCATGACCCACGGCTTCGTGTAACAATATTCCTGGCCAGCCTGGACCTAAAACGACTGTCATTTCTCCGGCTGGAGTTGGAATTGCTTCAAGATTTACCAGTGCTTGTTCTAACGCTTGGTTTGCAACTTCTTTCCACTTTTTCTCAGAAATAAACTTACTATAAGAGTCCCTTCCACCATGCCCTGCAGAACCTCTTTCGGTACGGCCATCTTTTTCTACAATGACTAGCACATTAAAACGTACCAGAGGCCTGATATCGCTTAATCTGTGATCACCCTTTATTATTTGTACAACTTGCCATTCTCCACTTAGAGTTATTTTTACTTGCTTCACGCAGTTATTTTTGGACCTTACATACTCATTAACCTCATTGAGTAGCTTAATCTTTGAATTCAGATCCATTTCATTTATAGGGTTAATCCTCGAATATAGGCTTTTTGTCTCTTCGTTTAAATTTATTGAATTTGTCTTGTTTAAAGACACTGAGCTTTTTACCATAGAAGCAGCATTACTAATTTCTTTTTCGCTGATCTCAGAAGAACAAACGAAAGATGTACTATCTTCACAAAAAGACCTTAAACCAAATCCCCTTCTAGTATTCAAGTCCATGTGTTTTAATATGTTATCCTCAAAAACCAGGGACTCCGACTGGCAAAATTCTAGAAACAGCTCACCACCATCGCTATTGCTCAAAGCGTTATTGACTATTTTATATACATTATTAATATTAACATTGTTTTGAGCAAAAAATATTTGATCTAGATTTGGCATTACCTTTGAACTAAAAATTGTTTAAGTATATTATTTAACTTTAACATAGTAAACTATAAAAAGCCCGGGTGGCGGAATTGGTAGACGCGCTAGCTTCAGGTGCTAGTAACTTTTTAAGTTGTGGAAGTTCAAGTCTTCTCTCGGGCACTCTTAGCTTCCATATTGCTTGTTGAATTAATTAATGCTATAATATAACGTATTAGGTAATATTTATGCTATGTATGGTGAAAAAGATAAGTTAGCCTACAGAAAGAAGGTACGAACTTACTCGAAACGCTTAGTTACTACACTATCTACTATCTCTTTCATTGGATACATAGCGGCATTGGTCTTGAGTATTCTTGTCTTAAGTCTGTATTTTAGTATTGCTGGCACTATATTCAGCGCACTTTCGTTTGCTTTAAATATATGGTCACTAAATGATCATTTCCTACAGAAGCAACTTGGTGTAGCAGGACAAAAAAAATTAACAAAGATCTGTCTTGATCTTACATCTAACGTTTCGTTTTTAATAGGAGGAATTGCATCTATATTGCCTCTCGAATCTCCTATCATTCCTTTTGTTTCTACTGCCTTTTTTATTCTAGGCTGTGCCTTTATGGCAGCTAATATCGTTCGAACTGTGATTAGCGAACCACAGGCAGAAAAACCTACTGATGACCACTCCCTAGCTGCAGGAGCAGCTTAAGTATTAACTTATTTAACTTATACAGGAATATTAGTTATATCATTCCACTGAAGGAAGCCATTCAAAAGAGTTCAACGTAATTAGCGTCAAAAAAGTGTAAGCAGAAATTGTGGGCTTATTGGGGTAGGAGCGCTTAGTACTCCTACTTCCACATCAATTACTTGAATAATTGCTCAAGCTATCAAAATAAAAGTTTTTATTCAGTAATTTGTGTATAAAGGGTACTATTTTACTAGTAGTGAAATAAATCAGAATGAAGTCTATTTTATTAACGAGGCCTTTATTGGACTCGTTCAATACAAGAAATATATTGAGAAAGTATGGATACAAAGTTTTTATAGAACCAGTATTCACAATAAAGTACTTAAATCCTGATATATCTGCGTACGAATTTGACGTTGTGATATCTACAAGTAAAAACAGTGTAAAGGCTTTTAGTCAAATATGCAAAGAGGATGACTTTCCGATTATTACAGTTGGTAATTCAACCATGCAGGCTGCAAAAAATTTGGGATTTTCTGATATAATCTCAGCAGACAGCAACGTTGATGGTCTGATATCATTCATAAAAGCTCATTATTCAAATGCAATAAAGTTCTTATATATAAGGGGACAAGAAGTATCATGTGATCTAAAAAAGAGATTATCTGAAGAAGATTTTAACGTAAGAGAAGTTGTACTCTATAAAACAATTATTAAAAGGAGTCTAACTAATAGGTGTAAAAATTTGCTGTTGGATGGTAAAATTGATGGTGTTGCTTTTTTTTCCTCACAGACAGCAAGGGTATTTTGTTCATTAGTTCTAAAAAGTGGGCTATCTCATGCGATGGATAATACAGTTGCATATACTATGAGTAAGAACATTGCTGATAGTTTAAAGTTAATCAAGTGGAAAAAAATTATAACATCGAGGTTGCCTACTGGGGAGAGTTTAGTTGATATAATTAATAAGGATTGCTGATGCTAAAGATTGCAACTTGGAATGTAAACTCCATACGTAAAAGAATTAACCAACTTTGTAGTTTTATAGTTGATAGTCAGATAGATATAATTTTGCTGCAAGAGATAAAATGTACGGAAGAGCAATTTCCTTATGCAGAGATAGAAAAGTTAGGATATGAATATGCTATCTATGGACAAGTTGCAAGAAATGGCGTTTGTGTTTTATCTAAATATCCGATACTGGAGAAGTTTAAAATTGACATTGTAGAAGGTTATCAAGAAGCGCGTTATATAGAGTGCATAATAAAGCACAATAATCAGAAGGTAAGGGTAGGAAGTGTATACGTTCCAAATGGTCAAAGCCCGGACTCTCACGCATTTGAATATAAACTCAAGTTTTTTGATAACCTATATGAAAGAATGAGCACTTTGTTGAAGAATGAAGAGTTAACTATTATAGCTGGCGATTATAATGTTGCATTGGATGAAATTGATGTTTTTGATTCAAATTTATTGAATGGCCAAGTGTGCTTTCATATAAAAGAACGTGAGAAGTTAAGAGCAATCTTGAATCTTGGGTTTAAAGACGCATTTAGAATATCCCACCCCAATTTGCAACAATTCACTTGGTGGCATTATCAAGGCAATTCACTTAGAAACAATCAAGGAATGCGAATAGATTATATGCTATTATCGCCACAAGCTGTAGATAAATTGGAAACATGTTACATAGATGATAGATTGCGTAAGCTAGAAAATCCGTCTGATCATACTCCTGTTGTATGCGTTATAGCAGATCTCTTACACAACTCACTTTTTGGCAAACCTGAGTAGTCTTACCTTTGCTGCCCTGTTTGCTGATCTAAAGTAACTTGTTCAAACACAGGCTTAGGTTGTTGTTCACTCTTTTCGTTTCCTTGGGAATTTTGTTCAGAAACAGAGGTGCCTTTCTCAACTCCTGTAACTGGGGTTTTTAAAATATCATCAATGCCCTCGAGAATTTTTCCATTCAATTTTGCTCTCTTTTCTGTATCATCTTTATCTTGTGAGCTAGGGTCATACAAAGTACCTTTTTTGTTATTTGAAAAAAGAACTTCTATTCCTCCTTTTATGACGAATATTGCACCAATAGCAGCAACAACTACCGCAAGTGTAGTAGGACCAAAAATTGATATTGAAGCAATGGAAAAAAGAATAGGAAGAAAGATCTTACGTAAGAACGTTGTTACCATCTCTTCATCACTGAGTGGTGGTTCATCCTCTTCTTTTTTAACACCTAAAACTTTCCCGAGACCTGGTATTTTTTCTAATAATTCTCTCCCAGGTATTTTACGTTTAACAGAATCAACAACCCAATCCCAAGCTTCTGTACCGCGTATATCAGCTACACACTTGGTTATTATTTGCTGTATTTTACCATCATTTAATTTCTCTTCTCTAGCTAAGCCTTGCTCTCTAATTTCTTTAAACACAGAAAGTAAAAGCTGAGAAAAATTTTCTTCACTTAGTAACTTTATATCTTCTTGATTAATATTCTTGAATATACCTTCATGATTTTTTGATATAAAAGTAAAAATTTTCTTTTCATTTCCATTCTGTAATTGCTCTAATCGTTCATCTAATGACTTCAGATCACTCTGTAATTCTTGATTTGAAGGTTCTTCTTTCAATTTCTGTTTCTTCTTTTCTATTTCCTGTTTCGTTTGCTCTTCTAGTTTTTCTGGATTTTTAAAAATATCTAAGAAAGCACGATAGATTAACTGATGTTCCTCTTTTTCAAATTTAAAAACTTTCTCATCTTTGTTAGTTACCTGAGTAGGTAACTTTGGAGATTTTGAACTTTTTACTTGTGGGCCTGTCATGGCTGACCTATTTACATTTGCTATGTTTTATTCTAACATATTTTTCGTATTAGTTCAAATGATTTATACTCTTAGAATCCACGATGTTTAAGTCATAATTAAGAGCCCAGTTGTCGCCAACTTTTATTTCTACTTCAAGTGGTATAGAAATTTCTACTACACCTTCCATTATATTTTTCACAAGTTTTGCTGTTTCTCGCACTCTGCTCTCTTCCACTTCAACAAGCAATTCGTCATGAACCTGGAGGATTATTTTACCTACTTTCAATTGGTCAAAAAGCTGAATCGTCGCACGTTTTATTATATCAGCAGCGGTGCCTTGCAGTGGTGCATTTATTGCTGCCCTTTCTGCAAATTGTCTTATATAAGGAATTGTATTGTTTATGTCTCTTACAAAGCATCTCCTGCCAAACAAAGTTTCTACATAACCATGCAATCTTGCGATAGACACTGCTTTTTCCATATAGGCCTTTATTTCTGGGTAACAGGAAAAATAGTAATTAATGTATTCAGCAGCTTCCGCAATGGTAATTCCAAGCCGCTTTGCAAGACCAAATGGGCTAATGCCATATATAATTCCAAAATTGATGGACTTTGCTTTGCGTCTTAATTGTTCATCTATTTCTTGCACTCCAAAAACTTGCCTTGCGGTGATCTCATGAATATCTTGTCCGTTTGCAAAAGCTTCTTTAAATGCTGCAACGTTTGCAACGTGTGCCAGGAGTCTTAATTCTATTTGCGAATAGTCAGCAGAGATTATCTTGCACCCTTTTGGCGCAATAAATGCTTGTCTGATAAGATTTCCCTCTTCGCTTCTGATAGGAATGTTCTGTAAATTAGGATTGCTGGAGCTCAGCCTTCCAGTTGTAGTTGCAGTCGTTGAAAAGTTTGTGTGTATCCTACCATCAATGGAATCAACTTGTTTTATTAGTGCATCAGTGTAGGTGCCTTTTAATTTACTTAAATGTCGCCAATTTAAGATTTTACTTGCGATTTCTACCCCTTCTTCTTCGAGTGCCTCTAGAACTTCATAATTGGTGCTATACGATCCAAATTTTTTTGACTTTTTCTTTTTATTAAGCCCCATTTTATTAAATAAAACATCACTTAATTGTTTTGGCGACGCAATATTAAATCTTTCCTCTGCTAAGTTATATATCTCATCTTCAAGCACGGCAATTACCTGCTGAAATTTATCGGACAGCTCCTGTAGTTTTTGAATATTTAGCAATATTCCATTTTTCTCCATATCAAATATTACTTTCATAAGTGGCTTATCGAAGCGCTCGTAAATTGTGAACAATTTTTCCTGAAATAACCTTTGCTTTAGCTTTTCATGAATTGCTATTAAAGTTTTTGCCGAGAAAATTTCTGCATTTTCACTCAAATTATGCGCAACTATGTTTGGAATACTGTGATCGTGTTTTCCTGTATCCAAGCTATACGACATTATCATCAAATCATCAACTGAATCTAGCATCTTCTCTACTGTAGGGAAGATTTTCCTGATTTCTTTAATGTTATGTATTATTTTAAGCGCCCCATTTGAGAGTAAAGTTGAGTTAATTATAATGAGTGCATCTTGTATGCTGTCTTGCTCTATATAAAAAATATTACTTTCGCTATAAGATAGACTTAATACATTGTTTTCAAGGTGGTAATGAATTGCAATTTTGCCTTCATATCTACAATGCTCCAAAAATTTCTCTAACTCTTCACTACTATATTCTATTTTCTCTTTTGTGCTAGACCCATTATAGGAAAAAAGCTTTTCCATTTTACCTATTAAAGAATTGAATTCATACTTCTTTAAAAAGGATAATAGTTTTTCCATATTTGGAGAATGGACTTCATATTTTGCAATATCATGTTGAAGGTCTACTTTTTCGCATAGTGATAAAAGTTCTCTTGAAATTAGTGCTTTTTCCTTATGTTCGGTAAGAATATTACGAACCCTCGTTTGCTCGATGTTATCAATGTTCTCTATAATATTATTCAATGAATCAAATTCATCTAATAATTTAGTGGCAGTTTTTGGACCTATTCCCGGAACGCCTGGAATGTTATCGGATGCATCACCAGTTAGAGAAAATAAATCAAGAAGCTTGTGTGAGTTTACACCAAATTTTTCTACTATTTGTTTTTCATCTATATATATATTTTTAATGGGGTCGAATATTAAAATATTGTGGTTCAAGAGTTGAAACAAATCTTTATCTGATGAAACGACTACCACTTTAAAGTCTTGGTGGTTGGCATATTTTGCAGCTAGTGTTGCGATTATGTCATCTGCTTCATAACCTTCAATTTCTTCATAGCTGAGGTTAAAAGCTTCTACCGCTTCCCTCAGTATGGTGAACTGTGGAGTTAGATCCTCAGGAGGCGTTACTCTGTTCGCTTTGTACTCAGGATATAAATTGTACCTAAAATTCTTTTTCCCTGCATCAAGTGCTATAGTTAAGTAGTCCGAATGGGCAATGTACTTAAGAACCATATTCAGAAAGCCATATACACCACCTATTGGCATTCCTGTTGTGGTAATTAAGTGAGGTAGTACATAGTAAGCTCTGAAAAGAAAACCATAGCCATCGATGATTGTGAAAGTTTTTTCTTTCATTGTAGATATTTATGCGTGCTTTTGATGGTCCACTATTTAGCTGAGAAAATCAAGTTTTTGTTTTTCTGCTTTTGAGCGTTGTAAGAGATTTTACCGAAAATAGCATTCATGATGGGGATGTACACATATGTAATATCAAAACCTAGTAGAAGAAATTTGTAAAAGACAAGATTTAATCTGACAGAGAAGAATTAACTGACAGAAGAATTGACGTAGTCAAAACTAATATCAGGCTGTTGTTTAATGCTACTAATATTTTTCTGAAAAGCAATATGTTTACTGTCAAAAAACGTTTGCATAGGTGTTTTGCCATAGCAGTATTTGCCTGAGTGAGGCCTTGTCTCATTGTAAGAACGCAACCAATGATCAACATCGATCTGTAGATCCTCCAAAGAATAGTAGATTTTCTTTCTAAAGATAATATTGTAACACTCATCTTGCATAGTTCTATGGAATCTTTCACATATGCCATTAGTTTGTGGAGAGTTGGCTTTGGTTCTAGAATGATCGATATTTTCGATTCCTAAATATAGCTGATAAGCGTGATTTTCGGGCTTGCCACAATACTCCGTACCCCTATCAGTTAGAATGCGTAATAATGGAATTCTCTGCTCATCAAAAAATGGGATAACTCTATCGTTAAGAAGATCTGCAGCTGTAATAGCTGTTCTGTCCGTGTAAAGTTTAACCATTGCAACTCTGGAATAAGTATCAACAAAAGTTTGCTGATAAATGCGCCCTATGCCTTTGATATTGCCCACATAATAGGTATCTTGAGAACCCAAATAACCTGGATGTTGCGTCTCAATTTCACCATGAGCTTCCCTTTGTTCTTTCACTTTTTCTAAAGCTGCAAGTTGTTCTTCAGTTAAAATGATTCCGTCTTGAGCTACTTTTGCCTCCAGTGCTTTAAGTCTCTTTTTCAAAGTTTCAAGGTCATTTCTTAGCCATACAGATCTTACTCCTCCTTGGGAAATTATTATACCTCTTTTTCTCAGCTCATTTGCAGCTCTTTCTTGTCCATATGCAGGAAATTCTGTAGCTATGCCAATTATTGCTCTTTCTATATCTTCCGAAACTCTGTTTGCTAATAGCGGTTTTTTCTTACTTATTTCATGTAATGCTTCTTCTCCCCCATTTTCATATAACTCCTTGAATCGATAAAATGTATCTCTTGAGTATCCCATCACTTTGCACGCTTGAGACACATTTCCTAATTGTTTTGCTAGCTCTAGTAATCCTAGTTTTGGTTTTAGTATTTTTGTTTGTATTGTACTCATTTCTAACACTCCTTATTTTTATTATTCTTAACTTACTTTTTTAAAGTGTCATATCAAGTCCTGTTTAATACAGCTCAGGATTTAACTGATTCTAATAGGATTCAGATTATCATTAAGTCTTTAGCTAATAACCCAGAAAAACTTCAAGCTTTTGCTCGCAATATGTCTAATGAGCAGTTTAAAGAACTTTTGGATAACGTAGGCGCAGAAGAGCTTAAAGACATCATTCACAAACTGCCTTATGAGAAAGTGACAGCTGTGATCGGTGATCTCAGCAATCAAGATCAGTCTAAAGCTATTATTGATGCATTAAAAGGGAAACTTAACGAGCAGAGTAAACAGAACAAGGAAATGATTGAGATGCTCAAGCAAATCAAGGACGATATGCCAGGCATTGCAGAAGCTCCAGATTTTACAATAGTAGAAAACAATAACGATTCAATGCTACTTGTATGGTAGCAATTTATGAAAATCAATTTTTTTATAGGAGGTAACTTATTATGAGTAAAAACAATGTAGAATTATATTTTGGTGACGAGCCTTAAGACCAAAGTAAATTACTAAAACTTGAGAGCCCGGTTTTTACAAAACCAGATTTTGTAAAACCAAGTATAGATTCAGTAAAAATTCAGAATAAAGAAAAAGGTGCTAAGGAGTTAGATTTTGATATAAATCAGCCACTGGAAAAAATACCTATAGCGGAAATGAAGCAAACAGCCGCAGCTATAACATACCTTAAAAAGGTTTACGATGGCTTGATAGACAGTATTAATGAGTATAACACAAGTTTAAGCAGTAACATTACAACTGGCATAGTGGAGCCACTGTCAACAACTATATCAAATATAGGGAACAATACAACTGAAATAAAAAGTCAACTTCAAACTCTTCGAGATGAGCTTCAGGAATTTCGTGATGATCAGCCAGGCATTGCAGAAGCTTCCATATTCCCTCATGCTACTGGCGAAAAGAACGGGTTGCTTTAATAAAAAAGGTAATAGCTTGCTAGCTGTTACTCTTTCCACATACCACTTCAATGTAGCTGAATTGATTTTAAAATTATAATTTTTTATAGGAGTTAGCATGAATAATAGTAAACAAGAAAGCAAAAACGAACTTAAAGTAATAAGCAAAATAGAAGTTAACACCAAACCTAAAGGTTATGATGAAACAGTTGCGCGAAATCCAGCGCAGCTTGGTTATGTCCACAAAGCTTTAGATAAATTAATCGCAGAGCTGAACACGAAATTCGTTCCTGAATTGGATGATGTATTGCATAACAATAGCAACTCTATCAGTCAATTAAATGACATGCTAACAGAAGAAAGGAGTAAGCTTGACGAGCAGAGTAAACAGAACAAGGAAATGATTGAGATGCTCAAGCAAATCAAGGACGATATGCCAGAAATCGGACAGGCTCCAGACTTCACAATAGTAGACATTAATAATGACTCACTGTTATTTGTATAGTAGTGATTTATAAAGATAAGTAGTTTTTTTATAGGAGGTAACATTATGAATAAAAATATAAAATTATATTCTAGTGAAGAAGTTGTATCAAATAATGCATTGCAACTTCAGAAGCCGAAGTTTGATAAACCAAGCTTTGAAAAGCCAATAATAAAGAAGATTGTCAGTGGTAAAACAAAGGAAGAATTTGATATAACCAAAGATATGACACAAGAAGAGATTGATAAGATGCCATAAATTACATTGACCATAAAGCACCTTAAAAATTTTTATGATGGCTTGATAAACAGCATTAATAAGTATGACGAAAATATGGATAGTGCAATTCAAAGTGGTATAATAACACAATTATCATCAACCATAGATAGTATAGACAGCAAGACAAGTAGTATAGATAGTGAACTTGCAGATCTTAGGAATTCGATTCCAGATATTGGAGAAGCTCCTCCATTACTCCATATTACTGGTGAAGAGAACGGATTGCTTTAATAAAAAAGGTAATAGCCTGATATCAGGCTGTTACCTTCTCCATATGCTATTTTAATATAGCTGAGTTAGGAAATCTATTTTAAAACTTTCGGCATATAGTTCTCATCATGTTTTGCAAACACTGTATCTGCAAGAAAAGTACTATTATCAAACATTTTACCTTGTACAACAACACCACTTTTTTCTGAAAACATTGGAGGAAGTATTCCCTGGTATTTCACTACAACGCTTTTGTTAAAATCTGTCATTTGAAAAACTACTTCGCTTTCGCTTCGTATCACGCTATTTTCAACAACCATTCCACCAACACGGATTGGCTTTTGATTATTTGGTAAAACTATTGCCTCACTTACTGTATAGAAAAATGAGATATTTTCTTTGAGCGTTGTTAAAATAAAAAAAACTGCACAACTTAAAAAGCAGAAAATTCCTGAAGTTATAAGTAATCGCTTATGTTTCTTCTTCATTATTATCTTTCAGGCTTTCTAGAATTTTTTTACTTTTAATATAGCAAGAAATGGTAAGGATCAGTTCTCCGGTAATCAATGTAAGACTAATAAGGTAAGCAAAAATCACATACGTGTTCATAATATATCGTTAATAAATAACTCACCTGCATCAAAATAAATTAAGCTTCCATCCTTTTGCTGCAACACCAATTTACCACTTTTATCTATATCAGCAAAAATTCCTTCATACAATTTGTCAGCTAACTTTACACTGATTTGCTCATTCATTTTGAATGCTTTTTTTAACCACATTTCTCTTATAGCATAAAACCCATCAAATAGCCATTGCTTTCTTAGCTTATTAAAATTTATTATTAATTTTTTTAGTAGATCTATGTTAGACACAGACTCACCGTAATTGCTAATGCACGTTGTTCCTGGAAGTGGTGCATGATTGACATTAATTCCAATTCCTATAATGAGCCAATTCGAATTGGATCTTTTTTCAAGCAATATTCCACTTATTTTCTTGCCATCGATTAGAATGTCATTTGGCCATTTATACTGGAGATTTAGACCATTTATAAATGACAGTATAGTATTTCTAACGGCAAGAGCAGTAACAAAAGTCAATTCTGTTAATTTGCTAACTTGATTCATTAAACCTCTTTCTGTCATCCCAGTATTTTCCCCAGTGCTTGACACATAACTATGCGAACATTGCAATTTGCAGGTGGTATGTGGTGTCATTCCAGTGCGTGACACTGGAATCCAGTTCTTATTACACAGTTGCCTGATGTGCCCATTTGTAATTAAGTTTTCTGGATCCCAGTGTCTGGGCACTGGGATGACATTATCCTTGGTGGGAATACCACAACGTTTGTACAGTTGTGTGCTTGACCATTCTTCTTTTTTTCTAGATTCCAGCGTCACGCGCTGGAATGACACCGAAAGCTGGCTTTCATTCAGATAATCGTTAAAGAGGTTTATCACCAAACTCGCATAAAAATTACCCTCTGGAGAAATCCAGTTTTTTCCAGTGCGTCCTCTACCCTCTGTTTGTTTGTCGGCAATAATAACGGTTTCATTTGATATTCCTCTCCCAATTAAATCCAACGCTTCTGTATTAGTGCTTGAAACTTCTTTGTAATGATGAATATAAAAACCCTCAGGGATCACCTTGTCAGCCCTTTAGTTCAATGAGTGAGTAAAGATCTTCTACATACAAGAAAAGAACGAGGTTGATCAGTGAAGCCACTGAAGTGATAATGAATAGACCCTTAGAATAAGCAACCTTATTACCACTAGCTTTATCAAAATACATAACTTTCATGATATTTAAATAATAGTAGCATGATATCACACTCGCTATTACAAGGATCAAAGACAGGCTGATAAAGCCAGAATTTATTAAACTTTTGAATATAAAAAATTTAGCGATAAAACCTGCAAGTGGAGGTATTCCCGACATCGAGAGTAACAGCACAGAAAAATGAAATGCTACAATTGGGCGTTTCTTCCCTATACCAGATAAATTTGCAATATCACAATCGTCATCGTCAATTTGTACGAGATATGAGAATAGCCCTATGCTTGTGATGATATATATCACCAAATACATTAAGGCACTATCTGTTCCTGCTTGTGTAAAAATAGAAAGTGAAGCAAATATAAAACCAATGTGACCAATTGAACTGTAAGCAAGCAGCCTTTTTAAGTTTTGCTGATGCAAGGCCCCAAAAGCTGAGATAAGCACAGACAATGCTGAAACGTATAAGAAAATAGGCTGAACATAACTTTTTACATTTACTAACTCTTCATTCATCAATCGAATTAAAAATGTTACAAGTGCAGCTTTTGGAGCTGTAGAAAAAAACGCAGTTACTATGGTAGGTGCACCTTGATAGACATCTGGAGCCCACATATGAAAAGGAACAATAGCAAGCTTGAAACACAAACCAATTAGGACAAAGACTAACCCAAAAACTATTCCATAAGTTATCTGATGGTTTTGCAAGAATGAACTGAGCTCAGAGAAATTGACTTGTCCTGTATATCCATAAAGCAGCGACATTCCATATAGCATAATGCAGGAAGATAGTGCACTAAGTGTAAAATATTTCACTCCTGCTTCACATGAATAAGCTGAATCTTTATTAAAGCTCGCAAGAACATACAAAGATATACTCATCAACTCAAAAGCTAAATAGAAAGAAATCAAGCTATTTGCTGAAACCAAAGTTATCATGCCAAATAGCGCAAAAAGAATCAGTATTGAAAATTCATATTTATAGTCATATTTTGATAAACTCAGCAGCAAAAGTATTAAAATTCCTGTGGTAAGAATCAATCCTTGAGCTAATCTGATGTATAAATTGAGTTTTAACAACGAATTAAAGAGAAAAATTTCATTGTTTTCTGCCGAAATAATTAAAATAATCAAAGTTATCACTGTGCAGCCAAGTGCTAATAAGTTGATAGTTCGGCGGTTAAATATAATCCCAAGCAGCAGCAACACTAACGAGGAGATAATAGAGAACGTTTCCGGCAATATCTGTATATAATTCATAGCGCATTATATTTGACTAACAAATTTGCCATACATGGCTTCAAATAATTCAGTGCAAGGGTTGGGTAAAATCCAAGCAAAATAACAAACACTGCAAGCAGAATTAAGACAGAAAATTCTATGCTATCCAAAAGGTTATTTAATAATTTAGAATAGCTAACCCCCCATATTATTTGCTTACATAAATTCAGCATATAAACTGCGCTTAAAATAGTGCCAAGTGCGATAAATCCTGTAAAAAACCCTATGCTCTTAAACATCCCAACCATAGCCAAAAACTCACCTGCGAACCCAGATGTTCCAGGTAGCCCTATTGAAGCCATTGAAAATAAAATGAACATAAAACCAAATTTTGGCATTGTGTTTACTATGCCAAAATATTTTGCAATTTCCAAAGTCCCAGTTCGAGTATATAGCATTCCAACACATAAAAATAAAGCAGCAGAAATAAGGCCATGACTAATCATTTGAAATATACTACCCAGTACTCCTTCCTCACAAAATGAAAAGAGGCCAGCGGTAACGATCCCCATATGTGCTATTGAAGAATAAGCTATTAACTTCTTTATATCATCTTGAGCAAACGCAACTAGCGAAGCATATATCACCGCAATAATGCTCAGCACAACAACGAAATTTGAAAAATACAAACTTGCCTGAGGAAGCATTGGAATAGAAAACCTTAAAAATCCATATCCCCCCATTTTAATAAGCAAGCCAGCTAAAATCACAGATCCAGAAGTTGGTGATTGCACATGTGCATCAGGAAGCCAAGTGTGAAATGGAAACATCGGTACTTTTATTGCAAAAGAAATAAAAAATGCAATCCACAGCAATGACTGCACTTCAAGATCAAGGTTTGGCACTAATGTAGCTAATTTTTGTATATTAAACGTCCCAAAAGTGCTATAGATGTACACCAATCCAAGTAGAAATAATAATGAGCCAGTTAATGTATAAAGAAACAACTTAAACGTTGCATATACCCTGTGTTTTCCTCCCCAAATGCCAATAATAAAGAACATTGGTATTAAAACAGCTTCAAAAAACACATAAAAGCTTATAGCATTCAGTGAAACGAAAAAACCGACTACAACACTCTCAAGCAGTAGAAATAATGCCATATATAGCCTAAGGGTTGTATAACTCATTTTGCAGTTGTAGAGTATACAAATTACAAACAAGAAAGTTGTAAGCAGAAGGAAAAGCAACGATATACCATCTATCCCTATTCCAACATTTCTAATTGGGTAGCTGACAAACTGAAAGTCCGCATCGTTATAATCAAATTCTATACAAGCTACAATGCTAAGCAAAAATGGAAGTACAGCAAAAAATAGAGCAAGGAATCTTAAGTGTATAGATTGATGATTAATCCTGATTAAGGATAAAATCAACGCTCCTACCAGTGGAAGCAAGAATATACTAAGTAACAACACCTTCTATTTAATTCCAATAATATATAAAGCACCGATTGTTAGAGTAACAAACATAATAAATGCATAATCAAATATATAACCAGTTTGCAACTTTACAGAACTTTTTGAACATTCATTAACCAACCTTACAACACCATTTGGCCCAAATGAATCAATAGCCTTAACATCAAACTTCCATAGAAGCTTAGATATAAACCTTATCGGTGCAATGATAACAAACTCATACACCTCATCAAAGTACCATTTATTCTGCAAAAACTTAAGTAAAAATTTACTCTTAATTTGTCTAATTACTTGATATTGGTAAATTAGGTACGCAAGTGCTATTCCACTTAGGCTTGCTAAGGTTGGCAGTAGTTTTATAAAGAAATTATGAACTCCATGCTCATCAATCATCACTAAACTTGATTTCCAAAACGCATTACTAGTTATGTTCAAAATATTTGCTCCCCATACTCCAGAAAATACCGATCCAAAAGCAAGTATCAGTAATGGTATAAGCATAATCTTCGGTGCTTCATGTATATTAATTTCACTTTGTTTTTGGCTGTGGAACACAAGAAGCAATAACCTCCAAGAGTAAAACGCTGTGAAGAATGCAACAACTAAGCTTATTACAAAAGCAAAGCTATCCGTGCTATAAGCATGTTCAATTATCAAGTCTTTTGAATAAAAACCTGCAAATGGAAATATTCCAGAAAGCGCAAGAGACCCAATCCACATGAGAGTGTAAGTGCAAGGGATTTTCTTCCAGCAATTTCCCATTTTCTGAATGTTTTGCTCATGATGCATTGCATGAATTACATTGCCAGCACCAAGAAATAGTAGAGCTTTAAAAAAAGCGTGGGTCATTAAATGAAAAATAGCAACATTGTAAGCAGAAAGCCCACATGCCATGAACATATAACCAAGTTGACTGCAGGTTGAATAAGCAATTATCTTCTTTATATCATTCTGAGTAATCGCAACAGTAGCTGCAAAAAAAGCAGTGAGCGCACCAACAATAACTATTAGTTCTCGTGCCACATTTGATAACTCAAACAATGGAGAACATTTTGCTATTAAAAATATACCTGCTGTTACCATCGTTGCTGCGTGAATGAGTGCAGAAACAGGGGTTGGCCCTTCCATTGCATCTGGCAACCAAACATGTAAACCAAGCTGTGCAGATTTACCCATACAGCCAATAAAAAGTAATATGCATATTATATGAATTACTTTGAATTCACAGCAGAATGCCCTAATGTTCTGCGCGCCAAGAAGATCAGATGTGTCAAAAACTTCAGTAAATTTCAAAGAGTGAAATGTATAATAAATAAGAAAGATTCCAATTAATAGTGCAAAGTCTCCTACCCTATTTACAACAAATGCTTTAATTGCTGCATTATTTGCAGAATATTTTTGGAACCAAAATCCTATGAGTAAATAAGAACACAGGCCAACCCCTTCCCAGCCAAAAAAAAGCTGCACGAAATTATCGCTTACAACCAGCACAATCATGCAAAACGTAAATAGCGATAGGTAAGAAAAAAACCTCGACTTCCCATGCTCCATATAGCCGATAGAATAGAGATGCACTACCAGCGAAACGGTGGTAATAACAATAAGCATTAAGGATGAGAGAGCATCCACACTAATTGCCCAATTTACTTTTAATACACTTAATGAAAATAGAGGAAATAAAACTAAATGATAGTTTTCAGAGAAGGTGAGAAAAACATACCAAGATAAAACTGCAGATATTCCAATCCCTGCCGTTGTAATTAACTGACCAAAAACATCCTTTCTAAAAAGTGCTGCAAATAGTGAACCAAAAAGTGGCAAAAATACTATTAATTTCAGTATATCCATCATTCTTTCATTAAATTTGCTTGTTCAACGTCTATATTGCCACGGCTTCTATAATATACAACCAATATTGCAAGCCCAACTCCTGACTCTGCTGCCGCAACAGTCAACACAAACATCACAAAAATTTGCCCAACTATATCATTCATAAAGGCAGAAAAAGCAACTAAATTGATATTAATTGCAAGCAATAATATTTCTATTGATAACAGTATGTTGATTATGCTCTTACGGTTAATGAAAATACCGCACACTCCAATAGTGAACAAAATAGCAGCAACTATCAGAAAATGATTTAATCCTATTTCCATTCCACTCCTTTTCCAAATTTAGCCTTAACCAATTTTACAGATGAAGATTGCGTCAATTGCCTTAAAACATTCTGTCTTTTAATTCCTTTTTTCTTGTCTTGCAAAGTAAGAGCAATTGCACCAACAATTGCAACAAGCAGCAGAATACCAGAAAGATGAAAAGCATACATATAGTCAGTGTAGAGCAAATTACCGATAGCTTTCACGTTATTGGTATTATAGTTTATAACATTGCTTATATTTGGTGCTGAGCTGCGAATAACAAAACTGATGACTAGAAAAAACACAACACATAATATAGCACCAAGAGTGAAATGCTTTGCAAAACCCTGGCGCAACCTTATGTAATCAATATCGAGCATCATAACCACAAAAAGGAATAACACTGCAACTGCACCGATGTATACTATCAGCACCATCATAGCAATGAATTCAGCTCCAAGGAGAATAAAAAGCACTGCAGAGTTAACGAAGGTGAAAATTAAAAATAATACTGCATGCACAGGATCTCTTACGCTAATTACACAAACAGCAGATAAAATGCTAAGAATTGCGAAAAAATAAAAGAAAAAAGGCATTGATACTTTAACTGCAACAATAGTTACTAATTTAAAGTGACTATCGTGGTAAAGTCAATATTATATTAAACGTTTGAAAACATTATACTACAAAGCTCCAGCTCCATTTTAAATTATTATACAGAGCGCTTTCTAAGTGCTTAATCAATACACTAAACCCTTAATTTATCCTTGACTATTTTAATTTATCAATATATAATATGTGTATGTTAGTAATTAATGGCGGCTTAAAATGTACAACATATTTGGTTATTTTCAAAGTAATAACACTTGTAATACACAAAGTGGTAAATTAAATAGAGAAAGTTATCAGTACACTACAAGAGATTATGTGACAATTTACTTTAATAACACACCAGCCAGTTTAGGTAGATCATTGAGAGAATTTAAAGAAAAAGCGTATGGACTTGTGTATGATATCGGAACTTGGTTGAAAGAAACATATGAAAATCTCACTGAACGACCTGCAACGCATAATCACTATACCCCAAGAGAAAAACCCCTTGTTGAAGTTGAAGAAATAGAAATGAAGGAACTAAATTGTACATATAAGCCATTCCAAACTTCACCTATCCACCCAACAAGCAGAAGTTCTGGTGCCAATGACTTAAATCAAGTTGTTGTTACTCAGCATACACTTGAAACTACCCCAACAAGATAGATCTACGTTTAAATATGTAGTACTTGAGTGAAGCATTCTTTAACTGCTCTATTCAATAAAACCTTTACAATACTTTGATCATAGGTTTAACTTTACGAAGTTATAATCTATAGGGCTACGATGAACGATTATCTCTCACTGCTAAATCCAGAACAACAATCAGCTGTAACTAACATAGATGGACCAGTTTTGATACTGGCAGGAGCCGGGACGGGAAAAACAAGAACGATTACTTCAAGAATAGCACACATAATTAGAAACGGTCACGCTTATTCTGATGAGATATTAGCAGTTACATTTACAAATAAAGCAGCAAATGAGATGGTATCAAGGGTACTTGAGCTAACGGGCACAAACATACCATGGCTTGGCACTTTCCATGCAATTGCAGCAAAAATTTTGCGCCTGCACGCAGAAATAGTGGGCTTAAACCCCAATTTTACAATCATTGGTGTGGATGACCAATTACAGGTAATAAAAAATATTATCAATGAAATAAATCCTGATTACCTATCAGAAAAATGTAAGACCATTATGAATATTATTCAGCAATGGAAAGAGAAGTGCTTATTGCCATCTGAAGTGGAAGATATTCAATCATTTAGGCCAGTATATGTAACTGCACTCAAGGTCTATCACCAGTATCAGGAAAGGTTGAAATTCCTTAATTCTGTCGATTTTGGTGACTTATTGCTATATAACATACAGCTCTTTAATCAAAAGACCGAAGTTCTGTCCTACTACCAAAACAAGTTTAAATATGTCATGGTAGATGAATATCAAGATACAAATGCGATACAATATCTTTGGCTAAAATACCTTGCAAAAGAGCACTCAAATATTTGCTGTGTAGGAGATGATGACCAGTCGATATATAGTTGGCGTGGTGCAGAAGTTGAAAATATTTTGAAGTTTTCTGATGATTTTAAAAATGCAAAAACCGTTAAACTAGAGTGTAACTACAGGTCAACATCCCACATACTTGCAACTGCGTCATATGTTATCAATCACAATAAGACTCGCTTAGAAAAAAAATTGTGGACAACAAACATTGAAGGGGAAAAGGTAAATCTAATAAAATTATGGGATGGGAAAGCTGAAGCAAGGTTCATAAGCGAACAGATATTAAAGCTCAATAAATACAGATTTAGTGACATTGCAGTGCTGGTAAGGGCCACTTTTCAAACTAGAGTTCTGGAAGAGTATTTTATAAAATATTCAATTCCCTACAAGATTATAAGTGGCGTAAAATTCTACGAACGTCAGGAAGTCAGGGATATAATTGCATATTTAAGACTCGTTACAAACAATAACGATGACTTAGCTTTCGAAAGGATAGTAAATCGGCCAAAAAGAAGCATAGGAGCTACAACTCTAAAGAAAATATACACGACTGCTCAGGATAACAAAATTTCTTTTTTTGAGGCAGCAAAAATATTAGTTAATAGTAATCAGGTAACCGAAAGAATTAAACTCTCACTCAACGATTTTTTAAATAAAATTAAAGCTTGGGAAGAAATAGTAAGCGTAAAACCACTGCATGAATTCGTTAAAATCGTAGCAAACCAATCAGGATATATTGAAATGCTTGAAAATGAGGAGGTAACAGGCTTAGCACGAATAGAAAATGTTAAAGAGCTCATCTCATCTTTAAAAAATTTCGATAATGCCACAACTTTCTTGGAGCATATAAGTCTGGTGATGGAAGTGGATAATATGAATAACGATGACACCGTATATGTTATGACTCTTCATGCAGCCAAAGGACTTGAATTCCCGTGCGTGTTTCTACCTGGTTGGGAAGAGGGATTATTTCCTCATCAAAGATCTTTTGATGACAAAAGTGGTAAAGCTTTAGAAGAAGAAAGGAGACTCGCATATGTTGGCATAACCAGAGCCAAAGAAAGGTTAATCATTTCATGTGCAGATAGGAGGGAAATTAACAACCAGTGGCAACCGATGCGCACTTCTCGGTTCATTAAAGAATTGCCAAGAGAAAATGTTGAGGTAATTAAAAGCAACATTGCCTACTGTTGAAGCTATAATTGCAGATAAACATATCTTACAAATCTGAATTACTTCAACTATATGTTTCTCCTGGCAAAAATTCTGTAACCGTTCACACTTAATTCTTCAATCTCATACCAATTTCTATTACATAACAAACAAATAGACAATAGAAGTGAGAAGGTTATACTAAGAAAGTATAATGATGGAGTTTTGCAATGGCATTGGTATCAGGTTGCAATTTTAGCTTACATTGTGCCAATCTTTCTTCGATTGCTGCTCGCATAAATTCTGCCTGTCTTTTAGTTCTGCAGTGCACTATCGCATCATCCACATATCTTTCAAATGGTACTGTTGGGTGATTTTGTTTCATCCATATATCAAATGCATGGTGCATAAATATGTTTGAAATGATTGGGCTTATTGAACCTCCTTGCGGAACTCCTTTTTTCCCTAACTACCTTACTGCCATCTGCTTGCTGAATAGGGGATTTCATCCACCTTTCAACATACAGTATGACCCATTTGCAGTCTGTGTGCTTCTTGATAGCCTGCAGTGCTAAATTGTGGTCCAGATTGTCGAAAAATCCTGTAACATCAACAGCTTTCTTGGTAATCGTATCCTGTCTCCAATAAACAGCGGTTTTGCTATGTATCCTTGATCAGCAAAAAACTTACGTAAAGTTGGAGCCTTGTATTTAGTTTGAGTGAAAAGATTTAGAGCACCATCACGATCTTGAACACTTGCACTATGAACATCAGCCGCAATAATTAGGCCCACTGTATCTACAACAATATGACGTTTTCTACCCTTTATTTTTTTTCCAGCATCATATCCTCTGGATCCCCTTTTTGAGTGGTTTTTACTGATTGACTGTCAATTATTCCTACTGAAGGTGTTTCATTTTTACCAAACATTTTTCTTACCTCTTTTACTAGCATATTATGTATTTTTTCCAATTTGCCATTACTACGTCACCTGAGAAAATAGTCATACACCGTCTTCCATGGAGGAAAATCTTTCGGCAGCATTCTCAATTGACAACCACATCTCATTATATACCTTATTGCATTAATAATTGTTCTGATATTGTGCTTTCTTGGCCTCCCTATCTTTCCTTGTGCAACATGTGGCTCCAAAATTTCCCATTCCTTATCACTTGGATACAATTTTCCCTCCTATTTTTTACTTACACTATCATATTTTTTTCCTCATTCCTTTTCAAGACATACTCTTAGACAACTGGACGTCAAGCCTATCCTAGTGCTGCATATCAAGCTCATACTCATTATGTAAATCTTTGACTAAAGCTACAGCGCATTCTTTTTGAACAATTATACTGATTTTGATTTCAGAGGTTGTGATAGCAAGTATTTCTATCTTTTTTTCGCTTAAAACCTTGAGTGTGCGGTGCATCACTTCAGTGTTAGACATAACACCAATACCAATTATTGAAATTTTAGCTACATTATCGTTTATAGCATAATTTTCATTCTTATTCAGTAACTTTTCCATTAAATCAATATCAAATTTGGAGATAACAAAACTTGACCCATGTATCATATCAATTTTAACGTTTGCTCCTGCTATATCTCTTAAAGTACGCAAGTTATTTGCAAGGTTAGTGAAAGTTACAAGAGCTTCATTAGTGCTATAAGTTATTCCAGTAATTAAGTATCTCTCTAGTACATCCCTTTTGTGTAGTACTGTGGTGCCTTCTACTTCCTTAAAAGTGGATAGCACTTGCACTTTAATGTTATGTTTCATTGCAAGTTGTACTGAACGATTATGCAGTATTTTAGCACCAGATGACGACATTTCCAACATTTCATCGTAAGAGATAAATTTGAGCTTGCGTGCCTTTGGAACAATTTTCGGGTCTGCTGTATATATTCCATCAATATCAGTAAAAATTTCGCAAGCTCTAACACCAAAGGCTATCGCGAAGGCAACTGCTGATATATCAGAGCCTCCTCTTCCAAAAGTAGTGATTCTATCATCATTTATACCCTGAAAACCAGCGATGATCGCAGCAGTATAACCCTCAGCAAAAGATCTTTTCACACGGTCAATCTTTATTGTTTTTATTTTAGACTCAGAATAAAAATCATCAGTTACAATTGGTAACTGCCAGGCAAGCCATGATTTAGCATTAACTCCGATCGATTGGAGAGTGATAGCTAATAGACCGCAAGAGATTTGCTCTCCTGCTGAAAGCATAACGTCATACTCTGATAACTCTTGTCTGCAACTTAAATTTGAGATTTGTCTAGCCTGAAAAGCCATTTGGTCAGTAAATCCTGCAACAGCAGATACAACAACGATTACATTACAACCTTTCTCAATATCGTTTTTTATCAAATTTGCAACTCGGTTTAAATCAGTTAGCGAAGTCCCACCAAATTTTTTTATGATTATTTTGTCCATAGTTACAATATAACTCTCTTCTGAAGAAAAATATAGTTTTTGTAGAGATATAGCTAAACCAAATTAGGTTTACTGAAACAAATTTTATGATTGTATTGAACAATTTAAGTTGTCATTCCAGCGCGTGACGCTGGAATCCAGATTTTTTAGACTGGATCCTATGGTCAAGTCCACAACTGTACGAACATTGTGATTTGAGAATAATCTCCGCCAGGAAGGGTGTCATCCCAGTGCTTTGGCACTGAGATCCAGAAAACTTAATTTTAAATAAGTACACCAGATAGCTGTATAATAAGAACTGGATTCCAGTGTCACGCACTGGAATGACATCATTTATTATGCAACATCGTGTCACATTGCAACGTTCGTACAGTTATGGGTCAAGCCATAGGATGGCAAAAGAGTAAACTTTATCTGTGTGAGCTATAGCAGCTTGCAAGCCATTCAGAAAAGGGAAGATAAAACTATAAAAAACCATAGGCGCCAGATGGTTTTTAGCTAAAGTCAAGTGTCTGGAATTTTAGGCATAGAATCCCCCATATGAACAAGATTCAGAAAAAATGCAACGTACATTGGGCAGAGATTAAGCATGCGTGTGCACCCACATACACTGAAGAAGATACGCCACATTTTTAACTGAAATTTAAATGAAAAGTCTGCAGACGGAGACAAATTTTGAGCTCGAGAAATATCTCTAATTGTCATTATAATGAGACTTTGAATATGCGGAAGTAATTTTTTTAGTTAAAATAAAAAAGTTTCTGCTATAGCACTACTAAACAGCAGGAGACCTTGCATGACCTCCAAAAAATGCTTTTACTCTTTCAAGATAAGTAGGTGGTTCTGCAGGGATTTCTATATTATACATTGAATAATACACTGCTTCCTTTATACTATCATCTGTAACTAATTCCCTTAATTTTTGCTTTATGGCACCTCTTTGAATACTTTTTCCATACTCTTCGTAAAATTTTATGTAAAGCTCTTTAAAGACAAATTCTCTTATTTCTATTATTGATTGGTTAATGTTGCTCTTCACCTCATCGCTTATATTATTTTTATCCGCATAATCTTCGGAGTAAAAATCTTCAAACTTGTCTACCAAAATTTTTAATTTTTTATAATTGCAATATTCTTTTAAAAATCTTTCAGTAATTTTAGGCGTTAATACGTTCACTGTTCCATTTATTTGAACCGAGAAATTATTTTGTACTTCAAGACAACTAAGCGAATAAATAATACGATCGAACATTCCCAGAGTACATAAACCAAGTCCATCCTTTAAATTCATTAGTAATAGTGAATTCACATCTGATTTTTGATTCTCAGCAGCAGTTGAAACTAAGTTTGCAGCTTGTGTGAGAGTTAGGCCAGTTTTTGATTCTCGCCAATTTGCTATATCAGAATTATTAAAGTTAAGATAATTCTGCAATTGATTTCTTTGTTCAACTGTTAACTCATCTGAGTTGTTTATATAATCTTCAAACTTTTTATTGAGTACATTTGGTTGAGCTCCAAATTTCTGTTTTAACTCTTGAGCGCATTGGAGAATACTATGTTCAAAACTACTCGTGTGAACACTCTGACTACTAACGTGAATTCTGGATTAAAGGAGAATAGAAAAGGCAAGAAAACAGGGTAAACTCAGCAGTTATAAAAAAATAGATGAGGTTACCCATGGAAGATATAACAAAACTGTTTTGTTTGGTCGATGATTTTTGCAGAGATATAGAGAAAAATTTTGCAGATAAACTACTGCCAAATGGTAAAAAACCCACAAGAACAACGGAAATTGAGCACTCCGAAATCATGACAATAATCCTGCTATATCAACAATCTCCGTGTAAAAATTTCAAAACTTTCTATCTACATTACCTAACGTTGCTCTACAAATCAGAGTTTCCAAAGTTACCTTCATATACCAGGTTTGTTGCTCTAAAGCCTAGGGTTTTGTGGCATTTAGCAATGTTGTTGCATTGGCTTTGTGGACAGTCAGAAAACACTGGAATTTCATATATAGACACAACTCCCATTGCAGTTTGTCATGCAAAAAGAATATCCAAAAACAAAGTTTTTGCTGGAATTGCAAAATTAAGCAAGAGCACTTACGGCTGGTTTTTTGGTTTCAAATTACATATGGTAATCAATGAAAATGGTGAAATTTATGCACTTACGCTCACAAAAGGCAATGTTGATGATAGGATACCTGTGCCAAATCTGACGGAAAAATTAATCGGCCTTTTGTTTGGTGACAAAGGTTATATTGCAAAAGAGCTTTTTCAGAAGCTGTTTGACCGAGGTTTGAAACTTGTTACCAACGTGAAAAAAGGTATGAAAAATACATTGATTTCGCTAAATGAGAAGATTTTACTGAGAAAAAGGTCTATCATTGAGACTGTTTTTGGTTACCTAAAAAATAGACTAGAAATTGAACACACTCGCCATAGATCCCCTGTTAATTTTTTGGTTCATATCTTTTCTACTCTCATTTCCTATTCCATCAAATCCAAAAAGCCTTCTATTTCCTATTCTTTCTTCCTTCCTTAATCCAGAATTCGCGTTTATACATGACCTAAACGTGTTATCGAAGCTTAGTTATTTTTAATTGATTCAATAATTAGGTCAAGTTAAAATTCATAGTAGTCGATAAAAATTTGTATTGGAGTAGGCGTTATGGGTAGAAAAAATAAGCAAAGGGAAAATCTCACACCATTACCTTTGGCAAACAAGGTACAACCTGGTCCTCGAAGATCAGGTGGTGTTTGTGAATCTGATCAGATGAAAGGGAAAGGGAAAGGGAAAGATAAGAGTAAGAACAGGAATTTGGAACCGGAATTTGGTATACCTAATACGGGTAGTCTTCATGAATTAGTTGGTACACCTGATAGTACTCGTAGTTTTTGTATTTCAATTGGCACACCTGATGAAGTAAGGATGGATGAGCTTCAGTGGGATAATTACCATCTAGGCTCTACTAATGTAAATCAAGATCTAAAGTTGGGTCAGAAAAATCAAAAAGAGATCTCAACAACTTTCTCCCAGATTAATGAGAGTACTGGCTTGAACATAGTGCAAGAGACATCGGCACCATTAGAGAGTAAAAAAGGTGCTACAATAAATGTACAGTTAGATGGACAAAACAACAATAAAATTTTAGTAGTACCAGATGAGTGGGTAAAAGATTACAAAGAGAACAGTAACAGTCCATTAGGTAGTAATAAAACACCATTATCAGAAGATAAAAGTGATACTTCTAGTAGTATTCAAGAAACCACGTTTGCTAGAGAAAATCATAATGCTACAATAACGCTAAGTAAAGAAGATTTAAACCTGAGTATCAGTAACAATTTTGATATTAATAACTTTAATTCCCTCCACCAGAACAAGAAAAGTGGTAATAATTCAGATACCGAATTTATTGATAGTGATGGTTCAGGTCAGAAAAAAGTTAATAATGGAGCTGAAATATTTTTAGTATCAAAAGAAAATGCATCAAGTCCTATTTTAAGCAAAGAAAGTTTTGTTACTGCTGAAAATGAAAGTGAAACATATAAAAGTTCTGATGATAGTATTTTAACAGATTCAGATAGTATTTATACTCACGATGATCAGCAAGATTTTTCATTACGAAATGAACAGAGTAGTAGAAAAGAAGTTTCAAAAGACACTTTAGTGAAATTGGATGAAGAAAATAAAAGTATTGAAATAACTAACACAGATAACTTAGAAGCATCGAAGCACAATGAAGATGATAGTAATCAATTATTAAATAGCAGTGAACCACCGATTTCAGCGAGTAGCACTCCTGGCAATTCACCAAAAGAGGTAAGTAGGGAGAGTATAGATAGTAAATCATCAAGAATTCTTCAAAAAATCTGTTTTAGTGCTATAGATACAAGTGAAGGTAAAGAATTAGTCTACAAAACTTCAAGCTATAATCAATCGCAGAAAAATTCTAAAGGAAAGAAGGTCTCTTTATGTCTTACAGCATTGTCATGTGCTGTTTTTTTTGGATCACTGACTTCTTCATTTTTAGGAAAGCCTCTTATCTCTGATCAGAAAGGTAATCTCATATTATTGGCAATTTTGGGTGCCGCTTTTGTCATTTTAGGTTCTATTACCCTAGTTCTATATTGTTGTCCTCAAGCTAAAGAAAACAAGCCACTTGATACATTAGATCAAGTTAGCATAGATGATGCTAAAATCAAGATATTGTCATCATAAATTTGTGTAACCATTCACCGAAATACAAGGGATTTATAAAGTTAGGATAAGAGTACAGTTTGTAAAAGGATAACAGGATATGAAGGTATAATTTAGCAAAAATTAGAGACATTATATAGAATTTAAAATGCGAACTTGGAGCTTGTTAATCTTATCGTTTCTAATATTAAGTAATAGTTTTGTATATGCCAATAGAACAGTAATATCTTCGTGTGATGAAATACCTTCAGGTTATAGGGGCAAAATTTTTAAAATTAAGACTGATTATCCTGCTGAACCAAGTAATAAAGAAAGGCAGTGGGAATACATATCGTTTAAAGATGAACCACAGGAATACGCCTATACAATTTTAAAGTATATATATGATGGGAATATCGATTGTGATTTTGATTTACATTGTAATAAGATTGCTAATTGGTATCATGCACCATGGATGCATTATGGAGTAAATGGTAGAGAATTTGTTAATGGTTTAACGAGAGAAAGATCCTTTAAGCCAGGTGAATTACATAATGATCAAAAATCCATGATACAAAATTGGGCAATTTCTATTATTAATGAGCAAGGAGCATATACATATGGACAGGTATGGAAAGATATAAACAATCCTGATATTACCAAAGGGAAATTCTTAGATGGTACAGTAAGCACAAAATTAGTATTTACAGAAGCAACGGATGAGAATATTCCAACTCTTAAAAACAGTATTACTTGGACTGGTTACATAAATCATTCTGAGAAAGGAACTCCAAAAGTATTTAAGGAACTGAGGTTATTTCAAATTGATTTTTTAGTTAAAGATAAGAGGTCAGAAGAAACAGGATGGGTTGCAGGTACGTTTATTTATGATTATAAGATGAACAATAAGAATCCATGGTTTAATATGAAATTATTAGGAGTTGCATGGGGTAATGATTCTAATTATTTTACATCAGATTACATAATTGGGAAAAGGTTATTGGAGTGTTGGATAAATCCTGATGTGATAAAAGGTTCTTTAGGATATTTAGGTAGGCTTAATGGTCCAATAGATAATAAAAAATCTTCGTGTTTGTCATGTCATAGTACAGCACAGTATCCCGAAAAATCTACATCAGTACCATCCAAACAAGCAACAGAAGCAGAAATAAAGTACTGGTTTAGAAATTTAAAGGAAGAATCATTTGATGAAGGAGCATTTAATTTTGATTATTCCAAGCAGTTAAGCCATGGGATTAGAAACTACTATAGTGCTAAAGAAGAGAATGATTCAATTGGATGTAACAATTTTAATTATAAAGATGCCGCTAAAATAAGTTGAGAAGAAATGCCTGACTTTAGAGTCACGAAAGATTTGTTTATTTACTCTTTCCAAAATCGCAAAAAAGTACATATATTCGTGAGAACAAGCCGCGTAAAAATAGGTTTGTAAAAATAAAAGCACAAAATTGTTGCAACAAAGTTAGGCAAATTGGTTCGTATATAAACGTGGTAGAAGTAGGCTATTATAGCTAATCTTGTTGTATAGCAAAGTTACTATAAATAAAAGTTTGCACAGGTTACGCGGTAGACCAATCGATTCCAAGAAAACTTCTTCTCACGGGTTGCGATCCTAGTTGCCGGAAATGGTTGAGTTGCTTGATTTTTTAATATCACTTATTAATAAATTAGTAACAATGCATTAAGGAGTGCTATTGCAAAAATGTTTTGGTGACTGTATAATTTAAAAGATAGGTTGTTAATATTGGGTGAAGTGTATGTACAATTCACAAAATTTAAAAGATCAAAACTGTGATCAGCTAGAGTTTGGTTCCGAATCCAACCAAATCACTAGAGTTCCTATTTCAATTTTCACACAGATAAGAGGAAGAAAAAAAGAAGAACACAAAATGCTCCTAGAGAAATTAAGAAAAGAATTCCCTGATGGCTTCAAGATAGGAGCTGCTGCAGGTAGGGGAGATTGCTTTTTTGATTCTGTTGCACAAAGGTTGAATGAACTAAAAAATAAGGGTCAAGTTACAAGTAGTAAAAATTTCAATGCAAAGTTATTGCGAGAGGATTGTGCAAACTATGCTAAACAATATGAATTTGATGTAAGTAGCTGGGTTTATAGAGGAGTAATGAATGATAATCAATCGAAGCATAGCAGTAATCAGTACCTCCATTTCAGTGACTACCTAGAAAAGATTAAAGCCATGTCTCAAGAATTAGGTTCTTTTGACCCTATCTGGGGAAGGCCAGAAATTGAAGGCAGGATGATTGCTAATAAGTACGATGTAGAGCTTTATTTCTATGGAATCAGTGAAGCAATTAGTGGTGAGGATATTCAAAAGATTATAGTCACTAAAATAACATCAAATGATGGTGATCCAGAAGTTTTTATGGAAGGGGAGGATCTTGATAAGTTAAAGATAAATTGTAATGAGAAATTTGTTGGAATAGTGAATTACAGAAACCATTTTGTACCGCTGCTTAACAACATCGAAAAAGATATTGAGAAAAATGAAGAAGTTCCTAAAGAAGAAGTTTATGGTATGGAATGCATGATTCAGGAGAATATCCCTAAGCAAGACATGTCTCAGATTACAACATTCCACAGTAGGGATTCTAACAGTAGAGAGTTAGATTCTAATCACAAAAGGACTACTGTAGTAGAGCCAGAAACAGATACTAATCAAACTGCCACAGAAATCAACAAACAAAAAACTGGATGGAAAGAAAGTAAGAAGCTTTTTTACACTTCATTAAAGAATGATGCTATTGGAATTATGATTACAGGATTATTAATTGCTGCTACCATAGTGGTTCCATCTATAGTTGGTGCGGTAATTTTTGGTGCTGTTGCTGCTTTATGTGCAGTGACTACCGTGTTGCATATAAAAAATTCTACATTGCCAAGTTACAGAAAAATAGAAGAACCAGAAGTTGAAGCTCATGGCCAAAGGGAATTGTTTCCTAGCTCAAGAAATTAAAAAACAGTCTAAAAATAAAATACCATAACATACATAGAAATTGCTTGAACTACTAATTTGACCTGATAACATATTGGAAATTGAACATAGTTGGGTTTTTACGTAATAATTAGTAAGGAGTGGTATGCTTGAGGTGGAACATCCAATAGATTACTTAAAAAAAGAAAAAACTGGTTCAGAAACATTGGAAGGAGCACAACATGTAAAGCAGATAGCTTCGCAACGGAATACTCTCCGCTTCAAACGTTCAGATGATAATCCAAAGTTACCAGAAAATTTTAAGGTAGAACAGGCAATTGGTGGTGGAGATTGTTTCTTTGATTCAGTTGCGAAAGGTCTTAAACAACTGAAGCCCGATATGGAATTCACAGTAGAATCTTTATGTAAAGTTTGTAAGGATCTTGCTGTAGGTAATCAACAGTTAAAGAGTAAAATTATTAAGGATGCTAAGAATCGTCATGATCCAACAACAATTGCTCCTGATAATAGTGTTAGCGATGATGAACTTTGGGATGCTTATTTAGCTAGCATTGAATATGCTAGTGAAGATATAAAGAAAATGAAAGTTGATAACCCAAGTTTATATCAATCATTAACTAGCTCAAAGTATGGAAGCGCACTAAAGGTGCCTATATGGGGAAGACCTGATATTGAAGGTGTATTAATTTGTAAAGAATATAATATAAAATTACACGTTGTTGAAAAACATATTGTAGAAGGGCAAGAGGTTTGGCTACATCAAATCATAGATAGCGAAGGTTCTAGGTCTGTAGATGATATAAGTTATAATGAGGAAAACACTATACACCTAATAAATAGGGGTAATGCACATTTCCAGCCAATATTGAGTATACAAAGGATCCAGCACAAACAACAATCTCCTGATCCTTCTGACTACGATGATGAGATAACACCTGAAGAGGAGTTGATTAATACTGTAAGGAGTACTAACTCAGAAGAAGAAAAGCTAATAAAGATCGAAAGACTTTTTGAAAAAGAACCGAAACCAAATATCAATTTTCAAGGCAAAGATAATGATACACCTTTGCATATTGTTGTTCGCAAAAAGGAATTAAAAGTTATTGAATGGCTTGTGAAGAATGGGGCAAGAATTGATATCAACAATAATAGAAATAGAAGCCCAATGGATATTGCTAAACGTCATGGTGGGCAAGATATTGTGCGAATATTGGAATCAAGTGTTCAATCAAGTCAACAAGTTCCTATTGAAGAGCAACCATCAATTCAGCAACAACTTCAACAAAAAAGAACTAGAGCTGATTCTGAAGAAGATAAATCAGAAGATAGTAATAAAAGGCCAAGAACTTCTTTTCAAGCAGTAGAACGGGAACCTAGAGGAGCAAAAAGGACACAGAATGGTCAAGAAGCACCAAGCAAAAAAGTAAAACCTTCGTCTCAAGAATATACTAAATCTGGATTAGTACATACCTTACATGGTGATATTTATCAGTTAAAGTTATTAATGCTGTTTGTGAAAAGAGGATTAGGTAGAGGGTATCTTTTTAAATTAGCAACGGAAATGGATACAGCAGAAAAGTTTGATGATTTGGTTTTTCAATATGAAAAGAATAACGCAGATGGAATAGAAGAAAAGGTAGGGAGGTTTTTGCAAGCTAAGCATAAACAAGATGAGAGTAAAACGATCTCTGTTAATGATCTGCTTACACAAACAAAAACAAAAGGAGAATTTAGTCTACAAAAATACTTTATTTCTTACCGTAAAATCAAACAAAATCGAGAGTTTGAGAGTAATCAATCAGCAGATAAAACTAGTAAAGATTTTGTTATTTGTACAAATATTGGTTTTAAATTTGGTGATAAAAAATGTGATCTAAAGCTAAGTGAAGACATCTTTGATAAGAAAATAGATGAAAATGATATCTTAAACACTGAACTTTATCGATTTAAGGACAATTTTACCGGAAAGGAGCAGATAGTTTTAGTATTAAAAAACGCTCCTGATTTAGTTAAGTTAGCAAAAAAGCTTGCTGAGTGTGTGTTAGATGATAAATTTATAAGCGATGATAGGTCTAACAATGATCCAGAAGGCAATCTTTTTAAATCATATCAAAGTGCGTTGATAGACAAAGTTATTGATAAAGAAAGTCACAAACTAAGTGTTGATTTTGTGAAAGGACAGCAACTGTCTTTAGAGACTAAAAATCTTCGAGTTGCTTTTGAAAAAGTATTTAATGATCGGAGAAAGTCTTTTAATTTAGATGATAATCCTACTATCTCTAATTTAGAAGGCTTTACTAAGGAATTTGCTAAGCTAATATTAGAAAATCAAAGTGTTAAAGCTGTTAAAGTTAAGAAAGGAAAGCGTGTTATAAAGGACGATTTTGATAAGTTAGCTGGGTATGTATTAATAAAAAAAGATGGCAAGATAAAGTTTAGCACAGCATTTTTAAATAATGATGAATTGCCAGGTAATTTAAATATTTTTAGAAAAGGTTTACGAAATGAGCTTACGGATCTTAACCTTGATCAATACTGGTTTGAAACTTATAAAGACTTCAAAACTTGTGAGGAAACATATGTAGATAAGGATAATTTTTGGGAAAAAATAAAAGAAAAAGAATTAAAGTTGTTTAAGGATTTTGGAAAGCTAGATACCAATCTCCAATCTACAGAAAAATTTGTAGAAAAATTTGTTTCTTTGCTAGAAGAAAGTGAATCCAAAGAAAATCGAGTTGTAAAAATACGAAGAGAAAACAAGATTATTAGCGAAAATATCGATAAATTAGCTCAACATGTACTGATTGAGGAAAACGAAGGAATAAAATTTAATCAAAGGATTTTCGATGGTGGATATGATAACAGTAAATTGCCAAGTAATTTAAATAATTTTGTCGAGCAATTAAGAAAAAAGCTTAGTTTTGATTTTAACGTACTTAAAGAGTATAAATTTTATATCAGTAACTTTCCTAAAGTTAACTTGCCAAGTGATAGTATCAATAAAATAGAAGAGGACATAAAAGATTTTTTAAAGCACTTAAAATTTGCAGTTAATCAGCCTAATGAAGTTGAGCTTGGCGAAATTATTAAAGATGAGCTGGGTAAAGAATTTAACAGCATTGATAGGAAAAATGTTTATAGTAGGTTCTTAGAGAAAATGCTGGATTGGATGAAAGACAAAGAAGGAAAGTTTTTCACACATGAGGAAGGAAAAGCTTTTTTTGAAGAAATAAAGAAAGAAATTTTTGGGTCAATCTGGTTTGATGTGAAAGATCCAGTGAGATTATTTACTGGAAGAGAGAAGGAATTAAATAATCTACATAAAGCAGTACAGCGTAATTCCAAAGGTACTGTTATCTCACAAATGACTTCCATTAGTGGTTTGGGAGGAATAGGCAAAAGTGAACTGGCTAGGAAATATGCTACAAAATACAGTTGGAAATATGACGGTAATGTTATATGGATTAACGCTGAAAATTTTAAGAGTATGGAAAGTTCTTTTTGGAAGTTAGCAAAAGATAATAGATTAGGTGTTCCAATAAAAGATAGAGATGAGGAAGACAAGACTACAGAGTCTATAGTTAAAGAAATATACCAATTCTTTGCAAAGAGGAAAAGTTTGTTTATTTTTGATAATGCAGAAAAAAATAATGACTTGAATAAATTTTTACCACTTCATAATTTACCACCTGATGCTAACAAGCCTTACATTTTAATTACTTCTCGTGATAGAGAGTGGGAAGATGGAATAGAAACGGTTGAAGTAGATAAATTAGAGCTGGAAGATGCAATAGAGTTTGTCAAGAAAGGGCTAGATATATCTGAAGAGGATGACTCACAAAACCAAGAGATAAAAAGTTTAGTAGAAGAGAAACTACAGTGTTTCCCTTTAGCTATACAACAAGCAATCGCATATATTAAAGACCAGAGAGTAACGGGAGAATTTACAATCGCTAATTACTTAGAAAAATATGAAGAAAAAAGAAAAGAGCTGCTTGAATCTGATTTATTTAAAGGAATTGACAATGATTATGAGCGAACAACTTTTACAACTTGGCAAATTACAATTGATAAAATAGCTAGTAATGAACAATATGGGAAATTGGCTTTAGAAATTCTGAATACTATAGCTTACTTTGCACCTGAAAATATCAATAGAGAAATATTTTTAAATTTAGCAGAAGGTAATGAAGAGCAGTTGAAATCAGCTGTGCGCTTACTTGTGAAATACTCAATGGTAAATGGTGAGCAAAAGCAAAGTGTGTTAAATATCCACAGATTAGTACAAGAAGTAACAAGGTTGCAGTTAAAAGAAGAGAGAAAAGAAAAGGAAGTTTTAAGGGAAGCTTTAAAATTAATAGAACATATAAATGATAGCAGTCACGTTGTATCTGTATGGAGCTATGTAAGTCAATATAATCAGTTAATTAATGATTTTATTGATTCTAGTTATTCTACTTACTTTACTTACAGTAAAAATACTATTAGTAAAAGTAGTATCTTACATTTAATAGCTAAAAATGGTGATGCAAAAACTATTGAAAATATATTAACAAGAATAGATCCAAAGAAATTAAGCATAATTATTAATGATAGGGACCAATTTAACAGGACTCCTCTGCACGTTGCTGCTGCAAGGGATGATCTAGGTATAGTCGAACATTTGGTAAAGAACGGTGCTGATGTTAATGCTATTGACAATAGTGGCTGGACTCCTATTCAAATGCCAGCTGCCTCTAATCAATTAGAGATAGTAGAATGTCTAGTTAAAAATAATGCTAATGTTAATATTCCGGACAGTTATGGAATAACTCCTCTTGATAGAGCTGTTGAAAAGAGTAGTTTTAAAGTAGTAAAATATCTAGCTGAAAATGGTGCTAATATCAATATTCCCGACAAAGATAAAAGAACTCCTCTTGATAGAGCTGTTGAAAAGAGTAGTCCAGAGATAGTAGAATATCTAGCGAAGAGAAGAGGTATTAATATTGATGCCCCGCACAAGGGCTGCACTCTTCTTCAAAGGGCTGCTGATCTGGATAGGTGGGATATAGTAAAATTTCTATTAGAAAAAAGAGATAATCCGAAGGTTAAGTGGAGCGATGACCCGAATCTTCCTCAAAAAGCTGCTCGTGCTGAAAAGTGGGGTATAGTGAAGTTTCTACTTGGAATGGGCGCTGGTATTGATGATACAGACAGCGAGGGTAAGACTCTTCTATACATTGCTGCTGAAAAGGATAATTTAAAATTAGTAAAAAAACTAATCGAAAAAGGCGCTGATGTTAATAGTCAAAAAGGGAAGGATGGGCCTCTGCACATTGCTGCTGCAAAAGGTCATTTAGATGTGGTAAAAACTCTAGCAGACGCAAAATCTCTAGGTAAAGGAAAGGAAGTAGGTATTAATGCTAAGGGCAGCAAAGGTAGGACTCCTGTTTACAGAGCTGTTGAAGGTGGCCACATAGAAATAGTAAAATATCTTGTAGGTAAAAAAGGTGCTCGATTTAAGAAGCGGGGTGACGATGGTTCTCCATTGCTTCTTGCTGCTAAGAAAGGTAAGCTGGAGATAGTAAAATTTTTTTTAAGAGAAACATTCACTAAGAAGAGCAAAGGAGGTTATCTGGACAAAAAAGGTAAGTGGCAGAAAACAGCTGGTAAGTTTGCAAGAGTAGGAAATAGTGATGTGAGTGAATGGGCTGAATCAATTGCAAGGCTCAATGAAGAAAGTTACTCAGAGATATTAACAGTTATTAAGGAAATTAAAGAAAAATTACAAGAAGAAAATAGCGTGAACTTAAGTGAATTTGAAAAATTAGAACGTAAGCTTAACTCTCGATCATGCTTACCAAGTACAAGTGTATTTAGTAGAAGAAGAAGAGAAGTGAGTGCTGAAAAGTGTTTATTCACCTGGGAAGATGTAGATGAATTCAATTTAGAAAAAGACGAGAACAGAGATTTTGGTAAAATTAAGGTAGATAGTGCAAAGTTTCTTGATTATATCAAAGACCTACCAGAAGAAAAGCTTAGTCAATTAATTGGGTTAGTAGACCAAGTTGAAATTACAGGTAAATCTCAGAGTTTAATTAATAAGCTAATCTGTAACCAAAAAACCATGAATTATCTGAGTAGGGTAGAAAAAATCTCAGGTATGACCATGCACGGAATGATGGCTAAGAATATATTAGCTGACTTTTTAAACGATAATTATCAAGGGGTAGCAGTTAACGTGGGTTTTATTTCCGGTGGCCAAGGATTTGCTAAAGTTGCTGAAGCTGCATCTCTTAAGGGACTAGAATTAGCCTCGGGAGGAAAGTTTTTACTTAGTAGATCTTTAAAAGCAGCATCACCTTTTCTTGCTCGTGGAACTTCAGCCTTTATTGTCTATGATTTAATAAATCAGGTAAAAGAATATAAAAATGGCACTGAAGAAGCACTGATTGGCACAGTAGGAGATGGTATTTACTTAGGCGTTGATGCTGCAGAGATTGGCATAGAAGTTGCTGAAGGTTTTGAATTATTAGAAGGAGTTTCATCTGTTACTGGACCTATTGGGGCAACGATTGGAGCTGTAGTGTTTGTTGGCACCGATATTTATATGGCAGTGAGAAGAGTTGATAAAATTGATGAATTTATTCACTTAACTGGGAGTGAAAAGTTTATTGAAGGATTGCGTGCATTTATAGGTATGGAACCTCGGCAATACATAGAAGAGTTAATGGAAGAAAAGCAGCTTAATAATCAGCTGGTTAATCAAGGACTTGAGTATTTACAGCAGCATAGTGATATTAAAAGGTATATTTTTCCAACTGGAAAACAAGTTACAGATTCTTGCTTACAAGTACCATATGATGCAATCGAATGTATTAGGCGTGGTGGATTGGACGGCAAGTGGTGCTTTGCCACACAAACAGTAACAAAATATTATCAAGAATGTGCAACCAAGTTTCAAGTAGATTTGAATAATGAAGTACTACTTGATAGCAAAATACCTGATATAAAATGGAGCAGAGCAAGACCAGATGACCCAAATGGTGGAGAGTTATTTTGTTTACCACAAGGAGATTATGAACCTGCTCCAAGTTATGGGTCCTATTTTTGTGAAAGTGCAATGGGGGTAAATGATTTAAATAGAAATAAAACTGGAAATTATACTCTTATTAATTTAGGAGAAGGTGATGATCATGCGAAAGGATTTGCAAATAGTCCTAATATCTTTGTAGTAAATGATGGATTCAAAAAATATTACGGTGGTAATAAAGATGATATATTCATTTTACAGGGAAGTGCTATAAAAGGGTACTTATCTGGAGAAGCTGGAATTAATACTTTGGATCTTACATCATTTGCTCGAGAAGAAGAGAGTATGAATGTGAGATTAGATATAGGTAGGGTTGAAGATTACGATCAGAATAATTCTCTTGGAATAAGTAGAATAAATAGATTCTTAGGTAGAAAAGATAAAGCAGATAAAGTATTTATTACATGCAATAGTGATACTAGTAATATTAAGTTTATAGATGGGCAAGATGGTAGTGAAAGGTTTAAAGATCAAATAGAAATATACGATGAAAATTGTGGCTATGAAATGCAGATAGTGATAAGGCCTAATACTGTTATACATAATCGAGCATTAGAGGGAAACTTTCATTATACTGTACCATATGGGCTTGGTAGTGCTAAAGTTGATTTTATTTATTCTTCTGAAGATTTGAATGTAAATAATACTTTTACATTTGAATATGAACCAGTTGAGATAAAAAATATTAATGTAAGAAATATCAATGTACTAAATAAGACTTCACATGTAATTACATTCAATTTTGCACCAATGTCGAATAAAGAATTTAATATAACAATTTCTGGTGCATTCAATCCTTCTTATAGATTAGGCAGCGGTAGTGAAATAAAAGTAGGAAATAAAGGTAACCTATATATGCTGCAGAATACTAATGAAGCTGTTGATGAAATTATAAAGGCTTACTTACCTGTAGCAAATCGACTCAGTAAGATGTCATTCCTTATACAATCACTAGCAAATAATGAAACGGTGGTGATAGGAAGTGGTAATTATGAGGTAATACACAACAATCCACTACATAAAAGTCATCTGGTTGGCAATGGTGGTGAAAACATATATGTGATTGATTCTACAGATAAGAAAATTGATAGACTTCCTGAAGTAGTGATTTACGATCTTGATGTAGAAAGTTCAGTAGATACAATTGACTTGAGAAATTTAGTGCAACAAGCAAAAGGTAAGTTATCGAATAAAGAAAGTTTTGAATTAAAAATTATAAAATTAGCAAATGATTTATTATTAAAAGGAGAAATAACTGAATTAAAGAAAAGAGAAGAATCATTGGCAAGTGGAATGAAAAAGTATGAGTATTTTACTGTAAGGCTAAAAGATGGGGTGAATTTGTATAACAAGACTCATGTAATTGTGAATAATGTTCCAATGGGAATAGACTTTGATAACAATGAGTGGAGTTTAAAACCATTACCTTTAGTGTTTGAAAGAGATAAAGAAATTATTATCGTAACCAGTCAAGATATAGAGGCAAACACTGAACTAATAACAGCAAAAAGAGCAGGAAACTATAAGTTTGTGCGTGAAAATGGTAATGATCTAGTAATAACTAATGCTTTTGACTATAATGTTGCTAAGAATGATCTATGCACAATAGTACTGAGTAAGTTTTATGAAACACCTAAAATGGCAACACTATCTATCAAGTTTGCTGATAAGGAAATAAACCTAAAAGATCATCAGGAGAAAATAAGTACTGCAAGGGATATAAATGTTGTAAAAAAAGAATATAAGGATCAAGTCTATAGTGATGTTTTCCATTACACAGGAAGTAAAGTAAGTCCGGAAGTGATGTTATCTGATCAACCTATGGGTCACAAGCATAGACACGAACATAGTAGACAGCAAACACGTCATCGTCGTCACCATCATAATAAGCAGGATTTATCACATGCAGTCGGAGAATTAAGTAATCAAGGTAATATAGCAGTAAGTAGTAGTACAAGGCTATCTTCACGTATAAATGATTTGTTTGGCTGGATAAAAAGCTCTATAGGTGGATTATTTAATTCTAAAGCTACTTCAGCTGAGGAAAGGCCGAAGACTACAAGTTCAATTTCACAAGTTGATGCAAAAATAGATGTGAATAGTACAATAATGTTACTTGATTTATTGATGAGAAAAGTTACAGGACAAAAATATATTTCTACGGTAGAGCAGCCGGTACCTTTGTTAGAAGCAAGAGGTTATGCGTTAAATATTACAGAGAGATTTGAGAAAGTAGTAGAGCAAGCTGCAAAGGGTAGCAAAATATCAATGCACCGGTCAAATATTGATTTTATGGAAATGGAGAAAGAGATTACTGGAAAAGTTATAGGTGGTAAATTTAATGAGATTGCAGGGGTTTTAAGTTCATATGTAGAGAAAGCATGCCCTGGTAGAGAAGCAGGATGTCCTGGTAAGTTAAGTTCGAAGAAATTTGACAAGTTTATAGCGCAATTTAATAAGGGGCTGGATGTTGTACTAAACCAATCAATACAACAGATATTACACAATGGAGAGGGAATGTTCAAAAAAGTGTGTCAAACCGAAAAAAAAGTAATAAATTGATATAAAAAAATGGAGGTGTGACAATGAGTCAGAAAGTAGTAAACAGAACTAACGGATTGGTAGATTATAAAGAGTTGGAAACAAATATCCTGTCGTCTATACGAGAAGGAAGACCGTTGACAGGAAGGGAGGGAGCATTAACACCATTTATAAAAAAGCTGCTGGAGGCAAGTTTGGAAGGTGAAATAGAAAACCACTTATTAGCTGAAAGTGAAGAGAATAATCGAAGAAATGGGAGAAATGGAAAGACTTTACGGACAAGTGCCGGTTCATTTGAACTTTTGACGCCAAGGGATAGAGAAGGAAGTTTTGAGCCGCAAATAGTCAAAAAAAGGCAAACAAGCTTACATCCAGAGCTTGAAACGAAGATTTTGAGCACATTTGCCAGTGGTATGAGCTATAGAGATATAGCGTCACACGTTGAGGAAATTTATGATCACAAAATATCGGCGGCAGAGATATCAAGTATTACCGACAAATTACTGCCTATAATCAATGAATGGCGTAGTCGTCCACTGCAATCAGTATACCCGATAGTATTTATGGATGGGATGTTCTTTAAGGTCAAAGAGGATGGACATTGCGTAAGTAAATGTATGTACAATATATTGGGCATAGACCAAAATGGCAGAAAAGAAGTCCTGGGCTTTTATTTGGCTGAAAGTGAAGGAGCTAACTTTTGGTTGGGAGTGCTAAATGACCTCAAAGAAAGAGGAGTAGAAGATATTCTGATTGCATGTGTAGATGGGCTAAAAAGCTTTCCTGCAGCTATAAATAGTGCGTTTCCTAAAGCAGAAGTACAGCTATGTATAGTGCATCAGATAAGAAATTCACTAAAATATGTATCCAGCAAAGATGTGAAAGTTTTCATGAATGATTTGAAAAAAATATATCGTGCTACAAGTAAAGAAATTGCTGAAAATTACTTACTTGAGCTGGAAGAAAAATGGGGAGAAAAGTATCCTTTAGTTATAAAATCGTGGCAGAACAATTGGGAAAATTTATCTGGTTATTTCAAGTATTCTAGCCCAGTTAGAAGGCTAATTTACACCACAAATCCAATTGAGGGGCTACACAGACAGATCAGAAAATTCACTAAAACCAAGGGCTCATTTACCAGCACAAATGCCTTGTATAAACAGGTATATTGTGCTATAAAGAAGGTAGAGCAAAAATGGACTATGGCTCTGCCTAATTGGGCTTTAACTATGTCTCAACTTGATATTTTCTTTCCAGATAGATTGAAAATTGAGTTGAACTAAAAATGCGCTTTGACACACTTTTTTGAACATTCCCAATGGAGATGGTACATTAGAAGTTGGTGGTGCAAAAAAACAGCAAATGAGTTTAGAGCCTCAAAGTTATTTAAGTAATGCTTCTATTCAAAGCCATTTGACTCAGGATAAGGCCAAGATAGTTTAATTTCTTAACTTTTGAATTTCATCTACCGAAAGGCCGGTAATTTGAGCTATAACATCTATAGAAACACCGGCTTTAAGTGAATTTTTTGCAACTTCAATTTTACCTTCAATTTTACCTTTTTCATGACCGACTTGTATGCCTTCTAGTCTACCTTTTTGAGTAGCATCATCGAGTTTTTGAGCGAGGACAGCCTGTTCATCAAGAATACGTTTTATTTCCTGTTCATAGGCAATAAATTCTTTTTCTGACCAGTTGAATCTATTTAGCTCTTCATAGGCCTTTTTAATTATTAGATCACTACCTATTATTTTTTCCAGCTCTTCTTCACTAGTCTCATCTGCATATTTAAAGAAGTAGATCCATTTCTCGACTATACTTGAAAGCTGATCCTCTTTGGTTTTTGGAAATTTTGGCAATTCAATAAATATGAAGTAAAAATCTTTTAGATCGTGTTCATTAGTATCTTCATCGCGAATAGTATGCTTTGATTTATACTCAGATTTATTAGGAAACAGTACACAATCTGCTATAGCAATGAAGATAATTTCCTTAAGGTCTTGGTATTGATCGCCTTTATCAGCTTGTCTTGAATAGGCTTTAGCAGCATAGTATTGGGCACGTTTTTCAAAGCCTTTAGTTTTAGCGACCTGCATTTCGACGATCACTTGCACCCCATTTTCATCTCTGCAGAGAACATCAACAATACTTTGCTTTTTAGCGGCGATATCAGGGTCTTGAATAGTACTTAAAAACTCTATATCCTTTATTTCATTTTTACCAGTGAAGCCAAGAATATCATTGAGGAAGTGAATAAGGATACCTTTATTTTTTTCAGTACCAAAGATACGCCGAAATGCGACATCATTCTTCGGATCGAGAAACTTAGAAAGAGCCATAGCAAGGGTACCTAAAAAACATTAATAATAATACACAATTCTGAAGAAATATTCAACTTTTTTATATTGAAATCTTGTTTTTTTAAGCTTCGAGAAAAAATGACCTTCAGAGGTGGGCTTAGAATCGCATTCTCTGCTTTAGACGTCCTTTTGTATATCTTTTATCAACCCTTCTGTAAAGTACCTAAAAACCCCAGCTCATGAGTTTAGTGTTCATACCTATTTTAAGTGTGAAGTTCTCATTTTAGCTTGTCACGGCATAGGCATTTAATATACTAGTTTTTAACAGGCATCTGAGAGTATGTGAAAAAGAGTAACCCTGCAAGATACAAAATAGGACAAAAGGTAAGAAGCTGGAGGTTAAGAAGAAAATGTACCGTAAAAGATCTAGTAGACAAAACAGATATAAAATATTATACGCTGCTAAAATATGAACAAGGGGTACAAGGTATTCCAACTGAAGACTTAAAAAGACTAGCGGATGCATTATCAATTAAGGCTGGAGGTCTATTTTCTAGACAAAAAGTACTAAGAGAAAACTGTTGTTTTGATAAAGCCAAGGAACAAGCAATATACAATCTCATGGCACAAACAAGAGAACGCAAGGCAATTTATGCATTGACCCAATCTATTCGAGCTGAAGAGGAAAGTGATGTCAAAGCAGGATTTGCTAATGATATAATCTCCCGAGCAACAGGCTTATCAGCTGATGAATATGAAAATAAAGAAGAAAAAAGTTCTAAGCATTGAAGCAAAAGACAAGAGATGAAAAAGTGGAGAATAATACAAGGGTATACGCAAGAGGAATTAGCGAAGGAGCTTGGTATAGGAGGTCCACAGATACATTACTATGAACAAGGGAGCACCATGTTCGGTGAGAGGTTATGGGAAATAGCAAGAAAATTATCAGTGAATGCTGAAGATCTGGTAACGGAAGAAGAATGCTATGAAGATAAGGATGGTGAAGGAGAAAAAGAGCTATTAAGTTGGGCGAGAGAGTCTAAAAAAATCAGCAATCAAAAATCACGAGATGAACTAGGCATATGGATAGAGTTTTTATTCCAAAGGAGACAAATTTATGAGGAAAAAATTAGGGAATGTTCAAAAAAGTGTGTCAAACCGAAAAAAAAGTAATAAATTGATATAAAAAAATGGAGGTGTGACAATGAGTCAGAAAGTAGTAAACAGAACTAACGGATTGGTAGATTATAAAGAGTTGGAAACAAATATCCTGTCGTCTATACGAGAAGGAAGACCGTTGACAGGAAGGGAGGGAGCATTAACACCATTTATAAAAAAGCTGCTGGAAGCAAGTTTGGAAGGTGAAATAGAAAACCACTTATTAGCTGAAAGTGAAGAGAATAATCGAAGAAATGGGAGAAATGGAAAGACTTTACGGACAAGTGCCGGTTCATTTGAACTTTTGACGCCAAGGGATAGAGAAGGAAGTTTTGAGCCGCAAATAGTCAAAAAAAGGCAAACAAGCTTACATCCAGAGCTTGAAACGAAGATTTTGAGCACATTTGCCAGTGGTATGAGCTATAGAGATATAGCGTCACACGTTGAGGAAATTTATGATCACAAAATATCGGCGGCAGAGATATCAAGTATTACCGACAAATTACTGCCTATAATCAATGAATGGCGTAGTCGTCCACTGCAATCAGTATACCCGATAGTATTTATGGATGGGATGTTCTTTAAGGTCAAAGAGGATGGACATTGCGTAAGTAAATGTATGTACAATATATTGGGCATAGACCAAAATGGCAGAAAAGAAGTCCTGGGCTTTTATTTGGCTGAAAGTGAAGGAGCTAACTTTTGGTTGGGAGTGCTAAATGACCTCAAAGAAAGAGGAGTAGAAGATATTCTGATTGCATGTGTAGATGGGCTAAAAAGCTTTCCTGCAGCTATAAATAGTGCGTTTCCTAAAGCAGAAGTACAGCTATGTATAGTGCATCAGATAAGAAATTCACTAAAATATGTATCCAGCAAAGATGTGAAAGTTTTCATGAATGATTTGAAAAAAATATATCGTGCTACAAGTAAAGAAATTGCTGAAAATTACTTACTTGAGCTGGAAGAAAAATGGGGAGAAAAGTATCCTTTAGTTATAAAATCGTGGCAGAACAATTGGGAAAATTTATCTGGTTATTTCAAGTATTCTAGCCCAGTTAGAAGGCTAATTTACACCACAAATCCAATTGAGGGGCTGCACAGACAGATCAGAAAATTCACTAAAACCAAGGGCTCATTTACCAGCACAAATGCCTTGTATAAACAGGTATATTGTGCTATAAAGAAGGTAGAGCAAAAATGGACTATGGCTCTGCCTAATTGGGCTTTAACTATGTCTCAACTTGATATTTTCTTTCCAGATAGATTGAAAATTGAGTTGAACTAAAAATGCGCTTTGACACACTTTTTTGAACATTCCCAAAGTTTCAAGGTCATTTCTTAGCCATACAGATCTTACTCCTCCTTGGGAAATTATTATACCTCTTTTTCTCAGCTCATTTGCAGCTCTTTCTTGTCCATATGCAGGAAATTCTGTAGCTATGCCAATTATTGCTCTTTCTATATCTTCCGAAACTCTGTTTGCTAATAGCGGTTTTTTCTTACTTATTTCATGTAATGCTTCTTCTCCCCCATTTTCATATAACTCCTTGAATCGATAAAATGTATCTCTTGAGTATCCCATCACTTTGCACGCTTGAGACACATTTCCTAATTGTTTTGCTAGCTCTAGTAATCCTAGTTTTGGTTTTAGTATTTTTGTTTGTATTGTACTCATTTCTAACACTCCTTATTTTTATTATTCTTAACTTACTTTTTTAAAGTGTCATATCAAGTCCTGTTTAATACACCTTATATCATCTCTAGTAACCTGCTTTTTTACAATTTCTAGTAGCTCTTCTAACGCTATGCCAGTTGTGGATAATTGTGTTGATAAGATTGAAATTTGTACTTTCCCTGGTATAGGTGATTCTACTAATGCATCTTTTACTCTACTATCTGCTGACAGTGCATGATACCTATAATACTCCTTGCTCCCACATGTGCTCCAGCCTTTTATTTTTGCTTTTACCTTCTTTCTAAATCTTTCATCCTCTTCTTCTTTCTGCCTCTCCACTCCGTAAAACTCAGCCAAATTATCAAGATCTTCTCCTACTGCAAATTTCAGTAAATTACTCTCTACTGCTTCATTTATTCTTTCTCTGAGCAAAAGTTCTCTCCATGCTGCTACCTCCATAATCTTTACCGCTGGATCACTTTCAACTAATGCTGAAAAGGTTTCATCTCTACGGACCAATTCTTCCTTCATTCTCGAAAAGATTTCTTCATAACTCAGCTTTTCAATAATATTAGGTGTCTGCATTTCTAAACAACTATTCCTCTAATATCTATGAATTTGGGAATGTTCAAAAAAGTGTGTCAAAGCGCATTTTTAGTTCAACTCAATTTTCAATCTATCTGGAAAGAAAATATCAAGTTGAGACATAGTTAAAGCCCAATTAGGCAGAGCCATAGTCCATTTTTGCTCTACCTTCTTTATAGCACAATATACCTGTTTATACAAGGCATTTGTGCTGGTAAATGAGCCCTTGGTTTTAGTGAATTTTCTGATCTGTCTGTGTAGCCCCTCAATTGGATTTGTGGTGTAAATTAGCCTTCTAACTGGGCTAGAATACTTGAAATAACCAGATAAATTTTCCCAATTGTTCTGCCACGATTTTATAACTAAAGGATACTTTTCTCCCCATTTTTCTTCCAGCTCAAGTAAGTAATTTTCAGCAATTTCTTTACTTGTAGCACGATATATTTTTTTCAAATCATTCATGAAAACTTTCACATCTTTGCTGGATACATATTTTAGTGAATTTCTTATCTGATGCACTATACATAGCTGTACTTCTGCTTTAGGAAACGCACTATTTATAGCTGCAGGAAAGCTTTTTAGCCCATCTACACATGCAATCAGAATATCTTCTACTCCTCTTTCTTTGAGGTCATTTAGCAGTCCCAACCAAAAGTTAGCTCCTTCACTTTCAGCCAAATAAAAGCCCAGGACTTCTTTTCTGCCATTTTGGTCTATGCCCAATATATTGTACATACATTTACTTACGCAATGTCCATCCTCTTTGACCTTAAAGAACATCCCATCCATAAATACTATCGGGTATACTGATTGCAGTGGACGACTACGCCATTCATTGATTATAGGCAGTAATTTGTCGGTAATACTTGATATCTCTGCCGCCGATATTTTGTGATCATAAATTTCCTCAACGTGTGACGCTATATCTCTATAGCTCATACCACTGGCAAATGTGCTCAAAATCTTCGTTTCAAGCTCTGGATGTAAGCTTGTTTGCCTTTTTTTGACTATTTGCGGCTCAAAACTTCCTTCTCTATCCCTTGGCGTCAAAAGTTCAAATGAACCGGCACTTGTCCGTAAAGTCTTTCCATTTCTCCCATTTCTTCGATTATTCTCTTCACTTTCAGCTAATAAGTGGTTTTCTATTTCACCTTCCAAACTTGCCTCCAGCAGCTTTTTTATAAATGGTGTTAATGCTCCCTCCCTTCCTGTCAACGGTCTTCCTTCTCGTATAGACGACAGGATATTTGTTTCCAACTCTTTATAATCTACCAATCCGTTAGTTCTGTTTACTACTTTCTGACTCATTGTCACACCTCCATTTTTTTATATCAATTTATTACTTTTTTTTCGGTTTGACACACTTTTTTGAACATTCCCATGAATTTGCCTTCTGGAAGATAAATACCTTGAAGTACAAGAATCACTTTTCCTTCTTTTACTTCTGTAATTTTTACTTTTTCTAACTTAAATCTCTTCTCAAATTTCCCCAGTGCTTCTGCTGTTGCTGCATAGATCTCCAAAGTAAAATCTCTACTAATTGGTTTATCCACTAATTCAAATAATCTTGACCCATAATCTCTCCTCATTATTCTACTGTTAATAGGAGTGGTCAGTATATCAATTATCGATTGCTTTAAGTGCTCTATTCCTTCTAATGTTTTTCCTGTTTTACCATCCATACCCTTCATTTCTATTTTGCAAAGACGCTTTCACTGCCTTTTATTACTTTAAACCCACATGAAACTATATCTCCTACTCTTCCTACACTAAGACCATTTGCAAACACTGTTTTTGATACTTGAATCATTACTTTTCCTTCACTAAAACTGTCTCCTTGTCTACATATTGACTTACCGTTTACAAAAACATTATTACTTCCGCTAATGCAGAAATGTGGTATAGCTTCTCCACAATAGTCTCCTAACCTTACTATTCCTTTGTTCAATTTAAGTCAATCCTTTCTGCTTTCAGTTTTATTCCACTTTTTGTCATTTCTATACTTGATTTCCCAGCCTTCAGTGTTATTTTGTCCACTACTTCAATCTCTAAATGATGCTTCCCTTTATCATATAACAATCTTGTTCCATCTTGAAATTTTATACTATTTATTTCTTTTTTATTCTCTGGTGCAGGGTATTTTTCCTGATATATTCCTCCTAATACCACTCCTAATGATAGTTCACCAAAAGGAGAAAATATCATAACCTGTTCACCGATATCTGGTGGAGACCAATCTCTATCTTTTCCTGCTTTGCTCGTTACCCATGGCAGATAATCTGTTAAAAATTCTCCTATTTTCACTCTTACTTTTGCTTTTTCATAATCTATTTCTTTAATAATTCCGATACGAATAATATTCGCTACTTTTCTCTGTAACTCTGCAATGGCAAAATTATTTTCCAACATGCATTTCTCCCACTGCTATTTTATGTGGCTTAATTTTCCCCTCTAACCAGACTGATTCTCCAAAATGCAGATAGTGAACCCATTCAACCAACCACACTAAATATGCATCGAGCTCTGGCCTAAAATCATCTCCTCCTCCTGATATAAATTCTCCTGGTGAAACATTTTTCACGTTCCAAGTATTTTTATTTACTACTCTTGCTACTTCTGCTGCTAATGACCTTACAACTAACGAGGAATACTCGACTGTTCCATCAACTACAATTCTCGCTTCAAATCTTGCTTTCAGCGCTAATTCCTCTGTTCCAGGATCTTTTCCCGATTCTAAACTCACAAGCTCTACAAATAACGCTGGCGCTAATAATTCTTTCCTTATTGCTGGATAAATTTCACATGTCTGTATAGACGGTATTTCTTCCTTCAGTGTGCTGCAAATTGCTTGATGTAAATCTTTCCAGAACTTTGTCATGCATATAATTTAACTCATGTAATGTATAAAATATTTTTCAAATACCTTTTCAACTTCATAATTAACAAGATTCCCTATTATCCTTGAAGCCTCAGGTTTCAGTGGCAACTTAACTTCCTTTATTGGCAATGCTGCCCTTCCTTCACGTTTAAACATACCGCTATTTCCTTTTGGCATAACTGCTGCAAATCCTCCTATAAACTCATGCTTTCCTACTTTCGATCCTCTTCTTGTTTTTTGTATCTTGCCAATTGTCGATGCTCTAATGTCATAGAGATTTGCTCTAATTAACACTTCTAATCTGCTAGTTTTCGCCTTAAAAATTCTTAATCTCTTTCTTATCAAACTTAATTTTATCTTCTTTTCCTCACTAATTTCTTTTGCTGTCTTCAATTTTAGCCATAGTGCTGTTCTGTTTAACGCTCTCACTATTGCTAATTCTATTTTTTTTCTTTTAGCATTTACACTTTCTATTACCTCAACTTCTATATGAACAGACATTTTACACCCCATACGCTTCGATTCGCCAGACCATTCCAGATTTATCTCTAAGTGGTGGTGTGTGTATTTTGTATTTGCAATCACCTATAACAAAAATATCTCCTACAATTGGCCTCAGTATATCAAAAATGCTTACCTCAAGAAAAAGCATCTCTCCCACAAATTGTCCTTCACCAATCTCGTATAATTTATCTGGCTGTTGCTTTAATACCTGTACCATATATGACTTATCCTTTGATTTATATAAAGCCACTTCTCCTAAATGGGCAAAACAATCTTTAAATAATCTCTTAATATTCTCTTGCACGTTTCTCCGCTATATACTAACATTTATATGCTAAGAAGAGGTAAAGCATTCTTCTGCCTCACACCGCTTTATATTTGCTCTACCTATGTTGCAACGATCTTGACTAGTATCGCTGGACGGTGGCACATTGGCAGAGGGTTTGACTGCGTATGCAAATCAGTCCCTCTATCAAATCTTCTTGGCTCTTGTTTTGCATAGAGTGGCTGTCCTAGTGTATTTACTGTTTCATTAAAATCTGCTGGTGCAAAATATGTTGTAAATGTGCTCGCTGTTCCTACTGGAAAACAGTGTCCTGTATCTCTTTCTATAAACCTTCTTACGGTTCCTTCAGGATCAGTTGCTTGCCCTCTATATTCCTCAAACGTGATTCCACAAAACGTAAATCCTGATCTCATATCATTCCTTAGCGCTGCTCCTTCTTGCCATCTTTCATATGCTTCTTTCACTTTACTATGCGAAGTTAATGCATCAAAAAACTCAGGGCTTACCAAGGCATGAATTCCGGTCATATATTCACCACTTAGATTATCTTCTATATGCCGGAGTACTTCCAGACACTTACGCTTGACATCTGTTGTTGCTGTTCCAAGGGCAAAATTTACTACTTTTGGTGTTATTTCAAATTCGTTGTACAGATTTAATAATTCTGACCCATCAGCATCTAAAATTATTCCCTTCAGCGCTCCCATTCGCAAATGCTCTAATGTTATTGCATGTGTATTAAACAGGACTTGATATGACACTTTAAAAAAGTAAGTTAAGAATAATAAAAATAAGGAGTGTTAGAAATGAGTACAATACAAACAAAAATACTAAAACCAAAACTAGGATTACTAGAGCTAGCAAAACAATTAGGAAATGTGTCTCAAGCGTGCAAAGTGATGGGATACTCAAGAGATACATTTTATCGATTCAAGGAGTTATATGAAAATGGGGGAGAAGAAGCATTACATGAAATAAGTAAGAAAAAACCGCTATTAGCAAACAGAGTTTCGGAAGATATAGAAAGAGCAATAATTGGCATAGCTACAGAATTTCCTGCATATGGACAAGAAAGAGCTGCAAATGAGCTGAGAAAAAGAGGTATAATAATTTCCCAAGGAGGAGTAAGATCTGTATGGCTAAGAAATGACCTTGAAACTTTGAAAAAGAGACTTAAAGCACTGGAGGCAAAAGTAGCTCAAGACGGAATCATTTTAACTGAAGAACAACTTGCAGCTTTAGAAAAAGTGAAAGAACAAAGGGAAGCTCATGGTGAAATTGAGACGCAACATCCAGGTTATTTGGGTTCTCAAGATACCTATTATGTGGGCAATATCAAAGGCATAGGGCGCATTTATCAGCAAACTTTTGTTGATACTTATTCCAGAGTTGCAATGGTTAAACTTTACACGGACAGAACAGCTATTACAGCTGCAGATCTTCTTAACGATAGAGTTATCCCATTTTTTGATGAGCAGAGAATTCCATTATTACGCATTCTAACTGATAGGGGTACGGAGTATTGTGGCAAGCCCGAAAATCACGCTTATCAGCTATATTTAGGAATCGAAAATATCGATCATTCTAGAACCAAAGCCAACTCTCCACAAACTAATGGCATATGTGAAAGATTCCATAGAACTATGCAAGATGAGTGTTACAATATTATCTTTAGAAAGAAAATCTACTATTCTTTGGAGGATCTACAGATCGATGTTGATCATTGGTTGCGTTCTTACAATGAGACAAGGCCTCACTCAGGCAAATACTGCTATGGCAAAACACCTATGCAAACGTTTTTTGACAGTAAACATATTGCTTTTCAGAAAAATATTAGTAGCATTAAACAACAGCCTGATATTAGTTTTGACTACGTCAATTCTTCTGTCAGTTAATTCTTCTCTGTCAGATTAAATCTTGTCTTTTACACATAACACTTTTCTTGAAAAGGTGTTACGCAACTTGTAACACCTTACTCTTCTCTTAGTCTGCGTAGGTTTTTTTGTAGTAAACATATCACTTTTTAGAAAAATATTTGTATTGTAAAGTTAGTAAAGATTCTGGTTTACTTAAAGTTTGTTAATTGCTATCTTTTAAAACACGATATTTACTATAGCACCATATGCTTAGGGTTTTTTCTAAAATTTTATTTATATTAATGTTTTTGGTTTCTAGCTTTTTTACTGTGCATAGTGCTGAAGCTAAATCTAAGCTCAGTAAGAGATACATACCTCCTGGTAACCCTGGTGGTGCAAACTTTCATACAGATGAGGATTTTGCTGAGTCATATAAACTGTATGAGAAGCGTAGGGAATTGCTCAAGAAAAAAAAATTACAAGATCGAGCTATAAATAAAGAAGATCTAATCAAAAAATTAAAAGAGAAAAAAATTGCTAGTCTTGATAATGAGCCAAATGACATGGAAGCTTGCATAGTCGACGATGAAGAGAGCACTATGATAAATCAGCATGGTATTAATATCGCACGTTTAAGGGGTGCTGTATTTATAGATCAAGAGTCAGTTTTCCAGTATGAAAATAAGCAGCATGAAAGTGAACAACAAGAAGAGAAGAAAGTTACTTCAACACGAGAAAAAAAAGTTTCTCCTATAAATGTCACTATAAAAGAAACTCCATCAAGAAGAACGTGCTCACATGATTCTATTGCTAATTTGGATAACGTAGATGCTTATAGTTTGAATGGTTCAAGTTCATTTGGCAGTGTAGCTGACACAGTAAAATAGTATCACAATATTGGCCATTAATAATATGCTAGATAAAGACCTGATATTGAATGATGATGCATATGAATTATTGCCGATTTCCAGGCACAAAACTCATGTTGTAGAAGTTGGAAAAGTAAAGATAGGTGGAAATAATCCTATAGTTGTACAATCTATGGCGCTTGGCGTGCATATAGATTCTGATAATATAAAAAGTAGCGCAAAACATTATGCAAAAGAGATAACAGAACTAGCGCGTACAGGTTCAGAATTGGTGCGAATTGCCTTGAATTCAGAGGAAGTAGCAAGGGCAATACCTTATATAGTAGAAGAGATAAATAAAGAAGGTTTTGACGGTAAAATATTGGTAGGCTGTGGTCAGTATGAGCTAGATAAATTAGTTCAAGATTATCCAGACAACATCAAAATGCTGGGTAAAATTAGGATAAACCCAGGCAATATAGGCTTTGGCGACAAACGTGATGAGAAGTTTGAAAGGGTTATAGAGTATGCAATAATGCACAATCTTCCGGTTAGAATTGGAGTAAATTGGGGTAGTCTTGATAAATACCTTTTGCAAAAATTGATGGATGAAAACTCTTCGCTTAGTAATTCAAGGCCTTCTGACGTTATACTGCGCAAAGCACTTGTAATGTCTGCTCTTGATAGTGCAAAAAAAGCTGAAGAAATTGGTCTAAATTCAAACAAAATAATCATTTCATGTAAAGTTAGCAAAGTACAAGATTTAATTTTAGTTTATATGGCACTTGCAAAATCTTCCAATTATGCGCTGCATTTGGGTTTAACTGAGGCTGGTATGGGCAATAAAGGTGTGGTAAATACCGCAGCAGGGCTTACTTATTTATTGCAAAATGGCATTGGAGATACAATACGGGCTTCTTTGACTCAACGTCCTGGTGAATCGCGTACTAATGAAGTGGTGTTGTGTCAGGAAATATTGCAGTCTATAGGCTTGCGACACTTTAACCCTCAGGTTAATTCATGTCCTGGTTGTGGGCGCACGAGTAGCAATCGTTTTCGTATATTAACTGAAGAGGTGAATGGCTATATAAAAACTCATATGCCGATGTGGAAGAAAAAAAATCCAGGTGTAGAGCATATGAGCATTGCTGTTATGGGATGCATAGTAAATGGTCCTGGAGAAAGCAAACACGCAAATTTGGGAATCAGCTTGCCTGGATATGGAGAAAAACCTGTTTCAGCAGTCTACAAAGACGGCAAATATTTCAAAACTTTACAAGGTGATAATGTCTCTGAAGAATTTAAGGTAATTATTGATAATTATGTGAAGGAGCATTACACGTAACCTTTCACGGTTAATTAATAGATGAATCGCAAATAAAAAAGAAAATTAAACCTTGTTTTTCTTTTTTCGTTGGGAATGTTCAAAAAAGTGTGTCAAACCGAAAAAAAAGTAATAAATTGATATAAAAAAATGGAGGTGTGACAATGAGTCAGAAAGTAGTAAACAGAACTAACGGATTGGTAGATTATAAAGAGTTGGAAACAAATATCCTGTCGTCTATACGAGAAGGAAGACCGTTGACAGGAAGGGAGGGAGCATTAACACCATTTATAAAAAAGCTGCTGGAAGCAAGTTTGGAAGGTGAAATAGAAAACCACTTATTAGCTGAAAGTGAAGAGAATAATCGAAGAAATGGGAGAAATGGAAAGACTTTACGGACAAGTGCAGGTTCATTTGAGCTTTTGACGCCTAGAGATAGGGAGGGAAGCTTTGAACCCCAAATAGTCAAAAAAAGGCAAACAAACCAGAGCTTGAAACGAAGATTTTGAGCACATTTGCCAGTGGTATGGGCTATAGAGATATAGCGTCACATGTTGAGGAAATTTATGATCACAAAATATCGGCGGCAGAGATATCAAGTATTACTGACAAATTGCTACCAGTAATCAACGAATGGCGTAGTCGCCCGCTGCAGTCTGTATATCCGATAGTGTTCATGGTTTTTTAAGGTCAAAGAGGACGGACATTGTGTAAGTAAATGTATGTACAATATATTGGGCATAGACCAAAATGGCAGAAAAGAAGTATTAGGTTTTTATTTGGCTGAAAGTGAAGGAGCTAACTTCTGGTTGGGAGTACTAAATGATCTAAAAGAAAGAGGAGTAGAAGATATTCTAATTGCCTGTGTTGATGGGCTAAAAAGCTTTCCTACAGCCATAAACAGTGTGTTTCCTAATGCGGAGGTACAGCTATGTGTGGTGCATCAGATACGCAATTCTCTGAAATATGTATCTAGCAAAGATGTAAAAATTTTTATGAGTGATTTAAAAAAAGTATATCAGGCTTCAAGTAGAGAAATAGCTGAAAATTATCTGCTTGAGTTGGAAGAAAAATGGGGAGAAAAATATCCACTAGTCATAAAATCCTGGCAGAATAATTGGATCCGGCTATTTCAAGTATTCTGGCCCAGTCAGGAGGCTAATTTATACTACCAATCCTATTGAGGGATTGCATAGACAGATTAGAAAATTTACTAAAACTAAGGGCTCATTTACCAGCTTGTATAAACAAGTGTATTGTGCTATAAAAAAGGCAGAGCAAAATTGGACTATCCTAATTGGGCTTTAACTATATCTCAACTTGACATTTTCTTTCCTGGCAGATTGAAAATTGAGTTGAATTAAAAATGCGGTTTGACACACTTTTTTGAACATTCCCAAACTCCCAAAACAAAGTCATTAATAGAGTCTTTTGGCTGTCATTTGCTTTATCTTCCAACATATTCACCTGATCTAAATCCTCACTTTTACCCACAATTTTGAGAGGTCATTATGTGAAGCATAACTATGCTCTCATTAAGGTTTTCATAGCCCCGCCATAGAGTCATAGACCCTGGTAAATTATCACTTTTTCTATTCATAAATCCACCCAATTTTCCTAACCAAATAATAGCTTGTTTTATGTTTGGAGGTTCTTCCGGTAATGTTGCTACCCGATACTCACGCATGTAAAGGACCTTCCACTCTTCGTTGCTTAAAATTTTAGTACAAATTTCCATGGGATTTGATAAAGCCACTTTTGTCAAATATAAAATTTTAAACGCGATTATACTTTTTATAGCAATTAACTTCTGTAATCTTTCTTTTGTAGCTAAGCGAGAGCTTTCTATCTTACATCCTGATTTTAAAATCCTAAAATACTCTTCAATTTTCCATCTTAGCTTATACCAATTTATCTTTTCTATGGCATCTAAAGTATGGTACATTAGTTAGTAGAGTCCAGTCGACAGCTTCCAATCCATCAGGAGCTTTTGCACTTACCACATATACAGGGAATTATTTTATGTATTGTATCTTTTGACCCATAAATGGAAGAAGATCTGATAGGCTTTCATATACTTAACTTCAATATTAGCTTTTCTTGATCTCTGGTTTCCACCTTTAGTAACTTCTAGAGAAATTTTCTTTTTTACTGGCAGTTGAATGATGCGTGTTTGCAAATCTGTTTTTCCGACTTCAGTACAGATAAATCTTCTATTAGCTCGATTGCGGATTACATAAAAACTACCTAACGTCTCAGCCACCCATAAAAATTTGAAGATGTCTGCTTCCCTATCACCAAGGGTAACAAGTTGTACATTTGGAGGAAGGTTGTTTATAGTTTCTTTGAGAGCTGTTATCCACTTATAACTTTCTTTTTCTTCTATGGAGGTACGGTATTTTCTGTTTGCTTTTTCTTGTGCCGTTTCTTCTTCCCTAATAGAACGCGCCCAACATTGTTGGGAAGATAGACCTAAAGGTAATCCGTCTTTGCTAGGCACTATGCAACAGTAAACCCATTTTATGCTTTGTATAAGCTTTAGAAATACTGCCTAGTCTCTTGGTCTTTATATGAGAGTCAAAATCCAAATAACTGGATTCCAGTGTCAAGCACTGGAATGACACCGTTATAAAGGAACCAGTGTCAGCTACTTGAATGACACAGTCTTTGCTTAAACCCGTAACGTTCGTACATTTTGCTAAAAGTTCAAATATCAACATCATGCACGTTGAGTGCATTGCTATTAATAAAATCACGGCGTGGTTCAACTATATCACCCATTAGTATTGAAAATATGGAATCAGCTTCTTCACAATCTTTTATTTCAACCTTTAATAAAGTTCTAGCCTCAGGATTTAACGTAGTATCCCATAGCTGATCAGCATTCATTTCACCAAGACCTTTAAATCTCTGCAGAGTTAAACCTTTTTTACCATAGTCCATTATTATTTTTGCAAGCGTACTTGGAGAAGTGATTCTTATTTCAGTTTCTTGTGACTTTAAAAATGAATCACCATTAAATAAATTACTTATACCATCAAGCAAACTTAATATGTTTTGCATATCTTTGCCTTCAAGCATACTAAGTGCAAATATATATTTTTCTGCCAATCCTTGAAATAATTTAGAGATGTGAATTTCTTTTTCTTCATCTTTTATTTCCACTTCCCAAGTGTATTCGCTGTACATTAACTTCAAATACTTTAATATCTCATCAGCCGATGATAGAGCATTCTTTTTACTTAAAATTAGCAATGACTCTAAGAGATTTTGTGGTATTTCTCTATCATAATTTTTGCTAATATTAGAAGTGCTAACGCATTTATTCAAAATAAGGCGCAAGTCGTTAAATTCTGTAGCTGTACCACTTAGTGTTAATCTTTTAACTGCTGAGTTTATTATATACTCTTCAAAAGTTTCGTCATCTTTAATATAAGTGTCTTTAGCATTCTTTGTAACTTTATATAGGGGTGGCTGTGCTATGTATAAGTAGCCTTTTTCAATAACTTCACGCATGTGTCTAAAAAAGAAAGTTAGAATCAAAGTTCTTATATGTGAACCATCAACATCTGCATCTGTCATGATGATAATTTTATGATATCTAGCTTTTTCAATATCGAAGTGTTCACTCCCTATTCCAGCACCAATTGCAGTAATTAAAGAGCCTATTTCTGCAGATGAAAAAATACGATCTAAACTTACACGTTCTACGTTTAGAATTTTTCCTCTTAAGGCAAGCACTGCTTGTGTTTTACGATTACGACCCTGCTTTGCAGTACCACCTGCTGAATTACCCTCTACTATAAATAATTCCGATAACTCAGGGGCTTTTTCCTGGCAATCAGCAAGCTTTCCTGGCAGAGTTGCAATATCAATATTATTTTTGCTTTTAACTAGCTCTCGTGCTTTTCTTGCGGCTTCTCTTCCTTTTGCTGACCTAATTGCTCTTTCTACTATGCTTGCCGCCAATTTGGGATCAGTTTCAAGGATTGTGCTCAATTTATCAGAAACTATACTTTCTACAACTGCACGTGCTTCAGAACTAACTAGTTTATCTTTTGTTTGTGAAGAAAACTTAGGGTCAGGCATCTTGAGAGATAAAACACAAGTTAAACCTTCTCTAACGTCCTCTCCAGTTAAATTTACTTTTGCTTTCTTTAAAAACCCTTCATTAGTTGCATAGTTATTGATACATCTAGTTAGTGCAGATCTAAATCCTGCCAAATGCGTACCACCATCTCGTTGCCGTATATTATTAGTGAAACACAACATATTCTCATAGTAGGAATCATTCCATTCCATCGATATTTCCAAGCTGATGCCAAGATCTTCTGCATCTCCTTTCATACTGGCAATTTTAGTTACATGTGTCTTATTCTTATCTAAATACTGCACAAAATTTGCTGTACCAAAATTGTCTTTAGATTGATTGCTCTGATTGAAATGAGATTCTGTATATGGTTCATTGCGCAGATCACGTAAAGTAATGTCGATATTTGAATTTAAAAATGCTAATTCTCTTATACGACTTTCAAGCGTTGAGTAACTGAAATTAATGCCATTAAAAGTCTCTGTTGATGGCATGAACGTGACTTTAGTTCCTCTTTTGTTTGTATTTTTGTTGACTACCTTTAAAGGTTCAATAGACTCACCATCTTCAAAACGCATAAAGTGTTCTTTCTTATTGCGCCAAATAGTTAATTCCAACCAGCTTGATAATGCATTCACAACTGAGATTCCAACACCATGTAATCCCCCAGAAACCTTATAGGTATTGCTGTCAAATTTACCACCAGCATGGAGTTGAGTCATTATTACCTCTGCTGCTGATATTCCTTCTTCTTCATGAATGTCAGTTGGAATGCCACGACCATTATCAGTTACAGATACTGAACCATCTGCATTTATACTAACTTCAATTTTATCACAATATCCAGCTAAAGACTCATCTATTGCGTTGTCAACAACCTCATATACCATGTGGTGCAAGCCAGATCCATCGTCAGTGTCACCAATGTACATACCTGGACGTTTCCTTACAGCATCAAGACCCCTTAAGATTTTTATTGCATCGGCATTATAACTATTTTCCATTAGATTGCTTCATTTATACACGTTGATTGATGTTACATTCAGATATACTAGTTAGCAACATTTTTAAACTGATAACCCATATTAAAAGCACAACTTTACGAATGTTTATTTTTGAAGACAGCAAATAGTGTCATTCCAATGTGTCTTCCAGGTGGAGATTAAATTATAACGCTCATGCAGTTGCGCACTCGACTAATTAACAGAAAAATCTATAATTTAGTTTACGTATTTTCTGATCTCAGCCAAAATCTTATCAGATTGACTTTCGTCTGAATTTAAATCGGCTGCAAAGTGTGTAACGTATTTTCCTCCAGGGCCAATAAGATATATTATCGAAGAATGGTTGATTTCTTCTTCTCCACCAACTTTGCTTGCATATACTTTGTATTTCGCAACTACTTCGTCTATTTTTTCTCTTTCACCAGTTAACATTTGTATTCTATGGTCAAATTGCTGTTGAAATTCTTTAAGTCTTTCCGTGCTATCGCGCTCAGGATCAACTGTGATAAAAAATGTTTGTAGCTTGTTGTTAGTCTTCTCATCTAACTTTGCAAGTGTTTCTGAAATTATTCCAAGGTTCATAGGGCAAATTCTTTTGCATGAGGAAAACCCAAAGAAAATCATCATGTATTTATCTTTAAAATCACTACTGTGCAGGGTCTGTCCGTCCTGATTAATTAAAGAAAAATCTCCGCCTATCTTAACTTCTGCGTTGTGAATCGCTGCTGGGGCAAATATGCCTTTTTTAGTGAAATAACAATAACCTAAAAAAACGACTGCTAATGCTGCTAGCATATTAGATAATAATCTTATAAACCTTACCATTAGGGTGCTCTCAGTAAAATTAAATTGTATCTTTATTGGTTGATCTATTCAATATATTTATTCCAAAGTGTATTGTTAATTTTGTCTAACAGTTTTTTATGTTCATCAATTTCTTCACTATTTGGTGAATGTTCTCTGGGAGTTAGATTACGCACTTTATGCTGAACGAATGTAGAGTTACTGTCCTGATTGCATTCATTATCAAACAGAAAGGTTTGTAACCCTCCTGTAAGTTCAACATATACCTTTGCAAGCAATTGAGCATCAACTAGTGCTCCGTGCAATTCTCTATTCTCTAGCGATATATCAAAACGCTTACATAATGCATTCAAAGAAGCAGGTGATCCTGCGAATTTTTTCCTCGCAAGAGGTAATGTATCTAGCACTCTATCTGAGGAAATTAACCCAGCATTCAGCTTGCTTAACTCCATGTTCAGGAACTTAACATCAAATTCAGCGTTGTGAATTACCAAAATATCATTAGATATAAAGTCAAGAAATTCAAGTGCAACATCTGAAAATAATGGTTTATCTTCTAAAAATTCTTCACTAATACCGTGAATCTTAAACGAGTGATAAGGTATATCTCTTTCTGGGTTAAGGTACCGATGGAATACTTTACCTGTTGGAATACGATTAATTAATTCCACACACCCTATTTCAATAATTCGATGACCAGATTCAGTGTCAAGACCTGTCGTTTCAGTGTCAAGTACTATTTCGCGTAGCTTGCTTTCCATTTCAAATAAAACTCATCTTACTTATCATTTGTCTTATCGTTACTTGTCTTTTTATAGTGAATAGAAACAAGCAACCAGCTTGGGTCTGATGAATTAATATTTTTTTTGAATTGCCATACATCCTCAACTTTATTAATGGTGGATGTACTACCTGATATTATATTTTCTGAGCTATCTTTAATAAAGTTAATTTGCTCTGAAAGGAAATATACTGCAATAAACACTACATTTTTTACTAGCTTTATTTCTAAAATCTTTTGTGAAACGACAGAAACAATTATAGACTCGTGCACCTCTTTACGATGTTTAATCTTCTCTACGAAGTTGTTGTATAAATCTTTATCCAAGAGAGATTTTAACTGGGGCAGATTTCCTTGATTGAAATACTTTATTATTAATTCAAAAGCTATGCTTGAACCTTCTATAAAGTGGGAAATGGAGAAGTTCTTGTTTTTTTGTAATATTTGTTCATAAGTAACTTTTATTGAACTTTTGTTGTTGCTATCAATGTAACCCTCAATGTTTTCTACTACATCTTCTCTACTTCGGCTTACATCCAATACACTAGTTAGGTTTTTTAGGTTGAGGTTGGCTGACCTTCCTAAAGAATTATACAAACGTGAAAAAATGAACGCCGCTAATAAAGCATATATTACAAGCTCTATCATAGTAACTCAACTCCTTGGCATATAAAGTATCCGAACATTATTAATTATTAATGAAAATATGTTTTTCATATCAACTTATAATCAGGTTTGCTATTTGTTTGTAAATGAATATATTATATAAGAAAGTATTAAATATCTCAACTTAATTAAAGGAGACGTAAGAAATGCCACAACAAAAAATGAGAATTCACGGTCAATATGTTAAAGATCTATCGTTTGAGAATCCGAATTCGCCATTCCTTTCTTCTAGCAAAGCTCCAGATATTAATGTAATGGTTAATATCAATTCAGCAAAATTAGAAGGAATGGAAAACAAAGAAGGAGTGAATGAGGAAAAATCTTTCCATGAAATTACTTTGCATATAGAAGTCAGAGCAACGATAAAAGATGAAGGTATAAAAGATGGCGTGGCTTTCATTTGTGAAACGAAATATTGTGGCATTTTTTCAATAGAAAATTTAAAAGAGTTGAGTGAGGAAGAAGTAAGACAAGCTTTGTTTATTGGCGGACCTACTTTTCTTTTCCCTTTTGCAAGAGAAATAATTGCAAGAGTTACAAGTAGTGGTGGATTTCCCCCACTGATGCTAGATCCTATAGATTTTGAAACTATGTATGAGCAGCAAGGTCAACAACAAAAAAGTAACGGTAGTAATTCCAATTTTAACTAATACAGTGTAATATATAGCTGAAAATAGCTGTGCTACTGAGGTACCAAAGGAGGAAATATCTGAAATGAAGCAGAATATGCATAATAATTTTGAATGTGATCTATATATCCAGTTGTCATCCAAATGTACTTCATCCTTGTCATCCAGGTGCAAATTATTCTTGTCATCCCAGTGCGTGACACTGGGATCTAGTTCACAACTGTACGAACGTTGCAATGTGACACGATGTTGCATAATAAATGATGTCATTCCAGTGCGTGACACTGGAATCCAGTTCTTATTATACAGCTATCTGGTGTACTTATTTAAAATTAAGTTTTCTGGATCTCAGTGCCAAAGCACTGGGATGACACCCTTCCTGGCGGAGATTATTCTCAAATCACAATGTTCGTACAGTTGTGGATCCAGTTTCGTTGTTCAATTTCATCAAAAGTGTTGTATAGCGTGCTTATTTGCAATCAAATTTTCTGGATCCCAGTGTCTGGGCACTGGGATGACATTGGTAGTTATGCTTACTCTACTGCAACACGGGACGTTCGTACAGTTGTGTGTCATGCACTGGAATGACATCATTAGTTGATTTTTCATTTAAAAATGGTTATGCAGGATGAATAATTCTTTAAACGCAAAAACAACTTTAAACATTGACGGGAAGTCATACAAATACTTTAGCCTTAACGCTGCTGGTAAATTTTTAGGGACAGATGTAACTAAATTGCCCTGCTCACTTAAGGTTTTGCTTGAAAATTTATTGCGCAATGAAGATGGAGTAAACGTAAAGCTGGATGATATAAGAGTACTAGCAGGCTGCGTTAATAAACACACTAATCACGAAATTAGCTATAAACCAGCAAGGGTGTTGATGCAAGATTTTACAGGGGTTCCTGCTGTTGTTGATCTAGCTTCAATGCGGAGTTATGTCAAGAAAAATGGAGGCGATCCAAGCAGCATAAATCCGTCTGTGCCCGTTGATCTTGTGATCGACCATTCTGTTCAAGTAGATAGTTATGGAAGTGTTTCCGCATTCAGTAAGAATGTTGAGCTAGAAGTAAAAAGAAATTTGGAGAGATATCAATTTTTAAAGTGGGGGGAATCGTCCTTCACAAATTTTAGAGTAGTGCCACCTGGCACAGGGATTTGCCACCAAGTAAACCTTGAGTATTTAGCGCAAGTTGTGTGTAATGATGATGGAGTCATATATCCTGACACTTTAGTTGGTACTGACAGTCATACTACAATGATTAACGGGTTATCAGTCCTTGGTTGGGGTGTTGGAGGCATAGAAGCTGAGTCTGTGATGCTTGGTCAACCAATTAGTATGGTGATTCCAGAAGTAGTTGGGTTTAAATTAACTGGCAGACTGCCGGAAGGAGTAACTGCAACTGACTTAGTGCTAACAATTACAAATATTCTCAGAACGAAAGGTGTTGTTGGTAAGTTTGTAGAATTTTATGGTGATGGTTTAGATTATTTATCTTTGGCAGATAGAGCCACTATAGCAAACATGGCCCCAGAGTATGGTGCAACTTGTGGGTTTTTTCCAATTGATCAGAAAACGCTAGATTATTTAAGCTTAACCGGAAGGCCAGAAAAGCTGATTAAGTTAGTTGAGGCTTATGCGAAAGAGCAGGGATTGTGGCGTGGCAATAATGAGTTAGCATTTTTTGACGCACTAGAACTTGATTTATCAAGCGTGAAGCCAGTAATGGCTGGTCCCAAAAGACCACAAGATAAGGTTTTTCTTTCACAAGTGGCAGAGTCTTTTTCTAAATCATTTTCAGTTAATGAGTCAAAGGAAAGCGATAAACTCCAAGATGGAAGTATAGTTATTGCAGCAATAACAAGCTGCACTAATACTTCAAATCCAAATGTGATGATTGCTGCAGGTCTTGTAGCTCGTAATGCAATTAAACTTGGATTAAAATCAAAGCCTTGGGTTAAAACTTCTCTTGCTCCAGGGTCACAAGTTGTAACAGAATATTTAGAAAAGTCTGGATTGCAGGTAGATCTAAATGCTTTGGGTTTTAATCTAGTTGGATATGGTTGCACAACTTGCATTGGGAATTCTGGTCCACTTAATAAAGATATAGAAGATGGCATTAAAAACAAAAACTTAACCGTTGCTGCAGTTTTATCTGGCAATCGTAACTTTGAAGGAAGAATTCATCAGTTAGTCAAAGCTAATTACTTGGCATCTCCACCACTTGTTGTTGCATATGCACTTGCTGGTACTGTGCAAACTGATTTGACAAAAGATTCAATATGCAAAGATAAGAATGGAAATGATGTCTATCTCAAAGATATATGGCCAACAAACAATGAAATCGAAGATTGCGTTAAAAGTGTGGTAACACGTGAGATGTTCATACAAAAGTATAAGGATGTTTTTTCTGGTGATGAACATTGGCGAAAGATAAAGTGTGAAAAAAGTGAAATTTATAATTGGGATGCAAACAGCACTTACATACAAGATCCGCCCTATTTTGATAATTTATCACCTAAAAATAATAAAATCGATATAAAAGGTGCACAAATATTGGCAATGTTTGGCGATAGCGTAACCACTGATCACATTTCCCCTGCTGGAAATATTGCCTCAAGTAGTCCTGCAGGTCTATATTTAAAAGGGCTTGGAATTGAACCACAGGATTTCAATTCATATGGATCTCGTCGTGGTAACCACAATGTAATGATGCGTGGGACTTTTGCTAACATTAGAATAAAAAATGAAATGGTAAGCATCGAAGGCGGCTATACAAAATATATTCCTTCTCAAGAAACTATGTCGATTTTTGATGCAGCAATGCGCTACAAGGAAGCTCTCATCATTGTGGCAGGAAAGGAGTATGGCACAGGTTCAAGTAGGGATTGGGCAGCAAAGGGTACTTCATTGCTGGGGATTAAAGCTGTAATTGCGGAAAGCTTTGAGCGTATACATAGGTCCAACTTAGTTGGTATGGGTGTTCTTCCGCTTATATTTAAAGATGGAGTAACTAGAAAGATATTTGATGGTAGTGAGGTAATAGGCATAAAAGGTGAAATAGTGCCAGGTGGAAATCTAGAATGCATCATCAAAAGAAAGGATAATTCAAAGCAATCAATTCAACTCAAATGCTGTGTACAAACCGCAACTGAGATTAAATACTTGATGTGTGGTGGAGTGTTGAGCTACATACTTGCACAATCCTTTTAAAGTTATTGCAGTAAGATTATAGCAGTATTGGAAGTTTATTGTCTGTAAGTTTTAAGTAAACACGCAATTTTGTGTTGATAATTTTTCAATCGTTGTTTTTTTTTATTTGACGCTCTTCTCTGCTGCCAGGTTACTGTCTTGACTTCTGCAGAAATGAGTATAAAAAACTAACCAACTATTTGTTGGTTAGTTTTTTTGCCTTCAGGCTTATAACTAAAACTACTGTACCACCTAAACAAGCACAAATTGGAATGGTACTAAGAGCATATTGATAAGCATAAAGATCATACAACTTAACCCCATCTTCACTTAAAGTTCCAGACCAAGATAAGTCTAGGATTTTGCCTATCACGGTGTGAAAAAATGAACCGCCTAACATGTTTATGCTGTTTAAAAATGCTGTAACAGTCCCTAAATTTTTCATCTCTACTAATTCGCTACCTACAGCAAACATTATAACTTGGTAGCAGCACATAATCCCTACAGAGAAAAGGAGACAAGATAGTGCAAGTACATCGTATGTTTTGTTCATTAAGAGTAATATAAAAGCTGGTGCCGTACTGAATCCGCACATTGCAATAACGGTATAATTACTCAATTTTTTGCTGAGCCAAGCTAATAATGGTCCACCAAGAAGTATACCGAAAAATATAAATGACGCAATACCAGCTGCATCACCTCTGTTTAAGTTATAGGCTGTCGCTAGATATGCAACTCCCCAAACATCAGCAAGTCCTTCTAATGAGCCTGCCATCAGGAAATGAGAGAGGGCCAAACACCAAATCAATCGGGAAGTAAGGATAGATTTCAAATTACCTATTTTAAATTGCTCGTCTGAAGCCATAATTTTTGTATTTTGTGGTAGACGCAAAGCAAAGTATGCTGCAAAACCAATTATTATTGATATTACTCCAAGTGTTAAAGCAACATTTTGCCATTCATAATTTTCTATTAGTAAACTTATGGGTTTGCCTCCGTAAATCGCACCCATAAACCCCAAGGTAAATGAAAAACCTATCATTTTTGCATATTGATCTTTAGGAAACCACTCTGAAACTACCTTAGAAACACCTAAAAACCCAGTTGCAGAGCATGCCCCTATTAAAAATCTACCTAATACTGCCAAGTAGAAATTGTTTGTATATGTAAACATTAAAGTAGCAATACCACAAAACGTAGCGGACACAAATACAACATATCGTGCACCAAATCTATCCAGTAAAATTGCAATTGGTATTTGCATTCCAGAATAACCACAATAATAAAATGCTGCAAGTACTCCAAAGTGGCTAGCACCTATAGAGAACTGATCCATGATCTGATGCATCATTAGTCCAGGCCAAAGACGTAAGATAAACTGATATGCAAAAAAAGATAATGGAAAAAACCACATAAAAAATGGCAAATATTTATGTTTGAGAGTAGACATAAGAACCTCATTTATATTTAAAATTTTGACAGTAAAAAATGATTATGAAGATATATATCGGCTTTAGCCGACAAGAATGAGGGGAGTAGTGATAAGATTGGAGTGCTTGTAATACATCAAACTTTAAATTATAAATATAATTCTTATTTTATGCTAATAAGCTTTGCCATAAAGTCAACAACTTTATTTCTGTAATATCACATTTATGGAAATTTTTCTCAAAAAGGTAGAGATTTTAAGAAAAATTAAAGGAAGGGAGCGTTACTAATTTCTCACAAAACTGCACTTGCGGCTCCCATTTAGGCTTTTTCATCCTAGCTCTTTTGTAAATAACAATTTGCTCTGTGCAAAGTTATGATATAATTTCACCATACATATGGTGTCAGAGTATTTTTTGGAGATAATTATATATGATAAGCTCTATACAAGAACCTAATGAACTCAGAAAACGTTTACAAGGGTTTTATCGTACTGATGAAAAGAGTTATATACGTTATCTTGTAGAAAAAGCAGAGCTTTCAGCTGATTCAAAAAGTAGAATTTATAATATTGCAAAACAAGTTATTGAAAAAATCAAACACAATAAATTAAGTATTGTAGATTCCTTTATGCAGCAATACTCGCTTTCCAATGATGAAGGAATAGCATTGATGTGCCTTGCTGAATCGCTACTTAGAATACCAGATGATTATACAATAGACGAGCTAATCAAAGATAAAATTGCCAATCAAGAATGGAGTAAATATTTAGGATATTCTTCTTCATTGTTCGTCAATGCTTCCACGTGGAGTTTAATGATAGGTAGCAGTATATTGAGAGATAATGAAGGCGATTCGAAGTTCTATTACGCAATTTCTAAGTTACTTAAGAATTTAGGAGAACCGATCATTCGCAAAGCAGTAAAACAAGCAATGTCTATGCTTGGTAATCATTTTGTTGTTGGAGAAACCATAGAAGAAGCTTTAAGGTACGCAAAACTAGATGACAATAGTAAGTTTTTATACTCTTTTGATATGCTTGGCGAAGCTGCTCACACAACTGAGGATGCAGAAGAGTATTTTAATTCATACATGCACTCAATAAAAGCTATAGGTGAATCCACTGAAATAAATGATTGTTTTAAATCCCATGGAATTTCAATCAAACTTTCTGCTTTACACCCACGTTATGAATTTAGTCAATTTGGCCGAATTGCTGGTGAGATATTCACTCAGGTTTTAGAGCTCTGCCGCGAGGCAAAAAAATACAACATTTCACTATGCATAGACGCAGAAGAAACAGAAAGGCTTGAAATTTCCTTAATCTTGTTTGAACAATTACGGCTTGATGAATCACTTTCTGAGTGGGAAGGGCTCGGCTTGGCTGTACAAGCATATCAAAAACGTGCTTTGTCTGTTCTTGACTTTGTAGAGGATGTTGCTATTCGATCAAATCATAAAATTATGGTGAGGCTTGTAAAAGGTGCATATTGGGATTCAGAAATCAAGTGTACGCAAGAATTGGGATTAAATGATTACTCAGTATTTACAAGAAAAAGCTATACTGACGTATCTTACCTCGTGTGCGCACAGAAACTTTTGAGTAAACCAAACAGCTTTTACCCATGCTTTGGAACTCATAACGCCTATACTTTTGCTTCTATCATGGAACTTGCTGATAAAAACCACCCTGGATTTGAATTTCAACGCTTACATGGAATGGCAAAAGACTTATATGATTATGCAATGTCAGAGCTTGCAACAAATGTTAGCTGTCGTGTCTACGCACCCGTTGGGGAACATAGTGACTTGTTGCCTTATCTTATAAGACGCCTTCTTGAAAATGGAGCTAATAGTTCGTTTGTTAATCAAATAAGTGATCCTAACGTTAAAATCGATGAGTTAATTTCAGATCCACTGGAAAAAGCTATAAATTTTAATTATGAACCTCATCCAAGCATTCCATTACCACAAGATATTTTGGGACCAGAAAGAAAAAATTCCTTGGGAATGGATATTAGTGATTCTGTGATAGTTTCACAATTTGCAAATGATATAAAGGATTTTAGTGAAAAAAAGTGGCAAGTTGGACCAATAATTGATGGAAAGGCACTATTTGATAGTGCTGAATTTATCGAAGTAGTGAATCCTGCACATTTGGAAAATGTAATTGGAGAAGTGTCAAGTGCAACAAGCGATCAAGCTTTAAACGCTCTTGAAATAGCACATAGTGCTTTTACTAAGTGGCAGAATGTTTCAGCAGTAGAGCGCGCTAAATACCTCGAAAAAGCTGCAGATTTGCTTGAGGAAAGGATGAAGGAGTTAATTTACATTCTGATTGTGGAAGCAGGAAAAATTTTATCCGATGCAATAGCAGAAGTAAGGGAAGCAGTTGACTTTCTGCGTTATTATGCAATGATAGCAAAGAATGAACTGAGCGACTGGAAAAAATTGCCAGGTCCAACAGGTGAAGATAACTTCATCTTTTTTGAAGGCAGGGGAGTTTTCTTATGCATATCACCATGGAATTTTCCACTTGCTATTTTTCTTGGGCAGGTTTCAGCTGCACTTGCAGCAGGTAATGCAGTGCTGGCAAAACCGGCAGAGCAGACACCTATTATTGCTTATGAAGCTGTCAAAATACTACATGAAGCTGGAATACCAAAAAATGTGTTACACCTCATTCCTGGGGATGGTGGATATTTAGGCAAAATATTAGTTCCAGACAATAGAATTGCCGGAGTAGCTTTTACTGGCTCAACACAAACTGCTCAAATAATCAATAAAATGCTTGCAAATAGGGATGGTCCTATCGTGCCACTTATTGCTGAAACAGGAGGGCTCAATGCTATGATAGTTGATAGCTCTGCTCTTTTAGAGCAAGTGGCTATGGATGCTTTGCTTTCTGCGTTTCGTAGCAGTGGTCAACGCTGTTCTGCACTTAGAGTGCTGTTTATTCAAGAGGACATAGCAGAGAAGCAGATAAAAATGATATGCGGTGCAGCGCAAGAACTCAAGATTGGTGACCAAATACAACTTAGTACTGATATTGGTCCAATAATTGACAAAGCATCTATCGATATGCTAACTCAACATACGCAAAAAATGTCAGAGGATGAAGATTCAAATCTGTTATTTAAACTACCCATGGATACAAATTCTCATAATGGTTATTTCTTTCCTCCATATATTTATGAGATACAAAAAATTTCGCAATTAAAGCAAGAGGTATTTGGTCCTATTTTACATATCATACGTTTTAACAAGTCACAATTAAATGAAGTTATAAGTGATATAAATAGTACTGGATATGGGCTTACGTTTTCTTTGCAGAGTCGTATACAAAGTCAAATTGACACTATAAGTAAAAAAATATCAGTTGGAAATGTCTACATCAACCGCAACCAGATAGGTGCAGCAGTTGGGATACAACCATTTGGTGGTAGAGGACTATCTGGCACTGGGCCAAAAGCTGGTGGTCCTCATTATTTACAGCGTTTTTCTACAGAAAAAGTTGTAAGTGTTAACACTACAGCATTTGGTGGTAACACTACACTTATGTGTTTGGATTAATTTGCAGGCCCTAATTTTTCTTACCCCTAAACTAGACGTTCGTGCAGTTATGTACACAGCGCTAAAATCCGAAAAGGACCAGCTCATGCACTGAAATAAATCGTATCCGTTCAGCCAATGGCGTCAACTTAAGAACTTTCATTAGCAAACTCTCCTAAAGACATGATGGCGTTTAGGCTTATCTACTTTATTGCGGCTGTCCCGGTCGGATTTTAACTTTAGCGCGTATACTTAAAAAGGGCTTGAAAGTTTTTTGGTGCAATAAGTACCTGATAGAGTTTCTGCCTCATTACACCAAATAAAACTGAAAAATTTAAACGATACTCAGTAATTTGATCTGGGTTCCAAGGCCCTTGTGCATCACACATATGAAGCGATAATATATTGCACATGACCAAGTTTGCCCAAAATTCTTGTAATACAGCCTCTCCAGAAAAATTCTCTAACTCTGCTCCTACTTTGAGTCGTTTCCTCTATGTGCCACCTTAACACATAAGCTTTGCTCCAAAGTCTCGGTCAAAAACTCTGTTTCTCAGTTGGCTAATGTCAGCACTATAACTCTTACTTTCTGTCCTTTCATTTTATTTTTTAGCTTTTCATTTTCTAATATAAAATCAAAATCTAATTCGCCAGCGTTCCCATAGCTTACTATAATTTCTTTTTTGCAAGCGAAAAATAAAATCTACTTCCAAATCATAATGCTGCTGAATGAATTTTACTGAAGACGATCATAGATAAATAATAATTTCTCTTGATTTAATAAACGCATTTGAGTGATAACTTCGGGTAATTGCTCTGCCGCCAACGTTTGTTCACCTATATTCCAAGCTGCAAGACGAGCACTACAAATCAGCGAAGTACACAAATCAACAAACAAATTGCCAATGGTGCCTGTTGTTCCATTTGGTTCAAACTCGGATACAATTTCCCCAGAGCTGGGTAATCTCATACCAGAACCATCTGCTGCAATAAGTCTATAGCCTCTCCAACTCAGGTTCATCCTGATAGGCTGTTTGGATGCTTAAATTCTTGAAAGCCTGTATGGCAAATCTTATACCTTGCTTTAGAAAAAGCTTGCTTTGAGGGTACATGTCAATGGCTCCATAAGTTCACATTCTATTCCCAAACTTTTTTTAACTAACTTTAAAATCATAGAAAATACTGTCGAAAAAGGAAGTTTTCTTGTTCGTGTAAAACTCAACACAATGGATTTTCTGAAAAGTTTTCGAGTATATTGCATTTTTAATTTGTAAGATAAGATCTTTTCCTTTTTGCATGCCTCACCTAAAAAAGACACATTTTAAACTTTTTTGTTGCAATAAAATAGAAACAAAAGTGCTGTCCCTTGCACTCTTTGGATAATTTAATGATAAAAAATTTAGAGAGAAATTTTATACACTATCGCTGATATTTTTCCTTAAGTTGACGCCATTGTGTGAACGGTTACGGTTTCCCGTCTTCACCATGCTGTATAGAAAAAAGTCTGGATTGTATCTTAAAAATAGTCAAAAGACTATAATAAGCAAAGGAGTGATACTGTGTCTGGATCGGTTGGTAAAAACCGTTGGAATCTTAGTAAACTCCTGGCTTAAAGCAAAATGTAGTACGAACGGTAGGTGGATCTAAAAGATCGAATTACAATCCTGTATACAGCATTTTGCATTATTGTTTGATGATATTTATAGGTACAAAAATGGCTAGAATAATTTTCATGGGAGTAGATGTTTCCAAGGAAGCATTGGACATCTCAATTAATGGCAAGTATAAGCGCATAGCAAACGTGAGTGATGCTATATCTAAGTTTATAGAAACAAATATAGTCGATTTACCCATCAAGTTATGTGTAAACTGGTGGCTATGAAAAGCTCATTATAAAATTGTTGCAAGATAACTGTCCATAAAGCTCACCCGAATCGGGTATATGCATTTGCCAAAGCTTGCAATCATTTTGCAAAAACTGACAAGTTAGATGCTAAATTACTGGAAAAATACGCTGAATTTGTCAGTAAAGACGGTGAAGTAAAAGGATGTATAATTCCACAAAAGCAAGAGGAATTAAAGGAGCTGGGGGCAGTTGAGCGTAATTTAAATGATGCAATTCATGCAAACAAGTGTCGCCTGCAAAGTGCGACGGGAAAAGCTAGAGAATACATAGAAAGACAGATAGGGTTTGCTGAAAAACAATTGAAAGAAATTAGGCAAGACATAGAAGACACAATAGATTCTGACCCTGAATTGAAAGGAAAAAATGAGCTTTTAATCAGCTATAAAGGTATTGGGTCAAAGACGGCGAGCGTTCTACTGACAGAGGTGCCTGAGCTTGGTGGATTAGAGAATAGAGAAATTGCATGCTTAGTTGGAGTTGCACCTAAAACTAGTGAAAGTGGAAGAAAAGTTGGCAAAGCTCAAATCAAAGGAGGCAGGTTTTATGCAAGAAAAGCACTATACATGTCAGCTCTTGTTGCTATGCGCCACAACAGAAAAATGAAAGCGTTTTATCAGCGTTTGGTTGATTCTGGCAAAGCTGCTAAGGTTGCATTAGTTGCTGTCATGAGAAAAATTATCGTTTGTTTAAATGCCATGATAAAAAATAACAACTTTTATCTTGACTCTTAAGACGGTAGATGACAGACCATTGATTGTATGGGTTCCATCTGTTATATATAATCTTTTTGAATACGAAGAAAACTGATGAATGAGTATGATATTACGGTTATAGGTAGCGGTCCTGGTGGTTATATAGCGGCAATTAGGGCGGCACAGCTTGGGTTTAAAACTGCAATTGTGGAAAAAGAAAAAAATTTAGGCGGTATATGCTTAAATTGGGGATGTATACCAACAAAATCACTGCTTAGAGCATCTGAGGTTTATAGGCTAATAAAAAGATCAAAAGAGTTTGGTATAGAAGTAAAGGGAGCGAATTTTGATATACAATCAATAGTGAAATACTCAAGAAACGTTGTTGATAAATTGTCAAGCGGTGTTGCATATTTGATGAAAAAAAATAATATCAAAGTTCATCAAGGTTTTGGTAAACTTGCAGGCAATAGTACTATAAAAGTCGTTAGCGATAAGGAAGAACAAGAAATTGTTTCCAAGCATATCATTTTAGCAACAGGCGTGAGGGCACGGAATCTGCCTGGAATAGAGGCAGATGGAGATTTAATATGGAATGCGCAGCACGCTATGACTCCAGAGAGATTACCAAAATCGCTACTAATTATAGGGTCTGGTGCAATTGGAATAGAATTTGCAAGTTTTTATAGTACTTTGGGGGTTGATGTAACAATCATAGAGATAAAGAGCACTATTTTGCCGCTGGAGGATAAGGACATTTCAGATTTAGCACAAGAAATATTCACAAAACAGGGGATAGAAATATATACAAGCAGTAGCGTAAAAGCTCTTACTAAAAGTAAAGACTCTGCTCAAGTGCTACTAAGTAGTGGTGAGAGCAAAGAATTTGAGAGGGTGATTGTTGCGGTTGGAATTCAAGCAAATATTGAAAATATAGGTTTAGAAAATACAAAAATTAAATTAAGCCCTTCTGGCTTTATTGAAACGAATGAATGGTATGAAACTAGTGAATCAAATGTGTATGCAATAGGTGATGTAGCTGGCCCACCATGTTTAGCACATAAAGCGAGCCATGAAGCCGTGATCTGCATTGAAAAGATTGCTGGTAAAAATGCTCATGCGTTAAAAAAAGAATGCATACCAAATTGCACTTATTCTCATCCACAAATAGCGAGCATCGGCCTTACTGAGGAACAGGCAATAAAAGGTGGGTATGATATAAAAATAGGAAAATTTCACTCTAACTTTAATGGTAAGTCTGTTGCACTCAGTGAAACTGAAGGGTTAGTGAAAACGATTATAGATAAAAAAACCGGAGAAATTCTGGGTAGCCACATGATAGGTGCAGAAGTAACGGAGTTAATTAGCAATTTTGCTCTTGCAAAGCAACTAGAAGGAACAGACTTCGACATAAAATCTACGATTTTTCCTCATCCAACCATTTCAGAGATGATACATGAATCAGTGCTTGCTGCAGATGTTAAATAGTTGAACTAACGTTCCATCGTTTTAGAGTTGTCAATGTCTTGGGTAGTAGTTTGATTAGGCACTTTAATTTCAATAGATTGATTACCAGCATCAGAATTCTGTAACTCTTCTTTCAATCCCTTAGCTGCTTCTTTGACTTCAAGCTTTGCCTTTGGATGAAGATCTTCTGGGCCTTTTCCTTTAGTATCCAAACCTTGTTGTAGATTAGTGCTTTTCATTTTATTATGCTGCTTGTGCTCAGGTAGGTCAACGACCGAATTGAAAAGAATTTTTATTATATTTTTTAGCAGTTCTAAAAAACCTCCGCTTCTGCCTTCTCTTTGTTCTTGAGGTTTATTTTTCTCATTAGGTTCTTTTTTACTATTACTTTTAGGCATTTTTAACTCAACTATCATAAGGCTTAATAAAATTCTACGTGCAAATTGTTAAATAACAGTTAACAATCTAGGATTTATTATTTACAGATGGATATTATTTTAGCAACAGGTGGCACAGGTGGGCATATCTTTCCGGCCATAGCTTTAGCAAAAGCACTAAAGACACAAGGATACAATTGCATATTATTCACTGATAAAAAAACAAATAAAAATACCGACATAGAAAGCTACACCTTACCATTACGTAGACCAAGCAGCAACAAATTTAAGTTTTTCCTTTTCTTGATATACAGCTCTATGTTAGCACTGTATCAAGTAAGAAAATTAAAACCAAAATCGGTCATTGGTTTTGGTAGCTATGCTTCTTTTCCAACTCTTCTTGCAGCAAGAGTTCTTTCTATACCTATAATTTTACATGAACAAAACACAGTTTTAGGGAGAGTAAATAGATTCTTTTTCAAGAGTGCAAAATTAATTGCAACCAGCTTTCCGGAGACTAAATATGCAGAGGGCAATAAATGTATTTTTACAGGAAATTTTGTTGATATAAAAGCACAGAGCCATTCTAGCACTGAGAAAATCCTAAATATATTGGTCATAGCAGGCAGCCAAGGTGCAAATTTTTTTGATGATGTAGTAAGCAGCGTAATTTGTGATTTACCTATTAAAATGAAAAAGAAAATTAGAGTGACGCAGCAATGTACGAAGAAAAATGTAAACAAGGTCAAGAGTCTATACAAAAGTGAAAAGATCGATTGTGAATTGAGTGAATTTTTTGATGATATGGAGAATAGACTGGCCAATGCTCACTTGGTAATTAGCAGAGCAGGAGCAACTTCAATAGCAGAGATCACTCTTGCTAGGCGTTCTGCTATATATATTCCTTACCCTTACTCAAAAGATAATCACCAATTTTATAACGCAAAATATATTGAAGACTCGAGAGCAGCTATAATAGTTGAGCAGAATAGTGAAGCAAAAAAAAATCTAACAGAGGTACTATTTGATCTATTAAATAATTCTCAAAAATTGCGTGATATGACCAATAGTACAGAAAAAACAGGGATAAAGAATGGGACTACTGAGTTTGTTAAGGTGATTGTTCACAGGTTTAGTTGATGGCTGCTTGCTTTTTCTTCAAACACGTCCCAAAGATCCTTTTCTAGCGATATATTATACAATTTATTGATATAAACTACTCCCGTGGGTGAAGTTGTGTTAATTTCGAGCAGGAAGTCATCTATAATATCAATACCAACAAATATTAGCCCTCTTTTCTTTAATTCAGGACCAATTTTGTTACATATTTCATTGTTTCTATCGTTCATTTGAGCGGGCTCAAAACTTGCTCCAAGTCGCATGTTTGTTCTGATCTCTCCACTGATTTTTGGAATTCGTTTCACTACACCAATTGGTTGGCCATAAAGTAGCAATATTCTTTTATCTTTATCTATGTTTTTACAAAATGATTGTGCAATCACAGGGCATTCGTATTTTGCTATCATGAGATCCACTACTACTTGAATACTATTCTCGTCTTGTATTCTTATCACATCGTTTCCTCCATAACTATACAATGGCTTCAGAATAATATCTTGATAGTTGTAGTAGAAATCTCTAATCATTGATATATTTTCAGTAATCAAAGTTGGCGGAATTAGTTCTGGAAATAATGAAGTTATCAATTTTTCAGGACAATTTCTTATTTCTGTTGGATTGTTAATTACCAATGCGCTAGTTTTTTCTAAGATATATGTTGTTGTAATGTAACGCATATCAAAAGGTGGATCCTGTCTGATAAATATGATGTTCATTTCATTCAAGTTGATAGCTACATCTTTTTTGGAGATAAAACTAAAATCATCAACGCTGACTTTCTGAGCAAAAGCAATTGGATAGTTTAGCTTTAGTGCTAAATTATCAGGAGTATAAACAAAAATTTCATACCCCCTCCTTTGTGCTTCTTTTATTAGCGCAAATGTAGTATCAGTTTCAAAATTTATATTTTCATCCATCTGAAAGGCAATTTTCATTTATGTTCTCTACCTATTGTCACAACTGTACAAATGTTATAATTTGAAAGCGATTTTTGCCTAATGGCGTAACTTACTGTACCTATATCGTACATAACTTACAACTTGTTTTACTCCCTTTACTTTTCTTGCAATTGCTATTACAGCTTTTAATTCCGCTTTATTTTGGGCTATACCCATCAAATAAACAACTCTATCAACCGTATTAACGCTATAATTAATTGACTTAATATTTCTTTTTCCCAGGAGTCTTGTTCTTATTTCCGCTGTTATCATGCCATCTACAGTGGTGTCTAGCATGGAAGCCATTTGAATTGGTATTACTCTTATTTCATTTATCACTTCTTTAATTTCTTTTTGCTGCCAAGCTATTTTTTCTGCTGTAAGTTGTTTTTCAGGAGTGTCAACACTTCCAATGAGCAATACTCTTCCTTCACTTACTTTAACCTTTATGGATGAAAATAGCCCATGTTTTAAGAGCCCCTTATTAATTCTGATGACCATAGTCGTATCATCAATGATATTTCCCAAGGATTTGTCCTGCATTGTTATTGCTGTTGCTGTCGCTGTAGCCACCACACCACCTATTATAAGGGTTGTGCAACCACTTTGTGTAATCAAAAAAATTGCGAGTAAGAAGCTTGTTATTAATCTCATTATTGATTTTCAGGGTTTAGAGCTTTCATTAAGAAATGTTAATAAGCTTTTTTGATTGTGTAAATACCATAAATTAAGTAAGACTTTAAACCTTGAATATTTTTAATGGAATACCTATAATAGGGTACTAAAAATTTCTTGCGGATATGGCGGAATTGGTAGACGTGCCAGGTTTAGGTCCTGGTGAGCTTGCTCGTGGGGGTTCAAGTCCCTCTATCCGCACTTTAAAGTCATGTAACTTAGGTTTTAAGGGAAAATGTATAATCACTAAATACACTTTTGTTTGTATAAAAATCTGTTCTTAAGGATTGTGTTTAACTTAAATTCTGGTAAAATAGCTCTATTAAGATATGAATTAAAATATTAATAAATGAATTATGATGTCTAATAATATACCTCAAAATACAGTCGAAGTAAGTAGCGTATATACCTACAAAGAGCTTAGTATAGATAAACTAAAGTATGAGTATGAAATCACAGTTAGTAGTGATTATATAAAACAAAAGGTAAATTCCAGGTTGCAAGAGATAGCAGAAAATGCAAAATCACCTGGATTTAGGGCTGGAAAGATGCCCTATGAACTTGTTGTTGCAAATTATAAAAACGAAGCTTTGGAATATGTGATAAATAATACAATTGATTATTGCTCAAGTGATTTGATGAAAAAAATTGAAGTCAAGTCTCACATTTATCCTAAGGTTGATGTTATATCATTACCAGATCTGGGCAAAGAAAATGAGGAGGGCAATTTTGTATACAAGCTATCTTTTGAGTCGATGCCTGAAGTACCAGTGATAGATCTCGACAAAATAAACTTAAAGAAAATTGAAGCAAAGATTGAAGAGGAAGATATAAAAGAATTTATTGATTCTATTAAAACAAAATTCCCCAATTTCGCCTCTGTTGATGATGCTTCTTATCAAGCGAAAGATGGGGATAAATTGATAATTGATTTTGAAGGGCGGATTAGGAATAAGCTCTTTCAAGGTGGAAGTAGCAAAAATTTTGCCGTTAATTTAGGGTCTGGCACATTTATTAATGGTTTTGAAGATCAATTAACTGGTATGAAAAAGGGAGAAACAAAGAACTTTAAGTTGAAATTTCCTGAAAATTACCAAGCCATTTCCCTTGCAGGACAGGAAGCTGATTTTTCTGTGCGAGTTAATGAGATTCAAATTGCCAAAGATTTTGAAAATGATGATGAAATAGCTAAGAGTATTGGGTTTAAAGATTATTCTTTGCTAATAAATCATGCAAAAAAAATGATTGGTGATCAGTGCACCGAAATGAGAAATCTCTTAATTAAAAAGGAGCTGTTTGATTATTTGGATGCTAATTATAGTTTTGATTTACCCACAGACATAGTAAAACAGGAGCAACAAAGAATGGAAGGAGAATTGGGTGCTCAAAATGATTCTCGTAAAGAAGCTGAAAAACGTGTAAAGCTTGCTATGTTATTTATGAAATTTAGTGCAGAACATAAAATATCATTAACTCAAAATGATGTTTTGAGTGTTATTGTAAATCAATATGTCAGTAAAGATGTGCAATTTGACAGAGTACTTAAGCATTTTGAATCAAATAAACAATTTCAAGAATTAGTTAGAGGGCAAGCGCTTGAGTATAAAGTGACAGATTATATAATAGAAAAAGTTAGTAAAGAAGAGCAGATTGTTTCTGTAAAAGAATTAAAGGAATTATTTTATAATATTTAATAGGAAAAGGTATGACTCTTATACCAATTGTAGTTGAACAAACTAGTCGCGGTGAGCGCGCTTATGACATATATTCAAGACTAGTGAAAGAAAGAATAATTTTTGTAACAGGTCCTATTGAAGACAATATGGCCAGTGTAATAGTAGCACAGCTTTTATTTTTAGAATCGGAAAATCCCGATAAAGACATTTGTATGTACATCAACTCACCAGGTGGTGTTGTAACTGCTGGTTTGTCGATCTACGATACAATCCAGTATATAAACCCAGACGTTTCAACTTTATGTATAGGTCAAGCTGCGTCTATGGGTTCTTTATTGCTTGCAGCTGGTACAAAAGGTAAGCGCTACTCTCTACCTCATTCAAGAATTATGATACATCAGCCATCTGGTGGTTATCATGGTCAAGCAACTGATATAGAAATACATGCTAATGAAATTTTGCGGGTTAAGAAAAAACTAAATCAAATTTATGAAAAACATACTGGAAATTCACTGAAGAAAATTGAAGGAATGATGGAAAGAGATAAATTCATGGATCCTGAAGAAGCAAGGAAAATTGGCTTAATTGACAGGGTGATAGCTGAGCGTACAGATATTGAAATTGAAAATATTAAAGTTAAACAAAAGGTGGGTTAATGGACAACAATAATGATTTACACTACTGTTCTTTTTGCAACAAGGTGCAAGATGAAGTAGATAAATTGATTACTAACTCTTCGGATGGTTTAAAGGTGTTTATTTGTAATGAGTGCATAGAATTATCCTATAAAGCAATAAGTCAAAAGAAAGATAGATCTTTTAATTCAGATCGTATATCTGATATGAAGCTATTACTAAAGAAACCTGAGGATATAAAAAACTTTCTCAGCAAGCATGTTGTAGGTCAAGAACACGCGCAACACGTTTTATCTGTAGCTATGTATAACCATTGTCAATCCATGGTACAATTTCATGCTATAAGTGATATTGAAATCGAGAAGTCAAATATAATGCTTATTGGTCCCACTGGTTCTGGTAAGACTTTGCTAGCCAAAACACTTGCTAAAGTTTCAGATGTGCCATTTGCTATGGCTGATGCGACAACTTTAACTGAGGCAGGTTATGTGGGTGATGATGTAGAAAGCGTGTTGTCGCGTTTATTACAAGCTGCAAATTATGACGTTGTAAAAGCACAGCGTGGTATAGTGTTTATAGATGAAATAGACAAGATTACAAGAAAATCTGAAAGCACTTCAATAACCCGTGACGTTTCAGGTGAAGGGGTCCAGCAAGCTCTGCTTAAGATTATGGAGGGTACAGTTGCTTATGTTCCGCCACAAGGAGGGCGAAAACATCCACAACAAGAGTTTATACAAGTGGATACTAGTAACATACTGTTTATTTGTGGAGGAGCTTTTGAAGGCCTCGATAAAATTATTGAAGCGAGAAAAAAGGGAACATCAGTTGGCTTTGGAGCAGATATAAGTCAGTCTAAAGAGCAAAAGAAAAAAAATGCTTTACATGATGTTCAACCTGAAGATTTAATCAAATTCGGTTTAATACCCGAATTTGTAGGGCGGGTTCCAATAACTGCTGTTTTAGATGAGCTGGATCATGAAGATTTAATACATGTTTTGACAGAACCAAGAAATGCGCTAATAAAACAATACAAAGCATTGCTTGCGTTTAGTAAAGTAAACCTTGAGTTTTCAGATGAAGCAATATCAGCTATTGCTAAAAAGGCTATAAGCTATAAAACAGGCGCAAGAATGTTACGTGCTATTTTAGAGTCGCTTTTGCTTGACATTATGTATACAGCCGGAAATGGAGGCTTTGAAGGTAGCACTATAGTAATCACTAAGAAAATGGTAGAGTTAGGAAAAGCAACGGTTAATCATAATAATAATGGCAATGTTATAACGGTTAATGATTAATTTGAGGCATATATTGTGAACATTGAACGTACTGTGAGCTCTGGTTTTGCTGCATTGTCAGTATTACCTTTAAGAGATGTAGTAATTTTTCCAAATATAATGGTGCCTTTATTCATAGGCAGAGAAAAATCTGTTAATGCACTAGAGTATGCAATAAGTAGTAGTAATCACCAAAATGAGATTTTTCTTGTAGCACAGAAAGATGGCTCTGTTGATAATCCAGAGCCTGAAGATCTTTATGAAGTAGGTGTGTTAGCAAGCATTGTACAACCGTTAATAAAATTACCTGACAATGCAGTAAAAGTTATAATCCGGGGGATAAGAAGGGGAAGGGTTGTAGAATATATTAGCTCTCATACTTTATTACAAGCCAGGGTAGAGTTAGACAATCATTATAAAGAAGATGAAGACAATATTGATTTAGAAGCTTTAAGGCGGTCTGTTGTAGACGCGTTCGATAGCTGGTGTAAGCTAAACAAGAAAAATCAGCCCGAGGTTGCCATTAACTCCATTGATCAAATCAAAGAAGTTGATCAACTTGTAGACACGGTAGCTTCACATTTAAATATAAAAGTATCAGATAAACAAAGTATACTTGAGGCTTATGACCCAGAAGAGCGTTTAAAAAAAGCTTTTTCTTTTATTGAGAGAGAAATGAGTATTTTGAACGCACAAAACCGTTTATATAAGACAATTAAATCGCAAGTTGAAAGCACTCAGAAAGTTTACTACCTTAACGAGCAATTGAAAGCTATACAGAAAGAATTAGGCGAATTTGAGAATGGTGATGAAGGGAATATACTCAATGAATTTGAAAAAAAGATAAATGAAACAAAGCTTTCTCAGGAAGCAAGAGAGAAAGCTACAACTGATTTGAAGAGATACAAGAAAATGAATCCCATTTCTCCTGAAGCTACAGTTATATCTAGTTACTTGCATTGGTTGCTTGAGTTGCCATGGGGAAAGTACAAAGATGCAAAAATTAACTTAAATGCAGCTAAGAAAATCTTAGATGAAAATCATTATGGCATAGAGAAAGTAAAAGATAGAATAATAGAATTTTTAGCGGTATTAAAAAGAGTAAAAGAGATAAAAGGTCCTATACTTTGCTTAGTTGGACCGCCAGGTGTTGGTAAAACTTCTTTAGCTAAGTCTATGGCAAGAGCAGTAGGAAGAGATTTTGTTCGCATAGCTCTTGGTGGTGTGCGTGATGAGTCTGAGATACGAGGGCATAGGAAAACTTATATTGGCTCAATGCCTGGTAAAATCATTCAACACATGAAAAAAGCTAATTCATGCAACCCGCTTTTTCTGCTTGATGAAATAGATAAGATGGGTTCTGATTCGCGTGGCGATCCTGCATCTGCATTACTTGAGGTTTTAGATACTGAGCACAATAAACACTTTACGGATCATTACTTGGAAGTTGAGTTTGATCTTTCAAGTGTAATGTTTGTAGCTACGGCAAACAGCTTAAATTTACCACATCCTTTGCGTGATAGGATGGAAATTATACAATTGTCCGGGTATACTGAAGATGAAAAAATCAGTATTGCTACACACCACCTTATTCCGAAGTTAAAGAAGGAGCATGGTTTGTATCAGAAGGAATGGGACATAACTAATGAGGCGTTATACGAGTTGATACGTTTATATACACGTGAAAGTGGTGTGCGGAGTATGGAAAGGGAGCTTGCAAAGCTCATGAGAAAGGCAGTTAAAGAAATATTGACTGATAAAAATAAGAAAATATCCGTAGGGGTTGACAATTTACAAGATTATTTAGGGGTACGTAAATATACCTTTGGCATTGCGGAAAATGAGAGTTTAGTAGGAATAGTAACTGGGCTCGCCTATACTGAAACAGGTGGTGATATTTTGATGATAGAATCAGTCCTAATTCCGGGCAAGGGAGAAATAAAATACACAGGAAAGCTTGGAGAGGTTATGCAAGAATCTATAAAAGCTGCGTATAGTTATATTCGATCAAATTGTTTATTTTTTGGTATAAAGCCCGAAAAATTCCAAAATAATGATATACATTTGCATGTACCTGAGGGTGCTGTACCAAAAGATGGCCCTTCTGCTGGCGGCGCGGTATGTACGTCTATTGTTTCTCTTATGACAAATATACCAGTTAACAAAAATGTTGCTATGACAGGCGAAGTGACATTGCGTGGTAGAGTTTTAGCTATCGGGGGCTTGAGAGAAAAATTGCTTGCAGCGCTCAGAGGATCAATCAAAACTGTGATTATACCAAGTGAAAATGAGAAAGATATGCAAGAAATTCCGGCAAGCATCAAAGAAGGGATCAACGTAGTTTTTGCTAAGAATATTGATGAAGTTATGAAAGTTGCTTTAATGCACCCTACTACTCCAATTGATGGTGATGATAATCAAAATAGTGTGCCTTCCTCTATAGAAAGTAAAGATGATACTTTTCCTATGTCGTAAACATTGAAGCATTAGATTAAAAAAATATTATCAATCTCCATTTCTCTTTTATCCGGCAAAAATCCACCAACTTGCGCATTCCATAGGGCCTTATACATTCCGTTTTTATTAAGAAGTTCCTGGTGCGTGCCATCTTCTACAATCTTGCCTTGATCAAGAACCAAAATACGATCCATATGTAGAAGTGTAGATAAACGATGGGCAATAACGATAGTTGTAGCATTGCTTGTTTCGAGTACTTCATTTAGTGATTCCTGTATTAACTGTTCTGTTGGAGTATCAAGTGCAGAAGTTGCTTCATCCAGAATTAATATAGGAGCATCTTTTAAAATAGCTCTTGCAATTGCAATACGTTGCCTTTGTCCACCACTTACTTTAACACCCCTCTCGCCTACAATAGAATGATACCCATTGGTCATTTGCATAATATCTTCGTGGATTTTTGCTTTTTTGCATGCTTCAACAACTTCATCAAAGCTTGCATCATGTTTAGCAAGCTGTAAATTTTCTAAGATAGTTCTATGAAACATAGTAATATCTTGCGGAATTACTGATATATTTGCTCGCAAAGATTCTTGTGTAACATTGGTAATATTTTGATCATCGATAAGAATCTGTCCACTATGCACATCGAAGTACCGGAGCAAACATTTAATGATAGTTGTTTTTCCTGCACCAGAAACGCCTACAATGCCGATTCTATGACCGGATTGAATATGTAAATTGAAATTATGTAGCACATCAGTTTTACTCCCACTGTATGCAAAGCATATATTCTCAAATTTAATTTTACCACGCACGTTTGTAATGAGCCCTGCATTTGGCATATCCTCGATGTCATAACCACGATTAATAAATGAAAATGACGCTTTCATTGATGCAATTCCTGGGTTTATATTAAATAACAGATTTGTTAAAAAACTATCCAGCTCTCCATGTATATTAAGCGTAGTAATTGCAATAAAAGCAAAACCACCTGCGGTGATTTGCCCACTTTGATATAAATAAGTAAGTAAATAAATTTGCACTGAATTCATTATCACTACCATGATTGTATCGGCATTATCTACCCAATAGGCATCAAATTTACGAACTTTTTTATCCAGATTTTGCAAATGTAATAATGCTGGAGTTAGCTTTAATTTTAATTCTGTCCACAAATTACCAATAATTTTTATACCGAATATGTTCATTACTGAATCATTTATGATTCCTACAACCTCTTGTTTTGCTGTAACATATTGCTCTTGCAGTGCCATCTGCTTTTTTGCTAGAATAACTATCACTGGAGTGTAAATTGTTGCAAATATAAATATTACAATAGCTGATAATGCATTGACATTTAACAAGAATATTATGCTTATAACAATAGTTGTTATATTGTGTAAGGCATAGTAACAACAGGTTGTTGTACTAGCCAAATTATCCTGAAAATCCGTAATCTTATTTGAGATTTCACCTGATAAATGAGAATCAAACCAATGTAATGAATGCCTAAGTGTCTTTGTATACATGTTAGTTATAGTTTCAGCTAGTATTATAGGTTTATACTTTATATCTAGTAGTCGATTGATAAAAAACATTCCATGATGCATAAGTTTATAAAAAATAAATAGCATTAATAATGTTGTAATATTAGTGTTGGATTGAATTGTATCGATAATTTCTTTTATGCTGTAATCAACAGCGACTTTCCAAATAGATGCAAGTATCTGTACTATAAATAATAAGCAAAAATATATCTTATACTTTGTAACAATGGATTTAAGATAGGTTGAAAATTTAGTCATTCTGTTTATTCAAAGTTTTCAGATGATCGTAACAAGTATACGGTAAAAATTAGTTCTGGCATTCACTTTCTTCATTTTCCTTTTTATCCGGCAAAAACCCACCAACTTGTGCATCCCATAGGGTCTTATACATTCCGTTTTTATCGAGAAGTTCCTGATGCGTGCCATCTTCTAAAATCTTACCTTGATCAAACACTAAAATGCGGTCCATATGCAAAAGCGTAGATAGGCGGTGGGCTATTACTATTGTAGTTTTATCTTGCATCAACTCCCATAAAGATTCTTGAATATTACTTTCAGTCACAGAATCAAGTTGTGAAGTTGCTTCATCCAGAATTAATATAGGAGCATTTTTTAAAATAGCTCTTGCAATTGCAATACGCTGCCTTTGCCCTCCTGAAAGTTTCACACCTCTTTCTCCAACAAGAGACTCATAACCTTGGGGTAATTTTGAAATAAACTCATGAGCATGTGCTTTTTTTGCCGCTTCAATTACTTCATCATCGCTAGCATCTGTTTTTCCATAGCGAATGTTTTCCATCAAAGTTCTATGAAAAAGCGATGGATCTTGCGGAATCATGCCAATATTTTTGTGTAAAGAATCCTGGGTTACATTGCGAATATCTTGTCCATCAATTAAAATTTTTCCAGATTTTATGTCATAAAGCCTAAGAATCAGGTTTACAAATGTTGATTTACCACCACCAGAATAACCAACAAGTCCTACTTTTTGACCAGGTTTAATTATTATGGATTTGTTTTCAAATATTGGTTCTGCATCTTTATAATGAAAATGAACTTTATCAAAACTAATTTCCCCCTTTTTAACGACCAGATCTGCTGCATTTGGCTGATCTTGGATTTCAGGGATTGAAGTAATTGTTCTCAAAGCTTGAGTAATCCTTCCCCATGACTTAGAGAATTGTGAGAAATCTTTAGCTATCATCCAAAGAAAATTAGCTATTGCTATATTAACAGTAAGAACAAAAGCAAAATCTCCAGCAGTAATTGACCCTTGCCCTCTTCCTTTAATTAGGAAATATAAATTAAGTATTTGCATGATTAGAAATAAGAAGCCATAGAAAGTAAAAATCCACGTATACAGCCACTGAAGTCTTTGCTCTGCTTGAACAGCCTCGCTATGAGTAGCTCGCAAAGATAATCTTTCTTGGTATTTGCTGGCAAATAACCTTACAGACATGATATTTGAGAAGACATCTACCATTTTACCAGTAATGCTTGAGCCAAGCTCTGACCATGCATCTGCAAGACGCGTTACCTTTCCTGCAAGTAAGAGGGAAGACAGAACAAATAATGTAGACCAAGTCAACATCAATAAAGCAAAATTAATATTTACTTGCCATAAAAAGTAAATTGCGATACTAAGCGCTAATGCACGACCCATGACCCTGTCAGCCATAATTTGCATGATATCTGGAATATAATTTGTCAAATCATTAACCTTGTTAGCAAGACTGCCGGAGAAGTTATTTTGATAGTAGCTATTATCCTGATTTAATAATATGGCAATACTCGATTCAACAATGTTTTTACGGAGATTAGGGATCATCTTAATTTCAAAAAAATAGTTGTATAATCTATTCATACACTCAAGTAAAAATAGTATTAGTACATAGGATATAGCAGGAGTTGCTATGCTACGAAAAAGATCATCTGCACTGATACGATCTATAATAACTTTTATTAAATATGGATTAAAGGAAATATCGATAGCCCAGACTAATGCTGTCAGTAATACTATCCCAATATGAAACAGAAATGGACGCAGTATTTTCAAGATGAAAGATACAACCTGCTTTGTTGTTATGTCATTCATATTTTTTACTTATTCTATCTCCCAGTTTAATTCAAGTGGATGATAACAATCATATTATAATAATCCTTTTCATGAAAACCTTTTCTGGTAGATTGCTTTCTCGAGAAAAATTGATAACATTACTCAAGATGCCAACTGTGGTTTATGATAATATAAATCATGTCACAGTTAATTTGTGCTTATCAGAGCTGGAGTAGAGGTATGTTTTATCTTACAAATTTTTTGCCTATTTTACTATTCCTATTTCTTTTTGTAGGAAGTGGTATATATTTTACTGTTCTTGGCGTGTCAAATGCTTTTTATCAGTTATCTCCACTGGTAGCTATTGTTCCTGCCATAGCTCTGGGTTGGGTTTTATACAAGGGCAATACTGAAGAAAAAATGTGTGCCTTTCTAGATGGGGTAAGAGATCGTAATATTATCACTATGTGCATCATTTTTTTACTTGCAGGTGCATTCAGTGAAGTAACTAAAGCAATCGGTAGTGCTGATGCCACAGTTAATTTGGCTCTTTCATTTATACCAACACAATTTTTACTCATAGGATTATTTTTTGTAGCAGCTTTCATCTCCACTGCTATTGGTACCTCAATGGGTACCATTGCAACAATTGCTCCTATTGCAGTTGAACTGACACAAGCTGGGATTTCTCCTTCCTTAGGAGTTGCAACCGTTGTAGGAGGAGCAATGTTTGGCGACAATTTATCTATTATCTCTGATACTACAATTGCATCTGTGATGTCTCAAAAGGCTGATATAAAGAAAAAATTAAAACTGAATGCAAAAGTGGCACTAATTGCTTCTATAGTCACAATAATTATATTATTTTATAGCTCAAGCAGTAGTGCTGCTATTTCAGTTAAGGAGTATTCTTTATTGCTTGTGACTCCTTACATCATACTTATATTGCTTGCAAACTTTGGAATCAATGTATTTACGGCATTGGTTTTAAGCATAACTTTTGCTGGAATCATTGGATTTATAAATAACAACAATTATGGTTTATTGTTTTTAAGCCAAAACATCACCAAAGGGTTTATGAGTATGCATGAGATTATGCTACTGTCATTGATGGTTGGCGGGCTTTCAGGACTGGTAGGTAAAAATTCTAAGGAGTTTGCAGATAAACTTTCATCTTGGGTTATGATACAACGTGGTGGACAAAAAACTGCGCAATTATTTATTGCAAAAATAGTCAGCATATTTGATATTTTACTTGCAAATAACACCATCGCTATAATTTTTAGTGGTGAAATTGCTAGAGATATTGCTAAGAAATATGAAATACCGCCTCACTATAGTGCAGCATGGCTAGGCATATTTTCTTGTGTATTTCAAGGATTAATACCGTATGGCGCTCAATTGCTTTTGGCTAGCACTATTGCTGGAGTTTCACCTTTGGCAGTCGTGCCACACGTATACTATTGCTATGTTTTAGGTATTATTGCAGTGTTATATATTGTATTGAACAAAATTGAGAAAAAAGATTGTGCTTAACATACAAGACAATGCTCTACTTTGTAAAAGATGGATATTCCTAGCAGTATGTGCTCTTGCTTGCTCTGGGTTACTGTCAATAATTGTTATTTTTCTACGATTGCCTTTTATCTCCTCTCTCGTTCCTTCTGCACAATATATCTTTGATAATGCGCTGGTGATACACGTAAATTTGTCAATTTTGGTGTGGATGTGCTCTATAATATCTCTGCTCTTTATCATAAACCTACAAAATACCAATAGTTGGTTTAACTTTTCATGGGTTCTATCAACCCTTTCGATGCTGCTCATGTTTATATCCGCATTCGTTCCAAACACTGAAGTTATCAAAAGTAACTATATTCCCGTATTACAAAACAAATTATTTTTACTTGGACTCAGTTTATTTATTGCCAGTATATTAGTAAATACAATGCTAGCATACACATCAAAAAAAGAGGTTTCATTTCTCTCTGTTGGGCAAATTGGGCTAGTTATTATACTCGTTTCATCATTTCTTTGCTTTGTTTTAGCATATCAAAATATGCCTCCAGGTCTATATCACTCAGATAAGAATTTGTTTTACGAATATCTCTTTTGGGGAGGAGGACATTTATTGCAGTTTGCTTTTACTCAAGGAATGTTTTTAGTGTATTTAATAATCAGTGATGTTAGTTTAGCTTCAAATAACAAAATTACTATTTTACCACTATTTATAAACACGATTTTAGCTGTAGGTGCACCGTTTGTATATTTTGTTTATCCAGTTGATAGTGCCAAGTTAATACAGTTTTTTACTTGGCATATGAGAATTGCTGGGGCAGTTTTGCCGTGCTTTTTGGTAATATTAGTGTGCTGCAACATCAGGACTTTTACTAATGATAAAAGCAACTATTTATTACATTCATTTTTGTTGTTCACTTATGGAGATGTGCTTGGAGTGCTGGCTATTGAAGGAAATGTCACGATTCCTGCTCATTACCATGGTTCTGTGGTTGGCATTACTATAGCTTTTATGAATTTCATTTATTGGCTGTTACCCACATTAAACTTTAAAGAGGTAAAAAACTCTATCGTAAAATTACAGATTTATGCCTACAGTATAGGGCATTTTCTCCATATCACTGGCCTTGTGTGGCTTGGTGGGTATGGTGCTTTAAGGAAGGTTGCAGATCTGCCAAGCATTTCGTCAATGTTAGCACGCACGTGCTTCATTATAGGTGGCGCTATATCAGTTGTTGGTGGAATGTTGTTCGTAATAATTGTGCTTTTACATCTGTTAAAAGGTAAAGCGCGTACCAGCTGACCCATAGAAACGAAAAACTTGCTTGACACCCTCCGCCAGCCCCTTTATCATGAAACTGAAGCTATTTATTTATCTTCGCAATCTGTGCAGGTTAATGACAAAAAACTTAGGGTATTTGGCGTCTCATGTTTAATTTTTCGCACTACGTGCATCGCATGTCTTTAAAAATTTTTAGGTTTTTACCTATATAAGCCGAAACGCGCTGTTTAAGACAGCAAAAAACGTCAAATTGACAAGGAAGAATTTGAATGCTAGCTACTACGGGGTTTCTTTGCCTTTTTTCCTGCTTAGTAAATTTCTTAAACACTTGCGGTGTAGGTTAGTTGCAAGTTAAAAGCAGCTAAATCGCTCTTAATCAAGCGTTTTAGAATAAAAAAAACGCTGATATTTTAGTACATAGTAAATAGCCAACCACTACAGGGCTTCTTTTGCCTTTTTTTCGTTTGGTAAATTTTTTAATATTTATAGCTAAACGACAACCGTCATCCCGCTACGTGTTAGCGGGATCTAGAGATACCGCGGCGGTATGACGTAGGACTGCTGTCATTCCAGTGCTCCTTGTGCCCAGACACTGGGATCCAGCATTTCACGCAATCCCATCAAGAACGTTGTATTTTACATAACACTTTTATGCTTACCAACTTAATAAAATTCCTGGATCCCAGTGTCAAGCACTGGGATGACAAAAAAAGGAGCACTGGGATGACAGGAGAGGGAGGCTACTTGGATGACATCATAGGGGCACTGGGATGACACCATTCTTTTTCCTGGATCCGAATAGTCAAGGCACTGGAATGACAAAAAAAGGAGGCACTGGAACGACAAAGTGGAGTGTCTGCTTCTGTCATCCTATGATAGCTAAAAAGACCTGGTCACGCGCTGGAATGACACCGAAGGGGCTACTGCCCTCTTGGATGGAGACCAGTGTCAGCTACTTAGATGATACCTTTTTTCTACTTAGTTTAGGTTATGCAGAAGTCTAATACAATTATAGAACAAGCTTAAAAATTCTGGTAAAGTAGTTTTATTTACAAAGAAAGAATATGCTACTTGAAATTGAAAAGCGCAGCATAACAAATGCATTGTGGAAGTTGCAAGAAGCAGATCAAAGGCAAATCTTAACTCTTACACAGAGATTTGAGTTACCAGAAATATTAGCAAGAATATTGGTTACTCGTGGTGTTAACATAGAAAATGCAAGCGACTTCTTATATCCACTAATCAGATCGCTATTACCAGATCCCTTTCACCTTCTTGATATGGATAAAGCTGTTTCTCGTATAATACGGGCAATAAAAAATGATGAAAACCTTGCAATATTTGGTGACTATGATGTTGATGGTGCAACGTCGTCAGCATTGATTAACAGGTACCTGAGAGCAATCGATATACACTCTATAATCTACATTCCAGATCGTGTTGATGAGGGCTATGGATTAAACACAGATGCTTTATTACAACTTAAAAAGAATGGAATTGATTTATGTATTTCCGTTGATTGTGGTACGCTTGCATATCAACCAATAGAAGATGCAAAGGCTTTTAGTCTTGATATTATAGTTGTTGACCATCACCTTGGTACGGAAAAATTACCAAGCGCCGTAGCAGTTGTGAATCCAAACCGCCTTGATGAGAGCTCTCCTTATAATAACCTAGCAGCAGTTGGAGTGTCATTTCTGCTAATTGTTGCTCTTAATAAAAGCCTACGTGAGCAAGGATTTTTTACCAACAAAAAAGAACCAGATTTATTTGATCTGCTGGATTTGGTTGCCCTGGGAACTGTCTGTGATGTTATGCAGATCACAGGCCTCAATAGAGCACTTGTCTCACAAGGATTAAAAGTTATGTCAACAAGAAAAAACGTTGGCTTGCGTGTTTTATTTGATGTTTTGGGAATCCTTGAAAAACCAAGTGTTTCTCGATTGGGGTTTAGTATTGGGCCATGCATAAATGCTGGAGGAAGAATTGGAGAAGCATCGCTTGGTGCAAGGTTGCTTTCCACCGATGATGATGAAGAGGCGCATTCAATCGCGCTAAAATTAATAGATTTGAATAATGCAAGAAAAGTGTTAGAGAATGAGGCTCTCTTGGAAGCTACAGCACAAGCGGAAAAGTCTGCCCAATCAGGTGCGAATTTTATAATGATAAGTGGCAATTGGCACCAGGGAATAATTGGTATAATTGCATCAAGGCTAAAGGAGCAGTTTCACTTGCCAACAGTAGTGATATCTTTAAATAATGGAATAGGAAAAGCAAGCTGTAGATCAATTTTTGGAGTTGATATCGGTGCTGCAGTCCTTTCCGCAAAGTTTATAAATTTGATTATTGAAGGTGGTGGCCATAGTATGGCGGCAGGATTTTCAATTAAAGAAGACAAAATAAATGATTTGCATGATTTTTTTACTGAAAGATTTTCAAATTCTATAAATGAGAAAACTTTAAAAGCTGATAGTATAGTAACTGCTAAAGCAATAAACTTGTCTTTATGGAATCAATTGCAACGCTTAGGACCATTTGGAGTTGGAAATCCTGAACCAAGGTTTATCATTCAGGGAGCAAAGATAAGAAAGCCTGAAGTTATAGGAGTTGACCATATAAAATGTTTTATTGCTGATGATAATGTTATGGTAAGAGCTATTGCATTTCGTTCTGCAAATACTCATCTTGGCTCTGCTATCATGCAGGGTAATGTTAAAGCTATTTTGGGTAAAATCTCTATGAATTACTGGAATGGAAATGAATTTGTACAATTTTTAATAGAAGATGTATTGACCATTAGTTGAGTGTATCTGTTCAGCAGAGTGGCAAAATAGGTAGACAAGATAAACCAAAAAATCAAGAAGAAGTGAGTTTACAACAAATGGTGTCATTCCAGTCTGGAATCCAGCTTTTGAGTAACCGTTCACACTTAATTCTTCAATCTCACTAATAGAAAGGCCAGTAAACTTGACAATAGTGTCAACATCAACTATATTAAACAGGACTTGATATGACACTTTAAAAAAGTAAGTTAAGAATAATAAAAATAAGGAGTGTTAGAAATGAGTACAATGCAAACAAAAATACTAAAACCAAAACTAGGATTACTAGAGCTAGCAAAACAATTAGGAAATGTGTCTCAAGCGTGCAAAGTGATGGGATACTCAAGAGATACATTTTATCGATTCAAGGAGTTATATGAAAATGGGGGAGAAGAAGCATTACATGAAATAAGTAAGAAAAAACCGCTATTAGCAAACAGAGTTTCGGAAGATATAGAAAGAGCAATAATTGGCATAGCTACAGAATTTCCTGCATATGGACAAGAAAGAGCTGCAAATGAGCTGAGAAAAAGAGGTATAATAATTTCCCAAGGAGGAGTAAGATCTGTATGGCTAAGAAATGACCTTGAAACTTTGAAAATCAGCAAACTTTTGTTGATACTTATTCCAGAGTTGCAATGGTTAAACTTTACACGGACAGAACAGCTATTACAGCTGCAGATCTTCTTAACGATAGAGTTATCCCATTTTTTGATGAGCAGAGAATTCCATTATTACGCATTCTAACTGATAGGGGTACGGAGTATTGTGGCAAGCCCGAAAATCACGCTTATCAGCTATATTTAGGAATCGAAAATATCGATCATTCTAGAACCAAAGCCAACTCTCCACAAACTAATGGCATATGTGAAAGATTCCATAGAACTATGCAAGATGAGTGTTACAATATTATCTTTAGAAAGAAAATCTACTATTCTTTGGAGGATCTACAGATCGATGTTGATCATTGGTTGCGTTCTTACAATGAGACAAGGCCTCACTCAGGCAAATACTGCTATGGCAAAACACCTATGCAAACGTTTTTTGACAGTAAACATATTGCTTTTCAGAAAAATATTAGTAGCATTAAACAACAGCCTGATATTAGTTTTGACTACGTCAATTCTTCTGTCAGTTAATTCTTCTCTGTCAGATTAAATCTTGTCTTTTACACTCCCCCTGTATTAGAAAAAATAGAAAAATTCATGAAGCCAAGACTGTCTTTCATTTTCTATGGGCCTGGTGAGAAGATTCTGGCTTTTATGATGTTGCTTTGTGCAATAATAATAGCTCTTCCATTGCCTCTTACTAACTTCATTCCTGCAATTGGCACAACTCTTATTTCACTTAGCATTATGAGTAAAGACGGGTTTCTATCCATATTGGGAGTTTTAGTGTCATTGTGTGCGTTGTTGCTTACTCTTGTTGTAATAGTCAAAGGACCACAACTTATAACTGGAGCACTTTCTCTTCTTAAAAGCTTTGCAACACTTTAACAAAAGAACGAATTACTAGCGCAAAATGAATAATGCATATTGAAATATGGCAATAATTATGTTAGTTAGAAAGAATAGTTGTATTAAAGAGTAACTTGTGCAAAAAAGTAAGAAACTGACCGAAAATAAAAAATTAGCTTCTGATATTCTAAAAGAGGTTGCAGATACCAATAACAATGATAGCGATAAAGTAACTTTGTTTGACATTAAAGCAGCTTTGCATGAGCGCGGTTTTGGTATTTTAATAATCATCTTCTCCTTGCCGCTATCGGTGCCTATACCGGTTCCACCTGGTTATACAACTATTCTTTCTATACCTTTAATCTTATTCTCACTGCAGCTTCTATTTGGATTTGATTCTCCTTGGATGCCGCATTGGTTGGAAAGAAGGTCTTTTCAGCGTTCAACACTAGCTTTTGTGGTAGAGAAAACTTCTCCAGCATTAAAAAAAATAGAAAAGTTCATGAAACCAAGAATGTCTTTTATTTTCTATGGGCCCGGTGAAAAGATTTTAGCTTTTGTAATGTTGCTTTCTGCATTATCGATAGCTCTTCCATTGCCTCTTACTAACTTCATTCCTGCAATTGGTACGACTCTTATTTCGCTTGGCATTATGAGTAAAGATGGGTTTCTATCCATATTGGGAGTTTTAATATCATTGTGTGGGCTATTGCTTACTCTTGTTGTAGTAGTCAAAGGGCCACAACTTATCATTGGGGCATTTTCTTTTCTCAAAAGCTTCGTATATGGTTAGGCTTTACAACACCTTAACAAAAAAAAAGGAGCTTTTTACACCTATCGATAAAGATCATGTGAAAATGTATGTTTGCGGACCAACAGTATATGACACAGCACATATAGGCAATGCACGGTCTGTTGTTGTGTATGATGTGTTATTTCAGCTACTTAAGTTTTGTTATGGCAAAGTTACCTATGTGCGTAACATAACCGACATTGATGATAAGATAATTAATGCAGCAAGTGAGAAAAATAGCAACATAGAAAGTATAACCACATATTACATTAAAGCTTTTCATGATGATATGGAAAGCATAAATTGTAAAAAACCAACATACGAACCAAAAGCAACGGAAAACGTAGATTATATTATAAAATTAATTGAACATTTGCTGCAATCAGGCCACGCTTATGAATCTGACAAACACGTGTATTTTAATATAGAATCTTACCATGAATATGGTGCTTTATCAGGAAAAAAAACTGATGAATTGGTTCCAGGTAGCAGAGTTGAAGTTAATGAAAATAAAAAGCACCCGGGAGATTTTGTGCTGTGGAAGCCTGCAAGTGATATTGACTACAAACTTTCAAGTTATTGGGATAGCCCATGGGGAGAGGGCAGGCCTGGATGGCATATAGAATGCTCAGCAATGTCATATGCTTACCTTGGCAAAGATTTTGATATTCATGGTGGCGGCATAGATTTACAATTTCCTCACCATGAAAATGAAATTGCACAGAGTAAGTCTGCATTTGCTGGATCAATGTTTGCAAAATACTGGATACATAACGGTTTTCTTACAGTAAATGAAGAGAAAATGAGCAAGTCCTTATTTAATATAGTCAAAGTAAGAGATTTGCTAGATAGTGGAATAAAGGGTGAAGTAATACGTTATGCACTGCTCAAAACTCACTACAGAAAACCACTTGATTGGACAGAAAACGTTATTTCTGATGCACAGGAAACCTTAAATAAATTTTATCGATTATCACGTGGTTTAGATACAACAAATATTGATGAAAGTAACGCAGAGATTTCTAAAGATTTTATAGACGCTTTAAAAAACGACTTAAACATTCCTGAAGCTCTAGCTATATTACATGAAATGGCTGCAAAAATCAACAAAATGAGTAATGAAAGTGAAAAGCTTAAATTAACTGAGAGTTTTGTTAAGAGTGCCAGATTTATTGGTCTTCTTGAGTCAAGTTATGAAAAGTGGTTTGCTGTGGATGTAAATCATCAAGAAATAGAAAGGTTGATAGACTTAAGAAAAATTGCAAAAAAAAATAAAAATTACGATACTGCAGACAAAATAAGAAATCAGTTGAAACAAATGGGGATTACAATTTCTGACAATGAAGATGGTACAACAACCTGGTAAATTCATATGGAAAACTACTTCCTGTTATTCACAGATAGTCTAGTATCATCATTAGTCTTACCCATACATCAAGGTTTTGTGTTCAATACCATGCTTTATTTCAGGTCGTATTACACTCCACTACTTATATTATTTTTTGGAGTACTAGGATCAAGCCTTGGTGGAATAGTTAATTGGTACTTAGGTAGAATAACAATCTCTATACGAAAATCATACCACAAATTAGAAAACGAATATACAACGCCAAAAGTTACAAAAAATTTGCTAATTTTTGCAACTTTATTACTTTCGTGGGTGCCAGCACTTGGAAGTGTGATTCAAATTTTATCAGGTTATTTCAAGTTAAACCTTTATATCCTTGCCCCTTTAATCATTCTATCTAATTTCTTCTATTTGTTATATCTAATACTTACTTTTGGAGTATAACAGCTATAGTACTACAGCCATTAAAGCCCACTTCTGTCATCCTATGCCCTGATAGAAGCGGAGCTATAAATTAAATGCAAAATTTCAATAGTTATAAGGATGCACCATGAGCTAAAAGCAATTCCACAAGGTCCCTATGATTGAAATCAGTGGCATAATGTAATGCTGTTCTTCCTTCATTATTTTTAGTGTTAACGTCTGCGTTGTGTTTTAGTAGCACTCTAGCCGTGTCAAAATTTCTCATAATAGTAGCAAGGTGTAGTGAAGTGTTGCCACCATTATTCTTAGCATTAACATCGGCACCTTTTTCGATGAGATGTTCTGTTATATCATAGCCTTTACACAAAGCAGAGAGGTACAATGGAGTGAAACCACGTTCATCCTTAGCATTAACATCAGCACCTTTATTGATTAGATACTCTACTATTCTCAAGTTTTGTCCAAGAACGGCAGAGTGTAGTAGTGTTCTGTCACCAGAATTAATGTCAGCACCCTTACTGATAAGATACTTCAATATATCTAATTTCCCACCACAAGCAGCTGAATGTAACGGAGTAATACAATCTTTATTCTTAGCGTTAACAATACAATTTAATCTACCTAAGTGCGCGTCTTCTATACGTGTTAGTATACGCTTAACTGCCTCATAATCACCACTTTAGCAAGCGAATGTAATGGCGTACATTTTTGTATACCATAAGTAAAATTAAAATAAAAATTATCAATCAACTCATCGTACTTACTTGCATATCCCCAAACAGATGCAACAATAGAATCATCGAATATGTAATCAGCGTTTATCAATTTTATAGTCTTCCTTAAGACCTCTTCCTCCCGACCTTCTTTTTTTAATTTTAATTCAGTCACTTTTTGCACTAGTCTATGAATGTTTGCTACTCCTCCTTCTAAGTCAATCATTGAATATTGTAAGTTAAAAATATGATATAAATAAAATTAAGAGGGAAAGATAACTCTACCCACTATAGAAATAGAGTTATCACGGGCATGTGCGACCGAGTGGATATTGGTATTACAACCGTATAGATCAAGGTACACTAGCCCTATCTCTCGATACGTTTGAATAGTTGCATGGGACATATGTATGCACCCGTTTACAATCTTAAATTAATTAAACTATCGAGGTTATTTATTATGATTACATCTTATCAAAATTTCATTGGAATTGATATCGGAAAATTTAAAAATGTTGCTGCAGCTCACAACCAAAGGAGCACTATCAAGTTTGACAATGATGCTACTGGTTGGCAACAGTTGTTTCAAAAATTTTCAGATATCCTACCTAATTCTCTAGTAACTTTAGAAAACACTGGAAAATATGAGCTTGGCTTAGCACATTTTCTTGTTGATAAGAATGTTGCTGTACATCGAGCTAATACTCGCAAAGTAAAAAGCTTTGTCATATCTCATGGAACTTTAGCAAAGTCTGATCAATCAGATGCAAGAGCTCTTGCTCAATATGGATATGAACGCTATAGTACTCTATCTCTATTTGTACCTATGTCAAAAGAACAAACAGCCTTAGTTGCACTTTGTCAACGACGTGATGACATTACACAAATGAGAGTTCAAGAGAAATGTAGACTGAAAACACCTGAAAACGAGCATATAAAGGAAAGTTGCCAAAAAACCATTGACTTTTTTAACGGTCAGATAAATGAGATCAATAATGCCATACAAAAAATCATTGATGAAAATCTAGAGTTACAAAAGCGCCAAAAAATACTTAGAACGGTACCGGGAATAGGTATCAAGTTATCTCAAGATTTTATATGCCTTATGCCAGAACTTGGCTACCTAAACAAAAAAGAAGTTGCAAGTCTTGCTGGAGTTGCCCCGCATCCAAAAGAAAGTGGAAAATCTATTGGTTACAGAAGTATAACAGGTGGTAGAAGTAGTGTCCGTAAAAAGCTTTTTACAGCTTCCATGGCTGCTGCAAGATCTAAATCTGCACTTGGTGCTTTTTACTCTGATCTCATTGGTAGAGGTAAAAAGAAAATGGTAGCTATAACGGCTCTAATGGGAAAAATCATAGTAATTGCAAATGCAAGACTTAAGGAAGCAATTAATATGAAATAAAAAAAACTGCATAGAAAGTAGGTTAATGAATATGTGCGCCCACACAAACTTAAAGCACATACTCATTAACCATAAAACCTAAGTAGTGGTAGCTATTTGACATAAATTCCTTTCTATATAAACTAGGGTTTTTATTGCCAAAAATACATTTTTCAATTGAACAAGAATACAAAATTATAAATAAGAGTTGTAATAAGACTAGATTCAAAAAATTTAAAAAACTTAGTTGTCTGTATTAAACAGGACTTGATATGACACTTTAAAAAAGTAAGTTAAGAATAATAAAAATAAGGAGTGTTAGAAATGAGTACAATACAAACAAAAATACTAAAACCAAAACTAGGATTACTAGAGCTAGCAAAACAATTAGGAAATGTGTCTCAAGCGTGCAAAGTGATGGGATACTCAAGAGATACATTTTATCGATTCAAGGAGTTATATGAAAATGGGGGAGAAGAAGCATTACATGAAATAAGTAAGAAAAAACCGCTATTAGCAAACAGAGTTTCGGAAGATATAGAAAGAGCAATAATTGGCATAGCTACAGAATTTCCTGCATATGGACAAGAAAGAGCTGCAAATGAGCTGAGAAAAAGAGGTATAATAATTTCCCAAGGAGGAGTAAGATCTGTATGGCTAAGAAATGACCTTGAAACTTTGAAAAAGAGACTTAAAGCACTGGAGGCAAAAGTAGCTCAAGACGGAATCATTTTAACTGAAGAACAACTTGCAGCTTTAGAAAAAGTGAAAGAACAAAGGGAAGCTCATGGTGAAATTGAGACGCAACATCCAGGTTATTTGGGTTCTCAAGATACCTATTATGTGGGCAATATCAAAGGCATAGGGCGCATTTATCAGCAAACTTTTGTTGATACTTATTCCAGAGTTGCAATGGTTAAACTTTACACGGACAGAACAGCTATTACAGCTGCAGATCTTCTTAACGATAGAGTTATCCCATTTTTTGATGAGCAGAGAATTCCATTATTACGCATTCTAACTGATAGGGGTACGGAGTATTGTGGCAAGCCCGAAAATCACGCTTATCAGCTATATTTAGGAATCGAAAATATCGATCATTCTAGAACCAAAGCCAACTCTCCACAAACTAATGGCATATGTGAAAGATTCCATAGAACTATGCAAGATGAGTGTTACAATATTATCTTTAGAAAGAAAATCTACTATTCTTTGGAGGATCTACAGATCGATGTTGATCATTGGTTGCGTTCTTACAATGAGACAAGGCCTCACTCAGGCAAATACTGCTATGGCAAAACACCTATGCAAACGTTTTTTGACAGTAAACATATTGCTTTTCAGAAAAATATTAGTAGCATTAAACAACAGCCTGATATTAGTTTTGACTACGTCAATTCTTCTGTCAGTTAATTCTTCTCTGTCAGATTAAATCTTGTCTTTTACAGATCAGCACGATGAAATTTTACATTCAACAATTAATTTTGATATTTTAATAAAAGGAGGTAATAATGAGCAAATTACAGCTAAAAATTAAAGATCATGACAATAATTTTATTGTGTTAAATAATATACGAAACCTAAGGTTTACTTTGCGTAATAACAGAGAAGAGGTGAAAGATATTTCTTCTTTTGGCTGGAGAAAAGTATTGGATTCTGCTGGAAGCAGACACATTACGATAAAAATTAATGGAATTTTAGACTCTGTATTAGCTGATGAATTATTACGTAATTCTGCTATGCTAAACTCTAATAATGATTATGAAATTAGTTTTAATGCTAAGGAAAAGATAAGGCTTAGGTGTTCAGTTGAATTGTATGAGAGGTATTATGATCCTGCCACTTTTGACAGTTTTACTGTAATTTTAGCGAGTGCTGAAGTTGTAAACGCTTTTCATTAATGTTAATTTAATTTTTTTATATACAATAGTAACTGGTGAGAATTTTAACTAAATAAAAAAAAATCATGAACGACAAAGACCTTTTCGAGGAAGACGGTGATGATATTGAAGAAAATAACGATGATAAAAGAGAGAGAAGTTTAGAAAATGAAAATCAGCAAAATCAAGAAGAACAACACAAAGAGGAAGATAAGCAATACATAATACAGTATATTCAAGACTATTTAAAAGTTTTTGAGGATATTCTAAATCAGATCGACGAAGGAATTGATAATTCTGATAGTTACGAAAGGACTATGCAAATAAAGCGAAGTATAGATAGGCTCATAGAGACTTTATATAGTCAGGCTGCGTCTGAAGATATTGATGCAGAATTTGAAACCACAAAGCATACTTGTGATAAATCAGAATCTATGAAAAGAGTTAGAGAGAAGAGAAGAAAGCAAGTGATAGAAGAAGTGTTAAGTAGCATGTTTGCCCAGCAACAAAAGGAGCTAATGAATGCTAAACACTTAAGTCATGGACATGAAACAGCACATGATGATGAAGCAAAGAAACGAGTGAAGTCTTCAATCAGGGGAGTGTTGTTTTCGGTGATTGCTCATAGGATGGATCCAAGAAGGAGGGCAGGGGAAACTGCTGACGGTAACGAAAAGCAAGCTCATATATATGGCAGGGAAGCAGTTGGTGGAGCTTTAGGTGCATTGTTAAAAACGTTTTTAACAGCAGTTATTGCCGTTGTGCGTGAAATTGCTAAGCCACTTCAGAAACCGGAAACATCTTTTGCAAAACAAGTTGAAGAAAGCAGAAACGCAGATTCACAAAAGGGTCGATCTGTGTAGATTTCTCCTTGTAATAATCTTTCGATTCTACTGTCTGTGTAAAAGACAAGATTTAATCTGACAGAGAAGAATTAACTGACAGAAGAATTGACGTAGTCAAAACTAATATCAGGCTGTTGTTTAATGCTACTAATATTTTTCTGAAAAGCAATATGTTTACTGTCAAAAAACGTTTGCATAGGTGTTTTGCCATAGCAGTATTTGCCTGAGTGAGGCCTTGTCTCATTGTAAGAACGCAACCAATGATCAACATCGATCTGTAGATCCTCCAAAGAATAGTAGATTTTCTTTCTAAAGATAATATTGTAACACTCATCTTGCATAGTTCTATGGAATCTTTCACATATGCCATTAGTTTGTGGAGAGTTGGCTTTGGTTCTAGAATGATCGATATTTTCGATTCCTAAATATAGCTGATAAGCGTGATTTTCGGGCTTGCCACAATACTCCGTACCCCTATCAGTTAGAATGCGTAATAATGGAATTCTCTGCTCATCAAAAAATGGGATAACTCTATCGTTAAGAAGATCTGCAGCTGTAATAGCTGTTCTGTCCGTGTAAAGTTTAACCATTGCAACTCTGGAATAAGTATCAACAAAAGTTTGCTGATAAATGCGCCCTATGCCTTTGATATTGCCCACATAATAGGTATCTTGAGAACCCAAATAACCTGGATGTTGCGTCTCAATTTCACCATGAGCTTCCCTTTGTTCTTTCACTTTTTCTAAAGCTGCAAGTTGTTCTTCAGTTAAAATGATTCCGTCTTGAGCTACTTTTGCCTCCAGTGCTTTAAGTCTCTTTTTCAAAGTTTCAAGGTCATTTCTTAGCCATACAGATCTTACTCCTCCTTGGGAAATTATTATACCTCTTTTTCTCAGCTCATTTGCAGCTCTTTCTTGTCCATATGCAGGAAATTCTGTAGCTATGCCAATTATTGCTCTTTCTATATCTTCCGAAACTCTGTTTGCTAATAGCGGTTTTTTCTTACTTATTTCATGTAATGCTTCTTCTCCCCCATTTTCATATAACTCCTTGAATCGATAAAATGTATCTCTTGAGTATCCCATCACTTTGCACGCTTGAGACACATTTCCTAATTGTTTTGCTAGCTCTAGTAATCCTAGTTTTGGTTTTAGTATTTTTGTTTGTATTGTACTCATTTCTAACACTCCTTATTTTTATTATTCTTAACTTACTTTTTTAAAGTGTCATATCAAGTCCTGTTTAATACACCTTAGATTGTTCCCAAGCTGAAAATTGTGGAGCGCATGCTTCTTGGTATACAACTTATAATAAGATAGGTCATCAAGGTTTTAATACATCTGATTTACTAAAGGAATTGTATCCTGAGATGTATAGTAATCCTAAAATTGCGACATATATAGAAAAGGGAATAGAGGGTTATTACGGTGTAGTAAATTTTAAATTTGCCTTTACAGGGCTTTTTGATTCAGCACACTATTTTAGTAATATGTCATGTAAAAAATGTATGGATAATCCACAAGAGATAGCCTGTCAAGACGATGAAATTAAGAGTTTCTGTTACCCTGCCGGTTATCATAATAATAAAGAATACAACAAAAGCTTTTTTGTTAGAGAATCATGTCCTGATCTCATTAGAGAGTCCGATCGAACAGTTGTTGCGAAAGCAAAACAAATTGTACCATTGATACTTGTTAACACATTAGGACAAATGATAGATAAAGAGGGCAATAACACTCAGATATTGTATGGTTCATTAAAGCCTTATCTAAAGGCTAATGGCAAAATAAAGGACTGTGGAGTTGATAAAAAGTGTGAAGATTTTGCTAAAATTATGAAGAAAGTTGCATGGGACAGTGATAAGGAAGTACTATTAAAAACTGTTTTTGATAGTACGGAAAAAACAAATCCTTACTATTATGATAATGACAATGAGGATAGTCTTGTTTCTGTTGATACTAATTTTATATAAGACTGAATGCTTTCTGGGCTTTTCAGCCCAGATGGCATTTTTGCAGAAAAATAGAGTGAGTAACCAGGATCGAACTGGCGACATTCAGCACTACAAACTAACGCTCTGCCAACTGAGCTACGGTTGCCAATAGGAACTCACAACTCTCTAATAAGTAAAGACGGGATGTATGCAAAACTGGCGAAGATACAGAGGAGTTGAAAGAAAATTTAAATCATACCGTTAGTTGATATGCTAGATTTATAATTAAAATTATTAAATTTTTAATTATTTTAATTTATAATAATCTCATAGTATTTTTTAAAGGATCATTATGGTTTATAATTATAGTCATTTACCAAAACTACCATGTACGGCTTTTAATTCGCCAGCATCAGTTTCACCAGCACCAGTATCGAACTGTGCACAAGCTTGTGCACCTGCATACGCACCTTGTGCTACTAATTCGTGCCACAATCATTTTAACTCATATCATAACTATTATGACACATGTCATAATCCTTGTGATGAATTTGGGTTTCTTTATTAGAAGATTGTTTTTAAACAACTCATAAACGCACGTCTAGCTAGACGTGCTTCCAAGAGCACATGGGTGTTATTCAACCCATGTGTTTCATGTCTTGCTTGAGAAGATAAGCAATTGTTATTCACAGTAACCATGTATTATAATTTATTTCAGCAACACGACTAATTTGACTACTGACAGCTTCTTCTTGGAATCTTATCATTATTCTACCATAGTAAAACTTTTAACTCTAACTATCTGTTACATTAAAGTCGTATTTTGAAATGTACTGTAAGTTAAGGACTTTGTATATGCTAATTTTAGCCTTAAAATTATTAAATCATTAACTTTTTTATCCTATAATAATCTAATAGTTGCTTTTTAAAGGATTTTTATGACTTACAATTTTTCTTCGTATCCACGTATGGATTCATGTACTCCTGTGCGCACAGCTTGCATAACTGACCCACGGTACCATCATAACTTTGACCCACGTTGCCATAACCGCTTTGACTCGCGGCATGATGGACTCGAATTAAATATACAGCTCCCCGAATTCGATTTAAATATACCACCTTGTCCTGCTTGTCCTGATACTGTTTGTCCCCCTGATACTGTTTGTCCCCCTGCTCCTGCTTGTCCCCCTTGTCCACAAGTTAAGCCTGAACCTGAATCTAAAACAATCGTTGATCTTTCAAAGCTTGTAATAACGGTCAATCCAATAACTGATGATATTATTGATATTGAGACCCAAAAGCCAACAGGCTACAAGTTTAAAGAATGTGCAGAAATTATTCAGAATGCTAAAAACAACCTTCAGGTTATAGATGGTAAACTTGTGGGCAGTTGTGAAAACAATTCTGTATGTGATAAATGTGTAGAAGTAATAAACTCTTCTATATTAGATGCAAAAAGTGCTGAAGCCTTTTTTTCTACCCACAATATGTCAGTGTTAGAAGGCACTGTTCATATTATATAAAAGTAATACAGTGTGTACATTGTTAGTACACACTTCCATCTTATGGCTAATTTTTTAATAATTTTATTTACTAATGGAGATATTTTATGCCAACGAATACTTTTTCTTGTCCGAATCAAAAAAATGCAAATCATGTACGTATATTGCCACTTGATACGTGCTATGTCAGTGATATGTTGAAAATTAATTTGTTCACAAAGTTGGATGATTGTAAAGTCAATAAGAGTAAGTTGATTTATGATAAATGTGGTAAAGATCTTAAGTGTAAGATTGATGATAAGACTAAGAATGAACTAAAAGAAAATATTAGGAATGAACTGGAGAAAAGTCTTAAGTTTGAGATTGACGATAAGACTAAGAATGAACTGAAAGAAAATATTAAGAATGAACTAGAGAAAGGTCTTAAATTTGAGATTGGTGATAAGACTAAGAATGAACTAAAAGAAAATATTAAGAATGAACTGAAGAAAGAGAAAGAGCCTGATGATGTTAAAGAGCCCGATGATGTTAAAGAACCTGATGGTGTTAAAGAACCTGATGGTGTTAAAGAACCTGATGGTGTTAAAGAGCCCGATGATGTTAAAGAACCTGATGCTATCCAAGATCCTGATGCTGGTAACGATGATCACAGCGAAAGTATGGCTTTCTCTTACCATGGTTACGGCAACGACTTAATATAAACTATAACTTTCCTGGATCATTTGAAGGTAAAATAGTTAAGATAACTCTTCAACTAGCCCCATTTATCCACTATACTGCTATAGGTCTTATAGCTTTTTAGTTGATGAACATTTTCAAGCAGGTTTCCTCTCTAATTTCCAGTAAATTAAATGAGTTGAAGCAAAGGGGTGTTATAAGCACGAATGCAACAAACTTTATCGTAGAGCCTCCAAGCAATAGAGCGCATGGAGATATTTACACAAACGTTGCCATGGTGCTTGCAAAGCATGAAAAAAAGAATCCAGTTGAGATTGCAGAGGTTTTAGCCAAAGAATTTGAACTTTTTGATGAAGTTGCAAAAGTGGAAATAGCAGGCCCTGGTTTCATCAACATGCACTTAAAAATAGAAGTGTGGCATGGAATTTTAAAACAAATAAATGAGCTAAAAACAGAGTTTGGCACCCTAGATATAGGGAACAATCAGGCCATTAATGTTGAATTTGTATCTGCAAATCCAACTGGTCCACTGCATATTGGTCATGCAAGAGGGGCAGTATTTGGTGACGTTCTGGCAAATTTATTGAAAAAAGTTGGTTATAAAGTTACTAAGGAATACTATATTAATGATGCTGGAGCGCAGATAGATATACTAATAAAGTCAGTATATTTGCGGTATAAGGAAGCTCTGGGAGAAAAAATCAGCATCGAAAAAGGTTTATATCCAGGTGAATATTTAAAACCGATAGGGAATGGGCTGGCCAAAAAATATGGCAAGGAGCTTCTAGAAAAGCAAGATAATCAGGTGATTAGAGAATATACTTTAAGTTCTATCTTAGAATTTATAAAGGAAGACATGAACTTACTTGGAGTAAATCATGATGTTTTTACTTCAGAGTATGAGCTACAAAAAAGTGGCAAAATTGAAGAGAGTATAAAGATATTGTCTGACAAGGGTCTAGTGTATGAAGGGTACCTGGAGAAACCAAAAGGCAAAGAAAGCGAAAATTGGACTTCCAGAAAAGAGATGCTATTTCGCTCTACAAAATTTGGTGATGACGTTGACCGTGCATTGAAGAAAGAGGACGGCAGTTGGACTTATTTTGCCTCGGATATCGCTTACCATTTTGATAAGATATCGCGTGGTTTTAACAATATGATCGTAGAGCTTGGTAGTGACCACGGCGGTTATGTCAAAAGACTCAAAGCAGTCGTCTCTGCGCTCAGTGATGATCAAGCAAAAATAGAGGTAAAACTGCATAATATTGTGAATTTTTTCGAGAACGGCAAACCTGTTAAGATGTCCAAAAGATCAGGAAACTTCCTAACAGCAAGAGATGTAGTGGAAGAAGTTGGCAGGGACATAACTCGTTTTATAATGCTAACACGCAAGAATGATATGGTCTTGGACTTTGATTTTGCTAAAGTTAAAGAACAGTCAAAAGACAACCCTATTTTTTACGTGCAATATGCGCATGCTCGTGCTCATTCGTTAATGCGTAATGCTCCAAAAGAGCTCCCAACAGCAGATCCTTCACTTTTAAGGACAGGTGGAGAGCTCTTCCTCATAAAAACCTTAGCAAAGTGGCCAGATGCGGTAGAAATTGCAGCAAGGCTTTGTGAGCCACACAGAATTACTTTCTACTTACTTGAAGTTGCAGAAGCGTTTCACGTTTTATGGGGGTATGGCAAGAGTGATTTAAACATGCGTTTCATACTGGAAGACAACTTAAACCTCACCGCTGCAAGAATGTTTCTCGTGCAGGCCTTAGCACACGTCATCGCTTCTGGACTTTCTATCTTCAATATAGAGCCTTTGGAAGAGATGAGTTGATTTTTTTGCCATAATATGTGATAATTAAAATATTATTGAAGTAGGGATAAAATTATGACAATGAACTATAAGCAGTGGAAAGAAATATTAGGTGCAGTTAATAAAGAAACAGATTTAAGTAAAGACAACGTAATTGACAAAATAAAAGAGGAATTAAAGAAATATCCAGAAGAATATAAGAAATGGGAAGAAGCTGGCTTTGGTGTAAATCACCTGTTTGAAGATGATCAACTTACATTATTACATTTAGCTGCTTCATGTGGCTATGCAAAAATAGTAAACCTTCTAATAGAAAATGATGCAAGTGTTGATGTAGAATACAAAGGGGTGACTCCTTTACATCGCGCTGTTGGAGGAGGTCATACAGATATAGTAGAAATTCTAGTAAAAAACGGGGCGAAGGTTGATGCAAAGACTAATGTAGAAGAATTTAAAGGATATACTCCTCTACATTGCGCTGGTGAAGGAGGTCATACAAAGATAGCAAAATTTCTCATAGCAAATGGGGCAGATCCTTTATGATTTAGCTGAAGGTGTAAAAGACAAGATTTAATCTGACAGAGAAGAATTAACTGACAGAAGAATTGACGTAGTCAAAACTAATATCAGGCTGTTGTTTAATGCTACTAATATTTTTCTGAAAAGCAATATGTTTACTGTCAAAAAACGTTTGCATAGGTGTTTTGCCATAGCAGTATTTGCCTGAGTGAGGCCTTGTCTCATTGTAAGAACGCAACCAATGATCAACATCGATCTGTAGATCCTCCAAAGAATAGTAGATTTTCTTTCTAAAGATAATATTGTAACACTCATCTTGCATAGTTCTATGGAATCTTTCACATATGCCATTAGTTTGTGGAGAGTTGGCTTTGGTTCTAGAATGATCGATATTTTCGATTCCTAAATATAGCTGATAAGCGTGATTTTCGGGCTTGCCACAATACTCCGTACCCCTATCAGTTAGAATGCGTAATAATGGAATTCTCTGCTCATCAAAAAATGGGATAACTCTATCGTTAAGAAGATCTGCAGCTGTAATAGCTGTTCTGTCCGTGTAAAGTTTAACCATTGCAACTCTGGAATAAGTATCAACAAAAGTTTGCTGATAAATGCGCCCTATGCCTTTGATATTGCCCACATAATAGGTATCTTGAGAACCCAAATAACCTGGATGTTGCGTCTCAATTTCACCATGAGCTTCCCTTTGTTCTTTCACTTTTTCTAAAGCTGCAAGTTGTTCTTCAGTTAAAATGATTCCGTCTTGAGCTACTTTTGCCTCCAGTGCTTTAAGTCTCTTTTTCAAAGTTTCAAGGTCATTTCTTAGCCATACAGATCTTACTCCTCCTTGGGAAATTATTATACCTCTTTTTCTCAGCTCATTTGCAGCTCTTTCTTGTCCATATGCAGGAAATTCTGTAGCTATGCCAATTATTGCTCTTTCTATATCTTCCGAAACTCTGTTTGCTAATAGCGGTTTTTTCTTACTTATTTCATGTAATGCTTCTTCTCCCCCATTTTCATATAACTCCTTGAATCGATAAAATGTATCTCTTGAGTATCCCATCACTTTGCACGCTTGAGACACATTTCCTAATTGTTTTGCTAGCTCTAGTAATCCTAGTTTTGGTTTTAGTATTTTTGTTTGTATTGTACTCATTTCTAACACTCCTTATTTTTATTATTCTTAACTTACTTTTTTAAAGTGTCATATCAAGTCCTGTTTAATACAGTTTAGTATACTTATGAAGCCTTTTTCATTAGTTGCATCATTTTTTGGTGGGTTTTTTTCATGGTTATTTTGTTTTGATGAGCCAACACAATCATCATCTGAATCTGATCAACCAGTTGTATTAGAATCACCAAGTAGTTCAGAAGGCAATGACATAATATAGCCAGAGGTTTACTAGATTCCAGCGTCACGCGCTGGAATGACATGGTGGTATGTATTCAAGTAGCTGACACTGGTTCCTTTATGACGGTGTCATCCTAGTATCTTCCCCTGTCATCCCAGTGCCCAGACACTGGAATCCAGGAAACTTAACTTTAAATAAGTGGCTGCATAATAAAGACTAGATTCCAGTGTCAAGCACTGGAATGACACCCTTTTTGGATCCTCTAAGTAGCCTATATGATGTCATGCCAGTGCTTGACACTGGGATCCAGAAAAATTGATTGTAAACAAGCATACTATACAACATTTTCGATCAAAAGCTGGATTCCAGTGTCAAGCACTGGCATGACATCATCTTGGATAACGTCACGCGTTGGAATGACAAAGAAGAGTGGGCTTTCATATGGTTATGCAAGAAGTCTACTGAATGTAAACCAGTTTCTCACACACACATTTTACCACATGATCGGCGCTGATATTAAAATGCTCATAAAGTGTTTTATAAGGTGCTGATTCTCCGAAGCTTTTCATGCCAATAAATATACCGTTTGAACCTATGTATTTATGCCAACCCATTTCACTTCCGGCTTCAATTGCAACTTTAATGCTGTCATTATTTAATATTGCCGCTTTATATTCATCGCTTTGCTCGTCAAAAAGCCTCCAGCATGGCATAGAAACAATCCTTGTACCTATACCCTTTTCCTGCAATTTCTCCCTTGCTTCAACTGCAATTTCAACCTCGGACCCCGTAGCAAATATCGTCACTTTTAATTCTTTTGAACATTCACACAAAATATGTGCACCAAACTTCGATAGATTAGCAGATTGATCGATATCAGAGTAGAACTTGCGCATGTAACTTACGTTTTGCCTTGAGAGCGCAAACAGTGCTGGAGATTCTTTCTTTTCGAGTGCAATGCTAACACACTCCAGAGTTTCAACTGCATCGGCTGGCCTAAAAACATATAGATTTGGTATAGCACGCAAAGAAGCTAAATGCTCTATTGGCTGATGAGTTGGGCCATCTTCTCCCACTCCAATTGAGTCGTGAGTCATGACATACATAACCTGCTGTTTCATCAGAGCTGAAAGACGTATAGCAGGACGACAATAGTCGGAAAATACCAAAAAAGTGCCGCCATAAGGAAGAATCGCGCCGTGAAGTGCCATACCATTCATACAAGCTGCCATAGCGTGCTCTCTCACTCCATAGTGGACATAAGAACCACTATAATTATTACTATCTATTACCTGCATGTGCTTATATTTAGTGCAATTTGACCCAGTAAGATCAGCAGAACCGCCGATTAATTCCGGCATAGACTCAGTTAAAAGTTCCATTACTCTGCCGAAAGAAGATCGAGTAGCTTCGTTTGGCATTGTCTCGTGTATTTGTTTCTTCAAGTTAGCCAAAACATTATCGATATTGTCTGGTAGACGTTTATCTAACCGTCTTTGAAGTTCTACATGATATCCTGTTACCCCAGCTCCACTTTTTGTCATCCCAGTGCTTGACACTGGGATCCATTCTTTTTCTTCTTTCCTGGATTCCAGCGTCACGCGCTGGAATGACATCGTGTAGTTTTGTTTTGCTCTCTCAACAGTTTTCTTCCAGGCATTTTTCACATCTTCTGGTACATGGAATGGTTCATAATTCCAGTTTAATTTCTCTCTCATCTGTTTTATGTCTTCCTCCGAAAAAGCACCACTGTGAGCAGAGGATGTGCCAGCACGGCTTGAAAATTTTCCGATAATAGTTTTGCAGCAGATCATTGTAGGTTTATCAGACTTTTTTGCTTGCTCTATTGCAAAGGATATGGCATCAAAATCGTGGCCATCAATTTTGTCAACATTCCATCCATACGCTAAGAAGCGTTTCTCTACATCATCAGAGAAGGAAAGGCAAGTAGCGCCATCTATAGAGATATCATTATCATCAAAAAGAGCTATGAGCTTATTCAATTTAAGATGCCCAGCAAGTGATGCTACCTCATGGCTTATTCCTTCCATAAGACAGCCATCCCCTAGCATCACGTAAGTGTAGTGATTGATTCTGAATTGCTTTTTAAGGATTGATTCAGCAAGTGCCATGCCAACAGCAGCGGCAAACCCCTGACCGAGCGGGCCTGTTGTTGCCTCTACCCCGGAAGTCAAGCCGAACTCTGGATGACCTGGGGTCTTGGATCCCATTTGCCTGAAGTTTTTTAGCTCATCTATGCTAATATAACCTGTCAAATATAATATTGAGTATAGTAACATTGACCCATGACCGTTTGATAAAACAAAGCGATCTCTATTGAACCATTTAGAATCATCAGGATTATGATTCAGATATTTAGCAAACAAAACAGTTGCAACATCTGCCATGCCAAGTGGCATACCTGGGTGTCCAGAGTTTGCTTTTTGTACTGCATCAATTGATAAAAAACGGATGGCGTTTGCCATAGATTTTAAATGTGAATGATTCATGTGTTAATAGAAAAACTTAAAAATGAAGTATAAAAGATTATATCAGCAAAAACAAGTTGACACTGAGTGCTAAAATCCTTAATAATCTAAAGTTAAATCGTGAGAGTTTTTATATGACAACTGTTATCACTAGAAAGTATAGGATTAGCCGTAGACTTGGTGTAAATTTATGGGGTAGAGCTAAAGACCCAGTAAACAAAAGGAAATACCCTCCAGGTCAACATGGTATTCTTGGATTCAAGAAGTTATCTGACTTTGGTAAGCAGTTTGCTGCACATAAGAAATTTAAGTTTTACTACGCGATTTCAAGTAAGCAGCTCAGACGTACATTTTTAGATGCTTATAACAGAAAGGGTTATACGGCTGATAATTTTATCGGTATCTTAGAATCGAGATTAAGTTCTGTTTTATACCACTCTGGTCTTGTTCCAACAATTTACTCAGCAAAGCAGCTCATATCTCATAAGCACGTTACAGTTAATGATAAGGTGGTTAACATATCGAGTTATCGAGTGAAGCCAGGTGATATAATAAAAATAAGAGAAAGGGCAGCAAAAATTCCTGTAGTAGTAGAGGCTGAACAAAAACAAGAGCGCAAGGCTCCGGATTATTTAGAAGCAGATAGTAAAGAGCATTCAGTAAAGTATTTGAGGTCACCTCAATATTCTGAGGTTCCTTATTCAGCAGACATGGAAGTCAATTTAGTAGTAGAGTTTTACTCTAGATAGATAAAAAAAGCCCGTGTGGCGGAATCGGTAGACGCAGCGGACTTAAAATCCGTGGGTTTTGCGACCTTGGGAGTTCAAGTCTCCCCATGGGCACCAATTTAACTTAGCAGATAAATACAAAAAAGTATGAAATGGCTTGATATAGAAGATATTGTAGAAGCTCTGGAGGAAAAATTTCCAGATGAGAATATAATTAGTATCAGATTCACTGAGCTTAAAAAAAAGGTCTTGAGTTTAGAGGAATTTGATGATGATGAAAAACGCTGTAACGAAAAAATACTCGAAGCTATTCAAGCAGCTTGGATTGAGGAAAGATTAACCGCATAACAATAAACCATACACAAATGTGATTTCTATTACAATTTGCATATTGATTACGCTATTTTTTTGGATCTAGCCTAGCAAGTTAATAATAATTTAACCAATTACAATTAAAACAGCTATAAGGTTAATTATGAGGCAAAACAAAAATTTTTGAATGGAACGACTTACTTGACAAGTGCTACGTTGAGATAAATTTTACATAAAAATACTGCTTTTATGGTGTGAGGCTAGAGGTTTGTAAAGCAGTTAGAAGGTTGTCATCCCAGTGTCAGCTACACAACTGTACGAACATTTATTTTTGTTAAACACAGCAAATGGTGTCATGCCAGTCTGGAATCCAGAAATTTTGCTTATAACTGAGCTGATGAGCTAAAGGTAGTTGTCTTACGCTAAAATAAACGTTTTTAATTAAGTTGCATAGAAGCTGGATCCCAGTGTCTGGGCACTGGGATGACACCCCACTGGTGGGAATTGCTCCCAAACTACAACGTTCGTACAGTTGTGTGCTCAGACACTGGGATCCAGCTTCTATGCAACTTAATTAAAAACGTTTATTTTAGCGTAAGACAACTACCTTTAGCTCATCAGCTCAGTTATAAGCAAAATTTCTGGATTCCAGACTGGCATGACACCATTTGCTGTGTTTAACAAAAATAAATGTTCGTACAGCTATGTGTCTGAGCACTGGGATGACAACCTCCCTGGTGGACTCAAATTACAATGTTCGTGCAGTACGCACTGGAATGACAGGGCTTTAAGAAATCCAATGTAGTGGTAAACCTTACTTATTTAGTTATACTAGAAACAAAACAGAAAAATGCTCAAACACAGCGGTCCAAAAAAATTAAAGTCTATAATTGAAAACTATGCATTAAAATGCATGAAAAATAAGATTAGTAAAAATGAAATACGTCTGATTTTAAACTGGCGAAATATAGTAGGGAAAGAAATAGCAGAGTGTACAAAACCGAAAAAGATCTCATATGCACAGAATATAAATTCGGGTGTGTTGCATCTGGTAGTAACAAATGGCAGTAAAGCATTGGAAATTCAGCATATGATTTCTCTTATAATAGAAAAAATTACGATATTTTTTGGTTATAAAGCAGTATATGGTATAAAAATTAAGCAAGAGAGTATTGACTATTTGACTATATAAGGTAATCTAAGTACATAGAATAATTTGGTATATTGAAGTGAGTAGAGTTTGTGAATTAACAAATAGAAAAAAATCTTTTGGTAATAAGGTATCACATTCAAATCGTAAAACAAAGCGTACCTTTCTTTTAAATTTGCATAAGGTTACGTTAACAAGTGATATATTAAATAAAAAGTTTAGATTTCGTGTAGCAACAAGAACTTTGAGAACTATAGATTACAAAGGTGATTTAGATGCTTTTTTGCTCAACACAAGAACGATTAAACTAAGTGAGAAAGCGCAGAAGATAAAAAGAAGGTTGAAAAAAGTTTTAGTAAAGCAAGAGGTAGAGTTAGCCGTTTCAGATGCATAGTAAGCCTCCATGGCTCAGAGCAAAAGCTCCGACCGGTGAAGTATTCAATGAGACCTTAAACATCGTTAAACTGCATAACTTGCATACAGTGTGCGAAGAGGCTGCATGTCCAAACATTGGTGAATGTTGGAATAAACGTCATGCTACTGTGATGATTCTTGGTTCTGTTTGCACTCGTGCTTGTGCATTTTGCAACGTTGCAACTGGCATTCCTGATAAACTAGACCCTCATGAGCCAGAAAATTTAGCAAAAGCGATAAAAAAGTTAAACTTAAAACATGTTGTCATTACTTCTGTTGATCGTGATGATTTACCAGATGGTGGCGCAAATCAGTTTATACAGTGCATAGAAGAAATTAGAAAGATAACTTCAGAAACAACAATAGAGATTTTAACTCCTGATTTTTTAAATAAGAAAGGAGCATTTGAAGCAATCGCTGTTGCATCACCTGATGTCTATAACCACAATATTGAAACAGTGCCGAGATTGTATGCAAAAATAAGACCACGAGCTCGCTATTTTCATTCACTATATTTACTGAAGATGGTAAAGCAGATTAATCCTAAAGTTTTCACAAAGTCAGGGCTTATGGTTGGTCTTGGAGAAACAAAAGAGGAAATACTTCAGGTTATGGACGATTTGCGCAGTGCTGAGGTTGATTTTATTACAATTGGTCAATATCTACAACCAACTCCAAAACATGCAAAACTTGATAGGTATGTTACCCCAGAGGAATTTGAGCATTATAAATATATCGCTTACTCCAAAGGGTTCCTAGTGGTTGCATCAAGCCCACTAACTCGGTCATCATACCACGCTGAAGAAGATTTTAACAGGCTCAAGGCTTGTCGTTGACATTTGTGTTAATTCAAATTAATTTTTACTAATTATAAAGGAGTTTTTACGTAATGTCTACTATAAAAATCGAGAAGAAATCACAATTAGTTAAAGAGGTATTCGATTCCGTGGCAAGTCGCTACGACACCATGAATGATATAATGAGCCTCGGAATGCACAGATTATGGAAAGATAAGATGGTAAATAGTGTGCATTTTACAAAAAACTCTAAGGTTTTAGATGTTGCTGGAGGAACTGGAGATATAGCAATAAGAATAGTAAGAAAAGAGCCAAGTGCTAAGGTTACAGTATGCGATATAAATCAAAATATGCTAAGCAGAGGACGTGATAAAGCTATAAATTCAAATCAAATTAATTTTGATTGGGTATGTGCGAGTGCAGAAAGTTTACCATTTGAAGACTCCGAATTTGATTATTGCACAATAGCTTTTGGTATTCGAAATGTTTCTGACCGCAAGAAGGCTTTAAATGAGGCATACAGAGTATTAAAACCACATGGGAAATTTATCTGCTTAGAATTTGCCCCTATGCACTATCAAAATGAGATATTTACCAAACTTTATGACTTATATTCATTTAAAGTAATTCCTAAAATTGGCAGCATAGTTGCTAAAGACAAGAGTTCTTATGAATATTTAGTGAAGAGCATTAGAGAGTTTCCAACTCAGGCTGATTTTAAAATGGAAATTGAAGAGGTAGGCTTTAAGAATGTTGAGTTTCATAATATGAGCTATGGAATAGTGGCATTACACATTGGAACAAAATGAATATTAAACTCTGGTATAGAACGCTGGATTATTATCTTATCCTTCCAGTGTTTTTTTTGCTCACTATAAGCTTCATTCTTGTTTATTCAGCAAGTCCTGTAATTGCGCAGCGTCTTTCTCTACCACAGGATTATTTTATACGGCGTCACACAATTTATATAGTCCTATCACTAATTACCCTGGTGACATTTTCTTCTCTCAATACAAAAACCATACTTAACCTCTCATTCGCAGGTTTCATTTTATTTACTATTCTAGTGGCAACTGCGATAATACTTGGTATAGAGGTAAAAGGTGCGAAACGATGGTTACATATTGTCAAAATTTCAGTTCAACCATCTGAGTTCGTAAGGCCATTTTTTTCTGTTGTTATAGCTAGTATCTTGGCCAGCGAAATGAAGTTTAAAATACACATATCAATCATAATATTTCTGTTAGTTTTTGTGTTGTTACTTTTGCAACCTGATTTCAGTATGTCTATGCTTTTAACATATTCTTTTATTGGTCAAATGTTTATTGCATGTATACCATTTTTATACTTTCTATGCATAATAGGAATGGCCGCAACTGGAACTACAATAGCTTACTTATGCCTCCCACATATAAAGCAAAGGATTTACAATTTTGTCTTTTTTACGCAGCGCGATAACTTTCAAGTCACAAAATCATTAGAAGCATTCAAAAGAGGTCAATTAACTGGGGTTGGACCTGGTGAAGGTAGCATAAAAGCCTCTCTTCCTGATTGTCATACAGATTTTGTGTTTTCTGTTTTAGCAGAAGAATTTGGTTTGATTACGTGCTTAGCCACATTGATGTTATTTGGCATCATTTCCGCCCGCTTGCTTTACATTGCATATAGGGAAAATGAATTATTTAATCTGTTGGTGATTCTCGGTATCTCAATTCAATTCATCACACAATTCATAATAAACATAGGGGTAACATTGAGTGTTTTTCCAACCACCGGCATAACCCTGCCGTTACTTAGCTATGGTGGTTCTTCTCTTTTATCTTCGAGCATCGCACTTGGCATAATGCTGTCTTTCAGTAGAAACCAAGCTATCGCATTAAAGTTTCGTGAGCGTGTTATGCTTGGAAGACATGCTGTAGACTAATGCCATACCTTTTCCCTTTCCCCTGAAACTAGAATCTATATACTTAACTTTAGAAACTTTAAAATACGATGCGATCTAATATTAGGCAGTTATTTTACTATATAAAGCCTAATCTATCTTATTTCATCATAGCTTTTATTGCAGTTTTATTTTCAGCCTTAACGATCCTCCTCTTTGGCAGAGGCTTAAACGATATAATTGATTCTGGCACAGAGCACGATTTTACTACCAAACTATTAGTTGCAATACTTATAGTTTTAGCCATTTCTCTCACTGCATTTACTCGGTTATATTTCATTGGCATTGGCAGCGAGAAAGTTATCGCAAGAATCAGATATGACTTATATAGCAGTATCACTAACTTGCAACCAAGTTTCTTTGAGAACACAGGCGTACAAGATGTTATCTCAGCGTTAGTTACTGATACATCTGTGTTGCAATCAATAATAAACAGCAGCTTACTAACCATATTACGAAATTTTGTGATTCTGATTGGTAGTGTTGCTATGTTATTGTATACAAATATACAACTAACTGCGTATGCAGCCGCAATAATACCTATACTACTCATTATCATGACCTCACTTGGAAAAAAAGTGCGTAGCTATGCACGCTTTGCCCAGGATAAATTAAGTGAGCTTGCGTCATTTAGTGAGGAAAATTTTAGATCTATAGTGACTATCAAATCGTTTGTACTCGAAGAAAATGAAAAAACCCGTTTTAAGGAGTATTTAAACTCAGTATCAAAATCATACGTAAAATTAGTACTCTTGCGTGCTATTCTAGTAACTCTAGTTATCACGTGTGTGATAGGTTCACTAGTTGTTTTGCTCTTTTTTGGTATTAAAGAAGTCTTAAGCAATAATATAACTATTGGAAAACTCTCCTCATTTGTGTTTTATTCAGCGCTCGCAGCAGGAGCTATAAATAATTTGAGCGATAATATCAGTGATTTACAACGAGGTCTTGGAATAGTAGAGCGTTTATTTGAATTTAAAAATATGAAAAGCTCTATAGCAGATCCCGATGATCCTATAAAAATTTGTAGTGTTCAAAAGGGAATTTCGTTTAATGGTGTAACATTTTTTTATGCTGATAAGCCAGCATTAGATAACGTATCATTTTCTATAGAGGCAGGTCAAGCAGTATCAATTGTTGGACCATCTGGCAGTGGTAAAAGCACCATTTTAAAGCTTCTGCTCCGTTTTCATGATCCAAACAAAGGTAGCATTACTATCGATGGGCACAATATTAAGTCAATTGCGCTAAATGACCTCAGATCGTTGTTTGGCTTAGTGCCGCAAGATCACATGATATTTTCTTGCTCAATAATGGAAAATATACTGTATGGCAAACCAGGTGCCGAATATGAGGAAGTGAAGCAAGCAGCCATCAGCGCTTATGCGATGGAATTTATTGATAAGCTGCCTGATAAATTTGATACATTTGTAGGAAAAAGAGGATTAAAACTTTCTGAAGGACAAAAACAACGTATTGTAATAGCAAGGGCCATACTCAACAATCCTCAGGTTTTAATACTGGATGAAGCAACCTCTGCCCTTGATTATAAAAGTGAGAACCTCGTGCAAAAAGCATTGAGCAAGTTAATGCAAAACAGAACAACAATCGTAATTACACACAGGCTATCAACCGCACTTAAAACTGACAAGATTATAGTAATTAATCATGGAAAAGTAGAAGAAGTAGGAACTCATGACTCTCTAATGAGTAAAGACGGGATGTATGCAAAACTGGCGAAGATACAGTAGGCATGAAATATTATGTAAATTAAAAGAGAATTTAAGCTATATCGTTGTTGATTTAATGAGCATGCTAGATTTAAAATTAAAATTATTAATTTTTTAATTTTATTATTTTATAATGGTTCCATAGTTATCCGGAAATTTCGTGACCTGTGGTTTCTTTCATTCACGTTATATTCATAGCTTGTTCTATCTTAATGTAATTCCAATTTTGACTGTATAGGAGGTCTCTATGTTAAAACATAACTATAGTGATAAAATCAATAATCGCTATTCATATACTAACAAATTTTCTTATAGTGATGAGGGTGTAGATGAGACGATCAAGGATAAAATCACAACTGAAGATCAGGTAGTAACTGATGATAAGGTAGTAACTGAGGATCAGGTTACGGATCTAAGAGATCAGATCGGAAACGGGAAAAAGGATGATGAATTTGCCGGAGACGAACTTAAAAAGTGCAAAGACGAGGCTAAGAAGGCAAAAGAAGATGCTGAAAAGGCAACAGAACGTGCAAAAAGTGATTCTGAAGAGGCAAGAGAACGTGCAGAAGAGGATGCTAAAGCTAAAGCAGAAGCTGAGGAAATAGCAAAACAAGCACAGGGTGAAGCTAAAGAAGCAAAAGAGGGGTTAACACAGTGTAAAGAAGAAATTAAAAATGCACAATTAGATGCCAAGAAGGCAGTAGAAGATACAAGAGCAGAATTTCAAGAGAAAGTAGAACAAGCACAGGGTGAAGCTAAAGAAGCAAAAGATGGATTAACACAGTGTAAAAAAGATGCTGAGAGGATAAAAGAAGATGCTAAAGCAGAAGCTGAGGAAGCAGTAAAACAAGCTCAGGATGATGCTAAGGAAGCAAAAGAGAAGTTTGCAAAGTGTGAAAAAGAAGCTCAAAAGGTAAAAATAGAGGTTGAGAAAGCAAAAGAGGAGGCTGAAAAGGCAATAGAGAGTGTAAAAGCTGTGGCTGAAGCAACAGTAAGACAAGTTCAAGATGAGATTGAAAAAGTGAAAGCAGAAGCTAAACAGGCAAAAGTAGACGCTGGAAAAGCTGTAAAAGACAAGATTTAATCTGACAGAGAAGAATTAACTGACAGAAGAATTGACGTAGTCAAAACTAATATCAGGCTGTTGTTTAATGCTACTAATATTTTTCTGAAAAGCAATATGTTTACTGTCAAAAAACGTTTGCATAGGTGTTTTGCCATAGCAGTATTTGCCTGAGGGGAATGTTCAAAAAAGTGTGTCAAACCGAAAAAAAAGTAATAAATTGATATAAAAAAATGGAGGTGTGACAATGAGTCAGAAAGTAGTAAACAGAACTAACGGATTGGTAGATTATAAAGAGTTGGAAACAAATATCCTGTCGTCTATACGAGAAGGAAGACCGTTGACAGGAAGGGAGGGAGCATTAACACCATTTATAAAAAAGCTGCTGGAAGCAAGTTTGGAAGGTGAAATAGAAAACCACTTATTAGCTGAAAGTGAAGAGAATAATCGAAGAAATGGGAGAAATGGAAAGACTTTACGGACAAGTGCCGGTTCATTTGAACTTTTGACGCCAAGGGATAGAGAAGGAAGTTTTGAGCCGCAAATAGTCAAAAAAAGGCAAACAAGGGGAATGTTCAAAAAAGTGTGTCAAACCGAAAAAAAAGTAATAAATTGATATAAAAAAATGGAGGTGTGACAATGAGTCAGAAAGTAGTAAACAGAACTAACGGATTGGTAGATTATAAAGAGTTGGAAACAAATATCCTGTCGTCTATACGAGAAGGAAGACCGTTGACAGGAAGGGAGGGAGCATTAACACCATTTATAAAAAAGCTGCTGGAAGCAAGTTTGGAAGGTGAAATAGAAAACCACTTATTAGCTGAAAGTGAAGAGAATAATCGAAGAAATGGGAGAAATGGAAAGACTTTACGGACAAGTGCCGGTTCATTTGAACTTTTGACGCCAAGGGATAGAGAAGGAAGTTTTGAGCCGCAAATAGTCAAAAAAAGGCAAACAAGCTTACATCCAGAGCTTGAAACGAAGATTTTGAGCACATTTGCCAGTGGTATGAGCTATAGAGATATAGCGTCACACGTTGAGGAAATTTATGATCACAAAATATCGGCGGCAGAGATATCAAGTATTACCGACAAATTACTGCCTATAATCAATGAATGGCGTAGTCGTCCACTGCAATCAGTATACCCGATAGTATTTATGGATGGGATGTTCTTTAAGGTCAAAGAGGATGGACATTGCGTAAGTAAATGTATGTACAATATATTGGGCATAGACCAAAATGGCAGAAAAGAAGTCCTGGGCTTTTATTTGGCTGAAAGTGAAGGAGCTAACTTTTGGTTGGGAGTGCTAAATGACCTCAAAGAAAGAGGAGTAGAAGATATTCTGATTGCATGTGTAGATGGGCTAAAAAGCTTTCCTGCAGCTATAAATAGTGCGTTTCCTAAAGCAGAAGTACAGCTATGTATAGTGCATCAGATAAGAAATTCACTAAAATATGTATCCAGCAAAGATGTGAAAGTTTTCATGAATGATTTGAAAAAAATATATCGTGCTACAAGTAAAGAAATTGCTGAAAATTACTTACTTGAGCTGGAAGAAAAATGGGGAGAAAAGTATCCTTTAGTTATAAAATCGTGGCAGAACAATTGGGAAAATTTATCTGGTTATTTCAAGTATTCTAGCCCAGTTAGAAGGCTAATTTACACCACAAATCCAATTGAGGGGCTGCACAGACAGATCAGAAAATTCACTAAAACCAAGGGCTCATTTACCAGCACAAATGCCTTGTATAAACAGGTATATTGTGCTATAAAGAAGGTAGAGCAAAAATGGACTATGGCTCTGCCTAATTGGGCTTTAACTATGTCTCAACTTGATATTTTCTTTCCAGATAGATTGAAAATTGAGTTGAACTAAAAATGCGCTTTGACACACTTTTTTGAACATTCCCCAAACAAGCTTACATCCAGAGCTTGAAACGAAGATTTTGAGCACATTTGCCAGTGGTATGAGCTATAGAGATATAGCGTCACACGTTGAGGAAATTTATGATCACAAAATATCGGCGGCAGAGATATCAAGTATTACCGACAAATTACTGCCTATAATCAATGAATGGCGTAGTCGTCCACTGCAATCAGTATACCCGATAGTATTTATGGATGGGATGTTCTTTAAGGTCAAAGAGGATGGACATTGCGTAAGTAAATGTATGTACAATATATTGGGCATAGACCAAAATGGCAGAAAAGAAGTCCTGGGCTTTTATTTGGCTGAAAGTGAAGGAGCTAACTTTTGGTTGGGAGTGCTAAATGACCTCAAAGAAAGAGGAGTAGAAGATATTCTGATTGCATGTGTAGATGGGCTAAAAAGCTTTCCTGCAGCTATAAATAGTGCGTTTCCTAAAGCAGAAGTACAGCTATGTATAGTGCATCAGATAAGAAATTCAGGGAATGTTCAAAAAAGTGTGTCAAAGCGCATTTTTAGTTCAACTCAATTTTCAATCTATCTGGAAAGAAAATATCAAGTTGAGACATAGTTAAAGCCCAATTAGGCAGAGCCATAGTCCATTTTTGCTCTACCTTCTTTATAGCACAATATACCTGTTTATACAAGGCATTTGTGCTGGTAAATGAGCCCTTGGTTTTAGTGAATTTTCTGATCTGTCTGTGTAGCCCCTCAATTGGATTTGTGGTGTAAATTAGCCTTCTAACTGGGCTAGAATACTTGAAATAACCAGATAAATTTTCCCAATTGTTCTGCCACGATTTTATAACTAAAGGATACTTTTCTCCCCATTTTTCTTCCAGCTCAAGTAAGTAATTTTCAGCAATTTCTTTACTTGTAGCACGATATATTTTTTTCAAATCATTCATGAAAACTTTCACATCTTTGCTGGATACATATTTTAGTGAATTTCTTATCTGATGCACTATACATAGCTGTACTTCTGCTTTAGGAAACGCACTATTTATAGCTGCAGGAAAGCTTTTTAGCCCATCTACACATGCAATCAGAATATCTTCTACTCCTCTTTCTTTGAGGTCATTTAGCACTCCCAACCAAAAGTTAGCTCCTTCACTTTCAGCCAAATAAAAGCCCAGGACTTCTTTTCTGCCATTTTGGTCTATGCCCAATATATTGTACATACATTTACTTACGCAATGTCCATCCTCTTTGACCTTAAAGAACATCCCATCCATAAATACTATCGGGTATACTGATTGCAGTGGACGACTACGCCATTCATTGATTATAGGCAGTAATTTGTCGGTAATACTTGATATCTCTGCCGCCGATATTTTGTGATCATAAATTTCCTCAACGTGTGACGCTATATCTCTATAGCTCATACCACTGGCAAATGTGCTCAAAATCTTCGTTTCAAGCTCTGGATGTAAGCTTGTTTGCCTTTTTTTGACTATTTGCGGCTCAAAACTTCCTTCTCTATCCCTTGGCGTCAAAAGTTCAAATGAACCGGCACTTGTCCGTAAAGTCTTTCCATTTCTCCCATTTCTTCGATTATTCTCTTCACTTTCAGCTAATAAGTGGTTTTCTATTTCACCTTCCAAACTTGCCTCCAGCAGCTTTTTTATAAATGGTGTTAATGCTCCCTCCCTTCCTGTCAACGGTCTTCCTTCTCGTATAGACGACAGGATATTTGTTTCCAACTCTTTATAATCTACCAATCCGTTAGTTCTGTTTACTACTTTCTGACTCATTGTCACACCTCCATTTTTTTATATCAATTTATTACTTTTTTTTCGGTTTGACACACTTTTTTGAACATTCCCTCCTGCAGCTATAAATAGTGCGTTTCCTAAAGCAGAAGTACAGCTATGTATAGTGCATCAGATAAGAAATTCACTAAAATATGTATCCAGCAAAGATGTGAAAGTTTTCATGAATGATTTGAAAAAAATATATCGTGCTACAAGTAAAGAAATTGCTGAAAATTACTTACTTGAGCTGGAAGAAAAATGGGGAGAAAAGTATCCTTTAGTTATAAAATCGTGGCAGAACAATTGGGAAAATTTATCTGGTTATTTCAAGTATTCTAGCCCAGTTAGAAGGCTAATTTACACCACAAATCCAATTGAGGGGCTGCACAGACAGATCAGAAAATTCACTAAAACCAAGGGCTCATTTACCAGCACAAATGCCTTGTATAAACAGGTATATTGTGCTATAAAGAAGGTAGAGCAAAAATGGACTATGGCTCTGCCTAATTGGGCTTTAACTATGTCTCAACTTGATATTTTCTTTCCAGATAGATTGAAAATTGAGTTGAACTAAAAATGCGCTTTGACACACTTTTTTGAACATTCCCTGCCTGAGTGAGGCCTTGTCTCATTGTAAGAACGCAACCAATGATCAACATCGATCTGTAGATCCTCCAAAGAATAGTAGATTTTCTTTCTAAAGATAATATTGTAACACTCATCTTGCATAGTTCTATGGAATCTTTCACATATGCCATTAGTTTGTGGAGAGTTGGCTTTGGTTCTAGAATGATCGATATTTTCGATTCCTAAATATAGCTGATAAGCGTGATTTTCGGGCTTGCCACAATACTCCGTACCCCTATCAGTTAGAATGCGTAATAATGGAATTCTCTGCTCATCAAAAAATGGGATAACTCTATCGTTAAGAAGATCTGCAGCTGTAATAGCTGTTCTGTCCGTGTAAAGTTTAACCATTGCAACTCTGGAATAAGTATCAACAAAAGTTTGCTGATAAATGCGCCCTATGCCTTTGATATTGCCCACATAATAGGTATCTTGAGAACCCAAATAACCTGGATGTTGCGTCTCAATTTCACCATGAGCTTCCCTTTGTTCTTTCACTTTTTCTAAAGCTGCAAGTTGTTCTTCAGTTAAAATGATTCCGTCTTGAGCTACTTTTGCCTCCAGTGCTTTAAGTCTCTTTTTCAAAGTTTCAAGGTCATTTCTTAGCCATACAGATCTTACTCCTCCTTGGGAAATTATTATACCTCTTTTTCTCAGCTCATTTGCAGCTCTTTCTTGTCCATATGCAGGAAATTCTGTAGCTATGCCAATTATTGCTCTTTCTATATCTTCCGAAACTCTGTTTGCTAATAGCGGTTTTTTCTTACTTATTTCATGTAATGCTTCTTCTCCCCCATTTTCATATAACTCCTTGAATCGATAAAATGTATCTCTTGAGTATCCCATCACTTTGCACGCTTGAGACACATTTCCTAATTGTTTTGCTAGCTCTAGTAATCCTAGTTTTGGTTTTAGTATTTTTGTTTGTATTGTACTCATTTCTAACACTCCTTATTTTTATTATTCTTAACTTACTTTTTTAAAGTGTCATATCAAGTCCTGTTTAATACATTTAACTGAAGAACAACTTGCAGCTTTAGAAAAAGTGAAAGAACAAAGGGAAGCTCATGGTGAAATTGAGACGCAACATCCAGGTTATTCGGGTTCTCAAGATACCTATTATGTGGGCAATATCAAAGGCATAGGGCGCATTTATCAGCAAACTTTTGTTGATACTTATTCCAGAGTTGCAATGGTTAAACTTTACACGGACAGAACAGCTATTACAGCTGCAGATCTTCTTAACGATAGAGTTATCCCATTTTTTGATGAGCAGAGAATTCCATTATTACGCATTCTAACTGATAGGGGTACGGAGTATTGTGGCAAGCCCGAAAATCACGCTTATCAGCTATATTTAGGAATCGAAAATATCGATCATTCTAGAACCAAAGCCAACTCTCCACAAACTAATGGCATATGTGAAAGATTCCATAGAACTATGCAAGATGAGTGTTACAATATTATCTTTAGAAAGAAAATCTACTATTCTTTGGAGGATCTACAGATCGATGTTGATCATTGGTTGCGTTCTTACAATGAGACAAGGCCTCACTCAGGCAAATACTGCTATGGCAAAACACCTATGCAAACGTTTTTTGACAGTAAACATATTGCTTTTCAGAAAAATATTAGTAGCATTAAACAACAGCCTGATATTAGTTTTGACTACGTCAATTCTTCTGTCAGTTAATTCTTCTCTGTCAGATTAAATCTTGTCTTTTACATTTTAGAAGATGAAATTGTTCATCAAAAGGTAGAATTACCAGAAATTAAGCCAATTGTAACTGAGTATAGCTCTTCTCATAATACCCTATATGGCTTTCCTTTCAGTTTATCAAGTTTTATATGGCTCTTATATTATTTAAATAATAATTCAATTTGCCATCTTACTCTGTAAATTGTTAATACTTGTTCAGCACTAATTTTACTCTTTGGAACATTAGTTATAAATATTGACCAATTCAATAACTTTTTATTCCTTTTAGAAGATATGTGATTTTGCTAATCTATTAGCCTTCCTTCTCCTGGCCATATTCAGTTAGCTTTTGACATATAATTCTCACTTTAACTTTTATTTCTTTTCCTAACAGCACCTCATTTTCTAGAAACAATTTATCCTCTAAACATTCTAATAACTCTATTTTTTGATTTGTTTCTATACCATATATGTTGGTATCAACGACTTATAAAATAAGCTCCAGCTTCATTGATTTGTTTAAAAGAACTTGGCACAAAATAACCCAAATCAGATATTAGTAAATCGTTGCTCGATATATTGCTTAAATGTCTTCTATACCCCTGATCTGACCTTATTCCCTCAGCTATATTAAGCTGGTCTAATGTCTGGTTTAGGTAGTCAAAAACTAATTGTAACTTTATTCCAGATTTAGTATTGCTTTCATAACCACTGTAGCTGGTACCATACCCTTTATACATGTCTTCCATACTGTTAGGTAAGCTAATATAGCTGCTGTCTAATAACTTCACACTTCTAAAGTGCTTCAAGATTCTGCAATCAACTTGCAAGGTGTTTTTAAGTAACATTAAAGATTCATTATACATTCTTTTCATGAATTCCACTGCTTCCTTGGTAAATCTAAAGTCCAGACCTTGTTTTGTTATATTTATCGAATCTTCATTCAATAATTGACATATTGTCTCTATACTACAATTATCAACCCCTATATTACCCAAGACTATGGCTTTTACGAACGATGAGCCTTTTAACTTCCTCTTTCTTTTTATGAATCCTGTTGTAGCTGAGATTTTATCTGCTTTTTCATTAAAAAATTCTTTGAGCTTTTTTGAGATGCAAACTATTCTTTTCATTGTATAAGTTCTCCATTTTGTTTGTTAAATTGAAGAGAACTTATATCTTCTTTTTCTTTTCTTTACACCAACTTTACCCACTTCTTCTTAACTTGACGCGTATGGTTTATTTAACACTCCCTGTGTTTCGTAATATTATACAATCAAATTGATAAAAGCTGTATTATCTCCTTGCAGCATTAAGTGTATATTTTTTGCTATTTTTTCCACTAAGGGAGTAACATTATCAAAATTTGAAAATTTTGATAACACATAATCTGCTAAGCTTCTTTGATCTTCAGGTCTACCCACTCCAAATCTCAAGCGCCAATAATCGTTGCCAATAAAACTATCTATGGATTTAAGTCCATTATGTCCAGCAGAGCTACCACCTTTCTTTATTTTTATTCTTCCAAGTTCCAAATCAGCGTCATCGTGTATGACAACGATATTATCTAGCGATAATTTGTAAAAGTTTCGTATTTTTGCAACAGGAATGCCTGAATTATTCATAAATGAATAAGGCTTTATTAACATGATTTTATTATCATTAATTATGCCAGAGGTTATTAGATAATCGGCTTTTTTAGAGAACGACTGGAAATTCCAATATTTGCAAATTGTATCAACTACGATGAAGCCGATATTATGATGAGTTAGCTCATATTGACTGCCAGGGTTACCAAGCCCAACTATCAGGTGCACTATTCCTCTGTTTCTGCTTGAGGTTCTTCAACGTCACTATCGGCAGCAGAAATTGTAACAATGGTAAAATTTTCTTCTTCATGAGCTACAAACTTAACACCTTCTGGTAATTTTACATCATTGATATGTATAGATTGGCCAATCATTTTGCCGGATAAATCAACTTCTATAACCTGAGGTATTTTATCAGGAGAGCATTTAACAGCAATAGAACGACACAAAACATTAAGCACTCCACCTAACTTGATCCCTGGAGCTTTACTTTCATTCACAAATGATAGAGGTATGTCTATTTTAATTTCGCTGCCTTTATCAACAAATTGAAAATCAACATGTTGCACAGTATCCTTTACTACATGCAATTGGATATCGCGAACAAGAGCATATTCCTTTTTGCCCGAAATATTCAGCTCTATCAAATGTGCAGAAAGAGAACCTGATTTATATTGCTTCGTGAATTCCTTTGCAGACAATGTCAAATTTACATTATTATGGCCCTTTCCATATATGATTCCAGGGATGTTTCCTTTCTTCCTTAGAGAATGCATCGCTTTTGTTTTTGTTATATCACGTAACTCTGCATTAATTGTTACTATTTCCTGTTGCGTCATCGGTTACTCCTATTTAGCTAATCCTTTTAATATAATTTAATAATAATATAACATAAAAATATTTATTTCAAACTTCATTCTTTCATACTAATTGTTTGTGAAAGGATTTATTTGGATATATATTTAAGCTTATTTAACAAGAACTATGGGCATTGACGATAAAGTAGTTTTTAGGATTTATAGACCAACAAGAACTGCAACACAATCTGGTTTAGGTAATACAAATTTCTGGCACCTAAAAATTGAATCTGGTTCTTACTACATTGAACCTTTGATGGGGTGGGTTGGCTCAAAAGATCCAAAAAAACAGATTGTATTAAAGTTTGACTCTCTTGAAAAAGCAGTATTCTACGCAAAAAAACGCAACGTTAAATACATAATTGAAATGCCAAAAAATGTTAAGAGGCTGCCAAAATCTTACGCAAGCAATTTCATACTAAAGTAAGTTGCACAACAAATGGTGTTATGCAAGTAGCTGACACTGCTCTTCTTTGTCATCCCAGTGCCCAGACACTGGGATCCAGGAATTTTATTAAGTTGGTAAGCATAAAAATAGCTGTTTTACGTTAAAATACAATGTTTTTGATGATTATGGAAAGGCTGGATCCCAGTGTCAAGCACTGGGATGACACCATTTGTTGTAAACTCACTTTTACTCTATGGTTATACTACCTTGCCGCTATCCTGAACGGATACAAAGTAAGTTTTATTGTGATGTGCTCATCTGTAAAAAATAAGACTTAATCTCACTGTTGATCATGGATTTTAAGTTGTGCTAGCACACTGCGGCCATTTAAAGAGTCAAGATTTTTAACCTGGCTAGCCAGTATTAAAGAGTTATTTTTCAAGTATTTCTTTACAAGACTTGCAAGCCTTTTTGGATTATTCAAATAGCTCCATTCTGCTTGTAAAACTTTTATATCACTTTGTACTAAACTAATTTCACTTTTTATTTTTATTAGCTCTCTATTTAACGACTGAACATGTAATTTTACCTTAAATAATCCTACAATGCTAAGAAAAAACACAACTATTGAGATGATGCAGAAAGTTCTCATGACAACCTCTGTATAGCTCTTAGTTTTGCTGAGCGTGAACGCGGATTTGCATTTACTTCTTCTATACTTGCTTTGATCACTTTTTTATTTAGAAGAGAGAATGTCTTGCAATCAGCAGCACATAAATCTTTAAAAAAAGTTTTGACTATACGATCTTCTAAGGAATGAAAGGTGACGACAATTAATTTGCCATTCTCACTCAAAATCTCAGATGCAGCTTTAATGCCCTTTTCAAGTTCTCCCAGCTCATCGTTTACCCATATTCTGATTGCCTGAAATGTTCTGGTTGCAGGATCAATTTTGCTTTTTCCACGAAATACCACGGAACGTACAATATCCGCAAGCTCAAATGTAGTTTTGATAGTTTTTTTCTTCCGTGCACTTACTATTGCTCTTGCAATTTTGCGAGAATGATGCTCTCCTCCGTAGTTATATATAGTATTTGCAATTTCTTCTTCGCGTAAAGCGTTAACAAACGTTGAAGCGTTTATATAAGAAGAGTTATCCATACTCATATCGAGTGGACCATCATGTAAAAATGAGAACCCTCTATCTCCGTTATCAAGCTGCATAGATGAAACTCCGATGTCAAAAACTATTCCATCGATACCTTCAATATTGTTGCTATCTAATAAATTTTTAATATTACTAAACTTCTCAATGAATAGTTTTATTCTATCGGGATATCTAACGCTTAAATCATCATAAAACTTAGTTACCGTTTCATCTCTATCAATTGCATATACTTTGCAATCAGCTGACTCCAATATTGCTTTGCTATACCCTCCAGCTCCAAATGTGGCGTCCACATATATACCATCATCCTGCGGTGATAGTAGTGATAGCATCTCTTTTAACAAAACTGGAGTGTGTGTCATAGTGCTCCATCAAGAGACTCTGTGCATACAAATAAAAATAACTTCCCACTAAAACATATGGAAGTATATAGGCAATAATATAAAAATACTTGAATATAGTCAATGATATAAAAATATTAAGATTTAATAAGATACTATTATTAATATAATGTTCAAATTTTTCTACTATATAAAAAAAAGTAATGTATATTACTAAATACTAAACAAACTATAGAAAATTATGCAGCAAATAACAAAAGTAATATTTTCAAGTTTGATTTGTAACACTTTATTGTGGTATGACCACATGCTTTTTGGCCACTTAATAAACATAATAGGTGGTGTGTTTTTTCCATCGGATGATCAACTAACCAGCGTATTGAAGGCTTTTGGAGTGTTTGCAGTAGGTTTCTTAATGAGACCAATCGGAGCTGCTATATTTGGTCACATTGGTGATAAGCATGGCAGAAGAGTTGCCTTATTGCTCTCGATTATATTAATGACTTTATCAACCGTATTAATTGCTTTTGTTCCAGGTTATCAAAGCATTGGAATACTGGCGTCAATGCTGGTAGTTTGTTTAAGGTTATTGCAAGGTATATCCATTGGGGGAGAAGCAGGAAATGCACCATTTTTAATAGAACACGCTCCTAAAAACAAAAAAGGATTTTTTGGCAGCATTGAAGTATTAAGCGCAATTTTTGGTTCAGTATTAAGCCTGATAGCGGTACTCATATGCAAAAAAGTATCTGATTTTGAGTCTTGGGGGTGGAGATTACCTTTCATTTTCAGTTTAGCAATGGGATTAATCAGCATATATATGAGATATATACTTGATGAAAGCCCAGAGTATAAAAGACAGAAAAATCCGTCTAAATTGCCATTAAAAGAGTTATTAAACAATTACAAAAGCCTGTTCTAATATCAATAGGTATTGACTTGGTTGAAAATGCGTCTCTCTATATATATTTGGTATTTTTCAATGTACTTACGAATAAAATATTAACAATAAATACTCATTTTTATCATATAGTGGAAATACTGAGTCAAATTGCACTTGGAGGATTGACAATATTATTTGCAATACTTTCTGATAAGGTAGGAAGAGAAAAAGTTATGAAGTTTGCATTTATAGCTTTTGTAATAGTAAGTTATCCAGTTTTTTCAATGTTATGTAGTGGCAATTACTTGCTGGCACACATTCTTTTATAATTCCAATAGCTGCATCGCTTGGTCCTGTCAGTGCACTTATGTGCGAATTATTTCCAACAAAGGTTCGGTACAGTGGATTTGGTTTGTCAAGAAATATAGCTGCTGGATTTTTTGGTGGTCTTGCACCATTTATATGCACAACAATTATCAAAGTTACAGGACAAGAGACTTCAGCTAGTTTTTACATGATTTTCTGTGCATTAATTGGGCTAGTTGCTATATCGCAAATTAAGGATTAGCTTTCTTCAAGATCCAAGTATAGTTGCAGTATAGCAGAATTTAAAAAAATCTAATTATATGGCGGGAAATGCCAATTCTTAGGTGATAATGTAAATATTTCAGCACCATCTTTTGTTACTCCGAGCGTATGTTCAAATTGGGCAGAAAGTGAAAGATCGCGTGTTGTCACTGTCCAGTCATCGAGTTTACTGAGCAGAGTCTCATGTTTTCCAGCATTAATCATTGGCTCTATTGTAAAGAACATACCTTCCTTCAAGACGAGATTTTCATCTTGATCATAGAAATGCACTACATTTGGTGGAGCATGAAAGACTTTTCCTATACCATGTCCGCAGTAGCTGCGTACGATAGAATATCCAAAATCTCTAATATATTTCTCTATAGCAAGCCCTATTTCATTTAACTTATTGCCGGGCTTAACTTGTTTAATTGCTTCCATCAATGCATGATAAGTAGCGTCACATAAACGTTTTGCTTTGATTGATGGCTTGCCAACCCAAAACATGCGACTTGTATCACCATGCCAGCCATTTAAAATCACCGTAACGTCAACATTCAAAATATCTCCATCTTTAAGCGGTTTATCATCGGGAACACCATGGCACACAACTGCATTTTTTGAAGTGCAAATTGACTTTGGATACCCCCTATAGTTTAGTGGTGCTGGAATTGCACCTGCACTAATTATAAAGTCATGACATAGATCATTTAACTCATTAGTTGTCACCCCTACCTTTACGTATGGTGCAATGAAATCAAGAGTTTCAGCAGCAAGCCTGCCAGCCTTGCGCATAAATTCAAAATCTTCTTGTGAGTGTATAGTTATGTTCATATTTTCCATGTCTTATTGTAATTGGTACGCTTACTTGCAAGTACATAAATGTAATACCTTTACGTATTATGAAAATAAGCCCTATGGATCCTAGTGTCAAGTCATTTGTATGACAAGTGGTTAAGCAAGAAGTCTATTTAATAATCTGAACTATACAACTACTATCTCAGGATAATCTGAAGGTTTTTTGTGATAGTAATCGATGCTCTTAGGATTCACCTCAATGTAAGTATTATAGATACGATTCTCAAAACCACCTCTCTCTTGTTTTTTAGAGATACGCTTTTCTTCAATTTGTTCTATTGATAGTCCACTTTCTTTGCCTAATGCATATATGACCTCAAAGCTAACTCTTCAAGGTTTTCATCTGAGGTTTTAGAGGCAATAACTTCCTTTGCTTCTTCTAAAAGTTTATCTTTGAGACATTCAATGTATTCATCTTTTTCCATCACCCTCTCATAAACAATAATTCCGTGGGAATGTATAATTTCAGTTGTATGATCACGGACAAGTTTATTAATTTTGAAACAATGTTTTTTATTCATAATGTTTCCTTTGATAGATATAAGAATTTCATTCAGTAAAATTAAACTGTAACTTTTGATTTAACCCAATTATACAATTTACTCATTTTACCATCTTGTCCTAACATACCAGAGTTATTTTTATAAAAAGTGTCAACTATTAGCTTTATAGAACCTATAGCAGCAGAAAATACAGGATTTTTATCATATTCGCCATCAAGACCGCTACAAGACTCAGGGCACCCAATTCGAACTTGCTTATTGAATATATAGCCTGCAATTTCCTTCATGCTTGTGAGTTGACTAGTTCCACCTGTGATCACTACTTTATTAATTGGATCTTTCTGCTCTTGAAATTGCTCTCTTACCATTTCAAGTATTTCTTCAACTCTTGGTCTTATGATGTTAATAAGCTCAGATTTGAATACTTGAGTAGGTTCATCATTTTCGTTGTTTTGCATTGTAATGTACTCATTCTCATCTATTGAAGTTACGATAGTGCTACCATACAGTATTTTTATATACTCTGCACGTTCTATGCTTGTGCATAGCCCGTAAGCAATATCTCGAGTGATATGAACGCCACCAATTGGAACGCTGCTTGCATACACAAGTTTCCCTCTTTTGAAAATTCCAATTGCAGTGCACCCACCGCCTATATCAACAATAGCAGTCCCGAGCTCTTTTTCATCTTCACTCAGACAGGCAAGACCTGCAGAATATGCAGAAGCAATACAACCTGCCATATTTAATCCACCATTATTGGTAATACAGTTTTCAATATTGGTAAGCGCTGGACGCGAAGCAGTGACAACATTAACATCAGCAGATAGTCTTTTTCCGTACAATCCACCAACTTCTTTTATGTCAGTCATGTCATCTAAGTGATATTTCAGTGGTATATTGTGAATGATAACATTTTCTTCAATATATTTCTCAAACGTCTGAAAAACTACACGTTTTATATCCCGGTCAGAAATTTCATGATTAGCTGCAATAATTTCATTATGTACATTAAAAGATGAGATGCCACATCCAGCAATGCTCACATATATCTGGTCTATAGTTTCCTCTGACACTTGCTCAGCTAAACCTATAGTTGATGAGATGGAGTAATTTGCGTGTTTTACATTAGTTATCGACCCACCGTTTACACCTTCTGCAATCTTATAACCCGTTCCTGTTACTTTATAGCTGAAGTTGCCATTTATCTTAACGATTAGACAGATAATTTTTGTTGTACCTATGTCTAAAACAGCAAAAACATTTCTCTTTGGTTTTGCTATTACTGCAGAGTACATTAGTTAACCTTATTACGCAATTTCATTTAAATTGTAGCTTTCTTTAATAATTTATATTTCTATTATAGATATAGCAACATTTTAATATACACTAAATTCTGGACAAAAGGAAAAGCAAAACATAGAATTATAATTTTTATGTCCATATTACCAATTGTAATTGCTCCTGACGAAAGACTAATCACACGTGCCAGTGAAGTAACAGATATAAACGATAAAATTAAAGAATTAGTAAACGACATGTTCGAAACTATGTATGATTCAGAAGGTCTTGGCCTTGCTGCAGTGCAAGTTGGAGTGTTAAAGAGAATTTTTGTTGTGGATGTTCAGCTAGAAACAATTGAAAATGAGCCAGCAGGATATGAATCAATTGGCAAATTTTGCATGATTAATCCAGAAATTACGGAATTATCTGATGAACAAGTGACTCTCAAGGAAGGGTGCCTTTCAATTCCAAAGCAAAGCTATGAAATTAAGCGTCCAAAGTATTTAACTGTGAAATATAAGGATTTAAATAATGAGGAACAGACGCTAAAAGCTAGTGGTTGGCTTGCAAGGTGTATTCAGCATGAATTAGATCACTTAAACGGCATATTATATATTAGACATTTATCTAAATTAAAGTATGATATGGCCATGAAAAAAGCACAAAAGGTTAAAAAGCATTATGAGCAATAAAGACCTAGAATTATTAAAATTTTACCATGAAGTGGGCGTTGATTGCACACTAATGGAGGGTGAAGAGGAAAAAAAATTGGAGAGCAAAGAGAGTGTACAACCCTCTGTTATCCAAACTGGGACCAAGAAGAAAGATGCAGATATGCGCTGGAATGACACTAAAGATGGAAAAGACATGTTTCCAAGTGACTGGATAATTGAAGCAAGAAAACTCGCAAGTAAATGTGGTAGTGTGGATGAATTAAGAAGTGCAGTGAAGTCATTTGAGGGTTGTGAAATAAAAAAAACTGCAACTAATACTGTCTTTTCCGATGGTAATCCAAACGCAAAAGTTATGCTCGTTGGTGAAGCTCCAGGGGCAAATGAAGACCTTCAAGGCATACCATTTTGTGGTGCAAGTGGAATGTTGCTCGATAAAATGTTAAATGCAATCAATCTTGATCGCACTAAGGTATACATAAGCAATACTGTATTTTGGCGTCCACCTGGCAATAGAAAGCCAACCGACCTAGAGCTTGATATGTGCAGACCATTTGTCGAAAAACACGTTGCACTAGTTTCACCACAAATTTTAATTTTGGTCGGGGGAATCGCATGTTATAGCCTTCTTGACAGCACAAAAACTATATCGAATTTGCGTGGTAGATTTCATACGTACACTAACCAATATTTGTCCAATTCAATCACCACAGCCGCTATATTTCATCCAGCTTACCTACTGCGTCAGCCAATGCAAAAACGTTTAGCCTGGGAGGATTTGAAAAAGATTAGGGAGTATCTTGATAACACCAATAACTGCACAAATACCTAATAAAGTGGTAGACCTCTTGCATAGTTTTTTGCAGCATGTTAACAATCGTTAGAAACGAAAAACTTACTTGACACCCTTCGCCAGCGCCCTTATCATGATAGTGAAGCTATTGTATTTGCTTTCGCCAATCTGCAGATTAAAAGGTAAGGATTACTTAATGTATCGGCGTCTTATGTTCAATTTTTTGCAGTATATAGATACTGTATGTCTTTACAAAACTTCATCTACATCTAGATTTTTATCTAAATAAGCTGAACGCGCTTATAAAGCGTTACAAGACATCAAAAAATGCCAATACTCGACAGAGATAGTAAAGGACTAGCTAATTCGGGGATTCTTTGTCTTTTTTTCTGCTTGGTAAATTTCTTAAACATTTGCAGCGTAAGTTAGTTGCAATTAAAAGCAGCTGAATTTCGCTTGTCAAGCGTTTAAAACATAAAAAACGCCAATATTTTAAAGCGGATAATAACCCCAGGGCTTCTTTTGCCTTTTTTTTCGTTTGGTAAATTTCTTAATGTTTATAGCTAAACGACAATCGTCATCCCGCTACGTGTTAGCGGGATCTATGCTTTGAGATACCGCGAATAAATCGCGGTATGACGTAGAGCTCGCGTTAGCTACACTTTTATGCTTACCAACTCAGTATCCAATCAAAACCTGGATTTCAGTGTCAAGCACTGAAATAACACCGAAAGGGCTACTGCTGTCTTGGATGGAAACCAGTGTCAGCTACTTGAATCTGCCACGCAAATTGCCTGCAAATTGCAATGTTCGTACAGCTGTGCGTCATGCGCTGGAATGGCATCAAGGGGTAACTTTTTATTTAAACAATGATTGTAAAATGATTATAATAAGAGATCTATTGAAATTTTAAAGTTATTAAATATTGACGCTGTATACTTAAGTGTTAAAATAGAATGAAAAGTTTTTAGGAGTTTATATGGCAGCAGGTGGGAAAGCAAAGACAGCTAGTAAAAATAACCCTACTCAGCGTAAGAAAGCTGAGCAAAAAGTGTATAAAGATAAACCGGTAAAACCTGTTAGATATATAGATCGTGATTCGCGCATGAATTATATGTCTGCTCAATATGACAACGGCAATCTGGTTGAAGATGAGATAAGCGGCAACCCTATAAAGTGGGAAGCTGTATAATAGTTGTGGTTAAAGTTACTATTAATTCTAAGGAATGTGAAGTAGAGCATGGGCTCACTATAATTCAAGCTTGTGAAGTTGTGGGCGTTGAAATTCCACGTTTTTGTTATCATGAGCGTTTAGCAATTGCTGGCAACTGCAGAATGTGTTTGGTTGAAGTGGAGGGTGGACCTCCAAAACCAGTAGCCTCTTGTGCAATGCCAGTTGCAGAAGGGATGGTTATTCACACTGATACCCCTAAGGTTAAAAAAGCACGTGAAGGTGTGCTTGAGTTTTTGCTAATCAACCACCCGCTTGATTGCCCAATTTGCGATCAAGGTGGTGAATGCGATTTGCAAGATATCACGATGGCTTATGGGAAAGGAACCAGCAGACTTGATGAGCATAAGAGGGCTGTGCCAAAAAAACACTTTGGACCACTGATTGAGACTGCGATGAATCGATGCATTCATTGCACTCGGTGTGTTAGATTTTTGTCTGATGTTGCAGGTACAAATGAACTTGGAGGAATCGGAAGGGGAGAAAATGTAGAGATTAGCACTTACATAAAAAGGCATATTAGTTCTGAATTATCTGGAAATATCATAGATCTCTGCCCGGTAGGGGCTTTAACTTCAAAGCCTTACTCCTTTACAGCGCGTCCATGGGAGCTATCACATTGTGAGACTATAGATGTGCTAGATGCTGTGGGTAGCGCAATTAGAGTTGATTATCGTGGCCCGGAGGTTATGAGGATATTACCAAGGCTGAGCGAAGAGGTAAATGAAGAATGGATATCAGATAAAACCCGCTTTGCCTATGATGGACTAAAAGTTCAGCGTCTTGATCGACCTTATATAAAAAAAGATGGTAAATTAGCCCCAGTTGATTGGAATGAAGCATTAACTGTTGCTGCAAAGAAATTAAAGAATACAAAATCAAATAAAATAGCTGCAATTGCAGGTGATTTAGCAGATTGTGAGTCTATGCTTCTACTCAAAGAAGTGATGCAGAAGCTCGGCTCGGGGAATATAGACTGTAGGCAAGATGGTGCAAAGCTTATACCAAGTAATCGTGGATCGTATGTGTTCAATACCACTATTGAAGGTATAGAAAATGCAGATTTATGCCTGCTTATAAATACAAATCCAAGGATAGAAGCACCGATCATTAACGTAAGATTGAGAAAGAGATATTTACAGGGCAACTTTCCTGTTGCAAGTGTTGGTCCTAACATTGAATATTTGTATCATGTTGAGAAATTGGGCGATAATCCTGATATTTTGAGTGAAATAGCAAATGGAAATCATAAGTTCTGTGAGCTGCTGAGTGCTGCTCAGAGCCCTATGCTGATTATCGGTCAAGATGCATTAGTAAGGGACGATTCTGAATCAGTTCTAGTTCTAGCTGGCAAAATTGCAGAAAAATTTAACATGGTCAGAGATGACTGGAATGGCTTTAATATGCTGCATAAAGCTGCAGCAAGAGTTGGTGGGCTAGATACTGGGTTTGTTCCTAAAAAAGGCGAAAGGGATATTAATCAAATATTGGAACATGCAGAAAGTGGTGAAATAGAAGTGGTTTATCTTCTTGGTGCAGATGAAATTGATACATCAAAATTAGAAAATACATTTGTAATTTATCAAGGTCATCACGGTGATAAGGGTGCACATGTGGCAGATATTATCTTGCCTGGTGCTGCATATACAGAAAAATATGCAACTTATGTAAACACTGAAGGTCGAGTGCAAAGAACAAATTTAGCTGTATTTCCTCCAGGTGAAGCAAAGGAGGATTGGTTAATTATTAAAAATCTCTCGCAATATTTGGATCTTTCCTTACTATATGATAGTTTATTTGACGTAAGAAAAAAATTAGATACTATCGGTCCACAGTTTAGAAATGCTGATCAAGTGGTAAAAAACACATGGGTACCAATCAGCAATGGTAAAATAAATTTAAGTAATACACCTTTTACTTTAAAGGAGTGTAATTTTTATATGACGGATTCAATAAGTCGCGCTTCAAAAATAATGGCAGATTGTACTAAAGCTTTTTATGAACACGCTAGTTAATATTTTATTTATTTTAGTACCGCTACTACTTTCAGTTGCATATTTGACATACTTTGAGCGTAAGGTCCTTGCTGCAATTCAACTGAGGCACGGCCCAAGTGTAGTTGGACCTTTTGGGCTATTGCAGCCATTTGCAGATGCTATTAAGCTCCTGATTAAGGAGCCGATAATACCATTTAGAGCGAGCACCATACTGTTCATTATGGCTCCAATGCTTACCTTTATCTTGGCATTAATTGCCTGGGCAGTTATACCGTTTGGTGCTGAAGTAATTGTAGAAAATGGCCAGCAAGTAGTTATTCCTAAGGTTATAGCAAATATTAATGTTGGAGTGCTTTATGTGCTAGCTATATCGTCGCTGGGAGTATACGGCGTGATTATTGCAGGCTGGTCAAGCAATTCTAATTATGCATTTCTTGGCGCTATACGGTCGGCTGCTCAGATGATTTCGTATGAAGTTTCAATAGGCTTAATAGTTGCTACAGTCGTTATTACCACTGGAACATTAAATCTTGGAGAGATGGTGGTAGCGAAACACAATATGCCATTTTGGGTTGATTTACTACTAATGCCTATAGGAATAATATTTTTTATTTCTTTGCTTGCAGAAACTAATCGTCACCCATTTGATTTACCAGAAGCTGAAGCAGAGCTTGTCTCTGGATATAACGTTGAATATTCATCCATGCCTTTTGCCCTCTTTTTTCTTGGAGAATATGCAAATATGATTTTAGCAAGTGCTATGATGACAATATTCTTTCTGGGGGGATGGTATCCTCCGTTAGAACTTGGTTTGCTTTATAAAATTCCAGGTTTAATTTGGTTCGTTTTGAAGATAATTATACTTTTATTCGTATTTATTTGGATTAGAGCAACAATACCTCGTTATCGATATGATCAGCTAATGCGCCTTGGTTGGAAAGTATTTTTACCAATATCAGTGTTTTGGGTGATACTCATTTCAGGGGTGTTGCTCTTTACTGGGAATTTGCCTGGATCCAATGTTTAATTTCCCAAATACAAGATTAAGACGCAGGCGCTCGAGCAAATGGGTTCGCAATTTAACAAGTGAAAATAGTTTATCAGTAAATGATCTGGTTCTTCCTCTGTTTGTTCATGACAGAGAAGAAACAACTGAACCAATTTCTGGCTTACCAGGCGTAAAGTGTTATTCAATAGATGGATTAGTGTCTATAGTTAAGGAAGCTAAAGATTTAGGGATTAATGCTGTTGCAATTTTTCCTGTAGTTGATAGTAAACTAAAATCTGAAAACGCTGAGGAAGCATATAATTCTGACAACTTAATCTGCAGAGCAATTTGTGCTGTAAAATTAAAGGTACCTGAAATTGGTATTATTGCAGACGTTGCATTGGATCCATACACTATTCACGGCCATGACGGCATTTTAAAAGATAATCAGATGGATGTAGAAAACGATGAAACTATATCAGTGCTGTGTAAGCAAGCGTTTGCTTTAGCGAAAGCAGGATGTGATATAGTTGCTCCTTCTGATATGATGGATGGTAGAATAGGAAGAATCAGAAAATCATTAGATGATAACAACTTTCAAGACGTATTAATATTATCTTATGCAGTGAAATACTGCTCTAGCTTCTATGCTCCATTCAGGCAAGTCGTTGGTTCATGTGGGCTATCACATTCTATAGACAAAAGTGGTTATCAAATGGATTATAAAAATGCGCGCGAAGCAATGTGCGAAATTGAAATGGATATAAATGAAGGTGCAGATTTTATTATGGTTAAACCGGGTATGCCATATTTGGATATTATCAAAACAGCAAGTGATAAGTTTTATTTTCCGATTTTTGCTTACCAAGTAAGCGGTGAGTACGCAATGATAAAAGCTGCTGCAAATAATGGCTGGCTAGATTATGACAAGGTGATTTATGAATCTTTGATTGGTTTTAAACGTGCGGGTGCAAGTGCAATATTCACTTACGCTGCACTTGATATTGCAAAAAATTTAAGTGCATAAGCCCTATAAAATTATTAAATTTTTGGCGCACGTTCTTCTACTGTTGCTGCATATTACTTAAAGTTTTCCAATACATGTTTTAAGTTGTTGATAAGTCCGTTACAATACAGTATTATAAATAATATAAACCAAGTGTTACTTAGAACATGGGGATTTTTTTTAAATTTTTGGGAAAGATGCTAGGTAAGGTTTTTCCTGCCAAAACAGTAAGCTCTCTTTTAGGAATAGGATATTTACCAAGTTGGCAGAACTATTGGTCTTCTTTTTTAATATTATTTATTGTCGATGTTATATTAATTCTTACATATGGAGGCGAATACTTACTATATAAAATGCCAGACTCAGGAATAGTTGTAGCTGCTGTTTTTACAAAATTGGCAATAGTTATGTTAGTAATGCAATTAATTGGAATATTTATTTTTCATGCTCAAGACCCTTCAGCAAACAGTGGTGAAGAAATAGTAATACAAATAGCGTCAGGGCAAGTACTGACTGTAGCACTTTCAATGCCAGCAATAATGTCAATTTATTATGCTGTAAGTAAACTCTATGGGAATATATGTAAGCAGATGTTTCAATGCCCATTTTGGTTTAATGATTTTATGCACTTTTTCTTTTTTCTTATGATACCTTACGTATTTTTTAATGTCGTAGAAGTGATAAAACCATGGCCAATAAGTTCAATACAGCTCAGCTATAATAATGCAATGTCAATTACATTTGAGGGGATTTTTCACACATTTTATGCGGTGATTTTACTGTATTTAACAGCATTTATATTCTGCGATTTAACTATGCATGATGCAATTGTCCTAAATAAAAGCATAATTCAGTATGTGAGGGAAAGTTCAGCAGTTTTAGGTGATTATTTACATAGTGCTGCAAAAAAGATAAATATTGAATAGTACTTATTTATTTATATATTTAGTATAAAAAGTGACAATTTGTGTGAACTTACAAAGTATAATAAAAGAGTTACAAGATTTTTGGGCTAGTGAAGGATGTGTTATACTTCACCCATACACATCTGAAGTTGGTGCTGGCACATTACACCCTGCAACAATTATGTCTGCAATTGATATAAAACCAACAAGAATTGCATATTTACAACCAGTAATTAGGCCAGCAGATGGGCGCTATAGTGATAATCCTAATCGCTTGTATCAACATCACCAATATCAAGTTATAATAAAGCCATCTGGTAATAATTTACAAGACGTCTATTTAGATAGCTTAAAAGTTCTTGGCATATCTACAGAAAAATATGATATTAAGTTTGTTGAAGATGATTGGGAAAATCCAAGTGTTGGTGCATCAGGACTTGGTTGGGAAGTTACATGCAATGGAATGGAAGTAACACAGCTTACTTATATACAGCAAGTTGGAGGGATTGACTGCAAGATGATTCCTGGTGAGGTGGCATATGGGTTGGAACGTTTAGCAATGTGCATACAAGGTGTAGATAATGTTTACGATATAATTTGGAACGATAACGGTGTAACTTACGGAAATATTTTTAAACAAAGAGAATATGAATTTTCTTATCTAGCATTAGATTATTATGATACTAAAGTGGTACAGCAGCAATTCGAAGATACGGAAAAATTGTGCAAGTTCCTTATTGAAAAGGAGCTACCAATGGCAGCTTATGACCAATGTATTAAAACTAGTCACCTACTTAATCTGCTTGATGCAAGAGGTGTGCTTGGTGTGAATGAACGTACAGCTTATATTGGTAGAGTTAGAGAGCTGACAAAAAAATGTTGTGAATTGTACATGAGTAAATAGCGTATGTCGTTGCAGTTGTTATTTGAGTGCCTTTCAGAAGAAATACCACCGAGAATGCAGAATTCAGCTACAGTTCAAGTTAAGAGCTGTATTGCCAATGTTTTTAACAAAAATAATGTAAAATTTACATCAATGGAGGTTTTTATAACGGCACGTCGCATTACCCTATTTGTCGACAACATAAATGCTTTGGAGCTAAAGGATTCCAATAACGAAGTTAAGGGACCAAACATTAACGCACCAAAAAGTGCTATCGAAGGTTTTTTAAGAAAATATCAGAAAAATGAAGAAGATTTGCTCGTTCGAAAAGTAAATAATGAGGATTTTTACTTCATTAAAAGAGAAAGCTGCTCATTTAACATTCAAGAGTTTCTTAAAAATCAACTAGGAGAAATATTAAAAAATTTCTCTTGGCCAAAAAGTATGAGATGGGGCAAAGGAAAAGAAAGGTGGGTTAGGCCAATTAAAAACATTTTATGCATTTTAAATGATGAAATAATACCTGTGTCTTTTGCAGGGATCACAGCATCTAACACAACATATGGCCATCGATTTCTCTCAAGTGGTACAGCGTTAACTGTTAAAGCACCTAAAGACTATTTTGAATTGCTAGAAAAAAACAGTGTAATTCTCCAAATGGACAAAAGAAAGCAATTTATACTAGATCAGATTAATAAATTCACAAAAGAGCAGAATTTACAACTTGAGAAAAATGATTATTTACTAAATGAATTGACAGGGCTTATAGAGTGGCCAATCGTACTGTTTGGTGAAGTGAATCAAGAAAAGTCATTTGGATTACCGAAGGAAGTAATACTTAGTATAGTTAATACACAACAAAAATACCTTGCTTTAAGTAATGGAAAGAGAATTTCACACTTTGTCACTGTTGTCAACGTCAACAATGGTGAAGTTGTTAAAGGACACGAAAGAATATTAGAAGCACGTCTTGCTGATGCCCAATTTTTAATATCTCAAGATAAAAAGGAAAATCTAGATTATTATGTCAAAAGATTAGGTTCAATATTATTTCATGCTTCACTTGGCAGCGTGGGGGAAAAGGTGAAGCGTATTACGGCTCTGTCAAAGTATATAGCTATATTTATTCCACATGCTTCGCTGATAAAAGTTGAACGTGCTGCATATTTGGCAAAAGCTGATTTGGCAACATCGATAGTAAGAGAGTTTCCAGAATTACAAGGAGTAATGAGTGGATATTATGCTTCTTATTTTCAAGAAGATAGAGAAATAGTGGAAGCTATAACTGAGCATTATAAGCCAATCGGGCCAGAGCAGGAGTGTCCTAAATCTCCTTCTGCAATTGCTGTGTCAATTGCAGACAAAGTGGATAGCTTAGTTGGTTTAATTGCAGCAGGTGAGAAAATCTCTGGTTCGTATGATCAATTTGGTTTGCGGAGAATGACAATTGGTATAATTAGGACAATACTTGAAAATAATTTGCATGTTCCAATTAGGCTAATGATAGACAAGTCAGTATCTTTATATTCAAGGCTTCTATTTAATAAAAATACAGCGTCAGTTGATAAGCCAAATAGAAAACAAATTTTAGAACTAGTATTTAGATTCTGCTTAGAAAGATTCAAGGTTATTTTAAAAAATAGAGATATAAGGCAAGATGTTGTAGATTCAATACTATATAAAATCGATATTAATGATCTGCTGACAGCAGAAAAGCAAACTGTTATATTGGATCGTTATCTTAGTACTCCAGAAGGTGAACAAATTCTAAGCACTTACAAAAGAGTCAGTAACATGATGAGCAAAGCAAGGAAAAGTGATGGCACTACTTATAGTGCATCTTACGGTAAGAGGTTTTTGATTGAAAGTGAAGAAATTGCGCTATCAAATTGTGCTATAACTGCTTGTAAAAACATAAAACAAGCGATAAAAAATAACCACTTTAATGTAGCACTTGATGAACTTGCTGGTTTTGCTCCGTTTATCAATCAGTTTATGGACAGTATAAAGATTAACTGTGATTCTGATAAGCTGAGAAGAAACAGATTATCTTTGCTTGAAAATGTAGTTTCCATCTTTCATTTAGTAGCAGATTTTAACCTCATACAGGTTAAGCAATGGATAAATGCTCAGGCAATATAAAGAACAAATCAAATCATCTCCACAGTCCTGTGGCGTGTATAAGATGGTTGGAGATAAGAATAAAGTTTTATATGTTGGAAAAGCAAAAAACTTGAAGTCGAGGTTATCCGACTACCTTCAATTCGAAAACCTTTCTGAACGAATTAGAGTTATGCTCTTACAGGTTATTAAGGTTGAAATATTCATCACTGAGAATGAAATCGAAGCACTGTTTCTTGAAGCACAGTTAATAAAATCATTGAAACCACTTTATAATATTGTGCTCAAGGATGGAAAATTTTATCCTTATATAACAATTTCCAAGCACGATTATCCAAGAATAGCAAAATATAGAGGCAAATTTAAGAAGAATGAGTTTCATTATTATGGTCCCTTTACATCTGCCGCTGCTGTTAAGCAAACTATATTGTCATTGCAAAAAGCTTTTCTCCTAAGAGTATGTTCAGATCAATACTTTTCCTCAACAAAAAGACCATGTATTGAATATCAAATTAAGCGCTGCTCAGCACCATGCATAAACAAAATCACAAAAGACGACTACTGCCAATCAGTAAAACAGGCACGAAATACATTGCTTGGAAGAAATAAGGAAGTGAAAGAACAGTTACTTTTCACAATGAGAAAGTGCAGCAGTGAAGAAAACTATGAGCTTGCTGCTATATATAGAGATCGGGTAAAGTTTCTTGAGCAAATTCAAATACAGCACACGGATTTTTCTTTTGAAAAAGATGCAGATTTCTTCAGTATTGTACGTGAAGAGGATCTAGCATGTATTAGTGTGTTATCGTTCAGAAATAAAGACAACTACGGCAGCACTCCTTACTTTGCCGAGAACTGTGGTGATCACTCAAATGATGAAATTTTATCCACCTTTTTGGTCAATTTTTATAATTCAGCTAACATACCTCCAATACAAATTTACGTTCCAGATTCTATTGTGGATAAGGAAATTATAGAACAAGCACTATATAAGGTTGCTCAAAAGCCAGTAAAAGTTCTGCATGCAAAGAATAAAAAAGAGCGTGATTTATTGAAATTTGTTTATGATAACTCTCAGCATAGCTTAGAGCAGAAGCTTATCGATTATAGAAATAACCTAGAAAAGCTTGAGGAGCTTAGCAAAATCTTCTTGTTACCAAATATTCCAAAGCGTATTGAGGTTTATGACAATAGCCATATATTTGGAAATCAACAAATTGGTGTAATGGTTGTTGCAGGGCAGGAGGGTTTTTTAAAGAGTGAGTACAGAAAATTTACTATAAAGGAAAAATTTTCAGGCGATGACTATAAAATGATGAGGGAAGTGCTAACCAGACGTTTCTCCGGCAATATAAAAGGCATAATACCTGATTTTTTACTGATTGATGGTGGACCAGGACATGTTTCCATAGTACAGAATGTACTGGAAGTATTGAATATAAACGTTCCTTTTGCTTGTATGGCAAAAGGTCCTGATCGTAACGCAGGAAATGAAAGATTTTATATGCTGGGCAGGGAAGAATTCAGTCTGGCAAATGACAGCAAAGTCATGCTTTACTTACAATCGCTGCGTAATGAAGCCCACCGTTTTGCGATAACTTCACATAGAAAAAAACGCGATAAACAGTTTATAGTTTCACAATTAAGCAAAATACCCGGCATTGGCAACAAAAGAAAAAAAGCGTTGATGTCTTATTTTGGTTCAGTGAAAAATACAAGCAAAGCTTCTCTGGCTGAAATTCAAAACGTACCTGGAATTAGTAAAGGTTTAGCAGAAGTCATTCTTAAATACGTGAATTATAAGAGAGGAGTACTGGAATGACACAAAACCCGTTTTATTATTAGGGAATTTATATCTTAAAACCGCAAAAAAAGGTGTGCATATTTGTGAAAAAAAATCTCCATAAAATTTGTGAAGCAATGTGGTGGGACTAGTGCGATTCGAACGCACGACCTTCGGATTAGGAGTCCAACGCTCTATCCTGCTGAGCTATAGTCCCGTGTTTCCTACCATTTATGTAAAGTTATAGCAAAAAATCCTTCTCTTTTCTAGATTTCTTGCATAACCAATTTATGACGACAAAAAACATTTCTGTACTTCTTGAGTATAATGCTATTATATTTAATAACATGGTTTAAGTAAGATTAATGCTAGTTAACAACATTGGTTATTTTTATAACAATCAAGACGACTTTGCTTTAAGCAATATAAACATTAAAGTCAAGAAAGGAAATGTTGCATGTTTATTGGGACATTCTGGCTGTGGCAAGTCAACAATTTTGAAGTTAATTGCGGGGATAGAAAATCCAAAATCTGGAACCATTTTTATAAATGATAGGTTAGTTGCAAGCAATAAGGCATCAGTTGCTATAGAGCATAGAAATATCGGCTTGATTTTTCAGCATTCTGCATTATTTCCTCATAAAACAGTAGTAGAAAATATAACCTTTGCTATCCGCAGCTCTTCCAAGAAAGAAAAGCACCTCATTGCATTGGAAATCTTGAAGTTACTCAATATAGAAAAATATGAAAAGATGTACCCTAACGCTTTATCTGGAGGACAGCAACAATTAGTTGCAATAGCAAGAGTGATGGCACAAAACCCTGATGTTGTGTTGCTAGATGAACCATTTTCTAATTTAGATATACTGCTCAAGTGCCGAATAAGACAACATATATTGTCCCTTTTTAGAAGTAAAAATATCCCTGTGCTAATGGTAACTCATGACCCGCAAGAAGCATTGAAAGTTGCAGATTTTATCTACGTAATGAAAAATGGTAAAATTATTCAATCAGGAGTTTCTAGCGATATATACCATAGGCCTAAAGATGATACGCTAGCAAAGTTTTTTAGTGAGCTCTCTTCTACTCTACAGTTAAGCGAAAAGTTTCCACTTATTCGCTGCAAGAAAATAATCTAGTTTGGAATTGTTATAAAATAATTAAAAAACCTTGATTTATAATTAAACAAAGGTGATATAATCTATGTGTTACTTGACACCAGTCAAGTTTTAATATTTAAAGGTCAATATTTTAAATGGAGGTGAAAATGAGTTTAGGACCATGGCAATTGTTTCTAGTCTTAATAATAATTTTAGTTCTGTTTGGTGCAGGCAGATTACCGCAAGTTATGGGTGATTTAGGAAAAGGCATCAAAAACCTTAAACAGGAGCTTAAGGACTCAGAAAAATTATCGTCTAATGAACCAGATCGTTAGCGTCCTCATACTTCGTGACATGCACCTTAGTGCATGTCATCTGTTTAAAAACTTAGTCAGGTTAAAGAATGAAAGAGATGAAGTGTTGGTATGAAATAAATAACAAATATTGAGATACAGCAACAACTATGTTAGCTTAGGAGGAATATTTTATTAAAGGATAATTGTGCAAAAAAGTGAGAAACTAACTAAAGATAAAAAACTAGCTTCTGATATTCTAAAAGAGGTTGCAGATACCAATAACAATGATAGCGATAAAGTAACTTTGTTTGACATTAATGTATTAAACAGGACTTGATATGACACTTTAAAAAAGTAAGTTAAGAATAATAAAAATAAGGAGTGTTAGAAATGAGTACAATACAAACAAAAATACTAAAACCAAAACTAGGATTACTAGAGCTAGCAAAACAATTAGGAAATGTGTCTCAAGCGTGCAAAGTGATGGGATACTCAAGAGATACATTTTATCGATTCAAGGAGTTATATGAAAATGGGGGAGAAGAAGCATTACATGAAATAAGTAAGAAAAAACCGCTATTAGCAAACAGAGTTTCGGAAGATATAGAAAGAGCAATAATTGGCATAGCTACAGAATTTCCTGCATATGGACAAGAAAGAGCTGCAAATGAGCTAAGAAAAAGAGGTATAATAATTTCCCAAGGAGGAGTAAGATCTGTATGGCTAAGAAATGACCTTGAAACTTTGAAAAAGAGACTTAAAGCACTGGAGGCAAAAGTAGCTCAAGACGGAATCATTTTAACTGAAGAACAACTTGCAGCTTTAGAAAAAGTGAAAGAACAAAGGTGTAAAAGACAAGATTTAATCTGACAGAGAAGAATTAACTGACAGAAGAATTGACGTAGTCAAAACTAATATCAGGCTGTTGTTTAATGCTACTAATATTTTTCTGAAAAGCAATATGTTTACTGTCAAAAAACGTTTGCATAGGTGTTTTGCCATAGCAGTATTTGCCTGAGTGAGGCCTTGTCTCATTGTAAGAACGCAACCAATGATCAACATCGATCTGTAGATCCTCCAAAGAATAGTAGATTTTCTTTCTAAAGATAATATTGTAACACTCATCTTGCATAGTTCTATGGAATCTTTCACATATGCCATTAGTTTGTGGAGAGTTGGCTTTGGTTCTAGAATGATCGATATTTTCGATTCCTAAATATAGCTGATAAGCGTGATTTTCGGGCTTGCCACAATACTCCGTACCCCTATCAGTTAGAATGCGTAATAATGGAATTCTCTGCTCATCAAAAAATGGGATAACTCTATCGTTAAGAAGATCTGCAGCTGTAATAGCTGTTCTGTCCGTGTAAAGTTTAACCATTGCAACTCTGGAATAAGTATCAACAAAAGTTTGCTGATAAATGCGCCCTATGCCTTTGATATTGCCCACATAATAGGTATCTTGAGAACCCAAATAACCTGGATGTTGCGTCTCAATTTCACCATGAGCTTCCCTTTGTTCTTTCACTTTTTCTAAAGCTGCAAGTTGTTCTTCAGTTAAAATGATTCCGTCTTGAGCTACTTTTGCCTCCAGTGCTTTAAGTCTCTTTTTCAAAGTTTCAAGGTCATTTCTTAGCCATACAGATCTTACTCCTCCTTGGGAAATTATTATACCTCTTTTTCTCAGCTCATTTGCAGCTCTTTCTTGTCCATATGCAGGAAATTCTGTAGCTATGCCAATTATTGCTCTTTCTATATCTTCCGAAACTCTGTTTGCTAATAGCGGTTTTTTCTTACTTATTTCATGTAATGCTTCTTCTCCCCCATTTTCATATAACTCCTTGAATCGATAAAATGTATCTCTTGAGTATCCCATCACTTTGCACGCTTGAGACACATTTCCTAATTGTTTTGCTAGCTCTAGTAATCCTAGTTTTGGTTTTAGTATTTTTGTTTGTATTGTACTCATTTCTAACACTCCTTATTTTTATTATTCTTAACTTACTTTTTTAAAGTGTCATATCAAGTCCTGTTTAATACAACAAAGGGAAGCTCATGGTGAAATTGAGACGCAACATCCAGGTTATTTGGGTTCTCAAGATACCTATTATGTGGGCAATATCAAAGGCATAGGGCGCATTTATCAGCAAACTTTTGTTGATACTTATTCCAGAGTTGCAATGGTTAAACTTTACACGGACAGAACAGCTATTACAGCTGCAGATCTTCTTAATGATAGAGTTATCCCATTTTTTGATGAGCAGAGAATTCCATTATTACGCATTCTAACTGATAGGGGTACGGAGTATTGTGGCAAGCCCGAAAATCACGCTTATCAGCTATATTTAGGAATCGAAAATATCGATCATTCTAGAACCAAAGCCAACTCTCCACAAACTAATGGCATATGTGAAAGATTCCATAGAACTATGCAAGATGAGTGTTACAATATTATCTTTAGAAAGAAAATCTACTATTCTTTGGAGGATCTACAGATCGATGTTGATCATTGGTTGCGTTCTTACAATGAGACAAGGCCTCACTCAGGCAAATACTGCTATGGCAGAACACCTATGCAAACGTTTTTTGACAGTAAACATATTGCTTTTCAGAAAAATATTAGTAGCATTAAACAACAGCCTGATATTAGTTTTGACTACGTCAATTCTTCTGTCAGTTAATTCTTGTCTGTCAGATTAAATCTTGTCTTTTACATAAAGTGAAAAATGGACTTTTCAGGCCACTGCTGACTCAATACCCAGTCAATATCCTTTCCACCAGTTCTTTTACTGCCAGTACGTAGCCATTCTCATAAAATGGATCTTGCTTAAATTTGTACACATTGTGCCCGGAAAACATGAGTTCGTTCTCAATATCACCATCGTGTATAACGTTTTGCAGTGTTTTTTGTATGCAAAAACTACGCGGATCTGGCTTTCGTCCTGTTGAATGGTCACCATGATCTTTCCAATTGCTAAACAAACAATGACTTAAGCATCCCATACAATTGATTTGATCTTGTCTTATCTCTGCAAACCTGCCTGGCGTCACAAAAATAACAGTTGTATCTGGAGTTTTCATTGCTTCTGTATACCCTGCTTTAGTCCATGTATTTGCCAGTTCTTTGTCTTTTGCAGTAAGGTAGATCTTTCTACCTCTGCTACCCATTGCAAATTCATTATTAAATTCTTCGCTAGCATTTTCTGAAAACTTTATTTGACGTGAATTCCGTTCCTGCAACTCACGTATGAAGTTATTTTTTACTGCAGATGAGTAAAACCCTGTTGGACTGAATTTATTTAAAAATACATCACCTTCTTCTAAAGTGAGTAGCTTCTTTTTCCACTCTGCAGAAATTGGGCTTTCTTTCGTCAAAAGTGGACGAGTGCCAAACTGAAAAGCTATTGGTCCAATTTGCAGATTGTCAAACCAATGTTCCCAATCTTTCAAATGCCACACTCCTCCTGCCATAACAATTGGTGTTTCTGAAAGACCGATCTCGTTCATGAAAGATCTAAGCTCTGCAACTCTTTCAAATGGAGCCTGTGGTAGCTCTGGGTCTTCACTGTTACTCAGTCCATTGTGCCCTCCAGCAAGCCATGGATCTTCATACACTACTCCACCAAGCAAATAGGAAGATATTCTTTGGTAAGCACGCTTCCATAATGCTTTAAAAGCACGCACCGATGAGATAATAGGGTAATAATAAACCTGATATTTAGCTGCAATTTCTCCAAGCCTATAAGGCATACCAGCACCGCAGGTAATACCATGAATCAAACCTTTCGCTCCTTCTAATATGCCATGAAGCACGCGTTCTGCTGCTCCCATCTCCCAAAGTACATTCATGTGTATTCTTCCATGACCTTTTGATATTTCATTTGCTATTCTTGCCTGACTAATTCCAGCTTCAATACTATACTCAATCAATTCACTATGCTTTTCATTTCTTGTTTTGCCTTTATAAATTAGTGGCACTAACTCGCCATTATCATCAATAAGCTTAGCATTTGCACCAGAAAATGTACCCACAGCATCTGCTGCAGCAAATGCTCCGCTTGATCTTCCATCACTAACTGCAATGCCTTTGCCGCCCTCGATGATTGGCCACACTTCCTTTCCTGAAATTACTATCTTTTTTATCTTATTTTTCAAAACTTCCTCGCAATCTTTCACTCTATTTTACTTAATTACTAAAAAAATGATAGCTGTTTATTTTTTCTTGTATCATCAGAGCCTCTGCATAGCCAAATTTGGGTTTTTAGTAGACACAGCAGCTACTGTAAATATAGTTTCAAAAGAAGTTAATGCATTTTGCTATATGATTATAGGTCTAACAGGCGGAATTGGGGTAGGAAAGAGCTTTGTAACTAATTGCTTTCAAGAGTTTGGTGCTGCTGTGTTTGATGCTGATTCTGTTGTACACCAACTTTATAGAGTGGATAAAAGCATAATAAGTTATGTAGAAAAAAATTTTCCTGGAGTGGTAGTAAATGGTGAAATAGATAGAACAGTACTGTCTAAATATTTCTTAGCCTATGATGAAAATTGGAAACAATTTCAATCTTTGGTTCACTCTGCTGTGCTGCGTGAATTAGAATTTTTTATTGCTAAGGAAAAAAAGATCGATAGAAAGCTTTTAGTTTTAGATGTGCCGCTTCTATTAGAGACAAAATTCTATTTATATTGCAACCTTATTGTTTTCGTCCATGCAGATAGCGTTGTGCAAGCTCAAAGACTCAACGAACGCAACATAGATAAAGAAAAGCTAAATTTAATCTTCAATGTTCAGTTATCTATTGAGGAGAAAAGGAAGATGAGTGACTTTATTATCGATACCAGTGTAAGCAAAGAGTATGTTTTTTCTCAAGTAAAAAAAATAGTGGATTCATTAAACCTAAACACGTAGCTTTACGTCATACCGTCACTTGGCCGCTAACAAGCAGCGGGATGACGGTTGTCAGGGTGTCATCCTAAGTTGACACTGGTTCACTCTATAATGGTGTCATCCCAGTCTGGGATCCAGGAAAGTTTGCTTGTAAACTAGCACGGAAAGTGGTTACAACGCTTTCGATGAGATTATATGGAAAACTGGATTCCAGTGTCAAGCACTGGAATGACATCCTTTTTTGGTCCTCTAAGTAGCCTCCTTCTCCTGTCATCCAAGTAGTCCCCTATGGTGTCATCCCAGTGCCCAGACACTGGGATCTAGCTTTTTGGTAATTTTATCGAAAATGTTTGCTCGTTTACAATCAATTTTCCTGGATCGAAGTAGTCAAGGCACTGGGATGACACCCTACTTAACCGTCATACCGCCGCGGTATCTCTTAGCCACTAACACGTAGCGGGATGACGATTGTCGATAAATCTAAGTTACTTTAGCAACAGTTATTCTCCACTAAATTACTCTGAATTTTGGTTATATTATTTGCGGATTTCACTGCTGAAATCTCAAATTTTGAGCTTGTGTTCAAAAATGATTCAACTGACCTGCCAAAAAAATCATATCTCCATCCCTTGAATAATTTATCTGTCTGTCCAGATATTGACCCGGTTAACTCATCTTTTGAAGAAACTAATTTCCTTGATATGTTACTTTCTTTACATTTACTATCTAAAATAATTGAGAGTATATCAAGTACAGATTTGTCATAATTACTCGATAAGGTGTTGTTTTGCTGCATCCAATTTCTCTCATTTTCATTAAAAATATTCACAAACTCTAGTAAATCCGCATCTTTTATATTTTTTGTATTCCTCTTGAGATCATCTAAAATCTCATCAACATGCTCTACATTTTTTTCAATAAAATCAGCTATTACAGCATTATTGATTATTTTATTACGGTTCATATTATAGCGCTGTGCTAAGGTTTCTTGCCACTCACTAACTGCTTTAACAGTTAGTATCAATCTTGGATTTACTTCATAATTAAATTTAATCCTCTTCCATGCATCTTTTGGGCTATGTAAATACTTATTTATATCAACTATTGATTCCATCTCTTCTTGAAACCAACCCATCCTATTATTTTCTTCAAGTTTATTGCACAATATTTGGTATAGGTCATATAGGTGTACCACGTCGTTTACTGCATAATCTAACTGATCTTCGGACAACGGACGCCTTAACCAATCTGAATTTTTAGCTTTAATTTTATCCAGTGCTATTCCTTGATATTGCTCCACTACTTTTGAGTAACCAATAAAGTCATGATAATAATGACAAAACATAGCAGCAACTTGGGTATCAAAAATGGGAGTGGGAATACATTTAAACACAGTGAGTAAGGATTCTATATCCTGCCGGCAGCTATGAAACACTTTGGTTATCCCCTGATTTAGCATTATTTTCTTAATGAATGATAAATCAATTTCTGGCACTAATGCGTCTACAATAAAACTCTTCTCTCCGTAAGAAATTTGAATTAACGATAATTTTGGGTAGTAGATTAAATTATTTCTAATGAACTCCGTGTCAACTGCTATAAATTTCGGCTTTTTTGCTATTAACTCTTCACATGTATTCTCCAGTTCTGATGTTGTACTAATTAGCATATATTTTTTATTCAGTGGATTTATTTTATAATTTATATTAAATTTTTGCAATTAATGACTTATTGTAGGACTTTCTATCACTCATTGGCATCACACAAATAGCCTTTTCCATCCCAATCCCAGTGCTTCCTTCTCCTGTCATCCCAGTGCCCTGACTACTTGGATCTAGCAAGCTTTGCTTGCAAATAAGTCTAATACGCGTCGCGTTTTATGCCAAAACACAATTGGAGTTACATGCAAAATAGATCCCAGACTGGGATGACAAAAAAAGGAGCACTGGGATGACAGCAGTCCTACGTCATACCGCCGCGGTATCTCTAGATCCCGCTAACAAGTAGCGGGATGACGATTGTCGTTTAGCTATAAATATTAAGAAATTTACCAAATAAAAAAAAAGGCAAAAGAAGCCCTGGGGTTATTATCCGCTTTAAAATATTGGCGTTTTTTATGTTTTAAACGCTTGACAAGCAAGATTAAGCTGCTTTTAATTGCAACTAACTTACGCTGCAAATGTTTAAGAAGTTTACTAAGCAGAAAAAAAGACAAAGAATCCCCGAATTAGCTAGTCCTTTACTATCTCTGTCGAGTATTGGCATTTTTTGATGTCTTGTAACGCTTTATAAGCGCGTTCAGCTTATTTAGATAAAAATCTAGATGTAGATGAAGTTTTGTAAAGACATACAGTATCTATATACTGCAAAAAATTGAACATAAGACGCCGATACATTAAGTAATCCTTACCTTTTAATCTGCAGATTGGCGAAAGCAAATACAATAGCTTCACTATCATGATAAGGGCGCTGGCGAAGGGTGTCAAGTAAGTTTTTCGTTTCTATAGCTACTACCACGATTGTATAGGTAATTCTTCACTTATAATAATGATTCAAGCCTTCAGCTCCTCAAACACTTCACTTGCTCTATTTAAAACAGAATCAGGAAAACCAGCAAGTTTTGCTACATGTATTCCATATGACTCATCTGCAATGCCTTCAATTACTTCATGTAGAAAAATAACCTCTCCGTTCCACTCTCTTATTTTTACACAAAAACATTTCACGTTCTTCAAGTATTTGCTTACTTTAGTTAATTCATGATAATGAGTTGCAAAAATGGCGCGGCACTTATTTACATTGTGAATATGTTCAATCACCGCCTGTGCAATAGATAATCCATCATACACCCCTGTGCCCCTACCAATTTCATCAAGTATCACCAAGGAACGGTCTGTTGCCTGATTTACTATCGTTGCTGTTTCGATCATCTCTACCATGAAGGTAGAATAACCAGCCGTTATATTATCCGTTGCGCCAACCCTGCTGAATATCTTGTCAATCACTCCAATATGCGCACTTTCTGCTGGCACAAATGACCCCATGTGAGCTAAAATTGCAATGAGAGCGTTTTGTCTCAAGAAAGTGCTTTTTCCAGCCATATTAGGACCAGTAATTAGATGTATACCAGCTAAATTGATGCTATTTGCAATGAATTTATCGTTAACCTCAACCACTGGATGTCTTCCTCCACAGATATTGAACTCTTTACTGTCATCGATAGTGGGTTTTACATAATTATTTTGCACTGCAAGCTCTGCAAACGCGGTTCTAATATCAAGTTTTGCCAAAGCATTTGCAACAAGAGCAATTTTTTCAGATTCTTTAGCGACTTCACTACACAGTTCACTAAAAATTTTCATTTCTAAGCCGATTGCAGCATCACGTGCCGTAAGAATTTTATTTTCTAGTTCTTTCAATTCATTAGTAGTGTAGCGCATGCTATTTGCTAAGCTTTGCCTATGAATAAATATATCCGAAGTTATTTTGTGATTTGCCGACACTTCAACGTAATAACCAAGTATGTTGTTGTGTAATATTTTGAGTGCGGCAATGCCAGTTAGGTCGCGATAAGATTCACGGAGTTTGGTTATTAGTTTATTACTATTATTTAATATGTAGGATAACTCAGATAATTCTGAGTTGTATTTTGAGTGAATAAATCCTCCTTCTTTCACGGAACTGAGGTTATTATCGAGTATAGCACTATTTAACAGTTCAAATAGGTCTTTATGATTGCCAAGGCTTTTATGTATTGTGCTTAGTTCACTCTCGTCTGATTTTACTGTCATTCCAGCGCGTGACGCTGGCTGGATCTCAGTTTGGATGACATATTGTTGTGGGAGAGATCCATTTTCACCTGATTCAATTTTACATAAGAACTCAGACAATTCTAAAGTCTTTCCTAGGCCTATTTTCAATAGGTTCATATCCTTTGGTGAACCACGCCCTAGTATTAAGCGCGATAAAGACCTCTCAATATCCGGAATGTTAGATAATATCTCTCGTATTTTTTTGCGTGAATCATGATTATTTACAAAAAATTGAGCGGTGCTGAGCCTTAGGTTAATTGCCTTAGAACAAGCAAGTGGTGAAGCGAGCATTTGTTTGAGCAGGCGTCCACCAGAGGCTGTAACTGTGTGATCAATAAGTGAAATTAGTGAACCTTTCTTTTCACCAAATTGAGTTGAAAACAACTCAAGATTTCTCCTTGCTGAAGCATCAATAAGCATGAAATTTTGTTGCTTATAGGTTTTTGGGAATTCAAGCCTTGGAATAGAGCCCCTTTGTGTTACTCTGACATATTCAAGTAGTGCACCGCACGCCATGATTTCTACTTTGCTGAAATTTCCTATACTCCCAAGTTCCCTGATTTTATAAAACTCGCATAACGTTCTGTGAGATTTACTATACTCAAAAAAACTCTGGGCGTGTTGTGTAATTGATATTTTATAATTTTTTAAAATCGATCTAATTTTTTCGTCCTCAGTGAATTTTTCAGAAATTAATAATTCTCTTGGTGATATACGCAATAAATCACTATCTAGAGCTTTCAAACTCGTTAAAGTGTGAAAAAATTTTCCCGTCGATAATTCAAGCCAACTAATAGCATATTCGTCATTTTGTTCAACTATGGACGCGAGATAATTATTGCTTTTATCCTCCAGTAGCGAATCTTCTATAATTGTACCTGGAGTTACAACTCGCACTACATCACGTTTTACTATGGATTTATAGCCCCTCTTTTTTGCTTCATCAGCAGTTTCTAATTGGTCACAGATTGCTACTTTGAATCCTAAATCTATTAGCTTGTGTAGGTAAGATTCACTACTGTGTGCTGGCACTCCACACATTGGTATTTCTTGCCCATTGGAATTGCCTCTCTTGGTTAGCACTATATTCAGCAATTTCGCAGCTTTAATAGCATCATCGAAAAACAACTCATAAAAATCTCCTAGCCTATAAAATAGCAGATGATCCTTGTATTGAGCTTTCAGGTTCAAATACTGCTCCATCACAGGGGTGTTTTTTTCTTTTACGAAGCTCATAATATTTTTTAATATATTGTATTGATAAACGTTATTATAGATTATATTGCACATGTGAATAACATAAATTTTAAATAGGTGTATAGAGGGGAAAATTTAAAACAATTAAATTTCTTGGATCCAAGTAGTCAGGACACTTGGATGACATAAAGAGTAGGAGTATTTGATGACAAAAAAGCAAAAACACAGTTGTTATTCCAGCGCGTGAAGCTGGAATCCAGCTTCTATGCAACCTCATCAAAAACATTCATTTAGTGTAAGATCAGCTACTTTCCATGCTAGTTTGCTTGTTCACAAGCAAACTTTTCTGGATCCCAGTGTCAAGCACTGGGATGACATCATAGGGGCGCTGGGATGACACCCTCCTTGTGTGTATTATAGCTAAAGTGACTTACGACAATTTGAAAAACGACACATTCGTCATTCCGCTACTAGTTAGCAGAATCTATACCGCGAATGAATCGCGGTATGACGTGTTGCTTGGGTCAGCTATATGTAAGTTGTGGCCCTTCTTTATTATTTTTATTAGCGGCAGTTGTATCATCAACAGATATTTCAGAGCTAACAGTGCTAATAGTTTTTTCTATCGCTTTAGCCTGTTCATAGTCTTGACTCAAAAAATACATGGCCAGCCCAACAGCTATACTAGCAACAAGAACAGATGCTATCATTACACCTAGTATCATACCACCAGAAAGACTTACTGCAACATACACACCAGCTCCAAGTACAACACCAAGAAAACCACCAATCATTATGCCAGGCACCACACTGCCTATCATAGCACTTTCTTTTTTCGCACTAGCTTGTTCTTTCATACTTTTAATAAGCACTTTTTTTGTTTCTCCTTGAGCTAAATCTAAAGGAACTTTATTATCCGCGTTTTGTATCAAAGGATTTGCACTATATGTAACAAGAAGGGTGGTTATTTCTTCAGTTTTATTACCTATAACTGCATGATGTAGTAATGTATTTCCCTCTTCATCTTTAAAGTTTATATGAGTACGAAATTCTTCATCTAGATTTCTTATTGGGTTGTTTTTTGCATATATCCCAGATTGTATTGCTCTATCTAAGCATTGTATCACTTGTTCTAGTGATTGCTCGCCAGGATTTTGTATAAAATGAAGCAGAATTTCGTGTACTATCGCTTCCTTTGTAGTTTGTAGGCATCGTAAAGCATAATTAAATGTCTGTGTAGTGATAACGTCTTCTTTTCTTTTTTTAAGAACAACCCTTAAATCTTCAATCGCCTTTTCACCATCTTTTATTCCAAGAATTATTGAATCTAAATTATTTATCATGCTATCCTCCTTGGTTTGATTGCATTACTCATTAATGAATAATATAATAAATCCTGCTAAAAGTCAAGCAATTAATTAATAAGTTAATATAATCCTCCAAAAGGAGCTCCTTACTTTTTGTTCAGCATGTCCATTGGATCAGACTCTTTAAGCTTGCTGTTTGCTGAATTTATTCATCACAATAGCTACAATGTGCTATCGAAGTTCTCTGTAATCTTAGTTGGTTCTTCTAGAATATTCAAAATATCAGTTGCACAATAAACCCGATCTCTCTTTCCTTGAGAAGTTTGTGAAACGATGCCTAAATCTTCAAGCTTTACGATTGCTCTTTGGGCTGTTGTAAATACGACACCTAAGTTTTCAACCACTTTCCTTATAGTAAAGTAAGGGTTTAAAGACTATTAACTAAATCATTGTCCCATTCAAATTTTGGTGGCAAGGGGCTTGATATAAATGCCTGGTAACCAGCGAATACTTTGCCTGATGGTGATCCTTTAATATACATTCATTCAACCTAGCACACTATTTTTATAGTATATATTATTTTCAAATAAAGTCAAAAATGAAAATAAGGCTTTATCTTATTTGCGTGCATGAAAATAAGAAACTCTCTTATTATTGATTTTGCTCAAAAACGAAAATAGAAGAAGCTGCTGAACTTTATATATCCTGTTTTTCTGGAGAACTGCTATAAAACTTCTGAGTGAAGTCACTTAATTTTTACACATCTATTGTAGAGTAAGAAGAACCGAATTTGAAACAAAAATGCTAACTGATGCTTGGACTTTACTGACACTTACACTACTTGAAACTATACTTAGTGTAGACAATTTAATCTTTATTTCTCTAGCAATAGATAAGGTACCAAATGTGCTGAGAGAAAGAGTGCGCCTTATGGGCCTTGGATTAGCGCTATTAATGCGTTTTGTAATACTATTTTTTACATCATCTATATTGTCAATGCAAAAACCTATATTTCACACTGCATCAGCAAGGGATTCACTTATGATCGCAGGGGGATTATTCCTTATTGTTAAAAGCTCTATGGAGTTACGGGATGACATCTTTGTATGTAAGAAAAATAAAAAGAAAGCAAACGTTAAATCAAAATTTTTTTTAGTTGTGCTACAAATTATATTAATAGATTTAGTTTTTTCGGTTGATTCGATATTAACTGCTATAGCACTAACTTATAACATGGTAATAATTGCTACAGCATTTACATTTTCCATGCTAGCAATGCTGTTTTTATCAAGTTATACCGCCCAGTTAATCAAATCTAACCCAGGGTTAAAAATAATCGCCATTTTATTTATTTTACTTGTCGGGGTGTACCTCATACTTCATGGATTTCATATAGAATTACCAAAAGGATATTTGTATTCTTCATTTATGTTTGCACTGCTTGTGGAAGTTATGAGCAAAATAAAGAAAATTAACCGTCATACCGCGATTCATTCGCGGTATCTCAGCCGCTAACAAGCAGCGGGATGACAGCAGTCCTACGTCATACTGCTGCGGATAGATCCCGCTAACACGTAGCGGGATGACGAGGTTATCGTCATGTTGCCGCGAACCGTCATACCGCGATTCATTCGCGGTATCTCGGCAATAAATCCCGCTAACAAGTAGCAGGATGACTAGACTTTTTAATTTACTCCCACTCAATAGTTGCAGGTGGTTTAGAAGTGATATCATAAACAACTCTATTTACTCCGGGAACATTATTAACAATTATACTGCCAACATTCTGTAAAAAATCCCAAAATACTAGCAAGTGTTGATCCTTATTTTCAAATGGAAATGCATCAGCTGTCATACCATCAGATGATGTTACAGCCCTTAAAGCACAAACATATCCGTATGTACGACCATCTCCCATGACGCCTACAGTTTTTATTGGTAATAATACAGCAAAAGCTTGCCATATCTTATCGTATAGATCATAATTTTTCATCGTATTAATATATATTTCATCTACTTCTTGCAGTATTCGCACCTTTTCTTCATCGACTTCACTTATAATCCTCACTGCAAGTCCGGGTCCAGGAAATGGATGTTGAAATATTATCTCATCTGAAAGCCCAATTTCCTTTCCAAGTAGCCTTACCTCATCTTTAAAGAGGTAACGTAAAGGCTCCACTAGCTTCAGATTCATCTTTTCTGGCAACCCACCAACATTATGGTGAGACTTAATTGTACTAGTGTTGTCTGAGGCATGCCCTGACTCAACTACATCAGAGTAGATGGTACCTTGCATCAAAAAATCCACATCACCTATTTTTTTTGCTTCTTCTTCAAACACTTCAATGAAAGCGTTACCGATAATTTTTCGCTTTTCTTCTGGATCAGTTATTCCCTTCAACCTACTCAAAAATAAATTTGATTTATCAACATAGTTTATCGGAATCTCTTTTAACATAGCAATGGTCTGGTTCTTGCGTAACAACCCAGTATCGATAAAAATACAGTTCAATTGTTTTCCTATAGCTTTATGTGTGAGAGCCGCTGCAACACTTGAATCAACCCCACCACTTACTGCAGCGATTACTTTTTTCTCTCCTACTACATTTTTGATTTCTTCCTTCTGTTTTTCAATAAACGATTTCATTGTCCAGTCTCTTTCGCAATTTGCAATATCCAAGAAGTTAGAGAGCAATTTACTGCCATTTGTTGTGGGCCTCACTTCAGGATGGAATTGAGTACAGTAAATCTTCCGCTGTTCGTTGACAATTATTGCAATTGTTTGATTTATCACACCTGATGCGATAACAGTAAATCCCTGTGGTATAGTATCAACACTGTCTGCATGATTCATTAATACATCCACTTCAGAATTAACATCCCAGGTATCCTTTATAATAGGGGATTCTTTTAGTATCTTGATTTTAGTTCTGCCAAACTCCTGTTTGAAACTCTCTTTTACTTTTGCTCCAAAATAATGACAAATGAGTTGCTGTCCATAGCATATTCCAAGTATAGGAACGTTTGTTGCCTCATTAAGTTTTATAATTTCATGTACTACTCTACTTGTTTCAGAACAATCATCATTTACAGATTGTGGTCCTCCAGAGAGAATAAACCCATTGAATTTTGATATTGTTTCAAAACTGATGTTGCTTGGAAATATCTCACAATAAACACCCATTCCTCTTACTTGTCTTGCGATAAGCTGTGTAAACTGTGAACCAAAATCAATAATGGCAATTGCTGACAATTTGCTCCTCCATATTATTTAAAATGATATCTGATAATAAAGAAAATAATGGAGTAAGTAAACCAAGACCTGTTTAAAAGCTTTAACGCGTGGTACAAGTTAGCTATATAGCTAATTTTCCTACACCATACCACCGCGGCGCTAACTAGTAGCGGAATGACAGCAATCTACGTCATACCGCCGCAGTATCTCAGCCGCTAACAAGTAGCGGGATGACGGTTGTCAGGCTAGCTGTCATCCCAGTGCTTGACACTGGGATCCAGGAAAGTTTGCTTGTGAGCAAGCAAATTAGCATAGAAAAACGTTTTCGATGAGATTGCAGAAAGGCTGGATTCCAGCGTCACGCGCTGGAATGACACCTTCCGTATAAATATTAAAAAATTTACCAAATAAAAAAAAGGCAAAAGAAACCCTAGTCATTGTCTATTTTTAGTATTGGCGTTTTTTAAGTCTTAAACGCTGCAATTTAGCTGCTTTTTAATGCAACTCACCTTAGTTTAAATGTTTAAGAAATTTACTAAGCAGGAAAAAAGGCAAAAAAACCCCGTGTTAGCTAGTTGTCACTCTCTAATCCTGCAAATCGGCGTACTATACTGTCTTAAACGACTTATAAGCGCGTTTCAGCTTATATAGGTAAAAACCTAAAAATGTTGTGAAGACGTAAGGTGTGCATAGTGCAAAAAATTAAAAATAAGACGCCAACTACGTAATACTGTTGTCGTTTAATCTGCACAGATTGAAGATAAATGAATACCTTCATTATCATGATAAGGGGGCTGGCGAAGCTTGTCAAGGAAGTTTTTTCGTTTCTATTCCCAATAAAAGTGCGTTATATGGTTATGCAAGAAGTCTATTTACCCATTTGCTTAACTTTCTCTCTACTTTTTCTGAGTAAGGCCGCTATTGGCATGACAGACATTCATCGTAGTCAATATCTGTTTTTTGTTGCAATATTTCACTTTTTTTGAATATGTCATGCGAGACCTTATCGGCTCTCTGCATTGATTGTGATCTGCAGTAATATAAGCTCTTCAATCCTTTTTTCCAAGCAAGCATGTGTATTTTGTGCAAGTAACGTTTATGTACGTTAGCAGGTAAGAACAGATTTACTGATTGAGACTGGCAAATACACGAAGTTCTATCACTTGCATGTTCTATAATCCATCTTTGGTCAAGCTCGTACGCTGTTTTAAATGTCAATTTTTCATGCTCACTAAGAAAATCTAAATGCTGAACGGAACCCTCGTTTGTTGAAATTGAAGACCATATTTTATCATTGTCTTGATTTTTTTCTGCTAATAGTTTTTGCAAGAATTTATTTCGCACTACAAATGAGCCTGTAAGTGTCTTTTGTATGAATACGTTTGCTGCGTATGGTTCTATTCCAGGGGAGGTATTACCTGCAATAATGGAGATCGAGGCAGTAGGAGCAATAGCGAGTTTGTGTGCAAACCTTTCCATTAGATCAACTTCTTTGGCATCAGGACATGCTCCCTTTTCTTCTGCTAATTTTTTAGAAACTATATCTGCTTGCTCGCGTAAATACTTAAATATTTTTTTATTCCATTGTTGTGCTGTTACTGATTCAAAAGGAACCATTTTGCTTTGTAAAAATGAATGAAAGCCCATCACACCAAGACCAATACTGCGTTCTCTGGCTGCAGAATATTTTGCTCGCTGCATTTCATTCGGTGCTTTATTTATGAAATCTTCCAATACATTATCAAGAAAGCGCATTATATCTTCTATGAAGAGTTTATTGTCTTTCCATTCTTCGTAGTACTCAAGGTTTACGGATGATAGACAACACACAGCAGTGCGTGACTTATTCAGGTGATCATAACCTGTGGTTAAAGTTATTTCACTGCATAGATTTGACATCTTGATGTCTAAGTTGAGCTTTTTGTAAGATTCTGGCTTATTGTTATTTGTTGCATCAAGGAAAATAATGTAAGGTTCTCCAGTTTCAACTCTTGCTGTTAATATTTTGATCCATATATCCCGCGCTTTTACAGTTGAAATAACCTTATTGTTGTGAGGGCTTATTAAATTCCATTCTTGATCATTCTCAACAGCCTGCATAAATTTATCTGTTACTATTACAGCATGATGTATATTTAACGCTTTGCGATTTGGGTCACCGCCTGTTGGCTTACGCAAATCCAGAAACTCTTCTATCTCCGGATGAGATACAGGAAGATAGACTGCTGAACTTCCTCGCCTTAAGGATCCCTGACTAATTGCAAGCGTTAGAGCATTTTGCACTACAATAAATGGAACAATTCCTGATGTTTTGCCGCTACCCTTTACGCTTTCGCCTATTGAGCGTAAATTTCCCCAATAACTACCTATTCCACCACCACGTGCAGCAAGCCAAACATTTTCATTCCATAGATCAACTATTCCCTGCAAGCTGTCTTCGGTTTCATTAAGAAAGCAAGAGATAGGTAACCCTCTCTTAGTGCCACCATTGCTGAGTATTGGTGTTGAAGGCATGAACCACAAGTTGCTCATGTAGTCATAAAGACGCTGCGCATGTTCTTTATTATCAGAATAGTAATTAGCAATACGTGCAAAGAGGTCTTGATAACTTTCATTTTCTATTAAATACCTGTCTGATAGAACTGCTTTTCCAAAGTCGGTTAATTTGCTGTCCTTTGCGTAATCAATAGTAATGTTATTCATAAAATTCCTTTTATCCTTTTATTATATATAGATACTTAAAAGCCACTTTGAGTAATTTTTAAGTTAGGTTTTTCGGACTTTCTTGTTGATGCTGTAATGCAAACAAGATACCGTCAACCTGACTGCCATATATTTTACAGTAACTCATATAACTTATTTGCATATTTATCTCTTTTGCAACATGTTGAACATAACTTTCTGAGTGACGAAAATAGTCTCCTTTGTTTACAAAGTCAATACCTTCACCTTCCTTTCTTCTTATTAAACATACAATAACTCCTTTTTTGCTCGTAGATCTTTTTGCTAATTCCAATTCTTCTTGAAAGTCATGTAGATAATGTAGCACTTCAGGAAAGATAATTACATCATACTGCTGGTTTTTCTCTTGTTTAAGAAACTCTTTCATTTCCATATGTATTAATTCATTGTAAACAGGCTTACCTTTTATAAAGCATCCTCTTGCGATATTTAGCATTCTACTTGAAATGTCAATTCCTGTTATATGGTTTCCAATACTATTTATTTTCAAGAAATGACCACATATTCCAGTTCCACAACCAAGGTCAAGTATATTGAGCTCAGAAGTGGAGTTGTTGAAGATTTTTGTAATTATCATGTGTACAAGTTCATGCCCTCTATATTGTTTGGCAATCAACCAATGCTCAACAAAATATTCACCTGTGTAATCAAAATATTGTCTTATGAGGTTTTTTGGCAATTCTGTAATAGGCGCTGAGTTTGTCATTTTTTTTATATAGTAAGACGCCTCCTCGTGGTGATTATCTAATTTTAGTGTCTTTGTTAAATAATTATAAGCTTTATTAGTATTCCCTACCGCAAAATGACACCTTCCGATGTTATACCAGACTATAGGTAAATGGGGGTAAAATATGCTAATTAACCAAAATCGTAACTTTGCATCTGATATGTTACCTTTATAAAAGTGATATAAACCGATTTCAATGTTGGTATTTAACAGGTTCTTAGATTTTTTAAGAAGCACTGTCATTTCTTTATGAAGAGTATTATATTTATTCACAATGAAGTGTTTTACTTTCTTAATATTTAATACGCCAATGAGCTTAGACATACAATTTAAAGCAACGTTTTTTATAAAAGAGAGATTACTTTTCATACGTTAGAAATACTCCGAATGTTTATTATCATTTTTATGCAATTGATTTTAACACATTTTATCTTACAAAATATCTTTTTTATTAATTTTTACTGTATATATAAGTTTACCACATATTTCTCAGATTATACTGTTTAGGATTGCTAGTATATTGTTGTTGATAATATAAGTAAATGTTTTGTGCAAAAAGGCGTTGACATATTATTTATTAGGTTATAATATATAAAAGATTAATTTAGTTTTTAGATGTTTGACAAGTTTTATGGTAGAGATTAATTTAATCTCAATTCAATTTTAATAATATTTAACTCTGCATATTCTGCATATAGTCGGATAAATAAATTATTAAGAGCACTTGATGGATGCCTTGGCGTTAAGAGGCGATGAAGGACGTGGCAGGCTGCGATAAGCTGTGGGGAATTGTCAACAAATTTTGATCCGCAGATTTCCGAATGGGGAAACCCAACTAGTTTAGCTAGTTATTACGTACTAAGTATGTAAAGCAAACTTGGTGAACTGAAATATCTAAGTAGCCAAAGGAAAAGAAATCAACCGAGATTCTGTTAGTAGTGACGAGCGAAAGCGGAAAAGGCTAGTGATTTAAGAATAAGAATTAGAATACTCTGGAAATAGTAACCATAGAAGGTGATAGTCCTGTATAAGTAGAAAGTTTTTAAATCCTTGAGTAGAGCGGGGCACGTGAAATCCTGTTTGAATATGGGGGGACCATCCTCCAAGCCTAAATACTCCTTAACGACCGATAGTGAACAAGTACCGTGAGGGAAAGGTGAAAAGAACCCCGGGAGGGGAGTGAAATAGAATCTGAAATCAAGTGCTTACAAACAGTTGGAGCTCTATATCAATTTATTGATATTTAGAGTGACAGCGTACCTTTTGCATAATGGGTCAGCGAGTTAATCTATGAAGCAAGCTTAAGCCGTTAGGTGTAGGCGTAGCGAAAGCAAGTCTGAATAGGGCGTTTTAGTTTTATGGATTAGACCCGAAACCAAGTGATCTAGTCATGACCAGATTGAAGGTGTGGTAAAACACACTGGAGGATCGAACCAGTTAATGTTGCAACATTATTGGATGAGTTGTGATTAGGGGTGAAAGGCCAATCAAACTTGGAAATAGCTGGTTCTCCGCGAAATCTATTTAGGTAGAGCGTTGTATGTATGTTGTTGGGGGTAGAGCACTGGATAGACTAGGGTGATTCACCGTCTTACCAAATCTAACTAAACTCCGAATACCAACAATTAATTATACAGCAGGCACACTACGGGTGCTAAGTCCGTGGTGGAAAGGGAAACAACCCAGATCACTATCTAAGGTCCCAAAATTACAGCTAAGTGGGGAAGGAAGTAGAAAAACCATTACAGCTAGGAGGTTGGCTTGGAAGCAGCCATCCTTTAAAGAAAGCGTAACAGCTCACTTGTCTAAATAAGTTTTTCTGCGCCGAAAATGTACCGGGGCTAAAGCTGTATACCGAAGATGTGAGTGCTTATTGATTTCGATCAATAGGCGCGGTAGCGGAGCGTTCCGTAAGTCTGTGAAGGTGGTTTGTGAAAACTGCTGGAGATATCGGAAGTGAGAATGCTGACATAAGTAGCGTAAAAGAGTGTGAAAAACACTCTCACCAAAAATCTAAGGGTTCCTACGTTAAGTTAATCTGCGTAGGGTTAGTCGGTTCCTAAGGCGAGTCCGTAAAGGAGTAGTCGATGGCAATTAGGTTAATATTCCTAAACCTCTTAAGTGTGACGGGTTTCGTATTTGTATAGATCTTATTGGATTGATCTATGCTTAAAAGAAGCTCCAGGAAATAGCACTTATATTTATGAGGCCGTACCGCAAACCGACACTGGTGGATGAGTAGAGTATACTAAGGTGTTGAAAGAATGATGTTGAAGGAACTCGGCAAATTATACCTGTAACTTCGGAAGAAGGGTAACCTGCTTTTAGGCAACTATGAGTAGGTGGCACAAAATAGGGAGTAGCGACTGTTTACTAAAAACACAGGACTCTGCAAACACGTAAGTGGAAGTATAGGGTCTGACGCCTGCCCGGTGCTGGAAGGTTAATAGGAAGGGTGCAAGCTCCGAATTGAAGCCCCAGTAAACGGCGGCCGTAACACTGACGGTCCTAAGGTAGCGAAATTCCTTGTCGGGTAAGTTCCGACCCGCACGAATGGCGTAACGATTTCTCCACTGTCTCCAACATCACTTCAGCGAAATTGAATTCCCCGTGCAGATGCGGGGTACCCGCGGTTAGACGAAGAGACCCCGTGCACCTTTACTATAGCTTTACATTGCTATTAAAAGTGTGATGTGCAGGATAGGTGGGAGACTTTGAAGTTATGGCGCTAGCTATAATGGAGTCAACCTTGAGATACCACCCTTTACACTTTTGATATCTAACTATGTTTCATTATCTGGAACTAGGACATTGTATGGTGGGTAGTTTGACTGGGGCGGTCGCCTCCTAAAAAGTAACGGAGGCGTGCGAAGGTAAGCTAGAGCTGGTCGGAAATCAGCTTGATAGTATAATGGCATAAGCTTGCCTGACTGCGAGGCTGACAGGCCAAGCAGAGACGAAAGTCGGTCATAGTGATCCGGTGATTCTGTATGGAAGGGTCATCGCTCAACGGATAAAAGGTACGCCGGGGATAACAGGCTGATGGTGTTCGAGCGTTCATAGCGACGACACCGTTTGGCACCTCGATGTCGACTCATCACATCCTGGGGCTGAAGAAGGTCCCAAGGGTTCGGCTGTTCGCCGATTAAAGTGATACGTGAGTTGGGTTTAGAACGTCGTGAGACAGTTCGGTTTCTATCTGCCGTGGGTGAAGGAAATTTGAGAAGGTCTGACTCTAGTACGAGAGGACCGAGATGGATATACCTCTGGTGTACCAGCTGTTATGCCAATAGCATCGCTGGGTGGCTATGTATAGATGGGATAATTGCTGAAAGCATATAAGCAAGAAACCCTCTTCAAAAAGATTTCCCAATTAAGGCCGTGGAAGACTACCACGTTGATAGGCTAGGTGTAGAAGCATGGTAACATGTGAAGCTAACTAGTACTAATAGCCTGATTGATTTATTTGCTTTCTATATGTGTGTATGCAGTGTTAAATATTAAGTTAAAATTGTTAAGTTAGAAATTTTTATTGACTTGGTGGCTATAGCAAAAATGAACCACCCGATCTCATCTCGAACTCGGAAGTGAAACTTTTTAGCGCTGATGGTACTTGAAAAGGGAGAGTAGGTCGCCGCCAAGTTTATAAAAATTTCTTTTTACCGCCTTTTAATAATTCTTTTATTACGAGAAGTCGCTTCTATGTTCAAATCTAATAATTGTGGTCTAGGCTTATTCTTATTTTGCTCTAAGTATTGACTTTGCTCAAATGCTAATTCCCATTGTGTACGATAACTAGATTCTTTATATTCATAAAAATCTTCTTTAACATTATTTGTATTTATATTGAGATTTTTATCTTGTGCTTTTCTACTCTCTACCATTAAACACCCACACCCATTAATTTATTTTAAAAATTTTACTTATGTTATCATAAAAAATATAGTTGTAAATACCTTAATTGAGATTTTTTCTTATTTTATCTTTTTTAAGCAAATAGTTAGATCTTTTTGTAAGTTTTTATAACTTGCTTGCATAATGTTTCTATGAGTTAGTATTATGTAGTAGTGCCCTATATTACTTATATTTAAAATGCTAATTTTAGCAAGCATTCGTAGTTGCCTTTTTATTTTATTTCTTTTTGCTGCTTTTCCGGCTTTTTTACTGATAGCCAGACCTACTCTAATAGTATGAATGTACTTTTCAGGTTCTCTTTCTTTTATAGCGTACAGTGATATATAAAGCCCACGATAAAAAAGACTGTTGAGTGCTAACTTATTTTTGAAAGCAGAAGAAAAATCTTTTTTTTTATACTTACTATGCGCATAATTTGTTACACCCTAATGAACGGCGCTTATTAAGGATTTTTCTTCCAGCTCTTGTTGCCATACGTGAACGAAATCCGTGTCTGCGCTTTCTTATCAAATTTTTTGGTTGAAATGTTCTCTTCATTGTTTTTATATTAATATAATTATTTATTTTAAATTGTTTTACTTTATTGTCAAATAATGGTGAACTTGTATGACATTTTCGTAGAATAAAATTTGATGCATGGAAGAATGAATTCGGTGATAGTCATACCTGTCTTACTAATCCTTTTATTTTGTTTTAGTAGGTTTCAAGAAGTAAATAAGGTTAAATCTTATCTATATCTTAGTTGTGTATGGATGCTAACTTGGTTGTTAGTATTCTATAATAATTGTTTTGTAACTTTTATTTCTATAGCGTTACTTTTTTTCATGCTTGCTTTTATCTTTAAAAATAAAAGAAATAAGATAATAAAACTTTCGTTATTTGTGGCTTTGGCCATATCATTTTTTATCACTTTATTTATAATGCTGTCTATTTTTATTCAATCCATTAGTTTTTTTAATAAAGTAGCTATTTCAGAATTCTTGTTTTGCTTGAAATGGGGCCACAATGTAGTCACTATCAATGAAGAGAAGATAGGATGTTTTGGTATAGCGCCGCTTTTAGTTGGTACATTACTTATAACTATTATAGCAATGTTAGTTGTCGTTCCGCTTGGTTTATTTTCTGCAATATATATTAGTGAATATGCGAGTGAGAAAGTGCGTTATATTGTTAATACAACTTTGCAAGTTTTGTCTGCTATTCCTACGGTTGTATATGGATATTTCGCGGTTGTGTTTTTGTCTGTCTTTATAAAGCAGGTAGCAAATTTTTTTGGTTTAAGTATACACTCAGAAAGTGCCTTAGTTGCCGGTTTATCGATTGGGATAATGATTCTTCCTTTTATTATTTCTTTACTCGAAGATGCCATAAGATCTGTTCCAAAAAGCTTGCGTTATGGCTTCATGGCACTTGGCGCAACTCCAGCGGAAACTATATGGCATATAACAATACCTTATGCAATGCCTACAATTTTAAGTGCAATTTTATTGTCAATTTCAAGAGTGATAGGTGAAACAATGATTGTGCTAATGGCTGTAGGAATCAACGCAAATTTGACTTTTAACCCTCTTAATTCAGTTACTACCATTACCGTGCAGATCGCTACATTACTTACCGGAGATCAGGATTTCAATAGTGTACAAACTCTTGCTGCTTATGCGCTTAGTTTAGTATTGTTTATTATTACTTGGCTATTAAATGCATTTGCATTGTTTGTAATGAAGCGTAACTAGTAAGCGTTTTAATGTTGCAAAATTTCTGTTAATAATATAAAATTTATTTTCTTTAGAAGTTCTTTTATGGAATTATAGTGTTAGGTGATAAAAAGAAAGAGATGAATATAGGTAGAGCGATTAAGGTAACTCAAGCAGTTGTTGATATAAAATTTGAAGGTGAATTGCCTAAAATATTTAATGCTTTAAAAAGCAAACTAAAATATAAGGATAAGGAGCTGGTTTTAGAAGTTTCGCAGCATATAGGTGAAAATATAGTTCGTTGTATTGCTATGGATAGCACAGATGGCATGTCAAGGGGGGATGAATTTGTTGATACAGGTGCACCAATATCGGTGCCAATTGGGCGTTCAACTTTAGGAAGGATTTTTAATGTTGTTGGAGAGCTTATAGATGAGTGTGGTCCACTGAAGGGAAAATATAACTTAGAGCCTATACACAGAGCACCTCCAAGTTTTACTGAACAGAGAATACAGGAAGAAGTTTTAGTTACGGGAATAAAAGTTATAGATCTTCTTGCACCTTATCTTAAAGGAGGAAAAATTGGCTTATTTGGTGGAGCCGGTGTTGGTAAAACAGTCCTAATAATGGAATTAATTAATAATATAGCAAAAGCTCATAAAGGATTTTCTGTGTTTGCCGGGGTAGGGGAGAGAACGCGTGAAGGTAACGATCTTTATCACGAGATGATCACTTCAAATGTAATAAATATAAATGAGCATGAAAAATCTCAAGCTGTTTTGGTTTATGGTCAGATGAATGAGCCTCCTGGAGCAAGGGCTAGAGTTGCTTTAACAGCACTTACTATGGCAGAGTATTTTCGTGACCGTGAAAACCAAGATGTTCTATTTTTTGTGGATAATATCTTTAGATTTACACAAGCTGGTTCTGAAATTTCTGCTTTACTTGGAAGAATACCGTCAGCTGTTGGTTATCAGCCAACCCTTGCAACTGATATGGGTGCAATGCAAGAAAGAATAGCTTCAACAACTTCTGGCTCTATTACTTCTGTGCAAGCTATATATGTTCCTGCGGACGATTTAACTGATCCAGCCCCAGCAACTACGTTCTCTCACCTTGATGCCACCACAGTGTTGTCAAGGCAAATAGCTGAAATGGGAATATACCCTGCTGTTGATCCACTTGATTCAACTTCTCAGTCTTTATCTGCTGAAATCATTGGTGAAGAACATTATAAGGTAGCTTCTGAGGTGAAACGTATATTGCAAACTTATAAATCACTGCAAGATATTATCGCAATACTTGGTATGGATGAGCTATCTGATGAAGATAAAATTATTGTTGATAGGGCTCGTAAGATTCAGAAATTTCTTTCTCAACCTTTTCACGTTGCAGAAATATTTACTGGCATGCCTGGTAAATTTGTTTCACTTTCTGATACTGTTTCCAGTTTTAAAGGGATTGTTGAAGGCAAATATGATCACTTACCAGAGGCTGCTTTTTATATGGTGGGGAATATAGATGAAGCAATAAAAAAGGCTGAATTAATACAAGCTGAAGCTAAATAAAAGTTAAAGATTATGAATACTTTTAAAGTGCAATTTTTCTCTCCTGATGATCAAATTTCATTCAGTGGGGTGGTTTCTCTTTCAGTAACTGGGCTCGAAGGGGAGCTTATGATTTTAGCTCACCATGCTCCTTACTTAATTTATTTATTGCCTGGTATGATTACTGTTAAAATGAGTAACCAAACAGAAAAGAAGGTTGTAATTGATAGTGGCGTATTAGAAGTTGCAAGTAATAATTGTAGCATTATAACAAGTCAAATTCAGGTTTTTGATCGTGCAATTCATGATGAGAAATCGTTTAAAAATAAGAGAATTAGTATATATTTAAGTTATCTTGATGAGAAGTTTCTTTCTTAGTTATTTTAGGCAAAAAGTCAATTATCATTCAAGTGGCTATAAGATTTTTGCTCAGGGGGCTCTTTTTTGTCATCCCAGAAACCCCGGGGTGTCATCCCAGTGTCGGAGTACTTTAGGTGTATGATCCCAGAGTGTGATGGTATGGGACCATACACCTAATCAAATAAAAATTAAAGAAGGAGAGTTGGTTGTAACGGTTGGAGATAACGACTTTGTTTTACCTGGAATTTACGTTGGATAAACTACAAAAAATAACAGGTAAAAATCAACGTAAATTTAAGATAAATCGATTTTATTAGTATTATCAAATCAAAATCTGTTTTTAATTAATCAATAATACTTTTTTACATATTTTCATCCCCTTTCATGGATTTTTTAATTTTATAGATGATATCTAATATTATTAGAAGCATTGTAAAATATCTTATGAGAAAAGTTATAAAATATATTAGCATTATTGGTATTGCATGTTTAGTATTGTTATTTTTTATATCTAATGTGGAAACACGCGTAAAAACACAGGAAGAACAATTATTCCTAGCTGTAGAAGATGGTAATGCACAAGAAGTAAAACTATTACTCAAAAATGGTGCAGACCCAAATCTCTACTACAACCCAAAAGAATATTCAGAGGTAAGGAGAGCTGGCGGGTTATTTCCTCTATGGATTGCTGCAAGGGATAATAAGTTAGAGATAGCAAAACTTCTACTTGAATATAGTGCAAATCCAAATATTCAACATCTCTATAATAGAGATAAGTCTACACCTCTATACATTGCTGCAAATTACGGTTACTTGGAAATAGCTAAGCTGTTGCTTAAAAGTGAAGCAGATCCAAATATTCAAAATTATCTAGGTTATACGCCTATATCCACTGCTGCATTTAATGGTAAAGAAACTCCACTACTTGAACATGGTGTAGATCCAAATAATTTTCAAGATAGTAGCGTTTCTTCTCTATATTCTGCTATCAGAACCAATAAATTAGAAGTAGCCAAACTATTACTTGGGCATGGTGCTGATCCAAAAACTTCAAATGCTCTCGGAGCTATTACGTTTTATGCTCGAGATGATATTATAGAAATAATAAAACTACTATTTAAGCATGGTGTAAATCCAGAGGCCCAATATAAAGGAGTTGCACTTATACATGTTGCTGCAAAGTACGGTTACTTGGAAATAGCAAAATCATTACTTAATCACGGCATAAGCCCTAATGTTAAAAGTGATCAAGGTGCCACACCTATAGCTTTTGCTGCATCTTATAGTCAATTAGAGATGATAAAATTGTTGCTTGAACATAGTGCAGATCCAAATGTTCAAGATAATAATGGGAATACACCTATGCATCATGCTGCGTTTCGTGGTCCCTTGGAAACAGTACAATTGTTAGTTAATCATGGTGCAAATCCAAATATCCAAAATAATAAAGGAGTTAGACCTATATATGAGGCTGCATTCTCTGGCAAATTAGAGACAGTGGAATTATTACTAAAATATAACACAGTTTCAAATAGCTACATCACACCTATTCATAATGCTATAAAGTAGGGAAATAAATTAGAAGTGGTTAAGCTATTGCTTGAATATAACACAAGCCCAAGCCTTAAAGCAAAAGGAATGTGTCTTGCTGCATTTTCAAACGAATTAGCAATATTAAAATTCCTACTAGAACAAGGTGTAAATCCAAGTGGTCAATGTAGTGATGATGGCGCTACCCCTATATCTCTTGCTAAACAGCAAGGCAACTCAGAAATAGCAAAATTCCTGCTTGAATATAGCGCAAACCCTTGATATTACAAAAAGTGACCTTACCCAGAAAAAGTAGAGAGAAAGTTAAGACGTTTTTATCATGAGAATAAATTGTGCAGGAATGCAATAGTTAATAGTAGAATGTCTACGTTATTTGTTATAAAAGATTTCTATGTATTCAAATATGGCAGTTCTGGTTTGTTGAGCGAGAAGTATCAATAAGCAGCTCCCTTTTAAGTGAACTTTTCTGCAACAGAGTTATCGTAACAACAGCCCTTATGGCTCATGCTGGAAATGATGTTTTTTGTATTCAATAGAAATTGGTAATTTTGAGAGGTATACTGTGACCCTTGATCGCTATGTAACAGCAGATTTTTATCGGGTTTGCGTTTATCAACGGCCATCAATAAAGAATCTATAACTAATTATCATGTTACTCATTAACCACCATGCGTGAATATAGGTCAATTATTGCCGCCAACAACCTTCTTTAGTTTTTATGTAGGTAATCCCAAACTTTATTTGGCTGATCAGTAGTAAAATTTTGATCCAATGTGTTCGGAGCCACAACTCGGTTGCTTATTTGCTGTTTTTTATTTTTGAACCTTCGTCTAAGCTTGGCTTTAATGCCATTTTCTTGCATAACACTTTGTACTGTTTTAATTTTTGCCTAAAGCTTTTAATTCAGCGTGAATTTTAGGGGCTCCATATCTGCATTTAGAAGCTTGATGTATTTTTTGAATATCTGCTAGAAGCCCTTCTTTTGCTAATTCTTTACTGCTTTTTTCCTTAGCAACCCATACCACCAGTACAAAACCCTACATAGTTCCTGTGTTTTATAGCAATTTCTATATAAAAGAATACTTTACTCTTTTTCTTTGCCCAGGGCTTTTTTTAAGATGTCTCTTTCTCTTATTAGCTCTTTTTTTAGATCAAATCTTTCTTTGTCATAAGGAGCCTTTGCCTGGAAATGCGTATGCTCCAGACATTTTTCCATCATATTTTCTTACTTAACATACTGCCATCTATACCTAGATCTTTTGCTATTTTTGTACTTGCTTGACCTGTTTCTTTAACCAGCTTAACAGCTTCTAATTTGAATTCTGCTGTATATTCTCTTCTATTTGTCATATTTTGAAAAAACGTTTTATTTTACTCCAAAAACGTCTTAACTTTCTCTCTACTTTTTCTGGGTAAGGTCAATTTACCGCCGCGGCGCTAACTAGTAGCGGGATGACGGGTTACCAAATTGTAGAAGTTGCTTTAGCTATAAATTCAAGTTTTATCAATGTCTTGTGTTGTTACCCAAATAATGGTTGTGCAAGCGCTTAATTTTTTGATCAAAAAGGAACAAGTTTAGTAAAAAATAATGATATTATTAGTGGAACATAAAACAGTCCCACTGCAGTACTGATTAGAAGCAACAGAGTAGCTTTATCTGGTTGATAATTCAAAATATTAGCAAGTATTATACTGGACCCAGAAACTGGAATAATAGCCAGCAACATCAGTGCTTTATATATGCTCTCATCGTATATACCTATAACATGCTTGTCTAAAAGGACAATTCCTAAAACAAACAGTGGCCAGAATACGTACTTTGCTGTAATAGTGATCAAAGCAAGCTTCCAATCTATTTTAAAGCTTGCAATATTCGCAATGCTCACTCCAAGTAGCACCATTCCTAATGTGACAAATGTACTTCTAATATTCATCATAACATCTGTTAAAAAAGTAGGTATTTGTATATCGTATATACTTAAAAAGAAGCCCAGAACCATCGCATAAAGCGAAGGAAGTTTGAACAACTTTAATATGCATTCTTTTGCGGTATAAATACCATTTGCAGCTATGTAAAATCCTAAGCTGTTTTCAAATAGCGCCATTCCTATATAACAAACAACATATACAGATACTGAATCTTCATCAAATAAAGCCATGGCAATCGGCAGGCCAAAATAACCCATACTTGTGCTGCCCGAGCTAAATGCTAATATGTTTCTTGTGTTATCCTTAAATAAAAAAGAAGAAAGATAATACACTGATAAGGACATAGTGCTACCTATAAACCATATCAAAATCGGCAGAGAAATTACTTTTAAGTTAACTTCTGTATGAGAGACTCCATATAAAATCACTATTGGATTAGCTATATAAAAGAGTATTTGAGATATAGTGTTTCTATCAATTTTAAGACATTTTCCTGCTAAATAACCAATAAATATTGTAATATAAATAGGTAATATTTTTAGGAAAAGAGTAAAGAACATACTAGCCTATTGTGATACTTTTGACTGATAAAGTAACATTAGATCTTAAGGTATTGTAAAAGTAAACAAAATTTATTTTCCAATTTATCCAGCTCATAGTTAATTAAATTAGTGCCAAAATTCGTTTTTACATAGGACTTAAGAATGACATTTTTATGATAAAATTATGTTAAGTTTCTATAAAGCTTCTTGCATATTTTTGAATAATGACATATTTACTAAAAATTGAACTGCTTGTAGCAATTTAGATAGGCTGTTGAAAAAGTAAGAAAATGTTCTTCTTTCAACGCTTTAAATGTGATATTTTTATTCATTAATTGAAAATCTCAAATGTTACTACCATTTCTGTTAATCCTGTCTCTAATTGCCAAGTTTATTGAAATTGACATTTCCGCACCTAGTTTTCCTGATATGGTGCGCTATTTTAACGTATCAGAAGGAACAATTCAATTAACTATTGCTTATAATTTCCTAGGCTTTTGCATAGGAGGGTTGTTTTTTGGTCCATTGTCTGAATGCTATGGCAGAAGGAGAATTATGATCATAGGTAACACTTTGCTATTAATCGGTGCTGTTGGTTGTGTTTTTGCACCGTCGGTTTTTTGGCTTTTAATTTCTCGCTTTGTTCAGGGCATTGGTGTTAGCACGTCTGTAGTTGTGTTTGCCATAATTGCAGATAGCTATCAAGGCGACAAAGCGGTGAAATTTATTGGAATCATGAATTCTATTCTAACAGTTGTCATGGCAATTGCACCTATTTTAGGAAGCTTTATTAACGAAGCTGTAGGGTGGCGTGGTAATTATGCAACTGTTGCAGTAATTTGTTTGATCTCTTGGATTTTACTACTTTTAGCGTTACCAGAAACAAAAAAGGACCGCGATATTTTCAGTTTGAAAAAAACGGTGAAAGATTACGGAAAATTATTATCGAGTTCAAAATTCGTTGCATTGTCTTTAATACCAAGTCTCTTTACTTCTGCATATATGTCATTCATTACTTGTGGGCCATTTTTATACATGGAAACTTTTGGATTACCAAGCAAAGTTTATGCACTACATCAAGGTGCAATAGTTGGGTGCTTCTCACTCATCAGTCTATTTGCTGGCAAAATCTTGCAGAAACTTGGAGCAATAAAGTGTGTAATTTCTGGTACGAGCGTGGGTGCTATTGGGTCTCTATTGCTTGTAATATTCAGTATAATTGTACCCCACTCTTTCTACTTAGTAACACTGTCTATGATTATTTTTTCTATCGGTTGTGCAATTTGCCAGGCAGTGATTTTTAATGCATCAATAAATGTTTTCCCTGAAATTAAAGGCACAGCTTCTTCTGCAGTCTCATTCATTAGAGCTTTTATCATGGCTATTTTTATCGGCTTAACAAGCTACATTTACAATGGTCAAACAATTAGTGTATCTCTTCTTGTTCTATCCGCGATAGTACTAGAACTTGTTTTTACTGTCTATCTATTGCGTTTAAAAGATCCTATGTAATTAATAAAGATATTCCATTGTAGGCTGCTAACTTTCCCCTGCCAATCTTTCTGCTTCATTACGTGAAATTAATGCCTCAATAAATTCATCTAGTTCACCTTCTTTTATAATCTGTTCTAGCCGATGTGAAGTTAGATTAATTCTGTGGTCTGTTATTCTTGATTGTGGAAAATTATATGTTCTTATGCGCTCGGAACGATCACCAGAGCCAATCTGACTTTTCCTCATTGTTGACCTTTCCATTTCTTTTTTTTGTCTTTCAATTTCGTATAGCCTTGCCCTCAATACTTTGAGCGCTTTAGCTTTATTTTTGTGCTGCGATTTTTCATCTTGCTGTATCACAACTATCCCTGTTGGCAAGTGGGTGACCCTTACTGCGCTGTCAGTTGTATTCACTGATTGCCCTCCAGGACCACTGGATCTATAAACATCTATTCGTAAGTCTTTTTCTTCTATTTTAAAGTCAACTTCTTCTACTTCAGGTAATATCGCAACAGTAGCTGCAGAGGTATGCAACCTTCCTGAGGATTCAGTTTCTGGCACTCTCTGTACTCTGTGCACCCCTGATTCAAATTTCAACCTTGCAAAAACTTCTGTTCCATTAATGAGTGCAGAAGCTTCCTTATAGCCACCTATACCTGTATTAGAAATGCTTATTGGCTCGAACTTCCAATTTCTTCTTTCTGCATATTTTTGATACATACGAAATAACATTGCTGCAAATAATGCTGCTTCTTCTCCGCCTGTACCTGCTCTAATTTCTAATATTGCATTTCTTGAGTCATCTTCATCTTTGGGCAATAATGCTAACTTTAATTTTGCTTTTATTTTTGGTAATAATACCTTGTGCTTTTCGAAAAATTCTTCTTTTGCTAACTCTTTTATATCACCTTCGCTGTTTTCATCTTTCATTATTTCTTCTAAGTCTGAAATTTCCTCTTTCAGCGTGTTATATTCATCAATTATCTTGATTATTGGCCTGAGCTCAGAGTATTCCTTTGAAAGGGTAATGAATTCTTTTTGACTTAAATTGGTAGGATTTTCCAAATTCCTCTCTATATCATTAAATTTTTTCTTTAAGTCTTGTAAATTATTTTCCATATCCATATAGCACAGATCTAGCTAAGTAATATATACTGAAATAAAAAATTTCTTATATCAAGCAATAACACTATAATATACCTACTACCTTCTAGTTGAATATAATGGCAAAACAGATAACATCAAACTGCAATTTCATATTTGGAGCTTCGGACATAAAATCATTACCAAATGAATCGGCTCCAGAGATTGCGTTTGCTGGTAGATCAAATGTAGGAAAATCCAGTCTGATCAACTTACTGATAAACAGCAAAAAAGCTGCCAGAGTTTCCTCTAAGCCTGGATGCACTAGACAAATAAATTTTTACTCTATGTACGATGATAAGTTCAGACTTGTTGATCTACCAGGGTATGGCTACTCTCATGCAGGCAAGGAGGAAATTATACAATATTTAAACTTAATTGAGTATTATCTAATTCAAAGAGAAAATCTAAGAAGAGTGTTTGTGTTGATAGATAGCAAGGTAGGATTAAAAGAAATAGACAAAGACTTCATTTATTGGTTAATATATAATAACATTAACTTTAACATTGTGCTAACAAAAATAGATAAAGTAAGTCAAAAAAGCTTAGGTGCTGTTATAAAAGATATTCAAAAATGGATTAATAATGAGAATGTGTCAATTCATCAAATGAGCATCCGTGTTAAGCATAAAATAACCAAGGTAAGAGATGAGTTTTTCAAGTTTACAAGATAAAAAAATGAAGAGTAGTGAATTTTTAAAGGGTGAGGTATCATTTGAACAAAAAGCAGAAATATTACTTGAAGTGCTATCTAACATACCTAGCTTTGTAGGCGAGACTTTTGTCATTAAATGCGGTGGTACAATAATCTTAGATGAAACACTATTTAATACTTTTGTGCATAATGTTGTCTTGTTGAAGCAGCTTGGTATAAATCCGGTAATAATTCATGACGGAGAATATGAAATTAACTCAGTGTTAAAAATGCTGGATATGAACAGTAAGTTTGTGAATGGTATCAGACTTACAGACAAAGACACTATGAAAATCATTGAAATGGCACTGTGTGGTTCAGTTAATAAAAAAATTGTTCAGTATATAAATTCTGCTGGTGGTTCAGCTATTGGATTATGTGGAAAAGATGGTAACTTAATTAAAGCCGAAAAAATAACCGCTACGCTTAGAGAAGATAGATCAAATAATATCGAAAAGATATTAGACATGGGGTTCATCGGTAGACCCACTGAAATCAATCCTGATATATTATTTTTTATTGAAGAATCAGATTTTATACCAGTTATTGCACCAATTGGTCATGGAAAAGATGGGGAAACATATCATATTGATGCCGATAGCACTGCAAGCGCAATCGCAATCGCAGTTTCTGCATCTAAAATGATAATCTTGAGTGACACAGATGAAGAAATAGATAAAATTGGTGGCAGGAAGATATCTGTTAAAAATTTAAATGCATCGATTGATTGTGGGAAAATTAAAGGGGAAAAATTTATTGAAAGGCTTATGGCATACGTTAAAATGGCGGAGGAATGTGCTGGAGTTGTTCACATAGTTGATGGTAGAATATCTAACATTATGCTTGATTTATTTACTGAGAGTAATTCAAGCATATCGATTGTGAGTGATTTATAGCTATACTGCTTGCAACTACACGAATACCAAGAGGGTGTCATTCAAGTAGCTGACACTGGAATGACAGCAATCTACGTCATACCGCGATTCATTCGCGGTATCTCTAGATCCCGCTCACAAGTAGCGGGATGACGGTTGTCAGGGTGTCATCCCAGTGCCCAGACACTGGGATCCAGAAGACTTAATTTCAACCAAGTGGCTGCATAATAAGGACTAGATTCCAGACTGGAATGACATCATAGGGGCACTGGGATGACAAAAAAAGGAGCACTGAACTTGTCAAGGAATTTTATGGCCTAGCGTCACGCGCTGGAATGACATCATTTACGATGTAACATTTATCACTTTTGCAGATACAATTTACATGCTATAATTGAGTCTTCATAGATGGTAAATTGGAGTGCAAAGAAGTAAAATTAAAGTAGAAATAAAAAGATTATCACACGGAGAAGACTTGTCTCTTCCATGTTATGCAACTACGCAGAGTGCTGGCATGGATCTTTATGCTGCATTGAATGATTCTGCTGTTTTAAATCCACTTGAAAGATTACTTGTTCCAACTGGAATTGTGATTGCAATACCAAACGGTTTTGAGGGGCAAATCCGCCCACGTTCTGGTCTTGCTGCAAAACATGGAATCACTGTCTTAAATTCTCCGGGTACTATAGACTCTGATTATCGAGGTGAAGTTAAAATTTGTCTAATTAATCTAAGTAATCAGCCATACGAAATAAAAAGAGGAGATAGAATCGCACAAATCCTTATTTCTCCTGTATCTCAGGTAATTTGGGATGACAGAGAAGAATTCTGCGCAGAAGAAACCGGTCGCAATGCAGGGGGCTTTGGCTCAAGTGGCAGGTAGCTTACGAAAAAGCTTGACTATGACAGTTTTTTTATTTAAGCATATTAATATTTGAGGTCGTTTATGCTAACTTCCAAATATTTCAAGAATCATCGTGGTCAGTTCCACAAAACAAACATTGCATTTGTAGCACTTGCTGCTCTGTGTGCCATAGGTGCAATAGTAGCACTTTCAGCACCGCTTTGGAGGTCTTCAACTGCAGCTTTTGCAACTACACCTGAAGCATTTATATTAGCAGGTATTAATATTATGCTGGCTTATTTAGCAATATATACTATTAGCAGAAACAACAAAATATCTGAGTGGAAAGCTCCGAAGATTGTTGTTAATGGTGAAGCAAAATTGCTAGTAACAAAAGAGGTGTATGAGGAAATGAAAAAGGATAACCAAGTTAAAGATAATGCGGAAGAGGATAAATGGTATATAGACTTCAGCTTAAAAGGCGAGAACTACCGTATTGCTGTTGATGGTCAGTTTGATAATGACGAGACGATAGGCAATACTTTATTATTAAACATAAATTCACTGGAAGTGAAAAACAAAGAAGGTAAGTTCGAGGCAATTGAAGAAAAGTGGGATAAAACATTAGGTTTAGACAAAGATGGTGCTAAAGAGGTTAACACTTATTTAGGCCAACTTATTTCTGTTGAACAAGTTGCTTCTCAACAACAAGGAAAATAGACAGTATGGCCAAGTGAAGTAAAAGAGGCAGGCTAAGTCTGCCTCTTTATTTTTTAATGTCAGTTACTTAAATGACATCATTCATTATGGGAATGTATCCGTTCAGCAGAGTGGCAAAGTAGGTAGACAAGATAAACCAAAAAATCAAGAAAAAGTGAGTGTACAACAAATGGTGTCATCCCAGTGCTTGACACTGGGATCCAGAAAAATTGATTGTGCACTATACAACATTTTCGATGAAATTATCAAAAGCTGGATCCCAGTGTCAAGCACTGGGATGACATCCTCCTGGTAGACAATGTTCATACAGCTATGTGTCAGCTATGACACCCTGTGTTTGCTGGCTATAATTGCTAAGGATTTTTATTTAATTTAACTGCATCTTTTGCCTTATCCAATAACCCATTAATAAAGCCAATTTCGCTTGGTTTATCAAGTAAATCAGATGCAATGTTAGTATATTCATTAATGACAACTGGAACTGGCGTATCGCAATTAATCAACTCACATATTGCAACACGCAAAATAGATAAGCTTATAAGATTTAACCGTGAAAGGGACCAGCTTGGGTGTAAGTAAGACTCTATTATTTTATCATATTCTTCACTGTTTTTTATAACCTTATATAACAAGTTTTCTAAGAACTGATGTTCAAATTCTTCACATTCAAATATATCTCTCAACTTACTTATGTAGTCCTTAAGCTCACAATTTTCCAGTTTAAAAGTGCTTTTGTTGTAACCTACGAAAATATTTGAATAAGCTATTTGTACAGCAAGAAATCTTGCCGTGCTTCTTTTTATGCGCCACTTTTTATCTACTGGTTTTTCCTCCATTACTTTAATTTATTGTGTAAATCTATCATACGCAAAACAGTTGAGGCTGCATGGCCTCCAACGTTTTTTTTATTTTTGTCAGCTCTAACTAGTGCTTTATCTTTGCTGTCAGCGGTAATTATGCCCATACCAAGGGGCATTGCATAATGCATAATAACTTCATTTAAACCTTCGATTACTCCTTTACAAACGTATTGATAATGATCGGTTTCACCGCGAATTACGCACCCAAGAGCTAAATAACCGTTGTAATTAGCATTCTTACTTTTGACCGCAAAAAGAATTGTAGCTGGTATCTCGAATGCACCAGGAACTTCAATTATGTCATAGCTTACATGACTTTCTTTTAATCTATCGACTGCACCTTCAAGCAAAAGGTTTGCTATTTCAGCATAATAAACCGAATTAACTATTAGTATTTTCGACATTCACTACCACTTTTTTCGTTAAAAACAACTTTATTAATGATTGTTGAATTAAAGTTATAATATTACTAAATATCCAATATATTACCAGGCCGGCAGGAAAAGAAGAAAAAATAAAGACAGAAATGTAAGGTAAAAACTTCATAACATTTACTTGAATATCATCTTTGCTGGTTTGATCTTTTTCACTTAGCTTCTGCTGGATTATCATAGTAATACCAAAAACTATAGGCAAAATGCCTATAGAAATAGGGAAATTGTAATTAAACAACCCAAATAATGTAAAAATGTTCGTTGGATCAGGAGCTGAAAGATCTTTAATCCATAAACAAAAAGGGGCGTGTCTCATCTCTATAGTAACAAATAATACTTTATATAAAGCAAAAAATACCGGTATTTGTATTAGCATAGGAAGAATGCTTGACATTGGATTTACATTATTTTTCTTGTATAATGCAATTATTTCTTTATGCTGCTTTAAACTATCATTTTTATATAGTTCTTTTATACAAGTTACTTCAGGCTGCAAGCTTTTTACCTTAAACATCGAAATATATGATCTAGTAGATAAGGGAAGCATCAAAAGTTTGATTACTAAAGTCAGCAATAATATTGCTAAGCCAAAATTCTTTAAAACGAAGTTAAAGTATTCAAGCAGTAAAAACACTGGTTTAGTTATAAAGTAAAGAACACCAAAATCTACAGCTTTATCAAATAAAGGTATATTGAGAGTATCCTTATAAGAATCCAGTAAATTCAACTTTTTTGCTCCAGCAAAAAAATAATTCACATTAGAAACGCTTGCACCAGGAAGTATGCTCTTGTAAGGTTTGACAAAATCTACTTGGAATTTATCAGTATTATTAACGTTTGTGTGTTTAATGCTTACATTTATTTTATCGGATTTCTCAGGTATGATGGCTGTAAGCCAGTATTTATCAGCAAAACCAAACCAATTTTTTTCACTCGTGCTTGCTTTTACTAAATGTTTTTTGGAAATATCCTTATATGTCCACTCCTCTAGTTTATTATCAAATGCACCCAGTACTCCTTCATGGGATATCCAATAAGATTCGTTGATATTGTCACGTTTACGGTTAATTTTACCATAAGGAACCAAAACTACATTATCTTTTGTGTTATTTTCAACAATCTGCTCAATTTTAAACATGTAGTTATCGTCAAGGCTAATTTTCATTTTAAACACAATGCCATTCTCATTGTCCCAAAATAAAATTACCTCTTTTTGATTGAGTTTATCTGCTTGCCAGACTGTCTTAGAATCTGGAATTTTAATCTTTTTATTCGGATCGAGCCACCCAAATTCTGCAAAATATACATTTTTTGATTCTGCAGGTGACAGTAACACCACTTGTGGAGAAGAAGAACTCGGTTCTAAGTGGTAATTAGTTAAAATTAAGTCATCAAACCTTGCACCTTTCAGAGAAATTGATCCTTTAATCATGTTATTGGTTAAACTAACCCTCTGTTCTCGAGTAGAATTAATAATTTCAGAACGATTTTGGTGTATTATAGGAGCAAGGTCGTTAAAAGATTCGATATGTTCAATATTTTCAATCAATGGCTGATTTTGGTTTGCACTAAAAAAATTATCATAAATAATACGCCAAGATACCATGATCAACATGGAAAGGATAGCTGCTAAAATTAAACTTTTTGCTTCTGACATGAAATTAAATCAAACATATCTTCTTAAAGTGTATACTAAATATTGTACTAAAACAATGAAATTTACTTATTTTTAATAATAACTTTTAACGCTGATCTTTAAAATTTATTTTAATAGCTTCAAATTTTAACAATATGAACGCGGTGAAAAATCTAGTTATTTGGTTGCTAATAATAGCCACTACTGCAATGCTTATTGATTCACAAAGGGACAAACTAAGCGACAGATTTCTCAGTACTTTTTTACCATATAAAGGAAGAATTCAAAATAGTGGTCAGAATAATGGAAGTATCGAATTTACGAAATCATACGATGGACACTTTTATATTCAGGCTCAAGTCAATGATCGCAATATAACGTTTTTGCTTGATACCGGAGCAACCGATATTGTTCTATCACAAAAAGACGCATTACATGTTGGTATTAACTTACAAAACGTTCAGGATTTTAAAATATATGAAACTGCGAAAGGTCAAATAAAAGCTGGAGTGGTTCAAATACCTCAAGTTAAAATAGGGAATTTTTTAGTTAATGATGTACAGGCGAGCGTTAACACTCATTCTATGTCTCATTCACTACTTGGAATGAGCTTTTTAAGGTATTTTCATTTCACTATAAGAGATAATAAGTTGATATTATACCGCGACTAAACACTTCTACAATCTAAAGCTCCGTAGGTTAATATAGGGGCAGAAATAAATATTGCAGAACAAGTGCCAATCAAAATACCAAAAAAAATGATCAAGCTGAAGTCTTTTACTGCATCTGTGCAGATTAATGCCAAAGGAAGAGCAGCAAGAAGGGTTGTACCCGAGGTTAATATAGTGCGAAATAATGTAGCGTTGATACTTGCATCTACTATCTCACTCATCCGCCCACTTTTACCACTCTTGCGATACTCTCGAATCCGATCGTATATAATTACTGAGTTATTGATTGAATAACCAATGACAGTAAGGAGAGCTGCAACTGATGAAATATTAAACTCAATACCAGTTAGGCTAATAAAACCAACAGTTAAAATCACGTCATGAATCAGTGCTGTTATTCCACTGAATCCACATTGCCAATTAAATCTAAACCAAACGTAAAAAAATATTCCAACAATCGCGATCAACATGGATAACATTCCTTCAAATATTTGTGTTGAGCTTATTTGTGGGCCAACATAGTCTATTTTACGATAGCTTATTGAGCTCCCCAGCTTTTCTTCTAGTATGCTTTTTATCTTTTTGATTTTATTTTCACCTCCTTCATCTTTAAAACGCATGACTAAATTATCACCCGCTTTTGAACTCTGCACTGTAAAACCATTTTCTTTTAATGCATCGAGAATAGAGTGATTCTCATCTGAAGATTTTATCTCTATCAAAATTCCGCCTGCAAAGTCTATGCCTAAGTTCACTCCACGCAGCACAACAATGAGCATTGAAAAGATGATAAGAACAATGCTAATTAATGCAGTCAAATCCCTATATTTACTAAACTTGATATTGAGGTTATCTGGAATGAGTCTAAGTGCCATGCTATTTACTTAAACTTGAATTTTATATACTTTTCAAAAAATTCACTAGTTTATTTTGTGGTTGGACTTCTCTTTCATTCAAGTAGCTGACACTGGTTTCCATCCAAAAGGGTGTCATCACAGTAGCCCCTTCGGTGTCATTCCAGTCTGGAATCCAGGAAAAAGAATGGTGTCATCCCAGTACCCAGACACTGGGATCCAGTTTCACCTTATGATGGTGTCATGAAAATAGCTGACACTGGTTTCCATCCAAGACGGTGTCATTCCAGTCTGGAATCCAGAAAAAAGAATGGTGTCATCCCAGTGCCCAGACACTGGGATCCAGGTTGCTCACAAGCAAACTAGCATAGAAAGTGGTTACAACGTTTTCGATGAGATTACATGGAAAACTGGATCCCAGTGTCAAGCACTGGGATGACACCCTAGTAGAAATCGCTTTTGTAATTGCAACATTCGTGCAATCTTTAGTTACAAATATTTAAGAAATTTACCAAACGAAAAAAAAGGCAAAAGAAGCCCTAGTCATTGTCTATTTTCAGTATTGGCGTTTTTTAAGTCTTAAACACTGTAATTTAGCTGCTTTTAAATGCAACTCACCTTAGTTTAAATGTTTAAGAAATTTACTAAGCAGAAAAAAAGGCAAAAGAAACACCGTGTTAGCTAGTTGTCACTTTCTAATCCTGCAAATTGGCGTACTATACTGTCTTAAACGACTTATAAGCGCGTTTCAGCTTATACAGGTAAAAACCCAGAAATGTTGTGAAGACATAAGGTGCACATAGTGCAAAAAATTAAAAATAAGACACCAACTACGTTGTTTTTTTGCTGTTTAATCTGCACAGATGAAAATAACTGAATACCTTCAGTACCATGATAGGGGGGCTGGCGAAGGGTGTCAAGTAAGTTTTTTCGTTATAGTATAAAGGAGTCCTATTAAAATCTTCTCAATAAAGAAAAAGCGGCAAGGAGCGAACCAAAAGCGATAAGAAAGGATCCAAGCCAGATTATAGACATTCCAGGTTTATAGTGCACTTTGGCTGCGATTTTGCTTTTACTCTTATCAATCTCTCCAATTACAACATAAATATCAGAAAATAAATTGTGGTAGATACTGCTTTCAACATTTTTCTGACCTTCCACAAGGTAAAATCTATATTCAGGGGTTATCTCACCCAATATCTTGTTATTCAGCAAATTCCTGATATCCATTGTACCTCTCACTGCATGGAAATTTTTTTCTTTTATTAGCTCAATATTTCGTAAAGTAACTTTAAACTTATTGACTGTTATGCTATCCCCTATTTTTAAGTAATTTTCTTTTTTCTCCTGCCAACCAACCGAATATGTTATACCAAGCACTAGAATTGCCACTCCAGCATGAGCTGCAATCATTGCATAGTAGGATTTAGAAACTCTTCTTGCTAATAAAATTGATTCACCAAATGCTACCTTAAATAAACGAATTCTTTTACTGTATGCTTCTAAAACAAAGATTAATAATGCTATGGAGATAGTAATTGATAGCACAATCATTAGCTCCATGTGAAAAATAAACGGCAAAATAGCTGCAGCACTACAAAATGAAAATCTATATTCACGGAATATTGGCAATAGACTATTTCCCTGCCAACTGCAGTATTGCCCAATTATCGTGAGGGCTAGAATAGCCAGTGCAATAGGATTAAATAAAGAATTGTAATATGGTGCTCCAACTGAAATTAATTCACCGGTTAAATATTCGAGCACTGTAGGGTATAAAGTGCCAACGAACACAATGAAAAAGGCAGTGATGAATAATAAATTGTTCATCAGCATCATCGTAAGGCGTGAAAAGAATCTTCTACCCTCTGTCACTTGAGTAGCAGGTTTCTTTTCAGATTCCAGTGTCAAGCATTGGAATGACATTGCAGATGTGTGATTTTTTCTCGTAAACACTACAAATATTACTAAGCTACTGACTGTAATTACACCAAGTAGAGCTAATATATACAGTCCATACCTTGGATCATCTGCAAACGTGTGCACTGAGGTAAGTATTCCTGAGCGGACTAGAAATGTTCCAGTCACACTCAATATAAAAGTTGTAAGCGTAAGTAAAATAGCAAAGTTCCTTAAAACATTGAAATTCCGTACCACGAGCAACAAATGTGTCAGCGCTACTGCAATTAGCCACGGCATCAAAGAAACGTTTTCCACTGGATCCCAAAACCAAAATCCACCCCACCCAAGTTCGCGATATGCCCACCAGCTACCCAAGCTGATGCCCAAAGTGAGCAGCGACCAAGAAATAAGTACCCAAGGCCTGACAATTTTAGCCCAAACATTTCCTTCAACTTTTGCAATTAATCCAGCTATAGAGAGCGAAAAAGGAACGCTAAATCCAAGGTACCCCAAATATAATATTGGTGGGTGAATAGCAAGGCCTATATCTTGCAATATCGGATTAAAACCCAGTCCATCTGTTTCAATGCCTGGCATTTTAGTGAAGGGGCTGGATTCAAGTAAAGTGAACAGTAAAAAACAAAAGCAAATCAAGCCTTGGGTGATCAAGGATACTTTCTTCAATTTACTACCATTAGTTCGTTCTGGTGTCATTCCAGTGCTTGACACTGGAATCCAGTTTTTATTATACTGCCATTTGATGTACTCATTTGCAATTAAATTGTCTGAATCCAAGTAGTCAAGCACTGGGATGACAGAAGGTATATAAATATCCATTAGTAATAAATACATGGTGAGCACTAAGGTCCAAAGCAACATGGACCCTTCTTTATTTCCCCAAACACCACAAATCTTGTAGATCAAAGGTTTTGTTGTGTGTGAGTGGTAGTATACATTTTCGAGTGAGAAATCATTTGTAATGTGGCAGTAGATCAAAATAGCCATTGATGTTGATACACAAAAAAATATGGCAGTGGTAATAAACCGACAAGAACTAAGCGGTAAAAACAAATATGTCAAAGACAATAAGCAGGCTACCAATAGCAATATATTCCCAAATTCAGGCATAAAAAATTATAGTTTTTATATAAACAATATTACTGATGACAAGTAAGAAGTTAAAGTGTTAATTGACGCTTACTATTGATGCTATAGCTAAAGTGGCTTAGGTTTACCTACAATTTGAAAAACAACAAATTCGTCATTCCGCTACTCGTTAGCGGAATCTATGCTGAGATACCGCGAATGAATCGCGGTATGACGTAGGGAAATCTTTCTTGGGTCAGCTATAGCATAATGCCCCCGTAGATAGCTGTGCTAGTAATGCTGGCATTAATTAAAAATTAAATATTAAATCTTTATACTTTTATAGATAGCGTTAATATTGAGGTAACATTGTGGGTACAACTAAGATTAGTAAATTTCCATTTAATATAAAAGGTAAAGTGGCAAAACAACATGCCGAACCAATAATCGAAAAAAATCTCTATACTATTTTAGGATTCAAAGATATAGAAGATTTTGAAAATAAGACAAGTAAACTTGTTAATAAAAAAGTTTGGCAATCATTTGTTGACTGCTTTGCAAAAGAAATAGATTATGCAGCAACCGAAGAAGTTGTAAAAAACATCGTTTGTAACATTGCAAAGAGTGATCAAGGTAATGCTTTTACCAAAACTGAACATCTCATATTAAATGAAAAGCAAGATAATAAAAAGAGAGAAAAAGCGATTAGAAAAGCTATTAGTATTTTGAGAAAAATCAATCCAGAAAAAGCCTTTAATGAACTTTCAGTAATAAAAAAACAAGCTGAAGATTTTTTACAAACCGATTTTTGTAAAGCACAGAGTAAATCACTTCAAGGATTTGCTCCCTCTGGTGGACAGCTCTTTGCGGAAACTCTGAAATATATAGAAACACTAGAAAGATTATCCGAAGTAAAAAAAGAAGGGCTAGTTAGAGATTTCTTGTTAAATCATGTTAGTTTATTGAATAAAAAGTATCCTAAATCACAAGGTAAAAGGGAAGATGCTATAACAATACTATCAAGTGATGAGTTGAAGAATTTTTACAATAAAGGTGTAGAAGAAGGAATATTACAACCAATGGCATCTTACAAAGGATGCAGAAACCTGTATGACAAAATGAACCAGATAAAAAATGAATCCAAAAGTATAATTAAAAGAGAAGAACGGGAAGAAAATTTAAAGAAAATAGATAAGTCGATAATCAGCGCAATTAATGACATAAAAAAACATAGAGAAGCAATCCTTAACTGTAAAGACTTTCAAAGTTCTTACATAAAAGAGAAAAAAGAACATCCATTTAGAGGCAACGCATGTCAAAAAATGATTGATATATATCAAGAGAGAATTGTTGGATATCAGGAGAAAATTCGTCAAAACTTAAACCAAATAAAAGCGATATTAAAAAGTGCGCCGCAAGAAATGGATGATGTGGAAGAATTCGAGGAAATAATTGATGATATACATGAAGCAAAGCAGTGTGATGAAATTTTTGATTCAGCTTTAATTTGTTTATCGAACATACAGAATGAGCTAGATATTCAGCTGGAAAATCCTTCAACAGAACTCAGAGCTTCACACATTAACGTTAAAACTGAGCTAACTAGGTTATAAGAACCAAATCTTTAGGGTAATGAAAGCACTTTAATTCAAGACAGCTCTTAGTCTGTGTTTTAATTTGGTTGTGTTTTATTAAAAAAACTTTAGATTTATTTTATAATCGATACTCAAATATAATGACTCAAACTTGGGATTTGTTGCAAACAGGGCAAAAGGAAGGCTATAAAATTGCGTATACTAATGCTCGTATTATCGACCCGGAAACTAAACTTGATATAAAAGGTTCATTATTGACTGAAGGGGATAAAATTGTTGACTTTGGTGAATCATTATTTTCAACAAGTGGAGTTGATGAAACAATAGACTGTAAAGGGCTTGTTCTAATGCCAGGCCTTATTGACATTCACGTACATTTTCGTGAACCAGGCCAGGAACATAAAGAAACTATATATACAGGCAGCAAATCTGCAGCTGCGGGGGGAGTTACAACTGTAGTTTGTCAGCCAAACACTGTTCCAGCAATTGATAGCGTTGTTTTGGCTAAATATTTGAAATATAGAGCACTTGAAACTTCACATGTAAACGTTGAATTTTACGCTAAAATCACCACTTCGGAAGAAAAGTTGACTGAAATGGCACTTTTAAAGGAAGCAGGTGCGGTTGGGTTCACCGATGATGGCATGCCAGTTATGAACCCAATGATTATGAGACAGGCGCTGCTTTATTCAAGTATGCTGGGTGTTCCTATTGCTCAACATGCAGAAGATTTAAATTTATCAGCAGGTGGTGCAATCAACGAAGGTAAAATTTCTGAAGAATTGGGAGTAAAGGGAATCTTGAGTGCATCAGAATCGGTTATGGTAAGTCGCGATATACTGCTCATGAAAGATATGGAGAATGTGCACTACCATATTTTACATGTCTCTTCAAAAGATTCACTTGATGCTATTAAACGTGCAAAAGATTTGGGATTAAATGTTACGTGCGAAGTAACCCCTCATCACTTCACTTTGACTGAAGATATAGTAAAACAACATGGAGCAATTGCAAAAATGAATCCGCCGCTTCGCACTGAAGAAGATCGTTTAGCTATGATTGAAGGTTTAAAGACAGGTGTAATTGATTGCATTGCAACCGATCACGCTCCGCATGATCGTAGTTCTAAAGATCTGCCACTTGAAAATGCTGCATTTGGTATTGTTGGTCTTGAAACAATGCTGCCCCTTTCACTTGAACTTTACCACAGTGGGCAGATGGGTCTACTTGATGTGCTTGCAAAATTGACATGTAAACCTGCAGATATAATACACATACCACGTGGTCGTATACAAAAAAACCTTGCTGCAGACTTAATTTTAGTTGACCTCAATCATGAATGGGAAATTAAAACTGACAACTTTGCTAGTAAATCAAAGAATTCCCCTTTCGATGGTCGCAAAGTAAAAGGACACGTAGTACGCACTGTTGTGTCCGGCAAAACTATATACTCGCAGAAGAGTTAGTTATCATATCTTATCTATTCCAATTTGTTATCACCAGAATGGGCTAAGTGCACCTAAATTTAAATTAAGAAATCTTACACTGTCTCCGAATAAACACATCCTCTTATCTTTCCCTAATCTGTAAAGTTATTTTGTCTATCAATCTGATTCCAAAACAGCAAAATTATTGTATAATGTTACTTTGAAGTTTTATTTTCAATGCACAAGTTTGCAATACTCTTTTCTATACTGCTTGCAATAGTTGCTTACTACCTAAACAATGAAATCATATTTGAAATAGCAAAGCTATTTAGTGATATCTTTATCAGCTTGCTCAAATTAATAAGTTTACCTCTGGTTTTTTTATCCATAGTTTCCACAATTTCAGGACTTAAAGACTCAATCGAAATTAAAACCTTAGTTAAGAAAACACTATTTTATACGCTGCTTACAACTATTATAGCTGCGTTTGTTGCATTATCGTTTTATTTGTTAATAGATCCAGCAAGAAAAAATTTCATAAGTAATACAATAGAGAGTATTAACAGCAATAACCACAGTTATTTTTCATATTTAAAATCACTCATTCCTTCGAATTTTGTGCAAGTTTTTCTTGAAAATAATATGATTGGTAGCATATTAATCTCTTTTTTGATGGGTGGAGCTATTGTTTCACTTTCAAAAGAAAAGCAGGATATATTACATCAAGTATTCTCTGCACTTTTTGATACGCTACTTAAAATTGCTCAAGGGTTATTAAAATTTATTCCGCTTGCTGTTTGGTCTTTTATTACATGTTTTTTGCATGAATTAAAAGGTGGTAGTGAGTTCTACAGTCTTTTATGGTATTTTATTTGCATAATGTCTGCAAATTTCGTGCAAGCGTTTCTGATTTTACCGCTACTTATGTGGTATAAAGGCATATCGCCAATTCAAACGCTGAAAGGGGTTATGCCGGCACTCACACTTGCGTTTTTTTCTAAATCATCCAGTGCAACATTGCCAACAACTATAGACTGCGTGCAGAACAAGCTAAAGGTGCCAAAGAAATTATCGTCTTTTATTTTACCAATATGCACAACAATTAACATGAATGCATGTGCTGCATTTATACTAATCACTGTAATGTTTGTTGCAGAAATGAACGGATACGCATTTTCCTTGAGCGAAATGTTGATATGGATTTTTTTAGCTACAGGGGCTGCAATTGGTAACGCTGGAGTGCCGATGGGGTGCTATTTTATGGCAACCAGTTATCTCGTATCGATGAATGTTCCTTTGCACATCATGGGACTTATTTTACCTATTTACACGATCATCGATATGTTTGAAACTGCAATAAATGTGTGGTCTGATATTTGCATAACTCAGATAATTAATAAAGAATGTAGTAGTGAAACTTAAAAAATGATATTAGACGAAAATAACCTAATAATAAAAGAATTTAAAGAAGCAGAAGCAATTTTGCATGGCCACTTCAAGCTGTCGTCAGGGCTGCATAGTGACACGTACATACAATGTGCGAAGATTTTTGAAAATCCAAGCAGAGCCATGAGAGTTTGTGAGCCATTGGTAAATAAAATAAGAAAAGAATTAAATAGCTCCATAGATTTAATATTATCTCCTGCAATTGGTGGAATAATTGTGGGTTATGAGATTGGCAGGCAGTTTGGAATAAAGACAATGTTTTGCGAGCGCATTAATGGCAAGTTTGAATTACGCCGTGGATTTAAGATCAAAAATGGTGAAAAAATATTACTTATCGAGGATGTGATAACCACAGGCAAATCTTCACTTGAAGCAGTGGAATGTGCAGAAGGGGAAGGAGGTAAAGTTGTTGCTGAAGCTTCTTTGATAAAGAGAAATAGTGAAACGAAACTGCCTTTTCCTGTCATATCTTTGATTGAACTGAACATCAAAAACTACAGCGAGGAAGAACTTCCAAGTGAATTAAAACAACTACCCATAACAAAACCTGGGAGTAGGGAATATTTAACAAAGTAATCCTATAATATCTTGGAAACACAGCACAGCTTTAGTTATTTACTCCAAGTGTATTTTATGTATACTCATTACTAAATTAATTTTGAAATGATAGAAAATGAATGAATTTAAATCGATCCGTAATATAGCAATAATCGCACACGTTGACCACGGTAAAACTACTTTGCTTGATAACATGTTAAAACAAAGCGGCACATTTCGCGAGAATCAAGAAGTTCAAGAACGAGTGATGGATAGTGGTGATCAAGAGCGTGAACGCGGGATTACAATACTTGCAAAATGCACATCAATAATGTGGGGTGATGAAAAGATCAATATTATTGATACGCCAGGGCACGCAGACTTTGGTGGAGAAGTGGAAAGGGTATTGTGCATGGCAGATGGTGTGTTGCTGCTGGTTGACGCTGCAGAAGGTCCCATGCCACAAACAAAATTTGTGCTCTCAAAAGCACTAAAAGCAAATTTGAAGCCAATTGTGATAATCAATAAGGTCGACCGACCAGACAGCAGAATTGATGAAGTATTAAATGAAATATATGAGTTATTTTTTAACCTTGATGCAACCAACGAGCAGCTAGATTTTCCAGTGTTGTATGCTTCAGGTAGAAATGGCTGGTGTGCTAAGGAGCTTTCTGATGAAAGAAAAGATTTAAGCCCATTATTTTCAACGGTTATAGATTATATAAAACCTTCTGTTTATAATCAAAATGCACCTTTTGCTATGTTGGTCACTCTACTTGAGTCTGATAAGTTTCTTGGCAGAATATTGACAGGAAAGGTTTATCAGGGCATTGCAAAAGTCAATTCAGATCTTAAGGTGCTTGACCTCGATGGCAAAGTAATTGAACGAGGAAGATTAACTAAGTTGCTCTCATTTTCTGGCTTGAAACGTATCCCAGTAGAACAAGCTGTGGCGGGAGACATAATTGCAATTGCAGGACTTGAGGAAGCTTCAGTTTCAGACACTATAGCAGCACCAGAGGTTACAACTGCAGTAAGCTCAACTCCAGTTGATCCGCCGACAATGGCGATTACTCTGAGTGTTAATGATTCACCTTTTGCTGGGCAAGAAGGTACAAAGCTTACCTCAACTGCTATAAAGGATCGCTTATACGCGGAGGCAGAAACAAATGTTGCAATTACTGTGACTTTGGCACCAAGCGGTGAAGCGTTTGAAGTAGGTGGACGTGGTGAGCTACAGCTTGGGGTGTTAATTGAAAATATGAGGAGAGAAGGTTTTGAGCTTTCGGTATCACGCCCTCGAGTGCTATTTAAGGAAGAAGATGGCAAAAAACTTGAACCTATAGAGGAAGTAGTAATTGATGTAGATGATGAATATAGTGGAATCATCATGGAAAAACTCAGCTTCCGTAAAGGTGAAGTAACTGACATGAGACCTTCTGGTAATGGCAGGACAAGATTAACGTTTTTAGTGCCATCAAGAGGATTAATCGGTTATCAAGGAGAGTTTTTAACTGATTCTCGTGGCACAGGCATAATTAACCGTTTATTTCACAGTTATGCTCCACATAGAGGTCCAATTTCTGGAAGGCGCAATGGAGTTTTAATTTCTACAGATAAGGGTGAGGCTGTGGCATATGCAATTTTCAATTTGCAAGACAGGGGAATTATGTTTATTAAGCCACAGGATAAGGTATATTGTGGCATGGTTGTCGGCCAGCATAGCCGTGACAATGATTTGGAGATAAATGTGTTAAAGGGTAAGCAGTTAACAAACGTAAGAGCTTCAGGTAGTGATGAAGCTATAAAACTCACTCCACCAAAGATAATGACACTGGAGGATATGATAGCGTATATAGATGATGATGAATTGGTGGAAGTAACTCCAAAATCTATACGTTTACGCAAGAAATTCCTTGATCCAAATGAACGTAAGCGTGCAGGAAGGGCAAAGAATAAGGAGTAATCAGAAGTTGAATATTTGTGTAAAATAGTGTATAATTATTCATCTCCTAATTGTATTTAATTATGGCCTTTTCGAAATTTCTCGATCTAAAAAACAATTTCGCGTTCAAGAGAATATTTGGCACTAAGAAAAATAAAGATATTCTCGTTCACTTTCTCAATGATATATTGGACTTCGCTGGCAAAGATGAAATAGAAGAAATAGAATTTCTCAGCACTATCATGGATGCTGAGATTGCCTCTAAAAAACAAAGTATTGTTGATGTTTTCTGTACTGATTCTGCTGGAACCCAGCTAATTATTGAAATGGTGCGACCTGAAAGTCTTCGGTCATATTGTTTAAAAGGAGAGGAATTCATTCAGAAAGAAACTGAAAGGATTCTAAAGCTTATTGAACCAGATGTTTTGCCATCTGAGTCTACGCATCAGTGCGAATTGGGCAACCAGTTGGTGCCGAGCGATGCGGACAATGAACCTCCTCTTGATAAAGAAGATGCTCAATCGTGAGAGAAAGCATAAACTACAAGCATCATGTGGTTGGAGGGCTAGGCTTAGTAGTATGGTGAACGTAAGTGAAGCTTCATAAGTATCGTAACGATTAAAGAGCTAAAGATGCTGATAAGCTCCGACCAAAAGGTAATGTGACATTTTTCATTTCTGGATGTACGCAAATCACCGGTATAGAGAAGCCACCTAACCCACTATTGTATGACAAAAGGAACAGGGTAAGCCTGTATTTTCGCCTATATGGCAGGCAACCCGCAAGGAATGCTGATGGATGTGCAGGTAAAGGATAATGGAGAAAGCGAATGCCATTTTGTAACGAAATGGATAGAATTTGTAACATTAATTCGCGTGAAAACGAGCAGACTTCCATTTGGTCCCTCGTGACAAGAAACTTTGTTAACCACTTGAGGTAGAGAAGCAGATGATTACAAGTAAAACTGTAAGTGCGCCTACCAACAGCTCTGAAGCATGGAACCAGTTATCATGGAAGAAATGCCAAAAAGTTGTTATGAGGCTACAAAGACGTATTGTTAAGGCTGTCCAACAAGGCAGATGGGGTAAGGTGAAAACTTTACAACATCTTCTCACACGCTCTTTTAGCGGCAAAGCTTTGGCGGTTAAGAGAGTAACTGAAAACCAAGGAAAAAACACAGCAGGTGTAGATCGTCGAATATGGTCAACTTGCAACACAAAATTTCAAGGAATAAAGCTATTAAAACAAAGAGGATACAAACCTTCTCCGCTAAAACGGATATACATCAGTAAGTCTAATGGCAAAAGAAGACCTCTTGGAATCCCCACGGTCAGAATGGACTGCACTCAAGTCCAGTCAATATTCGGGATATACTACTATCACTCATCCATTTCATCCATGGAATGGGCAACGTTTTCAAATATTATCGACAAAGAACTTCAAGAACCGGGATATATTTAGTTTGAGAACATTAACGTGTGGTACAATAGGTATTCCACGTGATTGGACAGACAAGGCAGACCCTAACCCTTATCAGACCCTTACTGATTTATCGCCTATTTTATCATTTTCTCATCTTCAACAGTTAGTTAAATTGGTTACCAATCTCGATCAAACTACGAATAACAAATAGGTTGATCAATGACTAACGTAAGAGCGGTTGTGAGAAGAAAAATATGCCATTGGAAGGAAAAACCTCCGTAGTATCAATAGACACTACTCAGATAGCTACTTGTGTCGCCAATATGCTGCATAAGTACTTAATAGCAGAACAACAATTGATTAAAACGGAGGATATTAATAATGACAACACACAAAATTCAGAATCATCATGTATTAAAACTAGCATATATTTATTTAAGACAATCAACAATGGGACAGGTAAGGCTCAATCAGGAAAGTACTGAGAGGCAGTATAAATTAAAGGATAAAGCACAGCAAATGGGGTGGTCTAATAATGCAATAAGAGTTTTAGATGGTGATTTAGGGATTTCAGGAACCCAAACTAATAATCGAGAGGACTTTAAAATGTTAGTTGCCGATGTGTCAATGGGAAAAGTAGGAGCAGTGTTTGTGTTAGAAGCATCAAGATTATCTAGATCTTGCAGTGATTGGCATAGATTACTGGAATTATGTGCTTTAACCGATACATTGATTATAGATGAAGATGGTTGTTATAATCCTAATGATTTCAACGACCAATTGCTGCTAGGGTTAAAAGGAACGATGTCACAAGCAGAGTTGCACTTCATCCGTGCTAGACTTTTGGGAGGGAAGATAAATAAGGCTAAGAAAGGAGAACTTCGGTTCCCTTTACCAGTAGGATTTTGTTATGATGATGAAAGCAATACTAGGTTTGACGATAACGAGCAAGTAATACCAAATCTCATAAATAGGTAGACAAATAATTCACAGAGCAAATGGTTTGAAAAGAATTTTCCGTAATATTACGAATGAATGCACATACAGTATGCTCCAATAAACTAACAGAGTCATATATTCTATTTTTAATGAGATTGTCTTTCAAATATTGCCATAAACGCTCTACTGGATTTAACTCTTACTTTTACCCACAAATGTAAAAAGTGAGTAAGCTAAATAATTTAGGATCAAAATGATAGAAACAAGTATAAGCGTGCAATATACAGATGGCTTAGGGGATAAATGGCTGGAAAGAGAGTTAAAACACATTAATTTGGGAGATATAAGGCTTAATAAAAGACTTATAAAAACAAGTTATTGCATAGAGGGTAAGGCATCTGAATCAAAGCTGTAGTGGGTGGAAAGAAGCTAAGGGTGCATATAAGCAATGAAAAGCTTGAAGATAAGGGAATTTATTCTTCCCATTATAAAGAAACTAAGGAAAGAATAAAAGGAAACCAGATATTTGTATGGTTACTATGATAGTTCCTTTTTGGGAATGTTCAAAAAAGTGTGTCAAACCGAAAAAAAAGTAATAAATTGATATAAAAAAATGGAGGTGTGACAATGAGTCAGAAAGTAGTAAACAGAACTAACGGATTGGTAGATTATAAAGAGTTGGAAACAAATATCCTGTCGTCTATACGAGAAGGAAGACCGTTGACAGGAAGGGAGGGAGCATTAACACCATTTATAAAAAAGCTGCTGGAAGCAAGTTTGGAAGGTGAAATAGAAAACCACTTATTAGCTGAAAGTGAAGAGAATAATCGAAGAAATGGGAGAAATGGAAAGACTTTACGGACAAGTGCCGGTTCATTTGAACTTTTGACGCCAAGGGATAGAGAAGGAAGTTTTGAGCCGCAAATAGTCAAAAAAAGGCAAACAAGCTTACATCCAGAGCTTGAAACGAAGATTTTGAGCACATTTGCCAGTGGTATGAGCTATAGAGATATAGCGTCACACGTTGAGGAAATTTATGATCACAAAATATCGGCGGCAGAGATATCAAGTATTACCGACAAATTACTGCCTATAATCAATGAATGGCGTAGTCGTCCACTGCAATCAGTATACCCGATAGTATTTATGGATGGGATGTTCTTTAAGGTCAAAGAGGATGGACATTGCGTAAGTAAATGTATGTACAATATATTGGGCATAGACCAAAATGGCAGAAAAGAAGTCCTGGGCTTTTATTTGGCTGAAAGTGAAGGAGCTAACTTTTGGTTGGGAGTGCTAAATGACCTCAAAGAAAGAGGAGTAGAAGATATTCTGATTGCATGTGTAGATGGGCTAAAAAGCTTTCCTGCAGCTATAAATAGTGCGTTTCCTAAAGCAGAAGTACAGCTATGTATAGTGCATCAGATAAGAAATTCACTAAAATATGTATCCAGCAAAGATGTGAAAGTTTTCATGAATGATTTGAAAAAAATATATCGTGCTACAAGTAAAGAAATTGCTGAAAATTACTTACTTGAGCTGGAAGAAAAATGGGGAGAAAAGTATCCTTTAGTTATAAAATCGTGGCAGAACAATTGGGAAAATTTATCTGGTTATTTCAAGTATTCTAGCCCAGTTAGAAGGCTAATTTACACCACAAATCCAATTGAGGGGCTGCACAGACAGATCAGAAAATTCACTAAAACCAAGGGCTCATTTACCAGCACAAATGCCTTGTATAAACAGGTATATTGTGCTATAAAGAAGGTAGAGCAAAAATGGACTATGGCTCTGCCTAATTGGGCTTTAACTATGTCTCAACTTGATATTTTCTTTCCAGATAGATTGAAAATTGAGTTGAACTAAAAATGCGCTTTGACACACTTTTTTGAACATTCCCTCCTTTTTTAAGAAAGTTTTAAATTTCATACCTAACAATAAACAACTTTAGGTTTAAATTTATGAAATCAGTTGTTATATACATCAGCAAATACGAATTTAACTGGTGTTATGGACTTAAATAAATTTACCGAAAAAGCAAAAAGTCTAATTCAAAGTGCTCAGATGAAAGCGTTGGGAGCTGGGCATCAGATTTTTATGCCTGAGCATTTACTCAAAGTGATGCTTGAAGATGAATCAGGTTTAGTTCAGAATTTGATAAACGCTTGTGGTGGAAATGTGCAAAGTATTTCTGATGCTGTGGATAGCGCAATAAAAAAGTTGCCAGTAATTGAAGGTCCAGGAAGTGGTGGCCTTCAACTTTCAAGAGCAATAGCAAAAGTTTTTGAAGATTCAATTGGTATTGCTCGGAGGAATAAAGATTCGTTTGTTGCCATTGAGCGTTTACTACAGGGCCTTACTGCACAAAAAGATGATACTGTAGGCAAAATTCTGGCAGAGAATGGTGTGACTCCACAAAAACTGAACTCAGTTATTGCAGAAATGAGAAAAGGCAGCAGTGCAGACTCGCCAAACAGTGAGGAAAAATTAAACGCGGCAAAGAAATATACAAAAGATGTTACAGAGCTTGCTATGCAAGGCAAGCTTGATCCTGTAATTGGTCGTGATGAAGAGATCAGAAGAACTATGCAGGTATCACTGAGGCGGACAAAAAATAATCCAGTGCTGATAGGTGAACCTGGTGTTGGAAAAACTGCAATAGTCGAGGGGCTTGCAAACAGAATTGTTGCAAACGATGTGCCACTTGGTCTGCGTGATGCAAAGGTTTTAGCTTTGGATCTTGGTGCATTAATCGCTGGAACGAAGTTTAGAGGAGAATTTGAAGAAAGGTTAAAAGCAGTGATTAATGAAATTTCAAAAACAGAGGGAAAAATTATCTTGTTTATAGATGAGCTTCATACTTTAGTTGGAGCAGGAGCAACAAGTGGTGCAATGGATGCCTCGAATCTGCTGAAGCCTGCTCTTGCGCGTGGAGAAATTCGCTGTATAGGAGCCACAACTTTAGACGAATATCGTGAATATATAGAAAAAGATCCTGCACTTGCACGGCGTTTCCAGCCTGTGTTTATCTCTCAACCAACTGAAACTGATACCATTTCAATACTCAGGGGTTTGAAGGAAAGATATGAGGTGCATCATGGTATAAGAATTACAGATGGTGCAATAATTGCTGCTGCAACGTTGTCCAATAGATATATAACAGATAGGTTTTTACCTGATAAAGCAATTGATTTGATTGATGAAGCAGCAAGCAGGGTGAGAATTGAAATGGATAGCAAACCTGAGGTTATTGATGAACTTGAGAGAAAGGTTATACAGCTAAAGATTGAAGCAGAGGCTTTAAAAAAAGAAAGTGATGAAAATTCTAAACAGCGTTTAAAAAAGATAAATGAAGAGATCGAAAATCTAAACAGTAAATTTGCTGACTTGAACAGCAAATGGCAGATGGAAAAGAATAAAATAGCTAGAATACAAGAAACAGCCGAAAAATTAGATAACGCTAGAAAAGAGTTGGAATTAGTTCAGCGTAGTGGGAATTTGGGAAGAGCAGGAGAGCTGATGTATGGTGTGATTCCTCAGCTTGAGAATGAATTAAAAAATCAGGAAAAGGTTACTGATAGTTTCTTAAAGAAAGAAGTGACTGGAGATGATATTGCAAACATTGTTTCAAAGTGGACAGGAATTCCAGTTGATAACATGATGCACAGCGAAAAGGAAAAACTTCTCAACATGGAGAATGAAATAGGAAGAAGAGTAATAGGGCAGAAAGATGCAATAGAAGCGATAAGTAATGCAGTTAGGCGCTCTCGCTCTGGTGTGCAAGATACTAATCGACCTTTCGGTTCATTTTTATTCTTAGGCCCAACCGGGGTTGGAAAAACAGAACTGGCAAAAGCCCTTGCTGAATTTCTGTTTGACGATCAATCAGCGCTTTTGCGTTTTGATATGTCAGAATACATGGAAAAACATTCTGTTTCAAAGCTAATTGGCGCGCCTCCAGGGTATGTTGGCTATGAGCAGGGTGGCAGATTAACCGAAGCAATAAGAAGAAGGCCATATCAGGTTATTCTGTTTGATGAAATAGAGAAGGCAAATCCAGATATATTTAATATATTGCTACAGATCTTGGATGAGGGTAGACTCACTGATAGTCATGGCAAATTAATTGATTTTCGCAACACCATACTGATTTTAACTTCTAACCTTGGCGCTGAGATAATGCTAAAGGGGATTGCTGAGTCTGTAAAAGATGAGGTGATGCAAATAGTTAAATCAACATTTCGTCCAGAATTTTTAAACAGGCTGGATGAAATTATTATATTCCACAGTTTAACCAGAGATGACATTTACAAAATTATAGATGTTCAATTTTCTTATTTACAAAAAACACTTGCTAAGCGTAAACTGAGTATAAGTTTGTCGCAGGAAGCTAAAGAACTAATAGCACAAACTGGCTATGACCCTGAATATGGAGCAAGGCCCCTAAAAAGGGTTATACAAGAGTGTATTCAAAATAATTTAGCTAAATTAGTTTTATCAGGGGAAGTAGTAGAAAATGATGAACTAATAGTGTACGCTCTTGATAATGAAATCTTAGTTAAAAAGGTTTAAGTTCACTGTGTATTTTTGTTAAAAAAAATGTGTATAGATCATAATGTTGACACTGAGTCTTTATTTAAGCTAGCTGATCAAGAAAATCAGCAAGATAAAGAAAAAATTAAAAAATTTATTAAGTATTTTTATAGTTTTGTTTATAAAAGCGACCTAAAAGCCAATGATAAGTTTTTGCTATATATTGTAAACGATGCTTACAATTTTGTTTCTCAAAAAGAGAAAGATGAAAGTAAGTTAGTAGTAAGCAATATAGATGATATACCAGGAATAGAAGGCGATTTTACCACGATTAAGATAACAAACGATGATATGCCATTTTTGGTTGACTCCGTTATTGCAACTATTAAGTCGCACAATTTAACCATATGCTATTACAGCAACAGCATAATTAACATTAAAAGAAAAGAGGACCTAATAGATGAGATTTACCCTTTGGAAGAAAGCAATGGAATCAAAGAGTCAGTTATATATCTAATTATCAAAGGTATAAGTGACAGTTTTGTTGATACATTAAAAGAATCTCTACAAAAAACGCTGAAAGCAGTTAATTGCGTTGTGAAAGATTGGCACTTAATGCTTAAGAAACTTGATGAGGCAAGTCTTTCTGTCATCCCAGTACTTGATACTGGGATCCAGGAAAAGGACACGTGGATTCCAGTGTCACGCACTGGAATGACACCAGACCGAAATCAAGAGCAAAAAGATTTTCTAGTTTGGTTAAAGAATAATAATTTTGTATTTCTAGGTTATCAAGAATATATTGCTGGTAAAGATGAAAAACTCGTCTGTGATAGCAAAAAGGACCTTGGCCTGATAAGAGTAGGTCAAAGTACGTTGATTCCTTCTGCAAACCTTGATTCCCTATACATATTGAGATCAGATCTAATCTCAATAGTCCATCGGCGTACATACATGAATTGTATAGGAGTAAAAGAATTTGATGACCAGGGTAATGTAGTAAAGGAACGGCGTTTTTTCGGGCTATTTACTTCTGTAGCGGAGGTCCAAGATATTCGAACTATTCCAATAATAAGAGATAAAGTTAAAGTTATAGAAAAAAACGCGGGATTTGTAACCGGGGGTCACAATAACAAGGCTTTAATTTCTATTTTACAAGCATTCTCTTGTGATGAATTATTCCAATCAAATGAAGACGAATTATTGAAAATTTGCATTTCGATCATGTCTCTTGCGATTAGACCAAGGGTCAGATTATTTTTAAGAAGAGTAGGGGATTTTATTAGTTGTATAGTGCTGATACCAATGCGTTATGCTAGCGCTAGGCTAATGTTCAAGATACGTGACATATTGAAGGATGAGACAAGTGCAGGAAGTTCAGATATTTATAACAATCACATTATCAATGAATATGATTTGATGAAATTGCATGTAGTGCTAAAGACCAAAAATGCTAGCGTTCTTGATGATGAAGTTTTGCGTATCGAAAACAAATTAAGAAACATTACAGAAAAGTGGGAAGATCGTTTTATAGACAATTTATACAATACTTTTAGCACTGTTGAGGATATATTCATCCGTTATTGCAAGGCATTTCCAATAAGCTATCAAGAGAGTTTCGAACCTCATGACGCATATTACGATATGAAAAAATTGGAGATAGTGAGGAAGAAAGGAGTTAGCGAGGTCGATTTAAGACTTACTCGTGATAATCTTAATTATCAATTAAAGGTTTATACTCCAAACAATGGAGGCCTTGAATTATCGAAGATATTAAGGATCACTAAGAATTTAGGAGCTAAAATTCTATCTCATAATGGCTATTACATAGAAATTAACGGCGGAATATGGATACACCATTTTGTGTTGTCAAGAGTCGATGAATTAATAGACAACATTACTCTAAAAGAGCAATTTGAAATAACACTTGCGAAAGTGTTTAGCAAGGAAATTAAAAATGACTATTTCAATAGTTTGATCATTATTGCTGGGCTCAAGTGGAAGGAAGTGCTTCTGATTAGAGCGCTAAGTGCCTATCTAAAGCAGACGTCATTTAACTACAACCCAGAATATATCCAAAAGGTAGTCTCAGAGTATCCAAAAGTAGTAAAGTATTTGATACAACTATTTCATGCAAGATTTGATCCTAACATAGACATTGATAGAGCAGAAACTACGGACATTGTCAGAGAAAAAATTGAGGAACTTCTAAAAGAGATCAGCAATGTTTCACATGATTACGTTTTGCGCTCGATATTTAACTTGATAATGGCTATTTTAAGGACCAGTTATTATCAAGACGATAAACCATATTTATCTACAAAATTTGACTCAAGTAAAATAAATGGTTTGCCTGATCCTCGTCCGTATCGCGAATTGTATATTTATTCAAACCTTTTTGAGGGAATACATCTAAGAGGAGGGAAATTAGCCCGTGGTGGCTTAAGGTGGTCGGATAGGACGGAAGATTTTCGCACTGAAGTTTTGGGGCTCATGAAAGCTCAGATGACAAAAAATGCGGTTATTGTCCCTGTTGGTGCAAAGGGTGGGTTTGTAATTAAGCAAGTTTATAAAGACAAAGATACTTTAAGAGAGAAAAGTGTTGAGTGCTATAAGAGTTTTATTAGAGGAATGCTTGATATTACTGATAACGTGGTTGATGGTGAAATAATTCCACCAGAGAATGTGATTAGGTATGATGAAGACGATCCATACTTGGTAGTTGCAGCAGATAAAGGCACTGCTTCATTTTCTGATTATGCCAACCAGATAGCCTCTGAATACAATTTTTGGCTTGGCGATGCATTTGCATCTGGTGGATCAGCAGGTTATGATCACAAAAAAATGGGTATTACAGCCAGAGGTGCATGGATTGCAGCACAGAGGCATTTTTGGAAAATGAATAAGGATATTTACCAGGATGCAACTGTTATTGGAATTGGGGATATGGCTGGCGACTTATTTGGAAATGGTATGCTGCTTTCAAAAAATATACATTTAATCGGCGCATTTAACCATATGCATATTTTTGTTGACCCAAACCCTGATGCAGAAAAGAGTTTCACAGAGCGTAAACGTCTCTTTGAGTTACCATTTTCAACTTGGATGGATTATAATAAAGATTTGATTTCTAAGGGTGGAGGAGTATTTGAGCGTAGCAGTAAGCAAGTAAACATTTCTCAAGAAATGAAAAAATGCTTTGATATAACGGAAGATACGTTATCTCCAAGTGATTTGATTAGATATCTACTCAAAGCAGAAGTGAACTTCATATGGAACGGAGGAATCGGCACGTTTGTTAAGGCAAAGAGTGAAAGTCATAGCATGGTCGGTGACAAAGCAAACGATGAATTAAGAGTAAACGGTAAGGATATTAGAGCTTCTATGTTTATAGAGGGTGGAAATCTTGGTTGTACACAGTTTGGAAGAATAGAATATGCTGAAAAAGGTGGACATATCAATGCAGACTTTGTTGATAATTCAGCCGGAGTGATATGTTCGGACCTTGAAGTTAACATTAAGATTGCATTTGTTTCAGCTATGAAAGCAGGGGGTATTTCTTTAGAAAAAAGGAATGAAATACTGGCAAGTATGGTGGATGAAGTTGCATCCAAAGTGCTTGAGAACCACAACAAAATTGAAACAAAAGCATTACTTCTTGAGTGTTTGCAAGCTAAAGAGAGATTGGAGCAACACCACAGGTTACTGCTCAGTTTAGAAAAATCTGGGCTGTTAAACCGAAGCGTAGAATTTCTTCCAACTGAAGAAGAGATAGCAAGGATGTTAACTGGTGCAGAAGGTTTCAGTTCTCCTCAGCTCTCTGTTCTAATGTCTTATGCTAGAACAGCAATAAAAAATGAAATTATACATTCCGATCTGTCTGAAAAAGATCTTATATCTCATGACTACTTGCTAGGTTATTTTCCTAAAAAGATGGTAACAAAGTTTAAGGATTTCATATTAAAACACCAACTTCGTAGAGAAATTATCTCTACTTGCATTGCAAATGATGTAGTGAATAGAATGGGCTGTATATTCATCAATAATTTGGCTGAGAACACTGGAATTAAGATACAAGAAGCGGTTAACATATATATTGTTGTTACCCACCTGTATGATTTAAACAGCCTGTGGCAGAAAATTGATGAATTGGATGGAAAAATTGATGTTAACTCATACTTACAAATAGTGAGGAACGTGCAGAAATTTATTGGCAGAGTATCATTTTGGCTAGTGAAAAATCTTGGCAAGCTTAGCTTTGTAGAATTGGATGATGTTACAAAATTTAAAGATGCAATTGAAACTTTAGGCCAGAACTTAACTGATGTTTTAGATGAACACCTATTAAAGATCTATAGCCATGGATCAACTTCTTTAGTAGAACTTAATATAAATAAAGATCTAGCAAAAAAAGTTGCTGATCTATGCGTTCTTGCTTATGCACTGGACATTATATCTATTGCTGAACAGACATCTTTGTCCATTCTTGATGCTGGTAAAATATACTTTGAGTTAAAGTCGCTGTTAAGATTCGATCTGATTAGAACAATTGCCATCAAGATGAAAAGCCGCTCTTCTTATTGGGATCGCAGCTTAGTTAATGATTTATTGGACGATTTAAGCAATTACCATCACAAGCTAGCTGTTAAAGTCATAAAAGCTACTGATAACCCTGAAGATAAGGTTCAAACCTGGGCTTGTAATGATAAGGACTACATAGAACGTTATAATAGTTTTTTAGATGAGATGGTTGCTTCTAAACTTGATTTAAGCAAATTAATATTTATAATCAGAAGGATTAAAGTACTTGCTTCATAGGAAAATGTTCAATATAGGTCTTTCAGAAATTTTAGTTGTAGCTTTAGTGAGCATAATTGTTCTTGATAAAAATAAGGTACCTGTATTTATTGATTTTATTAAGACTATATATAGGTATTTTATAATTGTAAAGTTAAAAGCCAAAAGGTTATTGAAGGATGCCGGAATTGAAGACTTATATAAAGAGTGTAATACTGAGAAAGTAAATTACATAGTTGGTAAAAATGGTAAGCTTTATCCTACTTACGATATAGATAATACATCTAAAGATAATGACAGCGAAGATTCTGGTAGTAGATGATGTACTATCTAATGTCAAGCTTTTAGAAGCTCGACTAAAAGCAGAGTACTATACGGTTATCGTAGCTCATGATGGTGAAGAAGCTATAGATTTAGTAGCAAAGCAGCAGCCCGATATTATATTACTTGATATCATGATGCCAAAGATGAATGGCTTTCAAGTTTGTAAGGAGCTAAAGAGTGATCCCTTGACAACCCATATTCCAATAATTATGGTAACTGCACTGCATGACACTCACGATAGAGTGCAAGGTATTAATGCTGGCGCGGATGATTTTCTGACTAAACCAATAAACGAAACTGCTTTATCTGCACGAATTAAGTCCCTCACGCGCTTAAAAATGATTATAGATGAATTGCGTTTAAGAGGAGAAACCAACGCTGAGATTGGTGGAGTCGCAGGAAACAGTATTATGGATTATTCTAATCAGATTTTTGATGCTAACATACTTGTTATAGATGAGGATGTTTATCAAGCAGAGCAGATATATAATATATTAAAGCAACGCTTTAGGTCAATTAAAATACTGAGTGATCCAATGGAAGCATTGAAGGTTGGTATTGAGAATGGTTACGACCTGATCATTTCTGATATGCAATTTTCAAAAACTGACGGCTTGCGTTTGTGTTCTGAGTTTCGTAGTAAGGTGGAAACACGTTATACACCAATTCTGATTCTTTCTGAGGATTATGATAAAAACAATTTAGTAAAAGCACTTGATGTAGGTGCTAATGATTATTTAACAGTACCTTTGGATGAGGGTGAGCTAATAGCAAGGGTTAATTCGCAAGTAAAACGCAAAAGATATCAAGATGCCTTGAGAATGAATTTATTTAATAATGCGGAAATGTCTATAAAGGACCCATTAACTAACTGTTATAATAGAAGATATTTTGATGTACACTTAAGAAACATTGTTAAGGACTCTGTGGAAAAGGATAGAAGGTTGTCTCTTATGATACTTGATATAGACTATTTTAAGATAGTGAATGACAGTTTTGGGCATAGTGCTGGAGATGAACTTTTAAAGCAAATACAGAAAAGAATTTCTGAAAATATCAGAGTGACAGATTTACTAGCTAGGTTTGGTGGTGAGGAGTTTGTTGTTGTAATTCCAGATACCAATGTATCAGATGCGTATACTATTGCGGAGAGAATACGAAAAATTATTGCTAAAGAACCTTTTGTACTTGCGGATAAAAATACAACCCATAATGTAACTGTGAGCATTGGAATTGCAGAAATGCAAGGATCTGACTTTGATGATATTAAAAAATTTATAGTACGTGCTGACAGATATTTATATAAAGCAAAAAACAGTGGTAGAAATAGAGTGGTTACTGGCTATAGCTAAAGTGGCTTAAGTTTACCGACAACCGTCATTCCGCTACTAGTTAGCGGAATCTATGCTGAGATACCGCGAATGAATCGCGGTATGACGTAGGACTGCTAAGATTAAAGCGACAACATGAGGTTTCTCAGCTCTGGAAATTTCACATTTAACTGCAAAAATAGATACTTATTTAAAAAATATCCTGTAACTTTCAGTCCTAACTGAAATTCTTGGAATGAGTAGCTGTTTTGTAGGTTATTATTGTATACATCATGTAACATTTGTGGAAAAGGTAGGAGTTTATCTGCATAATAATCTCCTACTTTTTTTGACACTGCTCTACCAGTTTTTGGAGAAATAAATTGTAAATTTTCCTTAACACCTGTTACAGCGCATTTGGATAAGTCTAACTTGAATCCCAATTGCGTAAGAAGCAGAAGCTCTAAGTTAAGATAATGGCTTTGCCAAGACTGATTGTTGTGTTTAATTACATCGATGAAATATCGAAAATTGTCATACAGCATGGCACAGGGTTCACTTTCTGGAAGCACTTTTTCTAAAATAGAGGAGAAAGAAACAATAGTAATGCTTTTTAACCTATCTTGAAAGAAATGATGGAATGGAGATTCGATTAATTCGCACTTAAAAAAACCTAGATTTTCAGGTAACTTAGCACTCCATTCTGCATGTAATAGATTACTTATCTGAAACTTATAATTGCTATTGTTTGTGAGCTTAGTTAATCCCCTGCGCTTTCCATGATTTTTTGTAAACAGAGAAAGAATTAAGTTTTTATCGCCGTATTTTTTAGCAGCTATAATGATGCCTTCATCTTTCCATCTCATTTAGAGTGTATTGACCGTATGATATTATAGGATAGTACACCTAGAGCTTGTAATCCATAAAAATCACTTACTCCGTTACTATTCCAAAGTTTCAAGGCTATGAGAGAGTAAGTTATTGGCTGCCACTCTTCTTCCTGAGCCTCCATGCTGAGCTTTTGGTTTGCTAAATAATTGTTTGAATGATTTTAGTAACCATTACTTTTCCTTATCTGAAATTTTGGATAATTCAGCTTCTAATTCTTCTATCGTCGGTAAAGCTGTTTTTATGTTCTCTGGTAGATTTTCAGTTATTCGATATTCCGCTAATCCTATTGGTTTATTTATGTCTTTGAGTGTATATTTAGCAAGTACATCGTCTTTAGATTTACATAAGATTAACCCTATAGAAGGTTGATCTGTCGAGTGCTTCAGTAAATCATCAACTGCAGAAAGATAAAAATTCATTTTACCAGCATATTCCGGCTTAAAATCCTTATCTTTTAGTTCAATCACTACGAAGCAACGTAACTTTAAATGATAGAATAATAAATCAATATAAAAGTCTTTATTACCAACATCTAAATGAAATTGTCTACCAACAAATGCAAATCCTTCACCGAGTTCTAACAGAAATTTTTCCATATGCCCTACGAGTCCTTTTTCTACTTCTCTTTCATGAGCATCCTTACCTATACTTAAAAAATCAAAAATATACGGATCTTTTAATGTGTAATGTGCTAGATCGGATTGTGGAGATGGTAATTTTTCTTTAAAATTAGTTATTGCTTTTCCTTGACGTTTATGTAGTCCAAGTTCTATCTGCATCACCATAATGTTACGTGACCAGCCATGTTCAATAGCTTTTTTTACATAAAATAATCTTATTTCATGACTTTCTATTTTTTCCAAAAGAGTGATATTGTGATACCAAGTTAATTGTGCAAGAGGCTCCTGCACAAATTCAACATCAGGATATTCTTCGGCAAACTTACGCATATACTTCAGATTTCTCGTGCTAAAGCCTTTCATTTCTGGAAATGTACTTCTCAAATTCTTACTTAATTGATCAATTACCTTAGCTCCCCAGGTATGTTCTTTTTGGCGTTTTAGGATCTCTGTACCAATATGGTGGTAAAGCAAAATAAGCTTACTATTTACTGCAAGTGCTGCCTTATAACGGTTTGTTGCAATATGATCCTTCAACTGCTCTAAAAATTCTGTATATTCTTTTGCTATAATTTTTGTCATACGGTTCCTTTTAATCCATTATACAATTCCTTTGTCTTTCGAGAAGACAATCTTCCGCTTGCCTTCAGCTTTGAAGGGATTCCTTATTGACTTCAAACTCGTCCATCAACTAAAATATATTGACTTTACGTGCAATATTAGCTTTAAACCAGTAAAACAAGCTGCTTAACATATGCGTTTTTTCTATTCTAATTATATTCTTTTTTTGTCTTTATGTTGTTTTTTGCTTTTTTCGTTATCTTCAACAAAAGCCCAAACGAATGATACGTTAGCTGTTCCTATACCACAAAGGAAAAAAGAAATAGTTGAGCACACTGTTGTAGCACAACCGAGGCAAATTATCGAAATGCAAGAAGAAGTCATTATTAACGAGGGTAAAGAATTCATTCCAATTCCAAAAAGAAAAAAAAGTGTAGAGAAAAAACTAAGAAGGGATGTTAGAGGGGCAAAAAATGAAATAGGAAACGAAAAAAGCGTTGAGAGCAAAAAGGATGAATTAGTTGTAACAGAAATTATTAACTCTATAAGAGACAAGCTCACAAAATGCTGGAGCATTCCTGAAAGCATAGCTTACAAAGAAAATTTTAATATAAAAATTAACTTATTGTTATCCAGTCAAGGCGAGATAATTATGGCGGATGTAGCAGACAGTGATTCCTATCGAAATAATCCACTTTTCAGGTCGATAGCAGATAACGCAATGCGTGCAGTATATAAATGTAGCCCATTGACCGGCTTGCCTACTCAGCACCACCACATTTGGCGTGAAGTAACACTAGATTTTATTCTATAGCTAAAGTAATTCTATAATTTAATAAGCCCACTGTATCCGTTCAGGATAGCAGCAAGGTAGTATAACCATAGAGTAAAAGTGAGTTTACAACAAATGGTGTCATCCCAGTGCTTGACACTGGGATCCAGCTTTCTTTATAAATTCACCAAAAGTGCTTCATTCTATAACGCAAAACCCATACTTACCAAACCCAATGCATTACTTGCAATTAAGTTTCCTGGATCCAAGTAGTCTGGGCACTGCCGTCATAAAGGAACTAGTGTCAGCTACTTTCATGACACCCTTCTGGTAGGCCCAAATCGCAATGTTCGTACAGTTATGGAATGAACCGCGGTATGACGTAGGAAGATCTGAGCAAACTTTCAATCAGAAACAGCCAAAGATCTCTCTAAGATGTCAGTTTCTTTTGTATCTTCAACTTTACCGTCCTGGTCGAATGAAATTTGCAGAGACTTACTACTATACTTCCTTTTTCCTAAAAAATTGGCTTGTTTAATTTTATATGAGACATAGTACCAAACATTGTCATCGAACTTTGATACTAATGTTGGTGATCCTAAAGTGTGAACCACTTTTTCTTTATCGTCACCTACTTTTATCTTGCTCCACAATTCAACACTAATGCCAGGAGCTCCTTGATTGTGAATAGTGTGAGTGCAGCTCACTGTAAATAATAAAATAAAAGATATTAATACTCGCATTTCTGTTGATAAATTACTTGAAGCTATAATACACTAATAAATTATCTGCCGTCAAATTTCAAAAAAGTTAAATTGACTGATTCTCAATATCACCTAATATAATATTTACTTTAGAAAATAATAGGTGTCTTATGTCATTGTTAGAAGCAGATCCAATATACAAACCTTTTAATTACCCTTGGGCGTATGATGCGTGGCTGCAGCAACAAAGAATCCATTGGATACCTGAGGAAGTTCCGCTTGCTGATGACGTAAAGGATTGGAAAACTAAACTTTCAAACGTAGAGAAAAATCTACTAACTCAGATTTTTAGATTCTTTACTCAGGCAGACATTGAAGTAAATAACTGCTACATGAGGCATTATTCAAATATATTTAAGCCAACAGAAATATGCATGATGCTTGCAAGCTTTTCCAATATGGAAACTATACACATTGCAGCTTATTCTTATCTTTTAGACACAATTGGCATGCCAGAAAGCGAGTATCAAGCATTCTTAAAGTATGATGCTATGAGAAAGAAGTATGAGTATATGCTAGAATTTGAGGAAAGCAAAAAACATGATAAAAAACATGTAGCTAAAACCCTAGCAGTGTTTGGTGCATTTACCGAGGGGTTGCAGTTATTCGCATCGTTTGCAATTTTGCTCAATTTCCAACGCTTTGGAAAAATGAAAGGAATGGGGCAGATAATCGCCTGGTCAGCCCGTGATGAAACTTTGCACACCAATTCAATTATTATGTTATTTAATACATTTATTAAAGAGAATAATGAAATTTGGAACGATGAGTTTAAAGAGGAATTATATTCTGCATGCCGCACTATTGTTGAGCTTGAGGATGAGTTTATAAAGCTTGCTTTTAATTTCGGAGACGTTGAAGGACTATCTGCAGAAGAAGTGCGCAATTACATACGCTACGTAGCAAACAGACGGTTAATGCAATTAGGTCTTGAGTCCATATATGATGTTAATGATAATCCTATTCCGTGGCTTGATGAAATACTAAATGGCGTGGAACATACGAATTTCTTTGAAAATAGAGTAACAGAGTATAGCCGTGCAGCAACTCAAGGCACATGGGAGGAGGCTTTTACTGAAAACGACACGAATAATAAGTGAGTGCTAATTTCACTCTTCTTTGTCATTCCAGTGTCAGCTACTTTCATTACACCATTTGCTGTGCAGTTTAGACAGTTTTGCTTTACTTAACAACTAACTTACCATATATATGTCCATAGGACATTGGTATATAAGAACGTGCTACAACTATTAATCTTACTCACGGTCATCACTTCAGTTGCATTCTTTGGTCATTTAGTTCCAATGGAAGCAAAAACCTTCTTGTACTCAACGAGCCTGAGTATAAAAGAGGTTTTGCTATTTATAATGCCTTTTATTATTTTTGCGTTAATCTTTAGCAGTGTTAACAATCTTAAGCAGTCAGCTATAAAGTTCATATTGTTACTTATTATAATGATCTTCTTGTCAAATCTGGCTTCAAGTTTAATAGCTTATTCTGTTGGGTATTTTATCATACAAAACACTCATTCAATACAAGATATAACGTATGAAGAAACAATTGTTTCCTTATGGTCGTTTAGGCTGCCTGCATTGCTTTCTAATTTTTATGCCCTTGCCTGTGGATTTGTGTCCAGCATAGTAGTGTCCACACTGCTACCCAAGAAAAGCAAAGAGCTTTCGAACAAAATGTTAGATTTAACTCTCTTTATTTTGAAGACGTTTTTGACGCCGATTATTCCAATATTTGTACTTGGGCTTGCTTTAAAAATGCAGCATGATCAAGTTTTATCTATAATATTTAAGGATTACTCAATAATTTTCATTATTATAGCATCTGCAACCTACCTTTATGTTTTCCTCTTATATGGAGCAGCAAATTCATTCAAGATCACAAGCTGGATAGCTAGTATAGGCAATATGATACCGGCATTTATTACTGCAATGAGCACAATGTCTAGTAATGCAACTATGCCACTTACTCTTGAAGGAAGCAAAAAAAATGTAAAGCAACCTGACATGGCATCATCTGTCATACCAATAACTGCTAGCTTTCATTTAGTAGGTGATTGCTTTTTTATCATAATATTATCAATGATAATTGCCTCCGGTTATTCATTGTTCACAATAGATTATGTAACTTTTCTTCTCTATTTTTTGTTATTTAAGTTTGCTATCGTGGCAGTGCCGGCAGGAGGAATTATGGTAATGCTACCTATTCTTGAGAAATATCTCAAATTCTCTCCAGAAATGCTTTCGTTAATTACAGCATTGTATATAGTGTTTGATCCAATAATCACTTCAGCAAATGTTATGGGTAATGGTGCCTTTACTATAATATTTTCAAAACTCTATGATAAGCTTAAGTAATGTCTATTTTAGCGATTGATACTGTAGGTATTGGTAGTTCAATAGCAATAGTTGATTATGATGGTAACTGTTTTGTAGAGCACAATTCCACCAGCAATAGTCATGCAGAATCATTTTTTCAAATACTAAGTACTTTATTTGATAAGCACAACTATAATTATGATAAAATAGATCATTTGGCGGTAGTAGTTGGACCAGGAAGTTTCACTGGAATTAGAGTTGGTATATCAGCTGCACAAGGTATAAATCTTGCTACAAATAAGCCGTTATACGGGGTTAGTGCGCTGGAAGTTCAAGCCTACGCAATATCTTTGCTTTGTGCAAATAGCAAAAAAAATATCAGAGCTATAATCAAAAATGCTCAAGGGTTTTATACACAGTTATTTGATTTCAATTTATTGCCACTGTCTGGTCCAACTGCAGCATGTGACCCTGGTCACGCTACAAGCAGTACACATATGGATTGCAATTTAAATGCTAGCCATGCAGGACTATTAGTTCATTATAGACTGAAGAACAAGCAAAAATTAAACGAAGTTGAAGCTCTATATTTAAATGAGCCTCAGTATATGAAATTGCTATAGACTATTTTTTTGCATACACGTAATTTGGCTAAGCTTGTGCATCTGGTTTACTATCTCTTGAGCTACTTCTTTTATACTCATATCTGAATTTTCTATCTCTATGGCACTCGGTGGTATAAATGAATCGTTAGTCCTCAATTTCTCTATAACGTTATTTACATTAATCACCCTCCTATTTTTTCTTTGCCTTTTTAATGCAATACGCTTTTGTAATGTCAGTAGATCGCACCTGAGTACTACAGGAAGGATTTCTGTGCCCATTTTTTTACTAAGCCTTACTATTGAATCATACATCCTCATGTTCTGGTCATTATTTTCCATCAACTCATCAATAAATATGTAATTTTTTGAGTGAATCGGATAATTTTCTATTACCTGAAGCATAATTTGCATAATGCCATATATTCTATCTTGAACTTCTTTAGGTATTTGATCACGTTCAAAGACACCATCGTATATAGAGCAAACTTGAACATTGTTATAGAACTTGCTATTTACAATTAATGCGTCTATCATATTAGATAATTCTATTGCTGTGGAAAGTTTACCACTTCCCGAAAGACCAGAGAGATATATGAAAAATCCTGCTGGCTGTTTTTTTGTGTTAATATTTACCATATTATTTTCAATCTTGAAACTTACATTTATAATAACATAAAAATGAAGCTTTAAAACATATGAAATATTATATAGAAAATTATTTTTGTAGTTAAGATATTATGTAATTTAAAAACATAAATTCTGTATATAAACTCTATAATAACGATAAATATTTTTAAGCAAGCTACAACATAAAAGTGTTTGTATGTAAAAGACAAGATTTAATCTGACAGAGAAGAATTAACTGACAGAAGAATTGACGTAGTCAAAACTAATATCAGGCTGTTGTTTAATGCTACTAATATTTTTCTGAAAAGCAATATGTTTACTGTCAAAAAACGTTTGCATAGGTGTTTTGCCATAGCAGTATTTGCCTGAGTGAGGCCTTGTCTCATTGTAAGAACGCAACCAATGATCAACATCGATCTGTAGATCCTCCAAAGAATAGTAGATTTTCTTTCTAAAGATAATATTGTAACACTCATCTTGCATAGTTCTATGGAATCTTTCACATATGCCATTAGTTTGTGGAGAGTTGGCTTTGGTTCTAGAATGATCGATATTTTCGATTCCTAAATATAGCTGATAAGCGTGATTTTCGGGCTTGCCACAATACTCCGTACCCCTATCAGTTAGAATGCGTAATAATGGAATTCTCTGCTCATCAAAAAATGGGATAACTCTATCGTTAAGAAGATCTGCAGCTGTAATAGCTGTTCTGTCCGTGTAAAGTTTAACCATTGCAACTCTGGAATAAGTATCAACAAAAGTTTGCTGATAAATGCGCCCTATGCCTTTGATATTGCCCACATAATAGGTATCTTGAGAACCCAAATAACCTGGATGTTGCGTCTCAATTTCACCATGAGCTTCCCTTTGTTCTTTCACTTTTTCTAAAGCTGCAAGTTGTTCTTCAGTTAAAATGATTCCGTCTTGAGCTACTTTTGCCTCCAGTGCTTTAAGTCTCTTTTTCAAAGTTTCAAGGTCATTTCTTAGCCATACAGATCTTACTCCTCCTTGGGAAATTATTATACCTCTTTTTCTCAGCTCATTTGCAGCTCTTTCTTGTCCATATGCAGGAAATTCTGTAGCTATGCCAATTATTGCTCTTTCTATATCTTCCGAAACTCTGTTTGCTAATAGCGGTTTTTTCTTACTTATTTCATGTAATGCTTCTTCTCCCCCATTTTCATATAACTCCTTGAATCGATAAAATGTATCTCTTGAGTATCCCATCACTTTGCACGCTTGAGACACATTTCCTAATTGTTTTGCTAGCTCTAGTAATCCTAGTTTTGGTTTTAGTATTTTTGTTTGTATTGTACTCATTTCTAACACTCCTTATTTTTATTATTCTTAACTTACTTTTTTAAAGTGTCATATCAAGTCCTGTTTAATACAATTAATCATATTTTAAGCTTAACTTGATACTATAAACTGTGTCAAGCTGCCGCCTTGCCACCTCCTAGCACATTCCCATTTACGTTTTGCGCTTCTTTCGTTTCATCCATTTTAATACTAGGTTTTTAATATGCTATATGTAATACCACCAACTGCTAGTGCCACTGCTGTAACTATAGCTGCTGCTATCATTACGGACATCAATTCAACTGCAACTGTCCCGGTTGCAAAAAGTGTCACTGCTATAGCAGTACTGAGTGCTGCAGTTGCACAGCCGGCAATAATACCGTTTTTAATTGCCTTCTTTTCCAAAAACTGTTTTATATATCCGCTTTTGTCAAGATCCATTGGAGTTTTACCATCCTTATTTTTCAATAAAGGATCTGCTCCATTTATTATGAGAATCTCTACTACCCATTTGTTCTGAGTAGCAGGGAATGTTCAAAAAAGTGTGTCAAACCGAAAAAAAAGTAATAAATTGATATAAAAAAATGGAGGTGTGACAATGAGTCAGAAAGTAGTAAACAGAACTAACGGATTGGTAGATTATAAAGAGTTGGAAACAAATATCCTGTCGTCTATACGAGAAGGAAGACCGTTGACAGGAAGGGAGGGAGCATTAACACCATTTATAAAAAAGCTGCTGGAGGCAAGTTTGGAAGGTGAAATAGAAAACCACTTATTAGCTGAAAGTGAAGAGAATAATCGAAGAAATGGGAGAAATGGAAAGACTTTACGGACAAGTGCCGGTTCATTTGAACTTTTGACGCCAAGGGATAGAGAAGGAAGTTTTGAGCCGCAAATAGTCAAAAAAAGGCAAACAAGCTTACATCCAGAGCTTGAAACGAAGATTTTGAGCACATTTGCCAGTGGTATGAGCTATAGAGATATAGCGTCACACGTTGAGGAAATTTATGATCACAAAATATCGGCGGCAGAGATATCAAGTATTACCGACAAATTACTGCCTATAATCAATGAATGGCGTAGTCGTCCACTGCAATCAGTATACCCGATAGTATTTATGGATGGGATGTTCTTTAAGGTCAAAGAGGATGGACATTGCGTAAGTAAATGTATGTACAATATATTGGGCATAGACCAAAATGGCAGAAAAGAAGTCCTGGGCTTTTATTTGGCTGAAAGTGAAGGAGCTAACTTTTGGTTGGGAGTGCTAAATGACCTCAAAGAAAGAGGAGTAGAAGATATTCTGATTGCATGTGTAGATGGGCTAAAAAGCTTTCCTGCAGCTATAAATAGTGCGTTTCCTAAAGCAGAAGTACAGCTATGTATAGTGCATCAGATAAGAAATTCACTAAAATATGTATCCAGCAAAGATGTGAAAGTTTTCATGAATGATTTGAAAAAAATATATCGTGCTACAAGTAAAGAAATTGCTGAAAATTACTTACTTGAGCTGGAAGAAAAATGGGGAGAAAAGTATCCTTTAGTTATAAAATCGTGGCAGAACAATTGGGAAAATTTATCTGGTTATTTCAAGTATTCTAGCCCAGTTAGAAGGCTAATTTACACCACAAATCCAATTGAGGGGCTGCACAGACAGATCAGAAAATTCACTAAAACCAAGGGCTCATTTACCAGCACAAATGCCTTGTATAAACAGGTATATTGTGCTATAAAGAAGGTAGAGCAAAAATGGACTATGGCTCTGCCTAATTGGGCTTTAACTATGTCTCAACTTGATATTTTCTTTCCAGATAGATTGAAAATTGAGTTGAACTAAAAATGCGCTTTGACACACTTTTTTGAACATTCCCGTCAAAAGTTCAAATGAACCGGCACTTGTCCGTAAAGTCTTTCCATTTCTCCCATTTCTTCGATTATTCTCTTCACTTTCAGCTAATAAGTGGTTTTCTATTTCACCTTCCAAACTTGCCTCCAGCAGCTTTTTTATAAATGGTGTTAATGCTCCCTCCCTTCCTGTCAACGGTCTTCCTTCTCGTATAGACGACAGGATATTTGTTTCCAACTCTTTATAATCTACCAATCCGTTAGTTCTGTTTACTACTTTCTGACTCATTGTCACACCTCCATTTTTTTATATCAATTTATTACTTTTTTTTCGGTTTGACACACTTTTTTGAACATTCCCTCTCTATAGCTCATACCACTGGCAAATGTGCTCAAAATCTTCGTTTCAAGCTCTGGATGTAAGCTTGTTTGCCTTTTTTTGACTATTTGCGGCTCAAAACTTCCTTCTCTATCCCTTGGCGTCAAAAATTCAAATGAACCGGCACTTGTCCGTAAAGTCTTTCCATTTCTCCCATTTCTTCGATTATTCTCTTCACTTTCAGCTAATAAGTGGTTTTCTATTTCACCTTCCAAACTTGCTTCCAGCAGCTTTTTTATAAATGGTGTTAATGCTCCCTCCCTTCCTGTCAACGGTCTTCCTTCTCGTATAGACGACAGGATATTTGTTTCCAACTCTTTATAATCTACCAATCCGTTAGTTCTGTTTACTACTTTCTGACTCATTGTCACACCTCCATTTTTTTATATCAATTTATTACTTTTTTTTCGGTTTGACACACTTTTTTGAACATTCCCTTTTGAAATATCGGTTTTCTAGCTTTTTGATCTCCTGTTGCTTTTATAAATTAAGACGCCAGTTCGTAGAACTTCTCCAACTGCTCACTCCATAACATTGGTATTTCCCTTAAATCAGCTAATCTTAAACCTCTCGGTTGTCTCCCATTTACTATGTCTTCTTTAATCTTTGGAGCTAAATAATTTAACCTTAAAATTTGTTGTATACGTCTTGTACCTATATTAATTTTAACGCTCAGCTCTTTCACATTTCTATATTTTCCTTCTTCTAGCTGCCGTTTCCACAGATGGGCTCTTACCACTGCTTTCAGTAGTGCATTATCTGTTTTGCATTCTGGTTCGATTACTGTGCATTTGTTTCCTTTCTTTTTTAAACTCATTGGTATAAATTTTTCCTCTGACTCAGAACAGACATCTATTCCATCCTCTCTCATCCATACTGTCTTTATTAATTTCTTCACCACTTCTTTCTGTTTTCCAAAACTTAAATTTTTCCACTCTTCCGCTTTTTCTTCCAAATTTTCATATAGGCGTTCTGCTCTCTTCATCACTTCTTTTTCTACTTCTCCCGCTACTACTGTTCGGTTCACTGATCCACAATCTTTTCCTCTTAAATGGTTATTGCATATATAGTATCGATACCTCTTATTCTCCTTTTTCGCATACGTCAGTGTCATATTCACATCACAGCTCTTGCACTTGATTATTCCCTTTAGTAGTGCCTCTTCATATTTTTTCCCTTGATACGGTTGATTCTTTATTAATTCTTGCGCTTTTTGCCATTTTTCTTCTTCTATTATTGCTTCATGTTTTCCCTCATATTGCTTCTCATAATGCCGTATTTTTCCCGTATATATTGGATTTGTTATTATTCTCCTTACCGTTGCTTTTTTAAAGATCTCTTCCCCATGTACCTTTCCTGATTTTGCCTCAAATCTTTTCGTTCGGTATCCTTCTCTGTTTAACTCCCTTGCCAATTCTGCCATTGACTTCAGCTCCAAATATCTTTCAAATATATGCTTCACTGTCTTTGCTTCTTTCTCATTTATTATTAATTCTTTATCTTTTACATCATACCCAAGCGGTAAAGTTCCTCCCATCCATAATCCTTGTTCTTTTGATGTTGCTATCTTGTTTTTTACTCTCTCTACGATCATTTCTCTTTCTAGTTGTGCCGCCCCTGATAACACTGTTTGTACGAACTTTCCCATTGGCGTATTATTGTCAAATATCTGCGTTACTGCTACAAAATTTACTCTGTGCCTTCTAAAAAATGATGTCACTTCTATACTATCTTTTGTTTCCCTTGATAGCCTGTCTAATGTATATACTACTACACAATCTACTTCTCCTGCCTTTACATCTTCAAACAACTCCTTTATCGCTGGTCTTTCTAAATTTTTTCCTGAATATCCTCCATCATCGTATCTTTTTGCAAATACTACCCAGCCTTCTCGGCTTTTTATGTACTTTTCACATGCTACTCGTTGCGCGTCCAAGCTGTTGAACTTTTGCTCTAGACCGTCTTCATTTGATTTTCGCGTATATATTGCACATCTTACCTCTTTTAACATTCTCAACTTCCACTTTTATCACGCATTCCAAACAATAAAGGTCCGTTGTAACTCATTCCCATTATTTTCCCTGCTACTGCTGACAATGACGTATAAAACTCTTCTCTGTAGATTAAACCCCTATCTGTTACCATTACCGCATGCATCTCTTCTCCTCTTTCTAATATTAGCTCTGTTCCTTCAACTGGTAATTTATCACTACTTATCCTTTTTCCCTTCTCTAACCGATCTGCTAGATATTCTAGTCTTTTTGCCCCTTTTCTTGATATTTCTCCATACGCTTTCTCCTGTATTCTATATGCTAACCTCGGTATTAGATACTTCTTTGAATGTCTAGGTGCCTCTTCCTCAAATACCTTCTTCCATATTTTCCTCAGCTCTTCCAACGCTTTTTTCTCTAAATATTCTACCTCTTTTTCTACTTTTTTTTCCATATAATCACCTGAATTTTTAAACGCTATAGCACTTTCCCATCCACAAGCTCTTCTTTTACACCTGCTGCCGTACTTTCCGATACGGTTTTTATTTTTTCTATGAACTCCCTCTGTTTATTTGCCATTTTTACGTTCTCTAACACTTCTATTATCTTTTTATTTTTTCTCGTATAATACATTGCTGTTTTGCCAAATTTATCCTTTTGCTCTATATTCGCTCCTGCTTTTACTAGCTCTTTTATTATTGCAATTCCTGCCCCTAGCCTACATGCAGAGTGCAGTGGCGTACATCCGTTGATATATTGAGTAGCATTTACTTCTCCTCCTCCCCTGATCAGCACTTTTACATTTTCTAAACTTCTCGCAAATACTGCGCAGTGCAGTGGTGCATAACCCTTTTTATCTCTTGCATTCACATTTGTTCCCTTATTTATTAATAACCTTACTGTTTTGTAATCAGAGATTTCCACTGCTTGGTGTAATATCGTCTCTCCTTCTTCATTTCTTTTATTAATGTTTTCAAACCCGTTACTTGATACTTCTTTAAAAAACTTACTAAAAGATTCTCTCTTTTCTTCGTTGAACCCCATTGCATACCTCACAAAATTAGCTTTTCTAGCGCCAGACAAATTTCTTATATTTACCTGCCGCTATTCAAGTCATGTCCGTTTTAGCATAAGAAAGCAAGTCTTTTTCTTTTTATTTCATATATTTTAACCTATTATTAATATAATATATGAGGATATAAATATAAGTACTTAACTTATTATAGATATTACTTGACTATTTTTCCAACTTCTGTGCAAATGTCGATGTTCGTGCCATGTTAGTACACCTGGGTACAACACTAAAATGTAATTTTCCGGTTCATGTATTGAATCCTTTTGCTCTGAATTTAATTCGCTTTCAAAATGAACATAGTGCTTTGCTAAACCATATCTTATAACTTTTTGATTGGTAAAATCTTCTACTTTGTAGTGGTGAGTAACGCTAAACCTTTCTAAAATTGGCTTGTATTTTAAATTCCACAGTTCTTCAGACAGTTTACTACTTCCCAATACAAATTTATTTCCTTCTTCTTCTACGCTACTTACTGGAAAACATGCATTTACTTTCCCTAAATTCCAGCTATCTGATAATACTATCTGCGCTTTAGCAAACTTAATCTCAGGTAATAAGCTCTGTGGTAGCGGATATAGTGCTTTGAAGTTATACCACACATGATTTCTTTCATAAATACCGTTATAATTCTTTGTGTGAGGCTCGGTTTCTCCAAGTATTGCTACATCCAAGCGATATATATCATTGCTTAAAGCTTGTTCATGATGATCGCGTAGATAACTCTCTATAACCTCAATTAATGGATTGCTAGATCTGAAAAAGTTCACTCTTCCAAATGATAACACCGGTCCATCTTTTTCTATTTTTACCCCTGAATAGTCAGAAAGAAGATCTCCAAATAAACTCTCATCCAATATAAATCTCTGTGCATTATAATAATCGTTAAAAATTCTCATCAATCTGGATCTTGCAGGTAATGATAGTTTTGTCAGCTCTACTACTGCATCTACAAAAAAGTCATTTGGAACATCTCTTATTCCTATTTGCAACTCGAAAAAATGTTTACCAGGTGGCTCCTCAATAATTGTAATATCTTCTATATTTGCCCATTTTAGTGCTATTTTTAGTGATGCTGGAGTTCCTCTCAGTCTTTGAAATTTTACTCCTTCTACTACGGCTTTTCTTCTATCTTTTACCCAACGCAGTATCTCTTCTAAACCATATTCCTCAATCAACCACGGCAATGTTTCTTCTTCTAATCTAAATTTAAACCCTCTTATGCAACTTGGATTAACTTTATAGTCGATTGTTTCTACTAGCGCTTTTTCTTGCTTTGTTGCGTTTGGCGGTAATAAACTTTTCATTTGTCTTTTCTTTCAAGTTGCTTTAATTTCCTTTATTTAGGTAGCTTATGAGTAAGCAAGAGATCATTGCAGAACTGATAAAAAACAAAGATATTCTCGGTATTAAAAATACTTTCTTTGATATTTGACTATATTGTTAATACCTTAAAAAATAAGTTGCAACAGCTAGGAGAAGGAGAATCTTTTCGTCTGCATAACATTGGTCATTTTTATCCAGTAAACCTTAAACCACTTATTGCACGTAATCCTCTCACTGGTATGATTCCACAAAGCAAAAAATACGTTTTAAATCCTATCTAACTTGACGTAGCTAAGCACCGCACACTCATTCCCCAGAACCGGGAATGTTCAAAAAAGTGTGTCAAACCGAAAAAAAAGTAATAAATTGATATAAAAAAATGGAGGTGTGACAATGAGTCAGAAAGTAGTAAACAGAACTAACGGATTGGTAGATTATAAAGAGTTGGAAACAAATATCCTGTCGTCTATACGAGAAGGAAGACCGTTGACAGGAAGGGAGGGAGCATTAACACCATTTATAAAAAAGCTGCTGGAGGCAAGTTTGGAAGGTGAAATAGAAAACCACTTATTAGCTGAAAGTGAAGAGAATAATCGAAGAAATGGGAGAAATGGAAAGACTTTACGGACAAGTGCCGGTTCATTTGAACTTTTGACGCCAAGGGATAGAGAAGGAAGTTTTGAGCCGCAAATAGTCAAAAAAAGGCAAACAAGCTTACATCCAGAGCTTGAAACGAAGATTTTGAGCACATTTGCCAGTGGTATGAGCTATAGAGATATAGCGTCACACGTTGAGGAAATTTATGATCACAAAATATCGGCGGCAGAGATATCAAGTATTACCGACAAATTACTGCCTATAATCAATGAATGGCGTAGTCGTCCACTGCAATCAGTATACCCGATAGTATTTATGGATGGGATGTTCTTTAAGGTCAAAGAGGATGGACATTGCGTAAGTAAATGTATGTACAATATATTGGGCATAGACCAAAATGGCAGAAAAGAAGTCCTGGGCTTTTATTTGGCTGAAAGTGAAGGAGCTAACTTTTGGTTGGGAGTGCTAAATGACCTCAAAGAAAGAGGAGTAGAAGATATTCTGATTGCATGTGTAGATGGGCTAAAAAGCTTTCCTGCAGCTATAAATAGTGCGTTTCCTAAAGCAGAAGTACAGCTATGTATAGTGCATCAGATAAGAAATTCACTAAAATATGTATCCAGCAAAGATGTGAAAGTTTTCATGAATGATTTGAAAAAAATATATCGTGCTACAAGTAAAGAAATTGCTGAAAATTACTTACTTGAGCTGGAAGAAAAATGGGGAGAAAAGTATCCTTTAGTTATAAAATCGTGGCAGAACAATTGGGAAAATTTATCTGGTTATTTCAAGTATTCTAGCCCAGTTAGAAGGCTAATTTACACCACAAATCCAATTGAGGGGCTACACAGACAGATCAGAAAATTCACTAAAACCAAGGGCTCATTTACCAGCACAAATGCCTTGTATAAACAGGTATATTGTGCTATAAAGAAGGTAGAGCAAAAATGGACTATGGCTCTGCCTAATTGGGCTTTAACTATGTCTCAACTTGATATTTTCTTTCCAGATAGATTGAAAATTGAGTTGAACTAAAAATGCGCTTTGACACACTTTTTTGAACATTCCCCCAGAACCACAACATCCTCTCTTGGCTCGATTAATTCTACGTTTTCTACACCCTCTACAAACAAATTTGCTATTATCCAAGATCTTGTAACATTCCATCCCAGCCTTCTATTTGCTTCAAACTTCTTAATGAACTGCTTCTTGATTTCCTCCTTCGATATTACAGGACTTATGCTCATTCTGCTGTGAATATCTATTTCCGTAATATTGCAACCAATTACTGTTACTGTATCTGTTAAAACCCTTATATCATCTCTAGTAACCTGCTTTTTACAATTTCTAGTAGCTCTTCTAACGCTATGCCAGTTGTGGATAATTGTGTTGATAAGATTGAAATTTGTACTTTCCCTGGTATAGGTGATTCTACTAATGCATCTTTTACTCTACTATCTGCTGACAGTGCATGATACCTATAATACTCCTTGCTCCCACATGTGCTCCAGCCTTTTATTTTTGCTTTTACCTTCTTTCTAAATCTTTCATCCTCTTCTTCTTTCTGCCTCTCCACTCCGTAAAACTCAGCCAAATTATCAAGATCTTCTCCTACTGCAAATTTCAGTAAATTACTCTCTACTGCTTCATTTATTCTTTCTCTGAGCAAAAGTTCTCTCCATGCTGCTACCTCCATAATCTTTACCGCTGGATCACTTTCAACTAATGCTGAAAAGGTTTCATCTCTACGGACCAATTCTTCCTTCATTCTCGAAAAGATTTCTTCATAACTCAGCTTTTCAATAATATTAGGTGTCTGCATTTCTAAACAACTATTCCTCTAATATCTATGAATTTGCCTTCTGGAAGATAAATACCTTGAAGTACAAGAATCACTTTTCCTTCTTTTACTTCTGTAATTTTTACTTTTTCTAACTTAAATCTCTTCTCAAATTTCCCCAGTGCTTCTGCTGTTGCTGCATAGATCTCCAAAGTAAAATCTCTACTAATTGGTTTATCCACTAATTCAAATAATCTTGACCCATAATCTCTCCTCATTATTCTACTGTTAATAGGAGTGGTCAGTATATCAATTATCGATTGCTTTAAGTGCTCTATTCCTTCTAATGTTTTTCCTGTTTTACCATCCATACCCTTCATTTCTATTTTGCAAAGACGCTTTCACTGCCTTTTATTACTTTAAACCCACATGAAACTATATCTCCTACTCTTCCTACACTAAGACCATTTGCAAACACTGTTTTTGTTACTTGAATCATTACTTTTCCTTCACTAAAACTGTCTCCTTGTCTACATATTGACTTACCGTTTACAAAAACATTATTACTTCCGCTAATGCAGAAATGTGGTATAGCTTCTCCACAATAGTCTCCTAACCTTACTATTCCTTTGTTCAATTTAAGTCAATCCTTTCTGCTTTCAGTTTTATTCCACTTTTTGTCATTTCTATACTTGATTTCCCAGCCTTCAGTGTTATTTTATCTACTACTTCAATCTCTAAATGATGACTCTCTTTATCATATAACAATCTTGTTCCATCCTGAAACTTCACACTATTTATTTCTTTTTTATTCTCTGGTGCAGAGTATTTTTCCTGATATATTCCTCCTAATACCACTCCTAATGATAGTTCACCAAAAGGAGAAAATATCATAACCTGTTCACCGATATCTGGTGGAGACCAATCTCTATCTTTTCCTGCTTTGCTCGTTACCCATGGCAGATAATCTGTTAAAAATTCTCCTATTTTCACTCTTACTTTTGCTTTTTCATAATCTATTTCTTTTACAATTCCTACACGAATAACGTTTGCTAGTTTCCTATTCAGCTCTGAAATCGCAAAACTATGATCCAACATGTACGTTACCTATCTCTATAATATGCGGCTTAATTCCAGTTTTTGACCACACTGACTCACCAATATGTATCTCATGAACCCAATCAACTACCCAAACAAGATACGCATCTAATTCTGGTCTAAATCCATCAGGCTCTGCAGAGAGAAATTCACCTGGTGAAATGTTCATACTAAAAGTGCTTTTATTCACAACTTTTGCCACCTCAGCAGCTAATGTTCTGACAATAATAGGGGCATTTTCTATTGTGCTATCAATCACAATTCGTGCTTCAAATCTTGCTTTCAGCGCTAATTCTTCTGTTCCAGGATCATGTCCTTTTTCAAAGCTATTAAGTTCCACAAATACCGCTGGTGCTATCAATTCTTTCCTTATTGCTGGATAAACTTCACAAGTTTGAATTGCTGGTATTTCTTTCTTTAATGTAGTACAAATTGCATTATGCAAATCCTTCCAATTCATCATACTCTGCAGCTCAATTCACGTTTAAAAAATTTTGTAAAGACTTTCTCAACCTCATAATTAACAAGATTCCCTATTATTCTTGAAGCCTCAGGTTCGAGTGGCAATTTAACTTCTTTTATTGGTAATGCTGTTTTTCCCTCGCGTTTAAAAGCTCCTTTATAACCTCTTGGCATCGTTGCAGTAAACGCTCCTATAAACTCATGATTTCCTGTTTTCGTACCTCTTTTTGTTTCTCTCATAATGCCAATAGATGAAGCCCTTACATCATACAAGCTTGCTCTTATTAAAACCTCCAATCTGCTTGTTTTTGCTTTAAAAATTCTTAGCCTTTTTCTCATTACCGTTAATTTTATCTTCTTTTCCTCACTGATTTCCTTAGCTGCTTTTGATTTTAGCCATATTGCTGTTTTGTTTAATGCTCTCACTGTCGCTTTTTCCACTTTTTTCCTTTCAGCATCTATACTGTGTATAATACTACCGGTGTTTATACCCCTGACGCTCGAATTTTCCATACCATTCCTGAATTATCTTGCAGCGGTGAAGAATATACTTTATATTTACGGTCACCTATAACAAAAATATCTCCTACAATTGGCTGCAGTACATCAAACGCACTTACTTCCAACACTAAAGTTTCTCCTACAAATTGCCCTTCACCAATCTCGTATAATTTATCTGGCTCTTGCTTTAATACTTGTACCATGTACGCCTTATTTTTCGACTCATACAAAGCTAACTCTCCTAAATGGGCAAAACAATCTTTAAATAATCTCTTTATATTTTCCTGCATACCATTTTTTCTAAAAGTCTTTACATATTATTTTAAACATATTGCATATCTTATATTTTTATGGTATATTTTTAAGGTCATAAATAGAGTTTTCTATGTGGGGACCCTACTATGTTGTTACTATTTTCGCTAAAACGGCCGGACGATGGCACATTGGCAGAGGATTTGACTGCGTATGCAAATCAGTCCCTCTATCAAATCTTCTTGGCTCTTGTTTTGCATAGAGTGGCTGTCCTAGTGTATTTACTGTTTCATTAAAATCTGCTGGTGCAAAATATGTTGTAAATGTGCTCGCTGTTCCTAGTGGAAAACAGTGTCCTGTATCTCTTTCTATAAACCTTCTTACGGTTCCTTCAGGATCAGTTGCTTGCCCTCTATATTCCTCAAACGTTATGCCACAAAACGTAAATCCTGATCTCATATCATTCCTTAGCGCTGCTCCTTCTTGCCATCTTTCATATGCTTCTTTCACTTTACTATGCGAAGTTAATGCATCAAAAAACTCAGGGCTTACCAAGGCATGAATTCCGGTCATATATTCACCACTTAGATTATCTTCTATATGCCGGAGTACTTCCAGACACTTACGCTTGACATCTGTTGTTGCTGTTCCAAGGGCAAAATTTACTACTTTTGGTGTTATTTCAAATTCGTTGTACAGATTTAATAATTCTGACCCATCAGCATCTAAAATTATTCCCTTCAGCGCTCCCATTCGCAAATGCTCTAATGTTATTGCGTGCTTGTTTCTCATTAGCTGTAAATGGTCAGTTATTACGTCTGCCAGCGCTTTCAGTTCACTTTCTGATCCAAATGCTCTTATTCCCTGCACTTCTTCTGGCAGTACTACATCATCATGCGGAATATGCGGAATCGTAAATGTTCTTATTTTCCGTTTTCCTCGTTTTCCCACTGTTGCTGGTGCTCCTGGAACTTGTGTTGGCAATAGGCTTAAAACTCCATTATGTTCTTCTATGGTGATATGTCTAAATCTTACTGACCTACTTGGAAATAAATTTAAATTTTCAACACGTCCATAATTTATCGGCAATATATTCATCGCATTTGTTAGTGCCGTCATACTAAATGCTGGATTTGTAAATGGATTTTGCATTTTTTATTTTCCCCCTTTTGTGTTTTTAATAGTTTTTTTAAGCTCCCTTGCGGATAATGATCCCTCGTCCTTCAAGTTGCTTTATTGCTTCAGCTTTCTGTTCTTCAGTGATATTTGCTGGCCACACCACTGCATGATCTGCTAGTATTGCACCACGAGTAATAATTACTGCTTTAGCATTTTCTGTCGCATTTACATCACTTACTACTGCACCTATCGCTGTTTGTGTACCATCTGTGGCAGTTGGATTTATTATCTTAACCATGCTATCTTTATCGAGAGCCACTACTGTACCAAGCTTTAGGTTCTGCCCTTTTGCTACTGTTATCTGATCTCTTGAATATAGACTTGATGCCTCATACTTTAATAAGTCACCTAGATTATTTTGTTCGGTTATACATGTCATATTTTCTTTTCTCCTTTTTTTCCTTTAGTTTTACCGCCATGTTTGTAGTTATTGTACGCGGCGGTTATAAAAAAACTTAAATACTTGATTGTGCTCTAGCTTTAGCTACCTGCATCATCAATTCTTCTCCTGAATTCTGTGGTATTGCACTCAGTATCTCTGTCTTTTTCGTTCGCTCTGCAAGTAACTCCATTAAAACTTCCCGTGCTTGCTCAACACTTACGCTTTGCTCAATAAATTCTCCTATCTTTTCTGGCATCTTTGATACATTACATAATCTTATTATCTCTAAAATTTCTCTACGACAGTTCTCGTAGCTTTCCTCAATAGTTGTCATACTAACACTCCTACTTTTATGATTGTTGATAAATTCAAAAAATGTTGTAACTCCATCTGCAAGACCTATTTCTATTGCTTTCTCCCCAAAATATAGCCCTGCCTCTGTTGATCGAATCTTTTCAATTGAAAGACCTCTGTTCCTTGCTATCAGCTGCACAAACATTTCATATAGTCGGTCTACTTCTTTTTGTAAGCTTCCCAGACTTTCAGACGTCATTGGCTCATGTGGGTTTAAATCATTCTTTCGACTACCAGCAAAGATTGTGGTGTACTTAATACCTTGCTTTTCATCAAACCTACTTTGATCGATATGACTTGCTATTACTCCAATACTGCCAACACCAGAAGTTCTGCTCACAAATACCTTCTCAGCGCTAGAAGCTATAGCATATGCAGCAGAATATGCATCATCATTTGCTATTGCAATAATTCTCTTTTTTGTTCTTGATTCATAAATAAAATCAGCTAGGTCAAAGACACCGTTTACTTCCCCTCCTGGACTATCTATGTCAAGTAGAATCGTCTCTATGCTTTTATCTCCTAAAGCACTCTCTATCTCTTCATGAATATTTTCATACGAAGTCATATCTAAAATATGATCAAAAGCTTCTGTTTTTTTTGTCAAAACTCCATAAATACGTATTATTGCTATTCCTTTTGGGTTTATATGAAAATGCTTTAAGTTCTTAAAGATAGGTTGTTTGCTGTTATATAATGATAGTAGTTCAAAGCTTCTTCTCTCTACCATTACTGGTTTATTTATCCACATCACCTTCCTTCCCTTTTATGATTAACATCAGAATCGAAACAAAGTCCAAAAGAATTAGCTCGCTTTTGATCTTCTGCTATTTCTTGGTCAATTTCTTCAACATCGTAACCCATTTCTGATACTACTTCTGCTCGACTTTTGAAGCCATTTCTTACCGCCATTTGCTGTGCTTGCTGGTCTTTAAGCGGATCTACCCAATCAAATCCCTGTGGTATCCATTTTACATCTTTAAATACTTGATTATCTGTTGTAGAAAGCTCTCCAGATAAAGTGGCAAGTTCTAGCCATCTACTCCATACTGGTCTGCAAAATTGGAATACCATAATGTTATGTTGCAGCATAGCGCATCTACGACGAAACTCTATTAATCCTGCTCTGATTGATGAATAATTAACACCGGTTAAATCTCCTGTTAGTTGTTCGTATGTTATCCCTGTGCCTATTGCTATTGCCCTCAGTTGCTGTCTCATGAATGCTTCATAGCTTCCTCCTACGTCTGATGGTTCTGAAAATTTTATGTCCTCTCCTGGGTCTAAAAGCTGCATTGTTCCAGGTTCCAGGCCAGATAGTGCTACTCCTTGCTCATTTGCTTGCGCCTCACCTAAAATATTTGCTTCAGGATCAAGTCTTGTAATAAATCCCGCAAACATTGCTGCTGTCTTTTTTCTCACTAATTCTGCATCATCGTATTGATCAAGCTCATAAAGTTTCAGAAGTATACTCGAAAGCCATGGCTCCCCTCTGATTTGCCCAGGTCTTAATGGTCTATAGATATGTAAAACATCATTTGCTGGCACTCTCACTGATTCGCCAAACGAACCTTCACCAGGGTGTTCTTTAAATAGGTAATATGCTTCTCTTTGCCCAAGTCTATTGAACTCAATCCCGTTTCTTATTACATTACTATTGGCTAGTGTTTGATTGCTCTTGTTATCTAAATGTTCTGATTCCAATACTTGAAGTTGCAATGGTACAGAAAATCCATCTTCGAGTTTACGATGTCGGAGGCGTACAAAACACTCTCCACCTTCTATCATACTTCTGCATACTAGAGCTTGTAATCCATAAAAATCACTTACTCCACTACTGTCTGCTTCATCTGTCCATTTCAGCCATAATTCTTGTACTTTCTTTCGAAATTCTGCATTCTTTGCTTTTGATTGCGGCTTTATTCCTGTTCCAATAGAGTTACTTACTATTGTATCAATAATATTTGCTGCATATGGATTTTTTCTCACCATATCACGAGAGCGGCTACGCAAGTGCTCAAGGCTTTGAGACAGCAAATTGTTTATACTTCCTAACTCTGGTTGAAAGTGAAAAAATCTTCTTCCTGAGCCTGCTGCATCCCACGCTGAGCTTTTTATCTTTGGTTTGTTAAATAATTGCTTGAAGGTTTTTAGCAGCATTTATAAAATTCCTTTACTCGTTGAAAAAACAATTTTCCTCTTTGGCCTCATGCCTGCAACTTTTAACTCAGCCTTAATTCGTTGTCTTAAATTCAATAAATCATTTATTTGAACTTCTCCGTACCGCACAACATGGTCACCATATGCAATTGAGACAACTCTTTCTCCGCTTTGCAGCTTCTTTATCGCTTCTTCGACTTGAATTAAATAATCTTCGTTATACATTTACTACTTGCTGATCCATTTACTTTTCACTATTTTCTTTGATTTTTTACTTTCTGGTTTTTCACTTAAACTATTCCATTTACTCTCTGGCCATCTGTCTATTCCCAGTGCTATCGATGCTGCTCTTGCGTAAATTCGGCAATCTAGTACTTCATTTCTTTCTCTTACCTTCTGCCACTCTTGTTTAGTGTATCCTTTTACTACCTTGCTGACTAATTGCTCTGCCGTTAGCTGCTTAAAATATTCAGGTGCATACTCCGGAAAATGACAATATCCTGCTGGCACTTTCTCTTCTTCTTTCAAAATATTAAGTAATTGAAAAAGCTCTGACTTTAATATCGATACTCCTACTGGCCATAGCTTTATTCCTCTTTTTAGCTTTTGACCACCAACTGTTATATCTACTCTACTTGGGCTACTCAGCGGCACTAGCGCTTTATTTACACCTTTCACTGCCATTACTCTTCCAGAGCCTTGATGACCTCTTACCCAATTGTATACTTCCTGTGTTGCATATCCTGCATCAACTGCCATCATACTTATCATATATTCAAGCCCATTTTCACCGATAAAATGATGATTGAGGAGCTCCGAAAGCTTTTTCCATACTTCTCCACCTCCTGTATCTCCTTCAAATACTCGGTAGTCTATTGACCAATTTTCACGGCTTTTTCCCCAGGCTACAACTTCCACCTCTAGACGATCTTTTTGGACATCTACTCCTGCAGTAAGTACCACTTCTCTCCTAGGTACTGTGCCTACGGGAAAAAATTCTCTCCTGTTAAATAATTGCTTCCAGTCTGGTACTTCTCCTTTATCTACCCAAGTTTCTCCAAGCGTTGTGTTTATCCAAACTTTCAGTAATTGTTCACTTTCTTTGGCATGGAGAAAATCTTCTACTGCTTGTTGCCAACTATACCAGCCAACTGGACTATAAAGACTTGAAAGGTGAAATCCTATTACTTTGCTATTGTGTACTTGATTTGTAGCTCTCCATTCTCCACGGTCTAGCATCTCTGTCTTTTGATGATTTTCTATTTTGCTGCTACATTCAGTGCAGACATAATGTGCTGTTCTTGAGTCGTTGTTTTCCCATTTAATTTGTGACCATTTTAGAACTTGATAGTAATTACAATACGGACATGGTACAAAAAAGTACTGCTTATCTGTTGCTTCAAATTCTTTCTCAATTCTGCTTATTCCATGAATCGTTGGTGTTGATACTAAAAAAATCTTTCGCCGTGCAAATGTATTAGTACGGGCTATGCTGAGTAAAACTGGATCTCCTTCACCTCCTGAATCTCCTGGATAGGCATCAATCTCATCAAGAAAGAGATATTTTACTGGCATAGAACGAAGTCCTACACTGCTATTTGCTCCAGTTATTACTACTATTCCACCTGGAAATTCCTTACTCTGTACAGTATTCCCTGAATCTCTTGACCTTGGGTCTTTTACTTTACTTTTTAAACATGGCGTACTCTCTATTAACGGTGCAAATCTTCCCTTCGACCAACGTTTTCCCATTTCAACTGTTGGCTGTACTACCAGCATTGGACCAGGAGTCTGATCTATGATGTAGCCAATCCAATTGTTACCAGCTTCTGTTCCACCAATCTGCGCTCCTTTCATGAATACTACTTTTTCTGCTGGTGAGGACGGAGAAAGTGAATCCATGATCTCTTTTAAATAAGGAGTTCTCTCTGTTCTCCATTTTCCTGGCTCTGATGCTGCAGTTGGTGCTAAAACTCGATACTCATTTGCCCACTCTGACACTTTAAGCTGGGGATCTGGTCTTAAACCTTCAGAAAAAGCTCTAGCGTATATCATTGTCTGCATCTACTAGTAATTGGTTCTAACTCAACGTCATTAACAGTAGAACTACACTCCTCCAGTTCCATAAACATCTTTTTCTGAAATTCGTTTTCTATATATCTTTTGCTCACCTCACTTATCATTATTGCTATAATAAGTGCAAATATCCCTGTTATTGTTGCAAAAATGATTGCATTGCTTATTGTTGTTGCTGTTAACCCTATACATACCGCTATTGCTACTGCACTTACTGAGGTAAAAACACAGATCACATTGTTGTATTTTCTTACTTTTGCATCTCTATGTTCTATACACCTATAATAAACTGGTACAGACTTGCCTATCTCGTCTGGTAATTTGATGCTCTTTTCTTTAAATAAAGTTTTTAGCAATTCTAAATTATTTGACTTGATTGCTAAGTGCAAAACAGGTGTATAGTTTGCTCCTTTTTTCAGCAATAACTTTACTACATGTAAATGCCTTTTTTCTGCAGCAAGATAAATTGGTGATAGACCTTTATTATTTACAATATCAATATTGATTTCTTCTTTTAAAATTGCATCTACAATCTCAATTTCTCCTCTTTGTGCAGCTAAATGGAGTAGACTATTCTTTTCAGAACCGTATTTATTACTCATCAAAGCCTTCTTTATCTCAGGTTTAGCGTAATCAAATGGTGTCTTGCCGCTATCGTCTTTTACCAGAGGGTCTATATCTTCTCGTGTTAGTAAAACTTCTATTGTTTTAAGTCTTTCAGCGTAATGTAGTGGTGTTTTACTTTCGTAGTCTTGCAAATTGACTTGAGCATTAGGCTCCTTTATTAAGGATTTGAGGATATCAAGACATAAGTCTCTTTCATCGTAATTAGTATTACTTACAGCTATATGCACAGGTGACAATTTCATTGAGTTTTGTCCCATGCGTGCACTATTCACATCTGCTCCAAGCTTTAGCAGTAACTTTACTATTTCCAACTTTTTGTTATTAACTGCATAGTGCATTGGTGTCTGATTTCGTGCATCAAAGACATCTATTTCAGCATTTCCTTCTTTCACTAAAATTTTGACAATATTTTCATGTCCTATGCCTGCTGCTAGATGTAATGGAGTATGATGCAGAGTATTTCGTACATTAACATCAATGCCTTTTCCTATCAAATATCTAACTGCATTAACTTCACCTATCATTGCAGCTAAATGAAGTAAGCTATCTTGTTCTGACCCGTATTTGTTATTAATTAGCGCTTGTAATATTTCTGCTTTTTTCCCTTCTTTGGCGTAATCAAGAGATGTTTTACCATCATTATCTTCTATAAAAGGATTAATGTTCTTTTTCGTGAGTAACAGATCTACCATACTTAATTCATCAAACTCTATAGCGCAATGTAGTGGGGTTTTTCCGTTTAATCCTCTAACATTTACATCTACTCCTGGTTGATTGATGAGACATTTTATTAACTCTAAACTTAAGTTATCAGACATTTTATATTCAAAATCTTTTTTATATTTGAAATTTAGTGTTAGATAATTCTTCAAGTGAGTTTGTAATCTCTTCAGTTAGCGCCATATGAATCTTTTCAGTGTCACTCAGTGATGCAAGCAATGCTGAAACTCTATTTGGAATATTAAGTAAATTATTACGGACAACTCTTGCTACATTAAATGCATCGCGCTTTACTTCTTCTACTGCTACAAGTTCTCCTATCTCAGCCCTAGCTTTTGCCTCAAGAAGTTTACCTCGTTCCATTTCATTTTTTATTCGCGTTTTAAGCAACATCGTGGAAAGTTTTTCTCCGCTTTCTGAATAGTTTTTTCTTCTCAGTGGTTGACTTGGATCTCTGATTGTTTCTATAGCCCTGTTTGCTTGTTCTCGGTCAATGAGTCCATCCTCCAACTCAACTATTCCTTTTTTTACTAAATAACAGACATATTGCTTTGATACTCCTATCTCTCTTGCCCATTCTGTTTGTGTGATTTTCACTTTTTTTTCTCCTCTCTCTTGTTTCTACGAATTTTCTTCTTGAATCTCTGAAAAGGTTTTGCCAGTATCAGCAATTCCCTACCTGTTTATACTTGCCGGCGTCTTAGAGATATTTTACTAATATAGAGCGAAGTACTCCGGTGCTTTCTTTTTACATAGTGAAATTTGGCTATTTTCAACTAATACTATAAATTGCATCTTTGTAGTTATGAGATTCAACCACTACTTGCTCTAGCGTTAAACTGCTGCATTTGGCATCTTTACTATGGTTTTCTTCAAGCACTTTTGTCCTTGCTTCCTTTATTTCCTCAATGAACTTTCCATTAACTTTTTCTGGTTCAATTCTTTCCTCACAATATACAAGATTTGTGCAATTTGTTTTTCTGTAGTAATGTACTCCAAGGAATATCACTGATAGTGCAAGTATACTCGAGCCTATAAGTAGTGATAACCCTACGTTATTAATCAAAGCGTTCTGGTAAAACTTCTGTACACTATTAATACCACCTTCTACATACAGTAATAAAGGCAATACTATATTTGCAGCAACCAAACTGCTTAATAATGCTGTAAATAATGGCCTATCTTTGATTACTGATTCTACTTTATTTCTTCTACTAATGACTTTGTCGTCAATATTAATGAAGTTGTTCTTACCCTTCCAAGCGTTAAGTGTAAAATGTGAATGAGTACCATTGCTGTATTCCAGTTTGACTGATTTTATTACTTTATCTTTTGGTTGATACTTTAGCACCTGATTCAAAGTTTCATTCGCATTCTTTCCCCCTATTTGACACTCCTCAGTATCTCTAAATTGCTTTATTCCACAAAATATTGTGCTAATTGCAAGCAATGAAGTAATTGCTATCATTGGCATAGTAATATAGAGAGGGCTGTTTGCAAAAAATGCAATAAATTGTCCTTTATCCTGTAGATATACCAAAGCTGCAGAAGCGCTAAGTGCAACAGCAGCTATACCGAAAATTACAAATTCCTTCTGCTGCATTGCATATTTTACTCTTGGCAAAATTCTATTTGTTTTCTTTTCTTTTTTAATTAACGGGGTTTCTTCATTATCACTTTTTTCTGATGGGCTAGTTGAAAGTGTAACTGGACTATCATGATTTAATGACATATTCTCCCATCCTTGCCTGCCACAAAACTCACTCATTTCTGTTACTTGAGAATTTGATCTTGTCACCTCTGCACTTCTATTGTCTATCCCACTATCGCTTCCTTCCAAACTCTTTTTTAAAAATTTCGTATTCAGATCTACAGGTTCATCAGTTATATCTTCTGATTCTTTCTTAATTGATGTTTCTTCAGAATTTGACTTTTCTATCTCTGGACTTTGATCATTTATTTCACCATCTAAACCTCTTTTCGAGAATCTTTTACTTTGGTCTATAGTTGCATACATAGGTTCTCCTATAGCTTCTTGCTCATCACATTTTTCTCCATTTAATTGGAAAGAAGAATGTGGTAGCTTTGGTGGTGCAATATCCTGAATAATACTCAACCGATGATTTTCTGCTGTTCTAGGTGAAGGTGGAGCTACATTTCTAATATTGTCCTTCTCCAACATTCCATTCCTAGGTAACGGCTTTGGTTTATCTCCTAATTCTTTATCCTCTTCCTCTTTTTGCATTTCTTTTGTATTGTCTATTTTGGGGTTGGAAGATGTGTTGGATGCTGCCTCAAACTGATCAAGAGAATACGGACGGTTATATTCTATTCCATTTGCCTCACAAACTGCATTAAATTCGTCCTCTATGTCTTTACCATCATCCAATACTAAAGAAGAACAACTCACTGAAAAATCAGCACCTGCTTCGTCTATTTTTGCTGTAATACTGCTATCGCTACTATTGCTAATCACATTTAAAGAAGCTAGTTTGCATTCAGTGTTCAGGTCAGGTTCTTGCTTCGTACCTTTTTCAAACAATTCAATTCTCTCCTTAACAGATAGTGTAGAATTTGAAACATTATTTTCTACTTCTTCAGAAAACGATGCTTCATTATTTGTTTGCGAAGTTACTACTCCAGCTAACATCTTTTCTTGATTCATTGAGTACATCACATTTAATCCAAAGTTATTTGTTACGCTAAACTCATTAAAATACGGTATATACCAGTATTAATATTACAACTACCAAGGCTTACTAAATTTCTGTTTGCGTTATCTTTTCCACTTTTTTCTTACTGTTTTTCTTCTTGAATCTCTGAAAAAGTTTTACCAGTACCAGAAAGAATTGCTTCCCTACCTGTGTACACTTGCCAACGTTTTATGGTTACATCTACAAATTTTGAATCTAGCTCTATTGTCCTACAAATTCTTCCTGTTCTCTCGCATGCAATCAGTGTACTTCCAGAGCCGCTAAATGGATCAAGTACGATATCTCCTGATCTAATGCTATTAACTATTGCTCTTTCCATTAGCTCTACTGGCTTCATTGTTGGATGTAATGAGTTATGCACTGGTTTGTCATAAAACCACAGATCACTTTGATTTCTACCCCCATGCCACTCACGTTTATTGCCGCTTTTCCATCCATAGAGCATTGCTTCGTATTGTCTTTGATAATCTGATCTTCCTAGCGTAAAGTGATTCTTTGCCCAAATGATAAATGTTGACCATTTCCCTCCCGCTTCCTCAAATACTTTTTGTAACGTTGAAAACTCTGATGATGATATGCAGATGTAAATTGCACCTTTCGTATATGCTAAAATATGGGAACAGATGTCGTAGAGAAAAAGTTCGTACTTTTCACCTTGATTATCGTTTAATATTTTTTTCTCTTCTCTTTCCTGACTGCTACCGTAATCAACGTTATATGGAGGATCACATACGGTAATATCTGCCATTTTATTATCTAATACCGCTTTATATGATTCAACTAAAGAGCTATCACCACAATAGATTCGATGATCACCTAAAATCCATAGATCAGCTGGTTTTGTTATTTCTACTTTTTTGTCATCAACAACTAAGTCAGAAAGATCTTCTTCTTCACCATCTAAATCATCAAGAAACCGTTGAACTTTTTCCAATTCAAATCCTGTCATTTTAAGGTCAAACTGCAAATCTTCTAGCTCTTGAATTTCTACCTTTAAAAGATCATCATCCCACTTTGCCCAATTAGCTGATTGATTGGCAAGTAACCGAAAAGCTTTGGTTTGTGGTTCATTTAAATTATCACTTAAAACCACTGGAATACTCTCCATACCAAGCTTTCTTGCTGCTTTAAGTCTTAAATGACCATCAACCACAGTTCCATTGCTTTTTGCAACTATTGGTATACGAAAGCCAAATTCCCGAATTGAAGCACACATTCTATTTACTACATCATCATTTTTACGAGGATTACGCTTATATTCGACGAGGTTTTCAACAGGATAGTAGTGGATTGCTAAATTCATATCTTAATAATTAAAAAGTTAATATTCAAAATATCTCTGACGCTAAAGAAGGCCTGGGGTCAGCACCACCAAACCCGCCATTCTGGCTGAAAGGACCCACTTTTTATGGATTTTTCGTCTTATTAACATTTTTACTGAAATCCATAACATAGAACATTAATGCTAAAGCATCAGATTCATTATCATCTTTAGGCAAAAACCCTTTTTCCTTTACAGCTTCAATAACTTCACTCTTACTTGCATTGCCTTTGCCTGCTATAAAGCGTTTTATAGTTTTAACATTAACACCTTTGTATGGTACGTGATGTTCTTCACACCAAGCAGACAGCACTGCAAGAAAACCACCATAGCAATGAGCTGCATCAGTTCCTAGATGTCTTCTCACCCCCTCAAAGTACACTGCAGAAATCTCTTTCAAAGAATTAAGCCAATTGCGAAAACTTAAAAAACACATGCCACCTCCACTGAAACGACTACCATGAAAGCTTTTGCTTCCACTTTCAATTATTCCATCTGTTAGAATTGCCCAGCCTGTTTGCTTGCCGAGATCTAGCGTTAAGATTGACGTACAAAAACTCCTTTGTGTAATTAAAGTTCAATGCCCTGTATAATATATATGTACGATGACTCGCAAATTCGTCCGCAATTTTGAAAAAAAATTAAAAAAAATTTCATATCCTGCCATTTGAGTTTTTTCATCTTTACTTATCTTAATAACTATTTTACATAACTTATATTACGCCAATATTTATATTATTATATTATCATATATTATATTTTACCTGTATTTAAATATATATATAATATATATAAGACTTCAGTAATCCGTAAATCCTCTTCACTGGCCGATTTTAGCCACTTAACTTTAGAAACGGCTTTTAGGAATAGAACATAAAAAAGACAATATTATCAATAATTTAACGATTACTGCTTTCTGAAATACTAATTAGTAATTCAGAAATTAGGTACGAAATTGGTAGTTTTTTACCTATGAAAAAGTAGCTTCAGTAGTGTATCAAAACGTTTAAATCTTATTTTAATTTTTAAAGATTTTATTCTTTTAGATAAAAAAATTATTACTACTTTTTTATAATAAATTAGTCATACAAAGTCTTGGTAAAAATCTCTATTCATGAAACTTTTGGAGTTTTTATGAAGAATTCTTATCAAGGAATCGATTCTACAATTGTTAAACATGTGAGATTTCAAGCTTCGCGCCTTAAATCCAAAAGCTGTTTTATTAACGAAAGTCTCGAAGATATAGAGCAAGAGCTTTTTTGTCAGGTTTGGCAATATCTTAACCAGCACGATGAGAAAAGAAGTAGTTTTAGTACTTTCGTTGCTAGATTAGCTAATTATTGTGCTCGCAATATGTTACGCAATCAGTTGTGTCTAAAACGTAATATAACTTTTGATGATATAAACGACGATATTCCAGATCATAGGAACTCGGAAATCGAAGCGATAATTCGCACTGATATAAATAATATAATTTCAACTTTATCTGAAAAAGATAGTAATTTATGTCAATTACTTAAGATATTTACTATTACTGAAGTTTCTGTAATAACCAAAATACCAAAGACAACTATCTATCGCACACTAGAACGAATACGCGATAAATTCTCAGTTTTAGAGAAGTTATAAGCTCTCGATTATATTTGCTCAAAATTTTTTTTTGCAAATTGCGGACGAATTGCCTAGGTCATCGTACATATATATTTAGGTACTGGGAGAAAAATGAAAATAATGAACAGCAATGAACGGCTAAAAGTTCAAACAGGTATAAAAATGGTCATCTTTGGTCCTTATGGTATAGGTAAAACTAGTCTCTTAAAGACCATAAATGAACCAACACTTTGTCTTGATTTTGAGGCAGGTTTACTTGCTGTTCAAGATTGGCAAGGGGATTCTGTAAGTATTCGTACTTGGAATGAGGCAAGAGATATTGCATGTCTCATAGGTGGTCCTAATCCTGCGTTAAAATCTGACTCAGCATATAGCCAAAGACACTATGAGCATGTATCCAGTAAATACAAAGAGCTTTCTTCAGAGTTTCTCAAGTATCGATGTATTTTTATCGATAGTATTACAGTAGCCTCGCGTTTATGTCTATTATGGGCAAAAATGCAACCTGAAGCTTTTTCTGAGAGATCAGGAAAACAGGATATGAGAGCTGCCTATGGGTTACTTGCTCAAGAGATGATGGCTTGGCTCAATCAGTTTCAACATATTCCAAATAAAGACATCATTACAGTTGGAACTCTTGGACAATACCTCGATGATTTCAATCGCTCAACTTGGCTACCTCAATGTGAAGGAGCTAAAACTGCAAGTGAAATTCCTGGGATAGTTGACGAAGTAATCAGTATGGTTGGAATCAAGAAAGATGATGGTACAGAGGTTCGTTCATTTGTCTGTCAGACAATTAATTCTTGGGGATATCCTGCTAAAGATCGAAGTGGATGCCTGAATATGGTTGAAGAACCGCATCTAGGAAAACTTCTTACAAAGATTAAAACCAAAGCTTTTGCAATTCAACCTATCACGCACAACATATAGGAGGTTATTATATGCTACAAAACTTTTTAACTATTGGTCAAAAAATTCCTTTTTTCAGTGTGAAAGAATACTTGGACGATCAATCGCCAATACCAGAGGATATAATCTCACCAAGAATTTTAACAAAAAGAGGCTTATTGGTACTGGGTGGCCCACCTAAAATTGGTAAAAGTGACTTTTTGATTTCATGGCTCGTTCATATGGCTGCAGGTGTTTCTTTTCTTGGCATGGCTTCAAATAGACCTTTGAAAATTTTCTACATGCAAACTGAAATTGAATATGAATATATGAAAGAACGTTTGCAACAACTTGATAATGAACTTTTGAATGTAGCTGCTAACAACTTAATCATTACGCCAAAAGTGCACTTATCATTTAATCATGATGAAATAAGTGAAATCAAGGAAATTGTGAATGAACGCTTTAAACCTGATGTTTTGGCCATAGATCCATTACGTAACATCTTTAGCAGTGAATATGGAAATGAAAATGATAATAGTGCTATGCTGTTTTTTCTGCAAAAGACTCTTGAAAAGCTACGCAGTGCTATCAATCCAGATGCTTGTATTGTACTTACTCATCATACAAAAAAATTATCAAAAAAGATGCTCGAAGAAGATCCATTTCAAGGCCTAAGTGGTGCTGGATCTTTACGTGGATTTTACAGTACTGGTATGGTGATGTTTGCTCATGATGAAGAAAGTAGTGCACGCCAGATAGTATTTGAGCTTCGCAATGGTGAACGCGTGCAAAATAAACTTGTCGATAAGATAAATGGTCATTGGCAGCTAATGGAATAGCTAATTTTCACTTTAAAATCAACTTATAGGAGAGCGTATGCTACAAGATTTTTTAACTGATTTTAATAACGCAAAACTGCAGAGCAGTTTAATACCGAAAGGTACAATAGTCAAGGTAAAAATGGCAATAAAGCCTGGAGGTTATGAAAATTGGTTCACTAAAAACTACACTACTGGCAGTATCTATTTAAATGTAGAATTTACCGTCACTGAAGGCCCATATGCAAAACGCAAGATTTTTCAGATTATAGGTATCAAAAATGGCAAAGCAGAAGGTGAAGAAGACATCTGGGGAGAATCTGGACGTTCTATGCTGCGTAGTATTTTGGAATCATCCAGAAATATTCATGCAAATGACACTTCAGAGAAAGCAGTTACCGCTAGAAGAATAAACTCTATAGCTGATTTCAACGATTTAGAGTTTACAGCAAAAGTAGGCGTTGAAACTAATAATACATACGGAGATAGAAATAGGATTACTACAGTTATTACTCCAGAATTACAAAAAAGTTTTCAAGATGATTGGTTGCCATTTTGAAGTATGACGAAGGAAAGTTGTGGGCTGCTGTTATTACTAGAGCTATTCAGGATGCAGCAGGAAAAAACCCTAAACTTAAAAAAGAGGCTTGTCAATGGATTCGCTCACGATCTTTTGAAACTGTTTGTGAGCTGGCTAATCTTGACTTTAAACGTCTAAAAAATATGTTGAACAAATTTGGAATAAACAAGGAGAATTTTATGGATTTTTCATCTAAAAATGCTTTGAAAATAAAATCATTATTAATTAATAACATCAAAGATTGTTTATCTTATTTGTTACCTGAAGGCAAATCTTACCAAGATAAATTCTATATTGGAAGTAGAAATGGAAATAAGATAATAGTTGAAATGGAAGGAGAAAATGCAGGAAATTGGTACAACCTGATCGAAGAAAAGAAAGGAAATATAATAGACCTTTGGACTTTAGTTAAAGGTAATATAGATTCTGCTGAAACATGGTTGAACGGTAAAGATGAAAGAAGTTCCATATTACAAGAAAAACAAAACGAAGGAAAAGCATTTTCTGTAAATCATTACTTAAATGACAAATCACCAATGCCACAAGATATAATAGGCCCAAGAATTTTGACACCAGGTGGTCTTTTGGTCATAGGTGGTACTCCAAAGATTGGCAAAAGTCATTTTCTTCTTTCTCTATTAGTACATCTGGCAGCAGGAAGATCATTTCTTGGCATGAAGCCTACAAGACCGCTAAAAATATTCTATCTACAAAACGAAATGGAATATGATTACATTAGAGAACGTATACAACAACTCAACAAACTTCCTCATTTAGCAACAGAAAACTTAGTTGTGACGAACAAGATGAATTTGACCTTAAATGAAGAAGGTATAGAAAAAATAAAAAATATGGTAGAGGAAAAGTTTGATTTAGTTGTGATTGATTCTCCTTATAATTACGTTAACTATGGTCTGCAGCATGCAATAGAAAAACTACGTTCCAAGATTAATCCTATGGCTGGAATAATCATCACAAATCACACCAAAAAAGTATCTACCTCTATATTGGAAAAGAATCCATTTCAAGCTCTTGTTGGTGCTAATGCTTTAAGAAGTTTTTATACATCTGGAATAGTAATATTTCAACCCAATAAACGTACAAATATCTTGCAAGTAGTATATGAACTTAGAAACGGTAGATCTATACCAACAAAATTCATCAACAAGATTAATGGATGTTGGAAATCTGCTAACGTTATAGCTAGAACATAAAAATTCTTCAGGTAGGTATGGATATTTATTGTTCACAAAGAAATGGACATTATAAATTATTAGGGAAGAAAGAACAGTTAAGAACTCAACTCCTATCAAATATAAGGTCATGTCTTTCTTATTTACTGCCAAGAGGAACTTTTCGTGGTGATAAGTTCTATGTAGGTGATCTAAAAGGCAATCAAGGAAAAAGTATGATAGTGGAGTTAACTGGCAGTAAAGCCGGATTATGGCATGATTTTTCTACCGGAGAAGGAGGAGATATTTTTGATCTTTGGGCTGCTGTTACTGGAAAAAATCAATTTACTGATACGATAGAAGATATTGCTAAGTGGATTGGTTATTCGGAAAAAAATAACACTCTGGGGCAACCAACGGCATCATGGAACTATTACGATGAAAGTGATCAAGTGATTGTTACAGTTTATCGTTATAACACTGATTCAGGAAAAAGATATCTTCCTTTTGATGTAAAAAGGTCTAGTTTTACTCTACCAGAGACCAGGCCTTTATATAATATTCCAGGTATCATGAAATCTGATAAGGTGATTTTAGTTGAAGGTGAAAAGTGTGCAGATGCTCTGATAGAGCAAGGTATGACTGCCACAACTGCAATGTTAGGAGCAAATACACCAATAGAAAAAACAGACTGGTCACCACTTAAGGGTAAGCATGTTATTATTTGGCCAGACAATGATGAACCAGGTAAACAATATGCTGAGAAAGTGGTGAAAAAGCTTACTTTTCTTGGTGTTTTATCACTTACTCTTCTTGAAATACCGGAGAATAAACCAAAAGGATGGGATTCAGCTGATGGTATAGAAGAAAAGATGAATATTCCTGAATTCATTGAAAATAACTCGAAAAAAATCATCGTTAAGCAATTTCTTAATATTCAAGAATGGAGTGTGGAACGTTTTATAGGTCCAGTACCAGAGCAAAAGTTTCTTGTTGAAGGGTTATTTCCTTTAGGAGTGACATCTATTCTAGCTGCAATGGGAGATACTGGTAAAGGTATGCTTCTGCTTGATTTAGCACTGAAAGTTGCGAGTAGAAAAGATCAGCCATGTGGTTTTGGTCCTTTAGTTACTGAACATGGATCTGTGGTAATTTTCTCAGCAGAAGATGATATGAGTGAAATACATCGTCGTTTAGAGCGTCTTGATTCGCAATGCGAAAGATTAAAATATAAAGATAGGCTCTTTATTGTACCATTACCCAATGTTAGTGGATCACTTACGATAATAAAGAGTATTTCGAGTAAAATTATAGAGATTTCTCATGAATTTGAATCTATAACAAAACAACTTCATAAGATAAAAGACTTAAAATTAATCGTATTTGATCCACTTGCTTCATTTGTGCACGCTGACTTAAATACTGACCCAGCCGTAGGTGATTATCTGATGTCTTTATTATCTGATTTAGCAGGTAGCACTGGAGCATCAATAATTACTGCCCATCATATGAGAAAGCCAAAAAGTGAAAAACCTATATCGACTGTTGAGCAAGCACGTGATGCCATTAGAGGTACATCTGCTCTTGTTAATGGTGTTAGGTGTTCATACGCTTTTTGGTCTGTGGAAGATACAGCTAAACTGACAATTTTTAAATCAATAGGAGAATCTGTAAGACAGAACGCATTATTTTATGGAGCAATTGTTAAAGCAAACGGTTTGGCTGATCGCACTTTACGCACTTATTTAAGAAATGAAGAAACAGGATTGTTAGAGGATATAACTAAAAGATTAAGAATAAAAAATATGAACGAAAAAGATTCAAAGCAGCATCTTATAACTGCAATTACACGAGCAGCAATTTCTGGACATCCATTTACCCATACAGGAAGTACAGGAGTGTATAAACAGCGGCATAGACTACCTGAGGAGTTTCACAGTATAGGAAGAGATAGAATGGAGCGTATAGTTCAAGAGCTGTTACAAGCACGGAAGCTGGTTAAGGGAATGGCTACTGGTTCAAAAGAAGATAAATGGCTTGACATTCCTAGCGGACCATTTGCTCGTGGTGTTGGAAAGTTTAGCTGTGGAGCTGAGCTATTCTCCTAAAAAATTTTTCTGATATAAAAAAATATTTTGATTTTTGCGGACGAATTTTGAAGTCATCGTACATATATAATATAGGAGACTTAATTAAAAATGTCAATTCTCACACATTCAGGAAGAGCAGCAATAGCAGCAAGTATAAAAGAGCAGTCTCTACATCTTGCCTGGGGCAGTGGTGACTCAAATTGGGAAAGTAGCCATCAGGTCGAAAAAGTTTTTGTTGAGGGTGAAATAGCTCTAGATCACCATACTATTAAAGATGTAAGGGTTTTTACAGGACAAACAACTTATCAGCCAAGTATAGATTATATAGTTGATAGCAGTACTGGTGTAATTAAACGTACGGGAAATAGCTCTATCAGGGCAAATAGTGCAGTTACTGTAGAATATAGTGAAAGCACACCACCAGAGCTGATAACTTCTGAAAAACTGCTCAATGAGCTTGGCAGACGTACTGCGAACGAAGTGCTCTTCTGCACAGGTGATGAGAATGGAGAGCTTTTGACCCCTTCTGGAAGGTTTAGGCCCTCAAATGTACCAACTAATAATCTCTATCTTAAATTTACTTTCGATTTCACGGACGCAGCAAATCAAGTGATAAGGGAATTAGGGGTTATGGTTGGTACTAAAGTAAAAGAAGGGTTACCTAGAGGACAAAGATATTTTGAACCAAAAGACGTGGAAAATCCTGGAATCTTATTAGTTTTAGAACACACCGTACCACTTATCAGAACATCTGCAACTCGGGAAACTTTTTCATTTGTTGTAACTTTTTGAAACAAAATGACCTTAAATAGTTATTATAACCGCTTTAATCCTGACAAAGAATATGAGAAAAGCTTATTTCTTGCTGGAAGAGGTCTACAGTCTGCAGAATTAAATGAGACTCAGGAGTATGCTCTTTCTAAGCTTAAAGGCATAGGTGATGCAATATTTCGTGATGGTGATGTTATAACAGGAAGCAATTGTATCATAGATGGGGAAACCGGCGAAGTCACACTTGAATCGGGAAAAATCTATCTTCGTGGAGCGGTGAGAAAAGTAGGGGGAAAAAGATTTATTATTCCACTGAATACCACAGTTCGCATCGGTGTTTTTTTCGCCCTATCCACTATTACAGAATTAGAGGATGAGAATCTTCGTGATCCTGCAGTTGGTACACGTAATTATCAAGAAGTAGGGGCAGCAAGACTTAAAGTTTCCACCATTTGGGGTTATCAAGCAGAGAATGTTTCTCCCACTTTTTCTACTGATGGAGAATTTTATCCAATTTACAACATTGAAAACGGAGTATTAATAGAGCATTCACCGCCACCACAAGCAAACATAGTAACCACAGCGCTTGCTCGTTATGACAAAGAGGCAAATGGTTCCTACGTCGTAAATGGGCTAGAAGTGATGTTCCTCCACAAAGAAGAAAAGGGAGAAGAAGGGGTAAAAAAGGGTAAAAAAGAAATATTTGTGATTAATGAGGGCAAAGCTCATGTTGATGGTTATGAAATTGAGTTACCTCATAGTATTCGTGTTTCTTTTGATGAAGACCCAGATATAAAAGCAGTTGAATCAGAACCACATACCTTTCAGCCAAATAGCCAAAGAGTAATGGAACTGAAGGTTAATGATTTTCCAATAAGTGAAATCAAAAAAGTAGATATCACTGTTCAAAAAACCATTACTGTTACTCACGGTTCATACTCAGGAGCTGTTGATCCAATACCTGACTCTGCGGTACTTGAGATTATTCAAGTTAAACAAGGAGACGTTATTTATGAAAATAGTGCAGATTATAAACTAAACGCAGGAAACATTGATTGGTCATTACCTGGCAAAGAACCAGCACCTGGGAGTAGTTATCAAATAACTTATCGCTGTCGTACTCATGTGAGCCCTGAAGATATAAATGAAAAGGGATGTAAAGTAAAAGGAGCAGTTGATAATAGCTTGGTTTTAGTTGATTACACCTGGAAAATGCCCCGCTTTGATTTAATTACTATCGATATCAAAGGAGTGGTAAGAAGAATAAAAGGAATTTCTCACCCTTGGCGACCATCGATGCCTAAAGCACCTAGTGGACAACTTTTGCTCTGCTACATTCACCAAACGTGGAAAAACGGGGAAAAAGAAGGGGTAAAAATAGTGAATAATGCTATTCATGCTGTACCGATGAATGAGCTTGAAGCAATGAAAAAAGGAATAAATGATCTTTATGCGCTGGTTGCAGAGGAAGGTTTACGCAGTGATGCAAATTCAAGAGAACCTACCACCAAAAAAGGGGTATTTGTAGATCCGTTCTTTGATGATGATATGCGCGATCAAGGAATTTCGCAGTCTGCAGCAATAGTAAATAGAGAGCTAGTTCTGCCAATAGATGTAGAAGTTGCAGATATTGAAAAAGGTGGGGAAAGATATCTTTTGCCATATGAACTTGAACCGGTACTGGAGCAGCTTTTACAGACTAAAGGAGAAAAGATTAATCCATATCAAGCTTTTGATCCAGTCCCGGCACAAATTACTCTAAATAAAAACATTGACCACTGGACAGAGGTTACCACTAATTGGAAAAGTCCAGTAACCAGAGTATTTAATGTTAAAGAAACAACAGAATTGCTGTCAAGTACTTCATACGAAGCTGAATTTATGAGAGAAGCAGTACAAGATTTTGAAATTGAAGGTTTTGAGCTAGGTGAAAGGCTTAAAGAAGTAAAATTTGACGGCATCATTATCCAACCTATGTAAAAATAAAAAGAAAAAAAGTGGAAAATCAAGGACAAATAAGTGGAAAAATAAAAATCCCAGCAAATATTCCAGCAGGTACTAAATTAGTACAGTTTTACGGGGATAAAGGAAGCTATGGAGAAACAACGTATACTGGTAAAAAAACTATTACCATAGAAGAAAGAAGAAGAGTGATCGCAGCAAGACGAGTTGATCCTTTAGCCCAAACATTTACGCTAAATGAGAGCAGACACATAGGAGGCGTGGAGCTATGGTTTATAAATAAAGGCAAAAAACGTGTTGTTGTGCAGATTAGAGAAACAGCAGTGGGAATGCCCTCGCAGACTGTCATTGCTGAAAGCTATATTGAGCCAAAAGATATAAAGATAGATGGCACAGCAACACGTATTACTTGGTCGCCAGTGTTTTGTCATGCTGGGCAGGAATATGCAATAGTTTTACTTACCGATGACGGGGAAAATGCGGTCAAAGTAGCAGAACTTGGCAAATATGATGCAGTAAATAGCCGTTGGGTAACAAGTCAGCCATATCAAGTAGGAGTATTACTGTCATCTAGCAATGCAAGTACGTGGACACCGCATCAGAATTTAGATTTAACGTTTCGGCTATTAGCAGCAAAATTTAGCGAAAGTTCTCACGTTATTGATCTTGGTAAAGTTACTGCAAACAATACTTCAGATTTAATTGTTTTAACGAACGTCGAAAAAGTAGCATTTGATACCAATGTAGAATTTATTTTAACAGACGAAGAAGGAAAAGAAAACTTTCTGTCTGATAATTTGCCACTTGCACTGCGTGAAAGAATAAGTGGGGAATTAACGGTAAAAGCAAGCCTAAAAGGAGGGCGAGAAAAAAGTCCAGTGCTATATCCTGGATTACAGCTAGTTCTGGGTAATCTTTCAGAGTCTGGAGATTATGTTACAAGAAGCATTACAGCAGGAGCTAACACTAAAATTACCATAACATATGATGCGCTGATATCTGGCACTGCAGATGTTAAAGCATATGTTCAAAAAAACGTGGATTGGCAGTTAGTGAATTTAACATCAGGAAAACCTATTGGAGAAAATTGGGTGGAGAGAGTCCACATACTGACAAACTTTAATGGCAATGAGACAAGGATAAAATTAGTTTTAAGTGGAACGGTTATCTATCGTCCTAAAGTCAAAAATTTGCGAGTGATTATTACTTGAATCAATGCCAAATGACCAAAGCAAACGAGGATATACACTACCACATCCAGAAAATATTGCTGTGCAGGATGTTGTTCGTATCCGTACCACAATTGAGAAAATAGATGAAGATATTACCGAAAGAGAAGATGAGCATAATCAACTTAAGAGTAATTTTGAGCGGTTTAATTTTGAGACTTTTTTGAATTTTTGGGAATGAAAGAAGCAATATACCAAAGGATAAAGGATTTAGCAGCAAATAGCACACCTGATCAACTGGCATATCTTGCAAAATCGCTGGAATTGATAGCAGATAAAAAAGCTATTGCTGACATTGTGCAGATGACTGAGGTAAAAGGAATAATTGATGCACTACAAAAGAGGCTTAAGGATTTAGTAGAAAACAGTACACCAGATCAATTAGCATATCTTGCTAAAGCATTGGAATTGATAGTCGACAAAAGTTCGGTTTCTGAAATTGTACAGATGACAGATGGTAAGCTAAAAGAACTTCTTGATAGTGCAAAAAAACACTTAAGTGACATAAACAGCAATAAAGCAAGCTCTATATCGGCGATAACTGTAGCAAAAACAGAATCTGTAAGTGAAATCAACAAGCTTAGGGATAGTTCCTTAAACACTTTAAAAGCATCATCAGATTCACATATATCGCTACTTGATACTCGTAAAAATACCAATATTGCGGCAATAAATAGCATTAGTAACAGTCATAAAGATGGTCTTAAAGGTTTAGTAGAAGATTTTCGTGCTGTTAATAATGTACCACCTGGCTCATCAATTATAGGAGAAATAGAAACTCGAATTGAAAACATCTCTAATGAGGTAAAAACTCGGGATGAACAGTTAAAAGCGTCTCTTATAAATGAAATAAGAAAGCGCAACATGGTTGAATCAGGGTCATTACCTTTCTTATTTGGTGTACTTGGAAGAAAAAATAATTACTTTGGCCACGGAACTTTTATGACAGAGCTTGGAAAGTGGAGTAGTGATATAACAAAAACCGACTATATGTTGCAATTACTAGCAGGTAGCCATATATACGATACAGATTACGTTAGTTTTTATCGGCCAAGACAACTCAGTTTTATAGAGGGAAGCAAGGGAACATTTATTTACGGAGAGTTATACACAAACAGTTTTTCTGGTAGTTATGATCAAATATACTATTACCCATATGCTGCACTTGGAGTAGTATTTATAAAAAATACAACGAATGTGAACATAAATAAAACTATAGAGTTTGTTGGATCATCGTATTCGAGTACGGAGTATGGAGGTGCAGGATTATTTGTGGGAACACCAGATAATACCAATAAATCAAGTATTTCAAGAATAATATGGAAAAATGTTTACCAATACACAAGTTCTGATAGCAAGTTAGCTGGATCTGGCAATGTAGAAATTCCAGCAGGAAAAACAGTTGCAATATTACTTTACACATCATCTTACCTATGTTCCAGAACACAAGTCAGTCAAGGTATGCTTGCATCAAATTATGTATACAACTATGGTCAATTTATCCAGTGGGGAATATATAACATACGTAGCAATTTTCTAACCACGGGGCTTGAAATAGATGTAGAGAGAACGCTAAAAGCTTGGCAATGTCCTGGGTTATCTGAAACTTATGAACTCTGGAGGTAACAAAGAATGTCTATCTACATTAGATTTGAAAATGATAAACAAGTAGAAACAACAACACTTGAAAGCAAGCCAACTGAAAATGATTGGTATGAAGCACCAGAAGATTTTGATTGGCAAAAAAGCTATTGTTTAACAGAAGGAGGAAAAATTGCTCAGCGTACTAAAGAAGATATACAAAAGGAGTTACTGGATAATGCGAAGCTTTGTGCATTTGATAGTATGCGTTTCTATTATGATAATCATACTCACCAATATGCAGGTCATTCTCACCAAAAAGCTAAATCTTATGAGATTCAAGCGGAAGCCGCAAAAAGCATTCTAGCAGCACCAGAATCTATAGATGAAAAGGATAAAGAAATTATAGAACCTTTAGCAAAAGTCCGTGGTATTACGGTTATTGAAATGGCAAGAATAATTGAGGAAAAAGTGAAAAAAGCAGTAAAAGCAATAATTAAATGTGAAGAGCTTGAAGATTTAGCCAAAAGAAAGATTGAAGAAGCCGAAAGTGAAAATGAGCTACAGACTTTGCTAGATGATTTCAGGAAAAAAATACAAAGAAATGGCTGAAGAATTTTTACATGGCGTAAATGTTATTGAGGTAACCTCAGGAGCAAAGACAGTACGTACAGCTAAATCATCAGTGATAGGTGTAATTGGTACTGCACCTGAAGCAGATGAGCAAAAATTTCCGCTAAATAAACCAGTGTTAGTTGCAGGAAGCTTAAAAGAAGCGGCAAGGCTTGGAAAGAGTGGAACTCTTTTTTCGGCAGTAAATGGAATATTTTCCCAGATTGGTGCAACAGTAGTAGTTATTCGAGTTAAAGAAAGTGAAAACAGCGATCCAAAGCTCAAAGAAAGTGAAACTATTCAAAGTATAATCGGTGGAGTTGATAAAGAAACCGGAGAATATCAGGGAATTGAGGCATTTCTCAGCAGTGAAAGCATAGTTCATGTTGCGCCAAGAATATTAATTGCACCTCAGTTTACTCATCAGTTACCTGAAATAGATGGAGTAAATTCAGTAGTGAGTGCTTTAATTTCCATAGCAGAAAAATTAAGAGCAATTATTGTTGCAGATGGACCAAATACTAATGATGAAGAAGCAATAAAATGGAGAAAAAGTGTAGGCAGCTCAAGAGTTTACGTAGTTGACCCATGGATTAAGTTATTTATTGAAGGAAAAGAAAAAATCTTGCCATCGAGTCCATTTGTAGCTGGTTTAATAGCTAAGATAGACAGCGAGCAAGGCTTCTGGCACTCACCTTCAAATAAAGAAATAAACGGTATTATTGGCACAAGCAGGCCTATTGATTTTACGCTCGGTAATACAAATTGTAGAGCAAACCACTTGAATGAAAATGAAGTAACAACGATAATTCATCAAAATGGCTATAGGCTTTGGGGAAATAGAACATGTTCAAATGACTCAAAATGGGCTTTTTTATCAGTGAGAAGAACTGCAGATTTAATTAACGATAGTTTACTTAGGGCTCATTTATGGGCAGTTGATCGCAATATCACTAAAACTTATATAGATGATGTGATTGAGGGGGTGAATTCTTATTTGGCCAATTTAAAAGCACAAGGAGCAATTATCAGCGGAAAATGTTATGCAACTCCCGAACTCAATACACCGGCAAATATTGCAAGCGGAAAAGTGTATTTTGATTTTACACCGCCATATCCGGCTGAGCAAATAATATTCAGGTCTCATCTTGTAAATAATAGTGTAATAAGTTAGGAGAAAGTAAAGTGTTACCGAAAATACTGAGAAATTTTAACGTATTTGTTGATGGCCGGGGTTATGCAGGAAAAATAGATGAAATAACCTTGCCAAAACTTACCATAAAAACAGATGAATATAGAGCTGGTGGTATGGATATTCCAATAAATATTGACATGGGCATGGAGAAATTAGAAGCAGACTTTACTTTTTCTGAATACGATACAGAGCTCTTTCGGCTATTTGGGTTGATAAATGGAAATTCGGTATCTTTGACGCTCAGAGGTGGAATGCAAGGTAGTGGAAGTAATGATATTGAAGCAGTAATAATCAATTTAAGAGGCATTTTTAAAGAATTTGACTTTGGTAACTGGAAACCTGCTGAAAAAGCAACGCTGAAGTGTACTGTAGCTGCCCATTATTATAAACTTACGATAGGTGGTAATGAGCTGATAGAAATCGATGCTGAAAATATGATGAGAAAGATAAATGGTATTGATCAGATGGCTTTGTTACAAGCGGTCTTAGGTATTTAGGTTTAGTTTTAAAAAGATTTTAGAATTTTATTTTTTAGGAGAAAGTATGACAACAGTAAAACTTGATAATCCAATAACAGTTGATGGTATTTCTGTATCAGAGCTTACCATTAGACGTCCAAAAGTTAGAGATTATCTAGCTATTGAGAGACTTAATGGTAGTGATCTGAGTAAGGAAGTAACTTTGACTGCCAATCTAACATCAGTTGCAAAAGAAGCAATTGAAGAGTTGGATATTGCTGATTATGTAAAAGTGCAAGAAGTATTAAAGGATTTTTTTTCACCGATTATCCAAAAAACTTGAGATTAGAAATACTAGTGCTTGGCTCTATCATAGGTGGTGGAGTTGAGCACATTCTTGATATGGAGATTAGTGAGTTTATTTCATGGAGCAAATTAGCAAAGGAGCTTAAATGTCAACATTATCTATAAAAATCGGAGCTGTTTTAGATGGTAGCTTTAATACTGTAATAAAAGGAAGTAGTAGTCGACTTACTCATCTTGGTGAGAATATAAGAAAGCTTGATTCATCTTTTAAATCAGTATCAAAATTTAAGCAGTTGGGTAGTGATGTTTTGACTAGCAAGAGATCATGGAAAGGTTTTGAGGATCAGGTAAAATCCCTTGCTAAACAGATAAAAGCAGTCGAAAAACCGAGCAAAACTTTAAAAGCTGAGTTTAATAAGGCTAAAGCATCAGCAACAAAAGCAAAAGAAGCATACTTGAAAAAGAGAGATGCCTTACATTCATTCAATGAAGAAGTAAGAAAAAGTGGAAGAAATATTAAGTCATTAGTAAGTGATCAATATAAACTTAGTTCGTCCATTGAAACGTTAAAAGGTAAGTATAGTAAGCTTGGATCTGCAATACGTAGTCACCAAAGTTTTTTAGCAAGCAAAGCACATTTTAAGTCACAAATTATAGAAACTATTGGTCTTGGACTAACGCTTGCAGCACCAATCAAAGTTGCTATTGATTTTGAATCGGCCATGGCTGATGTTACAAAAGTAGTTGAATTTAACAAAGAAACAAAGGAAGTAGATAAATTTGCCCAGAAATTAAAAGAGATGTCACGTACTATACCACTATCAGCAGCAGAATTAGCACAAATAGCTGCAAGCGGTGGTCAACTTGGTATCAAGAAAGAAGACCTTTTTAATTTTACAGAAACAGTGGCAAAAATGTCCACAGCATTTGATATGTCTGCAGAACAAGCAGGAGATTCCATAGCTAAACTTTCTAACGTTTATGGAATTGATGTTAGTGAAATGGAGCATGTTGGCAATGTAATCAATCACTTATCAGATAACACTGCTGCTAAAGCAAAAGACATGGTTGAAGCTCTAGCAATAGTTGGTGGTACTGCAAAGCAGTTTGGATTAAAGTTTGAACAAACAAGCAGTTTAGTAAATGCTTTCATTAGCTTAGGCAAACAACCAGCAAAAGCTGCAACTGCTATAAATGCTCTACTTAGTAAACTTCAGACTGCTGAAGAACAAGGAGGGGATTTTAAAGCAGCATTAGAGCAAATGGGAATAACTGCAGAAGAAATAGTACAAAGAATAAGCGAAAACGGCGAAGAAGCGTTACTCTACTTTTTTCAAACTCTAAAGAAAATGGATAACCAGGAACGTTCTACAGTCCTTATGAAACTTTTCGGTCAGGAATATCAAGATGATATTGCATTATTAGCTGGAAGTTTTAACAAATACGAAGATGCAATAAAGTTACTAGCTGACACAGAAGAGTACAAGAGCTCTCTGCAGAAAGAATTTAAAAATCGTGCAGACACTACAGCCAGTAAATTACGACTTCTTCGAAACGCAATAGCTGAAGTTGGTATGAATCTGGGTTCAGTGATGCTGCCTACTTTAAAATCTATAGCTGAATTTTTACAAGAAAAAACTAGATATATAGCAGAGTTTGCAGAAAAATATCCAACTTTAACCACGGCGATCATGGGTACTGTAGCAGCCTTGATAAGTTTAAAAATTGTAGCAGTAGGACTAGGATACGGATTTACATTGCTAGGAAGTACGATTTTTAGTCTGAAAGCAAACCTACTTGGAGTATTTTCATTTTTATCAGCTACAGTTTTTCCTGCAGTAATAACAGGGCTAAGAGCAGTAACACTCCCTCTTACAATGAAGTAAGGCCTCACTCTGGTAAATATTGCTATGGAAAAAAACTATGCAGACTTTTCTTGATAGCAAACATATTGCTTTTCAGAAAAACATTAGTGACATTAAACAAGACTCTGATATTAGTTTTGACTACCTCAATTCTTTTGTCAGTTAATTCTTCTCTGTCAGATTAAGTCTTCTCTTTTACATAATTTCTCTTGACATAGAAAAACTAATTGTGTTAAAATTAGATTTTAATATCTCAAATGAAAAATGAGCATTTCTAAAGCTTCACCTTCGTTAAAACATTCAATTGCTGCAATTTCACTATACGTGTCTAGTATTGTTGCTGGAGTATCCACTTACTTTGTGTATCTAGCAATTTCTAATGCTACTATAAGACTAATCCATTTTATAGCAATCGCCTCTGGAGTAGTCGCATTGAGTTTAGTGGTATATTTTATTAACTCAGCTGTTTCTGAAGAAAGCGGCAAGATACAAATAGACTCCAAACTAACTAAATCAATTGCTGTTTTTTTACTTTGTTTATCTAGTTTTGTAGCTGGAATATACACTTACCCTGTGGTCTTGTTAATTTCTAATTCTGCTATGATACCAGTGCTTTCTGCAGTGGTCGCTTCCATTTCTACAATCACTGCATTGATTTCAGCACAATGTCTTCTAAAATCAACCGCTTATAGAGCAAATGATGAAAAACAAGAGTGTATGTGCAATACCCATAACGAAAAACCGAATGATAATAATGTTAGCACGAAAATTCCAGAAGGAGGTCCTACAATGTTAGGTATAGGGGTATACCAGACAGCACCAGCTAGTCTACCAAAATCTTCTAACTTGTTGCCACCTAATTCTCCGGCACCTACAAATCCGGTATCTACATTACCTAATTCTTCGGCACCTACAAATCCGGTATCTACATTACCTAATTCTTCAGCACCTACAAATCCGGTATCTACATTACCTAATTCTTCAGCACCTACAAATCCGGTATCTACATTACCTAATTCTCCGGCACCTACAAATCCGGTATCTACATTACCTAATTCTTCAGCACCTACAAATCCGGTATCTACATTACCTAATTCTTCAGCACCTACAAATCCGGTATCTACATTACCTAATTCTTCAGCACCTACAAATCCGGTATCTACATTACCTAATTCTTCAGCACCTACAAATCCGGTATCTACATTACCTAATTCTCCGGCACCTACAAATCCGGTATCTACATTACCTAATTCTTCGGCACCTACAAATCCGGTATCTACATTACTGAATTTTCATGTACCTCCGCCTCCGCCTCCGCCTCTGCCTCAAAATCTACTGGGATCAAATTATGATTTGCCAAGTCGAAATTTGAACACACCGGATTTTTCTCCTGCAGGACCGGCAGCTAAGTTAAGTTTATCAAAAAGTTTCATTGAAGAAATAAAAGCAAACAACTTGCAGTTGAGAAAACTCAAGGGTAACAAAAGGAATAGAGCAGATACTTCACAAGCAGCTCAATCTCCAATAGGTGGTTTATATGAATCTTTGAGACATAAGATATCGCAAAGAAGGTATGCTTTCGACCTTTCAAGTAATGACAGCATGTCTTCTGTAAGCGAAGGTTCTGAATTGACTAGGGAAAGGCTATGAATTGACACAACTCCTATTGTACTTTGTTGTGCAAAGAGAATATCCAAAAACAAAGTTTTTGCTGGAATTATAAAATTAAGCAAGAGCTCTTATGATTGGTTTTATGGTTTCAAATTACATATGGTAATCAATGAAAATGGCGAAATTTAAGCGCTTACGCTGACAAAAGGTAATGTTGACGATAGAAAGCCAGTTCCAGATCTAAGCAAAAAGTTAGCAGGTTTATTATTTGGAGATAAAGGTTATATCCAAAAAGATTTATTTCTACGATTACTTGATAGAAGTTTAAAGCTTATTATCAAGATAAAAAAGGTATGAAAAACGCATTAACCTCGCTAAATGAGAAGATTTTTCTTAAGAAAAGGTCTATCATCAAAACCGTTTTTGATTACCCCAAAAACAGATTAGAAGTTGAACATACTTTCCAGCAATAAACGTTAAGAGAAAATAAATATTCAATGTTAAGAGCCTGTCTTCAAACTCAAAAATGAGCTAATTTGTGAAGCATAATAGTGATCATATTAAAGAAGATGTTATTTTTTGAAGTGAGAGGAGAATGCTCATAATCCTTACTCATACGTCTAAAATTGGAGAGCCAAGCAAAGGTTCTCTCAACAATCCAACGTTTGGGAATAACCTGAAATCCTGTATCAACTATTTTCTTGGTAATCGTTAATAAACATCCAGTTTCCAATAAGCAGCGGTTTTGCAATTTACCTGTGTATCCTTGATCAGCAAAAAACTTATGTAATGTTGGAGCTTTGCATTTGGCTTGAACAAAAAGATTTAGTGCACCATCACGATCCTGAATGCTTGCACTTTGTACTTCAGCAGCAATTACAAGACCTACAGTATCTACAACGATGTGGCGCTTTCTACCCTTTACTTTCTTGCCAGCATCATATCCTCTGGATCCCCTTTTTGAGTAGTTTTTACTGATTGGCTATCTATTATTCCTACTGATGGAGTTTCATTCTTACCAATTATCTCTCTTACTTTTTTAACTAGAAAATCATGAATCTCTTGCCATATTCCACTTTTTTTCAATCGCGAATTACAACTATACACTTTTTTCCATGGTGGAAAATCTTTAGGCAGTTGTCTCCATTGACATCCTGTTCTCATCATATAGCGGATTGCGTTAATCATTGTTCTAATACTATGTTTTCTTGGTCTGCCGGTCTTTTTAGGTTCAAAATATAGCTCTATTATCTTCCATTCTTTGTCACTTATATCGCTTGGGTACTTTTAAAATATATCTTATAACACACTTCTTAACTCCTTTCTACTTAGTTTGAAGACAGGCTCTAAGCATTGAAGCAAAAGACAAGAGATGAAAAAGTGGAGAATAATACAAGGGTATACGCAAGAGGAATTAGCGAAGGAGCTTGGTATAGGAGGTCCACAGATACATTACTATGAACAAGGGAGCACCATGTTCGGTGAGAGGTTATGGGAAATAGCAAGAAAATTATCAGTGAATGCTGAAGATCTGGTAACGGAAGAAGAATGCTATGAAGATAAGGATGGTGAAGGAGAAAAAGAGCTATTAAGTTGGGCGAGAGAGTTAAAAAAAATTAACACTCAAGAATCACAAGATGAACTAGGCATATGGATAGAGTTTTTATTCCAAAGGAGACAAATTTATGAGGAAAAAATTAATAAAATTGAGGGAATTAAAGTCGCAAATAATTTAATTAGAATGGGTGTTTCTATTGATGTCATTTCCCAAATAACAGGGCCTGACTGCTAAGGAATTTGCGTAATTTGATAGCAAAAATTTCATAACCTGCATATTTTTTTGCAAAATATTCGTGTTGCTAGTGCATTTTATTGAAAGGATAATATTTAAATAGAAATAGAAAGTTATTTAATAAATATATTAGTGGAGATCTTTGGAAACTTGTTTAGATTCTTCTTTTGCTTGCTCAACTGAAACATTTTCCAACTTTTCTGGCTCAGCTACCGTTTTGGATTTTGCTTTGCGTTGTGTGATAGCTTTCTTTAGTGTCTTGACTGCGATAAAATTGATACTGAAAACACATGCAGAAGTTATTGCAAGTGCTGGAAAAGGGGTCAAATTGAACATTGGTAAAATTGCTACAATCGTTCCAGCTGTGAGTAAAAATGCTAACTTCTTGCTTCCAATGATCTTGTTTTTCTTAGCTTTTATCGGATTTAGGCTTTTTAGCTTACCTTTTAGCTTTTTGAGACCATTTTTGAACATTTTTCCCCTTTTTGAATCCTTCTCTACGTGTTTAGTTTTGAATACTTTTATTTTCCACTTGTTATCTTTTTCGATATTTTCTGCTTTAGAGGTTAATTCAACTTTTTTCTGCCATAGCGTAGGTTTCATCACAATTTCAGGGCTTAGCGGTTTCGGCTTATCGTTAGCTTCTTGAACTTTTTTATGTTTTTTCGGCAAAGCTATATTCTTTAAGCCCTTTTTCGCTTTTTTATATAAGTTCTTTATCTTGCTTGGCATTTTTACGTGAATTAAGATACGATATCGCAGAATTTATCTATTAATTCCTGGTTGTCCTCTATCATTGTATTTGCCTCTTGCTGCAGATATTTAATATTTTTGAATGTAATATTATCCATCTCAGCTGATGCTACTTTCAGTTGTGATTGTATTCTTATATATTTGTCGCCTATTACTTGATCGAGCTGATAGTTTACTGCATCTAAACTTGAAGCAAACATCACATGTAGTAGTGGTTTTATCCACCCTATTCTTCCAAATCTCCTTGAATTAGCATACTTTATACTTCTATTTGTTCTTCCAGTACCTATTGATACCAGTACAATATCATCATTTGGAAACAACCTCTTGCCACTTGCATATGCACAAGCAGCTGGATTATTGGCAAATACCCCGCCATCCACTAATACTCTGTCTATCTGGTTGATTTTTAGATGTTTTGGTATGAAATACGTTGGTGCAGCTGTTGTAGCTCTGAGCGCGTCTTTTAGTTTAATAAAGTTTCTGTCTTCTCTCCAGCTTTTAAAGAAAAATGGGCAATTATTGTGAATGTCATAACTGGTAAGCAGTAGATTACTTGAAACATCAGCAATAGTACTTTTGCCGAAGTATTTATCGAGAATGAATTCTATGTTTTTATATGAGTATTGAGCACCATTTAGCCAAGAAGCGATTGACCTTCTCCAGAATGATGATTCAAAGATATATGGTCCATACTTTTCGTAGAGTTCAACTAAATCGTTAGCTGAGTATTTTTGTGTACATAAACCTGCTGCAACAATCCCACCGGTTGAGGTTCCTGCCATAAGATCAAAGATTTCAGCAATCGGTTTCTTTGCTCTCTTTTCTATTTCTGCTAATATTATGGCCGGTATGATGCCTCTTATGCCTCCGCCGTCAACGGATAAGATATACTTTGTCATTGTGAAACTTAGTTATTATTTTTGTTTGTGAATGGCTTCAAGTTCATTGACTTCTTGAGTGAGGTTTTTCACTCTCTCTTCAAGTCGATAGACTATTTCTATTAGTCCTTGGTTTTTTTCTATAAATTTATCATGGATGTGCACCCGTAAATCGAGCTTGGCCAACCACCAGATTACTGCTACGGTTTGGATTAACATGGTAATAATTACCGTAATTGGGATTTTTTGATTTTGCATGTTTATATTGCCGATAATAGCTTATTTTCGGATTTATTCTGATCCTCTGCTTCTGCAAGTAGCTTAATGATTTCCCTGTAAGGTTTATCTTTATTGTGCCGTGATCTTAGTACAGCTACATCTCTTGGATTTTTTCCATCTGTGTCTCTAATGTTAGGGTTTGCGCCTTTTTCTAACAAAAGTTTAATTATCTCTAGGTTACCTTTGTATGAAGCTGCATGTAATGCTGTCCATTTTTCATATTTTGCTGTGTTTATATCAGCTCCTTTCTCTATTAGAAATTTAACAACCTCCAAACATCCTGCACCGGATGCATAATGTAATGCTGTTAATTCGGGAATCTGTGTATTAATATCTAATAGATTATTTGCTGAAAATTTTACAACTTCTAAGTTACAATTTTGAGAAGCAACGCGTAATATTGTTTTATAATTATCTGTAGCTTTTGCTTTCATATAGCAATAGGTAATAACAACACATATTATCATTGTTATACACCACCAAAAATGTAGCTTATTTCTTGAGTCTCTATTCATATTCAATACTTTTTCAACATTAAACATTGGTTTTACTGATTTTCCTTTAACGTTTACTGATAGATGCTGACAATGCAGTGCGATAACCTGAACTATCTAACACATGTTCTGCTCTGTCAATTATCCATTCACCGTCTATATCTTGATGAAACCCTAACAGGCTAAGTTTTGCCTCTGCAAATAGCTCTGGATTACCAGGCATAGTGATATCCAACACTGCATTATTTCGTTTTAGTTGTTTTAATTTAGCATTTGCCGAACTTAATGCTAACTCTGCATTCGAGTAAATTGTTTGTATGATATAACTTGGACTACCAGAGCCAACTGTTTCTGATATAGTTTCACCTCTTTCATAACTATGCCATTTTGCAATCACTGAGTTGTACCTGCTCACGGTAAAGTGCGCTTTCCAATTTATCGCGTCTTTAGGTCTAATCGCTGTTGTTCCTAAAGCTTTTCCAGTTGCCGACTTTGCTTTGCCTTTTGGAATAAAGAGTATATATCCGCCAGCTAACTTTGCCATTGCCTCGCGTTCTATTGCTATTTTTGTTAGTAAACTTATATCACTTTCTTCTGTTTGGTTAATATGTGGAATCAACACATTTTCAAATTCTTCTGCAACTCTGCACCCATATCCGTGTTTTTCTGCTATTTCCTTAACCAAGTTACCTAAAGTAATTTGATGCCATTCTTTAGATACTTTCTCTTTTAATGAGAGTCTTAAATTTGTTGCATGAGCCTTTATTAGTAAGGTTTTAGGTGGACTCTGCACTGTAATTTCATTAACCGTATATATACCCATAGGTACTACTCCAGTTTCTCTGTAACCCAGAGCAATATTTAATTCATTCGGAACATTTAAGTTTTCATCCCTGTAATCAATATGTACTTCGGCTACATCATCTATAGTTCCAGATTCATCGGTAAGGCGCAATGATATAACTTTATCTATAATTGATTCACATTTATCTATTATAAAATCTGGCTGCATTTATTCCCACACCCTTAATTTTGATTTTTGTACTATTTTCTGGATAATAGGAAGCTTTATCTTTAATCCAGCAGGCAAAAAGCTTCCATATTCTGCCAAACCTAAGTTCTCTGCTAGTGCTAATTCCACTACTCCATCAGTAAATCCGTAATGTTTCCAGCAAATCAGATCTAACATCTCATTTTCTTTACTCACATAGTATACAGTCATCTATAGCTCTTCAAACTCAAACTAAATTCAACTTTTCTTGGTAGTCCATTAGGTAAAAAATACATCTGCTTTTCTTCTAACCTAGTAATTACGAATTGTCCTAAAATATTACCTAAACTATCTACTAAAATATGTGGTTTTTCAGCTTCTTTCACACTCTTTAATTGATTTAGCCCGTTGAGATTATGCAGATAAATCATTCCTTCTAAATCTATATTTTCTACACCTTGACCGATATTTTGTAATAGTGGCATATTTTCAATACACTCAATCGTGCTCCAACGATTTTCTCTGTTATACTTTAAACTTGTAGGAGCAAATTTATACGGACCAAGAGATAACATCAATAAAATGTCTCTACCGTATCAAATAAAACATCACGTGACTTTTCTCTTATCCTTTTTATTACTTCATCTGCAAGGCTACGGATATCTTGATTTGGCTCTGCTTTAATGCTGATAGTGTAATTATTAGTGATGTTCTGAGTTTTATTTTGTTCTTTATTTTCAAATTTACTCCTTGCAAAGTCAGCAAGTATCTTATCGTTTTCTGTGGACTTTTTCTCCTCAATAAGGCTTTTGCTTCTAAAGCTATTCTGATTTCTATTGGAAAATTCTTTAATTATACTGCTACCTAGCAAAGGATTTCCACATTAGCTGGAAGTTTTAACAAATACGAAGATGCAATAAAGTTATTGGCTAATACAGAAAAGTATGGAAGCTCTCTGCAAAAAGAATTTAAAAATCGTGCAGACACTACAGCCAATAAATTACGACTTCTTCGAAATGCAATAGCTGAAGTTGGTATGAATCTGGGTTCAGTAATGCTGCCTACTTTAAAATCTATAGCTGAATTTTTACAAGAAAAAACTAGATATATAGCAGAGTTTGCAGAAAAATATCCAACTTTAACCACGGCGATCATGGGTACTGTAGCAGCCTTGATAAGTTTAAAAATTGTAGCAGTAGGACTAGGATACGGATTTACATTGCTAGGAAGTACGATTTTTAGTCTGAAAGCAAACCTACTTGGAGTATTTTCATTTTTATCAGCTACAGTTTTTCCTGCAGTAGTAACAGGACTAAGAGCAATAACACTCGCTAACCCTATAGGACTTTTAGTTGCTGGACTTGTTACTGGTGCAGCTCTTGTTATCACCAACTGGCAAAAGGTGAAAGACTTTTTCTCTAGCTTGTGGAAATCACTCATTGAACCTATAGGAAAAGCTTTTTCATGGATAGGGGAAAGTGTATTTGGAAAAGTATTGGAAAATAGCCCACTGAAAGAATTTGAAAAAAGAAAAACTGAAATAAAAGCAGTCCATACTCCCATAAAGAGTAATATTCTCAACAGTGGAAATCCTGTGCTAGGTAACAGTATAATTAAAGAATTTTCAAAGAGAAATAAAAATAGCTTCAGAGTCAAAAGCCTTATTGAGGAGACAGAGAGCGATAAGATATTTGCAAGGAGTAAGTTTGAAAATAAAGAACAAAATAAAACTCAGAACATCACTAATAATTACACTATCAGCATTAAAGCAGAACCTAACCAAGATGTTCGTAGTCTTGCAGATGAAGTAATAAAAAGGATAAGAGAAAAGTCACGTGATGTTTTATTTGATACGGTAGAGACATTTTATTGATGCTATCTCTTGGTCCGTATAAGTTTGCTCCCACAAGTTTAAAGTATAGCAGAGAAAATCGTTGGAGCACGATTGAGTGTATTGAAAATATGCCACTATTACAAAATATCGGTCAAGGTGTAGAAAATATAGATTTAGAAGGAATGATTTATCTGCATAATCTCAACGGGCTAAATCAATTAAAGAGTGTGAAAGAAGCTGAAAAACCACATATTTTAGTAGATAGTTTAGGTAATATTTTAGGACAATTCGTAATTACTAGGTTAGAAGAAAAGCAGATGTATTTTTTACCTAATGGACTACCAAGAAAAGTTGAATTTAGTTTGAGTTTGAAGAGCTATAGATGACTGTATACTATGTGAGTAAAGAAAATGAGATGTTAGATCTGATTTGCTGGAAACATTACGGATTTACTGATGGAGTAGTGGAATTAGCACTAGCAGAGAACTTAGGTTTGGCAGAATATGGAAGCTTTTTGCCTGCTGGATTAAAGATAAAGCTTCCTATTATCCAGAAAATAGTACAAAAATCAAAATTAAGGGTGTGGGAATAAATGCAGCCAGATTTTATAATAGATAAATGTGAATCAATTATAGATAAAGTTATATCATTGCGCCTTACCGATGAATCTGGAACTATAGATGATGTAGCCGAAGTACATATTGATTACAGGGATGAAAACTTAAATGTTCCGAATGAATTAAATATTGCTCTGGGTTACAGAGAAACTGGAGTAGTACCTATGGGTATATATACGGTTAATGAAATTACAGTGCAGAGTCCACCTAAAACCTTACTAATAAAGGCTCATGCAACAAATTTAAGACTCTCATTAAAAGAGAAAGTATCTAAAGAATGGCATCAAATTACTTTAGGTAACTTGGTTAAGGAAATAGCAGAAAAACACGGATATGGGTGCAGAGTTGCAGAAGAATTTGAAAATGTGTTGATTCCACATATTAACCAAACAGAAGAAAGTGATATAAGTTTACTAACAAAAATAGCAATAGAACGCGAGGCAATGGCAAAGTTAGCTGGCGGATATATACTCTTTATTCCAAAAGGCAAAGCAAAGTCGGCAACTGGAAAAGCTTTAGGAACAACAGCGATTAGACCTAAAGACGCGATAAATTGGAAAGCGCACTTTACCGTGAGCAGGTACAACTCAGTGATTGCAAAATGGCATAGTTATGAAAGAGGTGAAACTATATCAGAAACAGTTGGCTCTGGTAGTCCAAGTTATATCATACAAACAATTTACTCGAATGCAGAGTTAGCATTAAGTTCGGCAAATGCTAAATTAAAACAACTAAAACGAAATAATGCAGTGTTGGATATCACTATGCCTGGTAATCCAGAGCTATTTGCAGAGGCAAAACTTAGCCTGTTAGGGTTTCATCAAGATATAGACGGTGAATGGATAATTGACAGAGCAGAACATGTGTTAGATAGTTCAGGTTATCGCACTGCATTGTCAGCATCTATCAGTAAACGTTAAAGGAAAATCAGTAAAACCAATGTTTAATGTTGAAAAAGTATTGAATATGAATAGAGACTCAAGAAATAAGCTACATTTTTGGTGGTGTATAACAATGATAATATGTGTTGTTATTACCTATTGCTATATGAAAGCAAAAGCTACAGATAATTATAAAACAATATTACGCGTTGCTTCTCAAAATTGTAACTTAGAAGTTGTAAAATTTTCAGCAAATAATCTATTAGATATTAATACACAGATTCCCGAATTAACAGCATTACATTATGCATCCGGTGCAGGATGTTTGGAGGTTGTTAAATTTCTAATAGAGAAAGGAGCTGATATAAACACAGCAAAATATGAAAAATGGACAGCATTACATGCAGCTTCATACAAAGGTAACCTAGAGATAATTAAACTTTTGTTAGAAAAAGGCGCAAACCCTAACATTAGAGACACAGATGGAAAAAATCCAAGAGATGTAGCTGTACTAAGATCACGGCACAATAAAGATAAACCTTACAGGGAAATCATTAAGCTACTTGCAGAAGCAGAGGATCAGAATAAATCCGAAAATAAGCTATTATCGGCAATATAAACATGCAAAATCAAAAAATCCCAATTACGGTAATTATTACCATGTTAATCCAAACCGTAGCAGTAATCTGGTGGTTGGCCAAGCTCGATTTACGGGTGCACATCCATGATAAATTTATAGAAAAAAACCAAGGACTAATAGAAATAGTCTATCGACTTGAAGAGAGAGTGAAAAACCTCACTCAAGAAGTCAATGAACTTGAAGCCATTCACAAACAAAAATAATAACTAAGTTTCACAATGACAAAGTATATCTTATCCGTTGACGGCGGAGGCATAAGAGGCATCATACCGGCCATAATATTAGCAGAAATAGAAAAGAGAGCAAAGAAACCGATTGCTGAAATCTTTGATCTTATGGCAGGAACCTCAACCGGTGGGATTGTTGCAGCAGGTTTATGTACACAAAAATACTCAGCTAACGATTTAGTTGAACTCTACGAAAAGTATGGACCATATATCTTTGAATCATCATTCTGGAGAAGGTCAATCGCTTCTTGGCTAAATGGTGCTCAATACTCATATAAAAACATAGAATTCATTCTCGATAAATACTTCGGCAAAAGTACTATTGCTGATGTTTCAAGTAATCTACTGCTTACCAGTTATGACATTCACAATAATTGCCCATTTTTCTTTAAAAGCTGGAGAGAAGACAGAAACTTTATTAAACTAAAAGACGCGCTCAGAGCTACAACAGCTGCACCAACGTATTTCATACCAAAACATCTAAAAATCAACCAGATAGACAGAGTATTAGTGGATGGCGGGGTATTTGCCAATAATCCAGCTGCTTGTGCATATGCAAGTGGCAAGAGGTTGTTTCCAAATGATGATATTGTACTGGTATCAATAGGTACTGGAAGAACAAATAGAAGTATAAAGTATGCTAATTCAAGGAGATTTGGAAGAATAGGGTGGATAAAACCACTACTACATGTGATGTTTGCTTCAAGTTTAGATGCAGTAAACTATCAGCTCGATCAAGTAATAGGCGACAAATATATAAGAATACAATCACAACTGAAAGTAGCATCAGCTGAGATGGATAATATTACATTCAAAAATATTAAATATCTGCAGCAAGAGGCAAATACAATGATAGAGGACAACCAGGAATTAATAGATAAATTCTGCGATATCGTATCTTAATTCACGTAAAAATGCCAAGCAAGATAAAGAACTTATATAAAAAAGCGAAAAAGGGCTTAAAGAATATAGCTTTGCCGAAAAAACATAAAAAAGTTCAAGAAGCTAACGATAAGCCGAAACCGCTAAGCCCTGAAATTGTGATGAAACCTACGCTATGGCAGAAAAAAGTTGAATTAACCTCTAAAGCAGAAAATATCGAAAAAGATAACAAGTGGAAAATAAAAGTATTCAAAACTAAACACGTAGAGAAGGATTCAAAAAGGGGAAAAATGTTCAAAAATGGTCTCAAAAAGCTAAAAGGTAAGCTAAAAAGCCTAAATCCGATAAAAGCTAAGAAAAACAAGATCATTGGAAGCAAGAAGTTAGCATTTTTACTCACAGCTGGAACGATTGTAGCAATTTTACCAATGTTCAATTTGACCCCTTTTCCAGCACTTGCAATAACTTCTGCATGTGTTTTCAGTATCAATTTTATCGCAGTCAAGACACTAAAGAAAGCTATCACACAACGCAAAGCAAAATCCAAAACGGTAGCTGAGCCAGAAAAGTTGGAAAATGTTTCAGTTGAGCAAGCAAAAGAAGAATCTAAACAAGTTTCCAAAGATCTCCACTAATATATTTATTAAATAACTTTCTATTTCTATTTAAATATTATCCTTTCAATAAAATGCACTAGCAACACGAATATTTTGCAAAAAAATATGCAGGTTATGAAATTTTTGCTATCAAATTACGCAAATTCCTTAGCAGTCAGGCCCTGTTATTTGGGAAATGACATCAATAGAAACACCCATTCTAATTAAATTATTTGCGACTTTAATTCCCTCAATTTTATTAATTTTTTCCTCATAAATTTGTCTCCTTTGGAATAAAAACTCTATCCATATGCCTAGTTCATCTTGTGATTCTTGAGTGTTAATTTTTTTTAACTCTCTCGCCCAACTTAATAGCTCTTTTTCTCCTTCACCATCCTTATCTTCATAGCATTCTTCTTCCGTTACCAGATCTTCAGCATTCACTGATAATTTTCTTGCTATTTCCCATAACCTCTCACCGAACATGGTGCTCCCTTGTTCATAGTAATGTATCTGTGGACCTCCTATACCAAGCTCCTTCGCTAATTCCTCTTGCGTATACCCTTGTATTATTCTCCACTTTTTCATCTCTTGTCTTTTGCTTCAATGCTTAGAACTTTTTTCTTCTTTATTTTCATATTCATCAGCTGATAAGCCTGTTGCTCGGGAGATTATATCAGTATCAAACCCCGCCTTAACTAGATTCTTTGCAATTCTTATTCTTGCTGCTTTTACATTACTTTCTTCCTCAGCTCGGATAGATTTGGTTAATGCGTAAATTGCTTTGCGTCCTCCTGTTTTTTCTATGAAATTATACATTTCCTGGCTCCTAGCTTCATCAAAACAACTGTTTTCTTTTAGTACTTTTCGTCTTGGAAAAAGATTTCTAATAGGGATTGATAACGACTCTGCTATGATTTTTAACTTTTCAACTGGAATACCACATGTTCCTTGCTCATATCTTAGCAGCGTGTGGTAGTTTATGCTTGTTTTGTCTACTAAGTCTTTCAGAGTATATTTTTGTTTTAACCTCCAGCTCCTTACTTTTTGCGCTATTTGGTACCTTATTGAAATATTTGCCATAAATATGGTATAGGTTAATACTACCAAATAAAGATATACAAAATGTTCGCATTTTAGTTGAATATTTTTTCACAATTGTGTATAATTTTTAATGCTTTTTAAGTCGATTTCCTATGGCTCTTTCGAAGTTTCTCGATCCAAAAAATGATATATCGTTCAAGCGCATCTTTGGCACTGAAAAAAATAAGGACATTCTTATTCACTTCCTTAATGATATCCTTGGCTTCACTGGCAAAAGTACAATAAAGGATATAGAGTTCTTAAGTACTATTCAAGACCCTGATATTGCTTCTAAAAAACAAAGCATTGTTGATGTTCTTTGTAGAGATGAAAATGGGCTGCAAGTCATAGTCGAAATGCAGGTCGCTAAAACTAAAGGCTTTGAAAAACGTGCACAATACTATGCTGCTAAAGCTTACTCAAGACAAGCTGATAAAGGTGATCAATATCATGACCTTAAGGAAATTATTTTTATTGCTATAGCAGATTGTATTTTATTTCCTGATAAGTCTGAGTATAAATCAAAGCACACTATTCGCGATGAAGACACTAATGAACATGATCTAAAAGATTTTTACTTTATATTTATTGAGTTGCCTAAATTTATAAAAACCAAAGAAGATCAGCTTTCAAGTATAGTTGAAAAATGGGTCTACTTCTTTAGATATGCAGATGAAACTAGTGAAGAAGAGCTAGAGAGAATAATAGGTAGTGATCTAATAATTAAAAGGGCCTATGAAGAGCTAAATAGATTCAACTGGTCAGAAAAAGAATTTATTGCCTATGAACAAGAGATCAAGCGTATTCGTGATGAACAGGCTGTCCTTGCTCAAAAACTCGATGATGCCACTCAAAAAGGTAGACTAGAAGGTAGACTAGAAGAAAAAATTGAAGTAGCAAAAAACTCACTCAAGGCCGGTGTCTCTATAGATGTTATAGCTCAAATTACCGGTCTCTCTCATTCTGAAATTTTACAACTCAAGGAAAAAACATAATATTCCTACTTATTCACTTCAACATTTATGAAAACCTTCTCTAAGTTAGACATATCCCCTAATTAAGAATCTAGTGAACTGTCTAAAATGGCTATAAAGATTGCACATAGAATTATATAAATTACTATCATAACGTTACCCAAACTTCTATATCAAAGCTACGTGCTGTAAGTTCAATATGGAAAACACATTAACCACTTAGCATTTAATGTCTACTTCATCCATTTTAGTATTAAGACTATCAAACTTGGTCTGGTATCCCTAATTATTTTGGCTAATTTTGCTACCTTCACTTTAAATTTTCCACTACTTGGCATATTATACCTCCACCACTTATATTATAACTTACCTATTGAGATTACCTCTAAGCTTGGCTACTCCTATCTCAGAAAGACAAGTTGATACTTTTGAATGGCTGTGAACTGAAGCATTACTTAAATAACTTTGAGGCTCTAAACTCATTTGCTTTGCATCATCAACTTCTAATCTACCATCTCTGTTGTGTAATATCTGCTCTATTGATTGATTTAGCAGACCCTTATTAAATTGAGCTATAAACTTTTCAAATTTCTTCGGACTTAATTTACCAGCTTCTTCACCAGGACATGCTTTCTCTACATACGATTTTAAAATCCCTGAAATTTCATTAAATTTACCACTCATGACTTTTCTAGTAATCTCTTTCTGCATTCCCATATAATCAATATTTAATCGATGCATTGATAAACCACTTTTTAATCCAGCTTGCTCTACTACTTTCTCAAATCCCTTTGTAATATTGAGTGCATAGCCCTGTGCTTCTAGTGGAGATATAGACTGACCTACTGTAGAAATATACTTTTGACCTGTAACCTTTCTAACGAGCACGTCAATGAACATTATTGTACCATTTACATCGATTGGTGCACTAATTTGTGAGATTGAACTTTGAGTGAATGTTTTCTCAGGTAAAGCAGCTCTAGAACCTAATAACCCACCTATAGAGCTCTTTACCCAACCAAACAAATCATTTATCCATGAAGATGGTCTTGTGCCACTACTTGCTGCTACCTCAGGTTGATTACTTAAATCCATAGCAAGTGGTTTTCTTGACATATGATGATGAGCATGATCCCCATGGTGATGACGGCGTCTGCGTTGTACAGGTTTTTCTCTCTCTTTATTGAGCTCTTCCTCTAAATAATTTACAATATTATTATATCCTTTATCTCTAGCAATATCTAGCGGTGTTCTACCGTCAGCAGTTGAGGCATTAACATCAGCACCTCTCTCAACAAGATGCTCAACGATGTCTAATGAACCCAATGATACAGCCCAATGAAGAGGTGTCCAACCTTCATTATCTTTGACCTTAATATTAGCACTGTTATCTAAAAGAAGTTCAATTATATTAAAATTATTCTTTTGAATGGCCCAAAATAAAGGAGTCCAACCCTGCCTATCTTGAATATTAACATTAGCACCTCGTCTGATACTTTCTCTCACTTTTTCAAGATCTCCTTTTTCTGCAGCAATTAATAATTCTTTATCTAGATTTAATTGTTTTTGTTTCAAAACTTCTACTATATCTTCGTAACCCTTTTGAATAGCTAGGTCTAAAGATGTCTTGCCGTACATGTCTGTAGCCTTTAAATTAGCACCCCTGTCAAGAAGTAGATTTACTACATTCAACCTGTTTGCGTCAACAGCAATATGCAAAGGTTTCCTATTGTATGCATCTTGAGCCTCAATATTAGCACCTTTATCAAGAAGAAATTGAACCATATTTGAATTACCTTCTTGAGCCGCAAAGTGCAAGGGTGTTCCTTGATATGTGATCTCATTATTAAACTTGGCACCCTGAGCTATAAGGAACTTGACCGCATCCCATTTACTTCCCCGAGCGGCATAGATTATAGGTGTCCAACCATTATTACTATCTTGAGTATCTAAGCTAGCACCTCGAACTACAAAATCCTTAACTTCATTAAGATTACCACCTTGTACTGCAGTTAACAACTGCCTATCTAGATCTAATTGTGTTTGTTGTAAGTATTCTACAACATTATTATGTCCTTTATCTCTAGCAAGATTTAGCGGTGTTTTACCATTCCTATCTTTAGTATTGATATTGGCTCCCTTACCCACGAGGTATTCTATTATATTAAGATGGCCATTCCAAGAAGCCCAGTGCAGAGGCATCCAGCCGTCTTTGTCAACCTCATTAACACTTACTCCTTTATTAAGAAGAAATTCTATAATATTTTTATTATCGTGCTCAGCAGCAATGTGTATAGGCTCTCTGCCATAAACGTTTTGAGGATTAATATTAGCCCCTTTGTCAACGAGAAACTTTGCAACTTCTAAACAGCCTTTCGACGCTGTATAATGTAGCGGTGCCCAACCATAGTTACTGGTATCATCAACGCTTACCCCCTTACCGAGAAGGAACTCTATAATATCTTTGTAATTTTTTTCAGCAGCAATGTGTATAGGTTTCCTACCAAAAATGCCCACATCTATAACATTAACATTAGCACCCTGACCAACAAATTTTTTGACTTCAGAGAGATCTCCATTTTCTGTAGCAGTCAATAATTTTTTGTCTAATTCTGTTTGTTTTAAAAATCCTACTATATCTGTATAATTCCCTTGAATAGCCAAGTCTAAAGGTGTTTTTCCATCGCTAGTTTTAGCTTCAATATTAGCCCCTCGACTTGAAAGTACTCTAACTATATCAAGCCTGTCTTTGAAAATTGCATGATGTAAAGGTGTCCAGTCATTTTTCGTTTTAGCTTCAATATTAACACCTTTATTAAGAAGAAACTCAATTATTTTAGGTGTAGTATTATTATGCTGAATAGCCACATGCAAAGGCGTTAAACCATCATTAGTTTTAGCTTCAAGGCTAGCCCCTTTATCTACAAGAAGCTCAATTATTTTCAATTGACCATAAGCATTTGCTATATGTAAAGGTGTTTCCCCAATGTTAGTTCTAGCCTCAATATCAGCATTTCGATTTAAAATTGCCCTAGATATATCAAGCTTATTATCATTGTCAGCAGCACAGTGCAAAGGCGCCCAACTACGTTTATCTCTAATATTAACATCTGCACCCATACTGAGAAGATTCTCAACTTCACTAAGATTATTTCGTCTCACAGCATCAAACAGTTGCTCTGTCGATAGAATTGCTTTTTCCTTATTAAATTCCACTATAACATCTTCTGAGTTACAAATAGAAGCTATACACTTTGAGTTAGAAACTATTGCATCATTAAAAGCAAACATCATTTCTCTTGCCGGTTGATAAGTATTCCAGTTCTCTACTTTTACAAGAGTGTTATTTTTATGTGATAGCAATAAGGTATCATTTATAACTCTCATATTGAAATCTAATATAGACTTATCTTTCAAATCAACTAAACCAATATCATTCTTGTTAACAGGTTGATTATGATAAATCTGTAACCCTTGCTCATCTGGCTTATAATATCTGAAAGAACTAAATTCATCAGCTCTTTCTCCAAATTCTTCTGGTTCCATAATTTTGTCGCTCAACTCTATGGATAAATCCCAGTTTTTATGAACAGAAGAATAGTAATCCGATATTGATAATGCTCCTCTATCTGATAACAATAGCAAATCATTATTTAGCTTCAAAAAAAGAACTTTTTCTGAGTCAAATGTGAAACAATTATGATGATTTAAAAGGTTAGTACCATTAACACTAAATCTTCCATCTACTTTTAAGCTATGAGAGCAATAATCTCGCTCTAATTCTCCATTCTGAAGTTTGTAATATTCTTCCCCATTAAATGTAACTGTAACATCTTTATAATTTGATAGCAGGGTTATATTTAGGCCATTTTTGTTAATCTTTATTTCTCCTTTATTATCTTCTATAAATGGCATATCATTTAACGTACTATTTAGTAGACTAAAATCTAATATACCATTTGCTTGAGCAATCATAATATTAGCGTTTCTGTTATCGAAAAGATAAAGATGGCTTATATTACTTGGAGCTTTCCAGTAAAAATTATGGTGATCCTCATCAGGGTAAAAAATATGATTACTAGAACTACCTACAACACCATGATAATTAGTGTTTAATAATTGCTTTGTAATATTAAAGTTTGAATTGTCCATTTTTTGCAGATTATCCAACTTATTATCTAATTTTGTTATGTGCACATTTGTTACTTTATCAGTATTAATGTCTACTTTTGTTGGAGTTACAAACAAACCATCTGCTGTTTTTACTGATGTTTGTTTATCTACACTTATAAAAGCTCCACTTTTATTGTAGATATTTGTTATATTATTAGCATGAGTCATACTACCTATATCACTAAAATTTATCGGCAATAATACTAAGCCTTTCCCATAAATAGAATCACCAAAATAACCCTTTATTGCAGTAAAGTTTTTTGCTGTTATTACATCATTGCCACCCTTACCATCAACGTAACCTGCATGAGAAACTTCTATATGATTAGCTTTATCACTGCCAATAATAGAATGTATATTCTCTGAATCTGTAAAATTACCTTGCGTTACAACTATGTTCTTTTGTCCTTCTATTCCTAAATTACATACAAAATTATCCTTTGCTATGTAGAAGAAATTTGTTCCTTGTTTATGAATATCACAATTACTTAACTGATTTGTAAAATAATACCTATTCTGTACACTAGACCCTTGATTATTGATTCCATAACTATTAAGTAATATATTTTTACCATTGAAAATCACATCAACGGTATAATTAGAAGTCACATTTATAAAAGCATTGTTATTAGACATATAAAATAACATCTTTACAGACCCAGAAGGATTATTTCTGTTATATGAAACTGCATTATAGCAATCGGTCATATGTTCTTGTAGAAACCACCTTTCTACTGTTCTACTTAATTTCATATTATTGTACTTCGATGCACTACTGCATGATGCGCCACTTGGTAGACTCGCCAAGGTTTCTTTGCTTACAATTTGTACTGCAATATTGTCGTCATGTGGTCCACAAACAACATTATAGTTTCCAACAGCACTAGGAATTATTCTAGAATTGTGAGCAATGCTACTAGTATAAAATGGGTGTGTAATATTTGTTCTTGATTCAAAATCAAATGTATCATCAACTATCCTTGTTTTAGCACGGCACTCATTCGATACACCATGCAAAGCTTGACCAAATGCTAGACCGTATCCTTCCCATTGTCTTTTATCTCGAGAACGAGCGCTAGTAGCATATTCTTCTTTTGTAACCAGTATAGAAGGCAGTGAAATAGCTATTGTATCATAGTTATTCTTAAATTGATCTAAGATCTTTGATATATACTGTTTATATATTTCTTCTGCTTCCATATCATGTTCTATATAATCTGGTACTTTTTTACCAAGAAAGAAATCCCAATAAAGATCATGTTTTTCCTGATCTGTAAGGTTCATTTGTTCTTCTAATTTTTCTACCTCAAGCCCTGCTTCTACAAACTGTGATATGACAATAACAGCAACTGAGACAGCAGCACCAACTGGACCAGCAAATTCTCCTACTACTCCAGTTTCTAAGCCTGCTACTGACATTGTTTCAGTAACAACCGCAGGGACATCTGCGGCGATAAAGATAGAATTAGTTGCGATGTTTAGGTCAGCAATCTTTATATCTGCAGGATCTGTCGCACTTTGCCTTGCTTTTATTGACTCCGCTAACCCTAAAAATGCCGCAAAATTACCTATAGCACGTCCCATAACTGGAGCAAATCCCTTTAGCATCTGAGAATCAAGCTTTGTTCCTAACTCTAACATTTTTCCAGAGATTTTTTCACCAATCTTTGGCATTACCCAAAGATTTAATGCATCATAACCTAGCCCTTCTACATCTCCATTTGCTATATGTTTACCAACTAAAAATACCGTAAAGGCAAGACCTGCACCTTCTGCTACTTTCCCTATTTTTTCTGCTACTCCAGACCTTCTCAGGATATTTTTCATTTCTTCTTTATTTTCTATGTTGTCCTTCATCTCCTTCACAATATCCCTAATCTCTGGATCTATTGAACTTAGATCTATATTTTTAACTTTTGCGATAAATGCTTCTTCAACATTTTGGTCTATAGTTTCACCTCTAGATATTCGCTCAGAAACCTTGAAAAGCTGATCATAAAACTCAATATTCTTTACTCTTTCTGCTACCTTGTCAGCATTAAACAACTCTTTGATACGTTGTTCTTTTTCCTCTTCTGTAATCTCTTCTTCATCAAACGAATCCTTGCAGGCCATATTTACACTTCTTTCTCTTCTTGGTTTTTTACTTGGTGGATACTCTGGTGATGAAGGTTCTCTTTTTTCTCCTTTAGAACACTGCCCTACAGTAGGTAACATATGAACTGAACTATGAACTACACCAACAGGAATAAATCCTTCCTTAGCTGTCCTACTTGTTAAAATAAGTTTATTTGGATTATTAGATCCTTTATCGAAAACAACACCGATAAATTTCACCTCATCACCATCTGTGAGTGTTTTATAGGTAACGCCCTCTTTATACTCTTCATTTATTTGATCATTTGCTTCCCTCAATAAAGCTTGAGCTCCTTTGCCCTGCCTTGATGTCTTAAGTTCTAATCCTATTGGAGTGTACTCCTCAGCATTTCCACCTTGAGCTACAAACTTAATACCATGAACTAGCATATCAGTGCGTTCCCCTCTACCAGTTTGAAACTCAGTTAAAACTAATGCTCTAGTTTCTGGTGATTCTTGTAATTTTAGGTCGCTATAATAACTAAATACTCCATTCAATATTCCCTGGAAATGAGCTTCTTTATTAACGAGACTCTTAAAAGGAAAGATCCCTTCTCCAATTTTTTCTAACAATTTATTATATTCGTTTGTTGATAAAGACTGAGTATCCAATGCTTGATCAAATGTTTCTTTTAATTCATTAGGATAAGGAACTTCTTTGAAAGCACCTTGAAATCTCTCAGCTCCGTTGTTGTACTCTTGTAAAGAATTGTATTTTTCAGCCCAAATAGTAAGATATCTTTTAAAATCTGACTTGTATCTAGTATCAAAATTAAGACTTAATTCAACTATTTCCCTATTCCTTATTTCTCTATCTAATCTATTAAGAGGGAGCACTTTATCTAGACTGTTCAGAACATCTTTTCTGTTAGCTTCAACAATATTTATCACATAAACCAACTTCTCTGTACTTTCTGGAATAAGTACCATTGTTACAACTGCATGGCTTGCATCAAGGTTAGTTGATAGTCTTTCCCTGGCTCTTTCAGCTGCTGGACGTCCAAGTCTACGAAGATTAGGATGCACTTCGGTAGGTATATTATCTCCATAGATAAAAATGTATTTTTTAAAACCAGTTTTTAAATCTTCAACTCTATTTAGCAATAGTGATTGTCCTAGTAAAAACCTGCTAAAATAATGATTATCCCCCTTCTCTGGTGTACCAGGAAACGTATGATAAATACGTTCTAGATTATCTTTCACCTGTCCTTTTAATTCTATTGTTCCAATCCTTTGCGTATCCCAATCATCAGCAGATTTTAGCATATCTTGAAAAAGAGGAATTATTTCTTCTCCACGATTCGATACTTTAATATCAGAGATAGGAGATGAACTATCAAGATTGACACCAACACATAAAATGTCATCTGCAGTAGTTAGAACTCGCTGAACATTTGGTTGGAAACCTTGTGCATACTTTTCTCCTTGTTGCAAAGCCCTATCTGGAGTAGCATAAGGACCTGTCCCTGCTTTTAACTCAATAATAATCGGAATAGAATCCAGTGCACGATCAGGACCACGAGCCAGCAAGATAATATCTGCATAACCCCTTCCTGCAAATTGCTCTGGGTAGACTCTAAGATTATACCTGTAGTGGAAATTCATGAAAACGCCTACCATAAATCCATGATGTGCTGCTTCACGTGCACTATTATCATAGACTACTGATCCTACATACTCAGAATGAACGTTATTAATTTTTTCAAGAACTTTTTTTAAAGACCTGCTAACTGTTTGCGCATCAGAATCAGATAGCTTCGCTATATCACCTTCCGGATTATTCCATATTCCTTTTTCTATTTCATGAAATTCCTTGCTAGTAGCAGAATCAAGTATCTCTTTAGCTTCCATATTAACAAAAATATCACCCTTTCCTTTATAGATCTGTACTAATCTAGATTTTATTCTATCTTGAATTTCATTCTTAATATTTAGGATCTCATTCTCAACATCCCGATCTCTAATCTTACCCCTATCTATATTCTTTCTTAATATGTTCTCCAACTCATTAACGGTAAACTGATGGCCACGCTTACCTTCTGAAATGGAAAATAAATCTATATTATTAATAGCATCTTCAGCATTTCCAATTTGACCATTTTTAACAATAGCTACTTTTAAAGTTTTTGAAGTATCAAAACTAAAATAAATCTTTTTAATATTTAAATTTTCTGCAATTTTTGTATCTAGCAAAGTAGAAAAGCTCCCTAGGAAGAAGTGTGTAAAAAATCCTGTTTTTTCTACAGAGTGTAAATAAGATGGAATCTGATCCACAAATGATTGAAATCTCGTTTCAAAAGATTTAAAATCCTCACCTTGCCAGCTTATACCAACTTTTTTACCTGCTTCCTCTATTAATAACTGTATTAATTCAAAATCTTGTGGCCTTCCTTTGCCCATGACTTTTTTTAAACCTTTCGCAAGGTCTACATCATTATCAACAGCACCTCTCTCAAGACCAAAATTATAATGGTTTCGGTCGCCTGGAGCACCAACATGAAATAACTGTATTTGAATATTTCCATCACCATATTGAGTTTCAACCTCACCAGAAACACTGATTGTTGCGCTAAGTATTCCACTCATTGCTCTTATTTCAGGTTCGCCTCCCCAAGTATTAGGGTTCCTCATGTTCTCTAAGTAATTCTCAAAATTGCCTTCAACAAAATCTCTGAACTCATTTTCATGATCACGTATATAATCAACTACTCGGTTGCGAAATACATTTCTTACTAAATTTGCAAATGTATCATCATAATTGGCAGCACCTAAATTCCGAACTAAACCTCTCACATAATCTAAATTTTGGGTTATAGCTTCTCCATTTCCAAACAAAGCTGCATACCTTTGTCGAAATAGAGCATCATCGTTTCTGACAGGTATTAAGTAAGCCATAGTAACAGACCAAAATAAGCAACTATTTTCCCCTGGAACATCGACTTTTATAAATCGACTTCTATTATCTTCAGAATCTTGAGAAATAGTATCAAATGATGGATTTTTATAGATTAGCTCTACTTCATCTTCAGTATCATCATCAGATCTACGATAACGTTTAAATTGAGGAAATTTCTTAACTTGCTCTACATATTGAATTTCATCTGATAGCTCAGTAATTTTTGAACTAACGCCTTCTTTTTTTAGATGATCTGTTGGATATTGTATCTTAAACATAAAACCCTCTTCATTACATTATACTGAGCCCACTATTTATTATCAGAGATATCAACAATATAAGCTGTTTTTACCTACATGCTAACTTATATATATAACATTTGTATTACAATGCAACATCTTTTTGACAGAAGCTAGAGTAGTAACAAGAAACCACCACCTGCTTTATAGAATTGCCCTATAATACCTCTTAATTACCCAACTCTAATTGCTCACATGCCTTGCTTAATTCAACCTCAGTTAAGCTAGCAGGCTCTTCAGATCTAGACTTTCCATATGCTAGAAATTTATTTAACGAATTAATATCTCTTTTCTCTAACACAGATCGTATATACTCTGCTTGTCTAGAATCCATAAACTCCTTGATTTGATCAGAATTAGCCTTATCTAATATTGCCCATACCGGTTCCATGTAATTTTGATTTACCCAAGGTACTAATAAACTTGTAACAAGAAAGCAAGATCTATTACAAACTTCTTCCTTCAGCACATAAGTACGATGGCTATCAAACCCCTCCTTTCTCCACATATGCATAAAAAGCTTTGCACCTTCACCAGCATAATATGAGCTGTTCTCTGTTTTTATATGGTGTAGCCAGACAAGATATTTATCTTCTGAAACATTACTTGGCTTCAAATAGTCAAACAATGCTTGAAATTGATCAAAGCGAAGTGCACCCTGTAGCGTGTTTAGACTACCATAATAACCATTTTCAGCTAAGTCTCTTTTTAGAAGTTCTGGATATTTATCAGGACTTATTTGACTAAAACAAAACTCGAATATCTCAGGATAACTATTACAACGACTACCTGCTGCATATACCGCTGTTTTCATCAAGATCTCATCCTTTTTCTGTGCACCCATCTCACTTTCAGGTAATAACTTTATTTTATTCCAGAAAAATTCAACTGCCTGTACTTGTTTAAAATCTATAGCACATTTAAGTCCATATTCGTATAGATGACGACCATCTAAATTTAGCTTAGAGACATAACCACTAACAAAATGTGACCAAAACTGCGCTAAAAGACCAGACCCGCAACACCTAACTAAGTGCTCATACTCCAACAGACTGCTCTTACCTTGAGCCGATAGGCTTTTTTTTCTTTCCTCAAATAAAGCAATAATATCTTCTTCTAAACAGCACCGACAGGCAATGTCATACTTATCAAAGAGATTACCTGAATCTGGCGCAATCAACTTTTTGCCTACCACTTGCCTATCAAGCTTAACTCCGTGTAAATTGTCTACTTTTTTCCAACAATCCTTACTAGACAGCACTTGTGCAAGAAAATTACGTCCTTTCTTGCCGCTTTTTTGATGTAAACGCCAATTTGCATAGCACCAGCGTTCAATTTGAAAAAGCTTAGATGCTCTATAGGGATCATCCTCTTTAATAGACGAAAACAAAACTTTTGGAATATCTGAACGCAGCATGATCACCTCTCTATGAATGGAAAAAAAATGGAAACTGTTACGTTTAACATACACTACAGTAACTTGGTACCATTTCTAGTAAGATATCCCGTTTCTAAGTTTTGTCAATCATCAACTTGAAAAATTTTTTAGACTTGAATAACTCTCAACAAAAGCCTCTTAATATGAGAGATACATGACGTTTTGTTTATTTTAAATTCTGTTTTTTATAAGTTTATCTTAATTATTATTCTAAAATAAACTAATATTAATTTAGTAAAATATATTATTAAGATCTCAAGTAAGATAGCCATTTTCAGCACTCAAAATCAAGAGACGTGAGAAGAGTTTGTTTTGGGATGGATTGGTCTACCGCTTGTTCTGTGCGAACTTTATCTTTATAATAATTCTACTATACCACAAAACTAGCTATATTAGCCTACTTTCACCATATTTAAATATGAACTAATTTACCTAATTTTGTTGCAAAAATTTCACACTTTTATTTTCACAACGCCGCTTTTATTTAAATTGTTCTCACGAAGGTAGGTACTTTTTTGCGATTTTGGAAGGAGTAAATAATTAAAATTTTTGTGGTGCTAAATTAGATACTTTTTTAAAATGTTCTACCAAGGGAATGTTCAAAAAAGTGTGTCAAAGCGCATTTTTAGTTCAACTCAATTTTCAATCTATCTGGAAAGAAAATATCAAGTTGAGACATAGTTAAAGCCCAATTAGGCAGAGCCATAGTCCATTTTTGCTCTACCTTCTTTATAGCACAATATACCTGTTTATACAAGGCATTTGTGCTGGTAAATGAGCCCTTGGTTTTAGTGAATTTTCTGATCTGTCTGTGTAGCCCCTCAATTGGATTTGTGGTGTAAATTAGCCTTCTAACTGGGCTAGAATACTTGAAATAACCAGATAAATTTTCCCAATTGTTCTGCCACGATTTTATAACTAAAGGATACTTTTCTCCCCATTTTTCTTCCAGCTCAAGTAAGTAATTTTCAGCAATTTCTTTACTTGTAGCACGATATATTTTTTTCAAATCATTCATGAAAACTTTCACATCTTTGCTGGATACATATTTTAGTGAATTTCTTATCTGATGCACTATACATAGCTGTACTTCTGCTTTAGGAAACGCACTATTTATAGCTGCAGGAAAGCTTTTTAGCCCATCTACACATGCAATCAGAATATCTTCTACTCCTCTTTCTTTGAGGTCATTTAGCACTCCCAACCAAAAGTTAGCTCCTTCACTTTCAGCCAAATAAAAGCCCAGGACTTCTTTTCTGCCATTTTGGTCTATGCCCAATATATTGTACATACATTTACTTACGCAATGTCCATCCTCTTTGACCTTAAAGAACATCCCATCCATAAATACTATCGGGTATACTGATTGCAGTGGACGACTACGCCATTCATTGATTATAGGCAGTAATTTGTCGGTAATACTTGATATCTCTGCCGCCGATATTTTGTGATCATAAATTTCCTCAACGTGTGACGCTATATCTCTATAGCTCATACCACTGGCAAATGTGCTCAAAATCTTCGTTTCAAGCTCTGGATGTAAGCTTGTTTGCCTTTTTTTGACTATTTGCGGCTCAAAACTTCCTTCTCTATCCCTTGGCGTCAAAAGTTCAAATGAACCGGCACTTGTCCGTAAAGTCTTTCCATTTCTCCCATTTCTTCGATTATTCTCTTCACTTTCAGCTAATAAGTGGTTTTCTATTTCACCTTCCAAACTTGCCTCCAGCAGCTTTTTTATAAATGGTGTTAATGCTCCCTCCCTTCCTGTCAACGGTCTTCCTTCTCGTATAGACGACAGGATATTTGTTTCCAACTCTTTATAATCTACCAATCCGTTAGTTCTGTTTACTACTTTCTGACTCATTGTCACACCTCCATTTTTTTATATCAATTTATTACTTTTTTTTCGGTTTGACACACTTTTTTGAACATTCCCTCCTGCAGCTATAAATAGTGCGTTTCCTAAAGCAGAAGTACAGCTATGTATAGTGCATCAGATAAGAAATTCACTAAAATATGTATCCAGCAAAGATGTGAAAGTTTTCATGAATGATTTGAAAAAAATATATCGTGCTACAAGTAAAGAAATTGCTGAAAATTACTTACTTGAGCTGGAAGAAAAATGGGGAGAAAAGTATCCTTTAGTTATAAAATCGTGGCAGAACAATTGGGAAAATTTATCTGGTTATTTCAAGTATTCTAGCCCAGTTAGAAGGCTAATTTACACCACAAATCCAATTGAGGGGCTGCACAGACAGATCAGAAAATTCACTAAAACCAAGGGCTCATTTACCAGCACAAATGCCTTGTATAAACAGGTATATTGTGCTATAAAGAAGGTAGAGCAAAAATGGACTATGGCTCTGCCTAATTGGGCTTTAACTATGTCTCAACTTGATATTTTCTTTCCAGATAGATTGAAAATTGAGTTGAACTAAAAATGCGCTTTGACACACTTTTTTGAACATTCCCAAAAAAGCCCTGGCCAGTCAAAAAGAGTAAAATATTTTTTTATAAAAGAGCATAGTAACTGCTATAAAGTACAGGAATTATGTAGGATTTTCTGCTAGTGGCTACTATAAGTGGACCACAAGAAAAATAAGCAGTAGAGAATCAGCAAATAAAGAGCTACTCGCAGCTATTCAAAAAATATATCAAGTTTCTAAATGTAGATATGGAGCTCCTAAAATTCATGCTGAATTGAAGGCTTTGGGTAAAAGTTGCAATTTGAAAACGGTGCAAAGTATTATGCAGAAAAATTACATCAGGGCTATACTGAGAAGAAAGTTTAAAATTAAAAAACAACAAACAGATAATAGAGCTGTAGCTCCCAATATACTAGATCAAAACTTTATTGTTGATCAACCAAATAAAGTATGGGATTACTTACATCAAAACCAAGGAGGGATGGCTATATTTGGCAGCAATAATTCTCACGTATGGTAGTTAATGAGTAGTGCAATAAATAAACAATTGGTTATGAACTCTTTATTAATGGCCATTAATAGGCGTAAACCTGTTAAAAATCTACTGCTGCACAGTGACCAAGGTTCACAATATACTGCGCAAGGGTATCAATATCTCTTAGCTGTAAAGAATATAGATGAGTAATAAAGGCTGTTGTTACGACAATTCTGTTGCAGAAAGCTTCTTTAGCTCATTGAAAAGAGAAATACTTATTGATACTTCACAACACTCTGCTCAACAAACTAGAACTGCAATATTTGAATACATAGAAATTTTTTATAACAAACAACGTCACTCCAGAACAATTTGATGCATCATTCTTTTTGTAAAAAACATTCCAAACTTTCTCTCCACTTTTTCTGGGTAAGGTCAGTTATCATATGAGCAAGAAAAGCACCATCTTAAGATAGATGTAGTGGATAAAATAACGTTGAAAGTAGGAGAATCAAGCATAGAGATGACAAAAAAAGGAATAAAACTCAAAGCAAAAAGAATAGATCTAAACTAGCATATGGGTAAAGCAATCGTTTGTGTAGGGGATTATTGCAGTGGAATACCGGCACATGTTTGTATGAGTGGTAGTAACGACATTTTTGTAAACGGTAGATCTGTGTGTCGAAAAGGAGATATCTTAACTCTAGGTGAGAAACTGACGCAAGGGTCAAACAGCGTATTTGTTAATGATATTGGTATTGCACGAGTTGGTGATTTAGCCTCATGTGGTTTTAAGGTAGTAAGTGGAAGTAGTAATGTTTTTTCGGGGTAAAAGTGTATACATTAAAATCGAAAGTTTTTGTGCTATAATGGTTCTTTATTGAAAATAGCGTTGATGGATATCACTACTAGCTTATTAGGGGATATTAGTAATTTAATAGATAGAGCAAAGAATCATCTTGCTACACATTTCAATTCTACTCTAGTATTGTTAAATTGGGAAATTGGCTTCAGAATTGATCAAGATATCTTAAAGCACAAACGTGCAGACTATGGCCAACGAATCATCTTCCAACTTGCAAAAGAATTTCAGATTAAATATGGACGTGGGTTTGATAGAGCTTCATTATTTCGGATGGTGCAATTTTCCAAATTTTTTCCCGATCAAGAAATTGTCGCGACACTGTCACAACAATTAAGTTGGTCACATTTTGTAGAAATTATTGCAATTTCTGATGACTTGAAGCGTAGCTACTATTTAGAAATGTGTCGTATTGAAAGATGGAGTGTTAGAGCACTACGTAGTAGAATCGATACCATGTTGTATGAACGTACAGCACTAGCAAAAAAACCTGAGGACTTCATAAGACAAAGCATCAAACAATTACGTGAAGAAAATACGTTAGCACCAGAATTCATTTTTCATGATCCATACTTCCTTAACTTTGTGGAATTGCCATCAAGTCATAGCGAGACTGATCTAGAAAATACGATTTTGGATGAACTGATAAAATTTTTACAAGAGTTTGGTAATGATTTTTGCTTTGTAACACGTCAAAAAAGGATGAGCACTGATGCAACTGATAGGTATTTAGACCTGCTATTTTTTCATAGAGGATTAAGACGTCTTGTTGCAATAGAACTAAAAATTGGTCCCAGCTTATAAAGGACAGATGCTTAAATTGGTTAGATAAAAATGAACGAAAACCAGATGAAGAAAAACCTCTAGGGATTATTTTATGTGCTGATAAGGATCAAGAAGATATAGAATACCTTGAACTTGAAGGCTCTAATATTCATGTTGCACAGTATTTAACACAGCTTCCTTCTAAAGAAATTCTTGAAAAGAAGTTGAGAAAGGCTATCTCTATAGCGCGTGAAAAATACGAACGACTCAAAGTACTAGGTCAAAGTCATGAAAAATGAAAAAATATATGCAAGGAATGGATGCTAAAACAGGAAAGGAATTAGAAGGCTTAGAGCACTTAAAACGTGAATTCTGGATTAAAGGAGAATAGAAAAGGCAAGAAAACAGGGTAAACTCAGCAGTTATAAAAAAATAGATGAGGTTACCCATGGAAGATATAACAAAACTGTTTTGTTTGGTCGATGATTTTTGCAGAGATATAGAGAAAAATTTTGCAGATAAACTACTGCCAAATGGTAAAAAACCCACAAGAACAACGGAAATTGAGCACTCCGAAATCATGACAATAATCCTGCTATATCAACAATCTCCGTGTAAAAATTTCAAAACTTTCTATCTACATTACCTAACGTTGCTCTACAAATCAGAGTTTCCAAAGTTACCTTCATATACCAGGTTTGTTGCTCTAAAGCCTAGGGTTTTGTGGCATTTAGCAATGTTGTTGCATTGGCTTTGTGGACAGTCAGAAAACACTGGAATTTCATATATAGACACAACTCCCATTGCAGTTTGTCATGCAAAAAGAATATCCAAAAACAAAGTTTTTGCTGGAATTGCAAAATTAAGCAAGAGCACTTACGGCTGGTTTTTTGGTTTCAAATTACATATGGTAATCAATGAAAATGGTGAAATTTATGCACTTACGCTCACAAAAGGCAATGTTGATGATAGGATACCTGTGCCAAATCTGACGGAAAAATTAATCGGCCTTTTGTTTGGTGACAAAGGTTATATTGCAAAAGAGCTTTTTCAGAAGCTGTTTGACCGAGGTTTGAAACTTGTTACCAACGTGAAAAAAGGTATGAAAAATACATTGATTTCGCTAAATGAGAAGATTTTACTGAGAAAAAGGTCTATCATTGAGACTGTTTTTGGTTACCTAAAAAATAGACTAGAAATTGAACACACTCGCCATAGATCCCCTGTTAATTTTTTGGTTCATATCTTTTCTACTCTCATTTCCTATTCCATCAAATCCAAAAAGCCTTCTATTTCCTATTCTTTCTTCCTTCCTTAATCCAGAATTCGCGTTTAAAGCAATCAATTATTGATATATTAACCACGCCAATTGGATCACGTGTTATGAGAAGAGAGTATGGTTCCCGATTGTTTGAATTAGTAGATCGGCCAATAAATCGTGATTTTACGCTGGAAATTTATGCAGCAGTAGCTGAAGCACTACAAAAGTGGGAAACAAGGTTCAAACTCGAGAAAGTAAAAATCACAGAAGTAAAAGAAGGGAAAGTCACTATTGCCCTGGAAGGGATATATACATCAAATGGAGAAAAAATTCGCTTTGACGGAGTTGTGGTATAAAGATGCAGCAGCCAAATATTATCGAACTACTGAACTTCGAAGAAATCTTTTCGCGGATGAAAGAAGAGTTAGTAAATCGAGATAAAAGTTTTACAGGATTGGTGGAAAGTGACCCAGCAATAAAGATTTTAGAGGTAGCAGCATGGCGAGAACTTTTGCTCAGAGAAAGAATAAACGAAGCAGCAAAAAGATACTGTCTTTACTGTCAATAAATTATTTAGCTAAAAAAGATAAAAAACAACAAAAAACTTAATTTAGCCTTCTATACATCAATGTAACTGTGTATAAGTACTTTGAGTTTGTGTAGGCGTACTTATACACAGTTACACTAGCTATTCACCAGGCAGTTTTGTTTAAAGTCAAAGTAAAATGATACAATGTAATCTACTATAGTACCAACACTTTAGGCATGGTGCTCTATACTAAGTGCTCAAAAGTGTTGAGTATAACTGTTAACATTATTTTACCAAATCACCATTGAATGGTTGATTCTTTTTAAGAATACCAAAAAATATATGCATTAGTTTTCTCATTAACGCAACAATTATAACCATTGAACATTTTCTTTTATTTGCTAAACGCTGGCAAAATTTTTGAAAGTGAGGATTACGGTTTTTGACTACTATAGCTGGCATATAAAGAGCCTTGCGGATACGCTCGGATCCTATTTTACATATTCTACTTTTTTTACTGACAGATGAACCTGATTGGTAATATTCAGGATTTAGACCGGCAAAGGCTGTAAATTGTCTAGCATTATCAAAATTATCAACAGATGGCATTTCTGCAACGATAGCAACAGCAGTAAGATGTCCTATACCTTTTACAGTCTTGATGTTTTCTATCATATTTTTTAGGTGTGAATGGTTATTAACATGCTCACAAATCTCTTTTTCTATAGCAGAAATTTCTGTTTCTATTGTAGCAACTACTTCAAGTATGGCTTGCTTACAACGGTAATCCATATTTTTATTTTCCAAGCGATTCATCTGTTGTAACTTGTCGTCTTTAAGTGCTTGCAAACAACGATAGAGATCTCTTAAACGCTTGATTTCAGTAGGAGCAGGTTTCCAAAGATTAGGTTTATTAGCAATACAAAACCTAGCAATCATGGCAGCATCTGACTTATCTGTTTTGTTTCTGAGTAGCTCACTTTTGCCAAAAGCCTTGATTTGAGCAGGGTTTACCACACTTACATTATGTCCAAGGTCATACATAAAAATAATTATATCTTCACTGTAACAACCAGTCGCTTCTAGGCAGAGATGAATAAGGACTGCTCCGTGATTATTACACCAAGCTACAAGCTTTTCAAAACCTTCCTTGTTATTGCGAAAAACTTTATGTCGCTCTTTACTGCCTATCAATAAACAAACATCAAATTTTTTTTTAGCAATATCTACACCTAAAATAACATTTGCTTGCATAAACCAGCCTCCAAAACTATAAATAAAGTTGAGAGTTAGACTAACCTTGTGATACGGGATATAATTCCAAAGATACTGTTCTGTCTTTTAACTCTATATGGGAAGGGAGCAAAATCTTTTTGTCAGCCTTTTTGGCATAAGTAATTTATCGGCTTCACCTTCCCTGCAAGACATTTTAGCTACAATGCCCTACTCCTTGAAGATACAAGCAATTTACTGAAGTTTGCAAGGGGAGAAGAACTTGATAATTTAGCTGAGTTTTACGGAGTTGAAAGAGAAAAAGAAGAGGATGACGAACGTTTCAGAAAAAGAATTAAAGCAAAGATAGTTGGCTGGTCAACAGGAGGAAATTATCGGTATTATGCATTATCAGCAGATACGAGAGTAAAAGATGCATTAGTAGAATCACATGTACCAGGAAAAGTACAAGTTTCAATCTTATCAACAGAATTATCCACAACTGGCATACCCCCAGAAGAATTACTAGAAATTGTCAGAAATCAGCTAAACAGGGAGGATGTGAGGATTCTAACAGATACAATTGAAGTGGTAAGTTGCAATATTATTGAAATAGATCAACTAAGTTTTTTAAATTTTTTGAATCTAGTCTTATTACAACTCTTATTTATAATTTTGTATTCTTGTTCAATTGAAAAATGTATTTTTGGCAATAAAAACCCTAGTTTATATAGAAAGGAATTTATGTCAAATAGCTACCACTACTTAGGTTTTATGGTTAATGAGTATGTGCTTTAAGTTTGTGTGGGCGCACATATTCATTAACCTACTTTCTATGCAGTTTTTTTTATTTCATATTAATTGCTTCCTTAAGTCTTGCATTTGCAATTACTATGATTTTTCCCATTAGAGCCGTTATAGCTACCATTTTCTTTTTACCTCTACCAATGAGATCAGAGTAAAAAGCACCAAGTGCAGATTTAGATCTTGCAGCAGCCATGGAAGCTGTAAAAAGCTTTTTACGGACACTACTTCTACCACCTGTTATACTTCTGTAACCAATAGATTTTCCACTTTCTTTTGGATGCGGGGCAACTCCAGCAAGACTTGCAACTTCTTTTTTGTTTAGGTAGCCAAGTTCTGGCATAAGGCATATAAAATCTTGAGATAACTTGATACCTATTCCCGGTACCGTTCTAAGTATTTTTTGGCGCTTTTGTAACTCTAGATTTTCATCAATGATTTTTTGTATGGCATTATTGATCTCATTTATCTGACCGTTAAAAAAGTCAATGGTTTTTTGGCAACTTTCCTTTATATGCTCGTTTTCAGGTGTTTTCAGTCTACATTTCTCTTGAACTCTCATTTGTGTAATGTCATCACGTCGTTGACAAAGTGCAACTAAGGCTGTTTGTTCTTTTGACATAGGTACAAATAGAGATAGAGTACTATAGCGTTCATATCCATATTGAGCAAGAGCTCTTGCATCTGATTGATCAGACTTTGCTAAAGTTCCATGAGATATGACAAAGCTTTTTACTTTGCGAGTATTAGCTCGATGTACAGCAACATTCTTATCAACAAGAAAATGTGCTAAGCCAAGCTCATATTTTCCAGTGTTTTCTAAAGTTACTAGAGAATTAGGTAGGATATCTGAAAATTTTTGAAACAACTGTTGCCAACCAGTAGCATCATTGTCAAACTTGATAGTGCTCCTTTGGTTGTGAGCTGCAGCAACATTTTTAAATTTTCCGATATCAATTCCAATGAAATTTTGATAAGATGTAATCATAATAAATAACCTCGATAGTTTAATTAATTTAAGATTGTAAACGGGTGCATACATATGTCCCATGCAACTATTCAAACGTATCGAGAGATAGGGCTAGTGTACCTTGATCTATACGGTTGTAATACCAATATCCACTCGGTCGCACATGCCCGTGATAACTCTATTTCTATAGTGGGTAGAGTTATCTTTCCCTCTTAATTTTATTTATATCATATTTTTAACTTACAATATTCAATTCTTTAATATCTTTCTCTTGCTGTAAAATATCACTAACTCTGGTTGGCTCACTTCTATTGTAATTAATAAGATTGATATTCAAAACTCTATGAGTGTTATCAGTTTCTGTGTAATAAGCTCGAAGCTCTACGCCTTTCTCTCCAAGATATTTACTTGCAGCTTCTTTTCCCTGCTCTGCCAACTTTATACATTTATCTATATCTTCCTTAAAGCTCTTATTAGCAGACTCTGTTACTGCTTTATCTATGTACGTTTGTTTAAAATCTCTATCGTTTATTAGGTCATAAAAACTCCACTCATCTCTATAAGCCTTCTGTATAGCAGTGAGGTCTCTTTCTTCTTTCAAAAGCATTAAGAAGCCTACCTTGTCTTCTAGGTTTTTTAGTTTAAAGCCTGTTATTATCTTCTCTAATTGAGAATCAAATTCTTCATTGGCAAAATTTTCAGCAAGATTATTTAAATTTTTTAACTCTTTGTATAATTTATTATTTTCTGCAATTGAGCGGCAGAACTTTATTATAGCAGAGTCCTTAGTGAAAGAATTGTCTTTTTCCATTTTATTGATACGGTCCTTGAGGGATGTAAAATGCGATTCAAGCCATGACGAATATAGATCGTATTCATAAGATGCCAACAAGCAATGTATTGCATTCCAAGCACATGATGCTACCCTTATAACTGATTCAACATCATAATTCTCTGACTGATTACTTGTTTTTCCTGCCTCTGCTGTTTTTTCTTCCTTAGCCAAACTTCCAGTCATAATACGCCTCCTTAACTATATTTATATTATACCAATTAACATATATTAAAAGAAATCAAACTGTACAACCTCGTCCTACACTAACTTTTATGATTACTTAATTGTGTAAAAATAACTGCAAGTGTTAAACTTGAGCTTTTATTTTTCATTATACATTTCTTACTACATGTTTATACTGCTGTCTTGCATAATAGACTATTCGAAGTTACACAAGTATTTTTTTTATTAGATAAGAGTTAGTAAGAGCCTGTTCATAATTTTTTCAGAAGTAAGGCAGTGAAAGCCAGAACTACCATTTGTAGGCTAGTATTGAGTTTTCGCTCACAATTTTTCCACAATCTTCTACATTTTTCTAACCAAGCAAAAGATCGCTCCACAACCCATCTTTTGGGCAATACAACAAAGGAACGTAATTCATTTCTTTTGATCACTTCAACGGTTGCACCAATAATCGTTTTTATTTGAGTTACAAAATTCTCTCCAGTATAGCCTGCATCAACCAGTACATTTTTAACTCCCGAGAGGTTTTCTTTTGCATTTTCGACCATTCTCACAGCACTGCTACGGTCAGTTATCTCTGCTGTTGTTGTATAAATTGCATGCTTGCGTATCTACTGCAATACGGCCCTGAAATCTTCTTGCCTGCATCATAGCTTCAGCAGTATCTGCATTTTTTATACTCTGTGCATCAATTATGCAGAAGCTTTTCCGACCATTGTTTTGTCGCAATTATTTTTTTTTAATACCAGCTCCAGAACACTTTCTTTATTTGCATCTGGTTTTTCACTCCACTTCTTAAAATAGTCGTAACAATTGCGCCATTTTGGGAACTCTTTTGATACCATTCTCCACTGGCAACCACTTTTTAACACGTATAACACTCCACAAAATACATCATGTAAATCAAGTGTTCTTGGTTTTGTCTTCTTTCTGCAAGATTCCAGATCTGCTACAATAATCTCAAACTTTTCTCGACTTATGTCACTTGGTTATAAACTTCGCATATCCTACTTTATATACTTTATCCTCTCACTTTATCTCTTTTTTGAGATTACGTACAGGCTCTAAGATACAAAGACGTTTTCAGAAATCTTTAAGCTTAATAACATCCTCTCTCTTTGGACTAGTTGAGATTAGATGAATTGGTACACCTATTAATTTTTCTAACCTGTCTATATATTTTATTAAATTGATAGGCAATGCTTTAATCGACCTTTTACCTTGAGTGTTTTCTTTCCAGCCAGGAAACTCTTCATATATTGGCTCTAATTCCCCTTGTATTGAATGCGATGCGGGTAAATAATCATACATTTTTCCGCTATACTTGTAACCAGTGCATATTTTAATTGTATCAAAAGAATCAAGCACATCTAATTTGGTTAATACAATGCTTGAAACTCCAGAGAGTTGCACAGCCTGGCGGACTAAAGCTGCATCAAACCATCCGCAGCGCCTTCTTCTATTGCTCACTGTTCCAAGTTCCTTACCTATAGTAAACAAGCTATCTCCTACTTCATTTTTCTGCTCAGTAGGAAATGGGCCATTGCCTACTCTGGTTGTATAAGCTTTCGCCACACCAATAATGTTAGCATTCGAGAATAACCCTGAGCCTGTTATTGCTTGCGATGCTACAGTATTACTTGAAGTAACAAAAGGGTAAGTTCCGTGGTCGATATCTAAAAATGTACCTTGGGCGCCTTCAAATATTATTTTCTTACCTTCTTTCACCAAGTCATTTAATACTTTCCATACAGGTTTTTTATATGGAAGAATTTTTTCTGAAATCTCTTGAATTTCCTTTAATATTTCTTCTTTTTTAACCACCTGGTAGTTAAGGCCTTTCCTGATAGCATTGTGGTAATTCAAAAGAGTATCTACTCTTTTATTGAGCTCATCTGCGTTTTCTAAGTCACAAAGGCGTATAGCTCTCCTGCCAACTTTATCTTCATAACATGGCCCTATTCCTTTGTTTGTTGTACCAATTTTGTGATTTCCATTTAAATCTTCAAATAGCTTTTCCTTGTCCTTATGTACGCTAAGTATTAATGAACAGCTCTCGGATACCATCAAGTTGTTATAGTTTACGTCTACTCCTTTAACTTTCAATGACTCTATTTCTGAGATTAGAGCATGTGAATCAAGAGCAACACCGTTTCCTATGATAGATATTTTGCCCGTTCTCAAAACAGCAGAGGGCAGTAAATTTAATTTATAAACCTCATCATCTATTACTATAGTGTGCCCTGCATTATTTCCTCCCTGAAATCTCACAACTACATCTGCATTCTCAGAAAGATAATCTACTATTTTACCCTTGCCTTCGTCACCCCATTGCAGACCAATAATTACAATGTTATTCATCATTATTTTCTAAATTAATACATAAATATTAATACAGCACGCTACAAATGAAAAGAGAAATCTGCGCCTTTCCTGCACCTCTTAAATAAAGAAATATACTGTCGATTTTCTTAATATATTACCAAATTATTCATCATTATATGATACAACTTACAGCATATTTATAGCAAGGTGTTAATTATGAAAGAGGCAAAGCGAAATAATAAGAGTCCAGTAGTTAGATTAAAGGCCACAGCTAAAGAGTTCAATTTTAGTAAATTAAGAGCAGATCAAGATAATAAATTAGCGAATTCCGGTGAAACAATGTTCTTAGATTTTCAAAGGATGAATTTTATTATTAACGGAAAAGAAATAGATAAAAATCTTATTATTGCATTTAAGGAAGGAGCTAAGCACCGCAGAAGCGAACTTTTTAATAGTGATGATATATATAATGACGAAATATTTAACAAAAAAGGAACAAGAGAAATAGATACGGATCGTGGCAAAGCTTTTGTTGCTTCAGTACTCGAAGATATTGAGAAAGAGCTTGTAAGTGACGCATTGGGTGAGCTGTGGAAAAATCACTGCGAAGATCCCAAAACTACTGATCATCAAAAAACTGATTCATATAAGAAAGAATTTGAAGAATTTTACAATGCTGGCCAAAGGTATATCCATCTATTACCAACAGAGAAAGATGAAAACAAGGATTACCGTTCCTTTGCAAAAGAAGTTTTCAAAAAAATGTTTAGATACGCTGGGGCAGAAGTTCCAAGTGATGCTATTTTAGAAGAGCTAGTCACCAATTGTAATCAAGCAGGGTATGAGGCTGCTCCATTTATACAAACTCAACTTGCACTTGGACAGTCGTTCATAGTAGAAAATCCTAAAAAAGTAATAAACATTGATTGTGCTAACCAAAATAATGTGAGAATTAGATCTGATATGAGGCTACCAATACTCTCTGTTAAAAATCAAGTTATGCATGGCGATAAGATATGTAATCTGCCCAGTTCATTGGAATTTACAATTGAATCTCACAATAGTGAAGACTTTGTAACATACAGAGATGGTAAATTGTCACTTACTATTCCTGAAGAGTTAAAAAATTATAAAGATAATGGCAAGAACTTGTTTGACATTATTAAAGAATATTTTCAGAAATTCTGTGCAAAATTAGGATTTAAACCTGAGACAAAAATACAAATAGAGCATAGCTTAGGTACTCAAAGTAACTATTTAGATGGTACAATATCTACTACAGGATCAGATGCAAATAAAGAGTTTATCAATCTTTTAAGCGAAAATCTCAGAGAGAGGTTCTTGGGGTTAGGACTTGCTCTAGAAGATGTTAATGATCTTGTTGAAGTCAGAGTATCTACAGTTATGGATCTATTGAGTGATTATGCTAAATTGGAAGATAATAAAGAAAACAGAGAGTTATTAATAAGTGAAGTAGCAGATAATTTAGGGCTTTCCTTTCAAGGTAAAATAGCATCAGAAGTATTGAAAGAGTTTGATGATGAAATGTTAATGCATACAGAAGGTATAGATAATAACATAGGTCAACATATAATGGAATTAGGCTCTTTACCTTCTTTGATAAGAGGCCATATTAATCATAATCAAGTGCAGTCTGTTGTAAATACTTTTATTAAGTTAATTATTGAAGGGAAAAGCGAAGTATACAAAGAAAAAAATGCAATTAATGCAATTGATGCAATTTATCAGAAGGTAGATAAGGCAATTGTTGAGCAAGAAAAAAGAGCAACCAACAAACAAGATATAGAAAATGATAAATGGACAGATAGAATCAAAAAACAGAAATTATCTGTGGAATCACATGAACATTTACTTTAAAGATGGGAATGTTCAAAAAAGTGTGTCAAAGCGCATTTTTAGTTCAACTCAATTTTCAATCTATCTGGAAAGAAAATATCAAGTTGAGACATAGTTAAAGCCCAATTAGGCAGAGCCATAGTCCATTTTTGCTCTACCTTCTTTATAGCACAATATACCTGTTTATACAAGGCATTTGTGCTGGTAAATGAGCCCTTGGTTTTAGTGAATTTTCTGATCTGTCTGTGCAGCCCCTCAATTGGATTTGTGGTGTAAATTAGCCTTCTAACTGGGCTAGAATACTTGAAATAACCAGATAAATTTTCCCAATTGTTCTGCCACGATTTTATAACTAAAGGATACTTTTCTCCCCATTTTTCTTCCAGCTCAAGTAAGTAATTTTCAGCAATTTCTTTACTTGTAGCACGATATATTTTTTTCAAATCATTCATGAAAACTTTCACATCTTTGCTGGATACATATTTTAGTGAATTTCTTATCTGATGCACTATACATAGCTGTACTTCTGCTTTAGGAAACGCACTATTTATAGCTGCAGGAAAGCTTTTTAGCCCATCTACACATGCAATCAGAATATCTTCTACTCCTCTTTCTTTGAGGTCATTTAGCACTCCCAACCAAAAGTTAGCTCCTTCACTTTCAGCCAAATAAAAGCCCAGGACTTCTTTTCTGCCATTTTGGTCTATGCCCAATATATTGTACATACATTTACTTACGCAATGTCCATCCTCTTTGACCTTAAAGAACATCCCATCCATAAATACTATCGGGTATACTGATTGCAGTGGACGACTACGCCATTCATTGATTATAGGCAGTAATTTGTCGGTAATACTTGATATCTCTGCCGCCGATATTTTGTGATCATAAATTTCCTCAACGTGTGACGCTATATCTCTATAGCTCATACCACTGGCAAATGTGCTCAAAATCTTCGTTTCAAGCTCTGGATGTAAGCTTGTTTGCCTTTTTTTGACTATTTGCGGCTCAAAACTTCCTTCTCTATCCCTTGGCGTCAAAAGTTCAAATGAACCGGCACTTGTCCGTAAAGTCTTTCCATTTCTCCCATTTCTTCGATTATTCTCTTCACTTTCAGCTAATAAGTGGTTTTCTATTTCACCTTCCAAACTTGCTTCCAGCAGCTTTTTTATAAATGGTGTTAATGCTCCCTCCCTTCCTGTCAACGGTCTTCCTTCTCGTATAGACGACAGGATATTTGTTTCCAACTCTTTATAATCTACCAATCCGTTAGTTCTGTTTACTACTTTCTGACTCATTGTCACACCTCCATTTTTTTATATCAATTTATTACTTTTTTTTCGGTTTGACACACTTTTTTGAACATTCCCTTAAAGATACTGGTAGGCTCCTTAAATATTTTAGAGTTCATGGTTGCAACGGTTGCTATTTTACAGTGCACCTCATCGTAAAAACTACGTGCCGTTGCATCATGTGTTTCAAGAACGTTGGTAAAATGTTCAAGTTGATCTCGATTCAATACCTGATCTATTCTAGTTAGTTGGTCATTGTTGCTTTTAAAATTAGTTAGATCACATAACATAGCACGTTCTTCAGTTTCAGCAGGCAAGTATTTAAAGTGACCAAAGATATTTTGCCTAATTTTCTCTAGCATATTTACCTGTATACTTACAAAGCTACCTAATACCGCACACTAATTTCTCTCTTTATCTTATATAAATTAATTAAGTAAAGCGAATACAGTATCCACACTACTAAAAAAAATGTGGCACAAAACATAAACATTACAATGAGTGGCAACAGCAAAGAACCTTCTATTGCTACTCCACCTCTTCTCAAAATGCTTGCAGGCTGATGGAGAGTAGACCATAAATTTACGGAAAATTTTACTATAGGAATATTTATAGCACTAAAAATGGCAAATACTGCTGCTGATTTTTCTGCCCTCGCTTCATTATCAAAAGCGCTCCACAATGAAAGGTAGCCAACATATAGGAAAAATAAAATCAGCATTGAAGTAAGCCTTGCATCCCATACCCACCAAGTGCCCCAGGTTCCTTTTCCCCAGATACTACCTGTGATTAAGCATATTGCAGAAAAGACTTTTCCTGCAGGAGCAGCAGCATGTGCCAAGACACTAGCAATGCTATTGTTCCACACCAATGAAATGAAACTGAGTGATGCAATTAATCCATATATTCCAAGAGCAAGCCATGCAGAAGGCACATGAATGTACATGATTCGTACAATTTCTCCTTGTTTATAATCTTCTGGAGAGAAGAATAACGCCAAAGACATTCCAATTAAAAAACATGCGAAACAAATAACCCCAAGCCAAGGTAGAGCTTTCTTAGAAAAATAAGAGAAATTTGTAGGCTTTAATAAAAACATTCGTTTTGAGAATAATTGTGTTAAGAATTTACCAATTAGTTTGAGTTTTATCAACAGGATAGTTTTTCTATATTTACGTAGGTCAACAAATTAGCATAATTTCAGTAGCAGATTGCTAGCCATTATTTTTAGTATAACACTATATAAAACATGACCATTAAAAAGCTTAATCTACACTTAGTATCAGATTCAAGTGGTGAAACTGTTATATCAGTTGCAAAATCAGCTCTGAAACACTTTCGTTCTATAGAAACGATCGAATATGTTTGGTCTTTTGTGAAAAAAGAGGAGCAGATTGACAAAATTCTTGAGGAAATTAATAGGAAAAGTGATGAGCATAATTTTGTTATATGCACTATTACTGATGATGAGCTAAGAAAATATTTAAAAGATAACTGTATAAAGTTGAAAATTCCCTATAGAGCAATATTATCACATATTATTAGAGAAATTTCGTCCTATCTTGAAATTGAAAAAGACGAAAAGCTTGACTTGCATACTGAGATAAATAACGAATATTTTCAGCGCATTGAGGCAATAAACTACACTATTAATCATGATGATGGACAAAATATTCAAGATATTGATAAAGCAGATATAATTTTGGTTGGAGTTTCACGTACATCAAAATCTCCCACCAGTACGTATTTAGCTTACCGAGGCTATAAAGTTGCAAATATTCCTTTTGTTAGTGGAGTACCCTTTTATGTTGACTTGGCAAAATTAAAAAATAAACTAACGATAGGGGTAACAATAGACGTAAGTAGGCTAATAGAAATACGCAAAAATAGACTTACTTCAATTAACAACGAAGATAACAATATATATGCTAACCCTGAGAAAGTAGAAAAGGAAATTAAAGAAGCAGAGGAACTATTTAAGCAGAATAACTGGCCAATTATTGATGTCACGCAAAAGTCAATCGAAGAAGTATCAGCAACAATTATACAGTATTTTAATAAAATGTTATCAATTGACTAACTCTTGATAAGTGATTATAATGTAAAGTAATTTAATTCTTACTATAGATATGAAAGTCAAAGGGTCGCTAAAATCTCATCGTAACAGAGATAAAAATTGTAAAGTTGTGAAAAGGGGTGGTAAGATTTACATTATAAATAAGGTAAAGCCAAGGTGTAAAGCGCGTCAAGGTTCTTAGCTTTTTGTTCACCTTTTCATGTTATATATTTTTTATATGTGAAAGTACGGTGCTTATATCTAAAAAGAAGCAAAAGTTACTGTGTTTAAGCGCAGCCTTACTCATTTCTTCCCTTACATTATATTTCAGCATTAGCACAATTACAGGTAAACGTGGCTTATTGACGTTAATCGATTTAAAAAAAGAAATCGAGTACAATAAACTTTTGCTAAAGGATGTCTCTTCTGAAAAGGAAAAGTTGGACAACAAAGTATTTGGCTTATATGAAAAAAGCTTAGATTTAGATCTGCTTGATGAGCAAGCAAAAAATGCTTTAGGTTATGTGAACCCTAATGAACTTATGGTTGTTCTTGACGTGGAATAGCAGTAGAGATCTCCCTACGTCATACCGCCGCGGCGCTAATACGTAGCGGGATGACGGTTTTTCAAATTGTCGGTAAATCTAAGTCAGTTTAGCTATGTAAAAGACAAGATTTAATCTGACAGAGAAGAATTAACTGACAGAAGAATTGACGTAGTCAAAACTAATATCAGGCTGTTGTTTAATGCTACTAATATTTTTCTGAAAAGCAATATGTTTACTGTCAAAAAACGTTTGCATAGGTGTTTTGCCATAGCAGTATTTGCCTGAGTGAGGCCTTGTCTCATTGTAAGAACGCAACCAATGATCAACATCGATCTGTAGATCCTCCAAAGAATAGTAGATTTTCTTTCTAAAGATAATATTGTAACACTCATCTTGCATAGTTCTATGGAATCTTTCACATATGCCATTAGTTTGTGGAGAGTTGGCTTTGGTTCTAGAATGATCGATATTTTCGATTCCTAAATATAGCTGATAAGCGTGATTTTCGGGCTTGCCACAATACTCCGTACCCCTATCAGTTAGAATGCGTAATAATGGAATTCTCTGCTCATCAAAAAATGGGATAACTCTATCGTTAAGAAGATCTGCAGCTGTAATAGCTGTTCTGTCCGTGTAAAGTTTAACCATTGCAACTCTGGAATAAGTATCAACAAAAGTTTGCTGATAAATGCGCCCTATGCCTTTGATATTGCCCACATAATAGGTATCTTGAGAACCCAAATAACCTGGATGTTGCGTCTCAATTTCACCATGAGCTTCCCTTTGTTCTTTCACTTTTTCTAAAGCTGCAAGTTGTTCTTCAGTTAAAATGATTCCGTCTTGAGCTACTTTTGCCTCCAGTGCTTTAAGTCTCTTTTTCAAAGTTTCAAGGTCATTTCTTAGCCATACAGATCTTACTCCTCCTTGGGAAATTATTATACCTCTTTTTCTCAGCTCATTTGCAGCTCTTTCTTGTCCATATGCAGGAAATTCTGTAGCTATGCCAATTATTGCTCTTTCTATATCTTCCGAAACTCTGTTTGCTAATAGCGGTTTTTTCTTACTTATTTCATGTAATGCTTCTTCTCCCCCATTTTCATATAACTCCTTGAATCGATAAAATGTATCTCTTGAGTATCCCATCACTTTGCACGCTTGAGACACATTTCCTAATTGTTTTGCTAGCTCTAGTAATCCTAGTTTTGGTTTTAGTATTTTTGTTTGTATTGTACTCATTTCTAACACTCCTTATTTTTATTATTCTTAACTTACTTTTTTAAAGTGTCATATCAAGTCCTGTTTAATACACCTTCTTTACATTTTATATGGCCTTCATGTGATAAATTTTCCGAACCTAATTTCTAAAAACGCTGTCCTTTTTTGCTTGTTATCTCTAGCAGGGATTTCAACTTCTACTTTTCCAGCGCAAGGGAGACCTTGGATAAATGACCATAATTTTTGCTTGTTCCTGGTATGCATGAATTTTTTATTTACATTTCTGTTGTGGCGAGCTCTTACTAAAATTGCTGAGTTAAGATTATGTGCAAGTTCAAAAAAATCATGCATATCTGCTTCTCTGTCACATACAGTTATAGCTTCGGTTTGGGCCAGATCTATAATATTATTTGTTTTCTTAAAACTTTCTAGCCATTTCATACTTTCTTTATCCTCAATATGAACGTTGTTACGATGGCTCTTTAGTCTTTTTTCTTCTTCAGAAATGAGTTGCCTCGAGTAAATCTTTTGATCCAGTATTCCCAGCTTCCGTACTAACAGCAAGGGCTGTATGCATTACTGCTCCTTTTCCAGCAATAGTTCCCAATCCGCTTATGGCTTGAGTATGAAATATAAGTTGTATCTTGAATCACAAGAATTCTTTTATGAGCTTTTGTTCTTTCAACTGTTTTATCAATGTGTGAAGCTAGAATATCGACTTCTTTTACGTTCTCATTTTGAAAAAAACGATATGCTGCTTTTGCTTCTGACCAACTTCCGCATGCCTCATTAATTGAGCTTTCAGGTAAACTTATCAAACTGTCAGCAATATTTACTAATCGGTCAGTTAATCTTTTATCTCCAAGTACAGCATCTCCAAATTCATTTTTAGCCCATTCATTACTCTCGTTTGCCATTTTTATACCCTCAATATTTGCAAACTCTAATATTCTAATACTTGATTTATAAGTACATTTATATTTGTGGGTAATAGTAAGATATCAAATAGTGAACATAGAGTTGCATCAAAATGTAAGGAAATGTATGAGAAAATAGAGCAAGAAGTAAGTACAAGTAAGGTTCTGCATGTTGACGAAACCAGTCACTATAATAAAGGTAAACTCGGTTGGTGTTGGATGTTTGCTAGCAATGAAGCTAGTTTTATAAAATTAACGGACTCAAGAGGAATGAAAGTTTTAAAAAATAGTGCGTTTTGCAATCGTAATAGTTTGGTAGTAACTGACAGGTATGCAGCATACAATTACTTTGCTGATAAAAACAGGCAAATCTGTTGGGCGCATTTATCAAGAGATTTTGAAAGATTAGCGCATAGTTGGAATATTGAAGTTAAAGTTCTCGGCTGTTACTTAAGAAATGTAGCTACTGAATTATTTGCACTAAAAAAGGCTTTGCTAAAAAATGAAATAGATGTTTTTAGATTTGCCAGACGTGCCAGAAAATTGCGAAAACGTACATGGTATTACTTAAAGGAGATATTCCACTTACCTGAAGCAATTGGAGCTTCTCGAGTTGCAAAAAATATTTTGAAATCTGAAAGAATGATGTGGAAATTTTTAGATGACCCAGAAAATATTCCGCTGACAAATAACCACGCTGAACGGCAAATTCGGCATTATGTCGTTTATCGCAAAAATTCATATTTTACCCAATCGAAGCGGGGAAATGCATTCCTTGAACGGATAATTTCGTTATACTTGACATGGAAACAAAGGGCCTTTTCACAATCTCCTATCTATCGTTTCTTAAACCACTCTGCTGAACGGATACAAAGGATCTTATGTCTTAAACCTTATCACCAGGCTTAACAAATAGGTGGCCCAATACTATTAACTTTATGGGTTTACCTTCGTTATTTGCTACTATCCAAACCCCATCGCTCTCATGATCAACAATTTCTATTGGTGCAAATACTACATAATTATTATCATCAACAATCTTTATTCCAAGAGCACCTTCGTCACTTAAGCTCAGGGCTGAAGAAGGAACTTTATATGCAAATCTTTCGCCTGAAGGTAGCCTTACGTTGGCAGTTAGTCCCTGGAAGGATATCATTTTATTATTAGTTACCTTTACTTCTACCCTATAAGACCCAGTTTTAGGTTCAGCAATTTTACTAATAAAACTTACTTCACCTGCTAATTCTTTTCCGTCCAGCAAATTAATTTGAGCTGTACTGCCTAGCTCTATTTTATTTACTTCATTTTCCGAAACGTATAACACCACAAGAATTTGATTGAAATCAACCACGTCAGCTATTTTTTGCCCAACATTAACAAAATCCCCTTCATTTGCATTGATTTTATCAACATAACCATCTATAGGAGATTTGACTGCAGTGTTTTCTAAATCCAATTCTAGCCTTTTTAGGTCAGCTTTTGCACTTTGTAACGCAGTAAAAGCTGCTTCTACTTTTATTTGTGCTCCATAGCCTTCTTTATTCAGTTTGTGAGAGGAATCATACTCAATTTCACGCTGCTTTAATAAAGCTTTAGCTTTCTGAGCTTGCTCAATCCTGTCATAATTTTCTATCTTTAACACTACATCATCTCTTTTTACCTTTTCACCATCAGGTAAATAAATAGCAATAATCTTACCACTTATTTTTGAGACAAGGCTAGCTCTATGTAAGGGATTTACTGTACCAGAAAAATTTAAATATATAGTGCGGTTTTGCGGCGCACATTCTTGAGTTTTTACTGAAAAGCTACTAGTTGCATTATCACTATGAACCGCCTGATCTTTTTTTAAAAATGCACTGCTGATAAAAAACAGTAGAATAAAAGCAATACTGGAAATGATGATTACTTTATTTCTCATCTTTAAACAATAGAATTTGTTAACTAATTTTGTTAGAAACAACTGCATAAATTTTCGAATCAGAAATGTAAGTATAATACATGTACCATTGTCACTCCATAAATAGTTTTATATGAGAACAAACACAAGATTTTCCTATAATAAGTAAGTTTTTTATTGCTAAAATGCAGTTTTTAATCGAATAAAAATGTAAAATTGCAAACAAAGTTGTGCATAAGACTGGATTTAAAAAAATCTCGAAAAACATACTAAAACTTTTAAATAATAACTTTATATCTAGTGGCTTTGCCTTCTCCAAGACGCTGTAAGTATTTCATCCCTAGCAGTTTCTTTGTAATTGCCTCTACTGTTCTTGGAGGAAATCCTAGAGCTTCTATAGCATCTTTTCTACTAAATTCTTTATCTGCAAGGCTAAGTGCCCACTCCCAGAAGAATAATTGTTTTCTTGATAATAAATATTCAGTATTCTCCCTCTCAAGAACATAATGCGCCTCATTTGCTTGCGTTTTGAGCACATTAAGAAAAAATATTAACCATGGGGAAATATCTTCTTTGCCACTTTTCCAGCTACTTTGTGTTTTATTAAGCGCTAAATAGTAATTAAGTTTGTTAGTTTCAATTATCTTTTCATGTGATACAATAGATACAAAATCATAACCCTGCTGCAACAGCATTAAATTAGTCATCAATCTACTAGTTCTGCCATTCCCATCTTGAAAAGGGTGTATTGCCAAATACTCAAAAACAAAGTTAGCAACAATAATAAGAGGATGCTTAAATTTATTATTTAAGGACCAGTGATACCAATCAATAAGCTCTTGTACTTCCTTTCTAACAAGGTAAGGTGGTGTGGGATCAAAAATTATACCAACAACTTTTCCATTCTGATCTTTTGCCTCAACTCTATTAGAACTTGCTTTGTATTTTCCTCTATGATACAAATCTTTTTCACTATAAAGTAGCATCTGGTTGTTAATGTGCAATATTGATGACTCACTAATTGGAATATCCGTATAATCATGAAATATTAGTGTAAGCATTTCTAAGTAGCCAGCAATTTCTTGCTCATCTCTATTTTTAAATTTTTTGACACGTAGGTTTTTATATAGATCCTCAACTTCTTTATCGGTTAGACGATTTCCTTCAATACGGTTAGAAGCGCCAGAAGATGTAACAATAACTGAATGAGTTAATCTTTCAATTGTTTGTGGTAGTAGTTTTTTCGTTATCTGCCAGCTATTTTTAACACTATCAACTGCAGTAATTAACTCGTACACTTGCTCAATTACAGACCCTTCTAGGTTGAGACGTGTACTAAGACGAAAATTCTTCCAGTTCATATTCTTCTCACATGCATATTATGTGAGATAATGTGAGATAATGTGATAAAAGTCAATAGTAAGCTTTATATGCACAGCAGAGCTAACTACAAAAATTATACATTTTCAAGTGATCCTAACCATATCAAAAACTACAGGGCAAAGCTGTTGGAGGAAGGCTTAATTAGTTAAAAATTTCAATCTTATGTAAAATATTGTCTTATTTTGTAATTTTCTTGTTGACTAACGAGACGATATCTACTTTTCAATAAACTCCATTTGCATTTCTTGTATACTACTTTCTATTTGCTCTATTTGTTCTATTAACCTTTCTTCTAAGTCAAGATTACCGCTCAGCCTCGCTTCGGTTCTTTCTTTTCGTAATGCATTTAATTCTTTTAGTAACACTATATTATTCCACACAATTTCTGCAGATTTTCTCTCGTTCAGTTGGCTATTTAGTACACTAGTTTTTTCAAATACATACTTTATAACGTTAGACTGCTTCAATTCTTGCTCTTTATCGAGTTTGCTTTTGTTACTTATTACATCAATTATACGCTGTTGTAATCTTTTCATCTCATTAGTAAATTCAAAATGAGAAAATTGCTCAAAAAATATAGGACGGTTCAAGATTTCAGGAAATTCTACGGCTATACGCAAAATTACGGCCTGATTTTGCTCTGCTTCAATTAGCTCTGGAGATTTGTTATGAAGATACTCACCTTTTGTTGCTCCAGTTTTACTATTAAAAATCTGTTTTTTGAAGCTACTTCTTAGTTCACTAGCCTTATTGTAAAAATAATCTCTGTAATACCTTCTAATACTGCTGTTGCTAATAGTATTTACATATTCCATGAACTTGTGCTCAAGAATTGAATATTTTTCCGGAGCAAGTTTTTCATAATTTTGCAAATTGCTATCGATTATGTGATGCCATAAATATTCAGAATGCAGTTTTGTTGAATGGTCAAGAGCAGTCAATACGTCTTCTTTCTTGTATTCCAGTTCGTTACATATATCGTATGGATCTTTATTACTCGGCAAAGTCACAAACTTTAACGTGTATCCAGGCTCTAATATTGGCAGAGCAAGTTCTGCAACTCGAGTAGCAGCATGACGTCCAGCACTATCGCCATCCATACAGATGGAGATTTCTTTAGCAAATCTCCATAGATTTTTTATCTGTTCTGCAGAAATTGCGGTACCAAGCGGAGCAACTGCATTACTAATTCCTGCTTGATGTAGCGCTATAGCGTCCATATATCCTTCAACAACGAGTATGTGCTGTTTTTTACGTATTTCGCTTAAAGCAAAGTTTAATCCGTATAAATTCTCCCTCTTCTTGAAGAGCTGACTCTCTGGACTGTTTAAATATTTCGGCTGTTGCTCAGAACTTAGCGCACGTCCGCCAAAACCAATAACTCTCCCTGCAATGCTCTGTATAGGAAATATCAGCCGGTCATAAAAATAATCACGAAAATTTTTGTTTACTAATCCAATATCAATTAAAATTTTGTCTTCAATACCTGAAGAGTTTAAATACTCTTTCAAACCAGAGCTTGGTGCATAACCTATCTTAAATTTATCTATGATTTTAGGTAAAATCTTACGCTGCTTTAAATAATCTACAACACCTTGATTTTTTTGTGCAAACCAATTTGCAGCTAAATCAAGCGCTAAAAATAGTTTATTGTCCTCTTTTGTAATACTAAGACTTTTGGGCAGTTCAACACCTGTAACCGATGCTAATCTTTCCAATGCTTCTTTAAAGCTTAATCCTTCAGTTTGTGAAATAAATTCAAATACGTCACCACTAGCTAAGCAACCAAAACAGTAATACAATCCTTTAGTATTACTTACCGAAAAAGATGGGGTTTTTTCGTTATGAAATGGACAGAGCCCAACAAAACTATCTCCTCTTTTTATTAATCTGACTTTTTTACCTACTATGTCGGATAATAATAATTTTGATTTTATAATATCTATATGATCCATCTTGTTAAATTAGTAGCAGGATAAAAATTATATAGAATTTATACACATCTGACTCGAAATTTATTTCAAGGCTTGCAAAAAATCAGGACAGCTTGACAAAGAACCCAAAATAAATTACTCAAGAATCATGAATATAATTAAAGAAGGTTGATTTAAAGTAGGTACAGTAAATAGTTTTCTTGGATAGCTACTTAGATGACAAAAGAAGGGCATTTGAGAATGGAGAGGAACTATAGCTCCATAAGGTGTCATGCCAGTGCTTGACACTGGCATCCAGGAATTTTGATTGGACACTGAGCTGGTGAGCATAAAAGTAGCTCTTTTATGCTAAAATGAACGTCTTTGACGAGATTGCATGGATCCCAGTGTCTGGGCACTGGGATGACACCCTTCCTTGGTGGACTCAAATCGCAACGTTCGTACAGTTGTGTACTTGACACTGTAATCTATTCAATTTATTAAATCTTATCTGCTTTAATTATATCATTTAATTAGTATAAAATTAATTATTTATATGTCAGATATAGTATCAATTGCCTCAGATCATGCTGGTTATGAATTAAAATCAGAAATAAAACCTTACCTGGAAGCCCTAGGTTACAGAGTAGTAGATCAAGGCTGCACTGCTAAGCAAAAGTGTGTAGATTACCCAAACTATGCTGTTAAAGTTGTAGAAGATATAACAAGCAAAAAAGCAAATTATGGGATATTAATTTGTGGTACAGGTTTGGGCATGAGTACTGTGGCAAATCGTTTTGAAGGAATCTACGCTGCTTTATGTAACAGTGTTGAGATCGCAAAATTAGCTCGCGAGCATGGCAACGCAAATGTACTGTGTCTTGGTGCAGGGTTTACTGCGAGTGGATTAGCAAAAGACATAGTCAAACAATTCCTCGAAACAGAATTTTCAAAAGAAAGCAGACATAAAAAACGCCTTGATAAACTCAGTAATATAACCTCTAAGAAAAAAAAAACAAAAACTTATAACGAAGATGAAATATCAAAATTCGCTAAAATGGCAGGCCAGTGGTGGGATGAGAACGGCAAATTCAAACCATTGCACATGATGAATCCTGTTAGAGTATCTTACATTATTGAGAAAATAAAAGAGTTAAAAAAATGCAATTTGAAAGAATTATCATTGCTTGATGTTGGATGCGGTGGTGGCATTTTGTCAGAGTCAATGGCACGCGTTGGCATTAACGTTGTGGGAATAGATGTATGTGAAGAAAACATAAAAGTAGCGCATTCACATGCAAAAAAAGTAGGGTTAAATATAGAATATATACACACCAGCATTGAAGAGCTAAGCAATGACAAGAAGTACGACGTGGTTCTGTTGATGGAAGTAGTTGAACATGTGGATAATTTAGAGCTTTTCATGAAAAAAGCGATAGAACTGCTAAAACCGGAGGGGTTAATCTTTATATCCACAATAAATAGAACTATTAAATCCTTTTGTCTTGCAATAATTGGTGCAGAGTACATATTAAATTGGCTGCCAAAAGGTACACATAACTGGAATAAATTTCTCAAGCCGTCAGAAATTGCAAATCACTTAAGAGAAAATAATGTAACGCTGCAAAACATGGCTGGCATGGAGTACAACGTAATAAAGCGTGAGTGGAATCTAACTAAAGGAGTAGATGTTAATTATATACTTTGTGGTTTGATGAGTGGTTAGATTTAACTCTATAAAAGCACCATTTTCACTACCAATACTCTGAAGGATCTAGACCAGGTTTCTTACAGTTGCCCTTACTAGTGATCACCCAGCCATTAGGACAACATCCTTGAATCCCGTTTCTCCTAGGGCCACAACGATCACGACCTATGTATTCATATCCAGGAGCAGCAACACACTTTCCATTATTCAATGTTTGTCTCTCATCAAGACAACAAACTTCTTTTTCTGTTACCTTTGTTACAATTTGAGGAGCACCAAAAAACACAGCAACAAACATACCCAGTGCGAAAAGTGCAGGCCAAGGCATTCTGCCAAATATTGCAAGTAAGCTTGAACCAATTATTACCACTGTAATCATTGGTCCACCTATTCCATGAACGTAACCTATTACATTACACATTACATCTGTTGCTCCATCAGCGTGTGCATCAAATGCATAGAAAACTATAAATAGAATTACAAGAAAATTTCTCATTGTTCTTTCAATAATCATGCCTGATTGTTTCTTATTTTAATAAAATTTCAGTAAATAGCTTTTTTCAAAAATTATGCTTAACCCAATCAATATTTATTTATTACTGCCTTTTTAATACTATAATTAACTCAGTTGATTTTTATCAAAATGCTAAACCATGGAACAATTCGAGAACTTTTACATCACCACGCCAGTATATTACGTAAACGATAAGCCGCATATTGGTCATGCATACACTTCTCTCTTGTGTGACGTGGTGGCAAGGTTCATGAAACTAGCTGGGAAAAATGTCAAATTTACCACCGGTACAGATGAACATGGACAAAAAATAGAAAAAGCAGCTAAAGCAAAGGAAATGCAGCCAAAAGAATTTACAGATGAAGTGAGCGTTTCATTTAAAGAATTGGCTAAGTTCATGAATTTTGAGTATGACGATTTTATTCGCACTACGGAGGAACGTCACAAAAAAGCAGTGATAGCTTTATGGAATAGACTTGAAGAGAGAGGACAAATATATTTGGATTCCTATTCGGGTTGGTATTCAGTTCGTGATGAAGCATTTTATCAGGAGTCAGAGCTGATAGATGGCAAAGCACCAACAGGTGCTGAGGTCCAGTGGATAAAAGAAGAGAGTTACTTTTTTCGCTTATCAAACTGGCAAGAAAAATTACTGGAACTCTATAAAAATCAGCCAAGTTTTATCTTTCCTGAGAGCAGAAGAAATGAAGTGATATCGTTTGTAAGATCAGGGCTCATTGACCTCTCAATCTCTCGCACTAGTTTTAACTGGGGAATAAAAGTACCAGGTAATGACAAACACGTAATCTATGTCTGGATAGATGCATTAACCAATTATCTTACATCAATAGGTTTCCCTAGTACTGAAGGTGAGGAATATAAGAGGTTTTGGGCAGAACCAGAAACACAGATTCCAGTGTCAAGCACTGGAATGACACCAAACCAAGGGAAAACGCAGATTCCAGTGTCAAGCGCTGCAAACCTAGCTGACAACTCTTTCAACGTTCATGTAATCGGTAAAGACATATTGCGCTTTCATGCTGTATATTGGCCAGCGATTCTCCTTGCAGCAGACCTGCCACTGCCAAAACAAATTGCAGTTCATGGTTGGTGGTTGAACGAGGGAGAGAAAATATCCAAGTCCCTTGGTAATGTCATAGATCCAATTGGCCTCGCTCAAGAGTTTGGTGTTGATCAGCTACGCTATTTTCTCCTCAGGGAAGCAAGCTTCGGCCAAGATGGCAACTTTAGTAAGAAAAATATGATCAGCCGGATAAATTCAGAACTGGCAAACAACATAGGCAATTTAGTACAAAGAACAATTTCATTTTTACACAAGCAATGTTCTGGAATTGTACCAACAATCGATCAAAGCCTACTTAAAGGTGAAGAAAGTCTTCCAGGTTGCAAAGATATACTCGATCAAGTGATGAATCACCTATCAAAGTATGAATTTAACCATATCATACTTCTAATCATCAACATCTCTTCTGAAGCAAATGCCTACATAGACAAAAGTGCACCCTGGACACTAAGCAAAACTGACAGAGAGCGCATGAATTTAGTAATTTACAAGTTACTGGAATATATCAGGATAATAGGCATTTTATTGCAGCCAATTGTCCCGAAGTCAGCGGAGATGATACTAAATCAACTGCAAATTCCGAAAGAACAACGAGATTTAAAATCTTTGTGCGACGCGTGCGTAAGTTCAGGCATAACATTGCCTAAACCTACGCCGGTTTTTTTGAGGGTTGATGCTAAAGAGGAGAAATAGTGTAAAAACTATTTCTCCTGGATGGGATTATCTTTAGTTAACGACGGTGCACACCGCTGTCTACATATTCAAGTTAGGTGGCAAGTGCCTTAGTTACTTTAGCAAAATATGGTTTAGTAACATCAGCACCTATCACTACTACTTCAGTCATTGCCGACTTAGCCTTTCCTAGGCTCCATGCAAACCAGCCTTGACCATTTTCTTCTTTAGTTGGCTGACTTTCTGGGCTAGAAATCTCAGTACCTTTTTCATCACCAGATTCTGCATCATAAAATACATCCTGATCCTCAGAAAGACTCATTAAATACCTTTTAACGCGAATTCTGGATTAAGGAAGGAAGAAAGAATAGGAAATAGAAGGCTTTTTGGATTTGATGGAATAGGAAATGAGAGTAGAAAAGATATGAACCAAAAAATTAACAGGGGATCTATGGCGAGTGTGTTCAATTTCTAGTCTATTTTTTAGGTAACCAAAAACAGTCTCAATGATAGACCTTTTTCTCAGTAAAATCTTCTCATTTAGCGAAATCAATGTATTTTTCATACCTTTTTTCACGTTGGTAACAAGTTTCAAACCTCGGTCAAACAGCTTCTGAAAAAGCTCTTTTGCAATATAACCTTTGTCACCAAACAAAAGGCCGATTAATTTTTCCGTCAGATTTGGCACAGGTATCCTATCATCAACATTGCCTTTTGTGAGCGTAAGTGCATAAATTTCACCATTTTCATTGATTACCATATGTAATTTGAAACCAAAAAACCAGCCGTAAGTGCTCTTGCTTAATTTTGCAATTCCAGCAAAAACTTTGTTTTTGGATATTCTTTTTGCATGACAAACTGCAATGGGAGTTGTGTCTATATATGAAATTCCAGTGTTTTCTGACTGTCCACAAAGCCAATGCAACAACATTGCTAAATGCCACAAAACCCTAGGCTTTAGAGCAACAAACCTGGTATATGAAGGTAACTTTGGAAACTCTGATTTGTAGAGCAACGTTAGGTAATGTAGATAGAAAGTTTTGAAATTTTTACACGGAGATTGTTGATATAGCAGGATTATTGTCATGATTTCGGAGTGCTCAATTTCCGTTGTTCTTGTGGGTTTTTTACCATTTGGCAGTAGTTTATCTGCAAAATTTTTCTCTATATCTCTGCAAAAATCATCGACCAAACAAAACAGTTTTGTTATATCTTCCATGGGTAACCTCATCTATTTTTTTATAACTGCTGAGTTTACCCTGTTTTCTTGCCTTTTCTATTCTCCTTTAATCCAGAATTCACGTTTTTAGCAGCATCAATACTTAAATGATCAGGTTGCTTAGGAACGTCGTTATCAATATTTAAATAATCCAAACTATTAGCTCGTTGCTTTTGCTCACTGGAAGAAACTGCAAGATCTAAGTAATCCAAACGAGTTAGTTCTCGCATGCTAAGTTCAGACCCATCTTCTGCATAACGCTTAAACTGTTCTGCCAGACTAGAAACCTTAGTACCATAAATCCTACTGTACAAGCTGCTTCCAACGCTGTTAAGTGCTCCTTTTGTATACTCAACTAATGTACCATAAACATTTTTTAATTTATTTCCAGCACTATTAAATTTCCCTTTTACATACTCAACTGATGTGCCATAAGCATTTTTCGCACTACCTACGACATTTTTTAAGTCATTTGCAACATCACTACGGCGCTGCTTAATAGTACTATGAACGCGCCCACTACTGTAGGCTTCTGCTACATATGCAAATGCTTCTTGAGATGCTTCTTTGATATTCTTTATTGCTTGCGGAACAAAAGTTTTCTTGTGTTTAAATTTTTCTATTTCTTCTTTTGGATTATTAATCTCCTCATTTTTTTTATTAATTTCAATTTTCTGCTTAGAAATTTCTTCCTCTTTAGCTTTTACTTCCACTTCTTTTTTTAGTCAGCTGGTCATTTTGCCCAGAAATTGTTTGTTCTTGAGCTTGTATCTTAGCTTCTAACTCAGAAATGGTTTGCTTTTGATCCTGTACTACAGCTTCTTTCTCAGAAATTATTTTATTTTTAGCTTCTACTTTACTTTTTTCATCAGCAAGCTGAGCTTCCTTCTCAGAAATTGTTTTGTTCTTACTAATTGCTTTATACGAAAGTGCAACAGTTACAACAGAAAACACAGCATAACCAATAATAAATGGCAAGCCAACACTTAATGCTGCAACTGGAGCTAAGAAACCAATATAAGGAGCTGCAGCAAACACTCCAGATGCTAATAAAGTGAAAGTAGCCAGAGTTCCAGCTATATAATAGGGTACATTGTTTTTATTCATCATCTCACGTATTATAAAATATAATACCATTATAAAAGGATTTTTAAGAAGTTGTCAAGCTATCTTTACATAAAAAAAATAATTGATAAACTTGGGAACAAGAAGATTGCTGCCAAGCTATGAACTATGCCTTTCCGTGTAATCTTTAAATGCACCTCTGTTAGAGTCAAAATATAGCTTCACACTGCCAATTGGTCCATTTCTCTGCTTTGCAATAATGAGCTCTGCAATGTTTCTAATTTTTTCCATTTTCTCTTGCCATTCCCGATGTTTATTGTTTCCTTCATTTGGCTGTTTTCTTAGTTCATAATACTCTTCTCTATAGAGAAACATTACTATATCTGCGTCTTGCTCTATGCTCCCTGAATCACGTAAATCAGAAAGTTGTGGTTTTTTATCATCCCTCTGCTCAACAGAACGAGAGAGCTGAGATAGTGCAACAATGGGAATATTTAGCTCCTTTGCAATTGCTTTCAAACCCTGCGTCACTTCCGAGATTTCTTGCACTCTATTTTCATTACTCCTTTTTGTTGTTCCTCTGATTAGCTGCAAATAATCAATGAATACCACTTCTACATTATATAATTGATACAGCAAGCGTATTCTGGTGCGAAGGGCACTAATTGATAGCGCAGGGGTGTCATCTATGATGAAAGGCAGTTCAGATAATTCTGTACTAGTATTGATAAATTCATGCAATTCAAAATCACTAATTCTCCCGGTTAATGCCTTATAATAACTAATCCCTGAATCTATAGTGATCAGCCTTGCAGTTAATTGCTCTGCTGACATTTCAAGCGAGAAAAACGCTACATAGTGTTGCTTATCTGCTCTTTTTTGCAACATCTTACAAGCATTAAGTGCGATGTTTAGCGCCAATGCTGTTTTACCCATAGAAGGCCTTGCAGCTAAAATTAATAAATCAGATTTTTGTAGACCACCAAGAAGCTGATTTAGATCTTGAAGTCCGGTTGTAACGCCTAGCGCTTCTGGATTATTTTTCAGTGTGCTGATCTTCTCAACTACATCTTTAATTGAACTTGCAAGTTTTATATATGTTTTCTCACCTTGTTTTTTTACTGCCAAATTGAACAATTTTGTCATTGCTTGTTCAATTTGCGCCTGTGCAGGATTTTCAATATCGTAGTTGTAGCTATCACCAACTATTTCTTGCCCGAGCTTAATTAAACATCTCCTTAAGTAAGTATCACGGATTATTCTAGTCAAACTATAGATATCAAGCGCAATACTTGCCTTCGCTGCAAGCTTTGCTAAGTACTCTACCCCACCACATTCGGTAAATGCTTTGTCGTGCTCAAAAAACATCTTGAGGCTCAGTTCATTGGCAATTATGCCATGTTTCCTGGTTTTGGATATTTGCGTAAAAATACTTTGATGTAATGGATCATAGAAATTCTCCGCTGTGATTGTGTCTTCAACCGCATCACAGATTCTATTATCACGAATCATTGCACCAATAAGCATCTGTTCAGCTTCTAGATTATGCGGTAATTTACATATTTCCTTGTCTACACTTCTTGAACCCAAGAGACTAGCTAATTCATTCATTTTAAGTTTTGAGAGTAACTGTTGATTATTGTAGAATATTTAGTCCTAATTTGAAAGATGTAAAGGCAAAAAAATTTGACTAATTCCGTGTTGCCTATAGCATTAAAACTTAATGCCCCTGTGGTGGAATGGTAGACACGGCAGACTCAAAATCTGTTGCTTGCAAAAGCATGCTGGTTCAAGTCCGGCCAGGGGCAGATTAAATATTGGAAAGCGTATATATGTTACATAAATTTTTTGATCGTTTATTTTCTATTTTTTCTTCTATAAATGTTATTCAAAAGGTAAAGAAAGACGAAAATGGAATATGTTATGTAACGGGCCTCAGGCGCTATATATCAGTATTGCTTGATTTGATTATTATCGTTTTGTTCTTGCAGTTTTGCAGCCAAGCCTTTAATCAGCTCTTTACAAACTCAGAGGATAGCAAAATATTAAGTCAAATTGCTGCAAAATACCAAATGCAAGTGCCACTTTCTATAGAAGAAAAGGCAATGCAGAGTAGACTTGTAAAATTAATGATTCTAAATCAAATAGTTCAGTTTATTATGCTCTTTTGCTATGTAATATATATGTGGGTAAAGTTTGCTGCTACACCTGGAAAACTATTATTTGGGCTCAGAGTTGTGGATGCACAAACCTTCGGAAAAATGACTTTAAGGCAAGCAACCAAGAGATTTTTTTCCCTCATACTATCATTTGCACCATTATTCTTGGGCTTTTTATGGTCAAATTTCAACAAACGCTGTCAAACTTGGCACGATAAGATCGCAGGCACAGTGGTTGTCACGAGTAAAAGCCTTAGAAGGCAGAGCTAAAAACTACTTGACACCCTTCGCCAGCCCCTTTATCATGATACTGAAGGTATTCATTTATCTTCAATCTGTGCAGATTAAACGACAACAGTATTACGTATTGGCGTCTTATTTTTAATTTTTTGCACTATGTGCACGCACTGGGATGACACCTCTGGGCACTGCCTTCGTAAAGGAACCAGTGTCAGCTACTCGGATGACAAAGGAGGACAGTGTCTCAGCTACTTTCATGACACCATTTGCTGTCTTTAAAAATGAATGTTCTTACAATTGTGCGTCATGCGCTTTATTAAATATTTTACTTAAAAATCTAATTTCTTATTATACAAGAGATAAGCAATTCATTGATGATGAAAAATTACAAAAAGGGGCATAGAAAGCGCCTAAGAGAGAAAATTATTTTAGATAATGGACAATCATTACTTGATTATGAAGTTTTAGAGCACATTTTATATTCAGCATATAGTAGAATTGATGTAAAACCGGTGGCAAAGAGTTTGATAGAAAGTTTTGGCAGCTTAATAAAGTTTTTAATGCTGACCTGGAAGCGCTGCAAAACGTTGATGGTGTCAGCAATGCAGCGATATCTGCCATCTTTTGTGTAAAACAAGCCTTTGTTCGTTCTGCAAGAGAAGAAATAAAAAACCTGCCTGTAATCGATAACTGGGAAAAATTGCTTGATTATTTAAGAATAAGTATAGGAAGCCTCAATAAGGAAAATTTTCGCGTCATCTATATGAATAAAAAGTATCGTCTAATAGCGGAAGACCTGCAAAATATTGGTACAGTAGATCAAACTCCTCTTTATGTCAGAGAGATCATCAAGCGCGCACTTTTGATTGGTTCAACATCCATTGTAATATCTCACAATCATCCAAGCGGAGATACACAACCTTCAAATAGCGATATATCTCTCACTAGACAACTAGCAGAAGCTTGCCAAAGTATAGGAATAGAATTAATAGATCACATTATTATTACATTCAGTAGCTATTTTAGTTTCAAGGAAAATAGGTTGTTGTGAAAGCCTTTATAGCTACAGTAACTTAGATTTACCGACAATCGTCATTCCGCTACGTGTTAGCGGCTAAGAGATACCGTGACGGGATGACGTAGGGGTTGCCGAGAACTTGTCATTCCAGTGCTTGACACTGGAATCCAGTTTTCTTTACAAATTCACCAAAAGTGCTTCATTCTATAACGCAAAACCCATACTCACCAAACTCAATGTATTACTTGCAATTAAGTTTTCTGGATCCCAGTGTCACGCACTGGGATGACAAGAAAGAGGGCACTGGAATAACAGGAGAAGGAGGCACTGGAATGACGAATTTGTCGTTTTTTAAATTGGTTGCTAAACCAGAATTACTTTAGCTATAGATTCTTTTACCGCACTCTTGCAATCAAGTTTCATCAAAAGTCAGATTGCAGAGTTAAATCCTCCATATAAATAACCACGCACTCCACTTGCTTGTTTGGATATATTTCTTGTACTAAGGTTTTATAGGTCAACATTTGCTTTTTTATTTCATTTAATGAGGAAACAGAAACGTTACGGTGTGACTTGTAGTCAATTATGATTGCTTTATCTTGCGTTATGCATAGCCTATCTAGTCGTACTAATACTGACTTGCCATCAATTGTTCCACTCAGTGTAATCTCTGATTTGCCTTCCAAGTCAAACAAATAGCCATATTTTTCATTAAAGGCTAATATTTTACTGTAAATTTCATCCTTATCTTCACTGATGTTATCAAGGTATTTTCTGACCCAATTTTTTCTCCTTTCTTTTTCTATCTTGGGCATATACTGCAATATGCTGTGAATTATTAAGCCTCTTGTATAACTGTCTTTCGTTTCAGCGCTACTTTTTGTCATCCCAGTACCCCTATTTGTCATCCCAGTGCGTGACACTGGGATCCAGGCTTCTTTTTTTCTGGATTCCAGCATCAAGTGCTGGAATGACACCGGAGAGTGAGTAGCTGATGCTGGTTCTCCTTCTTTTTTACTGGATCCCAGTGTCACGCACTGGGATGACAGGGGAGGACGCTGGGATGACAGGGGAGAGTGAGTAGCTGATGCTGGTTCTCCTTCTTTTTTACTGGATTCCAGTGTCACGCGCTGGAATGACATTGATAGGTTTGGCGGAAGGGAAATGACCGGAACGTCAAAGTAATCACGTTTTTTATAAATGTAAGGGTAGTTTGCGTTCACACATAGCACTTCAACTTTTTCTTTAAATATTGGCTGTAAGTATACTTGTTTCTTTTCATATGATGTTCCATACTGAGTGATTAGATCATACCAAGAGCCCTTTTGCACTGGCTCTTTACTTAAGATGTATAACTCATCTTCAGCACGCGTGAGTGCTACGTATAATAAACGCAAATATTCATTATAATCCTCTAGTTTTTTCTCTCTTTTTACTTGATCGCAATAAGCGTTGTTGTTTTTTCCACACCAAAATGGCACTTCTGTTCCATCAAAGATAATGCTTTCACTGTTTCTTGGCACTGTGTTTGTATCAACCAAAAATACTATGGGAGCTTGCAGACCTTTTGATTTATGAATTGTCATTATTCGCACAGCATTGCGTTCTGATTGCATATCATTCTTAATCTCCGGGTTATTCTCCTTGATCCACTGAACAAACGCTTGAAGAGATGGGTTCTCAAATTGCAACACAAGGTTCATAAATTCGTCTAGAACCTCGAAGCACTCAAGACCTAGCCTTGCAGCAAATTTCTTCTTACCTGTGCGCAGTATATGCGTGAATAATGCGAGAGGGGATTCTGTGCGAGATAAGTTAATGAGATAGTTTAATTGACTATAGATAACCACAGAATAATCCTGAATTCTTTCCCATAGTGAATGCTCTTTACGGTCGTATGCAATGTTAAATAAATCATCCTCGGTAAAATTAAACAGTGGTGATTTTAAAGCATTTGCAAGAGCTAAATCATTTGCCTGGAGGAGTAAAAATTCGGCCAAAGCTATTAAGTCCTGCACGGCTATATAGTCCATAATTCTAAAATAATCCCGGCCTACAACTGGCACGTTTGCTTTTTTAAGTTCGCTTATTATGTAATCAACTAATACGTTTCGTTGTCGTACCAGAACCATAATGTCTCTTGGTTCTATATGGCGATCTTTAGCGACTAAAATCCGCCCTTCGTTTAACCAATTGTGAATTCTGTTAGCTATTGTTTGAGCAAGTAATCGATCTGCTATTGTATAACCTTCCTTGCATGTCAGAGGAATTTGTAAAGCTTGCTGTTCTTTCTCTTTGCGCCTTGGTAATGCTGGCCAAATTTCAATATATCCTTGGTCATTTTCTCTATGTGGAACATGTTTTATTTCATTATCATTAAAAGATATTTCTGCGCGGAAGTTATTAAATATTCTATCTACAAGCATCAAAACTTCTGGAGTTGAACGAAATGACTTTTCAAGTTGGCATGATATCCAATCTCTACCACCAGTTTTCGTATGAAAGTATTGTTGCATATAGTTGAATAGATGGGGATTTGCTCCTTGAAATCTATATATGGATTGTTTTACGTCACCAACTACAAATAAGGTTCGCTTTTCATCATTACCGGTAAAAAATTCATCGCAGAGATTTGTTATAATTTTCCACTGGCTGATGCTATTGTCTTGTGCCTCATCAACAAGGATGTGATCTATTTTTTGATCTAAGTTAAACAATACCCAATCTTTATGATCTGGGTCGCTGAGAAGATTTGTTGCTAAGTCAATTATATCATTGTAGTCAAGCAGTGCATTTTTTGATTTTTCGCTACTGTATAGATCAACATATACTTTAAATATACCAAGTAAGCTACTGGTTCTCTTGAATATTTGATAAGAGTTCATGTCTCTTATATGAGTAAACACTACATTCTGAACGTTCTCTATTATTTGCTCTGCATCTTTGAATTTCTCCAAAATACTTTTTGTTGCAATGGATGATATGCTCTTTTTTTCGTGCGATTCTGATTTGAGAAATACCTTGGCTAGGTTTTCTATTTTGGTGTCATTCCACTTTATTCCGGTGTCATCCGAGTAGCTGACACTGGTTCTTTTTTTCTGGATTCCAGTGTCAAGCACTGGAATGACAGTAGAATAAAGTATTTCACTATAACTCTGATCTCTTTTACTGCCTTCACTTAATATCTCGGCTAGTCTTCCCACGTGCTCAATTGTTTCACTCTGTAAGTCATGAATTTCATCTGGGGCGCTCAATTTATCTTTGATATATTTCGAATCATTTGCTGACATCGATCTTTTTACACATAAAGTATAAAGCAAATCGCGCAGCTTATTTTCATCAAATTCAGCCGCAATAAGGTTGATATCCTCCTGCACATTTTCGTTATGAAGCACTTTATTGAATATGATGGAATGTAATTCTTTGCATTCGCTCAGCGTGCAATTTGGAGCAATGCAAGCTTCTATAGGAAAGCTGGAGATTAATTTGTAACAGAAAGCGTGTATGGTTTGTATAGTTAGACCAAGATTTTCCAGTTCAGAGAAAAGCCTTCTTGCTCTTGTTAAATAATCTTTATTTTTTCTGGATCCCTCCGTCATCCCAGCATTCTCCTTTGTCATCCCAGTGCTTGACACTGGGATCCATTCTTTTTTTTTACTGGATTCCAGCGTCACGCGCTGGAATGACATCGGAAAGAAATCTAGTTGTTCTAGATCTGCTGCCAACACACTCTCTGAGCATATTGCCCACTTACTGAGTATGCTGTGAATGCGATTCTCCATCTCGTTTGCTGCAGCATTGGTGAACGTTAAGCAGAGAATATTTCTTTTGTTTTCTAATAAAAGTCTCAATACCCTGTCTATTAAGATTTTTGTTTTGCCTGTACCAGCAGATGCATTTACCCACACAGAGAAATTAGGATTTATGGCATTTGATCTCATCAGAAGTGCGAAAACCTTATAAAAGTTGACTAGAATAGCATTATACATATAATGTAAAAATAATCTTAGTGAAGATATATAATGAAAAGTTTTTGTGTAAAGGCGCCTGCAAAAATCAATCTTTTTTTGCATATTGTAGACAAAAAAGAAACAGGATATCACTTAATTGAAGGTTTATTTGTCTTTGCTAATCTCTCTAATTTTTTGGAAATAAAAGTAGGTGAGAAGGATTCTAGATACGATAACTCTACAGTTGAATTTATAAACTCCGAGTCTAAAATAAATAACCAATATAACACTGTAATGAAAGCGGTTAATCTGCTGCTTAGGCATGCTCCTGTACGCACTAAAGTCACTGTAAAGGTTGTAAAAAACATACCAATTGCTGCAGGACTTGGTAGCGGATCCTCAGATGCTGGAGCTGTGGTACGTACGCTAGGGAAGCTGTGGGAGATTGATAGGACGATTTTAAATGAAATAGCCTTAAACGTTGGCGCTGATGTTCCCGCAAGTGTAGATAGCAAGCCTGTTTTTGTTAGAGGTATTGGTGAAGAATTGTGCCACATAAAAAAGTTCTCTTTACCCACGAATGTGGTGCTTGTGAAACCGAAAAAAAAGTTTTTGAGTACACCAGAGGTATTTTCCAAACATGAAGGAAAATTTTCTGAGCCAATTAAATGGAGCGATGACGCTGAAAAGGATTTGTTGAAGCTTCTTAAAGAGACGAGAAACGATCTTCAAGAAATAGCAATAAGCCTTGTACCTGAAATTAAGGATGTGATATCAACACTTGAGTCACAAGAAGGCTCTATACTTTCTCGCATGTCAGGCAGTGGTGTAGCATGTTTTGGAATATTCGATAGTGAGGAAAATGCAAAAGCTGCTGCAGTTAATATCGGAAAAAAGCAACCAGAATGGTGGGTATGTGACACTCAATTAATAGTTTGACTTTATGCCCTTAATTTCCGAGAATAAAAATCTTATAAATGGTTACAGGGAAGGAAAATTTTTGGTAAACAATCAAGAATATTATGGCTCAATTATAATTTTTCCTGAAAAGGTGATAAAATTGAAAGAAAGTGATATAAATAGCAAGGAGCATTTTGAATCTTTTTTAACGGAGGAAATAGAAATTTTGTTAATAGGTACTGGTAAAACACGCAATATACTAAATTCTTCAGTGAAGTCCTATCTTATGGAGCAAAAAGGTTTAAATTTTGAATTTATGACAACCGGTGCAGCATGCAGAACCCATAACGTTTTAATATCCGAAGATAGATTTGTTGTCAGTTATCTAATAGCCATATAGCATGTTTGAAATGTTTACCCAGGATTTTTTCATCAATAGTCTAGTTGCAGTAGTCGTAATTAGCCTAGTAACAGGCGCTTTAGGATCGTTTATGATATGGCAAAGGTTATCTTATCTTGGTGATAGTTTGTCCCATTCTTCATTGCTTGGTATTGCACTTGCTTTGATCTTTAAGATTAGCCCATCGCTCAGCATAATGCTCATTGCAATTACATTTGCTATACTACTTTCTCTTAATTTTAACAGATTATATTCTGCTGATACGATATTGAACATTGTTACCAATGTAGTTTTATCATCGAGTTTAATACTTATGTCTTTTCTTCCATCTGGCAATAATAGTATTATTAGCTCACTGTTTGGTGATATATTAACGCTCGATCAAAGTGATATAGTATTGATTTTTTTAACCTCTGCAGTAGTTACTTTGATATTAATATTTAGATGGCGTTATTGGTTAATGATTTCAATTAATCAAGATTTAGCAGTAGTTGAAAAAATTAATGTTACCTTTGTTAGACTAGAATTTTTAATCACTCTTGCTATATTTATAGCAATTGCTGCCCAATTAATAGGGATATTACTCATTGCTGCATTTTTGCTAATACCAGCAGCATCTGCAAGGCTCATTTCGAAAACTCCGATGCAGATGATTATTGTTGCAACAGTTTTTTCTGTGATTTCTGGGATATCGGGTCTCATGTTATCTGCAAGTTTTGATTTGTTAACTGGACCTGCAATTATACTTGTTGCAGCCGTATATTTAATTATCGCTTATTTTATAAGGCTAGTATTAAGCAGGTTGGCTTAATTTTAATCTCGAATGTTAATAATTTTGTAATATACTCATTATAAAACATCACTATCTTAGCACAATTTGCTATATTATTGTTTATGTGCTAATGATAAGATGTTAGTTTTATGGAGTAAGTAATATGAGCGAAGAAGGATTTTTTTCTAAATATATAGTACAACCTATGAAAAATTTTTACAATAAGTGTGCTTCTTTTTGGAGGAAGGATGCGTCAGATGATGTAGCAGGTGATGTGCATAATATTGCACAAGAAAGCTCCGAGTCTTTGGATACTCATGTATAGTCAAATGAGAATGATATCATATAGGTGGCATGAGGGTTACACCATCCAAAGTTAAAAGATTCCTAGAGAAACCTGATGCTTTACGTGGTGTGTTAATTCATGGAAGTGATAACAGTAGGGTTGATTTTTATGTACAAGAAATAATTGCTAATTTGGATGAGTATTCAGTTCAGGTGATGGATTTTGCAATAGTGAATAAGTCACCCGGTTTACTATTTTCTGAATTGGCAAACATTTCGATGTTTACCAGCAAAAAATTAATTAAGCTGATAAATGTGAGTGGAGGTATATCCAAAGAGTTAAAAAATGTATTGGATTATAACGCAAGTGGTCATTATGTAATGATGGTAGCAAGTGATCTTCCATATAATTCTGCGACTAAAAGTTATATGGAGAGTTCAAAAATTTTTGGTGTAATTGCTTGCTATAAGGACAGCAACAGTAATCTTTATGATATTATATCAAGTTACTTAAAACAAAATGATATAAAATGCACAAATGAGATAATCTACCATTTGCAATCTTACTTTAATCATAGCAAGCTGCCTATATGTTCAGAACTTGAGAAGTTAGTTTTGTACTTAGGGGAGAGAAAAGACCTAAAACTTACTGATATAGAATTATGCTTTTCAACTTCCGGCAATGACTATGCTACACTTGATGATCTATGCTCTGCCATAGCAAGTAAAGATATGTCGCGTTTCATTAGAATTTCTGATGCATTGATATCGCAAGAAAATTTTTCACCGATAGCACTAATTCGCATTATATCAAATTATTTCCTACGCCTTGAAAACGCTTTGCTGTCAGTGCAAGGTGGAATGAGTGAGCAGGTTGCAATTGATCAACTGAGTCCTCCATTGTTTTTTAAACAATTGCAGAGTTTTAAATCTCATTTGAAAAGTTTGCAACTTTCAGAACTTAAGAAGATCTTGGAAAAATTGATAAGCTTAGAAGTTACCTGTAAAAAAACTGATTTAGATCATAAAATGATTTTTCAACATGCACTGACGGGTAGCTGACTACTCGGATCCAGCCTTTCTTATAATTTGTATTAAACAGGACTTGATATGACACTTTAAAAAAGTAAGTTAAGAATAATAAAAATAAGGAGTGTTAGAAATGAGTACAATACAAACAAAAATACTAAAACCAAAACTAGGATTACTAGAGCTAGCAAAACAATTAGGAAATGTGTCTCAAGCGTGCAAAGTGATGGGATACTCAAGAGATACATTTTATCGATTCAAGGAGTTATATGAAAATGGGGGAGAAGAAGCATTACATGAAATAAGTAAGAAAAAACCGCTATTAGCAAACAGAGTTTCGGAAGATATAGAAAGAGCAATAATTGGCATAGCTACAGAATTTCCTGCATATGGACAAGAAAGAGCTGCAAATGAGCTGAGAAAAAGAGGTATAATAATTTCCCAAGGAGGAGTAAGATCTGTATGGCTAAGAAATGACCTTGAAACTTTGAAAAAGAGACTTAAAGCACTGGAGGCAAAAGTAGCTCAAGACGGAATCATTTTAACTGAAGAACAACTTGCAGCTTTAGAAAAAGTGAAAGAACAAAGGGAAGCTCATGGTGAAATTGAGACGCAACATCCAGGTTATTTGGGTTCTCAAGATACCTATTATGTGGGCAATATCAAAGGCATAGGGCGCATTTATCAGCAAACTTTTGTTGATACTTATTCCAGAGTTGCAATGGTTAAACTTTACACGGACAGAACAGCTATTACAGCTGCAGATCTTCTTAACGATAGAGTTATCCCATTTTTTGATGAGCAGAGAATTCCATTATTACGCATTCTAACTGATAGGGGTACGGAGTATTGTGGCAAGCCCGAAAATCACGCTTATCAGCTATATTTAGGAATCGAAAATATCGATCATTCTAGAACCAAAGCCAACTCTCCACAAACTAATGGCATATGTGAAAGATTCCATAGAACTATGCAAGATGAGTGTTACAATATTATCTTTAGAAAGAAAATCTACTATTCTTTGGAGGATCTACAGATCGATGTTGATCATTGGTTGCGTTCTTACAATGAGACAAGGCCTCACTCAGGCAAATACTGCTATGGCAAAACACCTATGCAAACGTTTTTTGACAGTAAACATATTGCTTTTCAGAAAAATATTAGTAGCATTAAACAACAGCCTGATATTAGTTTTGACTACGTCAATTCTTCTGTCAGTTAATTCTTCTCTGTCAGATTAAATCTTGTCTTTTACACTTCAATTTATATTGAAATACCTTTATTAGTATCTTTTTTTTGTTGTGACTCAGCAACCTGTTTAGCCCAATCTAGTGGTCTTTTATTTCTGTTAGCTAATGCAATTCTATTGCGATCATAACCATCAGTGTGTTCTGTTAAAGTATCTCCTCTTTCTTCTTCTATTACTCCAGCTTTCAGTTGTGCTTCATCTTTCTCTAGTAATTTATATAGTTCGCTATTTTTATCTACGGTTGGATTAGTGTCAGCATTTTCTCGTTCTGCCACTGTTTTTTCTAACCACTTACGTATAGGGTCATATTGTTTACCTTCTCCTATCTTTTCTAAAACGTTTTCTGAGAATGAATCTTTAGGAATATTTTCTTTAGTAGCCTGTTGTGCCGGTTCTCTTAACCCTTTATCCAATGCTTCTTTTAACTCACTCGTATCTCCGATTTCTTTTGGTTCAATGTTTTCTAAGCTCTTCTTTAACTGCTCAGGATTTACTTGAGATTGTTCATGATTGGCATGAGTTGGAGATGAATAGCCCGAATCGTTTGTTTTTATGTCTGTTGAGCTGTCTTTGAGCAACCCAACTTCTCCCAAGCGTTTTTTAGTTTCTTCACTAATCTGACTCTGATCAGCCGGTTTTAACCCGAGATTTTCTTGACCTAATGTATTTTTAAGTTCTTCAAATAGAGTTAGATTAATATGTTCTTCTAATTTCCTTCCTACCTGTTTTAAATCTGTTTGAGATTTACTATCACTATTAGTTGGAGATATATAGCCTGAATCACTTATACTATTTGGTGTTGAAGCAGAGACACTAACAGTTGGACCTTCCACTATTTTTACATCTGCTAAATCGTCTTTTTGCAATCCATCTTCTTTATCTTGTGACAGTTTATCAGTAGGATCAACTTGCCTTAATCCTCTATTATCCTGCTGTGATCTATCTCTGATTTCTTTAAGAAGATTTTCAGGTGGAGTTTGATCACTTTGTTCAATGTTCTCTAAGATCTTCTTTAACTGTTCAGGATTTACTTGAGATTGTTCATTATTGTCATGAGTTGGAGATGAATAGCCCGAGTCACTTTTATTATTGAGTGCTGTAGCAGAGAGCGGCTGTTCACTTTCTTTCCACTTAGCATCATTAGCATCTTGGTTGTCACTGTTATCTGGAGAAGATGAATAAGGAATTCTGTCCTTTAATGTCTCTAACGGTGATGGGTTATTTTTTCTACTTCCTGCAATTGATGCTTTTCTATCATCAACATCAATGTGCCGTAAGTTGTTTTTCTTGAAATTTCTGATGTCTTGTAACAGATCGCCTTTGCTATTTCCTTCTTGTTGCTGGGTTTTAGGTTGTTGCTGATCATTAGGTGTTTGCTCACTTCTATCTGGTTTTTGGCTTCCAGGTACAGCATGTCCAAATGTAGGATTGTCATACCGTTCATCTTCTTGCCTATTATCTTGATTGTGGCTTACAGACTTGGTGAAAGTAGAACTATCTGAAGAATCAGAAGTTGCACCTTTTTGCTGATTATTAGGTGTTTGCTCATTTTCGCGCAAGTCATCTGGTTTTTGGCTTCCAGATTTGGCTCCCCCTTGCTCATCGAAAACACCTTTTTCAGGTGGTAGTGAACTAGTTCTAGGTGGAAGTGGCGGAGGAGTTTTTTTGTTCTGAGGATTCTCCTCAAAAAGCGATTGTAGGTTATAAACTTGACCTCCCGAATTTGCTTCTCGTGCTGCTTGTCTAAGCTCACGCTTTTCTTTAGCCTCCTGAGAATTAATTTTATCGTCAAAATCTTTTCCAATTCCGCTATCGTAAGACTGCCTTCTGCTGTTAGATTGTAGTCCAAAATGTGAATGGTGGTCTTCTTTTTTTTGAGTTATATCAGTAGCTTGAACGCTAACACCTCTATTAACATCAATTCTTGTTGTAGTTTCAGATGATAGCTCGTTACTGTCTTTATTATGTTGCACCTCATTCACTTTTCCTTTTTCCCTGAATTCTATTTCATGCAAGAATAAACCACCTATTTTTACATCTTGATTCGCTTCTAACCGTTCTAGAGAAAAATCATCACCTTTAACAAGTTCTACACCGTTAGCATCAATCTTAATTTTGATCTTGCATTCTTCCCCTTTCGCATACCATTTCAGAGTCATTTCATATGAACCATCGGTTACGACATAATGTCTTACTTTTCTCTTTTCTTTCCCTTCACCTTCCTCGGCAACAAAACCGTGCATTCCGCTCTTTCCATCACTATGCAATGTTGAAAACCCCGAGATTCCATTCTTCTGACAAAAATCACTGTTTAAAAATTCGCTGATTTTAAACTCTTTTTTGTTATCTCCCAGCGTAATACTTGCGTGATTACCGTATATTGAAACTCCTGCAACATCATCAACATACTCTTTCAACCTTGCTTTAACTTCACTTTCAAGCTTTTGTTCGGCTTTCTTTATCTTGTTCCACTCTGGGGGAATAACTTCATAAGCTTTATTTTTGTTTTCATCTTCGTCCCAATTCCAGTTGGTGTGTTCTGTTAAAAACTTTACTGTGTTAAAACCAACTACGGCATTGTAAATTGATTCATCTTCTTTTCTTATCTCATTAGATAGAAGATTTTCATCTTTTTCTTTTATCTCTTTGAATAAAAACGAAAAATTTTCAATAAACTCATCATAGCTGTGTTTTTGTTGTGTATCGTTAGTGCCCATATATCCCTCACTAATAACCCTCTGCCTTTAGTTCTAGCTAATACTAGCTAACATAATTATCACAAGCATTGGTTAAATTTTTATTAAGGAAGGTTGTGTTACTAATGTGATGACACAAGCTATTTTATGGTAACATCAAACGATTTAAGTTGTCATTCCAGTCTGGAATCCAGCCTTTCACGAACCCCATCAAAAATGTTGTGTTTTAACATAAGATTAGCTACTTTTATGCTCACTAACTTAGTGCCAATCAAGATTCCTGGATCCCAGTGTCTGGGCACTGGGATGACATCCTTCTTGGCAGAAATCACTCTTATATCACAACAGCTGCATAGCCTAAATTGCTTTAGCTATAGCTCTGTTTTTGCAACTTCAAATATCTGCTACTCATAGTAAACACTTCTGGATCTTGAGAGGTTAGCTTGAGTATAGCGAGTATGTTGATAAACAACAAAGCAGCAATCGAGATATCAGCAACATCCCATAGCAACCGGACTTTACCTATCGCACCAAGCGGAATGATCATGGTAAAAATTACAATCCAGATTTTAGTGTATTTATTATCCATAGACACATAGCGTATTGTCTGTTTTGAGCAAAAAAACCAAGTAAAAATAGTAGTAAAAGCAAAACAAAACATTATGGCCATAATTAAATAGTCAATATAAGGCCAATTCATTGCCTTTCTAAAAGCAAATATGCACATGTTAGTGCTCTCTAAATCAGTAATCCAAGAATCTGTGACAAGCAGTACCATTGTTGTAATAAACACTATAAACGCAACTATAAAAGGCGATATTATCGTAATTAGACTCTGCTCAATAATAAATTTATTATTATTTTTCTTAGGAACAATTGAAGAATGTACGATTCCTTCAAGGCCAAGCCCTATATCTGTTGCAAAAATACCTCGCAAAGTTCCGACTTGAATAATAGTCAACATTTCTAGAATCAAACCTAGAGATAAACCAGAGTTAAAGCTACTGGTTGTAAAAAAACTGCTTGTTATTAGTTTTAGAGAAGGAAGAATATTTTCACTAAATTTAAATAATATGATACCGCAAAGTGTGAGGTAACTTACCGTCATTATCGGTATCATAGCCGATATAGAAATTTTAATTTTTTTTAAGCTGAGAGCTGCAACAACAAAAAATATTATGGCCATTACAATGCCACCAACAACTACAGGCACATCTATCATATTAAGTGGTATTGATAGAGAATTTACCTGAACAAGGTTACCAACTGTTATTGAAACCATCATCATAACAACCAGAAACACAATTGTAGCTTTTCTAGAATTAAATGCATCAGCCATGTAGGCTACAGGGCCACCTATAAACCGTCCGTTCTTTTCCTTTCTGGTTTTTATACTTAGATAACAAGTGACATATTTTATTACAGAAGTGATAACAATAATTATCGCCATCCACAAAATAAAGCCCGGTCCTCCGGTTTTTAGAGCAACAGCAGTTCCTGAAATATTTCCTACTCCTAAATTTCCCCCTAAAATTGTAAACAGAGCGGCTATAGAAGAAAATTTATTTTCTCCTTTTTTAGCTCCAAGGAGTGAAAGGGCGTATGGTAATCTAAATACCTGTAGCCATTTTAGTTTAATCGATAGGTAAACACCAGCAACTAGCATGAGTAATATTGTTGGCAGTAATAAAACAAACTTTACTATATCCATTTACATACTAAAAGTGAGTGTTTTGACTTAAGTATACATACAAAAGTTGAAAATACCTAACCTATTTTCTATGTATGACTTCGTTTCCGTCATTCTAGAAACCTTTTCTTGTCATCCCAGTGCGTGACACATAACTGTACGAACATTGTAATATGGTACAATGTTAAGACGATGTCATTCCAGTGCTTGACACTGGAATCCAGCTTCACCTTATGATGATGTCATCCCAGTAGCCCCTTCGGTGTCATCCCAGTGTCTGGGCACTGGGATGACATCTTTTTTCTTGGTACAAATTACTCTTATATCTCAATGTTCGTACAGTTAGTGCGTGACACTGGGATCTAAATTTTTTTATTATAGATCCCAGTGTCAGCTACTTGGATGACGCCATTTTAGAGGAATTCCCTTATACCACAAGTTTGTACAGATGTGGGTTTGACCATAGCTAGATTCCAGTGTCACGCACTGGAATGACACCTACCCCATGAGAACCCTATTTTTCATACCACTCATTTATAAGTTCATTGACATCAGAATCTATAAAATTCTTCAGTGGCTGTTTGATTTTTATCTCAGCATTTTTAGGGATGCACCTATCTTTACATATCGCATAATTTATATGGAAGTTAAGGTCAATATACCCTTGATTTGAAAACACATTCATCTTAAAGGGAAATAACACCATGTCCTCATATACGTTACTGATAAATATCTCTCTTCCTACTTTATCTCTATGTTTTTTTGGAGTAGGCCAGTAAATATCTATGTTTAATGTGTTACCCTTGCAATCAAAAGAAGTGGGAAAACCGAAATCTCCAGGATCTTTATAATATATGTGCCAGCCTGGTTTTACTGTAACCCTTATTGCACCTTTGAGAGTGAGGCTTGCTTCATTTATCTCGCCAATAAGTAAATCAAATTTTGCAATTTCCTCGTCAGCATATAGTTGAGTGCAAGAAAAAAATAAAAACAATATTAAATATATATGTATTTTCATTAAGGTAAATTTCTCCTTTTATAGAGAAAGTGATTTAGATTTTAATTATTATATTTAATAGCATTATATAGATTATTTATTAATATAGCATTATGCTATAGCTAAACTGACTTACGACAATCTGAAAAACGACAAATTCGTCATTCCGCTACTTATTAGCGGAATCTATGCCGAGATACCGCGAATGAATCCACAACTGTACGAACATTGTGATTTTGGCCCATAAGGAGGGTGTCATCCCAGTGCTTGACACTGGGATCCAGGAATTTTATTAAGTTGGCAAGCATAAAAATAGCTGTTTTTTGTTAAAATACAATGTTTTGATGATTATGGAAAGGCTGGATTCCAGTGTCAAGCACTGGAATGACATCATCCTTTTTTCTGAATTCTAGTGTCAGCTACTTTCATGACATCGTTTACTATGTGCCATATTGTAATGTTCGTACAGTTGTGGAATGAATCGCGGTATGACGTGTTGCTTGGGTCAGCTATAGTATAAATATACTAGGGGTTATAGTTTTCTTATGCTGCCTTTTTGTTATTAGACAACCACAATATAAAGGAGTGAAACGGATGCAAACAGTGGTGCCTTTCTGCACCAAACGTATTACCTTTAACGAATAGTAAAATGTGAGATTTTTTGGAATTACCGTGGAGCAATTGCTCCACGGTTTCATTCTACTTAGAATCCACCCATGCCACTCATTTCTCCTGCACCCATAGGAGATGAAGCATTTTCTTTGCTTGGTACATCAACTATCATAGATTCAGTAGTTATCAGCACACTCGCAACAGATACCGCTGTTTCAAAAGCGATACGAACCACTTTTGCTGGATCAATCACACCAGCTGTAAATGCATTAGCGTAATTCATAGCCTCAACGTTGTATATAAGCTCTTTATCATTCTGCTTAATCAAATAGTCAATTATAACAGCAGATTCAAGACCAGCATTTTTGACTAACCTTCTAATTGGAGCACTGAGAACTTTCTTGATAATGTTTATGCCTATTTGTTCCTCGTCACTTGCACCTTTTAATTTGTCGAGAACAGATGAAGCATAAAGAAGCGCAACCCCACCACCTGGAACTATACCTTCTTCAATTGCAGCTCTTGTTGCATGCAGCGCATCTTCGACTCTATCTCTACGTTCTTTAACTTCCACTTCACTTGCTCCACCAACTTTGAGCACAGCAACGCCACCTGATAATTTCGCTAAACGTTCTCTTAGCTTTTCTTTATCATAATTAGAAGTTGAAGTTTCAATTTGAGATTTAATCTGCTCGATTCTAGCTTTCACACTGTCAGAATCGCTATTTTCGCTGACAACTGTGGTATTATCTTTAGTAATTTTAACATTTTTAGCCGTACCAAGATCATCAAGCGTGAGATCTTCCATCTTGATTCCAAGTTCATCTTTTATGACGTACTTAGCACCAGTTAAAGTTGCTATGTCTTCGAGCATCTCCTTTCTTCTGTCACCAAAACCTGGAGCTTTTACTGCAGCAACTTTTAAACCCCCACGCAATTTATTGATAACTAAAGTGCTTAATGCTTCACCTTCGATATCCTCTGCAATAATAACCAAAGGTTTACCAGATTTAACAATAGCTTCAAGAATAGGAAGTAAAGGTTGAATAATATTTAATTTTTTCTCTGTAATTAATAGATAAGGATTATCAAGCTCCACGATCATTTTTTCATTATTTGTAATAAAATACGGAGAGAGATAACCGCGATCAAATTGCATGCCAGTAGTCAGCTCAACTTCTAACTCTTTTGAACCTTTACTCTCTTCAACAGTTATTACACCCTCTTTTCCAACTTTTTTCACGGAATCAGCGATACTGTTACCTATATCCTTATCACCATTTGCAGATATTATTGCAACTTGTGCCACTTCGTCTATTTTCTCTAGAGAAATTGTACGAGACATTGACGCAATTTCCTTTAATATTACATCTTTTGCCTTCTGTATTCCGTTTTTAATACCAACACGATCGTTTCCAGCAGCAATTGATTTTGAAGCTTCTATTATCATGTTGCTAGTTAGTATTGAGCACGTTGTTGTACCATCACCAACTTTGTCGTTACATTGAGAACAACTTTGTGCAAAGATGCTTGCTATCACAGCGTTTAATGGTTTTTCAGGCTTGATACCCTTCATCACCTTATAACCATCTTTTGTAATTTCTGGTGCTCCATAGGGCTTATTAATCCCTACTGTTTTTCCTCTAGGTCCCGCAGTTATTGCTACCGTTGAATCCACTATTGCTGCGACTTCACGAAAGGCTTCTTGCAACTGCTCACCTGATACTACTACATTAGTCATTTTTATCACCTCTTGTTAATAAAAAATTTAGAAAACTATAATAAAACCATTTACAATGCGCTATGTTGCGCTTTGTTTCAGTTTAGTAAAATAAAGACTGCTACTTAATGACAGCAAGTATATCGGATTCCTTCATCACGATAAGCTTCTCATTATTATGTTCTATTTCTGTACCAGCCCATTGGCGATAGAACACTTTATCACCAGCTTTCACAGTTAAAGTTACGCGTTCGCCACTTGAATTGCGTGAACCTTCACCAATTGCTATAACTTCACCTTTAGTAGGTTTCTTTTCAGCACTTGATGGAAGCACAATTCCACCTTGCTTTTCTTCGCTAATAGGCTTGATCAGCACGCTATCATCTAATACATTTAAACTTATACTTGACATTTGTTTTTCCTCATCAACAAATTAACTTATAAGTTTATATATATATACTCGTAAGTTAGATTTCAAGGGCTGGAGCTTGTAAAATATGCACGCCATTATAAAATATGCACGCCAAAAGCAGTTTCTAAAAGAGCCTAATGTTATATAATAGAATTTAGATTTATTTATAGAGATTTCATGAGTTATATACCATTTTTAAGTCGTGGTGTGATAGTGCTATATGGGCCTGACACTAGAGATTTTCTGCAGGGTATTATAACCAATGATATTAATAAGTTGGATAGCCAAAAAGCCATTTACTCTTTATTGCTTAGCCCTCAGGGAAAATATCTATATGATTTTTTTCTTATTGAATATGGTAAATACACCCTCTTGGAGTGCGAAAACATGCACTTGCAGCAAATAATCGAGAAACTGGATTTGCTTAAAACTTATTTGAAAGTGAAAATTAAAGACATTAGCGCACTATATAAGGTTGGAGTTTTGTTTAATACTAAGTTGGCGGAGTGTAGTAGTGAATCACAAGTTATTTTTCAAGATCCAAGGCACAAGCTGCTAGGAATGAGGATCATACATAAAGATGAAATAAAAGAGCCGGTTGGGGATTTTACTCAGTATGAAAAAGTCAGAATTCAAAATCTCGTTCCAGATGGAGCGAAAGATATGGTGCAGAATTCATCGTTTCCGCTGCAATTTTTAATCGATAAAGTAAACGGTATAAGCTTTAATAAGGGGTGTTATATAGGTCAGGAAGTCGTAAATCGAATGAGCAGACAAGAAATATTCAGAAGAAAACTTTACCTTGTTGAGGGGGATAACGCACTTCCAGATATTGGCACTAAAGTGACAAATGAAAACAATGAGGAAATAGGGGAACTGCGCTCTAGTGTAGACAACATTGGATTTGCATTGCTTAATACTGGAAAGAGCCATGCAAATTTATATGCAGATGGAGTTAGGTGCGTTAAGACGTTGAAGTCTTAAGGTAGCGCATATAGAAACGAAAAACTTGCTTGACACCCTTCGCCAGCGCCCTTATCATAACAGTGAAGCTATTTCATTTAACTTCGCAATCTGTGCAGATTAAAACGACAAGGACTCCTGATATAATGTTGAACATTCTTTTTCTGCATTTCCGGGAATGTTCAAAAAAGTGTGTCAAACCGAAAAAAAAGTAATAAATTGATATAAAAAAAATGGAGGTTTGACAATGAGTCAGAAAGTAGTAAACAGAACTACCGGTTTGGTAGATTACAAAGAACTGGAAGCAAATATACTGTCATCAATAAGGGAAGGAAGGCCGTTGACAGGAAGGGATGGAGCATTCACACCATTTATAAAAAAGCTGCTGGAGGCAAGTTTGGAAGGTGAAATAGAAAATCACTTGTTAGCTGAAAGTGAAGAGAATAATCGAAGAAATGGGAGAAATGGAAAGACTTTACGGACAAGTGCAGGTTCATTTGAGCTTTTGACGCCCAAAGATAGGGAGGGAAGCTTTGAACCCCAAATAGTCAAAAAAAGGCAAACAAACCAGAGCTTGAAACGAAGATTTTGAGCACATTTGCCAGTGGTATGGGCTATAGAGATATAGTGTCACATGTTGAGGAAATTTATGATCACAAAATATCGGCGGCAGAGATATCAAGTATTACTGATAAATTGCTACCAGTAATCAATGAATGGCGCAGTCGTCCGCTGCAATCTGTATATCCGATAGTGTTCATGGTTTTTTAAAGTCAAAGAGGACGGACATTGTGTAAGTAAATGTATGTACAATATATTGGGCATAGACCAAAATGGCAGAAAAGAAGTATTAGGTTTTTATTTGGCTGAAAGTGAAGGAGCTAACTTCTGGTTGTGTAAAAGACAAGATTTAATCTGACAGAGAAGAATTAACTGACAGAAGAATTGACGTAGTCAAAACTAATATCAGGCTGTTGTTTAATGCTACTAATATTTTTCTGAAAAGCAATATGTTTACTGTCAAAAAACGTTTGCATAGGTGTTTTGCCATAGCAGTATTTGCCTGAGTGAGGCCTTGTCTCATTGTAAGAACGCAACCAATGATCAACATCGATCTGTAGATCCTCCAAAGAATAGTAGATTTTCTTTCTAAAGATAATATTGTAACACTCATCTTGCATAGTTCTATGGAATCTTTCACATATGCCATTAGTTTGTGGAGAGTTGGCTTTGGTTCTAGAATGATCGATATTTTCGATTCCTAAATATAGCTGATAAGCGTGATTTTCGGGCTTGCCACAATACTCCGTACCCCTATCAGTTAGAATGCGTAATAATGGAATTCTCTGCTCATCAAAAAATGGGATAACTCTATCGTTAAGAAGATCTGCAGCTGTAATAGCTGTTCTGTCCGTGTAAAGTTTAACCATTGCAACTCTGGAATAAGTATCAACAAAAGTTTGCTGATAAATGCGCCCTATGCCTTTGATATTGCCCACATAATAGGTATCTTGAGAACCCAAATAACCTGGATGTTGCGTCTCAATTTCACCATGAGCTTCCCTTTGTTCTTTCACTTTTTCTAAAGCTGCAAGTTGTTCTTCAGTTAAAATGATTCCGTCTTGAGCTACTTTTGCCTCCAGTGCTTTAAGTCTCTTTTTCAAAGTTTCAAGGTCATTTCTTAGCTATACAGATCTTACTCCTCCTTGGGAAATTATTATACCTCTTTTTCTCAGCTCATTTGCAGCTCTTTCTTGTCCATATGCAGGAAATTCTGTAGCTATGCCAATTATTGCTCTTTCTATATCTTCCGAAACTCTGTTTGCTAATAGCGGTTTTTTCTTACTTATTTCATGTAATGCTTCTTCTCCCCCATTTTCATATAACTCCTTGAATCGATAAAATGTATCTCTTGAGTATCCCATCACTTTGCACGCTTGAGACACATTTCCTAATTGTTTTGCTAGCTCTAGTAATCCTAGTTTTGGTTTTAGTATTTTTGTTTGTATTGTACTCATTTCTAACACTCCTTATTTTTATTATTCTTAACTTACTTTTTTAAAGTGTCATATCAAGTCCTGTTTAATACATAAGTTCTATTGAGAAGGTGGCAGAGAGTAGAAACGTAGGTAGGGTATCATTGTGAAGATGGTTGGGGTTAAGTTGCAACTTAAGTGGGGCGCAAAAGGTCTTTTGTGTTGATAATAATTTAAAATCTATAGTAGACTAAAAAAGATTATTAAATTATAATATAACATATGATAAAAGACGAGAAATTGAAAACAATTTTTGAAGTGGAAGGGGCAGTAACTGCTTTACTACCTGCAGCAGAATTTAGAGTGAAACTGGACAATGAACATGAGATTATCTGTCATGTATCAGGGAAAGTGAGAAGAAGTAAAATACGCATCATTATAGGGGATAGGGTGTTAGTTGAGATGAGCATTTACGATAGGAATGCGAGAAAGGGTAGGATCATTAGAAGGCTTAAAGGTACAAGTGAAAGAACGATCTCTAAATAATCTTATTCTTGCTTCATCATCGAAAAGGCGTATAGCTTTACTAAAACAAATAAACATTGAGCCAGGTTTAATTTTGCCAGCAGATATAGATGAAGCCCCTTTAAAAAAGGAACTTCCGAAGGATTACTCAATCCGTATGGCAAAAAGTAAAGCGGAGAAAATACAAAGCTCAAATCCAAATTACTTTGTGCTTGGTGTTGATACAGTTGGTGCTTGTGGTAGAAGGATATTGCTCAAAGCTGAAAACGTTGAGCAAGCAGAAAAATGTATCCGCTTGTTATCAGGAAGAAGGCATAGAGTATACACCAGTGTATGTCTATTAACTCCCGATCAATCTAAACAACATATCAGGACTGTGGTTACAATAGTGAAATTTAAACGTCTCAGTGAACAAGAAATTAAGTATTATTTAGCATCAGAAGAGTGGAAAAATAGGGCAGGGGGATGCAATATACAAGGCCTAGCTGGAGTGTTCGTATTGTTCTTACGCGGCTCCTACTCTTCCGTTATAGGGTTACCATTACATGAAACCTATTGTTTGCTAAGCAATTATTTTAACTTCAATTGTATTAAACAGGACTTGATATGACACTTTAAAAAAGTAAGTTAAGAATAATAAAAATAAGGAGTGTTAGAAATGAGTACAATACAAACAAAAATACTAAAACCAAAACTAGGATTACTAGAGCTAGCAAAACAATTAGGAAATGTGTCTCAAGCGTGCAAAGTGATGGGATACTCAAGAGATACATTTTATCGATTCAAGGAGTTATATGAAAATGGGGGAGAAGAAGCATTACATGAAATAAGTAAGAAAAAACCGCTATTAGCAAACAGAGTTTCGGAAGATATAGAAAGAGCAATAATTGGCATAGCTACAGAATTTCCTGCATATGGACAAGAAAGAGCTGCAAATGAGCTGAGAAAAAGAGGTATAATAATTTCCCAAGGAGGAGTAAGATCTGTATGGCTAAGAAATGACCTTGAAACTTTGAAAAAGAGACTTAAAGCACTGGAGGCAAAAGTAGCTCAAGACGGAATCATTTTAACTGAAGAACAACTTGCAGCTTTAGAAAAAGTGAAAGAACAAAGGGAAGCTCATGGTGAAATTGAGACGCAACATCCAGGTTATTTGGGTTCTCAAGATACCTATTATGTGGGCAATATCAAAGGCATAGGGCGCATTTATCAGCAAACTTTTGTTGATACTTATTCCAGAGTTGCAATGGTTAAACTTTACACGGACAGAACAGCTATTACAGCTGCAGATCTTCTTAACGATAGAGTTATCCCATTTTTTGATGAGCAGAGAATTCCATTATTACGCATTCTAACTGATAGGGGTACGGAGTATTGTGGCAAGCCCGAAAATCACGCTTATCAGCTATATTTAGGAATCGAAAATATCGATCATTCTAGAACCAAAGCCAACTCTCCACAAACTAATGGCATATGTGAAAGATTCCATAGAACTATGCAAGATGAGTGTTACAATATTATCTTTAGAAAGAAAATCTACTATTCTTTGGAGGATCTACAGATCGATGTTGATCATTGGTTGCGTTCTTACAATGAGACAAGGCCTCACTCAGGCAAATACTGCTATGGCAAAACACCTATGCAAACGTTTTTTGACAGTAAACATATTGCTTTTCAGAAAAATATTAGTAGCATTAAACAACAGCCTGATATTAGTTTTGACTACGTCAATTCTTCTGTCAGTTAATTCTTCTCTGTCAGATTAAATCTTGTCTTTTACAGATTTTATTTTTAGCGTTGCTTCTTATATTATGTAATTTATTTTCCATAATGTAAGTTATGTAATTTTCGATACTAAGATCTGTTATAGCTCTCAGTATGATATGAGTGATTCTCTTTTAATAATTATTTTTTAAATAGTTTGTTGGTTCATCAATTTCTTTAGGATTGATATCTACAATTATTTTTCCGTTTTTTAACAGAATAATCCGATCTGATATTTTTGTTAAAAAATCCAAATTGTGAGAAGCGATAATCATAGTAATACCCATATCTCTAACTGATTGTAGTAGTTCCACAACGTCGACTATTGTTGCTACATCTAAACCAGACGTTGGCTCATCGCATAATAGAATCCTTGGATTCATATTCATCATTAAGCTTCTAGCAAGCGCAACCCGCTGTTTTTGCCCACCAGATAGATTATTAGGGTAATCATTTTTTTTAGAAGCAATACCCAAAGACTCAAGGTGAATAACTTTGATCCTGAGTTTTATTTTTAAGCTTGGGAGCGTATGTAAGATTTTCCCAGACAGTCATATGTGGGAAAAGTTGAAAATCCTGAAATACAAAACCAGTACTATCATTGCATTCAATGCTACCAGAATCTAAAACTTCGAGTTTTTGTATACAACGTAACAATGTTGATTTACCACTACCAGAAGGACCAGCAAGACCAACTATAGATTGTTCTATAATCAGGTTAATATTATTAAGTACTGGAACATTATTAAATAACTTACAAACATTATGCATTTTTATCATATATACCTTTCTGTTCAATTTTTTTGCCTATATATTCAATTAGTAATACAAGAGCGTAATAATAAGCCCCAGCAAGACAAAGTGGTATAAAATAAGTAAATTGTTCTGCTGCAAGCATTTGCGCAGAGCGCATAATATCAACACCACCAATAGTAGAGATTAATGCCGTTTCTTTAAGGAGTGCAATGATCTCATTTATCATTGCAGGAAGAATATTTTTAATAACTTGTGGTAATATAATATCTCTCCACATACAGAAACTAGGTATTTGTAAAGTTTTAGCTGCTTCAAACTGGTTTTTTGATATAGTTTCAATACCAGCTCGTAAAATCTCAGCAATATAAGCACAGCTATTTAGACCAAATGCTATAATGCCAGCACTAAATATGTTTAATTTAATTCCTGCAATGGTTGGAGTCATAAAATAAACAACACTTAACTGTAATATAAGGGGGGTGCCACGTATTACAGATATAATTCCATTAATTAATGGAATACAGATCTTATTATATCTGAGTACTGACAATAACCCCCCTAGACTCACACCTAAAAGCAGTCCTCCAATCAATAATTTTAAAGTAAAGGCAAGGCCTGTTCCAACAAACAAGAAATTAGAAATTAATTCTTGCATCAGTTATCTCCTAGCCATTTTTCTGCTATCTTTTGTATTACACCTTTACTTTCTAAACTTTTTAACGCCTCGTTTATTTTATCCTTTAAATCAGATCCTTTATTCACAGCAATAGAATAACCATTATCTGACTTAGCGATAGCTGACCATGATAGACCAGGATTTTTTTTGCTAAATACTTTACCTTGGAATTCATCAATTAGGACGCCATCAACATGACCAGACTTTAATGTTTCTACAGCTTGATTATTATTGTCCATAGCAATAATTTGAGCTGTTGTAGGAACATGCTCTTTTAGCCAAATTTCCATGACAGTTCCTAGTTGAACGGCTATCTTCTCGTGAGTTAAATTGTTTATACCGGCTATGGGTTTATTTTTGTGATATAGAATACCAAATTCCCCTGTATAATAACTATTTGAAAAGTCAAAATTTTTTTCACGCTCTTCTGTGCTACCAATAGTAGATATAGCAGCATCTACAGAATTACTTTGCAATGCTGCAAATATAGTACTAAACTGCATATCTTTAAATATCGCTTCTTTACCTAACTCTTTTGCTACTAATTGAGCAAGCTCAATGTCAAAGCCAGTAAATTTACCATTTTCATAATATTCAAAAGGTGGATAATCTGCAGAAATTGCAAATCTATAGAATACTTATCGCTATAATAGCATTTAAAATGTATTTTTTCATATTACTAATTTATATTCATATTTTATTCATCTTATGAATATAGACATTAAAAATTGAATAGTCAAGAAATAATGAATATAATTTCAAATATACTTATTACATATTCAATATGAGGAAAATGCATAATGCATGACAACACACTAGGTGAACATATTTTAAATATTATTCAAAATCATGAAATTTTAGAACAGAGCGATTTACAGACCTTGCTTAAAGAAAGAGGGCATAACATTCCTCAGGCTACTTTATCAAGGAAATTAAAAAAACTTAAAATTGCCAAAGTTGCTGGTGTATATAAAGTAATCGATATCAACCAGTATCAATTACCATTAATACTTAATATGCAAATTTCGGATTTTGGTTTAATCGTACTACACACTCAACCAGGACAAGCTAGCAGCCTAGCTTACTTTCTAGATCAGAAGTATGTTATTTATTCATTAAACAATAGCAAAAACATAGGAATTATAGGAACTATAGCAGGTGATGATACAGTATTATTGATCATCAAAAGTAAGGCTGAACTTAACAAAGTATTACAATCAATTTATGAAACATTTCCATATTTAAGTCCTGAATAAGAATGTTGTAAGTTAAAAATGTGATATAAAGGAGATAAGAGGGATTCCTTTGTTTAAATCTTTGTCTTCTTTTTTTCAATATACCTACATATCAGAATGGACAATTCATATAGAATCAGCATTGGTATTGCAAGCCCTACTTGGCTTAATACATCAGGTGGAGTTAAGATTGCAGCGATAATAAAAATTACCACTATCGCGATTCTGCGTTTATTTGACAAATTTTGTGTAGTGAGTAACCCTACTCTCACCATCAATGTGAGTATTACTGGAATTTGAAATGCAGTGCCAAATGCAAACATAAATTGGAGAACGAGGTCTAAATATTCGCTAACTGATGGCATAAACTCTATTGGTATACCGAAAGATTTCCCACTATGTTCAAAAGTGATGAAAAACTTCCAGGCTAAAGGAAATATATAGTAATAGACTACAGTAGCTCCCGTTACAAATAAAACCGGTGTTGCAATTAAGTATGGCAACAACACTGCCCTTTCACTTTTATATAACCCAGGTGCTAAGAACATATAAAATTGCCATGCAAACACAGGAAAAGAAAACAAAAGTGCGCTCATTATTGCAACTTGGAGATACACAAAAAATGCCTCTGTTAAGTCTGTGTAAATTAAAGAAAAACCTTCGCTACCTTTTGTTGCTTCTATTAAAGGTGCGAGTAAAAAACGGTATATATTTTCCTTAAAGTAATAACAAAAACCAAAAGCAACGCAAAAAAATAGAAAGCAAAAGATAACTCTTTTTCTGAGTTCCGCAAAGTGCTCATAAAATGAGGCGTATTTGTTTGAGTTCCAGTTCATACTTTACTATAGCTCAATAATGCTATGTCTAACATTCTCAGCGAAAAAGCCCACTCATTGTCATACCACGCTGCAACCCTGCATATATCACCTGTAACATATGTACCAGTTAAATCCACAATTGCACTATAAGGGTTATGCACAAAATCTATTGAGACTAAAGGTTCCTCGCATATAGAAAGTACATTTGACATTGGATAACCCTCTGTCATCCTAGTACCCTCTGATGTCATCCGAGTAGCTGACACTGGGATCCAGAAATTAGATTCCAGCGTCACGCGCTGGAATAACGTAGAGGAGAGAGCTGCATCCTTAAACATTTCATTGATTTCTTTAACGGTCGCTTTCTTATCAGTCGTAAATTTAAAATCAACCATAGAAACATTGCTAACTGGAACTCTGACGGCAGTGCCATCTAGCTTTCCTTTTAATTCAGAGATGACAGAACCAATTGTTTTTGCTGCCCCGGTTGTAGTTGGCACCATAGATAATCCGCAAGCCCTTGCTCTACGCAAATCTTCATGATTACCATCAAGAACATTTTGATCATTCGTGTAGGCATGTATAGTAGTCATAAAACCGCTTTTTATACCTAAACTGGAGTGTAGGACTTTCACAATCGGAGCAAGGCAATTTGTAGTGCAAGAACCTGCTGATATCACTTTATGCTCTTTTTCGAGCATATCGTTATTCACACCATAAACTATAGTGACATCAGCATCCGGAACTGGAGCAGAGACAATTACTTTCTCTGCATTGTGCCTTATTGCTTCTTCACGTTTGTTGAATGCACCAGTGCATTCAAGTATTACATCAACATTCCAAGGAATATTTTCAGGGCTCCGTTCTCTATATAAAGAAAACTTTTTGCCATTTATAGAAATCCAATTTTGAGACTCATTAAAGTCAATATCACCACTGAATTTGCCATGAACAGAATCATATTTAATCAAATGTGCATGCTGCTCAGCACCGAGCGATCCATTGACAGCTACAACTTCTATTTGTTTACTATATTCTTCTATTTCGAAAATAGCATGCAATACACTTCTGCCTATTCTACCCAGACCATTAATTCCTACACGAATCGTCATCTCTTCATTCAAAAAATTTAATTATAGAGGATATCACTTGATATTTCATTTTATTCTTTTGCTTTTCTATCGATATGAACATTATAGCAAGGAGACAGGGCTAAAAACTTGCTTGACAAACTCCGCCAGCCCCCTTATCATAAAATTGAAGCTATTTATTTATCTTCGCAATCTACAGATTAAAACGACAAAGGGAACTTTGTATTTGGCGTAAATCATGCTTAATTTTTTGCACTATGTGCACCTCATGTCTTTATAAAACTTCTGGGTTTCTACCTATACAAGCCGAAACGCGCTTATAAAGCGTTTAAGACATCAAAAGACGTCAAATAGAACAAGGGAGAATTTGAATACTAGCTACCCTAGGTTTTCTTTGCCTTTTTTTCTGCTTAGTAAATTTTTTAATGTTTATAGCTAAAAGTTAGTTGCAGTTTAAATGCAGCTGAGTCGCGGTTACTAAGTGTAAAAAACATAAAAAAACGCCAATACTGAAAATAGACAATGACTAGGGTTTCTTTTGCCTTTTTTTCGTTTGGTAAGTTTCTTAATATTCATGGCTAAAGATTGCACGAATGTTGCAATTACAAAAGCGTTTCTACTAGGAGGGTGTCATCCCAGTGCCCAGACACTGGGATCCAGGAATTTTATTAAGTTGGTAAGCATAAAAGTAGCCGTTTTACGTTACAATACAATGTTTTGATGATTATGGAAAGGCTGGATCCCAGTGTCACGCACTGGGATGACAAAAAAGAGGCTACTCGGATGACAAGAAAGGAGCGCTGCTATTATAGAGTGAAATGAGATCCCAGTGTCAAGCACTGGAATGACATCATAGGGGCTTGCATGACATCATTCTTTTTCTTGGATCCAAGTAGTCAGGGCACTGGGATGACATCATAGAGGCACTAGGATGACACCTTGACAATCGTCATTCCGCTACTTGTTAGCGCCGCGGTGGTATGACGTAGAATTTTATAACCCAGTGTCCAATCTGGATTCTAGTTAGCGTTTTTAGTAACTAAGAAAAGTGCTTCCCCCTTTTAGAGCGCTGCATATAATAGATTTGACATTGCAGTGCATTATGCAAACAAAATTCCCAATACTACAGGAGGCTTTATGAATAAGAAATTTCTCTATTCACCATTGTCAATAAAAAGCATAGGAGAAAATGGTGTATTTTCTGGTTATGCTAGCGTTTTTAATATAGTTGATAAACAAAATGACCTGATCTTACCCGGAGCATTTAAGGAAAATTTAAACAGAAATAAAATAAAACTCCTTTGGCAGCATAATCCTGACGAACCTATAGGTAGTATCATAGATATTTATGAAAATGATGTTGGTCTATATATAATTGCACATTTACTTTTGGGTATTCAGAAAGCAGAAGAAGTGTATTTGATGCTCAAAACTGGGGCAATTAACGGACTTTCCATCGGCTATATACCTATAGAGTATGATGTTGATCATAAAAGCGGAGCTAGAGTGTTAAAACAAGTGGAATTATGGGAAGTCAGTTTGGTCACTTTTCCTGCAAACTTAGCTGCTCAGGTAATCAATGTGAAAAATCAGAACAATGAACAGGAAGTGTTAGCAAGAGCGATAGAAAAAGCAAATGCTGTACTTGCAGACATGTACATTTCTGCTTAAAGTGTATTAGGCGGGCAAAGACTTTACCATAATTTGACACCTGCGTTAGTATTTGTTTAACATTTATACTAATATATATAACTTTATTACTATTAAAATTTTCTGTAAATTAAAGATAAAAAATAAGGTAATTTTATGCTAAATATTAATAATAAGGAAAAAAAATACAGATGGTCTACTGTATTTGCTTGGTTATATCTAAAAAAGATTGGACGAATATTGCCCAAGAGATGGAACAGATGGGCAGAAAATATTTTGTACTACGATAAAACTACTGCAAACAATGAAGTTCAAACTGATGCTTTTAAGACAATAGATGGAAGTGTTCAAGTTGACTTAAAACTTGAAATTGTAGAGAAAGAGAGCCAAAGTGAAGTAATAAGTAAGGATGGAGAGGTTCAAACTAATAAAGTAACATTTCACGATATAGCAATGCAGACCGAATACGTCGAAACAACGGATAAAAATAGTGATCAAGCACAGCAGATTGCAGACTTACAATCAGAAAATGGCTTATTGGAAGTGAAAATTGAAGAATTGCGATCTATAATCATAAGGCTTAAAGCGGACTTACAATCAAAAAATAGCTCGTTAAAAGAGGAAAATAGAGAATTGCGATCTATAATTGAAAGACTTAAAAAGGATTATAGAAAATTGGTAGAAGTTACAGATAAACAAGAGAAAGAGTTTTTAGTAAAGTTGAAGGCAAAATCTGAGATGATAGGGTGCCAGGGAAGAGAATTAACTGAACTCAGAGCAGAATTTACCAATAAAATAAACGAGCTTTTAGAAAGGGTGGGAGAAGTCAGGAAAAATAGTTTAATTAAGCAGTTACAAAAAGAACAGAAGCAAGTAGAAGATCAATTGAAAGCTGATATTAAGAAACTACAGGGAGAAAAAGAAAGCATGAAAGAACAATTAAAAATAATGCAACAACAACTGTTAAATAATCAAGAACAACAAAAGTTGGAAGAAAAGTTAAAGGATGTTGATAAAAGATTAGAAGATATTGATGAAAAAACTAAAAAATCGGGAATGTTCAAAAAAGTGTGTCAAAGCGCATTTTTAGTTCAACTCAATTTTCAATCTATCTGGAAAGAAAATATCAAGTTGAGACATAGTTAAAGCCCAATTAGGCAGAGCCATAGTCCATTTTTGCTCTACCTTCTTTATAGCACAATATACCTGTTTATACAAGGCATTTGTGCTGGTAAATGAGCCCTTGGTTTTAGTGAATTTTCTGATCTGTCTGTGCAGCCCCTCAATTGGATTTGTGGTGTAAATTAGCCTTCTAACTGGGCTAGAATACTTGAAATAACCAGATAAATTTTCCCAATTGTTCTGCCACGATTTTATAACTAAAGGATACTTTTCTCCCCATTTTTCTTCCAGCTCAAGTAAGTAATTTTCAGCAATTTCTTTACTTGTAGCACGATATATTTTTTTCAAATCATTCATGAAAACTTTCACATCTTTGCTGGATACATATTTTAGTGAATTTCTTATCTGATGCACTATACATAGCTGTACTTCTGCTTTAGGAAACGCACTATTTATAGCTGCAGGAAAGCTTTTTAGCCCATCTACACATGCAATCAGAATATCTTCTACTCCTCTTTCTTTGAGGTCATTTAGCACTCCCAACCAAAAGTTAGCTCCTTCACTTTCAGCCAAATAAAAGCCCAGGACTTCTTTTCTGCCATTTTGGTCTATGCCCAATATATTGTACATACATTTACTTACGCAATGTCCATCCTCTTTGACCTTAAAGAACATCCCATCCATAAATACTATCGGGTATACTGATTGCAGTGGACGACTACGCCATTCATTGATTATAGGCAGTAATTTGTCGGTAATACTTGATATCTCTGCCGCCGATATTTTGTGATCATAAATTTCCTCAACGTGTGACGCTATATCTCTATAGCTCATACCACTGGCAAATGTGCTCAAAATCTTCGTTTCAAGCTCTGGATGTAAGCTTGTTTGCCTTTTTTTGACTATTTGCGGCTCAAAACTTCCTTCTCTATCCCTTGGCGTCAAAAGTTCAAATGAACCGGCACTTGTCCGTAAAGTCTTTCCATTTCTCCCATTTCTTCGATTATTCTCTTCACTTTCAGCTAATAAGTGGTTTTCTATTTCACCTTCCAAACTTGCCTCCAGCAGCTTTTTTATAAATGGTGTTAATGCTCCCTCCCTTCCTGTCAACGGTCTTCCTTCTCGTATAGACGACAGGATATTTGTTTCCAACTCTTTATAATCTACCAATCCGTTAGTTCTGTTTACTACTTTCTGACTCATTGTCACACCTCCATTTTTTTATATCAATTTATTACTTTTTTTTCGGTTTGACACACTTTTTTGAACATTCCCAACGTGAAGTCAAAAATATCGAGAGCATTCTTTCAACGAACTTTTCTCCACGTTTTGACCAAGTGAAAAAGCTATTTTTACGATAAATGACATACCTTCTACCTTGACGTTCTGCAAGATTGTTTGTTGTCTCAATCAGATCAGGACTTCGCACAAATTTCCACATCATATCTTCAGAACGCAGAATATTGGCAGCCATTCTCGAGGCTTGAGTTCCTTTTGCAACCCTTGTTATCTTTTGCAAAAAATATTTCACCCTTTTTCTAATCTTTCTCATTAACCAACAAGATCTTAAATTATCTATCAGGTTTTGTTTACGTGCTCTATCTATCACAAACACTCTATTGATCAGCGATTTTAATGCTGCGCCGATTTGACTCACTTCAACATTTTTACTGAAGAAAAACCTTTCAAAGTCCCTTGCTAAGTGGGCCCAGCAGATCTGTCACGACTAAAGTAATTATATGCAGCATACCTATCGCTTATCTTAGTACTCTGGTAATAACCCTTTCAACACTTTCTTTCCGCGAGATCCAACTAACTTCATAAGTGTTGCTGTTTTATTCGTTACTACCCAACCTTTCTTTCCCTGATTTCTATTGGCTCGTTTCATCTATGTGCAAATACTTACTCTCGTTCAGCTCTTCTCTTATTTTTTCGTATTCTGATATACATTTTTCTGATACTTTACCCTCAGTTTTGATATCAAACCTAGGCTTATGTTCAGATTAAATATACTGCTTAAAATCTGTTGTACTTCTCTTTTTGAGTTGATAAAAAAGCCAGTAAAGCTGCTGATTATCGCTTCGGCATTGGGTCTCAAAAGATTCCAATCAACACCTTCAGGTAGACTAGCTGAGATCCTTTTCTTACATGCCTTACAGTAACCTTTTTGCAGCATATACTCAGTTACTATTGGCTTAATTTCTGGCAGCTCTACCTTTTGGTGTATAGTGTCTTCTTCTAAAATAACTTGGCCTCCGCACACACAAATCGAATCAATCGAGCACTTCACAATCTCATCTGCTTCCATTAACTCTCGCTTGTGCGCTTCATGTCCTGGTTGCCCTCCTGGATTCCTGTTACTCTTCTTTTTTGTTTTTTTACATCTTGTGATGGTGGTAGAGATAAATTTTTTGAATTTAAACCCAGCTTGTCTTGTAACTCTATTACTTCCTTTCTAAGATTTTCTATCTCCGCTTTCAGATCGGCATTTTCTGACTCTAACACCACAATCTTCTCTTGCAGCACTTCTATAATTAAACCCTCTCTATCTAGCTTATCTTCTCTATACCACTATACCATTTTTGTAAACTACTTTCTTATATCGTGAACGGTTACTAGAAAAGCTTTCGAACTACGCAAGGGTATCTTTTTGCCTTTACTATTTCTTTATTGTTTTAAGGCAACTGTCTGAGCTCCTCTGCCTTAGCATTATATCTCCACTTTCTGCAAGTTATTCCATTAAGTAGTAAAAATATTAGACTTGCTGCAAAACTAAGAAAAAAAGACCAAAGATAGAGCAGATTGAACTTACAGTAAAAATAGAACAAAAAACTCCAACAATAAATTGTACAAACTTCATCAGGTTAACTTTAACTTAAGAAAACATAAATCAAATTTTCTTGCTAAAAGACCTTACTTTTTCTCCAACCTTACTCAAACGCACTCTAGCTTAATGCATAATTTTACCCATAAACAACCTTATCTTTGGTACTTTTATTAGTTACAAGTCATCTAGAAAACCCAGATGCTCTACGAAGCCCACCAATCAATATCAGATCCTGCTCTTGTCCTATAGCATTCAATATAGCGTATAACAAAACCATCGCATCTCCCCCAGTAATACGCTTGCATCCTCCACAAAATTCGTATTCACTTAACTGTCGATTTGCCTCCACCCTTTTTCGTTCAACTTGCTCTGCGGTGTTAGCATACTTCAACTCTATTCCAATTGGATGAGTATCATCATTTTCCGCAGATTTTGATAATACTAGGTCTATTTTCCTTCCTCTCTGTAGCTGGAACTCAATAATTACCTTGGCAGGATTACCGCAACTTTGAAATATCCCACGCAACAAAGCCTGAAATTTAGCTTCATTGTTCACGAGTAGACGGTTTCCATTTAATAACGGAGACAACAGACGAGAAATCTCATTAAATAAAACTTCATACCTAGCCCTGTACTCACCATTAACATTACCATCATTACCAAAATTAGGCTCAGCACTCATCAACTGATCTGCAAATTGATGTAAGTTCCTAACATTACCCATTTGTTCTGAAAACCTTCCCTCGAAATAACCTTCACTATGAGAACGTGAGTAAGCACGTAGTGATTCGAATTTCTTTGCATAAGCCACTTCCAGATGACCCTGGACATCTACTTCACAAAGTACTTGACGCACCTTAGCATCATCTATGGCTTGAGGTAGTAACGACAGGTTCAATGCCTTATCTGGTAAAGTCTGCCACTTTAAACGACGAAAAATGTGAAGCACAACAAAACCAATATTTGATAAAAATAGAGCTAAAGTTAACGCATGTCTTACAATATCTGCTGCATCTCCCCTACCACCTGTACGTTTCATTTTCTCTCCCTGAGAGTGGTTAAATAGATACTTGGTAACCCTTACCTCCCGCCCATCATCTGTTTCTAAGTCCCTCCTTGTAGATAAAACATTTCCAAAAACAAACGATGACGTACAGGAAAAAGTATTACAATGAGGAGATTGAGTGAACTCTGATGCTATGGGTTGTAAAAAACGTTTTACATTTCCCCTAACTCCATTTCCATGAGGATGTAGTAAACCTGGTATTAAGGAAAGACCACCTTCTGAAAAGGCCTGCACAGAAGTTCGGAGACCAGCACCTCCACGTAATTGAAAATTTAACGCTACACAAACAGCACTTGGTGATGAGGTATGAATAGGCAAAGACGAAACAGAACAACTTTTAGCATAATCTTTAGCTTGCTCTAACCCTTCCTCATCACCAACCTTCAACTCAATTATAATTGGAACCGAATCATTTGCCTGATCAACACCACGAACAAGCAAAACAACATCTGCATAACCTTTTCCTATAAGTAGCTCTGGGTAGAAATCAGCCACAGCTCGGTATCTAAAATTTACTAAAAAACCACACAGAAAACCGTGGTAATCAGACTCTGCACGAAACACTAAGCTATCTTCATGTTCATCATGGATATCAATAACATATTCCAAAATTCTTTTAACATTAGTACGCACTTCTCCTGCATCATCATTTGCCAACTCATTCATCAGGTCTAACAATTCACCTTGTTCTCTGATTGGGTTAATTTCATGAAAAATTGGAGCTCCAGGTTCATCACGTTGAGGAAATCTATCTATTTCATGAATAAACCTACATTCTTCTCCAAACCGAAATATTTTATACTCTTCCCAGTCCAGATCCTCACCTTCCTGTAATTCTTGTGGAAGATTCTCTGCTACCCACTGCTTCTCTTCTTCGCTAAACCTTGATCCAGGGCTGTTCTCATTATCAGCAACAGTATAACACCTGACTATTCTTCTATTTTCTTCATTAGTGAGAACAGCAACTTTTAGATTTCCACAATTGTCAAAACGAAAATAGACTCTTTCATCTTCAACTAATATACCTGCATCATGTGCGGTAGAAAACATACCAAAGAAGAATGTAGGAAAAAAGCCAGGCTTATTAGCCGAATGCAAAAAAGATGCACAGTTGTTTAAAAAACCTACAAATTGTCTACTAAACTCATCACAACCTCCACTTAATAAAGCCCTAACTAATTCACGATCTTCACTATTACTATGCATAAATACTCCTATTTGTTAACAACTGCAGCAGGCGAAATACTAACACTAGTACCCACTAACGTAGATTGAGGACCTTCAGAACTAGCAGAGGATAAACTCAAGCTTTTCTCCGATTTGCACAACTCTTCTATTAAATTAGAGGAGCTAGTTGCACCTATCATCTTAGAATCCCTTGTTTTGTCTAAACTATTTGCTATCCTCTTTTTTAATGATTCAAAGCTTTTGTCTGAACAACAATCTTTAGCAAACTTTAAAATACTCAAGACCAAATCAACTTTTTCACCATCGCCAGCACTTTGAGTATCCTTGCTGCTCTCCTGATCTACAATCAAATTTGAAATTGCATTTTCCATTGCAACAAAAGCAATCCTATCTTTAAAAGGATCGACAACATTTATTTTATTTTGGTTAAATACACTAGATTCCCAAAGACTGCTAATAGCTGACCTTGCTTCATTCCTGTTATCCAAGTCATAATCTTTAGAAACTACAACAAATGAAAGCGATGATAGAAGATGTGCATATCCTCTAGTTGAAAGCATTTTCTCTACTTCAGATCTTGAACATCCCTCGCTCAAGTACTGGATAACATACTTAGTTGTGTAAAGAAAACCGTGCTCTACTAAGCAACTAAGAGGACGATAGATCACACCCCTATCTTTCTTATTCGGTAGCCCGAGTAGTGACTTATGATCTACTTTTGCGCTTATGACTTTACCTAGAATGGAATTTAAGGTAGCAGCAAGTTTATAGCTAGATTGCAATGGAGATAATTTTGCAATAGCAGAAACTAGCAATTTTTCTCGCCCTTCTTTCACTAATTTTTCTTCAGAACACAGACGATTATAGAAGTGTTCCACTCCCTTACTCCACTTGAAATCTACAGCCTTATTAAATCCATCTTCTGCTTCTATATTTTCTCTAAGGTTACCTGATTCTTGATCAATCCAGAAATTGAAAACAGGATCACGTCTTCCCATGGAACTTAACAATTCAACTCTTGCAAGCTCATCACTGCAAGCTAAATTCCTATCTTCCTCACATGCGCCTTTATGAGATAAGTCAGATCTAAAAGACTCTAACGCCTTGTCAAATAATTGCTTAATTTCACTCTCTACACACTCAATACATGCTATTTTATATATAGCAAATGGATTCAACACACCTGATTTAGCTAATTCTCCTACCAATTTAGCAACATCTAGTGTCGCACCTGACCAACAAGATTCATCACGAAACGCATTACATAAGAGGTCCGATTGCTCAACGGTTAGACCCTCTACTGTTACAGGGTGAGCCTTGACCCATTCCTCAATAGCTGAAGTTCTATCACCTTTAACAACATCCTTCAGCTTACTTATTACTTTGCTAGAGATAATCTCTTTATTTTTTTTAGGATCAGAACTGAGACGAGATCTTTTGCTTGGGCCTGCATTACCCTTCAAATCTTCCGTTCCACGTTTAGTTTTACTTTTTGGCATCTAATTACCTCAAAATCAAATATTCAATGAAGGTATTATACAAGCATTAGAATAATATACAAATCGAAAAATTAGTGTGCACCTAAATTTAAGCAGTAAGTATAGACCTGCTGCAAAAGAGGAGATATAAAGAGAGATGTAGCAAGAGGGAAGATGAGCTTAAATTATCAAATCAACGTTATTCTACTTTACCTCACTAGCATTTTCCTTACCTTGAACCTTACTATTACTCACAAATATAAACATTCGTTACGTAGTTCTTAATATGTCTACAGAGACGAAATTTCCCGAATTATTTATAATTAACCCTCACGATCACATTCTGGAACCATACATCAGAAAACTTTTATATTATTAGTTTTGTAGTAAAATTATATGAGTACATCATATCTATTAAATCAGAAGCTTTATGGATTATAGACTGAGAGCTTATTTGTTTGGGGTTATCTGGTTTATACTTAGCTTATTTAGTAGTGTAGCTAATGATACTATATCAAAATATCTAAGTTTACATCTTCAGAGTTTTGAAATAATTTTTTTCCGCTTTCTGTTTACCACTATTACCCTTGTACCTTTTATGTTTTACTATGGAATAGAAGCTTTTAAAACAAGTCAAATATCTATTCAAATAACTAGAGGAGCACTGTTGTTTTGTGGAATGGTCTTATGGACCTATGGATTGAGTACTTTCCCCATAGTAACTGCAACGATTATAAGTTTTTCTATACCATTATTTGTTATATTTCTTGCAATCCCTTTACTAAACGAAAATATAATTTGGCAAAGATGGATAGTAACTATTATTGGTTTTGTTGGTATTGCTATTACTATCAAAGCTCATAGTGAAGACTTTAATCCTAAAATTCTTATTTTTATTGTATCTGCATTAATCTTTGCTATATTAGACATACTTAATAAGAAACTTGTGATAAAAGAGTCAGTAATAAGTATGTTATTTTATTCAGCTCTAATGACAACTGTTTTTTCTACTCCACCTTTGTTATTTTATTGGCATATGCCTTCCTTGTTGGAATTAGTATTACTGCTGATTTTGGGAATTAATTCAAATCTAATTTTGCTCTTTATGTTAAAAGCTTTTACTCTTACTGATGCTACTGCACTTGCACCTTATAGGTACATAGAGCTAATAATTTCTGCAATAGTAACATACGTTATATTTAATGAATTACCTGATAAAAGTGTTTTACATGGTACTTTGATATTAATACCGTCAACCTTATTTATAGTTTACTCGGAAGGTAAGGCAATTAAGAAAAATAATGTAACAACAAAAGTTTATGACTCTCATTGTTAATGGTATTTATTTTAGATGCTAAGCTATATTTTTAAGGTGATAATAAAATGCACATAACTATTATAGGAGTAGGGTATGTAGGCTTAGTATCTGGTACAATGTTATCGGAGCAGGGCCATAAAGTTGATTGCATTGACATAAATACTGAGAAGATTGAACTTTTGAAATCAGGGAAAATTCCTCTATATGAACCTGAATTAGCAGATTATTTAGAGAATAATATAAAGTCACAAAGGATAAGATTTTTCGATTCGTATTTTCAAATAAATCCCAATACAGAAGTAGTATTTATAACTGTAGATACTCCATCAGACTCCCTAGGAAATGCAAATTTAAAGAATGTATATAATGCAGTAAGTGAAGTTTCTGAGAGAGTTAATCAAGATTGCTTAATAGTGATAAAGTCAACTGTTCCTCCTGGTACTGCAGAAAATATACATAATTATTTATCTAATAAGGGCTATAACTTTGATTTGGGGGTTAATCCAGAGTTTCTCAAGCAAGGCTCTGCAGTATCAGATTTTTTATACCCAGATAGGATAATAATAGGAGTAAAAACTAAGCTAGCTAGGGCAAAACTAGAAGTTATATATAGATCATTTATAGATAAGAATATTCCGTTAATAGTCACTGATACAGTTACTGCTGAAATGATTAAATATGCTTCTAATGAGATGGCAGATTTATGTGAGCTATTAGGAGCAGACATTGACCTTTTAGCTAACAGTATGGGAATGGACCATAGAATAGGTAAGGAATTTCTCAAAGCTGGTCCAGGATTTGGAGGATCATGTTTTCCTAAAGATTTATCGGCCTTAATAAGGCTTGCTGAAGATCACAATGTCAAGCTACAAATTTTAAATTCAGTTAAGGAATCTAACTATAATCATATAACAAACATTGCTAAAAAGGTAGAATATCTATTAAATGGAGTCCAAAATAAAAAAATAGCAATATGGGGGCTAACTTTTAAGTCTGGTACTGATGATGTAAGAAATAGCCCAGCTATAGATATTGCACAATTGTTAGTGAATAACAAGGCTAAAATTACTGCATATGACCCAATGGGGATGGATAATGCTAGGCAAGTTCTAAAGGATATAGAGTACGCGGACAATGCTATAGGGGCTGCAAGGGACGCGGAAGCCTTGTTATTGTTAACGGAGTGGAAAGAATTTAAAAATCAAGATTTTGCAAGTTTAAAGAGTATTATGGCTGCACCTAATGTTTTTGATTTCCGTAATTTATTAGATAGCGAGCTATTACTAAGATATGGTTACCATGTTTATTCCTTGGGTAAAAAATCTATCTACAAAATTTAACTGTTGAGAAATGTTTTTTACACCGCTTTACTTAGTTTTTTAAGGTCTTTGCTTGATAATATGGAAAAGCAAACGAGTGCAACAACAGAGCAAATGGAAAAAAATGAAAACATAATACTGTTACCATAGTGTTTAACAAGTACTCCTAAGAGCACGCATGAAAATATTGAACTTGCAATATACCCAAATAATCCTGTTAAGCTTACAATTGCACATACATTATTTTGTGGAGCAATTTCTACAGCTATAACACCTGTCAGTACTTGCACTCCAAATATAAAAAACCCTGATAAGATTGCGCCAAGGTTCATAAGAATTATGTTTTGACCAAAGTTCATTACAATAAAAGTGAGTGCTATACCCAACATGTAAAGTAATGCCAGCAAGCTTCTATTTTGAAAGAAGTACATATCACTAATTCTTCCTGTGATTAAAGTTCCAAGGATTCCACCTAAATCATACACGCCTGTTATTAGTGAGGATTGTACAAGAGAAATTTGTAATTTATCCTTTAAAATTATAGGAAACCAAAAGAAGATTCCCATTTTTATAATATAAGCACAAAAAGTAGCACAACATAGAAACCATATGGAACTTGTTACCTTGATACCTATTTGAGATTTCTGCACCTTATAATAGGTAGTAAAGTTGGCACTTTCTTTGTAATATGCTTTTAATATTATATAAATTCCAAAAAGTAAGCATAAGAGACCAGAGTACAAAAATGCACTTTTTGCATCATATATTTTAATTATACTTGGTAATACAATTAAAGTAATACAAGAACCAAGTTGCTGAGATGCGCTCATAACTCCCCATGATGATGCAATTGAAGAGATGCTAGAGTTTGTAACCATAAACTTGGTAATAGCTGGCCAACCTAACCCTTGTGTCCAAGCTAATAATATTAATGTTAACAGTAATAAAGTTAGATTATTATATGATAAAGTTACACCAATGGTTAATAATCCAGTTGCAATATTGCATAGCCCAAACATAAATAATGGATTATTTTTGGAGTCCATGATTATTCCATTAACGAATTTTGATACTCCATAAAAAAAAGAAAAGCAAGCAAAAAAATAGCTTAATTTTACATGGTCAGTATCTATTAACAGTGGTAGAGCAATTGGTATACTTTGTCTTGATAAATAAAGCAGCATATATCCACAGAAGAATAGTAAATATTGAAAGAAGACAAAGTTTACACCTATTCCCAAATAGCTCTATGTAGATGCTAGCATAATACTATATTGGTATAATATTGTTTGACAAGAAGTTTGCAAACAATTAGTACAGAAAATTACTTAGTATCTTTCTTATAGCAGATACAGTAGTATTAATATCTTCATAGCTTATATCTCTATGTGTTATAGCTCTGATTTTACCTCTTATGTTAGCCATTCTAATTCCATAATTTGTAACTAGTACGTTTATTAATTCTTGAGTAGATATACAATTATTACGTAATGAGAAATACGCTATATTAGTTTTGTATAGGTCGATATCAATTATAACTTGATCTATGGGTTCTAGGCCTTCTATAAGGTGCTGCATTTTTTTATGATCTTCTTCTAAAGAATTTACATTATTACGTAGAGCATATAAACATGCAGCTGAGATAATGCCAGCTTGGTGCATACCTCCGCCAATTTGAAACTTATAGTACCAAGCTTTTTCAATAAACTCTTCACTTCCAAGCAATATTGCGCCCATTGGAGCACCTAATCCTTTACTAAAATCAATGAATACCGAATCAAAATAACTTGCGTACTCCTTTGGAGATATTTTAGTATGAGCACAAGCGTTGAACAGTCTTGCTCCATCTAAATGAGTGAATACGTCATTCTCTTTGCAGAGACTTGAGATCTCTTGAATATATTCTAAAGGCCACACAGCTCCACCACCAAAATTTGTCGTTTGTTCGATAGAAACAAGCCCAACTCTCGGAATATTTCTTAAACTAGGACGAGTAATAAACTCAACAATTTGTTCTCCAGTAAATATTCCTCTCGTACCTTTGATGGGCAAAGGAGTGGCATGTGCCTGGGCTGCGATCAAGCCAGATTGTACTATGAGCGGATGTGAAGTTTCATCAAGCAGCAAGTAATCACCAGGTCTTTGAATGTGTACTTTATAAGCAATTACATTGGACATCGTTCCTGAAATCAAAAAGATTCCTGCAGGTTTACCTAATATTTTACATGCGGTTGCCATTAATTCGTTCACAGTTGGATCTTCACATGCAGCTTCGTTTCCAACTTTTGCTTTAGCCATCGCTTCCCTCATTTTAGCTGAAGGGTCAGTGTTTGAATCGCTAAAGAAATCTATTTTTATTCTCATATTAAATTTAACACAACCTCCTTTATAATTTCAGCAGCTTTCATGATGTCTATTTCCTTTGTGCCAAGATGGGTAACTGCTCTTATATGAGACTCGAGCCAAGGAAAAAGCAATAAACCATAAGCTTGGCACTTACTCAAGAAAACCTCATTAGTTACATTTAGTGCTTTTATACTAAAGCTTACTATATTAGTTTCTGGATAAGGTAGTACCAGTTTTATGTGTGGAATTTCTTTAATCTTATCTGCAAACAATTTAGCGAGCTTATTATCTTCTTTAAGCCTAGAGATATTATTCTGTAGTACGTATTTTGCTGCATTAGCACAATACCCTATCTGATGATAACCACTACCTAGCCAAACCTGTAGCTTTTTAGCCCTTTCAATTATCTCTCTTTTACCCATAAGCATTTCAAGTACAAGGTCAAAGTATGGTTACTTGTGTGTAAGAGACATGGAGCTGAAGATTGCTGAAAATCAATATAGATTAGTAAAACCAGATTATTATCTCTCGTCAAACAATGGAGTAACTCTGCCTGTTGAAAACCCAGATATTTGGGTTATGCGTGATCTTACCAAATTAGATTGGCAGAATGGCAGAATGGCAGATTGGCAAATTACCTTATATATATAAATATACTATGGTTATATCATAGTATATTATAAGTATAAATTGTACTACGTAAGAGAATTTTTTAGTATTTTTTTATAGTCAAAGTAAAAGGGTTAATCCGATAACCATGTGATGATCTTTGCCAACCAAGTGTTTGTATTACATCATTACGTTCAATACTTAATCCTAATTTCTCAGCCAATGTAGCTTTGATCGTTTTTTGCATCTTGTTTAATGGTTTTCTGATTTGATGTTCTAAATCTGCTTCTAAACTAAGTTCCAAGAGTTTTTCTAACTGGTTAATATTGAGAAGTGTATGTTTTTCAGGTGGCAGCTCTTTCTCGCAGTCATGTAAAAATTGCTTGAACAATATTCGAAAAATATTAAGACATGATACAGCTTTTTTATTTATAACTTCAACGCTATTAACATATACCATACCTTTAACTACCTGTAACTCCAAAAGCTTTGTTGGTACAATTGGTTCAACACGTTTAAGCGAAATATATGAAGCTGGTAAAACTTGCAAAGAAGTATTTTCTACTACCTTTGGTACTCCTCTTTTAGCTGCCTCTTGAAATATCTCAGTTAAAGTCTTAAGCTGACAAAACAGTTCTACCATTGGCACTATATATAGGCTCAATAATAGATTCGGTATATCTTTTTTTAGGGTGATGAGAACTGTCGGATGGACTCTAAGTTTATCTATGGTTAAAAATATTGCATCAGTACAAAAATCAAGGATTATTAGATTTACAATACGACCTTGATTACAAATATAATAAACTCCTTTTTCCACTTTTTCCCACATAAGTCTTGAATCGTGCTCCCTTTCTTGTCATCCCAGTGCCCAGACACTGGGATCCAGAAAACTTAACTTTAAATAAGTGGCTGCATAATAAACTACACATTAAACCTAAAGTGCATTATATCGCCATCTTGTACGATATAATCTCTGCCTTCAAAGCGAATTTTTCCTGCGTCTTTGCAAGCCGGTTCACTTCCATATTTTATATAGTCTGCAAAGCTTATAGTTTCTGCTTTTATGAAGCCTTTCTCAAAATCAGTGTGGATTACACCTGCAGCTTTGTCAGCTGTTGATCCTATTTTTACTGGCCATGCCCGTGCTTCTTTGGGGCCCACAGTAAAGAAAGTTATCATACTCAGCACTTCATACATAATACGCGCTACTCCATCAAGGCCTGATTCTTGTAAGCCAAATTCTGATAAAAAACTCTGTTTTTCCTCTTCAGTATCAAGATTTGCAATATCTGCTTCGAGTTTTGCTGAAATGCAATAAAATTTGCTTTTATTTTCCTCCGCCATTCTCTCTACCTTTTTAGATAATTCATTGCCAGTTATAACATTTGTATCTTCAACATTGCAAACGTACATAACGGGCTTTGTTGTCAGCAATTGAAGCAACTTCATCTCATCTCCATCGATATTCTCCAAGCTTCTTGCAGGTTTACCTAATTTTAAAGTAGCCAGTACCTCTTGCATTAATTCAAGTTGTCTCTTTAGCTCTTTATCACCTTGCTTTGCTTTCTTTTCCAATTGAGGAAGCCTTTTTTCTATGCTATCAATATCAGCTAGGATTAATTCCATTTCTACCACTTCAGCATCTGATATTGGATCTATTTTACTGTGTACATGGCTGATATCGTCATCCGTAAAGCACCTGAGCAGATGAACGATGGCATCAACTTCTCTGATATGGCTTAAAAATTTATTGCCGAGCCCTTCACCTTTGCTTGCACCCTTTACCAGACCTGCAATATCTACAACTTCTAATTGGTTGTAGATTACCTTCTCTGAGCCTGCAATTGCTGCGATTTGTTTCAAACGTTGATCTTTTATCGAAATCTTGCCTATATTTGGCTCGATTGTGCAGAAAGGGTAGTTCGCAGCTTCGGCTGCACTTGACTCTGTAAGTGCATTAAATAAGGTTGATTTTCCTATGTTTGGTAACCCAACTATACCACAGTTAAAGCTCATATTTGCTATGTAAAATTATAACTATTGCATAATTTAAAAATTTCTGCTATACTTAATTAGTTACAATTTTGTTGGTATAGTAATATATAGCTTAAATTAAGGTAAAAATTATGCTTCAATCTAGGGAACGGAAATTACCAACTAATAGCCAAGTAGTTAAGTATAATACTGCGGGCGATGGCAATTGTTTTTTTCATGCTGTGTTTGGTGATAATAGCTCTGGTCCATATAAAGCTGAAAGAGCGCAAGATATGAGAATGGAATGGCACAAATTTTTAAGTCAATTTACATCTTTAGATGATGTAAGTATGCCAGCTCCTTTAAGAGCTCAGCTAGAAAAGGTTTTTAATATGTTTTTAAACAAGCCAGGGGATTTAACTGGTAAGTCTGATAAAATAAAGGAGTTAGTTGAGCAAACAAATAAGAAAATTGAAAATGCTGAAGATAATGTGAAGAGGTTAGTAAGTAAAGCTGTTAGCAAACTTAATATATCACGTGATCAAGCTATGCGTGATTTAGGAGAATATGCAGAGGCTCTTCATGGCCTTGGTAAAAATGAGTACAATGCTCAATATAACAGTGAATTTATTACACACTCATTTCTTAATAACTCTGAACTCTACCAAGCTTATCTTGAAGCAATAAAAAGTCAAAGTTATTTTGTTTTTATTGAAGAAATTGGTATGTTAGCTTCTTTAGCTAACATTGAAATTAATGTCTACTACAAAGATAATAATAGCGAGGAGCAAAAAAAGCTTGAGCCAGATCCACAAATGATAAATGATGATCAGTTAAATCAGGTATTTAATTGTGAGAGTTATAAATTAAATGACGAGTTATGGGGTAGTAAAGAGCGAAAAACAATATATCTTGGAGGGAATCATTACTCTAGAGCTGAAATTGTAACTCAAGAATTAATAAGACAGCAGCAAGAACAAGAAGATTTCCTATTAGCAAAAAAACTTCAGGTAGATGAGATCTTGGAATATTGTAACCTTTCAAAGGATATCTCTGAGAGAGCAGAGGTTGAAAAGGGATTTGATAAGTTATTGGCAGAAAATGCTGATGGAAAAATTGGTGATGTTGTAGGGCAGTGCGTTAGTGATATAAAGCAGCGCATAGAGCAGCAAAACCCTTCAAGTTTACTAAGATGTGGTACGGAATCGATGGCAGAACCATTTCATCAACAACGAGCACCACAACTTGTAAAATCTTAATAGCCCTGTATATTTTTATATAGGGCTTTTGCAAGCATTTCATATAATATGAACTTGCAGTACGTACTAACCTAAATGCAAGTTGACCATGAGACTAGTTTAATTATTGATGCCATAGAGGAATTTGGTGGTGAGGCTAGGCTTGTCGGCGGGTGTGTGAGAGACTCAATTTTGCAGCGTGATGTCCACGACATCGATTTAGCTACTAATTTGCTTCCCAATCAAACGATTAAAGCGCTAAAACTCCGTAATATAAAAACTATTCCAACTGGCTTAAAACATGGAACTATCACTGCGGTTCTAAATCAAAGATCTTTTGAGATCACAACACTAAGGCATGATGTGAAATGTGATGGTAGGCATGCAAAAGTAGAATTTACCAATAATTGGCAAGCGGATGCTTCAAGGCGCGACTTTACATTTAATGCTCTGTATGCAGATAAGCATGGCCATATATATGACTACTTTGGTGGTATAGAGGACTTAAAAGCGCGAAGGTTAAACTTTATAGGCAACGCTGAAGATAGAATTAAAGAAGACTATCTACGTATTTTAAGAGCATTTCGTTTTCATGCAAAAATATGTGTTGGAGATTTGAGTGATGAAATACTAAGCGTATGCAAAAAGCATTCGCATATGATCCAAAACCTCTCTGGAGAGAGAATAAGAGATGAAATACTTAAATTGCTGGAGTGCAATGATCCTTTTCCAACACTTAAGAGCATGCAAGAATCTGATGTTTTGCAAAAGATTATCCCAAAAGAAGTAAAATGCGAAATTCTGTCTTCGCCACTTCTTTTGGGCACTGATGCACTAGTAAAATTAGCCTTACTCCTTAGGACCACTAAAAAAAATGACAGGCTAAGTCTTGGAGAATATATAAGTAAGTTTTTACGTCTTTCGAACAAGCAAAAGAAAAAGCTGCTATTTTTACTATCCAACGATATCAAAACAGAACTCTCAGAAAAAGAGCAAAAAAAATACATATCTTTATTTGGTAGAGAATTATATTGTGATTTAGTAAAAATTTGTGGTGTTGAGTCTGGAGAAAATGTTGATAAATACATTTCATTTGCTAATACATTCAATATTCCAAAATTTCCTTTATCTGGCGATGATTTAATAAGTATAGGTCACCAGCCAGGAAAAAGTTTAGGTAGGAGCTTGGAGTTGCTAAAACAACATTGGGAAGACAGCTCCTATACTTTAACAAAAGAGGAGTTGGTGCTTTATATTAAGAGCCTACTCTAACTCCCTTTCCGATTGTTCAATGAATGTATGCTTACAGTATTAGTGTGACTCATCGAGAAATTAGGTGTGTATTCTTTTTTAGCTTTTTCTGTTAATTGGTATTCGTTTACTCCTCCTTGAGTTTGATTACACATTCCCTGATCTGTAGATAAAAATTTATCTCTTATGCTTGATGTCAGTTGTAACTCTTGAATCTTATCTAAAAAAAATCTCATTCTAGCTTCTATTAGCTTTTTCACAACAATTTCTTTAAGTAATTCTACTGAGTCGTTATTATTATTATTTTCGCTATTAAAGCTGTGCAAGATAGAGTTTACAATCTTATTTACCCCTTCTTTTTGTTTGAATTCTTTTACGCATTTTCTAACAGAAAGTGACAACTTGGTTTTTAACGTGTCATCTTGTAGTTCTTTACCTACATTTTTTCCAATGTTCCAATGTTTGTTGACAACTTCTTTAACCTTGGCTTCTATGATCTCCCTTGCGGATTGTTTCAAATTACTTTCTAATAATTCAAGCAGCTTACTGCTTTCAAATTTGCCATCATCTTGATTTGATAGAGACTTTATAGTTTCATTAAGCACGTTATGGCAAAAGTGTTTCTTTTCAAATTCAGGAAAATTTTCTTTCAACTCTTTATTTTTATCAGACAAAAAGATACTGTCTTTACTGTCAATAAATTATTTAGCTAAAAAGGATAAAAAACAACAAAAAACTTAATTTAGCCTTCTATACATCAATGTAACTGTGTATAAGTACTTTGAGTTTGTGTAGGCGTACTTATACACAGTTACACTAGCTATTCACCAGGCAGTTTTGTTTAAAGTCAAAGTAAAATGATACAATGTAATCTACTATAGTACCAACACTTTAGGCATGGTGCTCTATACTAAGTGCTCAAAAGTGTTGAGTATAACTGTTAACATTATTTTACCAAATCACCATTGAATGGTTGATTCTTTTTAAGAATACCAAAAAATATATGCATTAGTTTTCTCATTAACGCAACAATTATAACCATTGAACATTTTCTTTTATTTGCTAAACGCTGGCAAAATTTTTGAAAGTGAGGATTACGGTTTTTGACTACTATAGCTGGCATATAAAGAGCCTTGCGGATACGCTCGGATCCTATTTTACATATTCTACTTTTTTTACTGACAGATGAACCTGATTGGTAATATTCAGGATTTAGACCGGCAAAGGCTGTAAATTGTCTAGCATTATCAAAATTATCAACAGATGGCATTTCTGCAACGATAGCAACAGCAGTAAGATGTCCTATACCTTTTACAGTCTTGATGTTTTCTATCATATTTTTTAGGTGTGAATGGTTATTAACATGCTCACAAATCTCTTTTTCTATAGCAGAAATTTCTGTTTCTATTGTAGCAACTACTTCAAGTATGGCTTGCTTACAACGGTAATCCATATTTTTATTTTCCAAGCGATTCATCTGTTGTAACTTGTCGTCTTTAAGTGCTTGCAAACAACGATAGAGATCTCTTAAACGCTTGATTTCAGTAGGAGCAGGTTTCCAAAGATTAGGTTTATTAGCAATACAAAACCTAGCAATCATGGCAGCATCTGACTTATCTGTTTTGTTTCTGAGTAGCTCACTTTTGCCAAAAGCCTTGATTTGAGCAGGGTTTACCACACTTACATTATGTCCAAGGTCATACATAAAAATAATTATATCTTCACTGTAACAACCAGTCGCTTCTAGGCAGAGATGAATAAGGACTGCTCCGTGATTATTACACCAAGCTACAAGCTTTTCAAAACCTTCCTTGTTATTGCGAAAAACTTTATGTCGCTCTTTACTGCCTATCAATAAACAAACATCAAATTTTTTTTTAGCAATATCTACACCTAAAATAACATTTGCTTGCATAAACCAGCCTCCAAAACTATAAATAAAGTTGAGAGTTAGACTAACCTTGTGATACGGGATATAATTCCAAAGATACTGTTCTGTCTTTTAACTCTATATGGGAAGGGAGCAAAATCTTTTTGTCAGCCTTTTTGGCATAAGTAATTTATCGGCTTCACCTTCCCTGCAAGACATTTTAGCTACAATGCCCTACTCCTTGAAGATACAAGTTATTGAGATTCTTATTCTTCAAGTTCAAGGTTTTTGAAAACTTTGATTGAGTTGATTTCATAGAACCAGGGAATGTTCAAAAAAGTGTGTCAAACCGAAAAAAAAGTAATAAATTGATATAAAAAAATGGAGGTGTGACAATGAGTCAGAAAGTAGTAAACAGAACTAACGGATTGGTAGATTATAAAGAGTTGGAAACAAATATCCTGTCGTCTATACGAGAAGGAAGACCGTTGACAGGAAGGGAGGGAGCATTAACACCATTTATAAAAAAGCTGCTGGAAGCAAGTTTGGAAGGTGAAATAGAAAACCACTTATTAGCTGAAAGTGAAGAGAATAATCGAAGAAATGGGAGAAATGGAAAGACTTTACGGACAAGTGCCGGTTCATTTGAACTTTTGACGCCAAGGGATAGAGAAGGAAGTTTTGAGCCGCAAATAGTCAAAAAAAGGCAAACAAGCTTACATCCAGAGCTTGAAACGAAGATTTTGAGCACATTTGCCAGTGGTATGAGCTATAGAGATATAGCGTCACACGTTGAGGAAATTTATGATCACAAAATATCGGCGGCAGAGATATCAAGTATTACCGACAAATTACTGCCTATAATCAATGAATGGCGTAGTCGTCCACTGCAATCAGTATACCCGATAGTATTTATGGATGGGATGTTCTTTCAGGTCAAAGAGGATGGACATTGCGTAAGTAAATGTATGTACAATATATTGGGCATAGACCAAAATGGCAGAAAAGAAGTCCTGGGCTTTTATTTGGCTGAAAGTGAAGGAGCTAACTTTTGGTTGGGAGTGCTAAATGACCTCAAAGAAAGAGGAGTAGAAGATATTCTGATTGCATGTGTAGATGGGCTAAAAAGCTTTCCTGCAGCTATAAATAGTGCGTTTCCTAAAGCAGAAGTACAGCTATGTATAGTGCATCAGATAAGAAATTCACTAAAATATGTATCCAGCAAAGATGTGAAAGTTTTCATGAATGATTTGAAAAAAATATATCGTGCTACAAGTAAAGAAATTGCTGAAAATTACTTACTTGAGCTGGAAGAAAAATGGGGAGAAAAGTATCCTTTAGTTATAAAATCGTGGCAGAACAATTGGGAAAATTTATCTGGTTATTTCAAGTATTCTAGCCCAGTTAGAAGGCTAATTTACACCACAAATCCAATTGAGGGGCTGCACAGACAGATCAGAAAATTCACTAAAACCAAGGGCTCATTTACCAGCACAAATGCCTTGTATAAACAGGTATATTGTGCTATAAAGAAGGTAGAGCAAAAATGGACTATGGCTCTGCCTAATTGGGCTTTAACTATGTCTCAACTTGATATTTTCTTTCCAGATAGATTGAAAATTGAGTTGAACTAAAAATGCGCTTTGACACACTTTTTTGAACATTCCCTTCACGTTTGAATAATCAGAACCCTGTCCAGAAATTACAGAATTTAGTCGCTATTCCTTCTTAATTGGGAATACTCCGTGAACGGTTACCCTATACCAGTCCAAACTGCATAAGATGTACCAAGGGGAATAGACTTCATTGCTAACGATAGCCAGTAAAGACTCACAGAACCGCTAACTAAAATAATTACTACAGGTATAACACGAGTAAAGCCATTGCTATATTTCAGTGCTGTGGTCCATATTATCTCAACCAAACCAGCTAATAGCAAATACGCCCAGGCCATACACTAACTCCATCTTACTGATATATTATACATAAGAATGTTAAAAGTTCACTTATACCAATTCCCACTATACAAAGAACGGATAGACAATAATGGAAAAAAAGCCATACTAAAGTAAGTGAAGTAGCGAGGTTTAAATGGCATTAAGATCAAAATTATTGGATGAAAAAGTAGTAGAATCAGCAAAAGAAATGCTGAAGAAAGTAAGTAACAATGCATATGTTTCAAAAAAACTAAATGCTGTAATTGCGGCAAAAAAGCATAGTATAACGGCTGTAGCAAAAATATATTGCATTTCAAGAAGCGCACTAACTTCGTGGATAAAACTCTTGAAATTTGGCAGAGAAGAAAAACTGTTTGCTCCTCCATCACGCCGTAGAAAAACTAAATTAAATCAGGCTCAACTACAGCAAATTGAAGCATGTATAGAAGAAAATCCTAATATTACCATTAAAGAAATGAGAATAAGAATCCAGGAAAAGTTCGGATTAAATATCAGCAAATCTACAGTACACTGCCATATGCAAAAGATGAAATTTTCATATATTACACCAAGACCAGTACACAACGTACAAGATAAAAGTAAACAAGAGGAATTCAAAAAAAAATCTCAATGAAGTTATTGGCAAGTATCCAGAAAAAGAGCTATTTTTCTTTGATGAATCAAGGTTTGGCACACATTCGAAAGTTGGGCATGGATGGTTTAAAAAAGGCACTAGGACTCGGGTTAAAATAAAATTAGGTAGGCATAATTTTTATCTCTACAGTGCAGTTAATCCTAAAAATGGAGAGAGTTTTAGCTTATTTGCACCAAATGTTAACACTGATTGCATGAATGTATTTCTTGAGCAAATGTCGCAATATCTAGGGACAAGAGAAGCTGTTCTTGTTATGGACTGTGCTAGTTGGCATAAGTCAAAAAATTTAAAGGTAGCTAAAAATATTGAGATTATATACCTACCTCCATATTCACCTGAACTTAATCCTGTTGAGAGGCTTTGGTTATACATAAAACAGAACATTTTGCGCAATAAAATATACGATACAATTGCTCTGCTTGAGGGTGCTTTGTGCAAATTTATTACTTCTCTTGCCAGCTCCACAATTAAACAACTCTGCAATGTCTCCTATTTGACTGACCAACAATGAGAATTGGTATTAGCATTTTACACGCTTTAATAATACTGTTGTACTTTATTTTTAATTGTTTCTGTAAGGTTGCATAAGAAATTCTGACAAAATTTTTAAGGCCAAATGCAATTCCTGGAGCTGAATGATCTTCCAATAAAAGACCTGCTGCAAAACAAAAATGATAAAAACAGCAACTTTCCTTTTGCAGCGGGTCTATGTCTTTATTTCAGCTAAAGGGAGAACATAGGAGGCATTTTTTACCGCTTTTGCATCCAAACTAATTATGCTAAGATATTTACTATCTACACTGATATTTTCACATAATTGAGTGTCAGCTTCTGCAACATTGATTTATATCAAATTTGACTTCCTCAACATCTTTTGGCATGACCCTTTGTAGCAGCTCCTTCTAGCACATACTGTTGCTTTTGTAAATTAAGACCGTAGAATTTTTCCACCTGTTTCACTCCTCAACATCGGCATTTCTCTCAAATCAGCTAATTTCAAGCCTCTTGGCTGTCTCCCATTTATTACATCTTCTTGAATTTTTGGTGCTAAATAATTTCACCTTTTCTTTCCCTACTAAGAACTTCACAAACTCAAGATTTTCATGGTTATAACTGACAGCATGGTGCACAGCCATCTTCTCGACGTACATAATTAACATTAGCCCCTTTATCAAGTTGAGCTTCTACTCCACTGCGGTCTTTTCTCTTGACAGCATCAAGAAGTAATTCATTTCTTAGTAAATTTTCAACTTCTTCATGTCCTCCATCATTTGCAAGTTCCAATGGTGATCTATTATTGGAATTTTTAATATCAATTCTTGCTCCTTTTTCTATGAGAAATTCTACAGATGGTAAATGTCCTTCCTTGGCAGCATAGTAGACTGATCTGTAGTTTTAGAATTATTAATAAATGATTCTTGTTGTTGCTTTTCTATTAGAAGCTTTACAATTCCTAGATATCCTTTATTGGTAGCATAATGCAAAGGAGTCCAATTGTTTTTACCTTTTGTACCAACTTCTACTCCCTATTAAGAGAAAACTTTACAATATCAATATTTCAAAAATCAGCTGCAATATGAATAGGCTTGTTTTCGTCATTAGTTTTAGTGTTAAAACTTACACCTTTATTATTTACTAAAAATTTTGTTACTTCTAAGCTATCAAACTTAGCTGGATAATGCACAGCCATCTTGACCAAAAAATCATTCCCCTATCTCGTTCTTATCATTATGCCTTATACCCTGTATTACACCTTCAGATATAGTCATTTCTAACCTCCAACATCCTTGCTAATAAACCCTCACTAAAACTGCCGAAAAGACTTTATAAGTTAATATTCTAAATCTCAATATTTTATGGTGCAGGTTTTTATTTTTAAAACATTATACTTTGTGTAGGGTATAACTACACGCATCAAAGTGAAAGAAAATCAAAAGCAAAATGATGAAGAAAATGAAAGTTTAAGTTTTCTTCAACGACTCAAGGAGAGAATTTATGCTTTAAAGCCTGTATTAGCAAGAGCCTTTATCACTGAATGCACAATATCACGCAATGTTTCATCTTTAATTTTTCTATATTCTCTTACTAATCTTGATATTTCTTCGCTACCTACATCACTATGGAAGGCCTTATCACGTAAGTCTTCAGAGGTTTTAGTAAAAAAATATAACATATCAACTGACAAAGCTTCTGCCAAATTATATAATCTATCAACTACAAGCCTTACCTCTCCAGTTTCATATCCTTGTATATGCTGAAATGAAATTTCAAGCTTTTTTCCTAAGTCTCTTTGGCTAAAACCACACATTAGCCTTCTTTTCCTTATTCTTTCACCTATTTGCTTATCGATAGGATGTTGTATGGTCATTTTACGTATCAGATAATATACTTTGAGAAAAAGATTTTACCAATATATAAACTACACTACGTAACCTTTTGCTCTTAATTTCATTGTATCCTTTAACTAATTTTAATATCTCCTCATCATAAGCTTCATGTGAGTCGTCATGCACATCAGTAAAGAAATCAGCAACATCAATCGATAGGGCTTTTGCTAAGTCATATAGTCTACTAGCTAAAATGCAATTTGAACCATTTTCGTACCTTTGTATCTGTCTATATGAAACACCTATTCTTTTTCCTAATTCAGTTTGTGTCAAACCACAGTATAACCTAAGCTCTTTTATTTTTTTGCCTAATTCCACCTTTCATTACTAATTTTAGCTGTTCAAGCTTATATTGAATTTTTTAATTTATAAAGTGAAAAAAAGAAGGAAAGTTGGAGAACTTTCCTTCCGGTCTACAGATTACAATAAACCACTGTCATAAAAACTAAAGTGGCTTTTCTGTGTTACGATTATATGATCTATTAATTTCATTCCTACATTTTCACAGGTTGCAGCTAATGTAAGTGTGTTATCCTCATCCTCCTTTGAAGGTTCTATATCTCCACTTGGATGATTGTGTGAAATTGCAACAGATGCTGCATCAATCAGTAATCCCTGTTTTATTATTTCCCTGACATACAGAGGTACTCTGTCTATAGTTCCACAGTCTTGAATATACTCATATATTAAATGATCACTTCGATCTAAGTATATTACTCGTAAGCTTTCCTTTCGTGACTGCCCTATTGGTGCTTTAAAGTATTTTAGTAGCTCTTCTCTATTATCAAGAATTGACAATTTTTTTAACTTACCTTTCAGTATCCTATCAAAAATCTCTTTCAGACAAAAGATACTTGCTATTGCTCCATCGTTCATTCCTGTAACATTTTTTAGCTCATAAAAATCAGCATTAATTACCCTTCCTAAACTACTAAAGAGCTCCATTAGCCTTTTAGCGACTTCTCTTCCTTCTGCACACGCAGATAGATTACGTTCCAGTAGCTCATGGTCAAGTAAAGACCTACCTCTACTTGATAGAATACGAGTTTCTAATTTCTCTTTTCTCTCACTATTATTCATAAAAACCTCCAAGATCAACATTATATACAAATTCAGCGCCAGCTTTCTGACGCAGTAGTTCTCGAGGAATAACCCTTTTGAACTCTAAATTTGCAATGTTGTCCTTGTTGCTTGAGCACTGGGATGACATCCTCCCTAGCGGAGATTGCTCTCAAATCACAATGTTCGTACAGTAAGCACTGACCACTTTGCTTCAATATTTGCGATGCCCCTGAACAGATACAAAAAATCTATTGTTTTTTTATAAATTAAATCCTAAGGCATTTTTTACTGTAGATTAATCATTTGATTATAGTATCATTTTAATTAAGCTTATGTTTTGAACATTTATGAAAAGTATTTTATATTCCATACTATTAGTTGTTGTATTTGGATCACTGAGCCTGTTTGCCATAGAGCAGGGTGAAGAAAAGAAAATTGGGTCAGTTCATAAAAACGAAAATGTAGGTGCAAGAAAGCAAGATTTACTGAGCAGTACAAATCAAAAAGATGAGTTGAAAAGCAACGTCGATGCTAAACAAACACAAGAGGCTGAGAGCAAAAGATTAGACGACACTACCGATAAAGAGAAGCTGCAACACAACGAAAATAAAGCTTCCGTGGTTGAGAAAACTATAAGTGAAGGTGAAAGGATTGATAAAGGTTTGCCAAATGACCAGCTAGAAGGAAGCACAGACAAATTTGCTCAAAATTTACCAAATGTGGCCAATAAAGAAGTGAATAAAGATTTGAAACCAGAGCCTTTGCCTTTAAGTGCTGATTTAAATGAGAATACAGCTAACCCGCAAAAAAATCTACAAGCTGATCAGAAGATTGATATAAAAGATAATGAACTTTCAAAAAGTGATGCGAGTCAATTATTAGAGGAAAAAAAAGAAAAAGTAGAGAGTCAGTTTGAAGAAAAAAAAGTGAAAGAAACAAACAGTAATTCCAAGGACCGCAATAGAGTAAAACCTATAACTAAAAAAGATGAAAGTGAAAAGAAAAATTTACAAAAATGGACAAAGCTAAACAGAGAACCAATAAAAGAATGGGGTCATAAAGATATACAAAGCAAGTCAATATATAAACGACAATATGATAGCCTTAATGAGCATCTTCCTACAACTGTATTTATTGATGATTACAGTAAGCAATTTTTTTACTGTATTAAGAAAAATAACTTACCTTGCTTAAGAGGAATAATAAGTAAGCTAGAAAAAATTGGATTAACAACTCAAGAGATACTAAGGTTTAGAAATAAATTGGGTGATACTCCTCTCATTTATTCAGTTAAACAAGGTGAGGTAGACATAGTGCGCTTTCTCTTATTACAAGGTGCTGATCTTAGAGTAGTTAATAATAATTTTCAATCCCCAATTGATATAGCAATCGAAAGAAAGCAGGTCAAGATAATAAATGCGATTGCCGAAATGATGCCACACCTTTTGGAGGATAGAAAAATAGACAATAAAGAAAGCTCAGCAATGTACGATTGGGCTGTAAAAACGAAAGAAATACAGTGCGATAAGCAAGATGATTAGATTTTTGATATTAATTTTAGTTGGTCATTTATGTTATGGAAACGAAATAAATGATGAAAAAAATCAGATTAGTGATTTTTTAAACGCTCTGCATGATGTAAAATATGTATCTTACAGTAAAAAAGACTTTGCTGAATTTCTGGTGCAGTGCCACAAAGAGGGCGTGCCAGAAGATTTTAAGAAAGGTTTTGGTTCTAACTTAAATGGAGCTAATTTTAGTCAATTATATCTCAATAAATCTGTTTTTGATGGAGTAAGTCTAATTGGTGCTGATTTTTCTAACACCGATTTATCAGATGTGTCTTTCATTGATGTTGATTTACGTGGTGCTAATTTCTCCAATGCTAATTTACATGGCATTAAAATAAAAGGTACAAATTTGAGTTTTACAAAATTTGTTTCTGCAAACTTAACAGATATCGTATTTGATCAGTCTAATGTTAGTTATGCTGATTTTATCAGTTCCGATCTCAAAAAAGTAAGTATGCACAACGTAATTGGTTTGCATACTAATTTCTCGAATGTGAAAATGAATTTCTCCAACTTATCAAACTCGAATGTTGGCCACGTAAATTTTAGTGATAGTGAAATAAACGATACCGTTATGCAGAAAAACAACCTTGATAATGCAAGTTTCTTTGGAGTGGATGCATATAAATTAAAGATACAATTTTCTTCATTAAAAAATGCTAACATATATGGTGCAGAGTTAAAAGAATCAGACTTTACAGGTAGCAATCTTTCCGCTGCCTACCTTAATTCTTCTATCATAATTAACAGTAACTTCGACGAAACTAATTTAAGCAACACACAAATTTCCTATGTGAATGACGATAATTCAAGTTTTGTTCAATCTATACTAAATGGTTCCAAGATAAAGCATACATATGTTTCTGAAGCAAATCTTCAGGATGCTGATTTATCCAATATTGATTTTAGTTTTAGTGAACTGCATCAAGTTAATGTCTCTAATGCTGACATTCGTCACGGAAAGTTTCATAATACTAAAGTTGTGAATTCTAACATGAATGGCTCATTTTTTGACCATTCACTATTCACCTCTGCGAAGATAGAAGATTCAGACCTTTCTACAACTTCAATGTATAAGATAAAAATCCAAGACTCTCAAGTTTATAACAGCACGCTTTCTCACCATAATATTGATTCCAGTGAAATAGAAAATTCAACATTCTTTAATTTATTAGCTGATAATTCAAGCTGGTCCAATTTAAAAGTAACTAATTCAAATTTTGTTGAAAGCGACTTCAGATCTTCTTTGCTTCACGCTAATGCCTTTAGGAAAACTAGTTTTTTTCTTAGCAATTTGAGTAATTCAACAATTAGTGATATGTCTTTTCTCTCTTCAAGCATATATAAAAGTTCAGTTGTTGATGTTCACTTAACAGGTTGCAAATTTGATAATTCAATTTTGATTGATAATAAAGGGCAGAAAAAACTTGCAGGTTCAGAAAATGCCATAACTTCAATTGAAGATTTGCAAGAGAAAATATCACAGGGTGAAAAATTTAATGTAAATTATTCTTACTTTGAATTTAAGGATATGAATTTAGAAAATGCTGATTTTGCTAATTCAACATTGAGTAGAGCAAAGTTTGTAAACGTTAATTTGAATAAGGCAAATTTTGAAAAAACCGATTTGCGCTATACTGTCTTTGATAATTCTTCTCTTATTGGCACCAACTTATCAAATTCTAATTTAGAAGGTTCTAGCTTTTTAAACTCTGATCTAAAAAGCGCCATGTTAAAAAATGCAAAGAAAAATGACCGTAAAAAGTGAGGGCGTATTATTGGTTCTATCCTCCCCTTCTGGAGCTGGAAAAACTACTATATCAGCAAAATTACTTGAGCAATCAACTAATTTAGTTAGGTCTGTTTCTATGACTACGCGCAAGCCTCGTCCCGGCGAAATAAATGGAAAAGACTATTTTTTCGTTACCGAAGAAAAATTTCACGAGTTATGCAAAGCTGGCCAAATGCTTGAATACGCCAAAGTTTTTGAGAATTTTTATGGTATACCAAGAGATTTTATAGAGCAAAACTTAAGCAGTGGGATAAGCGTTTTACTAAGCATAGACTGGCAAGGAGCATTTCACTTATTCAAGCTCATGAGAAAAAAAGTTGTAAGTGTTTTTATACTTCCCCCTTCAATGAAAGAGCTTAGGTTGCGTTTGCAAAAGCGTAATAGTGATGATGCAAGCGAAATAGAGCGCAGATTAGCCGAAGCTCAAAAAGAGATAAGCAAACGTGATAAATATGATTATGTAATAATCAATGATGATATTGACAAAAGTGTAGAAGAGATAAGCTCCATACTAAATAAAGAAAGACTTAAAAAATCAGAAGAAAAACCAAGCCTGGAAGACTGATAAAAACATCAATTTGCAGCTATAGTTTCTTATCCTATAGCTATACCGCTTCGGCATAGATTCCGCTAACTAGTAGCGGAATGACGGTTTTTCAAATTGTCGGTAAATCTAAGTCACTTTAGCTATATTTATTATTTTTTAAGATTAAATGGTTAAAATAGTAGACAACTGTTCAAGTGAGGTTTAACTATGACGGCAAACTTTCTTACAGAAATTAATTTTCTGCCTTCTTACCTGCCTTTCTATCTGTATTTCAACTACATATAGCTAAAAGTAACTTAGGTTTACCGAAATATGTTTATGGTTAATTATAGGCGATATCTTAAGTTGTCATTCCAGCGCGTGACGCTGGAATCCAGATTTTTTAGACTGGATCCTATGGTCAAGCCATAGGATGACAGAAGCGGTCTTTGTTAGCTATATACAACGTTTGACTTAATTAAAAAAATTGAATCTTAGCTGACAACTTAAATAGCTTTTAATATTGAGGTTTTAGTATGGATATAGATCTAAACGCACTAACTACTAATGCAAAAAAATTAGATGAATACATAGATAAAAATGAAAAGCAAGAGCGGGATAGAAAAGACGAACAATTGTATGGCATTATAGAGAGAAAGGTAAAAAAAGAAGAACACAAGCGTGAAAAACCAAGAGGTCAAGATGTAGCTCTCAAGGAGTGTAAAAGGTTATTCAAGGAAGGTGCTAGCCCTGAAGTATTAACTAAATTAGAAGAATCACTTAGAGAACAAGAAAAATATTATAGGTATTATGTCCAATGCTTCCTTCCAGTGCTAGATAAAGCAATAAAACGATCGAAAAAAATATCAAATGAAACAAAAGAACGAGTAAAGCAAGTAATTTCAGAAATTACTGATAATAGCAAATATTGTTCTAATAGTATTACCCACAACAAAAATGATCGTAGGAATAGTGAAGATAGTGAAGCAGAAAGTGGCTACGGTAGCGATATTGAAGATGATCATAAAGTAGAAATAAGCAACGAAATAACAAATAGCAATGCTCTATTACTAAAAGCGATCAAAAATAGAAATAACAGGAAATTTAAAAAATATCTAAAAGATTGTACGGATATTAATAGTGTGAAAGGTGAAAAAGACAACAATATTTTACACCTTATCGTGTCGTTGGAAAAGAAACAGAAATGCAAGTTTCTAGGTACCCTAATAAAAACGGTCACCGAGGAAGATTTAGCACAACTCATTAATAGTAAAAATCAGGAAGAACAAACGCCTCTTCATCAGTTGCTTCAGCATATAAAAGAAAAGAATGAGGATCGATCATGTACAGATAGAAAATTTGAAAAAACAAATAGGTATAAAGCCTTAGAGTTATTTCTACAAAATGGTGCAGATATTACTGTGCAAGATAAAGATGGAAAAAATGCTCTGCATTGTATTGCTTTACTAAAAGGAGAGCAAAAGATTGCATGTTTGCAGTTGATTTTAGGTAAAGATGATGCTGTAAATACTACTAACAGAGAAGGATTAACACCTATTCATTATTTATTTCAGCATATAAAAGAAAAAAATGAAGATCGATCATGTACAGATAGAAAATTTGAAAAAACAAATAGATATAAAGCCTTAGAGTTATTTTTACAAAATGGTGCAGATATTACTGCTCAAGATAAAGAGGGTAATAATATTCTGCATCACATTGCTTTACTAAAAGGGGAACAAAAAGTTGCATGTTTGGAATTGATTTTAGGTTTAGTAAAAGAAAGAAAAATATCTGAAGATCAATTAAGAGAGGCTGTGAATGCACCTAATGGAGAAGAGAACACACCCCTAGAATTGGCATTAAAGAAAAAAGCAGAAAAAAGAAGTATCGAATACTTACGGCAAGGAACAATTTTTGATACAGCAACTGCTTATGACAATACAACAAAATTTTGTACAATGCTGCTAGAAATAGGCGCTGATCCCTGTTCTCTGGAGCTGAAAGATCCAAAATTCCATACTAAAAAGTACTATTTAACTTTACGAGATCTAAAAGATTATTCAGGGACTCCACAGAAAGCACAGGAGAAAGCTAAAGAACTAAAAGAGAAGCTTGAGGAAAAATACCACTGTAAAACTGCTTCAAAAAAATGCAAGTCTGGCATTAAAGAAGCAGGTTCTGGTATAAGAAAAGGAGTATCTGTTGTAGCAGGATTCATAGATCCAGCAAAAAGGACCCGCGAACTGTTAGCAATCACGATAACGATTACTGTTATTGCAATGGTAACATTTGCTTTCTTTCAGGGTCAAATGGCAATTGGAGCAGCCATTCCTATCATAGCTACTGCTGGAGTTATATGTCTTACTCTCACTTTAGGGTTTGATGGTATTAAGAAACTTTTTGAAAAATCAACCAACAAAGCACAGGACACATTTAACGACAAAAATCGCTCTAATTCAACAACAGAGCAGAATCAAGCTTCGAAGAACCTTGTTAATAATGATCAACAGAATTTAGGAAATGATTCTGAAGACCTAGCAGCAAAAAGACAACAAAATCAATCAGAGCATACAGAAAACCCAGCTACCAAAATGAGCGATGTATCAATACTACGTCAATTCATAAATTGTATTAAACAGGACTTGATATGACACTTTAAAAAAGTAAGTTAAGAATAATAAAAATAAGGAGTGTTAGAAATGAGTACAATACAAACAAAAATACTAAAACCAAAACTAGGATTACTAGAGCTAGCAAAACAATTAGGAAATGTGTCTCAAGCGTGCAAAGTGATGGGATACTCAAGAGATACATTTTATCGATTCAAGGAGTTATATGAAAATGGGGGAGAAGAAGCATTACATGAAATAAGTAAGAAAAAACCGCTATTAGCAAACAGAGTTTCGGAAGATATAGAAAGAGCAATAATTGGCATAGCTACAGAATTTCCTGCATATGGACAAGAAAGAGCTGCAAATGAGCTGAGAAAAAGAGGTATAATAATTTCCCAAGGAGGAGTAAGATCTGTATGGCTAAGAAATGACCTTGAAACTTTGAAAAAGAGACTTAAAGCACTGGAGGCAAAAGTAGCTCAAGACGGAATCATTTTAACTGAAGAACAACTTGCAGCTTTAGAAAAAGTGAAAGAACAAAGGGAAGCTCATGGTGAAATTGAGACGCAACATCCAGGTTATTTGGGTTCTCAAGATACCTATTATGTGGGCAATATCAAAGGCATAGGGCGCATTTATCAGCAAACTTTTGTTGATACTTATTCCAGAGTTGCAATGGTTAAACTTTACACGGACAGAACAGCTATTACAGCTGCAGATCTTCTTAACGATAGAGTTATCCCATTTTTTGATGAGCAGAGAATTCCATTATTACGCATTCTAACTGATAGGGGTACGGAGTATTGTGGCAAGCCCGAAAATCACGCTTATCAGCTATATTTAGGAATCGAAAATATCGATCATTCTAGAACCAAAGCCAACTCTCCACAAACTAATGGCATATGTGAAAGATTCCATAGAACTATGCAAGATGAGTGTTACAATATTATCTTTAGAAAGAAAATCTACTATTCTTTGGAGGATCTACAGATCGATGTTGATCATTGGTTGCGTTCTTACAATGAGACAAGGCCTCACTCAGGCAAATACTGCTATGGCAAAACACCTATGCAAACGTTTTTTGACAGTAAACATATTGCTTTTCAGAAAAATATTAGTAGCATTAAACAACAGCCTGATATTAGTTTTGACTACGTCAATTCTTCTGTCAGTTAATTCTTCTCTGTCAGATTAAATCTTGTCTTTTACACATAAATAAGCTAGATGGGCTGACTAATAAACCCTCTTCTCTGGCGCTATGAAATCAATCTCACCGCTCAGAGTTTTTTCAGCCACTTTTTTATAATCAATTTTTACGTTAATTTGCCCTTTCTTTTCTTCAAGCCACGCTATAGTGTGCTTCATCCAGTTTTTGTCATCACGTTCAGGAAAGTCTTCACGAGCATGGGCACCTCTGCTTTCCTCGCGATTAGCTGCGCATTCCATGGTAATAACCGCTTGTGGGATCATGTTAGCAAGCTCCAGTGCTTCAACTAAATCACTATTCCACATCATACTGCGATCCTCAAGTGAAATATCAGGCATCATTTTTGCTACCTTTTTTATAGCTTTTTTGCCTTCTTCTAAAACTTCAGCAACACGGAACACTGATGCGTACTTTTGCATAGTGTTCTGCATTTCGCTGCGTATTTTTGCTACTTTTAGCCCACCGGAAGCAAATCGCATTTTATTGAATCTATCTACTATCCAGTCTGTACAGTCTGAATGCAATTTTCTATGTGGTGTATTGGGCTTTAGTTTCTCTTTTGCTCTGAGCGCTGCAGCTCTACCAAAAACCACAAGATCAAGAAGCGAGTTAGAGCCAAGTCGATTTGCACCGTGCACAGAGACACATGCGGCTTCTCCAATTGCAAATAGTCCATCTACCACTTCTTCCTTACCTTGCTTCAGCGTGATCACTTCTCCATGATAATTGGTTGGAATGCCACCCATATTGTAGTGAACAGTCGGAATGACCGGTATTGGATCTTTAGTGACATCAACTCCAGCAAAAGTTCTTGCGGTTTCGCTAATGCCCGGCAATCTGAGTTTTATTACTTCCGGATCAAGATGTGCTATAGTTAAATACATGTAATCTTTTTTCGGTCCAACTCCCCTTCCCTCTCTAATTTCAATTGTTATTGCGCGACTTACCACATCACGGGAAGCTAAATCTTTTGCTTTTGGTGCATAACGTTCCATAAACTTCTCGCCCTGAGAATTAACGAGGTACCCCCCTTCACCACGGCATCCTTCTGTCATCAAGCACCCTGAGCCATATATTCCTGTTGGATGAAATTGTACAAATTCCATATCTTCAAGTGGTAATCCAGCCCTTACTACCATGCCATTACCATCACCTGTGCAGGTATGCGCACTTGTTGCAGAGAAATAAACACGTCCATATCCACCTGTTGCTAGCACCACTCTATGCGCACGAAATCTATGTAATGTACCGTCGCATAGCGACCAAGCAAGAACTCCGCAGCATGCTCCGGTTTCGCTATCCATAATTAAATCAATCACAAAGTATTCAACAAAAAATTCAGCGTTGAATTTAAGACACTGCTGATATAGAGTGTGAAGGATTGCGTGCCCAGTTTTATCTGCTGCCGCACAAGTGCGCTGCGCTGATTTTCCTTTACCAAAGTGAGTTGTCATTCCACCAAAAGAGCGCTGGTATATTTTGCCATCTTCTGTACGAGAAAAAGGTACACCAAAATTTTCAAGTTCAATAACAGCTTTAGCAGCGTTTTTACACATATATTCTATTGCATCTTGATCACCAAGCCAGTCTGAACCTTTTATTGTGTCATATGCATGCCAGCGCCAATCGTCTTCACCGATATTACCTAAAGCTGCACTAATTCCGCCTTGTGCTGCAACTGTATGACTTCGTGTAGGGAAAATTTTAGAAATGCAGGCAACTGAAAAATTAGTTGCAGCCATCCCAAGCGTTGCTCTGAGCCCTGCTCCACCTGCACCTACTACTACCACATCATACTCATGTTCTATGATCTCATACGCTGACTTATCCATATTTACTTATTTTATCATTACAGGCTTATGATATCACAGAAGTAGAAAAAATCTATACAAGTTTTCTATAGCTATGCCGCCGCGGCGCTAACTAGTAGCGGAATGACAGCAATCCTACGTCATACCGCCGCAGTATCTCAGCCACTAACACGTAGCGGGATGACGGTTGTCAGGCTAGCCTGTCATCCCAGTGCCCCTATGATGTCATCCCAGCGCCTCTATGATGTCATCCCAGTGCTTGACACTGGGATCCAGCTTTTTTGTAATTTTATTGAAAATGTTGTATAGTCGTTTGTTTACAATCAATTTTTCTGGATCCCAGTGTCTGGGCACTGGGATGACACCCTACTTAGCCGTCATACCGCGATTCATTCGCGGTATCTCTAGATCCCGCTAACAAGCAGCGGGATGAAGATTGTCGTTTAGCTATAAATATTTAAGAAATTTACTAGGCAGAAAAAAAAGGCAAAGAAAACCTAGGGTAGCTAGTATTCAAATTCTCCCTTGTTCTATTTGACGTCTTTTGATGTCTTGAACGCTTTATAAGCGCGTTTCAGCTTATATAGGTAAAAACCTAGAAATTTGATAAAGACATAAGGTGCACATAGTGCAAAAAATTAAGCATGATTTACGCCAAATACAAAGTTCCCTTTGTCGTTTTAATCTGCAGATTGCGAAGATAAATAAATAGCTTCAGTTTCATGATAAGGGGGCTGGCGAAGGATGTCAAGTAATTTTCTTATTTCATTTAAATTGCTTGTAACCTTCTTATACACTCATCTTTACCAAGAATCACCATGATATCAATGATTCCAGGTGCATCCATTACTCCAGTTATAGGGGCGCGTAATGAGTGGTATACATCGCTTATTTCCATATCGTGCAATTTTGCACATTCCTTGATCTGAGAAGATAAAAAACCCTTATTCCAATTTTCATCACCGATCTTTGACAGAAGTGATGCGAGTAACTTAATTATGAGGTTAGATTTGACAATTTGACAAGCTTCTTCACTTAAATCAAGTGGCGGATCTTGAATATAAAATTTTGCTAAATCCAATAATTCGGTCAGGTAGTTTGCTCTTTTTTTTAGCTCTGTCAGTCCCTGCAGTAAATAGCCCTTTTTTTTGTCAGTTAGAGTATTTTCTCTAAGCATTAGAGTCAGAATATCTTCATTGCTCATATTACTAATATAGTGGTTATTCAAATGCTCCAATTTTTTAAAATCAAGCCGTGCAGGTGAACGACCAATACTTTCTAAATTAAACCACTCTATTGCTTGCTCATCGCTAATAATCTCATTATTACCGTGACTCCAGCCAAGTCTGAGTAAGTAATTACGCATTGCCTCTGGCAATATCCCCATCTTTTCATAATCACAAACGCTTGTAGCACCATGCCTTTTAGATAGCTTATTTCCATCTTCCCCGTGGATAAGCGGCACATGTGCAAAGCGTGGAATGTCAAAATCAAGAGCCTGGTATATCAGCAACTGCTTAAAGGTATTAGTAAGATGGTCAGAGCCGCGTATTATATCAGTTATTCCAGCATCATGATCATCAACTACGACAGCAAAAATATATGTTGGAGTGTTGTCAGAGCGTAAGATCACTATATCATCAAGCTGCTCGCTATTTACTTTGATTTGGCCGTATATTTTATCATCAATGACGATCTCTTGCGAGTCTGGCACTTTAAAGCGGACAACAGGCTTCACGTTTGATGTCACACTAGTACATTTATGCTTATATATTTTTCCTTCTTTTCTTGCTTTTGTCTTCCTTTCTGTCTCAGGGCAATAACAGTGATACGCCCTACCCTTCTCAACTAAAAGGTTTGCTACTTCTTTATGCCGCTCTATTCTTTTTGACTGATATACTATTTCCCCATCATAGCTCACACCGAGCCATCTTAGCCCTTCTATTATTGCATCAATTGCTTCCTGTGTTGAACGTTTTCTGTCGGTGTCCTCAATCCTTAGCAAAAACCTGCCACCATGGTGCTTCGCGTAGAGCCAATTAAATAACGCAGTACGAGCCCCTCCAATATGCAAAGACCCTGTTGGTGATGGAGCGAATCTAGTGACTACGTCTGGCATGTTATTGTTACAGTAAAGTATAGGCTATGATACCCAAAATCCACGTTTGTAACAATGTAGAATTTATTTATTCTGAGAGATAAAATTTTATTTATTTTTCATAAATTGTGTTGTATAATTTAGTATTGGTTGAATATAGCGAGGTGAGTTATGGATGGACTTGTAGATATAGCAAAATTGCTTTCAGATAATGAAGCTAATATCAATTGGCGTTACACCGGCCCATTTGATAAAACAAAACAAAGAATTAGGGGAGATAATCTCCTGCATTTAGCTGCAAAAACAGGAAAGGTTGATAAGTTTTTATCTATTTTCAAGAAAAGTGTTGAAAGTAATGTTCATTTGTTAGAGTACAATAAAGATCATGAAAATCCATTTCATATAGCAGCAGAAGTGGGGATATTACCAAGTGTAGTAAAAGGAATATTCAAGCATTTGGAGTCTGAAAAAACTAACCCAAATTGTGATCCGAAAAAATTAGAAAATGTCAAGAATTATGTTAAAGAGGCATTGTGCAATAGATGTGCGCTAGATCAATCTAAAAAGACTCCTCTTGACTGGGTTAGTAAGACAGTCAAAAAAGAAATAAAAGAAATCGCAGGCATAAAAGACAGCTTTATATGTAACCAGAAGTTTCGCCTATGCTTATATATAGTAGGAGCGATAGCATGTATTGCTGCTTTATGTTTGTCTTTATACTTTTTATTTTTAGTTTCTCAGTCTCTTGCATTGGCTTCGATGGCTGGGATAATTTCTGGTGGGGCTGCGTATCTGTCAGGCAAAGTATTTAGTGAGATACATGACTTGCATGACGTGAGCACTCCAGTAGAAACTTTTAGTAATGCGGATCTTGCAAGGATATAACAAAAAATTGCAGGCAATGATATAGAAATTTACTTTCTCAAGCTAAGAAAGTATACTGATAAGATGACGGAAAAGAAGTACAGTAAGATTTTAATAGCAAACAGAGGGGAGATTGCCTGCAGGATAATCAGAACTGCTCGTAGGATGGGTATATCTTGTGTGTGTGTGTATTCGGATGCAGATACTAATTCTGTACATGTAAGACAAGCAGATGAGTCAAGATATATCGGCCCTTCGCCATCTTGCCTCAGTTATTTAAACATTGAAAAAATATGTGAAGTAGCAGTTGAAACAGGTGCGCAGGCAGTTCATCCTGGCTATGGTTTTTTAGCAGAGAATCCAGATTTTCCACGTGCTTTGCAGAAGCATAATATAGACTTCATCGGCCCCAGTGCAGAAACAATAGAAGTTACAGCCAACAAAATAACAGCAAAAGAAGCGGCAAGAAAAGCTGGAGTGAATGTAGTGCCAGGATATATGGGTAAGATCAGCGATGCTGCCCACGCAGCTCAAGTTGCTAAAGAGGTCGGTTTTCCCGTTATGCTCAAAGCTGCATCAGGCGGTGGTGGCAAAGGAATGCGAATTGTAAACTCCAAAAAAGAAATTGAACTAGCATTTACATCAGCCACAAATGAAGCAGAGAAAAGTTTTAAGGATGGCAGTATCTTTATAGAGAAATATATAGAATTACCAAGACATATCGAAATACAAATCATAGCGGATAAATATGGCAATATAGTATGTCTTGGAGAGAGGGAGTGCTCAATACAAAGGAATAATCAGAAAATAATGGAAGAAACGCCAAGTCCATTTATTAGTGAAGAAGTAAGACAAAAAATGTATGCCCAATGTGTTTCTTTAGCAAAACAAGTTGGCTATTTTTCAGCAGGTACTGTTGAGTTTGTTGTAGATAAAGACCAAAACTTCTATTTTCTTGAGGTAAATACGAGATTACAAGTTGAGCATCCAGTAACAGAATTTATAACTGGAATAGACATAGTAGAAGAAATGATTAGAACTTCCTGTGGAGAAAAATTAAGGTTCAGTCAGGATGATATTAAACTTACTGGTTCTGCAATAGAAAGTAGAATTTGCGCTGAAGACCCATCGAAGAAATTTTTCCCTTCCAGCGGAAGAATAAAATATTACGATAAACCGGGTGAAAATGATTATGTAAGAATAGATGATGGAGTTGCTGCAGGTTCAGAAATTAGCACGTTCTATGACTCAATGATTGCAAAAGTTATAACATATGGAAAAGATAGAGTAGAAGCGATCAGCAGAATGCAAAAAGCATTGTCTGAATGCTATATAGAAGGAGTAACAAATAATATAGAATTTCTAGAATCCATCTTCCATCACCCAAATTTTATCGCAGCAAAGCTCCATACGAGATTCATTCCAGATCATTACCCTAGTGGGTTTCACGGCGATTTTGTTACAGAAGAGTATATAAAAGTTTTTATTTTTGCTGCGCTATATGTCCATTTAGAAAATGAAGAAAGGTACTATTACGAAGCAGTGAATAAAACATCTCAGGTGTCATTCCAGTGCGTGACACTGGAATCTAGTAAAAAAGAAGGGGCACCAGTATCAGCTACTCGGATGGCAGGTGACCGTGCAAGAGATTTATTCATAGTGAATATAAATGACAATGAGTACTCCGTAAATGCAAAATACCAAGATAATATATTAATAACAGTATATAATCACAATAAATACTCCGTTATAGGCAAGTGGAAATCAAGTTATAGATTGCTATATATCACAATTAATGACGATACCAATATAGCACTTAAAATAGAAAGACAAGGCAGCAAGTACTTCATAAGACATGCAGGTATGAAAGCTGAGTGTTGTATATTAAAACCTCATGTAGCTGAATTAAGTAAGTTAATGCTAAATAATGAAACAGAAGGGATTTCAGCAGATGCTGTAAAATCCCCAATATCTGGTTTATTAGTTAAATTACACGTAAATGTAGGAGATCAGGTGGAAATAGGACAACCTTTATTTGTGGTGGAGGCAATGAAAATGGAAAATATCATATGTGCTGAAGCAGCAATGGTGATAAAAAATATTCCCGTTCAAGAAGGAAAAAATGTGCAGATTGGTGATGTAGTCTGCTTTCTTAAATAACATAAGAAGTACAAACTTGACCCAAACAAGATAAATGAAAACACTTGATGAGCTATGGCAATGGCTATTGGTATTTGTAACAAAAGAGTAACCACTCCTAAAATTATCTGAATGATGATGGAGAGCAGCATAATATATACCGGTTTTACGCTAGCATTTTTTACTGTGAGTATTACTACCAAAGTTAGTATTAGCAATGCCAGTGCTCGATGTATAAATTGCACTGTCGCTCTGTTCTCAAAGATATTCAGCCATATAGGCTGTAAGAAAAATAAATCTTCTGGAACGATTTGTCCGTCCATTAGTGGAAAGGTATTATAAATCAAACCAGCATTTAATCCCGCAACAAATGCGCCGAAAATTATTTGTATTACAATTAGAATCAGAATAAGTATTGTGTAATATATACTACTGTTAGTAGATTGAAATCCTGTCATCCGAGTAGCTGACACACAACTGTACGAACGCTTACTTTTGAAAATAAATTGCACAGCAAATGGTGTCATGAAAGTAGCTGACACTGGAATCCAGCTTTTACTATGCAGCCACTTATTTAAAGTTAAGTTTTCTGGATCCCAGTGTCTGGGCACTGGGATGACATCTTCTTTGGTGAAAATTACTCTTATACTGCAATGTTCGTATAGTTGTGTACGTAACACTGGGATCCATATTTGGTAATCAAAAAATTGATATGACAATAATGCAAAGATAATTAATGCTAATAATAAGTGAAGTGCAAGCCTATAGTGGCTAACATGAGGTTCAGTGACTAAACCACTTTTAACCATATACCAACCAGCAAAAGCTTGTAAAGCTCCAAATAATAATGCCACACATAGCTTTATTACTACCTTTTTAGATATTTTTCTTCTTAATATGAAATATATAAATGGCAGGACAAAAACTAAACCTGTTAGTCTTGCAACCAATCTGTGTACATATTCTATTAAGTATATAGCGCGAAACTCCTCCATACTAATACCATAGTTAAGTGCTTTATATTCAGGTGTAGCTTCGTATTTTAATTTTTCTTGTAGCCAGTCTTGTTCACTCAGTGGTGGTAATGTTCCAGTAATTGGTTTCCACTCCGTGATTGACAATCCTGCTTTTGAAAGTCTGGTAAATCCACCAATCCCTACCATGAGAATTACCATGACCGAGCAGAGAAAAAGCCAAATAGCTACAGGTTTTGCTTCCATAAACCATGCTGAGTTTTGTTCCATCGCTCAGGGTAAAGAATAAATTCCCACAAGGCAAGAAAAGCTGCAACACTATGTAGCAGACTATAGACCGGAAAAAATATCGATACTATATAAAAATAAAAAGGCATCTTTTGCTGTTTGACAGCTATTACCAGAAGAATCAGGTTAGTAACGTATACCACTACAAAGTAGTACAAAAATAATTCATTTAAAACTTTAGTTAATATTAATGAAAGCAGTAAAAATGGAGTAGTAAAAAATATAAAAGCTGCGGAGCCAACAAAAAGATTCAATAGCAAAATTCCCTTAAATCCAGTGTGTTTATAAAGTGACTTTATATTTTTTAAATGAACAATATAAGTTTGCATATAGCCTTTGATCCAGCGCGCTCTTTGCTTAATCCAAGCAAATACAACAATTGGTGACTCTTCCAATGTTTCTGAGTCAATCATCCTGGTTTTATATCCCATTTGCGCAAGTCTCAAACCGAGGTCAGCATCTTCGGTAACACTGTAAGCATCCCAGAAAAACACTTTTTTTAGAATTTTTACTGAAAAATGATTACTGCTACCACCCAAAGGCATTGGCATGTTCATTTTTTGGAATCCAGGCAATAAGTATTGAAACCAGTTCATATACTCCAGAGAAAAGGATTGTGTAAGAAAATTATAATCACAATTATAGTAATTTAATTTTGCTTGTACACAGGCAAGCTTATCGTCGCCCTTATTAAATTCAATCAGTGCTTTTTTTAACTGCAATGGGTCTGGTTTATCGTCCGCATCATATATTACTGCATACTTTCCTCTAGCAAAGCTCATAGCATAATTGCATGACTTGGCTTTTGTTTTAGGCAAAGAGTGAGGCACTTTTATTACTTCAAAATACTGCGGTAAAGTGTACTTTTCTATAGTTGCTAGCGTTTCCTGGTCATCACTTTCTACCAGAAGCTTTACATCTAATTTCGACTTTGGATAATCCAAACTTTTAACGCTTTCAATTAATTGCCCTATTACTGCACTTTCTTCAAATACAGGCAGTAAAATAGTATATATAGGTTCATTCAGCTTACTATAATCCACTTTTTGGTTGGAGGTTTCACATAAGCTAAAAACTGTAGCTATAAACTTGAATAAATAACTAGAACATCCGATTATAAATATCAACATCAAAGCAAAATATGTATATTTCTCTGTTAGTGTTAAAATTGAAGTTACAATAAAGAAAGAAGCAAAAAATATTGAGCTTAGTTTAATGCTTTTAGCTGAAAAATTAGGATTCTTGTAATATAAGTAGTTGCTTGCAAATTCTGAAATACCAAAGTGCGAGTTAAGAAGATTTAAAATCTGTTCGCTATCCACTTTTATTAATACATAGTCAATACCGTAATGAGCTTCGACCCAACGGTTGATATCTCGGCTTGTGTCTTCAACCATAAAAAAAGTAGTATTATTTAATTTTTGCCAAGGAATTATATTAAATTTATAGTAAAAAAGTTTCTCTGGCTCTTTGCACAAACTAGAATCAAACTTAATTTTTTCTACATTATCAGCTTGAAGTATAGGCAATTGTTGCATTGAACCTAATGCAATTTTTTATTTAAGTCACGTGAAAATGAAGATATGACCTCGCTACTACGCTTATCATCTTTACGTTCATGCATTATTTTTTTTACAGCATCAGCAGCTATATTCGCTGTGTTAGCCTGTAAATCTCCAAGAGCTTTTTCAACTTGGTCAGTGACTTTCTTCAAGTTAGAATGGGCATTGTCATCTAATGTCTGATCTAGCTGCTGTCTATTGTGCTTAATGATACTATTAGCTTTATCAAGTGCTTCATTCATCATTTTATTAACTTCTGCATCTAATTCTTTGTATTTTTTAGAAGATTTTTTGTAATACTCCAACATATCTTTCCTGAATTTTTCAGTTTCTTCACTTGAAAATTTGCTTTTGTTACGCTTATTGTTAAGCACATTTTTTATCACTTTCTTTAGCAATTTATACGAAAGGACAAAACTTACCAAGAAGGCAAGACCGATAATCAGTGATGTAGACATAAAAACCCCTAAAATTCTTTGGACACCAAGTCAGCAATAAATTCCTCTTCAATTTCAGAATTAGTCAATTTAGTATAATAAATTAAAGCAATACTAGTAGCCATTTGTTTTAACTGATCAGTATATTCAGATTTAAATTCTGCCACTTTTTTTTCAATAAGCTTGCTCTTTTTTTTGTCTTCCTCTTCTAATATATTCTTAACATTAGCTCTCATTTCTTCTACCTGAGCAAGTGCATCATCTATGATTTTTTTTGCCTGTATTCTAGCTTGGTTTAAAGCGGCATTATACTTGGCAACCTGATCTTCCGTGAGTCTTAAAAGATGAACAGAACTATTAAAAGAATCCAATACTTCTTTACTTCTAGTGCTTATTATTTCATCTAACTTTGGCAAAAATAAACAACTTACTACGAAAAAAAGTGAAGAGAAAAAAATTAAAAACCAAAAAACTTGAGAAAAGAAGGTTGAAACATCAAGCTGTGGCATCTGTTAAGCAGCAAATATTAATAACATTGCAAGTACAAACGCAAGCAATCCCATGATTTCAACCATGGCAGCACCAATATAAACATAACTTTTCATTTTACCTTCTGATTCAGGGTTTCTCGCAATCCCATTTAACATAGCAGAGAAGATATTAGCTATACCTAAACCAGCACCGAGCATTCCAAACACAGCTAAACCAATTGCTATAAATTTTAAAGCTACTAAATCCATATATTACCTTTAATTATTTCTTTATAATATAATTGTAAAATATTCTACAAGGAAGTCAATTACTTTACTGCATCTGACAAATATACACATGTTAATATAGTAAATATATAAGCTTGTAAAATTGCAACAAATACTTCAAATCCTATCAATGCAATTATGAACAAAAACGGCGTAGGAGTGAGAAATATGTTCATATTTACAATAAACCCTGCTATCACTTTGATGATTGTATGACCAGCAATCATATTTGCTGCAAGCCTTATTGATAGGCTAACCGGCCTTACTAAATAAGCAAACAACTTAATAATAATTATTATAGGTGCAAGCCACGAAGGAGTTCCTTTTGGTAGCAATATGCGTAAAAATTCTACTCCCCTTTCTTTAAATCCAACAATCGTTATATAAATAAAAACCACCATCGATAAAGCGAAGGTGACTATCACATGACTTGTGACCGTGAAACTATAAGGAAGAACACCAACTAAATTACATGATAAAATGAAAATAAACACTGTAAATATCAATGGAATGTGCTGCAAGCCTTTGCTTCCAGTGTTATTTTCTATTATTGAAATAACAAAATCATATACATACTCAACTGCAGCTTGCAAATATCCTGGTATTACTGCCCCCTTCTTTATTCCAAAAAGCAAAAAGAGTATCACCAATATCACCGAAATCATCGTGAAAAGAGATGAATTGGTAAAGCTTACGTCATACCCAAATAACCTGGGTAACTCTATTACCGTATATACTTTAAACTGCTCCAGCGGATTTAATGCCATTTTAATCTGAATTATCAACAGTAAATAAAGTATGAATTTTATAGGACAAAGTCAAGAATTAAGATAGAGCTCTGTGTTATTATAACATTGATACATTAACAAAATATGTAATTAGAGTGTTAATTACAGTCAGCTCTGTATTTTAAAATTTACTAATCTTATTAAATTACTCAACATCTTGACTTAACATCTTATTTTAATTATAATTTAATTTTTAGTGAGGTAGATAATGAACGAAATAGATTTTATTAACACTAATCATCTTTTAAATTTAGAGCAGGAATTTGGTAACGGATACATCAAATTGACAGATGGTTCCTTTAACGAATATACTGGCCATTATCAAATAGGAAGCGAAATACTAGATGAAAGCCATAATATGATAGGAAACTTAACTATTGATGGTTACATTTATAATGCCCATGAAGATGACCACAATATGAATCTTAAATTCTTTACGGAAATAGATTTAAAAGGTGATATAAAGAAGATAAATTCTCTTCGCAAGAAGATATAAAGTTACAAAAGCTTCTACATCGTTGCTTGTAATGCTCTAGTGTACAAACATTGCAATTTGTAGATAATTTGCGTAGTAGGTGGTGTCATTCCAGTGCTTGACACTGGAATCCAGTTTTTATTGTACAACCACCTGGTGTACTCATTTAAAATTAAGTTTTCTGGATCCAAGTAGTCAGGGCACTGGGATGACATCTTTCTTAGTTTCTTGTATCACAATGTTCGTACAGTTGTGCTTGTGATACAGAAGTTACCTTTTATTCCATTACAACAAGCTTTAAAAGCACTACATTTTATATTACAATAACTCTTTTATTTCTTTAAAGGTTCATGAAATTCACATTATCTTGGTTATTAGAGCACTTAGAAACCAATGCTAGTTTAGAAGAAATTACCGATAAATTAACTCACATAGGGTTAGAAGTAGAAGATGTGATCGACAATTCCAGATTAACTGGGTTTATCGTTGCAGAGGTATTAGAAGTCGTACCTCATCCAAATGCCGATAAATTAAAATTATGTAAAGTAAATGATGGGAGTAAAATTCTACAAATAGTTTGCGGAGCAAACAATGTTAGAGAAGGTATGAAAACTGTGCTTGCATCTCTTGGTAGCACATTGCCAGAAAGTGATTTCACAATCAAGCCCACAAAAATACGAGGAGTGCTAAGTGAAGGGATGCTCTGCTCTGCTTCTGAACTTGCATTTACTCAAGAGAAAAGTGAAGGAATAATCGAGCTTTCTGATGATTATAAAGTAGGGGATAAATTTTTCAATTGTGACCCTGTAATTGATATAAATGTTACTCCAAACCGTGGAGATTGCTTAGGCATTTATGGAATAGCTCGCGACCTTGCTGCAACTGGAATTGGGACATTAAAGACTTTAAGCATTCCACAACTTACCAGCTCCATAAATTCACCAATCGATGTTGAAGTTACTGACGGGGAAAGTTTCATTAGTGGAATATACATCGCCAACGTAAAAAATCAAGAAAGCCCAAAATGGTTAAAAGATAGGCTGGAGTCGATAGGAATGCGCTCCATTTCTGCAATAGTTGATATCACGAACTATATTATGATATCTTTCAGCCGCCCAATGCACGCGTATGATGCAAAAAAAATAGAAGGAGAGCTCACAGTACGCAAAGCAAACGACGGAGAAAAATTTGCTGGTTTAAACGGTAAAGAATACTTATTAAACAAAGACATGAGCGTTATTTCTGATGATAAAAATATTCATGGAGTTGCTGGAATTATAGGTGGTAAGTGCAGTGAATGTACTTTTGAAACTACCAATATTTTTTTGGAATTAGCTTTGCTCGATCCAATCTCTATTGCTAAATCCTCAAGGGAGCTGAGCATCTCCACAGACGCTAGTTACAGATTTGCACGTTCAGTTGATCCTGGATTTACTTTTGATGGACTCAACCTTGCAGCTAAAATGATTCTGGACTTATGTGGTGGAGAAACCTCAAGCGTAGTGTCTGCTGGCAGTTTAGATAGTGCTGACACCAAGGTGAGCTTTGATTATCAGGATGTGAACAAGTTTGGAAGTGTGTCTGTATCGCCTGATGAGGTGCTTGATATCTTAACGAAACTAGGGTTTAGTATTGATAAAAAAACCGAAGGTAATTGGAATGTACAAGTACCAAGCTGGAGACCGGACGTGACAATACCGGCTGACCTAATTGAAGAAGTAACAAGAATATACGGCTATGACAAAATAAAAGAAGAACCACTACCAAATAATGTTGAAAAAGTAGATAGTACATACGACAATTTGCGTATTTTGATGACAAACAGAGGGTTTCATGAAGTGCTAACCTGGTCGTTTATGAGTGAATCAACAGCTGAAAAATTTGGTTACTCGAATAAGTTATTTATCATCGATAATCCGTTTAACAATAACTTTAATATAATGAGGCCAAGTATCATACCAAATTTATTGCAAGTTACTGCTGATAATATTGCCCATGGAATATCTGATCTTGCAATCTTCGAAATTGGGCCGATTTACGATGGTGAAGCTCAGTCTAAGTATGTTTTAAGTGGAATTAGGTCAGGAAATAATTTACCGCGAAACCATTATAATACTGATAGGAAAGTAGATGTTTTTGACGCAAAGGCTGATTGCATAGCAGCTTTGGAGTTTTTTAACGTTAATTGTGATAATTTAACGATAGAGAAAGCAGAAAAAGAACATTACCACCCAGGAAAGTCAGGCACTCTCTCTTTTAAGAATAAAGTAGCAGGTTATTTTGGAGAGTTGCATCCTAATATATTAGATCTTTTTGATATCAAGCAAAAAGTTGTAGGTTTTGAGGTAATACTAGAAAATATTGAAAATTTACCTGTAAGTAGAAAGAAATTTATCGATTATAAATACCAAAGTGTAAAACGTGATTTTGCATTTATAGTAAATAAGGATGTGGAAGTAGGTAACATAATCAATGTGATAAAAAAAAGCTCAGAGCTCATCACAGAAGTTTTGATATTCGATGTATACCATGGAAATAATATAGAACCGAATAAGATGTCTATAGCGTTGTCAGTTACTTTTTGCTCTCCAATCCACACTTTAACTGAAAAAGAGATCCAAAAAGAATCAAGTACTATAGTTAATTTAGTATGTGAAAATACCGGAGGAACTTTGAGGTATAGCTAAATGGCTCTCTCATCTACAGTATGTTTATTGGCATTCCTAACGCTTGCCTCATCTAATCTACTCTTAACCAACGTGAATTCAATATCCTTAAAAAATCTATCCCACATTCCATGCAAATGCTCTTCTATTTTAGGCCATACATCATTTTTAAATGTTTTTCCTTCATCAAAAAATAAATCACTTAAAAAAGCCCCAGCTTTCTCATAACTTGATTCGAAATGTTGAAGAAATGTCTCTCCTTCCTTACAAGAGTTGTGTGCCACCTCTAACGCTTTTCTTTCTGTAGCCTCTTTGTAAACATTCGATGTTCCAATCCTTATTGTACCAAGCACAATTTTACCCCAGTTCTTAACTTTCTGTATATAATCTTCACTATTTCCTGGTATATTATTTATTATATTTTTTGTCAAATTGTCTATCAAAGGAGACAATAAATTTTGACTAAAATGTTTGATATTATCTTTTGTTTTAATTACAGGATATTTGATGCGTTTTTCTGCTAAACAGTACTCCAGTTCTGCTCTTTCTAATAACTTCTTGATTTCTTTTTCATCAAAAGTTTCAAGCTTGAATACCTTCAGTAAATCATCTTCTATTACTGCAAATTTTATTTTTTCACGAGACGTTAGTTCTTCTTTATAATCATTTTTTGTTTCTTCATTTATCAATAATTCTTTTTTGCCTAATTCTAACTGTTTTAATGCTTTCAGAATTTCTTCATTCCTTTTTAAGAGCACTTCTATTGATCTTGTACCCGGATGCCCTTTTTCCCTGTTATTTTGTTCAGCTTGTAAACGCTTATTTTGATCTTTGAGTGTTTGTTCTAATGTAGATTTTTCTAAATGTCCTTCATCTTGCACGCGAAAAGCTTCAATTATTTCTGCTAGACCTGATTCACCATATTTTCTTAATTTCTTGCATAAACGTAAAACACCCTTTTTTTGTTCTCGAAGTAACCTTTGCACTTTATATTTTTTTATTTCTAAATACATCTTTCCTATAAAGTCATTTATTTTAGCTGAAGCTTCCTTATCCGATGGAACCTTTACTTTTTTTTCTAAATCTTCAAGCTGCTTCCTTAGGCTTTGCTTCTCCTTATCCGGTATATCTGATTGACTTAACTTACCTTGAACTTTTTTCATTACTGATTTTATCAGCCTGCGCTCAATCTCTTGATCATCATATTCGAATTTAAAAAGGTCTTCTAACCCCCTTTTTAAGGTGTCATTTGTTAAGCTACTGTTTTCATGTATTTCTTTTAATTTCTTATATATATTGTTACACCTTGTTTGACCTATTCCTCTTAAACGTTCAATTTCTTCTTTCGCATTACCTAAGGCTTTCTCTGTTGCTTGGAGATGCTTATTTTTATAAATATCAATTACTGTCCTTTTAACTATTTCGCCTTCCTTTATAAGCTTTTTCCATTCCGCCTCATGTACAGAAAATTCATCATCTTTTGAGTCTTCTACTTCCATTCTTGCGTTTTTCAAATCTTCTATTATAATCTCTTTTCTACTTGGTAATTCCTTACCTTGGCTCTCTAATTCCTGTCTCACTAAAGAATTTTTTATCTCATCTTCCAGTGAAAAACCTTCTTTCCGTCTATCCATCTGAAACCTAACTGCTTGTATAAAGGCAACTTGATAGGCGTTGTATATTAAGTGAGTTATCAACTTAGAATCTATACTACTCACCACTTTCAGTCTGAATTCGTTCAACAATTCCTTCAGTTTATCATATGTAATATCTTTCTTTTCTAGCTTCATCAGCTCTTCCATAGTCTTTGCAAACTCTTGGATAGAAGTTGCAAGCACATCCTTGATTTCATTGCGTAAGGGCTTAAGACCATTTTTTAAATTGATGTTAGTTGACAATTTCAGTACGATGCTATGCTCTGAATCCCGCGTCACATCAAACCACTTGTTATTTTCATTTTCATACAAATCTCTAAGCAATCGTTTAAATTGCGGTGGAAATTCTATTTCCATATCCCACGCAATATTTGGTCCAGTAACTTCCTTTTCATGAAAAGACACCTCAATATTTTGATGCTTATTAGAATACCGCCCCATACTTATTTTAAGAGCAGTAACTAAAGAGTGAGATAAATCTCTATTTAAAAGATAAAAAGTAGCCAAAGCGAGTGTTGCAGGAATAAGTAATGCTGCAAGCATAGCTATATTAACAAGAATCACTATTGCAGCAAGAACACCATATGCCAGTCTTTTTGCTGTACTTTCACTTACTTCACTTTTTTTTGTTTTATTCTCCTCTGAACTGATTTGTGTCTTATCATTTGTTTTTAATTTATTATATACGGCTAATCCTAACGCAGTGAAAACTATATAAGGAAACATTAAAACTGATAGAGCTAAATTTAATACTTTCTTCTCCGGGCAAGCTCGATTTACCTCTTTAAATATTCTACTTGATATATTATACCAAGAAGTAAAAAAATCAGAGTTATAATCTTTATAATGAAATATACTGAGTGGAACGTTAAAATTAGCTAACGGCTCTTGTTCTTCCACAGCATCAAAAAATTCTTCTTCCTCTTCTGAAGTAGCAAGACCTAAATCATTCCCTTCTTCTACATTAGAAACAGCTTCCATAGCATCAAAAAACTCTTCTTCCTCTTCCAAAGCAACATTGGAAATAGATTCTACTTTACCTAAACCATCACTATTGTTAACAACTTTTTCATAATCATCTGCAACAGCTTTATTCATATTATAACCTTACCCTAAGCAATCTAAGTATAGCATAAACATTAGTAACTTTACAACTTTATTAACAACTTAACTTGATACCAACTATCAACCCTTGATATTCTTTAGAATAGAAGTCGGCTTCGATCTCTTTATTAATGTCCAAAGATAAGGTAAGGGTCTGCTCTTTTATATATTCATTCCATGTAGTTATTGCTTCCTTAATTTTTTCATCTTCTGTTTTGATTGTTACTCTAATTCTATCTGATATATGAAAATCAGCTTGTTTTCTAGTTTCTTGAATGAGCCTCACAATATCTCTCGCGAGCCCTTCTAGAATTAATTCATCATTTAAAGTAGTGTTCAGAATCACAATCCCTTTGTTGTTATCAAACACAGCAGAATATTCACTGTTTGCTTTTAATAACAGTTCATATTCACCTTTTTCTATAATATAGTTCTCTGTTTCATCTCCTAAAAATATTGAACCTTTTGCGGAACCTTCTGTCATTCCAGCGCGTGACGCTGGAATCTGCATCTGGATCCCAGTGTCAGCTACTCGGATGACACCGGATTCAACTTGTTTCCACTTTCCTTGTTTAACATATTGAACCAGTGTCTTAATCTTCTCCGGAACTCTCTTTCCAAGCATAGGAAAATTTAGTTTCAGTTCTAGTGATGCAATATCTTCAAGTCTGTTTACTAACTTCAGTTTTTTTACATTTACCTCGTCTTTTATCATCTCTTGATATTCATTCATGCTTGGTGTCATTCCAGCACTTAACCATTTCTTTTCTTTCTGGATCCCAGTGTCAGCTACTCGGATGACAGGAGAGAACTCTGGGATGACAGAAAAAGGCTCACCTTCAAGAAAACTACAGGAAGACTGATGATAAATCGTCATACTACTAAGTGGTTGTCTGATACGTATGTTAAAAGTGTTTCTAATAGAGAGCGCAGAGTTGCATATCTCTCTCACTAAATCCATCTTGGCAATGAGCTGACTATCAAACTTCTCTAATTGTGGAAAATTAGCCAAATGAACAGATGTTTCTTCATACTTAAGCCCTTGCCATATATTCTCTGTTATAAGTGGCAACAAAGGAGCTGCAGCTCTTAGTATGTAATAAAAAACCGTATATAGAACATTATAAGCATCAGTTTTATCCTGATCCAAATCACTTTTCCAAAAACGCTCGCGACTGCGACGAATATACCAATTATTTAGCACTTCAAAAAAGTTCATTAAAATTTTGCAAGCCTCTTGGGAGTTATAGCTGTTCATAGAAGCTTGGATACTTTCTACAGCTTCAAAACATTTGGAAATCATGTAGCGATCAATAGTACTTTGATAATCCTTACAAACTTCAGCTTTAATTCCATCTGCATTTGCATACATAGTAAAAAAGTGATAACTGTTCCAAATAGGTTTTATTACGTTTTTCAGAACATCTCGTATTGAGTTTCCTTCTTTATCGAGTAGCAAATTACCACCACAAACAATAGATCCAGAAAGCATAAGAAAACGCAGTGCATCAGAACCGTATCTATCAAAAACCTCCATTGGATCTGCATAGTTATTCAAACGTTTGGACAATTTTTGCCCTTTTACATCCAAAACAACACCGTGGCATATGCAGTTCTTAAATGGTTCCCTATCAAACAAAGCAGTGGACAATACAAAGAGCGTATAAAACCACCCCCTGGTTTGCGCTATGTATTCAGTGATAAAATCCGCAGATTCAAACCACTCCTTATTTTCAAACGGATAGTGGATTTGCGCAAATGGCATCGAGCCAGATTCAAACCAGCAGTCAAACACGTCAGGTACACGGCGCATAACTGATTTTCCTGTTGGATCATCAGGATTTGGTCTTGTTAAAGTATCGATAAATGGTCTGTGCAAGTCGTCTATTTTAACATTAAAATCTCTCTCCAGTTCTTCTATTGAACCATATACATCTACTCTTGGATATCTCGCATCATCTGATTTCCATACAGGGATTGGTGTACCCCAGAATCGATTGCGTGAAATTGACCAGTCATGTGCCCCTTCAAGCCATTTTCCAAATTGACCATCTCTAATGTGGTTTGGTATCCAATTAACTCTCTTATTTAGCTCTACCATTCTGCTTTTGAATTTTGTAACGGCAACATACCAAGAAGGCATAGTGCGATAGATCAAAGGAGTGTCAGTTCTCCAGCAGTGTGGATAATTGTGAATATATTGCTCAGTTTTAAACCAATTCCCTTGCTCTTTTAATTTTTTTATTACTGTATCATTGGTATCAAAAACATGAACCCCTGCCAAATCTGAAATTTCAGCAGTAAATTTTCCACTGTTATCAATTGGACAAATAATTGGAATACCATGACTTTGGCAAAGGTAAAAATCTTCCTCACCAAATCCAGGAGCAGTGTGCACAACGCCAGTACCATCTTCTTCCGTCACATAATCAGCAATAAAAACGCGAAATGCATTTTTTGTGTCTTTAAAATAGTCAAACAGTGGTTTGTAAGAAAGACCTGCAAGATCATTCGCTTTAAGTTTTATATTGCAGTTTTCATATGGAATATTGTTTTGTTCAGAGTGGCTGATAAATTTCTCTAAGTAGCTTTCAGCAAAAATGTATATTTCACCATTCATTGAACTTCCTTCACTACTCCCTGTCATCCCAGTGCCCAGACACTGGGATCCAGAAATAGATTCCAGCGTCACGCGCTGGAATGACATCAAAGGGTGGACTGACACTGCACAATACTTAATATCTTTTCCTATTGCTAAAGCCAAGTTGCTCAGCAACGTCCAGGGAGTTGTAGTCCAAGCAAGTAATTTACATTTTTGTTTAACACTTTTAAATTGCTGTGGGTTTTCTAAAAGCTCAAATGCAACAGTTACAGCTTTGCTAACTTTTTCTCTATACGCGTTATCAAGCCTTGTTTCGAAATTAGATAATGGAGTTTCGCATGCCCAGCTATATGGTACAACGCGCACTGATTCATACACCAGACCCTTATCATAAAGCTGCTTGAATGCCCACATGACCGACTCCATGAATGATTTATCCATAGTCTTATAGTCATTGTGAAAGTCTACCCACCTTGCTTGCCTATTTACATACTTCTCCCACTCTGATGAAAATTTCATCACAGAAGTACGGCAATGATCGTTAAATTTATCTATACCAAACTTCTCTATCTCAGTTCTACCAGATATTCCAAGTTCTTTTTCTGCACCCATCTCAGCCGGCAATCCATGGCAATCCCAGCCAAATCTACGTTCAACCCTTTTTTGAAGCATAGTTTGATATCTTGCAAATGCGTCTTTGATGAAACCAGTGAGTAAATGTCCATAATGCGGAAGTCCATTTGCAAACGGAGGCCCATCGTAAAAGACAAAACAATTATCCTTGGAACGTTCTTCAACTGACCGCTCAAAAACTTTGTTTTCCTGCCAAAATTTTATGATTTCCTTTTCTAACGATGAAAAATCAGGACTACTTACTGTATCAGGATAATGCTTTGACTTCATGTTCGCTATGTAAAACTAAAGAATATAGGGCTTTCTGAAAAATTACAAATTCAAAAATATTTCCGTAGCTCACACCCCAACAAACTATTCTGCCGAGCTTCCAATACCTTTTTTTAAGTTTTACTTGCAGTTTTTATTGTTTTACTTAACATTAACCCAAGCTTTAGGGGTATTTTATGGATCAGAAGACAGATAAGTTTCCACAATTTTTAAAAATGTTGTGCTTTGTTGAAATGTGGGAACGTTTCTTTTACTATGGAATGAGGGGACTTTTGGTCCTATTTTTGACTTCTCACTTAGGTTTCACTGATGAGAGGGCCTTTACTATTTACTCATCATTTGCTGCAACAGGTTATGCTATACCAATACTTGGAGGTTTTTTAGCTGATAAGTTGATGGGATTCCGCAACATGGTGTTGCTTGGAGGGATAGTGATGATAGCAGGTCATGCTTGCATGTCATTGGTTGACTTTGAACCAGGTTTATTATATTTAGGTTTATCTCTAATAGCCATAGGTACTGGTATGTTTAAAGGGAACGTAACTAACTTACTTAGTTCATGCTATGGCAAAGACGATCCTGAACGTAGCAGAGGCTTTACTTTATTTTACGTAGGTGTGAATATTGGAGCAATATTGGCTTCTATTTCATGTGGTTATGTAGCCCACTTGTTTGGCTGGCACTACGGCTTTGGTTTAGCTGGTATTGGGATGTCTATAGGGCTAATCTTTTTTCTCAAATTTCAGAATCTTTTAGGAGATAGCGGCCTTTCTCCTTATCCAGAGCTTATGAATAAGCGCATATTAGGGATTAAAATTTTTGGTATAGTATTGATAGGAAGCTTTCTGTCATCATCAATAATTGCTAAAATGCTTATACATAGTGAATTTTTTACTAATATGCTCATATTTGTTGGAATAACAGCTCTGGGCATATTTATTTATATAATATCTAAATTATCAGCAGAACAAAGACGAAAATTAGTTGCATTATCTATTCTTGTGGTATTTTTCTTGTGTTTTTTTGCTTTAGAAATGCAGCTTGGCTCTTTGGTTAACTTATTCACCGAAAGAAACGTTATTAACAATGTATTAGGTATAACAATTCCAGCTTCAGTTTCTCAAGCCATAAATCCTTTGTCAATTATAATATTTGGCTTTCTTTTTGGAACATACATGAAGTTTAAGCAAAAATATGCAACTTCCATGTTTACCCTTGGCCTTCTGACAATGGCTATGTGTTTTTTCACACTGTACATAGGATGTTTAAACTCTAACATTGAAGGTAAAGTAGAATACTTATATTTAATAATTGCTATCTCCTTTATGGGACTGGGAGAATTATGTATTGCTCCATTAGTCCAAGAACAAGCAACTACACTAGCCCCCAAAAACCTTAGAGGAGTAGTGATGGGTATAGTAATGCTATCATTAGCGTTTTCTAACCTAGCCGGAGTTGCAATATCAAAATTTATGTCAGTTCCTTCAGTAAATGGTAAAATAAATTATTTAGAATCTTTAGAAATATATAAAGAGGGTTTTTTAAAGGTGGGAATATTTAATTTAATGCTCGTTATTGTATTTTTATTCTTCTTCAATTTTATACATAAAGTTGTTACTAACTCATCTTGTACAAAAATTGATATAGGTAAGCTCAAGACTACTATTTGTAGGTCTAAATTCTGTAATCGTTTACGGACTTTTACTGTATTAAGCGTATCCGTTCAGGATAGCGGCAAGGTAGTATAACCATAGAGTAAAAGTAAGTTTACAACAAATGGTGTCATCCCAGTGCTTGACACTGGGATCCAGATTGGGCACTAAGTTGGTAAACACGAAAGCGCTTTACAACGTTTTTGATGGAACTGTGCAAAAGGACTGGATGCCAGTGTCACGCACTGGCATGACACCCATTTGTTCCTATAGTTGTCTTTTCTCATCTACCTTATTTTGCCACTCTGCTGAACAGATACTCATATCTTCAATACTCTTTTGCTTAAGACTTACATTTGATTAAATATGCTGCTTAAAATCAGTGAAAGGCACACCCAATAGGCTATTTTGCCGAGCTTCCAACACTTTCACATTTACTATTTTGTCCCTGTATTTATCTTCAGGATCATCAATGCACACTGATTGCATATATGGGCTTTTACCAATAATTTGGTTTTGGTGTTTACCTTTTTTATCGCTAAATAGAACAGGTATAGTTTTGCCTACCATACTCTGGTTAAACTCAAGTTGTTGCTTACTAATTAATTTCTGTAAACGAAGAAGGCGCTCTGTTTTAACCTCTTCTGGTACTTGATCTTTTCTTTCCGCTCCCGGTGTGCCTGGTCTTGGGCTGTATTTAAAACTATAAGCCTGAGCATATCTAACTTTTTCTACTAATTTCATAGTTTCTTCAAAGTCTTTTTCGGTTTCTCCAGGAAAACCAACAATAAAATCAGAAGAAAATTCGATTTCAGGTTTCAATTTGCGAAATCTGTCTATTATTTCCAAATACTCCTCTGCAGTGTGTTTCCTGTTCATCGCGTGCAATATTTTATTCGAACCAGACTGCACAGGCAGGTGAACAAACGGCATGAGCTTTGGCTCTTCCGCATGTGCCAAGTAGAGAGATTCATGCATATCTCTTGGATGAGAAGTTGTATAACGAATCCTCTCTAGCTTTTCAATTTTAGCAATATGACTAATTAATTTTCCTAAATCCCACACTTCCCCTTCGCACTCCCCATGGTAAGCATTGACGTTCTGACCAAGCAAATTGATCTCATTTGCCCCATTTGCAACTAATTTCAATGCTTCACGAAATATTTCATTCACTGGCCGTGAATACTCAGCTCCGCGAGTGTAGGGCACTACACAAAACGTACAAAATTTATCACAACCCTCTTGTATGGCAAGAAACGCAGAAGACCCCTGGCTATTGCCATAGCATTCATCTGGCAATTTATCAAACTTTGCAACTTCAGGAAAATCAGTGTTTATTACATGACCTTTACTTCTGCTTGCTTTGACTATCAGCTCCGGTAAGGTAGCGATACTCTGCGGACCAACAACAATATCAACAAAAGGAGCCCTTCTGAACACTTCTTCTCCCTCTGCTTGCGCTACACACCCAGCCACCACTATAGTCATTTCTTTTCGTAACGAATGAATCTTCCCAAGCTCTGAGTAAAGTTTTTCTGCTGCCTTCTCTCTAATGTGACAAGTATTCAGTATCACTAAATCGGCTTTCCCTGCATCACTAACAACGTTGAACCCCAAAGGTTTAATTACATTTTCCATTAAAACGGAGTTATAAACGTTCATCTGACAGCCGTAAGTTTTAATATATAGGCCTTTCATATTTGGTATGTCTTTTTCAAAATTTCTTCACCCTACACGTAAATGTCTAACAGACCAGCGCGTGACGCTAGTGAACTTGCTAGCACAATAGATTTTGACAAAATTATACGAAAAACTGGATCCCAGTGTCAAGCACTGGGATGACAAGTTCTCGGCAACCCCTACGTCATACCATCACGGTATCTCTAGATCCCGCTAACAAGTAGCGGGATGACGGTTGTCAGGGTGTCATGAAAGTAGCTAACACTGGCTTCCATCCAAGAGGGCACTGCCCTCTTCTTGTCATCCCAGTGCTTGACACTGGGATCCAGGAAAAAGAATGGTGTCATCCGAGTAGCTTGACACTGGCATCCAGGAAACTTAATTGCAAGTAATGCATTGAGTTTGGTGAGTATGGGTTTTGCGTTATAGAATGAAGCACTTTTGGTGAATTTGTAAAGAAAGCTGGATCCCAGTGTCAAGCACTGGGATGACAAGAAAGGGAGCACTGGAATTTTTATTTCAGTATTGTACATTAGCCATGCATCTGAACAGATACGAGCTTTCTGCTTTTTTTGGGTAAGGTCAGTCAAAAAGGTTTTACAACAACCATAATAACTATAACTATTATCAATACTGTAACTGCTTCATTTAAAACGCGAAAATAAATATGTGACTTCTTATTCGAACCCATTGCAAAATTTTTCCTATATTTTGCAAGTAGCATATGAATAATTAACATCAAAAGTATTGCAAATGCTTTTACATGAAACCATCCTTCACGATATGCTTCCCTAATAACCATTAGTGTAATTCCAAGACCAAGTGAGAAAAGCATTGCAGGGTTTATGATATATCTAAGTAGCCTCTTTTCCATTGTTTGAAGCAAGCTATCATTTTCCGATCCCGGTTTTACAGTTGCATGGTAGACATAAAGCCTGGGTAAATAAAGCATACCTGCCATCCATATGATAACAGAGATAACGTGAAAAGCCTCAAGCCAGTGGTAATAGTTCATTAGCAAAAATTTAAAATTCCTGGTATTGTGTTAGTTTAATGAAAAAGAAATCGATATGAAAGCAGAAAATTTCACTAAAGAACAGATAATTGGATTCTACAGGAAAATGCTACTCATACGCAGATTTGAGGAAAAAGCAGGACAATTATATGGGATGGGATTAATAGGCGGGTTCTGTCACCTATCAATAGGACAAGAAGCAGTTGCAGTTGGAACTCAAGCTGCATCAAAATTAGGTGACGCTTTTATCACAAGTTATAGAGACCATGGCTTAATGCTCGCATGTGATTCTGATCCAAATGTTGTAATGGCAGAGCTTACCGGCAAAGAAACAGGATGCTCGAAAGGTAAAGGTGGTTCGATGCACGTATTTGACGTTGAAAAAAAATTCTTCGGCGGGCATGGAATAGTGGGAGCACAAGTTCCAATTGGCACAGGAATAGCATTTGCTAATAAATATAAGAAAAAAGATAATGTGGTATTTACATATTTTGGCGACGGTGCTGCAAATCAAGGACAAGTATATGAATCATTTAATATGGCATCTTTGTGGGAGTTGCCTGTGGTTTACATCATAGAAAATAATGAATACGCAATGGGAACCTCCGTGCAAAGATCAACTTTAGTAACAGAGTTATATAAAAGAGGAGAAAGTTTTGGTATTCCTGGAAAACAAGTTGATGGAATGGATTTTTTCTCTGTTTATGAGGCTACAAGCGAAGCAGCGGAACACACACGCAGCGGAAAAGGGCCTATCCTGCTTGAAATGAAGACATATCGATATCGCGGTCACTCAATGTCAGATCCTGCTACTTATCGCTTAAAAGAAGAAGTTGAAGATATGAAGCAAAATCATGACCCTATAAGCACTTTAAAGAAATACATGACAGATAATAAAATGGCTTCAGAAGAAGAGTGCAAAGTAATTGATAAGGAAATACGTGATTTAGTAAAAAAGTCGGAAGATTTTGCCAAAAATAGTAAAGAACCAAGCGTTGATGAGCTGTATACTGATATTTATAAATTTGTTAGCTAATTTTTTTATCCAGAACTGTACAAACATTGTATAGTAAACGATGTCATCCAAATAGCTCCTTCTCCCGTCATCCAAGTGCCCTCCTTTTTTTGTCATCCCAGTGCTCTGACTACTTGGATCCAGCTGAGTTGGTGAGTATAAAAGTATAGCTAACGCAAGCTCTACGTCATGCCGCCGCGAACCGTCATACCGCGATTCATTCGCGGTATCTCTAGATCCCGCTAACAAGCAGCGGGATGACGGTTGTCAGGCTAGCTGTCATCTCAGTAGTCTCCTTCTCCTGTCATCCGAGTAGCTGACACTGGTTCCTTTATGACGGCAGTAGCCCCTTTGGTGTCATTCCAGTGCTTGACACTGGAATGACACCAATAATTGACATTTCACTAGATATTCATTATAAATAATGGAATGCTACAAAGTATAAAAACCATATTAATAGAAGACGATAACGTTAGGCTGGATAGGTACATCAGAAGAATCTTTCCTGATTTAAAGCAATCTGTAATTGAAAAATCTTTAAGGAAAGGATTAATCAAAGTTGATGATTGCAAAGCAAAGTCCAGTGATAGAGTAAATTCTGGGCAAACTATAACGCTGAAGCACTTGAATTATATTGAAAACGCTAATTCTGATCGCAAATATAATGAAAAGTTAGTGAATCTACTAAGAGAGAACATATTATATGAAGACGAATATATACTAGCTATAAACAAACCCGCAGGGGTCATCGTTCAAGGTGGCGTAAAAGTAAAGATTAGCATGAGTGATTTGCTTGACCAAATAAGAGAGGGAGAAACATTTAAAATTGTCCATAGGCTAGATAGAGATACGAGTGGAGTGATAATATTCGCACGCAACGCTAATGTTGCCAGATACCTTATGGAAGAATTTAAAGGACGAAGAGTAAAAAAAACTTATTTAGCATTAACTTCTGGCATACCGAGCAAGGATAGTGGAACAATAGACTATCCATTGGTGAAAAAATATGTTTCAGGTCAAGAAAAAGTGGTCGTTGATGAAAATTCACCTCAGAATGCCACTACGCATTTTTCAATTATAGCAAAATCCAAACACAATGTTGCTTATTTAAAATTACAACCAATTACCGGCAGAACCCATCAGTTACGTGCACATTTAGCTCATATAAATTGCCCTATTCTTGGTGACGGTAAATATGGTGGTAAAAAAGCTTTTATTGATGGGATAGCAAATAAAATTCACCTTCATTCGCATTCTTTATCTTTAAAACTGCCAAACAATAAAGAAATCACTATCACCGCTCCTATCACTAAACACATCGAAAAATCCATTGAAGCGCTATTTTTCGACTGAAACGATTTCACCAATCAACTTTTCTGTCTTTGGCTTTAATTTGAAGCACAGATATTAGGCTAATTAATGCGCAGGCAGTAAGATAAATGCCTGCTGCAAGTTTTGTTTCGGTTTTTTCTATAAGCCACATACATATGGATGGAGAAAGGCCACCAAATATTCCTGCAGATATGTTATGTGCGAGGCTAAAGCCCGTGCACCTAACTTTCGTTGGAAATAACTCGCAGATAAGAGAATTGTATATTCCAAAAGATGCACCTATCGGTACGCTTATCAATAGAAAAGTGAGCGTTACAATATAGTGGTTATCATATGATAATAGCGAAAGCGCCGGCAAACCGGCGCAAGCTAGAGCTACTAATGTAGGAATCATTACATTTTTTCTTCCAACTTTATCAGACAGTATTGCAAACAGCACTGCAGACGCTCCAAATGTAATTTCAACTATAATCCTTACTACATTTTTAATATCAATACCTGACAGAGTAAGCGCTTTTACAGATATGTTATAAAACATTATTACCGAATAAACGATTGCATTTTGAGCGATACCAAGCCCAATTGCTATCATAAATGCTTTTTTATAGTCCCTGGTTAATTCTAAAAATGGAGAATGAGATAAGCTTTTATTTTTATCGTGTGTTTTATATGCTAAGCTCTCTTCCATTATATATCTTGTTAAAAAGCCTATTATGCCCATAATGAAGCAGAAATAGAAAGGCAATCTCCAGCCCCAAATTTCATAATTTTCACCTGTAAACTTTTTGCAAACAGCTATCATTACAAAGCATGTAAGAGAACCAAGCGCGCCGCTAAAAGCTTTCATGCTACCTAAAAAACCTAGATTTTTTTTATCGCTTGAATGTTCTATTAAAAAAGCTGAGTTGATACTTGTTTCTCCACCTGCTGCCATTCCTTGTGTTATTCTACAAAGCAGAAGTAGTATAGGAGAAAATATTCCTATTTCTTTAAAGCTTGGTATAACCGCAATTGCAGTAGACGATATCGAAGCTAATATTACAGAAGTCAGCAAAATCTTCCTTCTGCCGTATTTATCTCCAATGTAACCAAAAATAAATGCACCAAGTGGTCTAAATCCAAAGCCAACTGCAAAAGTACCAAGAAATTTGATTGTACTTAAGTAATCACTTTCTGATGAAAAAAAAACGTCACTTATTATATGCGTCAAAACTCCAAATAGAGTTAACTCATACCATATAATCATGTTGCAGATTATGCCCGATAGTATTGCTTTTTGAATATTGTTCATGACTTCCGGTTTACCACACCCCACTATAAAAATTTTTATTCAATAACCTTCAAGGATAATTCACGTAAATGCTTATCCTCCACCTTGGAAGGAGCACCCATTAGAACATCTTCACCTTGCTGGTTCATAGGAAAACAGATTACTTCACGAATATTTGGTTCATCAGCAAGCAGCATAACTATTCTATCAACTCCTGGTGCTATTCCACCATGAGGAGGAACACCAAATCTGAATGCACGTACAAGTGCACCGAATCTTGTATCAACTTCTCCCCGGCTATAACCTGCAATGGCAAAAGCTTTGTACATTACATCTAGCTTATTATTACGAATTGCCCCGCTTGACAGTTCTATCCCATTGCAAACGAGATCATATTGGTAAGCAAGGATATCCAGTGGATTCTTTTCCTCTAAATCTTTCAGACCACCATGTGGCATGGAGAATGGGTTATGAAAGAAATCGATTTTTTTACTTTTATCGTCATATACAAAATAGGGAAAATCAATGATCCAACAAAACTTGAAGATATTGTCATCTATAAGACTGAGTTCTGACCCTAAAAGAGTGCGCACTTTCCCTGCAATTGTTGCTGCCTCATTCTCTTTGTCAGAAGCAAAAAACACACTATCTCCAGGCCCTACATTCGTTACTTCTCTTATGTAGTTTAGCCTATTGTCATCGAGGAATTTAGCAATCGGGCCTTTCGCAGTACCATCTTTATCAAACGTTATATATCCAAGACCCTTAGCACCGAATTCTCTTTGCGCATGTTCTATCTTTTTATCAAAGAAGCTGCGTGGTTCCTCTGCTGTTTTAGGTGCAGGGATCGCTCTGACTACCATACCACGCTCGATATTGCTCTTGAAAATATTGAACTCTGAATCACGGAAAATTTCTGTAACATCGCTGATTAATAATGGATTACGCAGATCTGGCTTATCAGAACCATATTTGAGCATTGCCTCTTTATATGTAATACGTGGAAAATCTTTATCAACAGACTTACGAGAAAATTTAGCAAACACTTTATATAAGGTAGACTCAATAATCTGAAAGATGTCTTCTTGAGTTATAAAAGACATTTCAAGATCTAGCTGATAAAACTCTCCCGGAGAACGGTCAGCCCTTGCGTCTTCGTCACGGAAACACGGTGCAATTTGAAAATATTTATCAAACCCTGAAACCATGAGCAATTGCTTAAAAATCTGTGGAGCTTGCGGCAATGCATAGAATTTACCAGGATTTAGTCTGCTTGGCACCAAATAATCACGTGCACCTTCAGGGGACGAAGCAGTAAGTATTGGAGTTTGAATTTCCAACAACCCTTGCTCTATCATGAGCTTGCGGAGTTCTGCAATAATTTGTGAGCGCAGAATAATATTGTTGCGGGCTTTTTCACGCCTTAAATCAAGAAAACGATATTTAAATCTCATATTTTCCGGATATTCTTGTTCGCCAGCAATGCTCGCTAATATACTTCTTTCTTCTTTCGCTATTTCTTCATCACGGTGGAACTCGACTTCCGATTCAACGTGCAAATTGCTAACTACAACCTCAATTTCCCCGGTTGCGATAGAGGTGTTTACCGTATCTTCAGTTCTAGCTTCAACTATTCCTGTAACAGTAATTACACTCTCCAATTTTAAATTTGATATCTCATCAAAAAAGTCTTTGTCATTATTAAATACTAGTTGAGTGATTCCATAGAAGTCTCTTAAATCAACAAAGATTAGGTTGCCGTGATCGCGCTTACGGTATAACCATCCAGAAAGGGTAACTTCCTTTTCTACATCATTCTTCCTTAATTCATTGCACATGTGAGTCTTGTAGCAGTTCATGTTTGTTTCACTTCTAAATTCTTTAAGAAGTATAGAAATAAACCTTACTACATACAAGCCCATTCGTCGGATATTTGTGCAATTTACGAAATAGAGCAGTATTACTTTTATACTGTCTTTACTCACACAAAAATTGCACAATTTCTATAATTATGGTATAATGGTAAGGGTATTTTTAATGAATTAGATACAGGAAATGCCACTTACACAGATCATAATATATAGCGTAACATTACTTGCTATAGTCAAAGTATTTCTCTTTTTGAGAAAAATATACAAAAATCACATTAGAAAAATCATATTTCCTAGAAAAGTTTTTAAAGAAGAGTGGGAAGAAGACAGAAAATTCAATGAATTGTATCAAAAAAACAAGCAAAAAGAGTTGCTGAAACAACAAGAAACGCTACGCGAGAAACAAAAAGATGTGCAAATTTATAAAGAAGATCCAGAAATAGTTGACATAGCAAAACCGGTAGGTAAATGGACAAAGATGGTTATGATGGGTAATGGTTTAATGCAGCGTTTTGCACAATTGATACATAGAGAAGGCGGACAGAAAGGATTTTGGGAGCTGTTTGTAAAAGCTCAGGCTTCAACTCAAGGTAAACATAAGGGGAAGGGCAGATAATCCATGCTTGAATGTGAAAATTTATCCTGCGCTCGTAATAACAAAGTATTATTTAAAAATCTCAGTTTTAAAGCTGAGCTAAAATCAAAGATTCTAATCACTGGTCCAAATGGTAGTGGTAAAACCAGCTTAATTAGAAGTTTATCTGGACTTTTACCGCCGGTATCAGGCAATATAAGGCACTGCGGAAAAGATATATATGATGATCCAAAATCCTATATACCTTCTATGGTCTATATAGGCCATAAGAATGCCTGTAAAGATAGCTTAACTGTTGCTCAAAACGTAGAATTCTGGGCAGGAATACGAAATACTAGAGAATTGATTGTGGCAGCTATTTATTGCTTGCAGTTGCAACCTGTACTTAATATTAGATATGGCGAACTTTCTGCAGGCTGGAAAAGGAGAGTTGCGCTTGCTCGCCTCTTGATTTCTAATGCAAACGTTTGGCTGATAGATGAACCATTTTGTAATCTTGATAGTGCAACGTGTGAATTAGTGCTGAACCTAATCTCAATACGCTCTGAGCAAAATGGTATAGTAATTATTACAGGGCATAGCTCTACAGAGCAATTGTGTGATTTTACAACGATCGATATACGCGATTTCAATAGACTTCTTGCATAGTTTTTGGCAACACGTTAACAACCGTTAGAAACGAAAAAATTTACATGAAACCCTTCGCCAGCCCCCTTATCATGAAACTGAAGCTATTTATTTATCTTCAGTCTGTGCAGATAAAACGACAAAAAAACTTAGTATATCTGGCGTGTCATGTTTAATTTTTTGCACTATGTGCACCTTATGTCTTTATAAAACTTCTAGGTTTTTACCTATACAAGCTGAAACGCGCTGTTCAAGACATCACCCAACGTCAAATTTTAAAATAGAGAGTGAATAACTAGCACGGGTTTTCTTTGCCTTTTTTTCATTTGGTAAATTTCTTAAGTATTTATGGCTAAACGACAACCGTCATCCCGCTACTTGTTAGCGGGATCTAGAGATACCGCGAATGAATCGTGGTATGACGGTTCGCAACGGCATGACGATAAGCTCGTCATCCCGCTGCTTGTTAGCGGCTAAGGGATACTGCGAATGAATCGCGGTATGAAGGTTAATTATTCTGCGGCGGTATGACGTAGAGCTCGCGTTAGCTATACTTTTATACTCACCAACTCAGTATCCAATCTGGATCCAAGTAGTCAGCTACTCGGATGACATCTTTGTGTTTGAGGCAAAACCAGCTATAACATTTCTTCGCAAACAAATGTTCGTACAGTTGTGCGCGTGATGCTGGAATCTAGACAACAATTAGATCCTATTGTCAAGCAATAAGCTACATGTGCTATTTATTTAGTAGATCAAATATGAAGTTTAAAACTCTGCTATTGACTTCCTGTAGAACTAGTGAAAACCAAACTTGCTTAAAACCACTTAATTAGTTATAGTTATAAGTTTAGGTACAGTAAAATGACAGCTTTTGTCCCCTTGATTATTTTTTTAATCTTGTATCTTGGAAGTGGTGCTTATTTTTCTTTTATCGGAACTGATAATCCACTTCATCAGGTTTCACCAGTAATCTGCTTATTACCAGCACTATTTTTTGCTGTCTCACGTGGTACAAATAAAATTCAGCATAACATCGATACTGTTATCAAGGGCATGGGTGACAAAAACACCCTTACTATGTGTTTAATTTTTTTATTTTCTGGAGCATTTTCTGCGGTGACTCAATCAATCGGTAGCGCAGACACTGTTGCTAATTTAATTCTTAATTTCCTTCCAGCAAGATTACTGCTGCCTGGAGTATTTTTGGCTTCTGCTTTTATTTCAACTGCAATTGGCACATCTATGGGAGTTGTTGCGCTGATGGTACCTATAGCTGTTAATCTGGCAAAAAGTGGAGCTTTTGGTCTCGAAATAGGAACTGCAACTGTAGTAGGTGGTGCCGTGTTTGGCGATAACCTTTCGATGATATCTGATACCACCATTGCATCTGTTTCTTCACAGGAAGCTTCAGCAAAAGATAAACTTAAAATGAACTCTAAAGTTGCACTTATTGCCAGCATTATAACACTCATCTACCTAGCAGTTGCCTCAAATAGTACAAAAATTATTTCTATATCAAATTTAGATTATTATTCTATAATAAAAATTATTCCTTACATTTCTTTAATAATCATGGGGCTGCTTGAAGTCGCCACTTTAGTAACAATAACTATAAACATAATTATTGCTGGTGTGCTAGGAATAACTTTTTTTGACTATGCTATCATTCAATTTCCTCATGACGTGTATGACGGTTTCAAAAAAGTAAACGAAATAGTGATATTTGCTCTATTTATCGGTGGATTGAGCCATATAATGTACAAGCAAGGTCAAAAAGCGTTGCATAAACTCATCGATGAAAGCAATATCACAAAAACTAAAGCTGAATTTGTGATAGCAGGAATTGCGTCTATGTTTACTACCTTAGTTGCCAATAATACCATTGCTATTTTACTAAGTGGTGGCATTGCAAAAAGGCTTGCACAAAAACACAGTATTGCGCCACATCGCAGCGCATACTTATTAGATGTTTTTGCTTGTGCTACAAAAGGTATCTTACCTTATGGTTCCCAACTATTGCTAGCAGGTAGCATCGCCTCTGTATCACCTATTTCTTTATTAATACAGGTATATTATTGCTTTATTCTAGCGGCAGTTACAATAGGCGAAATAATCATCAACAGCAGAAAAGAGAAACATTGTGCGGCTGCAACTTAGAGTTTCTCTTTTTTTACCCATAAGGAACGGAATTACTTGACACCCTTCGCCAACCCCCTTATCATGAAACTGAAGCTATTTATTTATCTTCTCTGTACAGATTAAATGACAAAAAAACTCAACGTATTTGGCGTCTCATGTTTAATTTTTTGTACTATGTGCACCTCATGTCTTTATAAAACTTCTAGCTATACAAGCCGAAACGCGCTGTTCAAGACATCAAAAGACGTCAAATAGAACAAGGGAGAATTTGAATACTGGCTACCCTGGGGATTCTTTGCCTTTTTTCCTGCTTAGTAAATTTCTTAAACACTTGCGGTGTAGGTTAGTTGCAAGTTAAAAGCAGCTAAATCGCTCTTAATCAAGCGTTTTAGAATAAAAAAAACGCCGATATTTTAGTACATAGTAAATAGCCAACCACCATGGGGCTTCTTTTGCCTTTTTTTTCATTTGGTAAATTTCTTAAATATTTGTAGCTAAACGACAATCGTCATCCCGCTGCTTGTTAGCGGGATTTATGCTAAGGGATACCGCTAAGGGATACCGCTAAGGGATACCGCGAATGAATCGCGGTATGACGTAGTACTGCTGTCGTTCCAGTGCTCCTTTTTTTGTCATCCGAGTAGCTGACACTGGGATCTATTTTGCATGTAACTCCAATTGTGTTTTGGCATAAAACGCGACGCGTATTAGACTTATTTGCAAGCAAAGCTTGCTAGATCCCAGTGTCAGCTACTTTCATGACATGTATTAAACAGGACTTGATATGACACTTTAAAAAAGTAAGTTAAGAATAATAAAAATAAGGAGTGTTAGAAATGAGTACAATACAAACAAAAATACTAAAACCAAAACTAGGATTACTAGAGCTAGCAAAACAATTAGGAAATGTGTCTCAAGCGTGCAAAGTGATGGGATACTCAAGAGATACATTTTATCGATTCAAGGAGTTATATGAAAATGGGGGAGAAGAAGCATTACATGAAATAAGTAAGAAAAAACCGCTATTAGCAAACAGAGTTTCGGAAGATATAGAAAGAGCAATAATTGGCATAGCTACAGAATTTCCTGCATATGGACAAGAAAGAGCTGCAAATGAGCTGAGAAAAAGAGGTATAATAATTTCCCAAGGAGGAGTAAGATCTGTATGGCTAAGAAATGACCTTGAAACTTTGAAAAAGAGACTTAAAGCACTGGAGGCAAAAGTAGCTCAAGACGGAATCATTTTAACTGAAGAACAACTTGCAGCTTTAGAAAAAGTGAAAGAACAAAGGGAAGCTCATGGTGAAATTGAGACGCAACATCCAGGTTATTTGGGTTCTCAAGATACCTATTATGTGGGCAATATCAAAGGCATAGGGCGCATTTATCAGCAAACTTTTGTTGATACTTATTCCAGAGTTGCAATGGTTAAACTTTACACGGACAGAACAGCTATTACAGCTGCAGATCTTCTTAACGATAGAGTTATCCCATTTTTTGATGAGCAGAGAATTCCATTATTACGCATTCTAACTGATAGGGGTACGGAGTATTGTGGCAAGCCCGAAAATCACGCTTATCAGCTATATTTAGGAATCGAAAATATCGATCATTCTAGAACCAAAGCCAACTCTCCACAAACTAATGGCATATGTGAAAGATTCCATAGAACTATGCAAGATGAGTGTTACAATATTATCTTTAGAAAGAAAATCTACTATTCTTTGGAGGATCTACAGATCGATGTTGATCATTGGTTGCGTTCTTACAATGAGACAAGGCCTCACTCAGGCAAATACTGCTATGGCAAAACACCTATGCAAACGTTTTTTGACAGTAAACATATTGCTTTTCAGAAAAATATTAGTAGCATTAAACAACAGCCTGATATTAGTTTTGACTACGTCAATTCTTCTGTCAGTTAATTCTTCTCTGTCAGATTAAATCTTGTCTTTTACATGAAGTAAGCAACACAGCCAAAACGCACAATCTCTTTATTTTCATATAACTCCTCATACAAAAAAATATATAATGCATAAGTATATATGCTTTGTATTAAAAAAGATATAACTACATGTCAAAAAAAGTATAGCCATAAAATCAGATTATATAAAACGTACTACTCAGGTCTTTTATATAACTATATTTACTATCTTATTTGGTACAGCATATACAGTGCGAACTTTGCTTTGATCGATCTTACTGGACACAGAGTCTATCGCTATTTTCTTCAATTCTTCTTGAGGTAAGTTAATTGCCACCTTGATTGTTGTACGTAATTTTCCATTGATTTGCACTGCTATAGTTACCGTATCGTCAACTAATAATGATTCATCAGCTTTTGGCCAAGGTTGACCTCCTATTCCTTGCCATAGGCTTTCAGCTAGATGTGGTATGAATGGTTCGATTACTCTGATTAATATACATATACCTTCATCAATAAGAGATTTTCCAGTTTTTACGTCTATTTCAGCTATTAAATTCGTCATCTCACGAAATTTTGCCACTACACAGTTTAATCTGCAGTTTTCCAAGTCATCTGTAAGTCCGTGTAAGAGTTTATGAATTTTTTTTCTGTACTCTAGAAGTCCACCCGTAACACTTTCATTATCATAGTGTATATTTACAGGTCTTAGCTGCATGACCATACGCCACAATTTATTTACATAACGAGAACAACCTTCCACGCCATCATCGGACCATTCCATATCTTTCTCCGGAGGAGTGTCGGACAACACAAACAAGCGAGCAGTATCAGCACCATACTTTTCTATGATAAAATTTGGATCAACTGTGTTCTTTTTCGATTTACTCATTTTCTCGACTTTTCCAATTTGAACCTTAGCTCCTTGTGCAATCAACTCTTTTGCTTCTGCAGGAAATAGCCACTTACCATTTTCGTCTTTATAAGTTGCATGGCAGACCATTCCTTGAGTGATTAAAGTAGAGAAAGGCTCTTTAATATCAAAATAGCCACATTTGGTTAAAGCACGGCAGAAAAATCTTGAATAAAGCAAATGCAGAATTGCATGTTCTATCCCACCTATATAATAATCAACAGGCATAAAACGATTACATGCATCTTTGTTTACTGATTTATCCCCACTACAGAATGCAGCAAAATACCAGGAAGATTCAAAAAAGGTGTCGAATGTATCAGTTTCACGCTCTGCTTGCTTTCCACATTTTGGGCAATCAACGAACTTCCAAGTTGGGTGCTTATCCAGCGGATTGCCACCACTTGTAAATTCTACATCTGCAGGTAGAACCACAGGAAGGTCTTTTTCTGGCACTGGAACAGTTCCGCAATCTTTACAATATATTATAGGTATAGGGCATCCCCAATAACGTTGCCTTGAAATTCCCCAATCATGTAAACGATAGTTTATCGTTTTCTTGCCTATTCCTTTTTCTTCAAGCTTTTTAATGGCTACTTCCTTTGCTTTGCTGACAGTTAATCCGTTTAAGAATTCAGAATTGAACATTACCCCATCACCGGTGTATACTTCTTTTAAGGTCTCTGTGGCTTGTGCACCCTCTTCACGAACTACAGGAATAATCGGCAAATTATATTTCTGTGCAAATTCAAAGTCACGCTGATCATGTGCAGGGCAACCAAAAATCGCGCCTTCCCCATATTCCATCAACACAAAATTCGCTATGTAAAGCGGCAATTCCTTATCAAGAAATGGATGTTTGACGTTTAATCCGGTGTAAACTCCTATTTTTTCATCGTTCTCTCTTTTCGATTTTATTTCCTGGATCCCAGTGTCAAGCACTGGGATGACAACAGAAGAACCATTCTTTAAATCCTGCACAATAGGATGCTCTGCTGCCACTGCACAAAAAGAAGCCCCAAACAAAGTATGAGGATAAGTTGTAAAAACTTTTAATTTCTTATTCAGGCCAACTACTTCAAACTCTATAGTTGCTCCTTCAGATTTTCCTATCCAACGCTCCTGCATTGTTTTGACTTTTTCTGGCCAATTTTTCAAACTTTGCAGGCACTTGAGTAAATCTTCAGCGAAATCAGTAATCTTTAAAAACCATTGGGACAACTTACGTTTTTCAACAACTGCACCTGATCGCCATCCTTTTCCATCAACCACTTGTTCATTTGCAAGCACTGTTTGGTCCACTGGATCCCAGTTAACCCATGACTCTTTTCGATAGGCAAGCCCATGCTTTAAAAAATCCAGGAAAAATTTTTGTTCGTGTTTGTAGTAATCAGGCTCACATGTGGAGAGTTCACGCTCCCAATTATAAGAAAGACCTATAGATTTCAACTGCGTACGCATATTATCTATATTCTCTTTTGTCCATGTTTCAGGGCTAATATTGTTGTCCCTTGCTGCATTCTCAGCTGGTAATCCAAACGCATCCCAGCCAATTGGATGCAAAACCTCAAATCCACGAGCGCTCTTGTAACGCGCTATCACATCCCCTATTGCATAGTTACGTAAGTGCCCCATATGAATTTTACCAGATGGATATGGAAACATCTCCAATACGTAACATTTCTCTTGTTTACTACTCTTGCTTACAGAAAAATCCCATTTATTTTGATAAAATTTTTCAACATTTTTAAAATCATATTTCATATAAATCCAAATTCAATTACAGTTCATATGCATCAAAGGATCAACCGCTTGGCCATTATGTCGTATTGTGAAACACATCTGTGGATCTTTATCTTGTGTGCTTGATTTACCTGCAGACCCAATTACTTGACCCTGTTTTACTTTATCACCAATTTCAACATGTATGTTTTTTAAATAGGAGTACACAGTCATGTAATTATCTTTGTGTTCCACTATAATTAAATTTCCATACCATCTCAACCCTTTGCCTACATATATCACTTTGCCGGGTGCAGAGGCAATTACGTTCGTTCCATTTTGAGCAGCAATTTTTATGCCATCCTTACACGTTTCATCAGAAGAGGTAGCTGAACCTTTAACTGGCATTATAAATTTACAATTTACCTCCACGTCTTGTACATTATTGTTATCTCTGTATATCCTATTTATGATGGCTTTTCTACTTTCTTTTTGCACTGAAGGCTCCCTAATTAAATGGTACTCTCTTGTATATTCCAGATCTCTTTTTCCGTAAAATTCTTCGCCTTTAAGCAGCACAGGTGCGGGTTTTTGCAGGCCACAGCCTATTAATATTGCTAATAACATAAGAAATGAGGCTATATGCCACATTTTAAACTCTCACAAAACTCCAAAATTTTAGCGAGACGTAGTGTTTCACGTCTGCTTGTTACTTTTCTCGTTATTTATTCTACTAGTTAAATAGTTTCTTAAATCGGTAAGTTCTTGCAACAAATTCTTTGGATCACGATTCACATTACCAAATTCCTTTTGCACTCCTTTTATTGTATATCCTTTATCATATAGCATGTACTTTACTTTCTTTATAGCCTCTATACACTTACGATCATATAGCCTTCTTCCTTTACGCTTTGTAGGCTTAATTTGATGAAATTGACCTTCCCAGAATCTCAAAACATGCTGTTCCAAATGTAGCTCTTCAGCTACTTCCCCAATCGTATAAAATAATTTTTCCTTGTTCATTAATTATTGATTGATTTTTTTATAATTTTTGAAGGCCTAAAAGAAACTGAATTTCTTGCCTGAATCATCACTTTCTCCGATGTATTTGGTATATTTCCTGGTCTTTCCTTCTTTTTCTTAACCAAGAATGTTCCAAATGACGATATTTTTACTATTCCATCCTTTGCCAAGCTTGTCTTTATTTCGTTCAATATATCATCTATTATCGAAGCAGAGTCTTCCTTTGATAATCCTATTTCTTGGTTTATATTTTCAGCTATTGTTGCCTTAGTTACTGTTGTATCTTTTGTTGTAACGTGATCCATTATTGATAAATATTACAATACGTAAATATAATATAGCAATCGACTCGAGATTCAGCTACTTTATTTTTTAGGGTATGTCTCTTTTGTAGCATAATTTAAAATACTAGCAACTGCCAACATTGCAAATATCGCAAAAAGCGCCATTTTATGATCTGTAAAAAGTGCTAACATTGACACTACAATTCCGCTGACAATAAACATAAACCCATTGATAATGGATGATGATGTGCTAATATATTTTCGTTTCACAATCTCGCTGCCAACAGTAAAATTAAGCATATGTCCTCCCGCAAAAAACCCGAACATTAACATACAAAAGTACACAACGTGGACTGTTAAATGGCTGCATAGTAAAATAATAATTGAGACGCCTTGCAATAAAGCAAAAGCAGAGATTACATGTTTCCTATTTTTAAATAAGTTTGAGATTCGATCTGCAATTGGAGCACCAACTGCAAGACCAAGCCATAGTATTGCAGTTGCTACACCTGACTCCATTGCATTGAGTTCTGAGTTGCCCAGTAACCTTGGAGCCCACAGGGTGTTAAGTGCTAAAAATGTTCCAAAAGTAATAGCACCCACCACTGAAGTTATCCAGATATCTCTTAATTTTAGCACTGTGAGTACAAAGCACATTACTGTTCTTATAGAGCTTTTTATTGTACACTTTTCTGAGCTGCTTTCTAGAAGTGTGTTTGGATAAAAAAGCGTAAGTACAAATATCAACACACCGAATAGTATTATGCATACAATCAGATTTTTCCAATATGCATCTTCGGCAAGCAAGCTAGAGAACAGTATTTGAATCACCAAAGCAGAAAGGCTTGAAATTGTCTGCACTAGTGAAAACATCAATCCAAATTGGGCAGCGGAAAAACATATGCTACTTGTGTGAGCAGCACCAATAAAACCAAATGATGCTCCAGTTGCAATCAACACTTGAGATAAAATCAAATGGGAGAAATTGTCACTATTAATAAGGACAAAAAACCCCAAGATCATAGTTGATAATGAGAAAAAATAAATTTTTTTACTGGAAAAAACATTAAACGTTGCCCCACTAAAAAATTGTAAGATAGCAAAAGTCCAAGTATATACTGAGTTAGCTAGCGCAACTTGCGCGATTGTAAGTCCAAGTTCCTTTTCAAGATTTACACTTATAAAGGTATAAATTATCTGCATGTTGCTGAATATAACAACCAAGTTACTAATCAGCCAAATGAACCAAGCCTTAGCTCTGCTTTCCATAAGATTTATTTTTATAAGTAATCTATTAGAAATTTAACACTAAGTCTCTTTTTAAGCTATTGTTTCCTGACTACTGTTATAGCTAACCCAAAAAACGGTTTCCCTACGTCATGCCGCCGCGGTATCTCTAGATCCCGCTAACAAGCAGCGGGATGACGAGCTTATCGTCACGCCGCCACGAACCGTCATACCGCGATTCATTCGCGGTATCTCAGCCGCTAACAAGTAGCGGGATGACGGTTGTCAGGGTGTCATGAAAGTAACTGACACTGGAATCCAGAAAAAAAGAAATATGTATCAGCTACTTTCATTTGCTGCGCCTCGAAAATAAACGTTCATGTAGCTAAGCCATAAATCCAGTATAAAGACCTTTAATCATTGGCTTCGTAGTACTTCTCAACCAACTTATTAAGTAACCTTACACCAAAACCTACTGCTCCTCTTGGACAAATGTCAGTACCTTTCTCGTGCCAAGCAGTGCCTGCGATATCTAAATGTGCCCAGCAAGTTTCATTCACAAAACGCTGTAAAAACTGTGCAGCCATTATGCTATCTCCACCAGAGCCTGCAGGAGCGATGTTTTGAACATCAGCAATCGGTGAATCAATAATTTTGTCATAAGTTTCATTCATAGGAAAACGCCATAACTTCTCATTTACTTCATTTCCTGCATCAATCAGACAGTTTGCTAATTCATCATTATTTGAAAAAAGACCAGCATATTCGTTATTTCCAAGTGCAACCACTATAGCACCAGTTAAAGTTGCAAGATCAATCATAAATTTTGGTGAGAATCTATCTTGCGTATACCATAAAGCATCTGCAAGTATGAGCCTTCCTTCTGCATCGGTGTTCAACACTTCTATTGTTTGTCCAGACATTGAAGTTACTACATCACTTGGTCTTTGAGCATTACCACCCACTGCATTTTCTGCAAGTGCGACCACGCCAATTGCATTTACTTTTGCTTTTCGTCCTGCTAAAGCATGCATCACCCCAACCACAGTAGCAGAGCCTGCCATGTCATATTTCATCGACTCCATACCACGTGAAGGTTTGAGTGATACTCCACCAGTGTCAAACGTTATACCTTTACCAACAAAAGCTATAGGCTTTTGTTCTTTAGAAGCCCCATTCCATTTTATCACTACTAATTTTGGTTCTTTACTACTTCCTTGTGCGACTCCAAGCAAGGCTCCCATTTTTTTCTCTTCCATCTGCTTTTTATCAAGCACTTCGATTTCAAGGCCAAGCTTAGTAAGTTCTTTTTTTATATGATCAGCATAGGATTCTGGATATAGAATGTTAGGAGGCTCTGTTATAAAAGAGCGCGCCAGGAATATACTCTCACCTTCTTGCCTTAAGTGCTCAAATGATCTTTCAGCATCACTTAATTGTTCATCTTTTACTAATACGGTAATCTCCTCTACCTCTGTAATTTTCTCATCCTTTTTAGTTTTATATTTATCAAACTTAAAACTACGCAGAAACGCACCATATGCAACATTTGCTGCACTACCTTCGATTAAAACCGCTGCTTTTTTAATTTTTAATCTGCTTAGTTCACAACATATTTTACCGCCAATATTCAATTCTTTATTTTCATTCCATTCATCCTTCTTACCAAGTCCAACAACTATGACATTTTTTTCTTCTGGCAAAGCAGTAGAGAAAAATTCGCCAAAACTTCCATTGAAATCGCTAAATTGCTTTATATTATCTATGACCTGTTTTCCTTGCAAAACTCCGCCATCATTTACGGTTTCGTTGTCCTCAAATAAACCCGTTATTATTGTTTTAAAATCGGGCGAAATTTTAGAAATTGTTATTTTCATTGCTGGCATCTCCATTGCAAATAATTGTAAACTGTACATAAAACACAGCAAAAACATCAGTAAGATATTTTTCATATACATCCTAAGTACAATAACACTTAAGTTTACTATGGACTCCCTTACATGCAAGGTTTTTTATCTTTTATTAGAGAACTTATTATATCCGCCCAAGGTAATGTTAAACGTATAGGTTTTTATGACCTGATCACTGTAAGTAAATGGTGTTATGAGAAGGCTTGCAAGCCCATTACTAACAAAATCTCCAAGAACAGGATCAGCACAATTATCGCAATTATGGTCAGCAAAAAACATTTGCGTTGTGAATTCTGGAAAATCTGGATGTTGAACTAGAAAGTTGATATGTGGAGCTCTATCACCAATTTTACCAGGTGCTATCGTAATAAAATTATAATAGCCAAGATTATTCACTACAAACCTTCCTGATCCAGCAAAATTCGGATCATCCTCTATATTCTTATCGTAATGGTTCACGCCGCGTGAATTCGCGTGCCATATAGAAAATACAGCATTTTGTATTGGTAAACAGTTTATATCAGTAATTCTACCCACTATGTGTATTAATTCTCCTGTTGCACTATTTGGAGAACCAGGTTTCCTTCTTAAATTGTTTGAAGAGCTAAAATTTTTTGGCCTTGCATCAAGGTCATATATTTCCGGAGTTTCAATGCAGTTGAGCAAAACAGGATCAGCTGCAAATAGCGGCAAACTGAATACCATTTGTACTAAAAACGCTAATAAGATATTTTTCACATTCATTTCATTTATAATAGACTTCTTGCATAACCATATAACAAACTTTTATTGGAAATAGAAACGAAAAAACTTGCTTGACACCCTTCGCCAGCCCCCTTATCATTGTACTGAAGGTATTCAGTTATCTTCATCTGTGCAGATTAAACAGCAAGAAAACAACGTAGTTGGCGTCTTATTTTTAATTTTTTGCACTATGTGCACCTTATGTCTTCACAACATTTCTGGGTTTTTACCTATATAAGCTGAAACGCGCTTATAAGTCGTTTAAGACAGTATAGTACGCCAATTTGCAGGATTAGAGAGTGACAACTAGCTAACACGGGATTTCTTTTGCCTTTTTTTCTGCTTAGTAAATTGTATCCGTTCAGCGGAGTGGTAGAATAAGGTAGACAAAGTGATCTAAAAAGATAATCATAGAGCAAAAGTGAGGTAATGTGGTAAACCTTTTAGAACTCTGCAAAAATTTACAGCAAAAAATAGAAAAGTTGGAAGGGAGGATAGAAGAGTTAGAGGCAGAAAATAAGGCCTTGAGGATTGAGAACGCTGAGTTGAAAGAGAGGCTTGGTTTAAACTCGAAAAATTCATCTCTACCGAGCTCTAAAGAATTGTACAAAACAAAAAAGGACAAGCCAAAAAGCGAAAGGAATGTTGGCGATCAGGTTGGGCATAAAGGAAATTTTCATGCCACAATGGAAGCGGATAAAGTAGTAAAAATAGAGTTGCCTAATATTTGCGAATGCGGAGGAGAGCTTGTAATATGCGAAAAACCTTATGTTCACCAAAAAGTTGATCTTCCGGAAATTAGGCCTTATGTAGTAATTGGAACATGGTCGTTGTCGGAGATGCAGAAAAAGAAAAAGTAGCAAGTTACCAGAAGGTGTTACGCCAGATACATTTGGTCCAAGGGTTAAGTCTATAATTGCAGCACTCAGCGGATTTTACAAAAACTCAAAGCGTGAAGTGGCTAGTATCATAAATGACATTTTTAATTTGAACATAAGTGTTGGCAGCATATCAAATCTTACTATTACCCACAAATATAAATGTACTTATAAATCAAGTATTAGAATATTAGAGTTTGCAAATATTGAGGGTATAAAAATGGCAAACGAGAGTAATGAATGGGCTAAAAATGAATTTGGAGATGCTGTACTTGGAGATAAAAGATTAACTGACCGATTAGTAAATATTGCTGACAGTTTGATAAGTTTACCTGAAAGCTCAATTAATGAGGCATGCGGAAGTTGGTCAGAAGCAAAAGCAGCATATCGTTTTTTTCAAAATGAGAACGTAAAAGAAGTCGATATTCTAGCTTCACACATTGATAAAACAGTTGAAAGAACAAAAGCTCATAAAAGAATTCTTGTGATTCAAGATACAACTTATATTTCATACTCAAGCCATAAGCGGATTGGGAACTATTGCTGGAAAAGGAGCAGTAATGCATACAGCCCTTGCTGTTAGTACGGAAGCTGGGAATACTGGATCAAAAGATTTACTCGAGGCAACTCATTTCTGAAGAAGAAAAAAGACTAAAGAGCCATCGTAACAACGTTCATATTGAGGATAAAGAAAGTATGAAATGGCTAGAAAGTTTTAAGAAAACAAATAATATTATAGATCTGGCCCAAACCGAAGCTATAACTGTATGTGACAGAGAAGCAGATATGCATGATTTTTTTGAACTTGCACATAATCTTAACTCAGCAATTTTAGTAAGAGCTCGCCACAACAGAAATGTAAATAAAAAATTCATGCATACCAGGAACAAGCAAAAATTATGGTCATTTATCCAAGGTCTCCCTTGCGCTGGAAAAGTAGAAGTTGAAATCCCTGCTAGAGATAACAAGCAAAAAAGGACAGCGTTTTTAGAAATTAGGTTCGGAAAATTTATCACATGAAGGCCATATAAAATGTAAAGAAGGTCACATAAAATATAAACCGACAGAGTCTACAACTTCACGCAATTCATGTTGTTGAAAAAAACTCTCCTCCCGAAGCAAGTCCTCTAGAGTGGATGCTTTTGACAAATCTTCCGGTCAGTACTTTTGAAGAAGCTGTTGAAAAAGTTAGTTGGTATTGTTTGAGATGGAAAATAGAGATATTGCATAAGATTTTAAAATCTGGTCTCAAAGTTGAGGAATGTAGACTTGGAACAGCAGAAAGATTAATGAGGTATTTAACAGTCATGAGCATTATTGCTTGGAGAATTTTCTTTATTACATCAATTGCAAGAACTAACCCAACATTACCATGTACTGCCTTATTAGCTGAGGAAGAATGGAAAGTTTTATATGTTAAAATACACAGGAAACCATGTCCAAATATAGCCCCTACTATAAAAGAAGCCGTTTCGTGAACTTGGAGGTCATTTAGCAAGAAAAAGCGACCCAAAACCAGGACCAATTACTCTTTGGAAAGGGTGGAGACGTCTCTTTGATCTAGCAGAAGGATGGAGACTTGCTCATGAACCTCATATTTGTGGGTAATAGTAAGGTTTCTAAGGGAGGGAGTAGTAGTAATACTGCTTCCTTACCTGACCAGTTTGCTCGTGATAAAGGTTTTGAGAAACGTGCTCAATACTATGCTGCTAAAGCTTATTCAAGTCAAGCTCACAAAGGTGATCAAGATCTTAAAGGAGTTATTTTTATTGCTATCGCCGATTTTATCTTATTTCCTAACAAGCTGGCTTACAAATCTGATCACGTTACTTTTGATAAAATTACCTATGAACATGATCTCAAAGATTTTAGTTGCACTTTCATCGAGCTACCAAAGTTTAATAAGACAAAAGAAGATCAGCTTTCAAATATTGTTGAAAAATGGATTTATTTTTTTAGTGCGACCCTGAAAGTCGTGGTTTTGTGGTGGTTAAATTCCACTTTCCCTAGACATCGGGGATAATGTATATCTCACATTTTAAAGGGTGGCAATCTTTGGGGTGCAAGCATGAGATAAAAGCAGGTAACACTAAACCTCATGGTGAATCCTTGCAAACAGAGTTAGATATGATTACGAGAGGAACCTATGTTTGAATTGTCGTCAAAGCATAATATGCGAAAAGAGATTGAATTACGCATAGACCAAAATGGTACGAAGCAAAAAGGGAACTAAAGATTGAAGACTTTAGTTATTGATGTTCCAAGCTTCCGGCAAATAGTAGGAATCTAAGTTTAACGTGAAACGAAGCCATGGAACAGAGTAACCACATAGAAGCTCTTATATTCATTAAAATATAAGTAAGTAGCCAACCACAAGCTGCTATGTGGAAGGATTGTTTAAGAAGCTAATGCCCAAAGTAATATCTGGGATATGCAGACGTAAACACTTTAATTTGGAAGGTAAAGTGGTGAATAGTAGTGAATATGTTATGGACCAGCAAAAAGTTAGGTATGAATGGAATGGAATTCCTTGGCGCAAGCTAAAGAAATCTTCATTTAAGCTACAAAAACGAATTTACCAAGCTTCTAAATGTAATGATATCAAAAAGATGCATAATCTTCAGAGATTATTACTCAAATCAACAAGTGCAAAAACACTCGCTGTTAGGAAAGTAACACAGGACAATAGGGGGAAGAAGACTGCAGGTATTGATGGAAAAGCTAACCTTAATCAAAAAGAAAGATTACAACTATCATATTCTTTAGATATAAAAGAAAAAGCAAAGCCATCAAGACGTGTCTGGATTCCAAAATCTGGTAAGCCATCGGAGCATCGCCCGCTTGGTATACCCACTATATCGTGTCGAGCAAAACAAACACTTGTAAAAATGGCTTTAGAACCAGAATGGGAGGCAAAACTTGAGCCAAACACTTATGGTTTTAGACCTGGTAGATCATGTCATGATGCAATTGAAGCCATATTTGATGTGCTCAAACAGAAAACAGCATATGTATTAGATGCTGATATTTCTGGATGCTTTGACAATATTAACCATAATAAATTGCTTGAAAACCACACCAACATTAAAGAAAATCATAAGAGGATGGTTAGGAGCTGGTGTTATGGAAGATGGAAAGCTTCAATCCACAAAACGTGGTACAATTCAAGGAGGGACGATCTCACCGTTGCTAGCTTGTGTTGCATTACACGGATTAGAGCAACATGTCAAAAAAGCATTAACAAACGAACTCTTTCAATGCATGAAAAGAAAATATGGTAGGATATCGCATAGAAACGCGCAAAAGTCTATTAGTGTAATTTTCTACTGTGATGATTTTGTCATCATACATGAAAACGAAGAGATTATTCTTAAAGCAAAAATTTTAGTTGAAGAATGGTTAGAAACCATTGGATTAAAATTAAAGCCCTCTAAAACAAGAGTTTCTCATACATTAAGAACCATTGACGAAACAAAACCAGGATTTGATTTTCTTGGTTTTTCAATAAGACAATATCCAATAAAAGAAAGTAAGAAAGGTTACAAGTTATTAATCAAACCAAGTCGTAATTCTATAAAACAACATACACTAGCTATTAAACATAAGCTCAGAGAAATGCGTGGAGCACCACAAGAGCGGGTGATAAAGGATCTCAATCCAATAAACAGAGGATGGAGTCAATATTACTCCTCGGTAGTTTCATGTAAAATCTTTAGCTCATTGGATAATATTATGCATAGAAAACTCTGGAAGTGGGCAGTTTTTAGGCACCCAAACAAAGGGAGATGCTGGATAAAAAGAAAGTACTTTAAGAAGTATAATAACGAAAACTGGCGCTTTATGACAAGTAACAAGGTACGTCTTACTATACACAGCGATCATGTTATTAAACGACATATCAAAGTGCAAAAAACCAGATCCCCATATGATGGTGATTGGGTATATTGGGGTAAACGTCTGAGAAAAATACCAGATAAGCCACTAGGAGTAATAAAATTATTGAGGTTGCAACAAAGTAAATGCGATAATTGTAGACTATGGTTTAAAAGTGATGATACAATAGAAATACATCACAAAGACCGGAATAGACAAAACAATATGATCACAAACTTATCTTTGTTACATGGACATTGTCACGATGAATTACACAGGAGGTGTGCATGAAAAGCACCAAATTAGAGAGAAGCCGTATGAGGCGCAAAGTCTCACGTACGGTTTTGCAGTCGAGTGAGGAAGGGCGACCTTCTTCACTTAGACAACAATATGCAGATGAAACTAGCGAAGAAGAATTGGAAAAGATAATAGGTAGTGATGTAATAATTAAAAAGGCATATGAAGAACTAAATAGATTCAACTGGTCAGAGAAAGAATTTATTGCCTACGAACAGGAAATAAAACGTATTCGTGATGAACGGGCTGTTCTTGAACAAAAACTTGATGATGCTAAAAAGGAAGGAAAAATTGAAGTTGCAAAAACAATGCTAGCTAATAATGTTGATGTCACCACTATTGTTAAGTTTACTGGCCTCTCCATGAGTGAGATCAAAGAATTGCAGAATTAAGTGTGAATGGTTACAAAAATACAATAAGCATTTTTCTTCATGTATTTCGTAAGTACCTTAATTTAAGTTTTCGCACTTTCAAAAAGCAAGTCAAACAAAATTATTAAAAGATCAATACATAATGACAGTTAATTTAATAATAATTTAAACATTGGGAATGTAAAATTATAATATATTAATTAGCTAGGAGGTAAAAATGTCAACAAATTGGTTTCATGATTTTTTTTTCGGTTCTAATGAGTCACAAATAAAAGAACTAGAAAAACTTCAACAGATGGATGCTGAGCAGTTTGAAAAAGTTTTTGGTGCATTAAGAGAATGGCAAGAAGCTCAAAAGATAGATGCTGAGCAGTTTGAAAAAGTTTTTAGTGCATTAAAAGACAAGATTGGTACTAAGCAGTTTCAAGGTATGCAAGAGCACTTAAACGGCCTGCAAGAAAAAGTGGAAACACTCACAGAAACAGTAGCAGATCAAGAAAAAACACTACTAATTTGTGCCATAGTCAGTGCTGTTGCCGCAATAGCAATAACTAGTTTTGTTGCATTCTGTATCTATCAGGGAGTTAAGCTTGATAAAGAGAAGAAAAACGACTTGTCTAAAGATACGCCAGACGCAAAACTTAGTAATGTAGATACTACCGATGGTACTGAAAAACTACAGAATAACTTAAAAGTTGCAAACATATAGCTGCATAACATGTATTAAACAGGACTTGATATGACACTTTAAAAAAGTAAGTTAAGAATAATAAAAATAAGGAGTGTTAGAAATGAGTACAATACAAACAAAAATACTAAAACCAAAACTAGGATTACTAGAGCTAGCAAAACAATTAGGAAATGTGTCTCAAGCGTGCAAAGTGATGGGATACTCAAGAGATACATTTTATCGATTCAAGGAGTTATATGAAAATGGGGGAGAAGAAGCATTACATGAAATAAGTAAGAAAAAACCGCTATTAGCAAACAGAGTTTCGGAAGATATAGAAAGAGCAATAATTGGCATAGCTACAGAATTTCCTGCATATGGACAAGAAAGAGCTGCAAATGAGCTGAGAAAAAGAGGTATAATAATTTCCCAAGGAGGAGTAAGATCTGTATGGCTAAGAAATGACCTTGAAACTTTGAAAAAGAGACTTAAAGCACTGGAGGCAAAAGTAGCTCAAGACGGAATCATTTTAACTGAAGAACAACTTGCAGCTTTAGAAAAAGTGAAAGAACAAAGGGAAGCTCATGGTGAAATTGAGACGCAACATCCAGGTTATTTGGGTTCTCAAGATACCTATTATGTGGGCAATATCAAAGGCATAGGGCGCATTTATCAGCAAACTTTTGTTGATACTTATTCCAGAGTTGCAATGGTTAAACTTTACACGGACAGAACAGCTATTACAGCTGCAGATCTTCTTAACGATAGAGTTATCCCATTTTTTGATGAGCAGAGAATTCCATTATTACGCATTCTAACTGATAGGGGTACGGAGTATTGTGGCAAGCCCGAAAATCACGCTTATCAGCTATATTTAGGAATCGAAAATATCGATCATTCTAGAACCAAAGCCAACTCTCCACAAACTAATGGCATATGTGAAAGATTCCATAGAACTATGCAAGATGAGTGTTACAATATTATCTTTAGAAAGAAAATCTACTATTCTTTGGAGGATCTACAGATCGATGTTGATCATTGGTTGCGTTCTTACAATGAGACAAGGCCTCACTCAGGCAAATACTGCTATGGCAAAACACCTATGCAAACGTTTTTTGACAGTAAACATATTGCTTTTCAGAAAAATATTAGTAGCATTAAACAACAGCCTGATATTAGTTTTGACTACGTCAATTCTTCTGTCAGTTAATTCTTCTCTGTCAGATTAAATCTTGTCTTTTATATATAATTTCATCAAAATGTTGTATTTTAACATAAAATAGCTGCTTTTATGCCTACCAAAATTCATTCTTTAGTGTGTGTCTCACAAGTATTCTTTGCTAATAGGATATTTTCGAATATAATTGAATATAACTAGATAAAAATACAGATATGTTTGACATTTCAAAAATTGTAATAACACCTGAAATGTTAAAATTAGTTGCTGAAATTGATGAATTTAAAGGAGCATGGCAATTGTTTGGTAATTTAGCTCCAGAACGTTTACAAATGCTCAAGAAAATTGCAACAATTGAAAGTATTGGTTCTTCTACTCGTATTGAAGGGGCAAGATTATCAGACCGTGAAGTTGAGCAATTACTATCCAAACTTGATACACGCTCATTTCGTTCTCTAGATGAACGAGAAATAGCCGGATATGCGTATGTGTGTGAAGAAGTATTTCAAAACTTTAACAAGATGCCATTTACAGAAAACACTATAAAACAGTTTCACATCTGGCTTTTACAATTTTCATATAAAGATCAAAGGCACATGGGAGAATATAAAAAATTCCCCAATCATGTTGAAGCGTTTGATGAATCTGGAAAAAGCTTGGGCATAGTTTTTGAAACAGCCTCTCCATTTGAGACAGCAACACAAATGCAAGAACTTATTTATTGGACTAGCCAGCAATTAGAGGTGAAATCGTTACACCCTCTATTAATTATTGGCATTTTTATAGTTACTTTTTTAGCTATTCATCCCTTCCAGGATGGAAATGGCAGATTATCACGCATTCTCACAACTTTCTTGTTACTAAAGTTAGGGTATATCTATGTACCTTACAGTTCCCTTGAAAGTAATAAGGAGAGTTACTACTTAGCTTTGCGTCGTACTCAACAATCCTTGAAGACGAGCAGCTATGATTTTAATCCATGGCTTATATTCTTTTTAAGGTCACTACAAAAGCAAAAATTTCATCTTGAACAAAAGGTGTCACATGAAAAAGTGTTAAATCTCTATTTACCACCACTTTCTGCTAAAGTATTAGTACTACTCAGCAAACATGGACGTCTTACAATTAAGGATTTGGAAAATATTACTAAAGCAAACTGCAATACCTTAAAGAAGCACGTATCTAATCTCGTAAAGAGTAATCACATCACTCAGCATGGAAAAGGCAAAGCAACCTGGTATGTAATATAGAGCTCAATAGGATATGTATTCATTTTGAATTGTTAAATTATTCAGCTATAGAATATAGATCACAGCTGTACAAACATTGTAGTTTGAGCCCACTAGATCCCAGTGCCCTATTCTTGTCATCCCAGTGCCCAGACACTGGGATCCAGAAAAGTTTGCTTGTAAGCAAGCAAACTAGCATAGAAAGTGGTTACAACGTTTTCGATGAGATTGCAGAAAGGCTAGATTCCAGACTGGAATGACATCGTTCACTATGTACCATATTGCAATAGTTGTGGTCAAGGCACTGGGATCTGGTAGACCCAAATTGCAGTGTTCGTACAGCTATAGAATATAGATCAGAAGTGACAGAGCTTAAAAAAAGGCCTAACATTTTTAATAAACGTAAAAAGCTTTATGAAAATCAGAGTTGGAGTAATAGGCTGCTTAGGCAGAATGGGCAAAAAAATACTCAATGAATTAATTACAAATACCAAAGTGGAAATAGCAGGTGCTGTTGCCCGTTCAGGCAGTAAGTACATAGATTCAGATATTGGACCAATTATAGCCAATCTAGGAATTAAAGTTACAAGTTCTATTAGTGGCATATTTGAGTCATCTGACGTTGTAATAGATTTTACAACTAAAGAATGTATGTTAGACTGCCTTAAAGCAGCTGTAAAATTTAAAACACCGCTGGTTAGTGGCACAACTGGAATAGAAGGTGTCGATTTGAAAGAATATGCTGCTGAAGTTCCAATATTATGGTCAGCAAATATGAGTGTTGGGGTTAATGTGTTGCTGAAATTGGTAAAAAAAGCTGCTGAGCTTTTAGGTAATGAATATGACGTTGAGATTTGGGAAATGCATCATAACTTAAAAAAGGATTCACCATCTGGAACAGCTATAGAACTTGGCAAAACAATTGCTAACGCTTCAAAAGTGGATTTTCAGTCCAATCAATATTTACATAGTGGTTCAAACATAAGGAAAAAGGGGGGAATAGGTTTTGCAGTATCTCGTGGAGGTGGAGTAATAGGAGATCACAGCGTGATGTTTGTTAATTCTGATGAACGGATAGAACTAAACCACAAAGCAATTGATCGCACAACATTTGCTAGAGGAGCTGTTCAAGCAGCAGTATGGCTATACGAAAATAAAAGAGAAATTCCGGGGCTCTATTCAATGCAGGATGTGATATGAGCAATACACGTGCCTCTGTTAAAGATTTAAATCTCTGGTACGGCTCTAAGCAAGTTTTATTCGATATAAATTTGAATATTTATAAAAGAAAAGTTACTACTTTTATCGGACCATCCGGGTGCGGTAAATCAACATTTTTGCGTTGTTTTAATCGTATGAATGACTATGTACCAGGTTGCAAAACTGTTGGTGAATTAGATATCGATGGGCTGGGTGATATATATTCACGCGATATGGATGTTGTACTACTTAGAGCAAAAGTTGGTATGGTATTTCAAAAGCCAAATCCTTTTCCAAAATCAATATATGATAATGTTGCTTATGGGCCAAAATTGCATGGTATGGCGAAGGATAAGCAAAAATTGAATGAGATGGTGGAAAATAGTTTAACCAAGGTTGGTTTATGGGAAGAATTGAAGGACAGATTGCAAGATAGCGCACTCAATTTATCCGGTGGCCAACAACAGAGGCTATGCATCGCTCGCGCAATTGCAGTGAAGCCAACTATTTTATTAATGGATGAACCGTGCTCTGCTCTTGATCCAATGGCAACCAATGCAATCGAAAATCTTATACAAGAGCTGAAATTAAGATTTACTATAATTATGGTGACTCATTCAATGAAGCAAGCTAAAAAGTTATCTGATAGTGTAATTTTCTTTCATAATGGCAGAATTGTTGAGTCTGGAAGCACTCAAGAAATATTCGAAAATGCTCAATCTCCCTTAACAAAGGAGTATATCCTGGATCATTAAATTTCTGTCATCCTATGGCTTTGCGATTAAATCCATTAGCTTCAAAAATTGTAATACTTAAAAATATGATTGAATAATTATTAATAATAGTGTATAATTATTAACGTTTTTCAGGCATTTTTGTTATGGGTGCGCCAAGTAAGCGTTTAGAATACAGTTGGTGAAAATCCAACTTAGGCAAAGTCTAGCCAACAGCCTAGAACAGACCATTATGCTGCGTGAGGTAACGAGCGTAGTAAAGCTAATGGAATGGACAATATAGGGTGCAATGAAAATGAAGGTATTGAGTCCCGAAATAAAAAATAAAGTGATGGAGGTCGACATTTTCCATAAAATGGAAGGCAGCATGGAGGGTAACAATAAGGCAAGTTATCACTCACTCTATCGGGATCGGAGGCCGTGTCATGTATTGAAATGGATTCTAAATGAACTTGGGAGATCCTTTGTATTCCTACTAAGGTACGCTGGAACAGTCAACAAAGGCGAGGACTAACGGAAGATGCAAAGGAAGTCGGACTGATTGATAGTACTCAGAGTGTGGGAAAGCCACATACAAGGGGAAGCGGTCAGCAATATAGCAACTGGAATAGGGATTGCAATACTGATACAACAGAGATTGGAGGAATATGCAAGAAAAACTAAACCAGATAGCGGTAAGAGCGAAGCAAGATAAGCGGGTAAAATTTACATCGCTAATACACCTTATCAATGAGGAGAATCTTGCAGAGTGTTATAAGGAACTAAAACGTAACAAAGCGTGCGGTGTAGACCAAGTGACAATGGAGGCGTATGGAGAAAACCTAGAAGAGAAACTTAAAACGCTAGTGGATAGTATGAAGAGAAAGCAATACCGACCGCAACCAGTGAAAAGGGTATACATACCCAAAACTGGAAGCAAGGAAAAGCGCGGCCTCGGAATACCATCAACGGAAGATAAGTTGGATGCTAAAGAAGATATTGGAAAATATTTATGAGGCAAACTTTCTGGATAATTCGTATGCTGGTAGAAGCTGTCATCAAGCGGTCAAAGCACTAGATAAAGCAGTGATGCACAAACCAATTAACTACATTGTAGAAGTGGATATCAAGAAGTTCTATGATAATATCCAACATAAATGGCTGATGAGATGCTTTGATTATGCATATTGATACTCCTATAAAAAATTTGGATTGTTGAGTTTACCATGTTTAAAATCCATAAGGATTCTAACAGTCTTTGGTGTATCTTTAAATAAATATTTACCTCTGGTTTTACTATCATCTTTTCGTATTTTAATTTGACCATTATTGATTCTATCATAAAGCCAATGCGTGGTAACGTTGAGGATTTTTGCAATTTGTGGAACAGTAGGGAGTGTTAAATAAACTGTGTCAAACCGCATTTTTAGTTCAACTCAATTTTCAATCTGTTAGGAAAGAAAATGTCGAGCTGAGACATAGTTAATGCCCAATTAGGCAAAGCCATAGTCCAATTTTGCTCTGCCTTTTTTATAGCACAATATACCTGTTTATACAAGCTGGTAAATGAGACCTTAGTTTTAGTAAATTTTCTAATCTGTCTATGCAGTCCCTCAATAGGATTGGTAGTATAAATTAGCCTCCTGACTGGGCCAGAATACTTGAAATAGCCGGATCCAATTATTCTGCCAGGATTTTATGACTAATGGATATTTTTCTCTCCATTTTTCTTCCAACTCAAGCAGATAATTTTCAGCTATTTCTCTACTTGAAGCCTGATATACTTTTTTTAAATCACTCATGAAAATCTTTACATCTTTGCTAGATACATATTTCAGAGAATTGCGTATCTGATGCACCACACATAGCTGTACCTCCGCATTAGGAAACACACTGTTTATGGCTGTAGGAAAGCTTTTTAGCCCATCAACACAGGCAATTAGAATATCTTCTACTCCTCTTTCTTTTAGATCATTTAGTACTCCCAACCAGAAGTTAGCTCCTTCACTTTCAGCCAAATAAAAACCTAATACTTCTTTTCTGCCATTTTGGTCTATGCCCAATATATTGTACATACATTTACTTACACAATGTCCGTCCTCTTTGACTTTAAAAAACCATGAACACTATCGGATATACAGATTGCAGCGGACGACTGCGCCATTCATTGATTACTGGTAGCAATTTATCAGTAATACTTGATATCTCTGCCGCCGATATTTTGTGATCATAAATTTCCTCAACATGTGACACTATATCTCTATAGCCCATACCACTGGCAAATGTGCTCAAAATCTTCGTTTCAAGCTCTGGTTTGTTTGCCTTTTTTTGACTATTTGGGGTTCAAAGCTTCCCTCCCTATCTCTGGGCGTCAAAAGCTCAAATGAACCTGCACTTGTCCGTAAAGTCTTTCCATTTCTCCCATTTCTTCGATTATTCTCTTCACTTTCAGCTAATAAGTGATTTTCTATTTCACCTTCCAAACTTGCCTCCAGCGGCTTTTTTATAAATGGTGTAAATGCTCCATCCCTTCCTGTCAACGGTTTTCCTTCTCGTATAGACGACAGGATATTTGTTTCTAATTCTTTATAATCTACCAATCCGGTAATTCTGTTTACTATTTTTTGACTCATTGTCAAACCTCCATTTTTTTTATATCAATTTATTACTTTTTTTTCGGTTTGACACACTTTTTTGAACATTCCCTGTTAAGATTCCTAATCTACTTTCAGCTCCTCAGTATGTAAACTGCGTGGTAAAGACTCTAATTCCTTTGCAGCACTTAAACTTTTATCTTTTGCATGTATACCAAGCTTATTGAATTCTCGAGCAGCAGGAAACACCCTTGCTTCAAGCGAACCAGCAGTTTTATTGTAATGATCGACAGCACTTTTCAAGCTCCTGCGCAAATTATCAAAGTTTTCACCCATTGTGCAAATGCGCTCATATAAAATATGACCTAGTTCACTGATTTTCTTTGCGTTTTCAGCTATCATCTCTTGCTTCCATCCATATGCTATTGCTCTCAGCAACGCAATTAGAGTGATCGGTGTTGCAATGATCACTTTTTTTTCCACTCCAATCTCTATCAAAGCAGGCTCATATTCCAGTGCTGCGCTAAAAACCCCCTCCCCTGTTAAGAAAAGCACCACAAGTTCTGGCGTATTTTCAAATTGATTCCAGTACTCTTTTTTACCCAAGTCATTTATGTGTTTTTTTATTGCCAGGGAATGATTCTTTAATTTCTCCTTTTGTATTTGCAAATCATTTTGTGATATAGCATCCATGTAAGAATCCAGTGGCACTTTAGCATCTATTATTATTTGCTTTCCAGATGGCATTTTGATTATTAAATCAGGACGCAATAAATTATCCTCGTTTTTATCAACCACTGACGGCTGAGTAAAAAAATCGCAATATTCAATCATTCCCGCCATTTCTACCACCCTTTTGAGCTGCATTTCACCCCATTTTCCTCTGATGTGAGGCTTTCTCAAGGCATTAGCAAGGCTGGAAGTTTGGTTCATCAGCGCTCCAATTTGCTCCTTTAAACCTTCATAGGCCCCTACCCTCTCTTTTTCTAGCTCGCGTATTTCATTATCGAATTTTTCTAATTTTTCTTTTATTGGCGTTACAACTTCGTTGATCGTTGCTTGTCTTTTTTTGAAATCGCTTTCCGTTTCTTTTAATTTGTTATCAATGACTTCCTTCGCTAAGTTCAGAAAATTATTATTGTTCACTTGCAAGGCATCAAGAGAGAGCGCTTTAAAAGTGTTTGTTAATCTCTCCTCTGCTTTTGTTAGTAATTCTATTTCCTTTTTCTTTTCCTCACGTTCTTTTTGCAGAGTTACTTCAAGTTCTGCTCTTTTGACCCTTAAATCAACTATTTCTTCATTCTTCGTAAGCAAAGTTTGCTTTGTTTCTTGAAGTTCTTGCTCTAATTTACATAAATTACCCTCAAGGTTTGCTTTCTTTTCGCTCAGTTTTTTTACGATAATGTAGAAAAATAGTAATAGAGAGACAACCAGAGCTATAGAATTGAAAAGCATCAGAATAAAAAAGCTGTATTTACAATTCTATATGATTTTTGTGTGTATAAGAAAGAAAAAAGGAGCACCTAAAGAGGTGCCACTTTTGAAGGGAAAGTACTCTTTTAGAGAGTTGGTATAATAATTTTTGACAACATAAGTCGTTCTTTAGATGTATTCCCTAGCAGCTTATCAGGTTTACTATTGTTATTAACAGTATTAGCAGCTTCCAAGCTTAGTGCCTTGCTATCATTTACAGGCACTTTAGATGCAGAATTTGCAACTTCAGGTTTCTGAGATATCTGAGTTATAGTACCAACTATATGCTTACTATTTAAACCTAACATCCTTTTCATGCCTTCTAACTCACTAGACGAAGTTTTACCATCCTCTACCGACTTTACTATAAAAGATATCACATTATCGCTAATGATAGGAAGTTCGCTGTAAGCAATTTTGAACATACCTTTATCACATCTGACACGTACATAATATTTTGATAGATCTTTATGATTAATATTTTTTACATCCATAATTTCTTGTACATTCTCTTTCTTTACATGCAGTATCAACTGCTTATTACCATTTTCTTTAATATACCCCAATCATTGGATTTACCCTTTATTAGCTCAATTAAATCATTTTTATGTGGTTGACCAGACCACCAGCTTTTAATGCTGTTCCACCCTGATGAAATTTTTCTTGCAATCCACGAAATTCCTGTGTGATCAGCAATCCACTTAAAAAACTTTTTTATGTTTTTCCACATATTTTACTCCTTAAATTAATAATAAATTAACTTAATAATTTCATAAATAGTATAACATGTCAACTATTTTTTACTTTAAAGAAAAAATAGACTTCTCACATTATATAGCTAACCCAAGAAAGGTTTTCCTACGTCATACCGCGATTTATTCGCGGTATCTCAGCATAGATCCCGCTAACTATAGTATTTTCAAAAGCGAATGATAAAGGTATAATATGTTTTTTTAAAGTAGGGAAAGCAATGGTATATAGTGTAGATTTAAGGGAAAAAGCAGTGTCTTTGGTAGAAAAAGGAAAGTCAAAGGTTGAAGTTGCAGAGGTTTTTGAGATAGGGATAGCAACACTATATAGATGGCTAAAAAAGAAAGCTACTGGCCAAGGTCTCAAAGCGGTAAAAAGTACTGGTTTTATTCGAAAAATAGATCCAGAAATACTCAAAGAATATGTCAAAAAACACCCAGATCACACACTAGCAGAAATGAAACAAAACCTTGGCTTTGGGATAAGTGCAATTTGGTATAGATTAAGACAGCTAAAAATAACCTTTAAAAAAAGTCACATTCTATCAAGAGCGCAATCAAGAAGATAGGCAGCAATTTATCGATAAAGTCTCAAAAATAGACCACTGTAGCATTTTATATATAGATGAAGCAGGAGTTGATAATAGACTATACCGAGAATATGCACGAGCTCCAAGAGGAGAAAAAATATATGCTGATGTTCCAGGAAAAAAGCGGGAAAGAGTGAGTATAATAGGTGGATGAGAAGTTTATTGCACCAATGACCTTCACAGGAGGGTGTAATAAAGATATATTTAATGTATGGTTAGAGCGAAGATTACTTCCACAATTACAGCGTGATACAACCATAGTTATGGATAATGCTACATTCCATAAAACTCCCAAAACAAAGTCATTAATAGAGTCTTTTGGCTGTCATTGGGAATGTTCAAAAAAGTGTGTCAAACCGAAAAAAAAGTAATAAATTGATATAAAAAAAATGGAGGTTTGACAATGAGTCAAAAAATAGTAAACAGAATTACCGGATTGGTAGATTATAAAGAATTAGAAACAAATATCCTGTCGTCTATACGAGAAGGAAAACCGTTGACAGGAAGGGATGGAGCATTTACACCATTTATAAAAAAGCCGCTGGAGGCAAGTTTGGAAGGTGAAATAGAAAATCACTTATTAGCTGAAAGTGAAGAGAATAATCGAAGAAATGGGAGAAATGGAAAGACTTTACGGACAAGTGCAGGTTCATTTGAGCTTTTGACGCCCAGAGATAGGGAGGGAAGCTTTGAACCCCAAATAGTCAAAAAAAGGCAAACAAACCAGAGCTTGAAACGAAGATTTTGAGCACATTTGCCAGTGGTATGGGCTATAGAGATATAGTGTCACATGTTGAGGAAATTTATGATCACAAAATATCGGCGGCAGAGATATCAAGTATTACTGATAAATTGCTACCAGTAATCAATGAATGGCGCAGTCGTCCGCTGCAATCTGTATATCCGATAGTGTTCATGGTTTTTTAAAGTCAAAGAGGACGGACATTGTGTAAGTAAATGTATGTACAATATATTGGGCATAGACCAAAATGGCAGAAAAGAAGTATTAGGTTTTTATTTGGCTGAAAGTGAAGGAGCTAACTTCTGGTTGGGAGTACTAAATGATCTAAAAGAAAGAGGAGTAGAAGATATTCTAATTGCCTGTGTTGATGGGCTAAAAAGCTTTCCTACAGCCATAAACAGTGTGTTTCCTAATGCGGAGGTACAGCTATGTGTGGTGCATCAGATACGCAATTCTCTGAAATATGTATCTAGCAAAGATGTAAAGATTTTCATGAGTGATTTAAAAAAAGTATATCAGGCTTCAAGTAGAGAAATAGCTGAAAATTATCTGCTTGAGTTGGAAGAAAAATGGAGAGAAAAATATCCATTAGTCATAAAATCCTGGCAGAATAATTGGATCCGGCTATTTCAAGTATTCTGGCCCAGTCAGGAGGCTAATTTATACTACCAATCCTATTGAGGGACTGCATAGACAGATTAGAAAATTTACTAAAACTAAGGTCTCATTTACCAGCTTGTATAAACAGGTATATTGTGCTATAAAGAAGGTAGAGCAAAAATGGACTATGGCTCTGCCTAATTGGGCTTTAACTATGTCTCAACTTGATATTTTCTTTCCAGATAGATTGAAAATTGAGTTGAACTAAAAATGCGCTTTGACACACTTTTTTGAACATTCCCTCTTCTATATTAACATCGATTCCTTCTGCTCCCAGTAGCGCTTTCACTTTGTCTATCTTGTTCTCTGAAACAGCCCAGTGTAAAGGAGTCCATTCTCTAAGTTTATCTTTTATATTAACATCGATTCCTTCTGCTTTCAGTAGAGCGTTCAATACATTTATATCTATGTTGTCCTTTTTAACAGCTAAATGCAAAGGAGTGTTGTTATGTACATCTACTGCATTAACATCAATTCCCTCTTTTCTAAGTAGAGCGTTCAATACATTTATATCTATGTTGCCCTTTTTAAGAACAGAATGTAAAGGAGTATCTTTATTCTTATCTGCTAAATTAACATCGATTCCATCTTTTCCCAATAGGGCTTCTACTACCTCTTTATGGCCCTTTACAGCAGCCCAATGTAAAGGAGTCTTTCCATCTTGATCTGTTGCATTAACACTTGCTCCTTTCTTTATTAGATCGTTTACTGCATCAATATTACCTCCTCTAGCAGCTTTAAGTAATTCAGCTGTGTTTCGTAATAGAGTTTCTATGTCTTGATGATTAACGGCAAAATCTAAAGGAGTGTTTCCCTCTTCATCTTCTGCATTAACATCTGCCCCTTTATCCAATAGATCTTTTACTGCTTCTTGATGGCCCTTTTTAGCAGCCCAATGTAAAGGAGTCTTTCCATTTTGATCTGTTATATTAACACTTGCCCCTTTGTCCAATAGGGCTTCTACTACCTCTTTATGGCCATGTGCAGCAGCAAAATGTAAAGGAGTACCTTCATATTTATCTTGTGCATTAACATCGATCCCATTTACTTTCAGTAGGGCTTCTACTACTTCTTTATGGCCATCTTCAGCAGCCCGATGTAAAGGAGTATTTTCATTTCTATCTACTGCATTAACATTTGCCCCATGATTTAGTAAAACTTCTACTACCTTTTGATTGCCCCTTCTAGCAGCCCAATGTAGAGAAGTCTCTTTCAACCCATTTGTTGCATTAACATCTGCTCCTTCACTTATTAGACTTTTTACTTTCTCAATATTACCTTCTAGAACAGCCCTACGTAATTCAGCATTTATATCTCTGTTTGAATTGCTCATCCCATACCTCCTGTAAAACTATATTGTTATGATAAAGTCGTTAATAATCTATGAGCTCCCACCCCCTGTAAAATTATATTATCATGATAAAGTCATTAATAACCCATGAGCTCTGGATCACGCAAATAATGGTTATTCCCTGTGTTTTTCAGTACATTTGAGCTGGCTATACATAAGAATTGCAATTGTAGAGCATGCTATTGTTAATAGTAAATTTGGTAAAATACCATAGCGAAAAAATTTTCCTACTATATATATTCCAATAGCCCCAAACATCATATTGCAGAATGAGAGGACTGCACTACCAAGCCCTATACCTTTGATCGTTTCTAAAGCAGAAGTTACGTTATTGCTTATTATTAATGCAAGTCCTATATTGGCTGGAATCCAGGCGACTTGAAGAATGAATATATTCAACTTGTCCGCGAAATAAAAATATACCAATAAACTATCGGATATTATCGGTAACACCAAACCTATTATTAGCATTTTGCTAACCCCTACTTTTGGTACATACCTTCTATTAATTAAAGTTCCAATTATGTAAAATATGACTATGATCGATATGAGGTAGCCAAAATACTGTACTTCAATGCCCATCGATTCAAATATGAACGGGTAGTTAGCAATGTATGCCCAAAGCCACATGAAAGTTAATCCATGAATGGCTGAAAACCCAAGGAAACGATAATTTCTAAATATTGATATATATTGCTTGAAGATATTAGTAGTTATGTTAGTTATACTGGTTTCATTTTTATTTACAGTGAGTGTTTCTTGTAACTTAAAGTAGATAAAAATAAGTATAGCAATTGCTGCGAGTGACATAATAAAAAACAAAAATTTCCAATGATAACCATGTGAAATTATATAACTGCCCACCACTGGAGCTATTCCAGGTGAGAGTGCCACAACCATATTTAATTTTGAAATTACTCTCGAGTATTCACTACCCGAGTACATATCCCTTATTGCTGCATACCCAACAACACCTGCAACACCAGCCCCTGTTCCTTGTATGAAGCGAATTAGTATCAAGAGCGCAATGCTGTCGGCTATATAACACATGACACTTGCCAAAGTAAAAATTGTCATACCAATCAGCATCATTGGACGCCTACCATAATGGTCCGATAATGGACCATAAATTAAGCCAGATACCGCAAATCCAACTAGATTTAAGCTAATTGTAAGCTGCACTACACTACCTTTTACTTTAAAATAATTGGCAATGCTTGGTAGTGCAACTGAGTATAAGTCAGTTGCCATATCGACAATTGCTACAGACAATATCATAATGAGAGAGATGATATTTTGCGAAAGAGCTGTTTTCACTTAATGATTTACTGGATTAAATATACTTAATTATAATATATTTTTTTCATTAGTATATTAATTTAACTACTGAAATTAAGAGTAGCTATTCGAGAAAAAGCCTGTGAAGGCTCTATCCAGTAGGGCAGTGCCCAGACACTGGGATCTAGTCTTTATTATGCATGCAGCCACTTATTTAAAGTTAAATTTTCTGGATCCCAGTGTCTGGGCACTGGGATGACAGGAGAAGGAAGCTACTTAGATGACACCCTCCTAGTGGATTCAAATCACAATGTTCGTACAGTTATGTGCTTTGACACTGGAATCTTAAGCTCAAATCATAAAAAGCACGAATTTCAATATCTTATCTTTGATTATTCACTTTAAGCTTTAAATATTGAGCATCAATTGTTTAGGACCTTCGCTTCCGTGTTATCCAATGAATCACCGTAAGTCACTGCTTTTAGGTAAAACTTTTTTCCCCTTTGCACTTCAAAAGAAATTATTGAATCATCAAGTAGAACAAATTTTTCACCTGTGGCATGATCATATTCTTTAGTGCCTTCTTGGCCTCTAATTAGGTTGCTAAGCTTATATTTATTTTTATCTATTAGTTCAGCACTATGGAATTTCACTATCTCTTTTCCGATTAATGCTGAATTTGAATCGATAATTCCTCGCAGCTTACCAAAACGCAACACTACTGTAATTCCCTCATTTGTTAATTCCATTACATATCCGTAAGTAGACTGCTTATTTGTGCTTGCGATAGGCTTATAATCCTTATCGTTGTACGAAATAAAGAGTGTTGCTCCTTTCCAATTCCTTTCCTCACCAATTAAAGTAAAGCTTGCAATATTACCTTTAACATGCGGTAAATCTATCATTTCTACGATGGTTTTGCTGATATGAGAAGGAGGGTATTCCTTCAGCATAAGTGACCTTGTTGAAGGAAAAGAGAGCTTGTATATAGAGCGATCATAACCAACACCACTTACTTGAATGGCCATGCTTTCAAATTTTGTTTTTATAATTCTCACCGTATGCTTTTTCTCACCGTCTAAAATCGTTATTACATCACTTGGCACAAGCCACGCATATTTTATCGGTAGCTTGAAATTGTATATATTTCTCTCTTGCCACGAAGAATAAAGTAAAACCTCAGCGATATTTTGCGCCTCTCCCTCCTCCATAATGAGCGGTATTTCAACTGTTATAGCAGTGCCTTGCTTTGGCAACTCAGCGTATTTAACATCAATTGGATAGCCAAAATTGCGGTTAAAGTAAACGATGTTAACTTTATTGTTTAAATCTAATTGACTGATATTAGCAAGTTTTGAATTGTTACTGAAAACCGTTTCACCAATTGGCATTACAGTTGTAACTCCCCTGCCCTTTTGGACAAATTTCAGTTTAGAGTCCTGTTCAACCACATCAAAAAAATAGCAACTTTGCAGCATTTTAATAATTGAACGTACGGGTTGCTGGTCGTTTATCACATACCCAGACAACAACCCTTTGACGTTGCTTGTATCAAACTGATCGCTTTTTAAACCTGTTTTTTGTAATAGATCCGATAAAACATCGGAAATATTAAGCTGTGAAAGCTTTCCCTGAATCCAATGTCCTGTCTGCCAATTATGGCAGTCAGTCCACATATCACACAAATTGGGGAAATAAGGAAATGGCCTTGCATCCCACGCCCAGAGAAACATTTTTTCTACCATTTCCGAGCTTTGCCACTTCTTTAGCGTTCCTTCAATTGCAATTTTTTGCGAAAGAAAGCTCACCTCTCCGTTTGAATATCGTGGATATTTGCTCTCTATGCTGCCTTTATCAACAAACACATTTGGCTCATTAGTGCAGCCGTTCATACTGGGAAATCCATACTCAGTAAACCATATTTTTTTCATTTTTGGTTGCCATTTCGTTTTACTACCACCTGGATTTATGTGAGTTTCACTCCACCATTTTGCTATGTTTTTCCACGCATACCTGCTGTCGTTATACTTTACTCTTTCAGGCTCACCCTTTGAGTAATCATAGAAATAATCATACCCCACTCCACTGCTCCAACCACCCATTACATCTTCCGCAGAATAGCCAAAAGGAGGCTCTGGACCATCAGTCAGTGGAAAATAAGCATCTATGCCAACAGCGTCGATGTACTCTGAAGACCACAGTTCATCCATATTATACCAACCATCATATGAATGGTATTCACTCCAATCAGCAGCGTAAGTTACCGTTACTTCTTTTCCAAGCTGAAGTTTTATTCGCTTTGCAAGCTTAACTAGCTCTATAACGGCAGGGTAATTACCTTGTTCATCTCTAATTTTGGTAAGCCGCACAAGTTCAGAACCGATGATAAACCCTTCCACTTTAGTTTGTTTGGCAATGCTTGCATAATGCTCTATAAATTTGTTATATTGATTCTCAAAAAAATCACTTATATCCCCAGGAGTCCCGCTCAATTTTCCTCGCCACTCTTTGTTCTTTGTGTCAAGCAAGGGCATTAGATAGAGCATCACCTTGTAGCCTCTGCTGCGTAACTCTTCTATATATCTTATCAACGCTGCATCACTAACTGTGCCACCATACCTTGGGTTTCCACTCGCATCTTTTGAAATTAGCTGAGCATTATCTCTGGTTACACCCCCTACTTGCCAATCATCAGGTAATATTGCGGAATCATCTTGAAATTCAACTGCAGGATATATTTTACAATCTTTAATGTTCAGATCATTCACAAACCAATTGACTACTACCGATACCCACTCAACATTTGGTAAATCTCCCTTTAATTGATCCAAAGAAAGCACTGCATCGCTCTTTTTAGTGTGGTTGTTGTGATTTACCCTTTGCGCCAGTCCATACGGGATATATTGGTTGCTGCTTATTTTCTCTTGCGCGATTTTCTTCTGTATTTTTGTATCATATACAAACTCTCCTGAGCCTGGTATTATATTGATATTCCGAATATTTTCTGCTATTGAAAATCCACTGGGTTTTAATGCAGTTCGCACTTCAAATGTAAATATCGGGACGCGATTGTTATAGTCTGCTAAAGGAAAATTCTTGTTAACTATGTAAGATATTCCCCTATAAGCTGGTACATTCTTCTCACCTTCAATTGATGATATGAATGGATCAGGATTTTGGTCTTCTCTGCCGCTGTAAAAAGTATAATCTATTTCATCAAAGCTAAGTGATGTTGTATCTGCCCAGATTCTGTTTAATTTTTCTACTTTCCCCTTGCAGATCGCAATTGCAAGCGTTGCATAGTAGTTATATGTAACGTTCATACCTCTTCCAATTTTACTTTTGGTGGTTATCGCCTCTTCTTTTATTGGCTGTGCCCAAATAATATTCCCTGCAACACGAGCAGTGCCATAGATAATTGGGATCGTTCTGCCATAGGTTGAAGTTTGAACTTGCAGGTTTTTTAGCCTTGCCCCATGCGTTACTTTTTGCTCAGCATCAAGACCAAACATTGCGCTATCTAGCTGTGCACCAAGAAGAGCACCGAGTTCTGAGCCGATAATCCGGCCAATTGGCCCAAAAATGCTGCCTGCTTGACCAAAAATTGATGATAAAATTATTGTGGACATGATAATCCTCCTTTTTGATAGATTTTTTTGAAATTATTGAGAAAAGATCCAAGTGTCACGCTACTTGGATGACACCTATAACCTTGTCATCCCAGTGCTTCCTCCTTTGTCATCCCAGTGCTTGACACTGGGATCCAGGAATTTTAATTGTAAGCAAGCACACTGAGTTGATAAGTATAAAAATGGCTGAAAAATAAACATTTTTGATGAGGTCACATAGAAAGCTGGATCCAAGTAGTCAAGGCACTGGGATGACAAGAAAGGGGCTACTTGGATGACAGATGCTATGATAAGAAATTCAGTAACTTACAATTAATAATTGAAGTTTTTAATTAAGAAAAGCACATGAGTAAATCGTGTAGCTATAATTATTGTAAGCAACAATGAAAAAGTGCGGAAGTGAAAAATTACCACTCTCATGGCAATCACTTCACCAGTGGCAAAGTGATACCATGCTGATTCATATATTTTCCTTTCATATCATCATATGATCTCTCACACTCACTTTCGCCGCTTAAGAATACGAATTGGCATGCGCCTTCATTAGCGTAAATTTTTGCAGGAAGTGGAGTGGTGTTTGAGAATTCGAGTGTGACATGACCTTCCCATCCAGGTTCTAAGGGAGTAACGTTTACTATAATTCCACATCTTGCGTAAGTTGATTTACCAACACAAATGACCAGTACATTCCTTGGTATACGAAAATATTCCACTGTACTTGCAAGCACAAAGCTATTTGGTGGAATTATGCATACGTCTGTTTCTTTATCTATAAAACTATTCTCAGAGAAATTTTTAGGGTCCACGATGGCTGAATTAACGTTAGTAAAAATTTTAAATTTATTATCCACTCTTGCGTCGTAACCATAAGATGATAGTCCGAAAGATATGACACCTTTGCTACTTTTGTGATTCACAAAAGGCTTTATCATTCCAAAGTTTTCAGCTTTTTCTCTTATCCATTTATCTGGCATAACTGCCATAATTGCCCCTTAAAGTTGTGTAATACTTACAATAATATAAAATAAAATTTAAATGTAAACTGTAGCTTTTGTCATGCAAGTAGCTTGTATCAAATCACAATGTTCGTACAGTTATGCGCATGGCGCTGGGATGACAATGGATTATTAACTAACAAATTGTACATGGTAAATGATGTCATTCCAGTCTGGAATCCAGAAAACTTACCAGGTAATAAGAACTGGATCCCAGTGTCTGGGCACTGGGATGACATCCTCCTAGTGAAAATTGCTCTCAAATCACAATGTTCGTAGAGTAAGCTGCTTGCAGACACCATTGTTACAATGTTCATGCAATTGAAATAGCGGTCAATTGGATTAGCTATAGGTCAATCACAAGAGAAAATTAAAGCTTTTCAGTTTGATTTTTTGTTACAATAATTAGATTTATGTTCTTAACTAAAAATAATGCTTAGAAACTTTCTCCTGATTTTTGTATTCGTATTATTCACGCCGCTATCAAATGCTGATGCCAGGAAATACATCAGAATTGTTGGATCTTCAACTGTTTTTCCTTTTATCTCGTTTATAGCCGAGGAGTTCAATCGTATATTCCCTTTTAAGACTCCAGTTGTGGAATCAATAGGAAGTGGATCAGGGTTCAAAATGTTTTGCTCAGGAATAGGGGAAGACACTCCAGACATCACCACTTCATCTCGCCCTATGAAGGAAGTAGAAAGAGAACTATGTAAAAGGAATAAAATTAATGAAGTGATAGAAATCATCATTGGCTATGATGGAGTTGTCATTGCAAATTCAAATCAAAGCCATAGATTTGATTTCACAAAGAAGGACTTATTTGAAACTTTATCTGCATATTCTCAAGAAAATGATAAATTAGTAAAAAATAATAAGAAGTTTTGGTCTGATGTAAATCAAGCCTTACCAAAAACAGAAATTGAAATTTATGGTCCACATCAAAATACAGGCACATACGAAACTTTGGTTAATTCTATTATGCTTGATCAATATTCATGCATGAACTCAAGAATTTTCAAAGAGAATTACAAAGATCAGGAAGAAAGAAAGAAAGCATGTGGTAATATAAGGGATGACGGAAGGTATATAGAAGTTGGAATTAATGAAAACATAATAATACAAAAATTGAAAAGTAACAAGAATGCCTTAGGGATATTTAGTTTTAGCTTTTTAATGAGGAATCAAGATAAAATACAAGGGAGCACAATTGCAGGAATTGAGCCAACTTACGAAAATATATCATCGGGAAAATATATATTAGCAAGACCTCTATACCTTTACATAAAGAAAGAACACCTGGATACTGTTGATGGATTAAGAGAATTCATAAAAGAAATTATAGATTCGATCGGCATTGAAGATGGGTACCTATCTAGGCTTGGTCTAATTCCACTTTCAAGTGAAGATATAAAGAAAGCTTCAGCAAAGGTTTATGATATAACGTGACGGCAACGCTTTTTTTATATTCTCTGTTCTAGCGGTGCGCACAACTGTACGAACGTTATGATATAAAAGTAATTTTTACTAAGAGAGGTGTCATTCCAGCCTGGAATCCAGCTTCCCATCCAAGAGCCAGTGCCTCCTTCTCCTGTCATCCAAGTACCCTCTTCTTGTCATTCCAGTGCTTGACACTGGAATCCAGCCTTTTCATAATCATTAAAACGTTGTATTTTAACATAAAACGGCTACTTTTATGCTTACCAACTTAATAAAATTCCTGGATCCCAGTGTCAAGCACTGGGATGACACCCTCCTAGTGTACTTCTTGTTGTTGTGTAAACGGTTTTTCTACACTTGAATTTTCTAAAACCTTAGCAATACCAGCACCCATTAATATAACTGCTGCCAAAACTGTTAAAGCTAATGCAACTGCAGGATACGCCAACACATAGGCTGCAATAGCACCAACTGCGCATAGTCCACCAACACCTAGAGAAATCTTCCCTTTGTGTTCACTCCAGAAGGTTGTTTCGTTCTTTTCTGGGGTTTTGTTGTCTGCAGTCAGTGCAGAGTTTTCGGTGTCTTGACCTAGATCAGTGTCATCCATAAAAGCATTAAATTCATCATTCTCAAACAAATCATGATTGATTTCTTGTGAAAATCGAGTCGCATACTCTTTATCCCATGCTATCTGATCATCAGTCTTGGCATTATCTAGTTCATTTTTACTAAGTTTTTCCTCAAATTCTTGAATCAAATCTTGAAAGCATTGCTCACCTACTCCAGGTATTTTAGCAAAACGTTTTTGTGCACATGTAAGTTTATCCATTACATAGTTATTTCCATTGAGCTCGAACCCAAGGAGCTGTGGAGAAGCAGCATTAAACATTAATTCAAAGATTTCTTTTATATTTTTCACATCTTCTTGGTTCAATTTTTTACTATATTTAACTTTCAGAGGACAAACTAAAAAGGCATCTACTCTTCCACTACTCCAATATACCTCTCACTCTAAAACCCTTTCTACATCTTCACCACAATTCTCTAATGTTGCTTCAACTTGATCAATATCAAGGTTTTCTATTGCTTCTTGTAAGTTGGAATTAAGACCCATTACCCTCTTGTGCTCTTCCATTTCTTGAATAACTGTTTTAAGAGCAGGTATGTTATAACTGCCAAATCTTCGAAAATTATCTATTGTACAACAACACAAAAAATCACGAGTTTTTTGATCAGCTTCCTTCCAAATTAGTTCAATGATCTCTACTTTAGTGCTAACGCTAGCATTAGAACAGTCAATAACATCATTTAAAATGGTACCTTTGTCACTAGTCAGAGTCCCCTCGTGGCTCAAAACTGCTTGTATATCATTATGTTCCTTATTGTCGAGTACGTTCTGGACTTCTTGAAAATTGTCATTCCTGACTGCCTGTCTTAATGAACCTAGAATTTTTTCTTGTGCATCAGTTAATTCAACCATATCTTACCTCTAATAAAAATTTAATTATCACACATATTTACAAGTAAATCAAGTATATTGTTAATAACTGTTAATAAAGGCCAACAAAGTGCTTGACGTTAGAGTAGCTTTTATGGCTTTGTATAGCGAGGAAGTAACTCTATGAAAAATCATCAACGTTTACAAACTTTACGTTCAATTGCATTTATTGTGGGAATATTCCTATTGCTGTTTAGCTTAGCAATGCTTATTCCTGCTATTACTAATAAATGTCTCAGCTACAAATGGAAAAATTTCCTCGCTGGATTCATAATTACCTGCACATCTGGCGCAATTTTTATTTTACTCGGTAAATTAAGTAGATTGCATGGAATGCCAGCAATTTTTGCGATTACTAGTTGCACCTGGATTGCCTTGTCTCTGTTTGCAGCTATTCCTTTCTATTTTGATAATCTGAGCTATGTTGATGCATTGTTTGAAACGATATCTGGCATCACAACCACAGGAGCAACTATATTTAATGATATTGAAAAACAATCTCCAGGAATATTGCTGTGGAGAGCAATGCTACACGGCATGGGGGGTTTTGGTGTAATAACTATAGGAATTGCAGTGTTTCCTATGTTTAAGGTTCTCAGCCTAAATAATTTACTTTATTCTGAATATTCAGATGCTACCAAAAGGAAGTTGCCGAACACGCGAAGCGTAGTAATTCATGTTACGGCAATATATTATGGCTTAATTTTGTTATGCATATTTTCCTATTATCTAGCTGGTATGCCACTATTTGATGCAATATGTCACGGAATGTCTGCTGTATCAACTGGTGGATTTGCTAACTATAATGATTCTATAGGGCACTATAATAATCCCATACTAGAAGCCATAACGATCATTTTTATGATTTTGGGTTCTCTGCCTTTTCTTAGCTATTTAAAAATTATAAGACGGTTAGACATTTGCTATGATGAGCAAGTCTCTTACTTTGTTAAGATAGCTATTGTTTCATCTTTATTTGCTTGTTTTTGGTTGTATCAAAATGTTGATTTAGGAGTGTCATTATCATTTAGATGCAGCACATTTACCATCACTTCATTGATTACGTCAACTGGTTATGCAATCTGTAATCATATAGATTGGAGCTTCATTTCAGTCTTAGCTTTTTTTCTAACCTTTGTTGGTGGATGTAGTGGTTCTTCAAGTGGTGGTGTCAAAATCTTCCGCTTGATTGTTCTTTTAAGGTCTATAAGAAATTACTTTTACCTTTTATTAAACCCTGACGCAGACAATGGAGTAAAATTCAATGGAAAAACCCTGGAGAATGATGAAGTTCATTCTGTCTTTATATTTTTTGCAATTTTCATGTTAACGTTTACCATTTCATCAATAGTGATGTCTTACTTAAGCAATGCAGACTTTATAACTAGCATCAGCTCAGTCTCTGCAACGCTTACAAACTCTGGCCCGGGATTTAGTAATTTAATAGGTCCTTCGGGTAATTATTCCTCTTTCAGTAATGAAGTAAAATTATTTCTATCGTTTTTAATGCTGCTTGGCAGACTTGAAATATTGCCAATCTATTTTTGTATAGGCAATTTATTCTTATTTAATAGAAAGAAATAGTTGGTGAAGTTGTGAAATTTGATATTATAGCTAAACTGACTTACGACAATTTGAAAAACCGTCATTCCGCTACTCGTTAGCGATATCTATACCGCGAATAAATCTACAACTGTACAAACATTGCAATATGGCACATAGTAAACGATGTCATTCCAGTGCTTGACACTGGAATCCAGCTTCTATGCAACCTCATCAAAAACATTCATTTAGTGTAAGATCAGCTACTTTCCATACTAGTTTACAAGCAAACTTTTCTGGATCCCAGTGTCAAGCACTGGGATGACATTATAGGGGCTACTTGCATGACACCATCTGCCACGCAAATTGCCTGCAAATTGCAATGTTCGTACAGCTATGGAATAAATCGCGGTATAGCTATAGATAGTGTCAACTGTTTAATAAAAAGATCGTAGCTAAACCAAGAAATATAAGAGCTGAGAGAATATCAGTTGTTGCCGATGTTAGGATTGAAGAAGAAACGGCAGGGTCAGACTTTAAGCGATAAAGCATTATAGGAATGAAAGTTCCGATAAACGTTGCAATAATTGACATCATAATCATGGAGACCACAAAAATCATCTCCACTTTGAAGCTGTGAAACCTTATTGCTAACACTACTAATGAAATAGTAGATAAGATCACCCCGTTTATAAGACCTATTAAAAATTCTTTCATCAGTATTCTTTTTGCATTTTGCTCAGTTAGATATTTTGTTGCGATTGCCCGGATGGTTAGCGTTACTGTTTGGGATCCTGCATTTCCGCTCATTGATGCAATTATCGGCATGATTATTGGCAGTACTATAAAACTTTTTATTACATCATCGAAAAAGCCAACTACTATGGAACACATTGTTGCAGCTAAGAGGTTAAACAGTAACCAAGGTAGCCTTTTAATTATAGTTTTATGTATAGGGGCATTTATATCGGCTTTAGAAGATACACCGCTTATTTTGAGTACATCCTCTTCTGTTTCTTGTTGAACAACTTTTATCACATCTTCAATTAAGATCACACCAATAATTTTACCATTCTTATTTACGACCGGAGCTGATAATAGAGAGTAGTCTTTAAATATTCTTGCTACTTCCTCTTGGTCTACTCCAGTTTTAATGATTTTTATGTCATGATCCATTATCTCTTTTATTATTGTGTCTCCTGAGTGAGATATTACCTTATTTAAATTAACACTGCCTATAGGCTCTAATTTTGAGTTGATAATAAATATCTGGTGAAATCTTTCTGGTATTTTTTTATAGTTGCACACAAATTCTGTCAGTTGATTTATTGTCCAATAATATGGAGCTATAACCATATCTTTATGTATTAACCTTCCTGCACTTTCTTCTGGATATGATAGCAACTCCTCTACCGATTTCTGAGTTTTGCTGGGCAAATAGTAAAGTATATTTTCTACAGACTTTCTATCCAAATCTTTCACTATGGTTACTATATCTTCTACATCAAGGAGCATTAATAACTTTGCTGTATTTTCTATTCCCAATGTTTCTATGATCTCTATTTGTAAATCTGGCACTACATGCACTAGAGCATCACTTAACAAATGTTGATCGAGGATATTAACTAATTTCTCCCTGTGATCACTGATTGAAGTAGATAAAAAATAAGCTAACTGAACACTGTCTATCGTTTTTACAATATTACGAACATTTTCTAGCTCCTCGTTATCAAGTGACTCTATTAAGTCATCAATAGCCTTTTTGTCTAAACCATAATGAGAACTTATTTTAATATTCATTACTTTACCTTATTTTTTAATAAATATACGAGCTTGATTCCGTTGAACATTAAAGTATAATAAGATTATTTCAAATTAACTACTATATGGTTAAATTTCTATTTTGTTTGCTGTTATTGTTAGTAATAGTAAATATATTAAAATCTAAAGTATAATGAAAACTTATTCAGAAATTCTCGAACATTTTCAAAGTTTAAATAAAAGTATTTCTCTTATCAGGAGGTGTCTTTGACATAGAAAAATTAAAGTTGCGTCTTGAAGAGCTTGACTCCCAAGCGTCGAATGATGATTTGTGGCAAGATAACCAAAAAGCACAAGAAGTTTTAAAAGAACGTTCTAAAATTAAGAATGACGTGGAGTCGTTTTTAAAGCTGGAAAGCGATTACAACGATGCCATCAGCTTAATGAAGTCTGCTATTGACGAGAATGATGAAGAATTTTTTTCTGAAGTTGAAAATGAATTAGCTAAGCTAGAGAAATTAATCAAGTATAAAGAAACAGAGTCCTTATTTACTGGTGAAGCAGATAATAATAACTGCTTTTTAGAAATCCACTCAGGAGCTGGCGGAACCGAGAGCAATGATTGGGCTGAAATGCTGATGCGCATGTATATAAGGTGGGCAGAAATTTATCACAACTTTAAAGTTGAAGTTGTAGAAAAATTAGAAGGAGAGTCAGTTGGTATAAAGTCTGCAATGATAAAAATCGTTGGAGAAAAAGCTTATGGGTGGGCAAAAAGTGAAAGTGGAATTCACAGGCTGGTTAGAATATCGCCATTTGATGCAAATGGTAAACGTCATACCAGTTTTGCAAGTGTAGGAGTAACTCCAGTGATCGAAGATTCAATTGATATTGCTGTGGATGAAAAGGATCTAAAGATCGACACCTACCGTGCTTCCGGAGCAGGCGGTCAGCATGTGAACAAGACTGAAAGTGCGGTACGCATTACGCATATTCCAACTGGTGTTGCAGTTCAATGCCAAAATGGTCGTTCTCAACACAGAAATAAAGATGAGGCGTTAAAATTACTTAAAGGACGTTTATACCAAATTGAACTGGAAAAAAAAGAACAGAAAATGGCTGAAGAATATGGTAAAAAATGCGATATAGGCTGGGGCAATCAGATCAGATCGTACGTTATGCATCCATATCAAATGGTGAAGGATTTAAGAACCGGACATGAAGTGGGCAATATAAATTCTGTTTTTGATGGTAATATAGATTGTTTCATAGTTAGTGTGCTTACTAAGCAAAATTAAGAATTCATTTGGAGTTGACTTTACTTGCTGTGATAGGTGATAATTAAAAATACTATTTAAAATTAGAGGTAAAGTTATGGCAATGAACTATAAGCAATGGGAAGAAATATTAAGTACAGTTAATAAAGAAGGGAATTTAAGTAAGGACAATATAATTGAGAAAATTAGAGAGAAATTATCACAATATTCAGATGAATATAAAGAGAGGGAAGAAGCTGATTTTGGTGTAAATCACCTGTACGCTATTAATGACCTCAGTAATCTATTTTGGGGGAAGAAGAAGGATGAGTGTACATTATTACATTTAACTGCTCGTAATAACCTAGAAAATGTAACGGAAGCTCTATTGGGAGTAGAGGGAATTGATGTTAATGTAAAAAATCAAGATGATGAGACCCCTTTACATTTAGCTGCTAAAAATAGCAATGAAGAGGTAGTAGAAGCTCTACTGAAAGTAGAAGGGATCAATGTTAATGCAACAGATTCGTCGCAAAAGACTCCTTTACATGTGGTTGCCTCAGGTTTCTGGAGTAACAAAACCTTGAATATTCTAATAGAAAGAGGAGCAGACATTAAAGCGGTAGATAGAAACGGGAATACCCCTTTACATTTGGCTGCTACTCGGGAATGTTCAAAAAAGTGTGTCAAAGCGCATTTTTAGTTCAACTCAATTTTCAATCTATCTGGAAAGAAAATATCAAGTTGAGACATAGTTAAAGCCCAATTAGGCAGAGCCATAGTCCATTTTTGCTCTACCTTCTTTATAGCACAATATACCTGTTTATACAAGGCATTTGTGCTGGTAAATGAGCCCTTGGTTTTAGTGAATTTTCTGATCTGTCTGTGCAGCCCCTCAATTGGATTTGTGGTGTAAATTAGCCTTCTAACTGGGCTAGAATACTTGAAATAACCAGATAAATTTTCCCAATTGTTCTGCCACGATTTTATAACTAAAGGATACTTTTCTCCCCATTTTTCTTCCAGCTCAAGTAAGTAATTTTCAGCAATTTCTTTACTTGTAGCACGATATATTTTTTTCAAATCATTCATGAAAACTTTCACATCTTTGCTGGATACATATTTTAGTGAATTTCTTATCTGATGCACTATACATAGCTGTACTTCTGCTTTAGGAAACGCACTATTTATAGCTGCAGGAAAGCTTTTTAGCCCATCTACACATGCAATCAGAATATCTTCTACTCCTCTTTCTTTGAGGTCATTTAGCACTCCCAACCAAAAGTTAGCTCCTTCACTTTCAGCCAAATAAAAGCCCAGGACTTCTTTTCTGCCATTTTGGTCTATGCCCAATATATTGTACATACATTTACTTACGCAATGTCCATCCTCTTTGACCTTAAAGAACATCCCATCCATAAATACTATCGGGTATACTGATTGCAGTGGACGACTACGCCATTCATTGATTATAGGCAGTAATTTGTCGGTAATACTTGATATCTCTGCCGCCGATATTTTGTGATCATAAATTTCCTCAACGTGTGACGCTATATCTCTATAGCTCATACCACTGGCAAATGTGCTCAAAATCTTCGTTTCAAGCTCTGGATGTAAGCTTGTTTGCCTTTTTTTGACTATTTGCGGCTCAAAACTTCCTTCTCTATCCCTTGGCGTCAAAAGTTCAAATGAACCGGCACTTGTCCGTAAAGTCTTTCCATTTCTCCCATTTCTTCGATTATTCTCTTCACTTTCAGCTAATAAGTGGTTTTCTATTTCACCTTCCAAACTTGCTTCCAGCAGCTTTTTTATAAATGGTGTTAATGCTCCCTCCCTTCCTGTCAACGGTCTTCCTTCTCGTATAGACGACAGGATATTTGTTTCCAACTCTTTATAATCTACCAATCCGTTAGTTCTGTTTACTACTTTCTGACTCATTGTCACACCTCCATTTTTTTATATCAATTTATTACTTTTTTTTCGGTTTGACACACTTTTTTGAACATTCCCCTTTTGACGCCAAGGGATAGAGAAGGAAGTTTTGAGCCGCAAATAGTCAAAAAAAGGCAAACAAGCTTACATCCAGAGCTTGAAACGAAGATTTTGAGCACATTTGCCAGTGGTATGAGCTATAGAGATATAGCGTCACACGTTGAGGAAATTTATGATCACAAAATATCGGCGGCAGAGATATCAAGTATTACCGACAAATTACTGCCTATAATCAATGAATGGCGTAGTCGTCCACTGCAATCAGTATACCCGATAGTATTTATGGATGGGATGTTCTTTAAGGTCAAAGAGGATGGACATTGCGTAAGTAAATGTATGTACAATATATTGGGCATAGACCAAAATGGCAGAAAAGAAGTCCTGGGCTTTTATTTGGCTGAAAGTGAAGGAGCTAACTTTTGGTTGGGAGTGCTAAATGACCTCAAAGAAAGAGGAGTAGAAGATATTCTGATTGCATGTGTAGATGGGCTAAAAAGCTTTCCTGCAGCTATAAATAGTGCGTTTCCTAAAGCAGAAGTACAGCTATGTATAGTGCATCAGATAAGAAATTCACTAAAATATGTATCCAGCAAAGATGTGAAAGTTTTCATGAATGATTTGAAAAAAATATATCGTGCTACAAGTAAAGAAATTGCTGAAAATTACTTACTTGAGCTGGAAGAAAAATGGGGAGAAAAGTATCCTTTAGTTATAAAATCGTGGCAGAACAATTGGGAAAATTTATCTGGTTATTTCAAGTATTCTAGCCCAGTTAGAAGGCTAATTTACACCACAAATCCAATTGAGGGGCTGCACAGACAGATCAGAAAATTCACTAAAACCAAGGGCTCATTTACCAGCACAAATGCCTTGTATAAACAGGTATATTGTGCTATAAAGAAGGTAGAGCAAAAATGGACTATGGCTCTGCCTAATTGGGCTTTAACTATGTCTCAACTTGATATTTTCTTTCCAGATAGATTGAAAATTGAGTTGAACTAAAAATGCGCTTTGACACACTTTTTTGAACATTCCCCTCTCGTATATTTTTGTTAGATAGAGTATTTCTTCGTCTTCATCTTCATGCTCTCTTACTGTTATTGGTTTAGGTAATAGATCTACAGCATCAACTGATAATACTCTTGCTATTATATATAGTACTTCAATTGGAATAACGATATATCCCTGTTCATAGCTGTTTACTTCTTGATATGCTAGCCCGATCTTACTTGCCAACTCTGCTTGAGTACACCTTTGCATTAATCTATACTCTTCTATTTTTTGCCCTATTTTGTAGCTTATAGGACTAACATTACTTGCAGAAATAAACATATATACCTCCATTTAAGAAAAAACTTTATTGCTATAATTTTTTTACGAGCTATCCATCTAAAACCATATCAATAGATAAACCTACCGCTTGCAAAATAATATCAATAGAAATTCCCCCTTTTACTAGATCCTTTGCAACTTTAATCCTTTCTATCTCTCTCACTTTCTCCTCACAAATACGTATTCCCTCAAACAGAGATTTTATTAGTGCATTACGTAGTTCTTGGCTCTCAATTTCTTTGTATTCTTTAATCAAATCAAGCAGCTCATTTTCCACTGTACTACCTTCATCTTTCTCTATTAGTAGATCTGTAATATTAATCGATAACGCTTCTGCCATTTCATATAATTTATCAAGTGGAACAGCAGTCCTTCCTTGTTCATAGTTGCTTATTTCATGACGTGTTGTATTCATTTTCTCTGCTAAATCTTTTTGAGTATACTCTCTCACTAGCCTCCATTCTTTTATCTTCTTTCCTATTTTGTAGTAGATAGAACCTGTTTTTTCTTCAATACATTCATCAGCAGAGAGGCCAATTGCTTGTGAAACAATATCAACAGAAATTCCTGCTTTAACCAGACCATTTGCAATTTTTATTTTTTCCGATTTTCTACTACTTTTCTCACTAACTTGAACAAATTTGGTTAATAAACAAAACATCCTACGTAACTCTTGGTCATTAATTTTTTTATATTCTCTTACTAGATTTAATATTTCTTCTCCCTCATCTTCAAGACAACTTTTTGATACAGGAATAAGATCCGTAATACTGATTGATAGTGCCTCAGCTATAGCATATAACCTTTCAATTGAAATTCTACGGTTCCCTTTCTCATATTGCAGTATTACCCAGTATTTTACACCAATTTTCCTCGCTAAATCCTTCTGAGTATACCCTCGCTCTAACCTCCAATTTTTTACTTTTTTCCCTACTTCATAGTCTAGACTTTTTTCCACGCAAAGAACCATACATATAATATTTTCTACTATAGCTCAAAGGCTCCAGTAAACTCTGGAACCTCAAAGTTAGCCATAATTAAAGTTTCCTACAAGTTTCTTTACTATTTTCACGTACTTTATCTACCCATGAAGACAGCTTTTCACCTGGGCTATCAACCTCCTTCATAAGCTGCTTGCTATTCCATATGCCACATCTCATAAAACTTCCCTTTTCTACTGCTTCTTTAAGTTTTACTCCAGCAAAAAGACAATTTTTTCCAATTTCTTCTCCTCTTTTTTGTAATTCAGCCCACATTTCCTTATCCGCTACTTTTACTTGTACCTGACTGCAGTTTTTTACGTCCTGGTACAATACAATATTTAGCTTACCAATGCTCGTAGGAAATTCTAATACAATAGAGCTTCCATCTGACATATCAGTATAGTTTCTTATACCTCCCTTCTCACTTTTAACCTCAACTGCATCATTACCAATTTTTAAAATATTACTTCCTAACTTTCTGGTTGCTTCCAGTATTTTGGCAACCTCTACTTTACTGTCCTCAGAAAATTCTATATATAATGTTGCATTGTCTATCTCGATATCTATTAATTCTCCTTCTTGAACAGCACTTTCGCCAGCCTTCTCTAGTTCTTCTAGCTGCCTATCTATCTGTGGCTGAACTTCTGGCTGTAGCTCATTATAGATTTCACCTATCAGTTTATTCTGCAATAAAGTATCATGAAACTCTGCACCGCTTAGCATTAATTTACGTATTAGCTTTTTTCTATCACTTTTTTCTAATCTGTGAAAATGTGTACCTAATACTACATATTCTGCAAAGCTCCATTCTCCATCATTACATGCATTTATTCTTGCTCCAGAGGCTAGTACTTGGTCTATAGTTTTGTGCAATTCATTTACGTTTTTTACCTCTACTACCGCACTCTTAAACCAGCTCAACTTTTCACTTTCGCTTGCACTTGGCTTTATTTTTTGCAAAGCTGAAGTAAATGGATTAAAATCTTCTGCTTGATCATTTAAAGGTTTTGTGCCATATATGTAGTCAAGTCCTTTCCCATAGTTGATTTGGTTTTCGCGAACTTCTCTACCAGGGAAAGGTGCTATTTCTTCAGGCTTTTTAGCCTTATTAATTTTGCTTACAAAAGTAGATTGCTTTATATCAATGCCTTTAAGAGCATCAAATATTTTCTTGTGATTAACATTAGTCTTTTTATCCCGATCTTTACTAGTCATATAACCCCCATATTAAAAATACTTTTTAAGTATACAAACCTTGGTTTATATATTCTATTACTTATTATAAATTAATGTGAGTAGATTTGCAAATACTTTCTGCTATAACAATCCGTTTTCTCGAAAGCTGAAATAGCCTCCACTTGTGATGATAATATGATCAAATAATCTAACGCTTACAGTACTACACGCTGCTGCTAAGCTCTTCGTTACTGCTTGATCTTCTTCTGATGGTTCTAAGCGTCCCCCAGGATGGTTATGTGACATTATTACTAATGTTGCATTCTTTATTAATGCTTTTCTTATAATTTCCTTTATATATACCGGTGCTTTTTCCATTTCACCAATATAGGATTCTTCTCCGATTAGTTGGCGCCTTTTATTCAAGTACAGTATTTTTATACACTCCCTTTCTGAGTGGCCTATACTTACGTTCAAATATTCTACTAGCCCTTGTAAGTCCATTATTGGTTCACTCTTAAGCTTTTCTCTCAGTACCCTTTCTAGCGTTTCCTTAACACACATAATCATTGCTACTGCAGAATCAGTCACTCCTTCTATAACTTTCAGGTCATCCATTTCTCTACCTAAAATCCTTCCTACTCCTGTATAAGTATTCACCAGATTTTTAGCAATTTCTTGAGCTTGCGGCCTTTCATGTACTGCACTTAGAAACGTTTCCATTATTTCACGATCAAGTAGTGCTTTTCCTTTGCTTTCTAATATTCTGAATTCGATTTCTTCTTTACTTTTATTCATATAATTTACCTTTCACTAACAACAAACTTTTTTTAGATATTTACTGCTGTTTTTTTATCAGCATTGGCATAAAGCCATAGCTTTCGAGTGAAGTCAAATCAATTTCTCAATCTTTTTACTTATTTTTTCATCAAAAAGTGAAGATATTAATATATGATGATTTTTTTATTTTAAACTTGTTGAATTTCGTCTAAAGAGATGCCTATCGTTTGCAAAATAATGTTGATTGGAATTCCTCCTTTCACTAAATCCTTTGCAATTTTCATCTTTTCTGCTCTTTTCACTTTCTCTTCGCAAATTTGTATGCTTTCAAACAGAGATTTTATTAGCGCATAGCGTAATTCTTGACTCTCAATTTTTTTGTATTCTTTTATTAAATCAGGTAATTCATTTTCCACTTTATCATCTGCATCTTCTGTTAGCTCAAGTAGGTCCATAATATTAATCGACAATGCCTTTGCTATCTCATATAATTTATCAAGTGGAACAGCAACCCTTCCTTGCTCATAGTTACTTATTTCGTCACGTGTTGTAACCATTTTCTCAGCCAAATCCTTTTGAGTGTACTCTCTCACTAGCCTCCACTCTTTTATCTTTTTGCCTATTTGATAGTAGATAGAACCAACCTTTTCTTCAACACATTCATCAGCAGAGAGGCCAATTGCTTGTGAAACAATATCAACAGAAACTCCTGCTTTAACCAGACCTTTTGCAATTTTCACTTTCTCTGCTTTTTTACTACTTTTCTCACTAACTTGAACAAATTTGGTTAATAAACAAAACATCCTACGTAACTCTTGATCATTAATCTTTTTATATTTCCTTACTAAATCTAATATTTCCTCTCCCTCATCTTCAAAACAGATTTTTTCATTTGATACAGGAATAAGATCCTTAATATTAATTGATAATACCTCTGCCATAGCGTATAACTTCCCAATTGAAATTTTTCGTGTTCCTTTTTCATATTGTAGTACTATTTGATACGTTACTCCGATTTTTCCCGCTAAATCTCTTTGAGTATATCCTCGCTTTAACCTCCAGTTTCTTACTTTTTGTGCTATTTGGTATCTTAGAGAGATAGTAGTAGTATGCTTTGCCATACAGAAATAAATATTATACAGGTTAACATAAATCAAAATTGTTGAACATTTCTTCAAAATTGTGTATAATTATTAATGTTTTCTAGGTTAACCCGTCATGGCTCTTTCGAAGTTTCTCGATCCAAAAAATGATATATCGTTCAAGCGCATCTTTGGCACTGAAAAAAATAAAGATATCCTTATTCACTTTCTTAATGATATTCTTGGCTTCACTGGCAAAAGTGCAATACAGGATATAGAGTTTTTAAGTACTATTCAAGACCCTGATATTGCTTCTAAAAAACAAAGCATTGTTGATGTTCTTTGTAGGGATGAAAATGGGCTGCAAGTCATAGTCGAAATGCAGGTCGCTAAAACTAAGGGCTTTGAAAAACGTGCTCAATACTATGCTGCTAAAGCCTATTCAAGACAGGCTGACAAAGGCGATCAATATCATGACCTTAAGGAAATTATCTTTATTGCTATAGCAGATTGTATTTTATTTCCTGATAAGTCTGAGTATAAATCAAAGCACACTATTCGCGATGAAGACACCAATGAACACGATCTTAAAGATTTTTATTTTATATTTATTGAGTTGCCTAAATTTCCAAAAACCAAAGAAGATCAGCTTTCAAGTATAGTTGAAAAATGGGTCTACTTCTTTAGATATGCAGATGAAACTAGTGAAGAAGAGCTAGAGAGAATAATAGGAAGTGATCTAATAATTAAAAGAGCGTATGAAGAATTAAATAGATTTAACTGGTCAGAAAAAGAATTCATTGCCTATGAACAAGAAATCAAGCGTATTCGTGATGAACAGGCTGTCCTTGCTCAAAAACTCGATGATGCTAAACATGAAGGTAGACAAGAAGGCATCCAAATCGGCCATAAAAAAGGTAAAATTGAAGGTAGGAAAGAGGGCGAAAAGCATGCTAAAATAACAGTAGCTAAGGAAATGCTTGCTGATAAAATGGATGTTAATACTGTTGCCAAATTTACCGGATTATCCATTAATGAAATTAAAAAACTTCAAAAGGACAACGACCTCTTTCTTAGCTGATTGTCTAATGCAACATTATTTAAGGTGGTTCCTGGTGATGGCGTTCCTATGTCTAGAGCATTGACAAGAAAGGAAAAGGGAGTTTTATTAATTTCAGCTACAGCTTTACGACCAGCACCTGCTTCTATTAGAATCTTAACTATTTCCTCATTACCACCTTTAACAGCAAAGTACAGAGGAGTATAGCCAAGTATGGTCTTAGCACCCAAATTAGCATTTGCTTTTATTAGAATATCAACTACTTCTGCTTTACCATATCGAGCAGCATAGTGTAAAGCAGTCCATTTACTCTCTTTGACTTCAGCATTAGGATCAGCACCTGCTTCTATTAGAATCTTAACTATTTCCTCATTACCACCTTCAGCAGCAAAGTGCAGAGGGGCATATTCATATCTAGTGGCTTTAATAGAAACATCAGCACCTATTGCTATTAAAGACTTCACATCTTGCACATTATTACTTTTAACAGCAAGGTGAAGAGAAGTGTATTCCTTATCATACTTCAAATTAACAAATTCTTGCAACTCACTATAACTATTTACAGATAAACTTTCGTCAGAAACATCGTGTAGATCATTAGATTGTAAGTATTCAATACACTTAGTGTGCCCTTTTGTTTCGGCTATTTTAAGAGGAGTACGACCATCAAAATCTTTAACATTAACATCAGCACCTTTACACATTAAACTAAGAACAATCTCATGATAACCTTTTATGGCAGCAAAATGAAGAGGAGTATACCCTCTTTTATCTGTAGCATTAACATCAGCACCGCTATTTATTAAATTATCGATAGCACTAGAATGATGAATTCTAACAAATAAGTGAAGTATTGTTCCACCCGTATCATCTAAAGATCTGTTTATAGTGTCGTTTTGCAATTCATCCAAAGATTCTGGTGAGCTATTACTTTGAGAACTGGAATTCTCGTCTTCCTCTTCATAAACATCATCTTGCAAAGAAACATCCTGCAAGTCATTATTATCTCTTACATCAACACTCGACCGTGATCCACTTTCCTCTGATAAATTATTGTTATCATTTTCATCACTAGTGCTAGATGATCTAGAAAATGCCTCTTGATTTTCACCATTTGATTCTACATCATTTAAAGTCGGTTGTTCCCCTTCTTGAGAACCTGAGCTACTTGACCGTGAACTACTTATTTCTGGGCCTCTTTCTCGACTTGAGTCCTGTTGTTCATCCGATTCGTCATTGCCAACACTTGATTTTATTTTTACTTCTTGTCTAGGACTATCAGATTGTGCAACTTTTTTTACTGGTGGTTTTTGTGTCTTTCCATCACTAATACGTGGTCTTTTTTTCGAATACTGCGATGTAAGACCTTCACTATTGCGCTGCTTCTTCCTTTCTTTAACACAGCCTTTTGTTTGTAAATTATCTGAACTATGAATATTCCTCTTTTCAGAATCACTTGCTTGTTTTGCAAGATCAAGATAATGCTGCTTTTGTTTTGGATTCTCTATGTATTTTAATAGCTCATCAAAAACTTTCCAACTACAATAGGAAATAGCAATGTCCAGCGCATTCTTATTATCATTGTTTGCAAATTTAATATAGTTTCCTTTTTCATCTTTTCCAATGCATTGTAGTAACTTCTGAACAGCTTTTACATTAATACCTCTAGCAGCAAAGTGTAGTGGTGTATCACCTTGATTGTTTTTGCTTTTAACATAATCTTCTTTTACTTCTGCACCTACAAACTCTAATAATTTATTAACAACTTCTACATTACCACTTCTAGCAGCAAAGTGTAGTGGTGTATCACCTTGATTGTTTTTGCTTTTAACATAATCTTCTTTTACTTCTGCACCTACAAACTCTAATAATTTATTAACAACTTCTACATTACCACTTCTAGCAGCAAAGTGTAGTGGTGTCTCACCTTGATTGTTTTTGCTTTTAACATAATCTTCTTTTACTTCTGCACCTACAAACTCTAATAATTTATTAACAACTTCTACATTACCACTTCTAGCAGCAAAGTGCAGAGGTGTCTCTTTCTTACTAGTTTTAGCTCTAACATAATCTTCTTTATTATTATCATTTACATGATTTAGTAACTCCTCAACAACTTTTACATTACCACTTCTAGCAGCAAAGTGCAGTGGTGTCTCACCTTTATTGTTTTTGCTTTTAACATAAGCTTCTCTTGTTTTTTCATCTATAAGATCTAATAATTTATTAACAACTTCTGCATTACCACTCCCAGCAGCAAGGTGCAGTGGTGTATATCCAAGATTGTTTTTACACGTGACATACTTTTGTTTTTCCTGTTCTTCTGTAACACATCTTATTAAACTCAGAATAACTTCTACATTACTCTTCTTCCCCTTTGTAGCAAAGTGTAGTGATGTCTCACCTTTATTGTTTTTGCTTTTAACATAAGCTTCTCTTGTTTTTTCATCTATAAGATCTAATAATTTATTAACAACTTCTGCATTACCACTCTCAGCAGCAAAGTGTAGTGACGTACATTTATTAGTATTTTTGCTTTTAACATAATCTTCTTTATTATTATCATTTACATGATTTAGTAACTCCTCAACAACTTTTACATTACCACTTCTAGCAGCAAAGTGCAGTGGTGTCTCTTTCTCACTAGTTTCAGCTCTAACATAATCTTCTTTATCATTATTTACATACTCTAACAATTTCTCAACAACTTTTACATTACCACTTCTAGCAGCAAAGTGCAGTGGTGTCTCTTTCTCACTAGTTTCAGCTCTAACATAATCTTCTTTATCATTATTTACATACTCTAACAATTTCTCAACAACTTTTACATTACCACTTCTAGCAACAAAGTGCAGTGGTGTGTATCTATCAGAATTTTTGGCTACAATATAACTTTCTTTTTGATCCTTTGTCTCAATATGACCCATTAAGGCATCAAAAATACTAAAATTATCCTTCTGAACAGCAAAATGCAGAGGTGTATTACCATAAGTGTCGCAACCTTTAATATAATCCTCATTAGTAACTATTAACTTCTTAACACTATCAATCTTGTTTTTAGCGATAGCCAAATGAAGATCATTACAGCCAAAATCCTTCAGATTTATGATAGATTTTTCTCTATTTTCATAAATCCCCAACCTACTAGAAATTGCCCGATCACCTTTAGCATCAGCTCGCAAAGAAAAAATTTTGTATTCTCGATTAAGAAATGCATAATACTCTCCCTGCCCACCTTTAACATCTTTTACTTTTTTACTAGCAATAGGGAAAGAAAGGTTACTCACACTACTGCTTTTAGTTTGAATACCATTTTCTTGCTGTTCCAAGGCAAAGCTATAACCTGAGTTGTTTGCCGTATTTTTGTGTAACCATATAGATATACCCGGTCCAATTGAACTTGATATAATCAATTTTACTTCTTCGTTACTCAATGACACTTTGTTACAATAATCCATCAGCAAACCAGTGAATACAGCTTGACAATCAACTGGATCTCTCATTAGGATGGAGCTCATCATAGCAGCTCGATCGAATACTTCATCTAATTTACCAATCACTTCTTCCCTAAACTTTATCTCATTTTTGAATCTTCCTAACAAATCTGTACTAATAAGCATTTTATCTACCGGTACACACTTAACTTCAGAACCTTTCTTAATATCATCCATGCTAACTTTACGGGTATTAACTTGACTAGAAGCTTCCTTTTTTTCCAGATCGAAGATTGATAATTTATCATCAGAATTACTCAGGAGGATATCTATCTTAGGAATTAGGTTTAGAGTGCTATTGTCTTTTTTAGAGGCTTTTTCTTTGTTCTCAATAATATTCAAGACCAAAGATCTAATACGCGAGATCAACAAGAACGCAATGCTCTTATTCTCTGGGTATAATAAAAGGTACTTATCTAGTTTGTTAGTATCTTTCCGATCTTCATTTTCACACAAAAACTGTCCCAACAGCAATCTAGATAGGGGCATCTCATCATAAAGAGGCGCACATTTTTTGCTGAATTCTTTAATTAAAGTTTCCAGACAGGCCATACGGTATCTTTTTAATCCCAATTTCTTCACCAATTGACTAAAAAGGTTCTTTGAACTACCGTTAAAACCAGAACTGATCTTTAATCTCTTAGCTGCCGTAGAGTTTAAAATCTTTTTCAAACTTTTAGCAAACTCCTCCCTTAAGTTATTTAAAGATTCTGGATCTTTTCTTACCCTTTCCAAGCTCTCTTTTACCTCAGCAGTATCATAATCACCATTCCTCACCACATTCAAAATCGCTTTTGCATTTTCTAAAGCAAATACTCCACAATTGTAACCGTCACCCTGCTGTTTGCAAGATACACTGTGAATATTATTCTTCAAGTATCCTTTGCTTTCCAAAAACCCATCTAAGGACATCCGTATATTATCATTTCCATCTTGTTTAAGAGGGGCAGTCTCTTCAACAAAAATGACATCATCGCTATTTTCTTTAATGCTTTGACTGCTACGATCTACTGAATACTGATTGATCTTATTTCTATAAGAGACTTTATTCTGCGTATTACTATCAGTATTACCTCTACCAAGACCATTTACAAGACACTTTTCGATCTCTTCTCCAAAAGAATCTGCATAGAAAAAAATATCTTCCTGCCCATTATCATGGATACCAACCAATGTTACCCAGTGGTTAGCATCTTTATTGACAATGTATATTAATATTTTGTCTTTACTGCTCTTAAACTCTTCTAATCTTTTCGATAAACAAGAGAAATCACCTTCAACTCCAAAGATTATATTATTATTTTTTTCATCCCACCCATATATATGCTCTGCAATATCTCTAATAGTAAAACTTTTAAGAGCATTTGAGTAATTTTCATGTATCAAAGTTTTTTCAAACTCTTCATCCAGAAGACGCCCATCTGAAGCACGACTTCCCTTATTTTGACCTTTTGTACGAGTTCTTTCTTCTGATTTTGATGACTTCCTTTGTATCTCATTTATAGAACCACTTCTGTGTTCCCCATTTCTTGGATCTGATGAACGATTTTTCTTATTTTGCAAGGATTCCTGCTCTATAGCTTCTTGTAAGTTCATTATATTACGCAAAGGTACTGCAGATAGTTTCCTTCCTTTCAAAGGATTAAGAAACTCTACTCCTCCGGTATAAACAGCCATCAACACATAATAAACTGCCCACCAACCACAGTCAATTCCATTCATTCCACACTGCTGGCCAGTTAATTCTTTTAGGTCACAAAAATCAATCTCTTCTTTCGTACAAAAAGGAAGTAAACTTATGTGTTTTTCACCAGTATCAGTTGTTTCAGTAATTTCACCACCTTCTGTTAAAAACTTCTTTAACCCTTCAGGAAAAGATTTCTGATTTAATGAATCGAAGAAGAGAACCTTATATTTGTCATTGTTTATTTCTTTACCTGATAAGCTAACATATTTTTTAGGCAACAGCACCCAACTAATCCAATGATTTCCACCTTGTTGATTAACATCAGTAGAACTTTGAGCAAGTACTGTAGCAGTGTTAGAAATAACAATAAATGGTTTATCTAATGACTTTTTATCGCCATAAAAACTATTCGAAATACCCTCTTTTCTGCAAATAAGTTTAGCTATATCTTCTATTCCTTCTTTGCTATCAAAACCAAAGTTATTGGGACCAATATAATAAGCTAATTCACCACCATTAGCACTGGTCTTAATTGCCTGACTATTTATATATAAATTTATTTGATCCATACCTGACCATACGCCTGGATTATCTGAATCATCACTATCAAAGTTTACTTCCTTTAATCTACTGTAAACATCAATTGCAGTGAAAGAGTCTTGATTCAATTGAACCTGTACTTGTGGCTTCTGTTCTTCAAGATCATGATTTCCTGTATCTTCAATAAAAGAATGACTTCCTAAACCATAGACCTCTTCCCTAGAGATTTCTATATATTCTTCAATGTCTTTTTCAATATCCTTAAGAAGTGGTACAAAATGTTGCTTATAGTTTAGTATATGTATAGCTTTTTGTTCTGTGTTTTCACTATCCGCTTTGATAACATTTTTTAGAATTACATCTGATACTTCTTCTCCTCTTTTTGTCTTACCATCTTCTTCTAACCGCAAATAAAACTTTCCATTTTCTATTATAAGATAATCTTGTATTTCCATGTAGCAAAGATTAACTTTATACTCATTACATAATATCTGACCCTCAATATAAGGTCTGCCCCATATAGCATCTTGCAAGTTTAGAATTCCTACTGCTGAACCAGAACTAGTATTTTTAATATCTTCTGCAGTAAATTCAATACGTGGAATATATTCAGGAAGTTTCTCACTCTCCTTATCTAGAAGCTTATTCAACCATGAGCTTTTTTGTTGTGCATATTGCTTACAACTTTCCCGCAAAGACTTTACACTAAATCCTTTACTACTTGTAATCAGACCTTTATCTTTTAGCTCGTTCAATCCTTGAGCTACGGAGTCAAAAAAACAATCCCCTTTACCCACAGCAACCCCTACCTTAAAGCCCTCAGGTAATTTCTTTCTTAATGCCTCTAAAAGTAGACTAAGCTTCTCTTCTTTCTCTTCACCCTTTACATTTTTTATCTGACTAAAAATGGAAATAGGCTCTCTAGTAATAAACCTTTTTAGAGCAACGCCATCAGATGATAGATCTGGTACTTCATTTAATCCAAACATATAAAACCCACTATATTAAACCTATAGCATATATAGCAGCAAAAATTATTAAAGCAAGTTACTCTTTTATGGCTAATAACATCACTTTATTAGTATATATTTTCATATCTTCTATTATAAAATAGATAATATAATTTTACTTTCATATAATTAACAAGCATACGTGAGAACAAGTTTTTTTGGAATGGGTTGGTCTACCACGTGTACCGTTCGAACTTTTATTTATAGTAACTTTACTATGCCGCAAAACCAGCTATATTAGCCTACTTCGGCCATATTTATATACGAACTAATTTGCCTAACTTTGTTGCAAAAATTTCAAGCTTCTATTTTCACAACCATATTTTTACGCGGCTTGTTCTCACGAATATATGTACTTTTTACGATTTTGGAAAGAGTAAATAATTAAAATTTTTGTGGTGCTAAATTAGATACTTTTTTAAAATGTTCTACCAACAAAAAACACCTCTTTATTACCTCCTGCCTAGCAGCTCTATCTCACACATTTGAAAAAATTACCTAAGTAAATTTATAGGGAATGTTCAAAAAAGTGTGTCAAACCGAAAAAAAAGTAATAAATTGATATAAAAAAATGGAGGTGTGACAATGAGTCAGAAAGTAGTAAACAGAACTAACGGATTGGTAGATTATAAAGAGTTGGAAACAAATATCCTGTCGTCTATACGAGAAGGAAGACCGTTGACAGGAAGGGAGGGAGCATTAACACCATTTATAAAAAAGCTGCTGGAGGCAAGTTTGGAAGGTGAAATAGAAAACCACTTATTAGCTGAAAGTGAAGAGAATAATCGAAGAAATGGGAGAAATGGAAAGACTTTACGGACAAGTGCCGGTTCATTTGAACTTTTGACGCCAAGGGATAGAGAAGGAAGTTTTGAGCCGCAAATAGTCAAAAAAAGGCAAACAAGCTTACATCCAGAGCTTGAAACGAAGATTTTGAGCACATTTGCCAGTGGTATGAGCTATAGAGATATAGCGTCACACGTTGAGGAAATTTATGATCACAAAATATCGGCGGCAGAGATATCAAGTATTACCGACAAATTACTGCCTATAATCAATGAATGGCGTAGTCGTCCACTGCAATCAGTATACCCGATAGTATTTATGGATGGGATGTTCTTTAAGGTCAAAGAGGATGGACATTGCGTAAGTAAATGTATGTACAATATATTGGGCATAGACCAAAATGGCAGAAAAGAAGTCCTGGGCTTTTATTTGGCTGAAAGTGAAGGAGCTAACTTTTGGTTGGGAGTGCTAAATGACCTCAAAGAAAGAGGAGTAGAAGATATTCTGATTGCATGTGTAGATGGGCTAAAAAGCTTTCCTGCAGCTATAAATAGTGCGTTTCCTAAAGCAGAAGTACAGCTATGTATAGTGCATCAGATAAGAAATTCACTAAAATATGTATCCAGCAAAGATGTGAAAGTTTTCATGAATGATTTGAAAAAAATATATCGTGCTACAAGTAAAGAAATTGCTGAAAATTACTTACTTGAGCTGGAAGAAAAATGGGGAGAAAAGTATCCTTTAGTTATAAAATCGTGGCAGAACAATTGGGAAAATTTATCTGGTTATTTCAAGTATTCTAGCCCAGTTAGAAGGCTAATTTACACCACAAATCCAATTGAGGGGCTGCACAGACAGATCAGAAAATTCACTAAAACCAAGGGCTCATTTACCAGCACAAATGCCTTGTATAAACAGGTATATTGTGCTATAAAGAAGGTAGAGCAAAAATGGACTATGGCTCTGCCTAATTGGGCTTTAACTATGTCTCAACTTGATATTTTCTTTCCAGATAGATTGAAAATTGAGTTGAACTAAAAATGCGCTTTGACACACTTTTTTGAACATTCCCTTTCAAAACAAAGAATTTATAGTATGCAGGTTGATGAAAAGAAGTTTGGGTAAACCAGTGCTACAGAAATTTACATTTAATTATGTAATAAAAGTCATTTATCGCAAAAATTCATATTTTATCCAATCGAAGCGGGGAATTTGAGTGGATAATTTTGTTATAATTAACTAAGAGCTTGTTAAGTTACGATCGTATCACGTCTGCCGTTAATAACTATTTCACCTACCGCAACTGCTGCAAAAACAAAACAATAATATACTTTTGTTAGTACGATAATGGGTGACAGAGAAGCAATGCTGCTTGCTAGTAATACTTGAGAACCATAAGGTAAGATACTTTTTGTGATCGAAGTAAATACCTCTAATAAGTACGCACTACGGTGTGGTGCAATGTTATATCTTTGTGCAAGTCTTTTTGCAATATTACTAGTTAATAAAATAGCAACAACATTGCTGGAAACTAAAATAGTAAACATAGATGATATTCCTGCAATCATAAGTTCAGCTTGACTTTTCGTAAGATTCACTTCATCGGTGAATTTATCTATCTTTTTCTGACTGTATTCGTACATTAAGTGGCTTAATCCACTACTGAAGAGAATAAATATCATTACTTCATTCATCTTATTAAAACCCCTAAATATGTCATGAGAATATTCAATAAGAGAATAATCAAAAAAAGCTGTTCCTAATATCCCGGCAATAACCATATTAACAGCTAATGTTACCAGAGTGTTTATTTCAAATAAACCCATAATTATTAAAGATATATAAGGTACAATTTTGATTACGGATAAGTAATTCAGACTTGAGATAGAAACAACTTCTGTACTATTTGAAATTATTACTAGATAAATAAGTATTATAACACCTGTAACAGATCCTGTCTTGAGGGTCAGTTTTAGTTTATCCTTTACTGAAGCTCCTTGTGAAGAAGTAGCCGCAATAGTAGTGTCAGATATCATTGAAAGATTGCTGCCAAACATAGAACCACCTATAACGGCTCCAACGCCTACCGCACAATCAAAAGCTCCATTTTGTGCTAGATTCACAGCTATTGGTGTTATAAGTGCAACAACTCCGATTGATGTGCCAATTGCACTTGAAATAAAAGTAGAAACCACAAACATTCCAGGAAGTAATAATCGTACTGGAAGAAAGCAAAGAGTTAAGTTAGTAATAACATTTATACTACCAAGTGATTCAGTAACAGTGGAGAATGATCCAGCAAATAGAAAAATCAAACACACGGTAAGAGTAGTTTTATTACCCATACCTTTTATAAAAGTATCAATATTATGCTGAATTTTGTTTTTATTGAATAGAACAGCGAAAAATAATGCTGGTAATAAGCAAACTAACGGTGAAATTTGATGAAAAGGATTATCAAGTCCGATAAAAGAAAAATAAATACCACTTCCAAGGTATAAGACTAGAAAGATAATTAGAGGAAGAAATGCAGCCACTTATATAGTTAAACAATTTAAAAATATACCAGACTAAGCTATTTAAAGCAATCACCAGTATTTTGCTTCCGCTAGTCTCTGTACGAAGTTAAAGGTATATCTATTTTCATAGTAACTCAATCAGAGTTAGATACGTATCCACTGTGATAGTGCAAGCAAGAGGGAGCTATCAAATTACTTTGAGAAGAGCGATAAGACAGCGAGCCTAAAACTGGAAGCTCGCCACCTCATGTACACTACTTTACATCAATTTTCTTAATATGTTTTTCCGACTTAGGTACACTTATATGTAATACTCCGTCTGAGAAATTAGCAGATATTTTATCTTGGTCTACATTAGCTGGAAGTTGAAAAGACCTATAGAAAGAACCATGATACCTCTCACGATGGTAATATTGTTTATCTTCTGACTCTTTTTCGCATTTCTTTTCACCTTTCACTATGAGATTATCGCCAGATGTACTAATATCTACATTTTCTTTAGAGATACCTGGCAATTCTAAAGATAGGCAATAGTTTTGCTCTGTTTCATATAAGTCACAAGCTGGCAATACACTACCATCTCTATATCTGAGAAGCCCAGGACTAGCTCCCATAAAGAAGCTATTGAACATGTCGTCAACAGCTTTTTGCAGACCTCTTAAGCTAAAATTATCGCGATTATTGTTTTTATTTGAATGAACTATATTGCTCATGTTATACCTCCTTGTCATTACTCGTGCATTATGTAATCATTCTATTCACTAGTTTCAATACTGTGTGATATAGTTAAAATAAACGTGGACAATATTTTCTAAAACTAAATTGATGTCACGCTTTTTAGTAATACTTGGTTTATTGATTACAGGGATAGGTCTTGTTTATCCTCTAATACAAAGACTTGGCGTAGCAGGCGATATCTATATTGAAAAAGGTGTTTTATTTTCCGATCACTACTTCACTTTTGATAAGCTTTATAATAAGCCTCGTTATACTACTAATGAATAAGTTTCGTTAGTGGAATTGAATTTCTGCCAAAGTAACCTTCGCCTTAATATTTCAAGATAGGCAACAATAGAGAAGTTTAAGTTATGCAGGTGTGGTTTAGAAGTTTTTAGTGAGTATCAAATTTTACTCAAAGTGTTAGAATTTGATGTAAAAAAAGATATTGACTTGTGACTTAATGATAACTAAGGTATACTGATTAATGATGAGAGGGTAGTATGCCAAGTTTTTTTGATAATCCGGTAAAGAAACAGCTAGAACTAGCAATTTATAAAGATGATCATAAGTTAGTCCAGATTCTCTTGGGATCGGAATTCTGTCAGCTTTGGCAATATTGGTTAGCACATGCAATGATTTCGTATAACATGTTAGCGATAGAACGAGATACACAGTGTAATTTACCTTTAAAAATTATCGAAAGGCAAAGAGAGGTTTTAGAAGGGTCGTTGGAATTACTTAGAAGTAGAAAGCAAGAGTTAGACGAAGGTGGGCAAGTTGTTCCGTTACGAGAGGAAGAAAGACGCTTAACTGATATACAAGATTTGATTTCTAAGCTATTTAGAGATGCACGTCAAATAGCTGAGGATCATAAAAGAATTATAGAGCAAGAAAATGTACCAGGTACAAATTTTCTATACTGTACTCAGAATGAGGCTATCATGAGCGAAAGCAATAGCACTGGTGCAGTTGGAGGCAATGAAGTAGGGATTCCAGAGTACACAGCTCATTCATTACGTAATGTAAGCGCAGTCACTCAGTTACATTTTGTAGAAGGATGTAATGTTCTTGTTGATGAAATGGAAAAGATGATTGTAAGCAAAGTATGGGAGCAAACTAATTTCTCTACTAGGGCTGGGTACTACTTAAATGAAATAAATAATTATATAAGCGGTGAAAATGGTCAGGTTTTAGATGAAGCTGTAAATTACATACCAAACAACAGGTACTCTGATCTACTTAGAGGATGTTTAGCAGTGTTTAGGCCATTAGTTAATGGAATGCAAGTGGTAAACAACTATATGAATAATAATTTACAAAATATAAGTTGTGTAGACAGTAAAATAAAGGAAGTCAGTGAAATAAACAGTAAGCTCAGTAGTGTTGCAGCAGAAAAGAGTGGATTGAAAAAGAAGCTATTGGAAGCAAGGCAAGAAGTAAAGGAAAAAGCAGTTGATAGAATGACAGATGGGAAGTTATTTGATAAAGAATTTGTACATACGATGTATGAAAAATTGTTAGATTACTATCTAATGAAAGCGAGGGGAGATGAAAAGAATGTGTTACACAGTGATATAGAAAACAATGGTGTAGATGAGGTAAAAAGGAAAATTCTCAACCAAACTAAGGAGGTGAGTGTTGACACTACTCATGATCTATTAAAATATGCATTGGATAAAAAGCGGGAAGCTAGTGTAAAAGTAGTCAGTGTGTTGCTGCTCAATCTTGCTCATGCTGGGGATCTTTGTAAGAGTCATATAGAAATATGTCAAAATGAAGAAGTAAGGAATTTAAGCAAAAAGTCAAATAACACAATAATGATAGATGTGCACGATAGTTTATTTGATTTTGATGATAAGTTAGTAAATTTAGTATCGGTATTTCCAACAAAAGAGGGTAATTTTGACAAAAGAGGCAGTGAAGATAAGATTATGCTGGAACAAATAGGTGGAAAGAAATACAAGGATATAGTTAAGGAGCTAAAAAGATTAAAGGATGAATTAGAAGAGAAGAGGAAGATATGGGAAAATAAAGAGAATCGAAATGAATGGTGGATTTTTAAACCATTTTTTATGGTTTACGATTTGATTTATCAAGGTCTGAGCGAAGGACAATATACAGTGATAGATAGCCAAGCTGTAGAGTTACATAGAAGGGCATTGTATGCAGATCGGTTTGCTGATGAAGGAATTATGTATGATCATGTAAAAAAAACGAGAGAAGGAGATGTAACAAGTGATAAAGAGGTAAAGAAGTATATAGAACGTTTATATGGGATTGCAAATCAAGGCTGGGGGGAAGCAAAAGGACAGTATACATTTGGTAGCTTTTTAGAGGATACTGGTAGAATGGTAAAGGAATTAAGGCAACGTAGAGATGCTCAGAAAGATGAAATAATAAGAGAAGAAAAACAAGGAAGAAAAGAGACGGAGGAAAAGTTGGAGCAGTTAGGAGAAGTATTAAAACAGGAGGTGCAAGTAAGACAAAGTGCAGAGCAAAAAGCAAAACAGTTAGAGCAGGAATTGGAACAAAAGAACTCAGAGAAAATAGCAATTAGAGCTTGTTGTAGAAAATTAGCAAAACTTGATGAAGAGCTACAAGATGCAGTAAGTAAAGAAAGTGAAGACAAAATTGTAGAAGCAGCCGTAGGTTGTACGAGGGGATCTCCAGAAGAGGTAATTGATGCAATAATAGAAGAGATAAAAGTTAATAGGGAGAAAATAATAAAAGAGGGAAGAGTAAGTGATGAGATAATCGAAGCAAGTGTAAGAAGTTTCTCAAATCAGAGTACTTTGCTTAGTGATGTAGATGTAAGTCAGAGTATGGGTGCCGGAGTAGGAAGATGACAAAGGTGTTTGCTGAATGGGCATGTGAGAGTTCTGTATGGCAGGAAAATGTTGTTAAGTTTTTATCAAACCATAGAAAGTATCGAATATGTGGGTGGGAGTTTGGTCCTACTTTGTTGGATTACCTATACGGAGTAAAAGAGAGTAAACAGCCGAATTATACAAAAAACGGCTTGTCTATAACTTATAGTATTGCTCCTGTTGTGGCAATAATTTCATTTGCATCGACACGTAGAGCAACATTTACTGCAGCGGCAACTCTAGGAGTAATGTTGTTTGGAATATTAATTACAGTTGCTATTGATTATCAAAAAACAAGAAGAAAAGATACTGGCGGAGTAATAAGTCAAGAATGTTGCGTTAGATTACTAGAAGGACTAGATGAAGTACCAAAGTATTGGTGGTGGCCGTGGGGTAAGAAGGTAAAAGATATTGAAGTAACTGATGAAGAAGTAGAAAGGGCTTTAAGCTATAGTGATAATTCATTTATTGCACGAGTGATGTATTCACTGTTTACGAATGTAAAACTACACCAACTTTATATTGCAAAGTATGGTTATATTTATAATTATCAAGAATTAATGGAGGGAAAAATGCCTAACATTTCTATTCCAAAACCTGTTAAGGATGGATTTAAAAAAGCTAAAAATAAATCTCAAGAAGCCTACAGTGCGATTAGTGATGGCCTGAGTAAAGCTGCAAGTGGTGTAGGTTCAATTATTTTTTCTACAGTCAAAAATGAAGAAATTGCAGATAAGCTGGAAGCAAGGTCAAGTAACCTAATAAGGAGAATCTTCAGCGTAGGGGATGAAACTACTGTTACGGTTAAAAGAGGACTTGAGTCATTTAAAATGGAGTGGTTGCCGCTATATTTAGATAGGAGTTTAGGAGCTGTAAGAGATGGAACAAAAACTATGGAAGATCATAATAAATACTTTAATGAGCAAGTTAGAGAGATATTGAAGCTATCGAAAGTTTACCATCCAGACAAGCAAGAACAAGAAGTTAATAAAAATAGTGAACAGATTTTAATTAACAATGTGACTCAGGCACTAAGGAATATACACGATTATATTACGAAGGATAAAGGAATGGTTGAAAACCGTGTTGTGTATAGGTTGTTTGAGGACGCACCAATAAAAAATATAATAGATCGCGGTACTTTAAAAGTAGGGAACATAGTGGCAAAAAGTGAATTAAGTAGCATAGCTTTTTGGGAAGGTGAAATATTAATGAGGGGAAGAAATGAGTATTTAAGTAGTGCAAGGAGTTGTGTGGAAGTATTGAGCAAACTGCCAAAAGATGGAAATGTAATAAATGATGTGAGGAAGGGATTTGATGAAAGTTATAAAAGATACAGAAATTTATATCAAGAAAAGTGGATAAAGAATCTAGAGGAACTAAGTAGAAATTGTATGAGAGTGAAGGAATTAGAGGTAGTGAAAAATGATGTAGATATGTTGTTGAAAGAGAGTAAAGAACAGTATGAAATATTAGCAGGAAATCAAAGATTATTGGAAGGAAAGGCGGATAGAGTGTTTATAGAGCCAATATTAGAGTATTGTAATTTAATGAATATCTATTTTAAGTTTTTCAACGTTACAGGTGGAAAGGGTATAAACGAATGCTCTATGGAGAAGAATGGAATTAGTGAGGAAGGGAAGCAGAATATAGAAAAGCTTTCATATCAAGAGTTGTTAAAGTCTGCATCAGATAGTTGCAATGAGTTAGCAGGCAAGTTAAAGAGAGATAAGAGGGTAGAGTTATCAAATCAGGGAAGAGAGAGCAGAACAAAAGAACTAGGAAAAGTTTTATTTAAGTTGGAGCGTGGAGCAAAGTTGTTGGAAGAGAAATTTAAGGAAAGGAAGACGTTAATGGAAAGAGAAGAAGAAAGAATAGCAGCAGAGAGGGAAGAGAGAAGAGAAAGATTAGAAGCAAAAGAGAATGAAATAAGAAAAGAAGCACAAGGGAGAAAAGAGGCGCAGGAAAAGTTGGAGCAGTTAGGAGAAGTATTAAAACAGGAGGTGCAAGTAAGACAAAGTGCAGAACAAAAGGCAGAACAAGTGGCTCAAAGAGTAAAACAGCTAGAGCAGGCATTAGAAGAAAAAAGCTTAGAGAGGATAGCAATTAAGGTTTGTGCTAGTAAATTAGCAGGTCTTGATGAAGAACTACAAAGTGCAGTAAATGAGGAAAGTGAAGACAAAATTGTAGAAGCAGCTGTAGGTTGTACAAGTGGATCTCCAGAACAGGTAATTAATGCAATAATAGAGGAAATAAAGATTAATAGAGAGCAAATAATAAAAGAAGGAAAAGTAAGTGTTGGAGTAATTGAGGCAGGTATAAGAAGTTTATTGAATCAGGGTACTTCGCTAAGTGATGTAAACGTAAGCCATGGTGCAAGTGCAGGGACAAGGAGAGATAGTGGAGCTGGTATATAAATTTACTTAGGTAATTTTTTCAAATGTGTGAGATAGAGCTGCTAGGCAGGAGGTAATAAAGAGGTGTTTTTTGTTGGTAGAACATTTTAAAAAAGTATCTAATTTAGCACCACAAAAATTTTAATTATTTACTCTTTCCAAAATCGTAAAAAGTACATATATTCGTGAGAACAAGCCGCGTAAAAATATGGTTGTGAAAATAGAAGCTTGAAATTTTTGCAACAAAGTTAGGCAAATTAGTTCGTATATAAATATGGCCGAAGTAGGCTAATATAGCTGGTTTTGCGGCATAGTAAAGTTACTATAAATAAAAGTTCGAACGGTACACGTGGTAGACCATAAGATTCCAAAATGAACAGTTCTCACAACAGCTGATTTTTGTTGCTGGAAATGGTTAAATAATTTAAATTTTTAGCAAAATATATCACTAAGTTAGTGATAATTTATGTTTGTGATAACAGAAGAAACAAGTTAATTTTTGGAACATACATTTGAAACGACTCTTAATAGGAATTAAATATTTTTGATGTACTTTATGGTTTTTCCAATTAGGCAAGTGGCATGACAGCTAGTATAGAATTTAAAGATAATCAAGGCAATCAGGTATCAGGTTTAAGTGATATTAAAATTATAACCTTAAGCGACAGTGCAGGTAATAAATATACTTTAGATGCACGTGGTGGTCATCTTAAATTAAAATATATACCGACTAATGAGGATAAAGAAGAGGAGTGTACAATAACAAGTTTAGCAGATGCTCTGAGAAGTTTGCTGAATGTAAAAAGTAGTGGTGATAAAACAGTGCTTGAAGAAAAAGTATCAGAAAAACCTATAGTAGAAGCGATAATGTATGCAAAAGACGATAATAATAACAGAATTTCTGATACTGTACTAGCTCATACTTTTGCTAGGAAAGATGATGTGTCTACCCATATAAGTGAAAGATTAAGCACAAAAGCTGACAAAGTTGAATTAGATAAGAAAGCTAATGTTGATAGTGTATATACCAAGCAAAATATAGATGACAAATTGAAAACTAAAGTTGATATTGATGATGTATATACTAAACAAGTTATAGATAGTGAATTAGCAAGTCGAGTTAACGCTGATAGGGTATATACCAAGGAAGAAATGGATGAGAAACTGACAGCCAAAGCTGATACTCTTTTTACATATACTAAGCAAGAGGCAAATGAGAGATTCTTCCCGCTTGCAGAACATCAGAAGTTAGCAAAGGAGATACTAGGCAAGCGCATAAACGGAAAATCAGTATTAGTTGATGAGTTAGGAAAGCTTTTTGATGAGCAAGAACTGTGGTATGGTAATAAGAGCGAGCAAACAGCAAAAGATTTCTTGGCTGAAAAAGGTAATTTTGCTAAAATCAATGGCTCTAATATAATGATTCCGGACTTTGCAGAAAAAATACTAGATGCAACAGAAGATATAGGAGAAGGCAAAAAGAAATCAGTTTTAGTAGAAAAATTGGGCAAATTTCTTGATCAAATTGATGATAATGATAAAGCATATGAAGGTAAGACAGCAAAAGATTTCCTTGGTGAGAAAGGCATGCAGGGACCGAGAGGGTCAGATGGTCCAGCAGGTAAAGATGGAATAAGCACAGCACCTAATTTAGTAGCTCAAGAATTGATTACTAACCAAGCAGATGCACTAGGACAAGCGGTTCTGGGGGCAAAGGATGATGAAAATAGAGAAATCTTAGTAAACAGCTCTATTTTACAGGAAGGCGTAGCGAAAAAATTAAAAGAAAATCCTGGAAAGGCAATAGGTCCAAAAGGGGAGCCTGGTCAAGATGGAGAAAGTCCATCAGTTGATGCCGTAGCTGCTCAGTTACTTATTGGTACAAATAAAGATGCATTAGTCACTGAAATTGCACACAATAAAGGTTTACAAGAGTCCTTGGCAATTAATCAAGATTTTAGCACCGCAGTGGTGGCAACTTTGAGTAATGATAAGAATTTTTCCAATATTGTAAAAAGAGATCTTAGTAGAGGAGAAGAAAGTCTATCAGTCAATAATGTGGTTACTAGATTGCTTGCTGATGAGAATAAAACATTAGTTAATGCTATAGGAAATAATAAAGAAGTAGCAAAAAAGATACTTGCCGCAACAGAAGATACAGATGAGAAAAAATCAATTCTTGTGGAAAAATTAGCAGGATTTCTTGATGATAATGACCAAGCATATGATAACAATAAAAGAACAGCAAAGGAGTTCTTAGGCAGTAAAGGACTAGCGTCTGCTAATGCTTCTGATCCAACTTTTCAAGGAGCTGTTAGAGAAGTAATATCTCAACCTCTTTTTGAAATTCCAGATGATCCAAATACTCCGCTTTCCTGGAATTGGTAATATGATTTTTATCAAAAACCCGACCTCTAATACAAATGCCTCCTACGCTAGCTGGTTTTGGTTTCCGGAGATAGCTGTTATGTTTATAGCCCTTCTTATAATAGTCTGAACGGGGCAAGATATGTGTTTATGATGGCTATTGTAAGTCATTAGGCCGGCAGCGTATTATAACATGTTCGGATTATTGTGGAAAAAGCTACGTAACCGTTCACGGATTATGAGAATGAATAAAGAACTAAGCTGTATTAAACAGGACTTGATATGACACTTTAAAAAAGTAAGTTAAGAATAATAAAAATAAGGAGTGTTAGAAATGAGTACAATACAAACAAAAATACTAAAACCAAAACTAGGATTACTAGAGCTAGCAAAACAATTAGGAAATGTGTCTCAAGCGTGCAAAGTGATGGGATACTCAAGAGATACATTTTATCGATTCAAGGAGTTATATGAAAATGGGGGAGAAGAAGCATTACATGAAATAAGTAAGAAAAAACCGCTATTAGCAAACAGAGTTTCGGAAGATATAGAAAGAGCAATAATTGGCATAGCTACAGAATTTCCTGCATATGGACAAGAAAGAGCTGCAAATGAGCTGAGAAAAAGAGGTATAATAATTTCCCAAGGAGGAGTAAGATCTGTATGGCTAAGAAATGACCTTGAAACTTTGAAAAAGAGACTTAAAGCACTGGAGGCAAAAGTAGCTCAAGACGGAATCATTTTAACTGAAGAACAACTTGCAGCTTTAGAAAAAGTGAAAGAACAAAGGGAAGCTCATGGTGAAATTGAGACGCAACATCCAGGTTATTTGGGTTCTCAAGATACCTATTATGTGGGCAATATCAAAGGCATAGGGCGCATTTATCAGCAAACTTTTGTTGATACTTATTCCAGAGTTGCAATGGTTAAACTTTACACGGACAGAACAGCTATTACAGCTGCAGATCTTCTTAACGATAGAGTTATCCCATTTTTTGATGAGCAGAGAATTCCATTATTACGCATTCTAACTGATAGGGGTACGGAGTATTGTGGCAAGCCCGAAAATCACGCTTATCAGCTATATTTAGGAATCGAAAATATCGATCATTCTAGAACCAAAGCCAACTCTCCACAAACTAATGGCATATGTGAAAGATTCCATAGAACTATGCAAGATGAGTGTTACAATATTATCTTTAGAAAGAAAATCTACTATTCTTTGGAGGATCTACAGATCGATGTTGATCATTGGTTGCGTTCTTACAATGAGACAAGGCCTCACTCAGGCAAATACTGCTATGGCAAAACACCTATGCAAACGTTTTTTGACAGTAAACATATTGCTTTTCAGAAAAATATTAGTAGCATTAAACAACAGCCTGATATTAGTTTTGACTACGTCAATTCTTCTGTCAGTTAATTCTTCTCTGTCAGATTAAATCTTGTCTTTTACACGTCATGGCATTAAGGGTATTTATGACTCAAAACTTGTTTTTGACCTGCAGGCTCAATGACAAAATTCAGTAAAAAACTCAGGGTATCTTTTGGCGGATTACATAAAATTATAGCGGCTGCATGTCTTTTAAAATTTTTCTACATTCAGCCAAATCGCGCTTAAACTAAGCGTCAGCACATTATTACAGCACCAATTTAAAGTATTAGAGAGTCAAAACTCGCACTACGGGGTTTCTTTTGCCTTTTTTTCATTTGGTAAATTTCTTAAATATTTATAGTTAAACGACAATCGTCATACCGCTACGTGTTAGCGGCTAAGAGATACCGCGGCGGTATGACGGTTAAGTATCCCGCTACTTGTTAGCAGGATCTATGCTAAGATATCGCGAATGAATCCACAACTGTACGAACATTGCAATATGGCACGATATCACATAATAAACGATGTCATTCCAGTGCTTGACACTGGAATCCAGCTTTTTTGTAATTTTATTGAAAATGTTGTATAGTCGTTTGTTTACAATCAATTTTTCTGGATCCCAGTGTCTGGGCACTGGGATGACACCATTTGCTGTGCAATTTACCTTCAAAAATGAATGTTCGTACAGCTATGGATTCATTCGCGGGATAGATTCCGCTAACGAGTAGCGGAATGACGAATTTGTTGTTTTTCAAATTGTAGGTAAACCTAAGCCACTTTAGCTATACTTGTAGAGAAAAAAGAATAGATGATGATCCTAAATATTTAATAAATTTGACTACCGAGGAATTTCAAAAATCTCAATTTTTTATTAATTGTGAGATGTGGTACATTCTATCTTCATACAGCTTCCTCTTCATACCTCAACTAATGAAATTAGAAGCATCAACTCCCTTCTGCAAGCAAGCAGCAATAACAGTGTTCATCATTAGAAATGCAATGGTCATTGGGCCAACGCCCCCGGGTACTGGGGTAATAGCTTTGACTTTTTCTTTTATTCCCCCGAAGTCAACATCACCTACGAGCTTACTTTGTTCTCCTACGTTAACGCTATTTATGCCAACATCGATCACTATTGCACCTTTCTTTATCCAGTCTGCTTGAACAAAATTTGGCTTTCCTACTGCTGCAACTACTATATCCGCTTTAGAGTAATATTCAGCTAAATCTTTGCTCTGTGAGTGCAAGATTGTAACAGTGCAATTTTCCTGCAGCAATAGGTGAAACATTGGCTTGCCCACGATATTTGACCTACCAATTACCACTGCGTTTTTACCGGAAAGGTTCTCTTCAATTGACTTAATTAAATGCAAAGAACCTTTAGGAGTGCAAGGTATAAGGCAGTTTTTTTCACCTTTAACTAATTTGCCAACGTTTTCATCATGAAAGCCATCTACATCTTTTTCAACACTTACTGTGTTAATTACTCTGCTTGCACTAATATGATTTGGTAAAGGCAATTGCACTAAAATGCCATGTACAGATGGATCTTCATTTAATTCATTGATTTTTTCAATTAATTCATCTTCTGAAATATTATCAGGCAAAACAATGGTCTCAGAACTTATGCCTATTGATTCTGCTTTTTTCTGTTTATTGCGAACATAAACCTGACTTGCTGGATTGCTGCCCACGAGAATTACTTTCAGGCAAGGAAAAATATTATGCTCCCTCTTTAGAACATTAATCTTTTGTGATAGCCTCTCACATAGGTCGTTTGCTATTTTCTTACCATCAATAATAATTGTCACTTCCTTGCCACTCCTTAAAGTCGGGTAATTTGATATCAAATAAATCCAATACTTTGCCAACAGAATGATTAATAATATCATCCAACGATTTCGGTTTAATATAAAAAGCAGGCACTGGTGGAGCAATAATTGCTCCCATCTCCGTTAATTTTAACATATTTTGTAAATGCCCAAGATGTAGTGGTAACTCTCGCACCATAAGAACTAATTTCCTTCTTTCTTTTAGCGTTACATCTGCAGCTCTTGTCAATAGATTGGAAGTAACACCTGATGCGATTTCAGACATTGTTTTCATAGAGCATGGAGCAATAATCATCCCTGAGGTTTTAAATGAGCCGCTTGCTATTTTTTCTCCTATTTTTTCTTCAGAATAGTAAAAATCTGCAAGCGATATAATATCTTCAAGTTTTTTTGTAATCTCGTGAGCTAGAGTTATTTTCCCAGCACGGCTTATTACTAAATGAGTTTCATAATCGACATCTTTCAACGCTTCTAAGATACGTACACCGTAAATAGAACCAGATGCTCCACTTATTCCAATTACAATTCTGCTATTCACTTAACTCTTCTTTGTAGTTCATTCCCAATGCACGTTTATAGGTATCAAGCAATATTTCTTGTTCCTCTCTGTCATCATCATCCATCTTCCTCAGCCTAATAATTTGTTTCATCACTTTTGTATCCCAACCTTCATCTGCGGCTTTTGCATATACATCACGAATGTGATCTTGCACATCCCTCTTTTCTTGTTCAAGTTTTTCGATTCTCTCTATGTAACCCTTCAACTCTTCAGCCGTTATTTTTACTGTATCTTCCATTAAACTCCACTAATTAATTGCTGCTACTAGTATTACCAGTTTTTACTTGCACTTCAACAACAGTAATAATATTTTTATCTTTTTTTAAAATCTTAAAGCGAAAACCATACATGGAAAACTCCTCGCCTTCGTCAGGAATGCGCTCTATTTCATTCACAATCATACCTGCTAGAGTTGTAGCTTCTTCATCAGGGAGATTCCAGTGTAACTGCCTGTTAATGTTCCTAATAGTAGATTTTCCTTCTATGTGATACATATTATCAGATATTTTCTTTATAAAATTTTCCGTGATCAAATCATGTTCATCCGAAATTTCCCCAACTATTTCTTCCAGTATATCCTCAAGGGTTACAATTCCCTGCAGTGCTCCATACTCATCAATAACAAATGCAAGGTGTTTCCTGTTCTTACGGAAGTTGTGAAGTTGCACGCTAAGCGGCGTACTTTCTGGTATAAACCAAGGCCTTGACATAACTTGGGCAATGTCAACTTCTTCTGTTTTACTATCCTTTTCACGCAAGGCGTTTATTAGATCTTTCACGTGAATCACCCCGACAATGTTATCTGGTTCCTTCTGCCATAAAGGTACTCTACTGTGACTACTGGTTAAAATCTCTCTTATTAACTCTTCTTTATTCCGATCTATATCAAGAGAAAATAGGTTTCTTCTATGGGTCATAATTTGTGATATTTCTGTCTCAGCCAAATCAAGTATGCTGCTTAGCATATCTAAATCCTGTTGTAACATAGTTCCTTCACTGCGGTGAAGAGTAATCATATTACGCATTGCATCCGCTGCAGATATCACTTCCTTATCTTTATGCAGTCCACATAATTTCAAGATGAGGTTAACAATAAATTGAATACCTAGCGTCAATGGAGAAAAAATCTTTACAAAAAACAATACAAAATAAGCAGAAAATGATACAAATTTTTCAGGATTTTGAATAGCATAAGTTTTTGGTAGAACTTCGCAGAACAATAAAATACAAAATGTCATTATAATTGTTGATAGGAGAATGCCCTCATTTCCAAAAAGATTGATAAATATTGCTGTAAATAAAGCAGAGCAAGTAATATTAATAATTGTATTGCCGAGCAATACCGTTCCTATTGTCAATTCTTTCCTATTTAATAAGCGGTCTATTATCCTGGCTCTTTTGTTACCGTCTAGCTTTAGCTTATTAACTCGAGAACGGCTAATTGAGGTTAAGCCTATTTCTGCTCCTGAGAACAAAAACGATAAAATTAACAAAATAAAAATTGCTGATGATACTAAGACCAATAACCAATCCATTAAAGTACGATGTTATTGTGATAAAAAACAAAATTAATTTTACATGTTATGAGAGGCATTTGCAAGCCTAAATTTATATTGCCAAATTTTATATATCTTTAATCTTAAAAAATAAATCATAAAGCATATTACACGCTGCGTTCACATGCTCATCCTCAATGATAAGTGGTGGGGTTATCCTTACTACTTTGTTGTTTAAAACCCTAGTTATTATTAAACCTTTATCAAGAGATCGACTAATAATTTTATCGGCTACAGGAGTTGCTAGTTCTATTCCCATTAGTAACCCTTCTCCACGAACTTCTGAAATCATCTCAGGAAATTCTTTAGCTAAAGGCAACAGCTTTTCTTTTAAATATTTACTAATTCTCTTAACATGGTCAAAAAAGCCTTCTTTTAGCATTATATCGAGTACCGCATTACCAACAGTCATGGCAAGTGGATTGCCACCATAGGTTGATCCATGAGTTCCTGGAGTAATTGCTTCTGCTATGTAATCTTTTACTAAACATGCAGCTAGAGGAAAACCGTTACCCATAGCTTTTGCACAGGTTAGCATATCAGGTTCAATGCCGACATTTTGATAATGAAATAAAGAACCGATGCGTCCATATCCGCATTGCACTTCATCAAAGCACAAAATTATTCCTTGAGCTTTTGTTATTTCCCTTACTTTTTGAAGATATTCTACGTCTAGTGGATATACTCCGCCTTCGCTTTGTATGGGCTCTAAAAACACAGCAGCCGTTTCATCGCTGATTTTTTTCTCCAAAGCTTTAATGTCATTTCTTGGCACTTTATCAAAACCAGAAAGAAGCGGAGCAAAACCTTCGCGTGATTTTTCATTACCTCCAGCGGAAATTGCAGCAATACTGCGGCCATGAAAGCCTCCTTCAATTGTAATAATACGATTACGTTTTGCTTGCCCTTTTGAATAAAAGTAACGACGAATAAACTTAATTGCAGCTTCTGTTGCTTCAAGCCCACTTGAGCAGAAAAAAACTTTATCTGCAAAAGTAAGGGTTGTTAAACGCTCGGCAAGCCTTTCTTGCTCGGGAATAGTGAAAATGTTAGAGCAGTGCCATAGTGAGCTCAATTGCTCTTTCAGCTTATCTGTAATGTATGGATGACAATGCCCTAAAGAAGTTGTAGAAATACCTGCAGCAAAATCTAAATATTTTTTACCATCTTTATCAAAAAGATATGCCCCTTCTCCCCTGACTATAGGAGTGTCAAGTCTATTATACGCATTAACAACATGATCCATTTTATAAGTATTGTGGTATTATCTATACTATACCTGAAATGAATCCATTAACACAAAGCTTTTCCTTTAACCTCTTATGCTACTTCAACTAAAAATTTGGCTAATGCAAACCTTTTTTGTCATTCTATAGCTAAAGTGACTTAGTTTTACCAACACTTATTAGCCATTGTAAAAGTTTTTGTTTCTATTGAATGATAGTTGTAGCCTATGCAAGAAGTTTATTGACTTTGAGCGCACTTTAGCCTATACAATTTTAATATCTTAAACTACTGGACATGCCCGATCTAAAGACAATGATGTTAAATTTTGGACCTCAGCACCCAGCTGCACATGGAGTGTTGCGTCTTGTTTTAGAGATGGATGGTGAAGTGATCGAGAGGGCAGATCCCCATATTGGGCTTTTGCACCGCGGTACTGAAAAATTAATAGAACATAAAACGTATCTTCAAGCTTTGCCTTATTTTGATCGCCTTGATTACGTATCACCAATGTCACAAGAGCATGCATATTCACTTTGTGTGGAGAAATTGTTGCAATGTGAAGTGCCAATTAGGGCAAAGTATTTACGTGTCTTGTTTTGTGAACTGACGAGAATACTAAATCATTTACTGAACGTTTCTTCTCAAGCACTTGATGTTGGAGCAATGACCCCTCTTTTATGGCTCTTTGAAGAAAGAGAAAAAATACTGGAATTTTACGAAAGAGCTTCAGGTGCAAGGTTTCACGCAGCTTACATCAGGCCAGGTGGAATTGCAGCAGATGTTCCAGAAGATTTGATTGAGGATATTGCAAAGTTTATAGAGCAATTTCCAAAATATATAGACGATGTTGATGAACTTTTAACAGAAAATAGGATATGGAAGCAACGCACTGTAGGAATTAGTGAAATATCAATTAAACAGGCACTTGATTGGGGCTTTAGTGGCCCAATGTTGCGCGCTGCTGGGCTTGCTTGGGATTTGCGAAAAAGCCAGCCATATGAGATATATGATCAACTAGATTTTGATATACCGATCGGCCAAAATGGCGACTGTTATGACCGTTATCTAGTTAGAATGGCAGAGATTAGGCAATCTATCAGTTTGGTGAAGCAGTGCATAGAGAAAATGCCTGAAGGGCCAATAAAAACTGAAGATAGAAAAATTTCTCCACCGTCAAGAGCAGAGATGAAAAAATCTATGGAAGCTCTGATTCACCATTTTAAGCTCTATTCAGAAGGATATCACGTACCAGAAGGTGAGGCTTACGCAGTTGTTGAGGCACCAAAAGGTGAGTTTGGAGTGTATATAGTTTCAGATGGTACCAATAGACCTTATAGGTGCCGAATAAGAGCACCTGGCTTTGCGCATTTACAAGCCTTAGACTTTATGGCAAAAGGACACATGCTTGCTGACGTTGCAGCAATTATTGGCTCACTCGATATAGTTTTTGGTGAGATTGATAGGTAATCATTGGTACCCGTTCAGGCAATGGCGTCATGCAAGTAGCTGACACATAACTGTACGAACATTTGTTTGCAAAGGCGTATGTAAAAGACAAGATTTAATCTGACAGAGAAGAATTAACTGACAGAAGAATTGACGTAGTCAAAACTAATATCAGGCTGTTGTTTAATGCTACTAATATTTTTCTGAAAAGCAATATGTTTACTGTCAAAAAACGTTTGCATAGGTGTTTTGCCATAGCAGTATTTGCCTGAGTGAGGCCTTGTCTCATTGTAAGAACGCAACCAATGATCAACATCGATCTGTAGATCCTCCAAAGAATAGTAGATTTTCTTTCTAAAGATAATATTGTAACACTCATCTTGCATAGTTCTATGGAATCTTTCACATATGCCATTAGTTTGTGGAGAGTTGGCTTTGGTTCTAGAATGATCGATATTTTCGATTCCTAAATATAGCTGATAAGCGTGATTTTCGGGCTTGCCACAATACTCCGTACCCCTATCAGTTAGAATGCGTAATAATGGAATTCTCTGCTCATCAAAAAATGGGATAACTCTATCGTTAAGAAGATCTGCAGCTGTAATAGCTGTTCTGTCCGTGTAAAGTTTAACCATTGCAACTCTGGAATAAGTATCAACAAAAGTTTGCTGATAAATGCGCCCTATGCCTTTGATATTGCCCACATAATAGGTATCTTGAGAACCCAAATAACCTGGATGTTGCGTCTCAATTTCACCATGAGCTTCCCTTTGTTCTTTCACTTTTTCTAAAGCTGCAAGTTGTTCTTCAGTTAAAATGATTCCGTCTTGAGCTACTTTTGCCTCCAGTGCTTTAAGTCTCTTTTTCAAAGTTTCAAGGTCATTTCTTAGCCATACAGATCTTACTCCTCCTTGGGAAATTATTATACCTCTTTTTCTCAGCTCATTTGCAGCTCTTTCTTGTCCATATGCAGGAAATTCTGTAGCTATGCCAATTATTGCTCTTTCTATATCTTCCGAAACTCTGTTTGCTAATAGCGGTTTTTTCTTACTTATTTCATGTAATGCTTCTTCTCCCCCATTTTCATATAACTCCTTGAATCGATAAAATGTATCTCTTGAGTATCCCATCACTTTGCACGCTTGAGACACATTTCCTAATTGTTTTGCTAGCTCTAGTAATCCTAGTTTTGGTTTTAGTATTTTTGTTTGTATTGTACTCATTTCTAACACTCCTTATTTTTATTATTCTTAACTTACTTTTTTAAAGTGTCATATCAAGTCCTGTTTAATACAAATATGGGAGTAAGAATACGCCATTACACCTAGGATGTATGATTGGTGAAAAAGAGATAGTGGAAGAGCTAGTGGAAGCAGGAGGAGAAATAGAGAAAGAGGATAAGTTTGGGCTGAAAGCGATGGATTATGCAAAAAACAGTAAAGAAGTAACTGAGGTATTAAAGAAAGAAACAGACAGAATTGAAAAGTTATTTGAAAAGCGAAGGGGAAAACCATCTACGAGAGGCTAAAAATATGGAGGAAGAAATAGAAAAAAAGGTAAAGGATTTAGAGAAAGAATCATTAGAAGAGCTGAGGAAAATATGGAAAAAGGTATATGAGAAAGAAGCGCCTAGATACTCAAAGAAATATCTGGTACCAAGATTAGCATATAGGTTGCAAGAGGAGGAGTATGGAGAAATATCAAGAAAAGGAGCAAAAAGACTAGAGTATCTGGCAGATCGGCTAGAGAAGGGAAAAAGAATAAGTAGTGACAAACTTCCGGTAGCAGGAACAGAGCTAATATTAGAAAGAGGAGAAGAGATGCATGCGGTAATGGTAACAGATAGGGGTTTAATCTACAGAGAAGAGTTTTATACGTCATTGTCAGCAGTAGCAGGGAAAATAATGGGAATGAGTTACAACGGACCTTTATTGTTTGGAATGCGTGATAAAAGTGGAAGTTGAGAATGTTAAAAGAGGTAAGGTGCGCGATATATACGAGAAAATCAAATGAGGATGGGCTAGAACAAAAGTTTAATAGTCTTGATGCGCAGCGAGTAGCATGTGAGAAGTATATAAAAAGCCGAGAAGGCTGGGTAGTATTGGCCAAAAGGTACGATGATGGAGGCTTTTCAGGGAGTAATTTAAATAGACCAGCGATAAAGGAGTTGTTTGAAGACGTAAAGGCAGGAGAAGTAGATTGTGTGGTAGTATATACATTAGACAGACTATCAAGGGAAACAAAAGATAGTATAGAAGTGACATCATTTTTTAGAAGGCACAGAGTAAATTTTGTAGCAGTAACGCAGATATTTGACAATAATACGCCAATGGGAAAGTTTGTGCAAACAGTGTTATCAGGGGCGGCACAACTAGAAAGAGAAATGATAGTAGAGAGAGTAAAAAACAAGATAGCAACATCAAAAGAGCAAGGATTATGGATGGGAGGAACTTTACCGCTAGGGTATGATGTAAAAGAAAAGGAATTAATAATAAATGAAAAAGAGGCAAAGACGGTGAAACATATATTTGCAAGGTATATGGAGATAAAATCAATGGCAGAATTGGCAAGAGAGTTAAATAGCGAGGGGTACCGAAAGAAGAGGTTTGAAGCAAAATCGGGAAAAGTATACGGAGGAGAAATCTTTAAAAAAGCAACGGTAAGGAGAATAATAACAAATCCAATATATATGGGAAAAATACGGCATTATGAGAAGCAATATGAGGGAAAACATGAAGCAATAATAGAAGAAGAAAAATGGCAAAAAGCGCAAGAATTAATAAAGAATCAACCGTATCAAGGGAAAAAATATGAAGAGGCACTACTAAAGGGAATAATCAAGTGCAAGAGCTGTGATGTGAATATGACACTGACGTATGCGAAAAAGGAGAATAAGAGGTATCGATATTATATATGCAATAACCATTTAAGAGGAAAAGATTGTGGATCAGTGAACCGAACAGTAGTAGCGGGAGAAGTAGAAAAAGAAGTGATGAAGAGAGCAGAACGCCTATATGAAAATTTGGAAGAAAAAGCGGAAGAGTGGAAAAATTTAAGTTTTGGAAAACAGAAAGAAGTGGTGAAGAAATTAATAAAGACAGTATGGATGAGAGAGGATGGAATAGATGTCTGTTCTGAGTCAGAGGAAAAATTGATACCAATGAGTTTAAAAAAGAAAGGAAACAAATGCACAGTAATCGAACCAGAATGCAAAACAGATAATGCACTACTGAAAGCAGTGGTAAGAGCCCATCTGTGGAAACGGCAGCTAGAAGAAGGAAAATATAGAAATGTGAAAGAGCTGAGCGTTAAAATTAATATAGGTACAAGACGTATACAACAAATTTTAAGGTTAAATTATTTAGCTCCAAAGATAAAAGAAGACATAGTAAATGGGAGACAACCGAGAGGTTTAAGATTAGCTGATTTAAGGGAAATACCAATGTTATGGAGTGAGCAGTTGGAGAAGTTCTACGAACTGGCGTCTTAATTTATAAAAGCAACAGGAGATCAAAAAGCTAGAAAACCGATATTTCAAAACAAAGAATTTATAGTATGCAGGTTGATGAAAAGAAGTTTGGGTAAACCAGTGCTACAGAAATTTAGGGAATGTTCAAAAAAGTGTGTCAAAGCGCATTTTTAGTTCAACTCAATTTTCAATCTATCTGGAAAGAAAATATCAAGTTGAGACATAGTTAAAGCCCAATTAGGCAGAGCCATAGTCCATTTTTGCTCTACCTTCTTTATAGCACAATATACCTGTTTATACAAGGCATTTGTGCTGGTAAATGAGCCCTTGGTTTTAGTGAATTTTCTGATCTGTCTGTGCAGCCCCTCAATTGGATTTGTGGTGTAAATTAGCCTTCTAACTGGGCTAGAATACTTGAAATAACCAGATAAATTTTCCCAATTGTTCTGCCACGATTTTATAACTAAAGGATACTTTTCTCCCCATTTTTCTTCCAGCTCAAGTAAGTAATTTTCAGCAATTTCTTTACTTGTAGCACGATATATTTTTTTCAAATCATTCATGAAAACTTTCACATCTTTGCTGGATACATATTTTAGTGAATTTCTTATCTGATGCACTATACATAGCTGTACTTCTGCTTTAGGAAACGCACTATTTATAGCTGCAGGAAAGCTTTTTAGCCCATCTACACATGCAATCAGAATATCTTCTACTCCTCTTTCTTTGAGATCATTTAGCACTCCCAACCAAAAGTTAGCTCCTTCACTTTCAGCCAAATAAAAGCCCAGGACTTCTTTTCTGCCATTTTGGTCTATGCCCAATATATTGTACATACATTTACTTACGCAATGTCCATCCTCTTTGACCTTAAAGAACATCCCATCCATAAATACTATCGGGTATACTGATTGCAGTGGACGACTACGCCATTCATTGATTATAGGCAGTAATTTGTCGGTAATACTTGATATCTCTGCCGCCGATATTTTGTGATCATAAATTTCCTCAACGTGTGACGCTATATCTCTATAGCTCATACCACTGGCAAATGTGCTCAAAATCTTCGTTTCAAGCTCTGGATGTAAGCTTGTTTGCCTTTTTTTGACTATTTGCGGCTCAAAACTTCCTTCTCTATCCCTTGGCGTCAAAAATTCAAATGAACCGGCACTTGTCCGTAAAGTCTTTCCATTTCTCCCATTTCTTCGATTATTCTCTTCACTTTCAGCTAATAAGTGGTTTTCTATTTCACCTTCCAAACTTGCTTCCAGCAGCTTTTTTATAAATGGTGTTAATGCTCCCTCCCTTCCTGTCAACGGTCTTCCTTCTCGTATAGACGACAGGATATTTGTTTCCAACTCTTTATAATCTACCAATCCGTTAGTTCTGTTTACTACTTTCTGACTCATTGTCACACCTCCATTTTTTTATATCAATTTATTACTTTTTTTTCGGTTTGACACACTTTTTTGAACATTCCCAAAAATCAGTATAAGTCTATATTCACTATGTATTTTCCGTCTTCAGTTTCAAGCTCAGACTGCATCCACTCTATCGTTTCCGCATTGCAAACTGCCTGCAAATCATTCTGTGCGGATTGATTCAATTTATCCTCTCGTAGATCTGCTTTTATCATCAACTTTTTTATCAGATGCTTAACTGATACATTATTATCTGCCTTTATCTTTCTGATAATGTTTAATATCTGAATAACATTATCTCCCATTTCCTCTGAATATTTATCGTAGATCAGTTCTTCTTTGCTCGGCCAATTACTTTGATTGTGTACAGAACTATAACTATACAACTGGTGGTATATCTCTTCTGTAATGTATGGCAAGAAAGGTGCAAATAACCGCAAAATAACATTTAACACATACGCCAAGCTTTGTTTTGCACTTAAACTGCTTCCGTACGCACGTTTTTTTACTAACTCCAAGTAACTATCACAAAAATCCTTCCAAAAAAATTCCTCTATTACGCCCAAAGCTTCGCAGTATTCAAATTGTAATAGGTTATTCGTTGCTCTTTCTATAACTTTGTATAACTTAGACAATATCCACTTATCCATTGTCTCGTGAGCAGAATTTATGCTCATCACTTGATGCTTTTCCATGAACATGGAAACGAACTTGCTAGCGTTCCAAAGTTTTGTAACGAGGCGCTTGCCAATTTTGAATATATTTTCAGAGTAGACTGTATCAACTCCAAGCCTTGAGTTCGCTGCCCAATAGCGCACTACATCAGCTCCATAAGTTTCAAGTATTACATGAGGAGTGATGATGTTACCCTTTGATTTACTCATCTTTTTCTTATCATCGGCTAAACACCAACCGCTAATCATAATGTTTTTCCAAGGTAAAGAATCTGCATGATAATGTGCCTTTAAAATAGTATAAAAAGCCCAAGTTCTTATTATCTCATGGCTCTGGCTGCGCAGATCTGCAGGAAATATCGTATCATAGCGATGATTTGGTAAACTAAACTCACTGTTTACTGCCAGTGCACTCAGTTGAGGAGTAATTGAACTTGTGGCCCAGGTATCCATTACATCTTGATCTGGGATAACCTCTTCTTTGCTATACCCTTTTGGCAAGTCTTTGAGTGGATCTATAGGCAGGTTCTTTACTTCAGCTAGAATAATTTTGCCTTCTTCACCCTTACGTTTGGAATACCACGCTGGAAATGGCACACCAAAATAGCGCTGCCTTGAGATGCACCAGTCCCAATTTAGCCCTTCTATCCACACTTCCATGCGTTTACGCATATTGCTTGGATACCAATTGCATTCTTTTACTTTATCTAATACTTGAGCTTTTTGCTCTAAAGTCTTGATAAACCATTGATAAGTAGGCAATATCTCAAGTGGTGCACCAGATCTTTCTGCACACTTAATAGAATGAGAAATGTTAGTGCTTTCTATCAAAAGTCCTTTTTTAGTTAGGATTTCGATCATCCTCTTTCTTGCTTCTTTAACCCTTAGTCCATTTATTTCATTTAGTATATCGTCTGTCATCCGAGTAGCTGACACTGGGATCCATTCTTCTTTTTTCTGACCATACGCTGACATGATATCTTCCTCTGTCATTGCTGGCATTGGCTCTTTTTCCTGGATTCCAGTGTCAAGCACTGGAATGACATCATTTAGGTTCATCCTCCCATCCTGATCGATGATAATTTTCATCGGCAGATTATGCTTTTGCTGCCAATATATGTCGAGCTCATCACCAAACGTACAGCACATAACAAGCCCAGTACCTTTATCTATTTTGACCTTATCATCAGCTATTATTGGAACTTTTTCCTTTATTATTGGCACTACCGCTGTTTTTCCGATCAGATGAGTGTAGCGCGCATCCTCTGGGTGGCAGAAAACCGCAACACATGCGGGAAGTAATTCAGGCCGCGTGGTCGCAATATTGATCTGCTTATTTTCTTGAGTAGAGAAAACTATCGTGTTTAAGGATGACTCAAAAACTTTATCTTCTATTTCTGCTTGCGCAATTGCTGTTTTATCAACCGGGTCCCAAAGGATAGGCTGCATCTTTCTATATGCATATCCCTTATTATATAGATCAATAAACGACATCTGTGAAAGCGTCACAGTTTCCTTGCTGATCGTGTGATATTCCAAATCCCAGTCATAACTAATGCCAACAGACTTAAATAGTTCCTTGAATTCTTGCTTTGATTTCTCAATAACCTCATGGCACATCTCTATAAATTTTTCTCTGCCAACTTCTTTTGCACGGGTTTTATAGGTTTGTTCAACCAATCTTTCAGTGGGAAGCCCGTTATCATCAAACCCAATTGGGTAAAACACATCTTTTCCCAGCATGCGCTGGAACCTTGCAATAAAGTCCGTGTGGCAATAGCTAAATATATGGCCAATATGGAGTTTTCCCGATATTGTCGGCGGAGGTGTGTCTATAGTGAAAGTGTTATCCTTTTCACCATTCCATCTATAAACTTTACTTCCTTCCCATAATATATTGCATTTGTCTTCAATTTCTTTAAAGCCGTATTTTTCTTTTAACATAAATATTTCTTAAGTTTTAAGCTCTAAGTTAGCACAATTAAGTAAATATGGCAATTTTACGCCAAAATTTTTTGTTTACGAACATAAATTTTCTGTACTATGATGAAAATATTACTTGACCTTAGGTTACAAAGGTATTATGTAATGTTAATTATATATATTAAGGTTTAATATGTTGAACTTAAATGAAAATCAAAATTCTTCACCTGAAGTACTTGCTGCACAAACTGAAGGTACGGCAACTGAGGCAACCACAGCAGTGTTGGATGATAGCACAGGACAAGAAACATCAGAAAACGATGCTGGTAATATCAGTAATGATGAGGTTATGTCGAACAATGAAGATGATCGAAGAGTTGGTTTTAGTAGTAGCACGTCATCAAGTAAAGATCTTGTTAATGAGCAAGAAGGTGTTACTGAGTCAAAAAAAGGAAAAGGAAAAAGATCAGCAAGTGAAAGACTAAAACGGAGTAAGCAGCAGTTACAAGCTAAAGACGAGGAAATAACAGCATTAAAAGCTCAACAAAATACACAAGAAGTTACAGACTTAAAGCAACAATTAGCAGATAAAGAGAAAGAAATAGCACAACTAAAACAACAACAGCCAAATGCTGAAGTTGACAAACTGAAGGCAGACTTAACAGCTAAAGAGAAAGAAGTTGACAAGCTAAAGAAGGAAAATGAAGAACTAGAAGCTAAAAACAAAACAACTGAGCAACCAAAACAAGGCAATGGAGCACGGTACACTGCTACTGTTGGTATGGGTCTTGCTGCTGGACTGATAGCATTTACTGCACTTGAACGTACAGTGAGATTAGATATTTGGGTAATGGTTGGTATAGCAGTAGTATCTACACTCGCAGTTGGTAGTATTACATATGCAGCATTACCTAGTACTCAAGTGAATGGAGCGGAAGTGCAAGGAGTAAGTGGGGGAAAAACAAGGTAGCTTAACACAGTTTGTTGAGCTGAGACGTACGTGTCAAGTAAAACACTTGACGCGAACTTCAGTTTTTGTATTCCTTCATTAACATAATATAATTTTGTGCCGACTGCGCGATATGTTTAATTTCTTCATTCAACATTTTTTTGAAGAATTTTGCTGGCCTGCCAGCCCATATTTCCCCACTTTTTATCACTTTTCCGTGTGTTACCAGTGAGCCAGCAGCTACCATAGCTTCAGGCTCCACAATTGCATGGTCCATCACGGTAGAGCCCATACCAATAAACGCTTTATCATGCACCGTGCATGCGTGCAACATACAAAAATGTCCCACTGTTACCATACTGCCAATAATTGTGTCACCACCTGGGTTTCTATCCACATGAATTACCGTTCCATCTTGAATATTTGTTCCATCACCTATTTTTATTGATCCAACGTCCCCTCTGACCACACAATTAAACCAGATGCTTGCATCTCTTCCTATTTCAACCTTGCCTATGATATGCGAACCACCTGCGATGAAAGCACTCTCGTCTATTTTTGGTTCATAATTTTTGTATTTTAAAATGTGATACATATTAAGCCCAAAGTCTTATGCATATGTTAATCAAAATAAGGTAAGCAGTAAATACATACTTAGATTTCAAACTACTTGGGTGACAGATGTTCTTGACTTACGTGCTTTGTACTGCTAAGATTTTTATTTTCAGCCCTATCTATAATGTCAGTAGCGGTATTAAGTATATTTCAAATAATATTGGTTGTTGTGTTAGTAATTTTAGTGCTCTTGCAGCCGCCTGGAAGTAGTTCGTTAAGTGGTTTTAGTAATACACAACAGGGGGTCAATTCGATGATTCCGGTGAAATCTTCTGAAAACCCGCTCAGCAGAATAACGGCTATTGTTGCTGGATTGTTTATTATAAACACATTGCTATTGTCAGGATTATGTTCAAAAGACGTACATAAAAAATCGATCGCAGAAAAAATTATATTAGAAAAAAAGCAAGAAAGTGAATCTACTTCTGTTCCATTTGAAAATTAATGAAGGAAGCTAAATTTATCTTTGTCACAGGTGGAGTTGTGTCATCGCTTGGTAAAGGCTTAGTTGCTTCGAGTGTTGGTGCGCTTCTTCAAGCTCACGGTTTTAAGATCCGTATCAGAAAACTTGACCCGTATCTCAACATTGATCCTGGGACAATGAACCCAACTCAGCACGGAGAGGTATTTGTTACCGAAGATGGTGCTGAAACTGATTTGGATCTTGGGCATTATGAGCGTTTTACTGGAATTAAAGCAACAAAAGATGACAATATAACAACTGGTAAGATATATCATGAGTTATTGAAGAAAGAGAGGCGTGGTGATTATCTGGGCAAAACTGTGCAAGTCATTCCTCATGTGACAGATTTAATCAAATCGTTCATTTTTAATGGTACGGAAGGTTTAGATTTTGTAATATGTGAAATAGGCGGAACTGTAGGTGACATTGAAAGCCAACCATTTTTGGAGGCTATACGCCAAGTTAACTACACATTAGGAAAACAAAGAGTTATCCTGATTCACTTAACTTTAATACCATATCTTACCGCAGCGCAAGAATTAAAGACAAAACCAACGCAGCATTCAGTTCGAGAGTTAAATTCCGCGGGGTTACAACCAGATATTATATTATGCCGCAGTGAGAAAGAAATTTTCGATAATCAAAGAGAGAAAATAGCTAAGCTTTGCAATGTTTCTTTATCCAATGTGATACCTGCCCCTGATGTGAGTCATATATATGAGTTACCGGTGTTATATAGCCAATGTGGGCTTGATACGCAAATTTTGGAGCACTTTCATTTAAGTAAGCCAAAACCAAGCTTGATTGAATGGGATCAAATAGTGCACTCTATAAGGCACTCAACACAGGAAGTTACTGTGTCTATAGTGGGAAAATACACCGAATTCCCTGATGCGTACAAATCACTGGTTGAAGCATTAAATCATGGTGCGATTAGTAATAAAGTCAAAGTAAAGATAAATTGGGTTAACTCAAGAGAGAAGGAAGAAAAACCTATAAATGAAAAACTTATAGGAGAGAAATTACAGAATTCTCATGCAATCCTTGTTCCAGGGGGATTTGGTGATGACGGAGTAGAGGGTAAAATATTAGCAATAAATTATGCCCGTACAAATAATATCCCATTTTTCGGAATTTGCCTTGGTATGCAGCTTGCAATTATTGAGTTTGCTCGTAACGTTATTAAGCTTGAAGATGCACACTCTGAAGAATTTCATAACTGTAAACATCCAATCGTTAAGTTAGCTGGCGATCAAGATGACGATCTTGGTGGAACCATGAGACTTGGGGCATACAAATGTAATATAAATGCAAACTCTAAAATGATGGATGCATACAGTAACACTACTATTTCAGAAAGGCACAGACATAGATACATAATCAATTCAGATTATAAAGATGACTTAGAAAAAAATGGGCTGCTATGCAGTGGCATATCAGAAGATGGAACGTGCATAGAGGCAGTGGAGTTAGAGAGTCATCCGTGGTTTATTGGTGTGCAGTTTCATCCAGAGTTTCAATCAAAGCCGTTTTCTCCTCATCCTCTTTTTGTATCATTTATTGAAGCAGCAGTTAATAAAATTTAAAAGAAGAAGATTAGCAAAGGAAAGTGTTCAAGTATCAATATATGGAGCTTGCCATAGAGCAAGCCAAACTTGCTCAGAAAAATGGTGAGGTGCCAATAGGTGCTGTAATGGTTAGTGGAGACAATATCATCTCCTCTGCACACAATATATCTAACGATCCAACTGCACATGCAGAGATGTTAGCGATTAGACAAGCATTTTCAACTTCCACGCTTTGTGATACTGATATGTACGTAACATTAGAACCATGTCCGATGTGTGCTCAAGCTATTTCCTTTGCCAGAATTAAACGATTGTACTTTGGAGCTTACAATCCCAAAGGTGGAGGAATTGAAAATGGTGCTAAGATATTTCAATTTTGCAGCCATATACCTGAAGTTTATGGTGGGATATTAGAAACAGAATGCTCTTTTTTGTTAAAGGATTTTTTTGAGAAACTAAGGAACGTTTGATAAATCGTCATGCTACTTGTTTTCCGATACAAAATCGTTATCCCGCTACGTGTTAGCGGGATCTATGCTAGGAGATACCGTGACGGTATGGCGGTTAAGTAATTCGTCATTCCAGCGCGTGACGCACAACTATACAAACATTGTCCACCAGCAGGGTGTCATCCGAGTAGCTGACACTGCCCTCCTTTGTCATCCCAGTGCCTAGACACTGGGATCCAGAAACTTAATTTTAACCAAGTGGCTGCATAATAAAGGCTGGATTCCAGTGTCAAGCACTGGAATGACATTACAGGGACACTGGGATGACATCATCCTTTTCTCTGGATTCCAGACTGGAATGACAGCAGTCCTACGTCATACCGTCACGGTATCTCTAGATCCCGCTAACAAGCAGCGGGATGACGGTTGTCAGGGTGTCAGCTACTTAGATGAAACCCTTTCCCGGTCTATCAAATCACATAAGAGAAAACTAAGACCAATCAAATTTTTTATCTTGCAGCTTTATTTGCAATATTGCTACCACACTGATCAATAAGCAAAAGACTACATAAAGCCCAGCGGCAAAGTTTACTTGAGGAAATGTTATAGTAAACCAAATGCATATCATAGGAGTAAATCCTCCATGTAACGCATAAGAGATATTGCGTGATAAGCTCACACCACTAAATCTAACATTGGTAGGAAAGAGTTCAGATGCAACTATTCCTATGGGAACTATACCCCTTTCTATTATAGAGAGAACCATTACGCTCAACGCAATCACAAGATAATTTTTATAGTAATATGCAATAGATAACGCAGGACAACACAGTGCCATTGTAATTGCTATAAATAAGATTGCAGTGCGCTCTTTTCCAACTTTATCAGCCAACATTCCAAACGCTATTGAAGATATCGGCATTAATACACTGGTTATAATCAATACAATTTCGTTGATATATGTTGTTACATAAACATCCACTGATGCTATTTCCTTTGCGAGAGTTCGAAGAAATATGGTAAATCCAACAGCAACATTAACAGGTACAGATATTAAAATAGCAAGTATAAGAGCTCTCTTGTGGCGCTTTATAAGCTCTATTATTGGCAAATCAGGTAAATTTCTTTGTTTTCGATTTTTTTCATATGCTGGAGTTTCTCCCAATGTGTATATGCTATACGCGCTAATTAATCCTAAAATAGCTGAGAAAATAAATGGCAATCTCCAACCCCAGGTACAAAAATCAGTAGTTTTTTTGCAGATAATCACTATCACCGCAGAAAGCAAGACGCCAATGGAGCGACCAAAACCCATCATTCCAAAATACATCCCTAAGTTCTCTTTCCTACTGGATAAATGCTCTATAAGATAAACAGAACTTCCTTGTTCACCACCAAGTGCAATTCCTTGTGTTATATGGATTGCAAAAAGCAATATAGTAGAAATTATACCTACTTGATTGTGACTTGGAATAAATGCAATGAGACTTGATGGTATCGATATTAGCAAGATAGTAATTATTAATGCTATCCTCCTTCCATACCTGTCACCAACGTGACCAAATATGAATGCACCAAGTGGCCTTACAATTGCACCTAGCCCTACAATTCCAAATAATTGCAGTATGTTACTGTAGACATCTTTTGCAAAACAAAACTCTCTGCTGATTATGTTAATCAAATCAATAAAAAGCATGTAGTCATACCATATTGCGATTCTGCAGAGTATGGTTGATATCAACACCCTTGTTTGCACTAAATTCAATTCGTAAATGTTTGCTTATTCTATTCTGGCTGCTTTTTGGGATTTTACAACCTAAACATATGGAGCTGACTTTTTTATTATGGTGTGTGATAATTGCAGTGTTATTAAGTTTAGTGGTAAAGTTATAATGAATATAGCTTATTTAGCAGCACTTATAGCAGCAGCTATAATAAAAATATCAGCAGTAATACTTTGTGCTATAATGTGTATAAGCATTTTCTTTATATTATTTAAGGGAATTAAAGAACACTTAGATTCAAAAGGATTTCTATCTCTTCTGAAAACAGTAGGTGTAATTTCTATAATACTATCAATTATATCTCTCCCACTTATTATATTAAGCCTTACTACTCCGTCACCTCTGGTAGTAGGTATAGTAGGTGGTATCGTTGGTGCTATTTCCATAATACCATTAATAGTAGCTTACATTTTGCTTTCAATAACATGGAAAGGATTGACTCAACAGCCTGACGATTACCAGCCCTTGTTCCTAACTCCTTTGTTGTTTATTGGAAACATTGTAGTTGGAGCTTTTATCGCTGCAAGTGGCGCTTTTCCAATATGTAAAATAGATTCCTTAACATCTTTATCAGCGGCACTAGAGTCCTTGCTTGCAGTAGGAATACATGCACTAGCACTTACGGTTGCAACTACAATTGGAGTAGCTATTGTAATCGAGCTCGCTAAGCAAGCTAAGGAGTACATGTCAGGTAAAATAATGCAAGCAGAAAAAGAACCTGTGACTGATACACATGAAGAACCAGGCTCTAAAATGGAAGAAGCAGAAGAAAAAAAACTGCTGGAAATGGGTGGAAAGTACCTACGTAAACTGCTTTTTTTATTGAAAAATTTAGAAAGATGTTGTAAAATTGTTATAGTAGTAGATTTTGGTAAAACATATGGCAGATTCAGGTATTAACATTAGCGAAAAAGTTTTAAAGAATCTTACTCGCTTGGCTAAAGTGAAAAACCAATCAGTTCAAGAGCTAGCAGAGGGGTTTATACAAGAAGCGATTGAACATGAGGAAGATATAGCGATAGTCAAACTCGCTATCCAACGTGACACCCGAAATGCAAAATTCATCAGGCATGAAGACATCAACTGGGGATAAGTACCTAATCTGTTATGAGGAAAATGTAGTTCACGAAGATATTCCAAGTCACACTGCCATTAAGTTAAGGAAAAAAGATAGATTTTATGGGATAATGATGTATACCAATAAGTTTAAAGGTAGTATGAGTAAAAAAGGCAGTAATAAAATTTATTCAAAATGAATTGGCAAGTCTAGAATTTATAGAATCCCATAAATCATCTTCAAAAGATTTTATGAGAAAGAGGAAGTTATCTTTTATTGACATATTTATCTTAATTTTAAGAAAAAGTGTAAAGTCGCTGCAAGTAATACTAAACGAATTTATTTTATATAGGAAAAAAGACTATACCGTTACTGCTAGTGCTTTTAGTCAAGCAAGAAAAAAAATGAAACACAGTGCATTTTCAGAAATTAACGAAGGTGTGGTTTCCTTGTACTACCAAGACCAAAAATTTAAAACTTGTTTTGGCTTTAGAGTGTTAGCTCTTGATGCCTCCAAAATCATTTTACCAACAAGCGTTGAAATAAAAAATGAATTTGGCTCAAGAAAAATACGTAACCAAAAACCAAAAGATTTAGGTGATTATGCAAGTGCAACCTTTGCGGTTTGTTATGATGTGCTAAATAATGTTGCCATAAGGTCAGTGTTAGATAGAGGTAACACTCATGAAATTAACTCAGCAGATGAAATGCTTAAAGTTGTAAATACTAATGACTTACTGATTTGTATATTTATCTTATAAATTTCTTTCTAGCCTTACAAAAAGAAAAATTGCTTATGTCATTCGATGTCCCAGATCATCTTTTAATGAAGTGAATGCTATGTTTGAAGAAAAAAGCCCATCTAGTGTTGAGGTTACCATATGTGCTCAGCGTAAGATAAAACAAGAAAATAGTGGAATAACGCTTCAAAGTGGTACTACCATCTGGTGAAATTGAAGTGTTAGCTACATCATTAATGGATGAACAAAAGTTTCAAACTGGAGGATTTAAGGAGTTATATTTTTTACGCTGGGGAGTTGAGACATTTTTTGCAAAACTCAAAGGAAGACTAAGTCTAGAAAATTTTACAGGAAAAAGTGTTGAGTCTGTTAAACAGGATTTTTTCAGCTATCTTTATTGGCAACCTAGAAAGTGTTATGACAGAAGATGTAGAAGAAGCGTTGAATATGGACTTAACCGATGATAAGCTTAAGAGGAGCATTAACAAATCTGTCTCATTTAACGCGATCAAAAACTTGGCTTTCGACATTTTTGCTACGGAATCAGATACTGACTGCATTATGGATCAATTATCAAAGCTATTTTTGATGAACACTTTGGCGGTAAGAAAGGGAAGGAAAGTTGATCATCATAAGGTACCTTATCTTCGTTCGTTCAATTACCAAAAAAGGGTTAGAAAACACATATTTTGACTAGAGGTAGTATTCATATCTTCTGATAATAACTGGGTAGCTTATTGCCATAGCTCCTGTAAAATGACTTCTAAACAAACTATTTCTTAAGTAATTTACACTTCAGAGTTTATCTGCTTTAAAGTTTACTCTATTCTGTTTCAGCATTTGTCATAAATCCTTAATTATTTCTGACTTTTTAGTTCAGTTTTTAACCATTCTTTCCTTAACTTAATGGCAGTGTACCTAAAGGTAATCCGTCTTTGCTAGGCACTATGCAACAGTAAACCCATTTTATGCTTTGTATAAGCTTTAGAAATACTGCCTAGTCTCTTGGTCTTTATATGAGAGTCAAAATCCAAATAACTTGTATCTTGAACTGAAAAGACCAACTGGTTTCCTTTTATTCTTTCCTTAGTTTCTTTATAATGGGAAGAATAAATTTCCTTATCTTCAAGCTTTTCATTGCTTATATGCATCCTTAGCTTCTTTCCACCCACTACAGCTTTGATTCAGATGCCTTACCCTCTATACAATAACTTGTTTTTATAAGTCTTTTATTAAGCCTTATATCTCCCAAATTAATGTGTTTTAACTCTCTTTCCAGCCATTTATCCCATAAGCCATCTGTATATTGCACGCTTGTACTTGTTTCTATCATTTTGATCCTAAATTATTTAGCTTACTCACTTTTTACATTTGTGGGTAAAAGTAAGACTTTAACGAAATTGAGCATCATTGATTTGCTATAAAGAACAGAGCTAGAAAAAATATCCCTATTTTTCAGTCTTTCCGTCAAGCTGTTGATTCTGCTTTTTTATGATTTGTTCTGACTATTATGAGAAGAGCTATACCTGATAGAGTTTCTGCCTCATTACACCAAATAAAACTGAAAAATTTAAACGATACTCAGTAATTTGATCTGGGTTCCAAGGCCCTTGTGCATCACACATATGAAGCGATAATATATTGCACATGACCAAGTTTGCCCAAAATTCTTGTAATACAGCCTCTCCAGAAAAATTCTCTAACTCTGCTCCTACTTTGAATCGTTTCCTCTATGTGCCACCTTAACACATAAGCTTTGCTCCAAAGTCTCGGTCAAAAACTCTGTTTCTCAGTTGGCTAATGTCAGCACTATAACTCTTACTTTCTGTCCTTTCATTTTATTTTTTAGCTTTTCATTTTCTAATATAAAATCAAAATCTAATTCGCCAGCGTTCCCATAGCTTACTATAATTTCTTTTTTGCAAGCGAAAAATAAAATCTACTTCCAAATCATAATGCTGCTGAATGAATTTTACTGAAGACGATCATAGATAAATAATAATTTCTCTTGATTTAATAAACGCATTTGAGTGATAACTTCGGGTAATTGCTCTGCCGCCAACGTTTGTTCACCTATATTCCAAGCTGCAAGACGAGCACTACAAATCAGCGAAGTACACAAATCAACAAACAAATTGCCAATGGTGCCTGTTGTTCCATTTGGTTCAAACTCGGATACAATTTCCCCAGAGCTGGGTAATCTCATACCAGAACCATCTGCTGCAATAAGTCTTAGGCTGTTTGGATGCTTAAATTCTTGAAAGCCTGTATGGCAAATCTTATACCTTGCTTTAGAAAAAGCTTACTTTGAGGGTACATGTCAATGGCTCCATAAGTTCACATTCTATTCCCAAACTTTTTTTAACTAACTTTAAAATCATAGAAAATACTGTCGAAAAAGGAAGTTTTCTTGTTCGTGTAAAACTCAACACAATGGATTTTCTGAAAAGTTTTCGAGTATATTGCATTTTTAATTTGTAAGATAAGATCTTTTCCTTTTTGCATGCCTCACCTAAAAAAGACACATTTTAAACTTTTTTGTTGCAATAAAATAGAAACAAAAGTGCTGTCCCTTGCACTCTTTGGATAATTTAATGATAAAAAATTTAGAGAGAAATTTTATACACTATCGCTGATATTTTTCCTTAAGTTGACGCCATTGCCTGAACGGATACATGACAAATCTGTCGTTTATCAAATCGTCGGTAAGCCTAAAGCTATAGCCATTAAGCACGATAAAGAAAATCATTCATAATCGCTATAGCAACTAGTGTAGACACTTGACGTTCCTTGTGATTTGATAAATAGAGGTTTTTATCTGACTTCACAACAAGGGCTTCTGGATGACTTTGAAAGTGAACATTACCATGCTTATCTTCAATAGCCTCTATTACCCCCTCACTGGAAAATGCTGCAACTTTATATCCAAGTGACTCCAATTTTCTTCTATTTTCTGGTGTATTACTTACTGCTCCTGAATGAGCATCTGGAAAATATGTTGAAAACCAGCCATTTTCATTAGGTATTAGGAATTTGGCTACTACTTCTGCTAAACGACTATTTGGAACGATCTTTATCTGCTGGAGAGGTACATCCTCTTTCTGTGGATTAGGTGCTGATTTTAAATGAGATCTTTGCTTCTCTTCATCACTCACAACACTCACTACTTCAATTCCCTTTGCATTCATTATGCCTTCACATATGCCAAGTAAATGAATTGCAGGGTTATCATCAACTATTTTTACAATTGCTTCAGTAACAAGCTGGCGATAAGGAGTGGGTGCTGAATGTAAATTATCCGGAATAAATATCCTATTTATTTTGTGCTCTTTAATGAATTGTGCAACTTCAACTTTTATTCGGTCTAATGTTAGCTTTTTTGCCAATGTTTCATCTTGTTTTGCGAGATTAAGTGACTCTATCTGAATTTTTTTAAGGCTAATTATCTTATTATAATCAATCAGTACAGTCTTAACCCCAAAGTTATTAAACATCTCGTAGATATTTTGAGATAGCCCAAGCTCATGTGCTTCTTCCGTTTTCAACAAACCAACAACTATGTCATTATTTACTGTATTTTCTGCCGTCAAGACAGTTGACGCTGGTTCTTCTTTTCTGGTTACATGTTGAGATGCCGGTTTTTCACTAACGCCAGCATAAGTAATATTGCTTAATAATAGAACTATAATTAATAAGATATTAAATAGTTTATTATAATATTTATATACTATGACTTGCCTCCCTAATATTTATATTACGATATAGAGTATTTTATAACAAAAAGGCAAGTTTGCCAAGAAAGAGAAGGTGGCCTGAGCAGGAATCGAACCAGCGACACAAGGATTTTCAGTCCTTTGCTCTACCAACTGAGCTATCAGGCCAACTGTATACTTTCATTTTTAGATAAAAAATGTTATCATGTCTATCAAAAGTTTTTAAAGTAGTTTATATAAAAATAAAGGATGAACATTAATAACAGAACAGGAATCTACCCTGGCACATTTGACCCTATAACTTTTGGGCATATTGACATAATCAAAAGAGCGTGTAAACTAGTCGATAAATTAATAATAGGGGTTGCAGAAAACGTTAATAAGCATACTGCCTTTGACACAAAGCTACGCACAAGCATGGCTGAAAATGAAATTAAAGGACTAGGAATTGATGCAGATGTTATATCTTTTAATGGGTTGCTAGTGAAGTTTGCCAAAGAGCAGAATGCTTCTGTTATTATTAGAGGATTAAGAGCAGTGTCAGATTTTGATTACGAGTTTCAAATGAGTTGGGTAAATTATAAACTTCTTCCTGAAATCGAAACCATATTTCTTCCCGCTTCTGAAGATACTCAATTTATCTCATCAAGTTTTGTAAAGGAAATAGCAAGATTAGGAGAAGATGTTAGCAAATTTGTATCAAAAGGCGTTCAAAACGAATTGATTAACCTGAATAGGATAAAAAATGGAGAATAGTGTTTGTTATTTTTTATTTCTGAATGGGTATATTCAATATATAAAATGTTATAAGCTAAAGGAGCAGCATGTCAAAAGTGAGGGTTAATAATAGAAAAGTTTGTTGTCATGGTGATGAGAATGATGAGGGTTCTGGCCATCCATTAATATATTTAGATATGGGAGAAGAAGAGGAAATAGCCTGCCCTTATTGTGAAAAGACGTTTGTCCATGACTGCACTGTAGAAGCGGTTGGGGAGCTGACTAGGGATGAACTCTAATGGCACTTCTGCAGACTTAGCTTATGTAAATAGCAATAAGAGGGGCAGTAAAAATGAAACTGTCCATACGGTCGAGCACTCCCCCATGGCCAGGTATCATATTTCCACTATCTTTAACACCGTAAGCTCTTTTAACAAGCGACTCAGTGAAATCGCCAAGTTGCGCTAGAATAGCAATTGCAAGGCCAATGATTGGAGAATAAAAAATTGAAAATAGACCAAAAAATATTGATCCAAAAATTGTGCACACTACTCCAGCTAAAATCGCACCAAGAAGTCCTGTCCAAGTTTTTCCAGGGCTAAGAATTGGGCAAATTTTAGCTCCACCAAAATTCTTACCAAATAGGTAAGCGGTAATGTCAATTCCCCAAATGGTTAAGACGAACCATACTAATGCGTATTTTCCCTGTGGTAGATTATATAAATATATTAATGAGGCGCTTGGTAGTGCAATCAATAATAATGCAAAAACGTATAAAATTTTATTTCCTTGGGTTAGATTATACCATTCAAAAGAAGATAAAACTGCTATTGAAAAAATCAATAGGTAAAACGATAAATCACTGAAATATGTAGCAAAGGAAAATATGAATAATATTACTATTGAGGACAACATTCTAATTATAAAATTATTATCTACCATATTTTTTCTCTCTTTTTGTATAATCTTCTAATGCTTTACTCAAATCTTGACAAGAAAAATCAGGCCATAAAGTATCACAAAAATACAATTCAGCATAAGCTGCTTGCCATAATAAAAAGTTGCTTAACCTTTTTTCGCCGCCAGTGCGAATTAATAAATCCAATTTTGGCAAATCTTTAGTATATAGAAATTTTTCAAATTCCTCTTCTGATACACAATCAATATTTTCTTTTATAATATTGCTTATAGCTTGTGTAATTTCTTGCTTTGCTCCGTAACTGACTGCCACAGTGAGTAATAAACCATCGTTCTTATGTGTCATTTCTTCTGCTTTTTTAATTTGATCCAATATTTTACTGGATAACAGACTTAAATTGCCAATAAAATTTAACTTAATGTTACAGTTGCAAATGAAATTGACTTTATCTTCATTAGTTAAGACAGAGTAAAATAAATCAAATAGACAGTCAGTTTCGTTTTTAGGTCTAAGCCAATTCTCCATAGAGAATGCATACAAAGTTAAGTAGGGTATGGTTAAGTCCGTACAATACTTGGCAATATCGTATGCAACTTCACTGCCCTTTTTATAACCATCAATTTTTACCCTTCCTTGATTGTTCGCCCATCTACCATTACCATCCATAATAATTGCTAAATGTTTCGGTAAAGATTCTTGATTCAACATTTAAAGTTCACCCGATGTCATAAAAGTAACTGACACACAGCTATACGAACATTGTGCTACCAGGAGGGTGTCATTCCAGTGCCCCGACACTGGAATCCAGAAATTTGATTGCAAGTGAGCACACTGAGCTGATAAGCATAAAAATAGCTGTCTTATGCTAAAACAAACGTTTTTGACGAGATTGTATGAAAAGCTGGATCCCAGTGTCACGCACTGGGATGACAAAAAAGAGGGCACTGGAATGACATCATTTACTGTATAATATTGTGCAATATTGCAACGTTTGTACGGTTGTGTGCCTGCTACCTCCATGGCACCCTTGCATGTAATTTTTTCTTTTTCACTACTGAAGGCTTCTTTCATATTAACTTAGTGATGCAATATATCCTTTTCTTTGATGGACAATTCACCATCAACCTTTTTTATATTATCATCAGTAATATTTTGTATTTCCTTTTTAGCACCATGAAAATCATCTTCTGAGATTTCTTTATTTTCCTTCATTTTTTCTGTTTCTTCCATAATATCTCTACGTATATTTCTAATGGCAATCCGTGCATTTTCAGCAAACTGATGCAATAATTTCACTAATTTTTCACGGGTTTCTTGTGTTAAGTCCGGAAGAGCTATACGTATGGTATTGCCCTCAACAACAGGATTTAAATTCAAGTTGGCATTTAATATAGCATTTTTCACTTCACCGACAACATTAATATCCCAAATTTTAATTGATAGAGTTTTGTTATCTATAACCGAAACACCTGCAACCTGATTTAACTTTTGATGTCCACCATAGATATTTACAACTATACCATCAAGCAACGATGCGCTAGCTCTACCAGTGCGTACGCCTTTAATATCATCATGAAAGGACTGAATAGTTTTTAGCATTCTTTCTTTTGTTTTAGCTTTTATTTCATTTAACATAAATTACCTACTGTTTACAATCTGAAACTATAGTATAAGTACCTTGACCCTTAATAATATTGACTATTTTTTCTCCCTTCAAAGAAAAAACTATAATTGGAATAGAATTCTCACGAGCAAGTGAAATTGCTGATGCATCCATAACTTTTAAATCACGAGTCAATAAATCCGTGTAAGAAAGCCTATCATACATTACAGCATCCTCATTTTTTTTCGGATCAGCGGAGTATACACCATTTACTTGCGTACCCTTTAGAATAACATCACAATTCATTTCAACAGCACGTAAGGCTGCAGCTGTATCTGTAGTAAAAAATGGGTTGCCTGTGCCTGCTGCAAAAATTACCACTCTACCTTTTTCTAAATGACGAATAGCTTTCCTTCTTATGTAAGGTTCACATACAGTGGCCATGGGTATTGCAGATAATACCCTAGAAGCTATTAAATTTTTTTCTAAAAAGTTTTGTAAAATTAAAGCATTGATTATAGTTGCAAGCATTCCAATATAATCACTACTTGCTCTTTCACAGCCACTTAAAGACGCAGATGTGCCACGAAAGATATTACCACCACCAACAACAATACATACCTGAACTCCAAGCCTGTTAATATCAGCTATATCTTTGCACAATTGGCTTATTATTCCCATATCATAGCCAAAAGACTGTGACCCCATTAAAGCTTCACCAGAAATTTTAAATAACACTCTGGAATATTTTATTTCGCTTTTTTCATTTATTGAGGGAAACATTTTTTACCATTTAGTTTGCACCACCCAAAACAAGTAACTTGTAATTAGATAATTTAATAGCACTCATCTCGCTTGATTTTATAAAATCAGAAACCTTCATTTTATCATCCTTTATGAACTTTTGTTCTAGTAAAACAACTTCTTCATGGTACTTAGCCATTCGTCCATCTACTATTTTTTTTGCTACTTCTTCAGGTTTATTTAAGCCCCTCACTTGCTCTTCAATTATAGAACGTTCATTTTTCAACTTCATTTGATCTAAATCATCTATAGACAAAGCTTCAGGCTTCATAGCAACTACATGCATAGCTATTTGTTTCCCAATCTCTTGTAGCTTCGCCTTATCACCAGATGATTGCAATGCAATTAAAGCACCAATCTTACCTAAGCCACACACATCACCATGTACGTAGCCAGCAATAACTCCATCCTTAGCTTCTAAGTAACAAAGCTTGCTTAACTCTAGCTTCTCACCAAGAACTGATGTACCATTCATAATAGCTTCCTGCACTGTGCCAATGCTTTCATACTTGGCATTTTTTAACTCATCAACGCTAGTACAGCGTTCTTGATGAGCAATTGATGCTAAATTTGAAACTAACTCTATAAATTTCTCATTCCTTGCAACAAAATCTGTTTCGCAATTGAGTTCAACCAATGCACCATAATTTTCAGTCAAACACATAGCAACGAGTCCATCTGAAGCTATTCTATCAGATTTTTTGTCAGCTTTAGCAAGACCTATTGTACGTAACTTATCAACAGCCTTCTTGATGTCACCATCACATTCTTCTAATGCTTTTTTACAGTCACTTAAGCCAAGCCCTGTTCTATCACGTAATTCTCTTATATCATCTGGATTCATCTTCATTTGTTATTACCTCCCTTTCTTCTTCTTTGTAAACTTTATTACGTCTCCTTTTAGTTTGCACAATACCGTCTTCTTTTTCTTGAATAAACTCATCACCCCTTATATCATCAATCTTAACTCCAGATTTTGCTAGACTAGACTCTATTCCAGCTAATATAGAGTCGGTAGCTAATTTACAATAGAGCTCTATTGATTTTCTTGAGTCATCATTTCCAGGTATTAGATAAGTAATACCATCTGGATCAGAATTAGTATCAAGTATTGCAACTATTGGAATTCCTAACTTCTTAGCCTCCTTAACCGCTATATGCTCTTTATTAGTATCAATGATGAATAAGATATCAGGAATTGCTCCCATTTCTCTAATACCGCCAAGCGCCTTATCAAGCTTTTGCTTTTTCTTTTCAATGTTTCCCAATTCTTTCTTTGTTAAAATGCTATCCTCGTCATTTAATATTTTCTCATATTGCATCAAGGTTTTTATCGAAGAAGAAACAGTGCCCCAATTAGTAAGCATACCACCAAGCCAACGATGATTCACATAATATTGACCACAACGAATCGCTTCACTTGCAATAATATCAAAAGCTTGAAACTTTGTACCAACAAATAGAATGCGACCACCTTGAAATGCAACGTCATATAAAGCCTTCATGGCCACCTGTAGCAATGGTAGTGTTTTTCGCAAATCAATTATATGTATACGATTTTCTTGATGCACTCCATATATGTATGGAGCCATTTTTGCGTTCCAGCGACTAATTTTGTGACCAAAATGTACACCAGATTCGGCTAAATCACGTACAGTGACCTTAGGCAAATTTGTCATATATCATTCCTCCAAATAGTTTATCTTCCATGGCATAACCCTAATGGGACTACTTGTACAAGCCATGTGTGAAATTAAATTATTTACATAGTAATAGAAAAGACAGCAAAGCGCAAACAAAAAATATTGACAAAGGGCAACATGTTTATTAGCTTTAAAGTTGAAGCCCGAAAACGCTAAAAAGAAATTAGGGGGGTGTAGCTCAGTTGGTTAGAGCGCATGCCTGTCACGCATGAGGTCGTGAGTTCAAGTCTCATCACTCCCGCCATATTAGTTTTAGCATAATTTAAAATTCGCAACCAGTATTGAGAAATGCTTCCATCAAACTTGACATGGTATGGTATTGCAATTAATACTTAAATAGGTTTATTTTTATCGTTAAAAATTAGGATTAAATATGTTCATTTCTGAAGTTTTTGCAGCAGATGCAACTAGCAATGCATCAAGTATCAGCGCATCTTTTACTAGTTTTATTCCATTGATTTTAATACTTGTGGTATTTTATTTTCTCATTATTCGCCCGCAACAAAAAAAACTAAAAGAACATAGAAAGATGATAGATCAAATAAAACGTGGTGATACAGTCATTACTTCTGGTGGAATAATAGGTGAAGTTAATAAAGTTGATGAGGCAAATGCACAATTTATAATAGAAATAGCACCAAAAGTTGAGATAAAAGTTCTAAAGTCCGCTATATCTGAGGTTTTAAGCAAAGAAACTCAAAAAGTAGCAGCTAAACCAATTAAAAAGGTAAAATCGAAAGAATGATAAAAAGAATATAAATCAACCAGTAATAAAGGCAAAAATGCTTAACATGTTTAGAAAAAAGTTTGTTTGGTGATCCATTTGTGTGCGGAATATTTGGTGTAGTAAGTAGCGGTGATTCAGTAGTACCAACTTTACTAACTGGGTTGCAAAAATTGGAATATAGGGGATATGACTCTTCAGGTATAGCAATCATAAATAACGAAGGTAAGATAGAAGTCAAAAAATCAGAAGGTAAAGTCGAAAGGTTATGTGAAGTTGTTGATGATAGCAAGATGTCTCACAGTACAGTTGGTATAGCACATACTCGCTGGGCTACACATGGAGTTCCAGGCCTTAAAAATGCTCACCCCATTCGTACAAATAATGTTGTTGTTGCTCATAACGGCATAATTGAGAATTACAATCTGCTAAAAAAGGGTCTAGAAGAAAGGGGAATGTCATTCCATACTGACACTGACACAGAGATCATACCAAACATGCTAACCTTATATCTTGATGAAGGATTGTCGCCAGTTGATTCTCTATTTAAGTGTTTAAACAACCTACACGGCTCATTTGCCTTGGTCTTATTATTTGCAGAATATCCAGACGCCTTATTTGTTGCGAAGAGAAATTTGCCTTTAGCAATAGGCTATAACTGTAACACAGTGTTTGCTGCATCTGACTCTAATGCTTTAAGTGCATTTGTGGAAAAAATATCGCATTTGGAAGATGATGACATTGCAGTGATAAAATCTAGTGGAGTTAGTATATACAACAATGGTACACAAGTTAAACGCAGTATAGAAAATAGTAGTCCAAGTGATTTTCTAATTAGCAAAAATGGTTACCCTAGCTTCATGTTAAAAGAGATTTTTGAGCAACCGCGTGCATTAAACAAAACAATAAATCAATTTTACAAGCAATATAAAGAGGTAATATTTGCTAACAAAAAATTGTTTTCTGAGCTGAGTTACATTACTATAGTTGGATGCGGGTCATCTTATTTTGCTGGGCTAATAGCGAAGTATTGGCTGGAAAGTATTGCTCAAGTTCGAGTATATCTAGAAATCTCATCAGAATTTAGGTATAGCAACGTCAAGCTGGAAGAAGGCAGTATTGGGTTATTCATTTCTCAATCTGGTGAAACTGCAGATACCATAGAAGCGCTGCGTTATGCAAAATCACAGAAGCAAACAATCATTAGTATAACTAATACATTTAGCAGCAGCATTGAAAAGATCTCAGATATTGTGTCACATACTCTTGCTGGGCAAGAAATTGGTGTTGCTTCAACAAAAACCTTTTCTGCGCAACTTGCAACTTTAGCATGCTTTGCCGTGGAGCTTGGAAAAATAAAAGGTATACTGGGTGGAGAGAGAATAAAACAGCTAAGCAGTGCTATCAATTCTATTCCCGAGTATGTTGAGCACGTTTTGAATGTGATGAAAATACAACATATATCGGGCAGTATATTAGAACACAATAACGTTATTTTAATCGGCAGAGGAAGTTCATACGGAGTTGCAATGGAAGGCGCATTGAAAATAAAAGAGCTTTCATATATCAATACAACTGGTATTGCAGCGGGAGAAATGAAACATGGTTCTATTGCTTTAATAGACTCTACTGTGCTTGTTATAGCAATTATCCCTTATGATGATTTATTCTTTAAAACGCTATCTAATATACAAGAGATTATTGCAAGAAAAGGCAAAGTAATTGCCTTCAGTGATAAACAAGGAGCGCCATTCCTAAGGGGAGTTTGCGCAGATGTGGTGCAACTTCCAGACACTGATAATTTTATCTCTCCAATCATCTACAGTGTTGCTATGCAATTCCTTGCTTACTTTACTGCAGCAAAAAAAGGGTTAGATGCAGATTGTCCAAGAAATTTAGCTAAGTCTGTCACGGTTGAGTAGTCCATTTAAAGTTAAAGCTAAACTTCTAATTAAGGTAACCAGACTGCATTCTGTGATTTTTAGCAAAACACGATCTTTCATTTGAGCTTCCTTCAATTTAAAATAGATACAGAAACTAGCTATCTTCAAAAATATGGTTGAATAATTGTGTGTATAATTATTAATATTTTTAAGCACTTTGGCTATGGCTTTATCTAAGTTTCTCGACCCTAAGCTGGATTTAACCTTCAAAAAAATATTTGGCACTGAAAAAAATAAGAATATTCTCATACATTTTTTGAATGATATTTTAGGATTTACCGAGATAAATACTATACAAGAAGTGGAATTTCTCAGTACTATAATGGATCCTGAAATTGCATCTGATAAGCAAAGTATAGTTGATGTTCTTTGCAGGGATTCTAGTGGGGCCAGGTATGTGATTGAAATGCAGCTTACTCGCGATAAAGGCTTCGAAAAACGAGCTCAACTATATGCTGCTAAGGCTTACTCAAGGCAAGCTGATAAATCTGGTAAGTACATTGATTTAAAGAAGGTTTTCTTTAAGGAAGAACAGCTAGAAAGCATAGTGGATCGTTGGTTATTTTTCTTCAGTGCGACCTGGAAGGTCATGGTTTTGTGGTGGTTAAATTCCATCTTCCCAGACATCAGGGATAATGTATATCTCACATTTCAAAGAGTGGCAACCTCTGGAATGCAAGCATGAGATAAAAGCAGGTAACACTAAACCTCATGGTGAATCCTTGCAAACAGAGTTAGATATGATTACGAGAGGAACCTATGTTTGAATTGTCGTCAAAGCATAATATGCGAAAAGAGATTGAATTACGCATAGACCAAAATGGTACGAAGCAAAAAGGGAACTAAAGATTGAAGACTTTAGTTATTGATGTTCCAAGCTTCCGGCAAATAGTAGGAATCTAAGTTTAACGTGAAACGAAGCCATGGAACAGAGTAACCACATAGAAGCTCTTATATTCATTAAAATATAAGTAAGTAGCCAACCACAAGCTGCTATGTGGAAGGATTGTTTAAGAAGCTAATGCCCAAAGTAATATCTGGGATATGCAGACGTAAACACTTTAATTTGGAAGGTAAAGTGGTGAATAGTAGTGAATATGTTATGGACCAGCAAAAAGTTAGGTATGAATGGAATGGAATTCCTTGGCGCAAGCTAAAGAAATCTTCATTTAAGCTACAAAAACGAATTTACCAAGCTTCTAAATGTAATGATATCAAAAAGATGCATAATCTTCAGAGATTATTACTCAAATCAACAAGTGCAAAAACACTCGCTGTTAGGAAAGTAACACAGGACAATAGGGGGAAGAAGACTGCAGGTATTGATGGAAAAGCTAACCTTAATCAAAAAGAAAGATTACAACTATCATATTCTTTAGATATAAAAGAAAAAGCAAAGCCATCAAGACGTGTCTGGATTCCAAAATCTGGTAAGCCATCGGAGCATCGCCCGCTTGGTATACCCACTATATCGTGTCGAGCAAAACAAACACTTGTAAAAATGGCTTTAGAACCAGAATGGGAAGCAAAACTTGAGCCAAACACTTATGGTTTTAGACCTGGTAGATCATGTCATGATGCAATTGAAGCCATATTTGATGTGCTCAAACAGAAAACAGCATATGTATTAGATGCTGATATTTCTGGATGCTGTAAAAGACAAGATTTAATCTGACAGAGAAGAATTAACTGACAGAAGAATTGACGTAGTCAAAACTAATATCAGGCTGTTGTTTAATGCTACTAATATTTTTCTGAAAAGCAATATGTTTACTGTCAAAAAACGTTTGCATAGGTGTTTTGCCATAGCAGTATTTGCCTGAGTGAGGCCTTGTCTCATTGTAAGAACGCAACCAATGATCAACATCGATCTGTAGATCCTCCAAAGAATAGTAGATTTTCTTTCTAAAGATAATATTGTAACACTCATCTTGCATAGTTCTATGGAATCTTTCACATATGCCATTAGTTTGTGGAGAGTTGGCTTTGGTTCTAGAATGATCGATATTTTCGATTCCTAAATATAGCTGATAAGCGTGATTTTCGGGCTTGCCACAATACTCCGTACCCCTATCAGTTAGAATGCGTAATAATGGAATTCTCTGCTCATCAAAAAATGGGATAACTCTATCGTTAAGAAGATCTGCAGCTGTAATAGCTGTTCTGTCCGTGTAAAGTTTAACCATTGCAACTCTGGAATAAGTATCAACAAAAGTTTGCTGATAAATGCGCCCTATGCCTTTGATATTGCCCACATAATAGGTATCTTGAGAACCCAAATAACCTGGATGTTGCGTCTCAATTTCACCATGAGCTTCCCTTTGTTCTTTCACTTTTTCTAAAGCTGCAAGTTGTTCTTCAGTTAAAATGATTCCGTCTTGAGCTACTTTTGCCTCCAGTGCTTTAAGTCTCTTTTTCAAAGTTTCAAGGTCATTTCTTAGCCATACAGATCTTACTCCTCCTTGGGAAATTATTATACCTCTTTTTCTCAGCTCATTTGCAGCTCTTTCTTGTCCATATGCAGGAAATTCTGTAGCTATGCCAATTATTGCTCTTTCTATATCTTCCGAAACTCTGTTTGCTAATAGCGGTTTTTTCTTACTTATTTCATGTAATGCTTCTTCTCCCCCATTTTCATATAACTCCTTGAATCGATAAAATGTATCTCTTGAGTATCCCATCACTTTGCACGCTTGAGACACATTTCCTAATTGTTTTGCTAGCTCTAGTAATCCTAGTTTTGGTTTTAGTATTTTTGTTTGTATTGTACTCATTTCTAACACTCCTTATTTTTATTATTCTTAACTTACTTTTTTAAAGTGTCATATCAAGTCCTGTTTAATACACTATAAAAACTATCTAATAGCTACCCAAAACCCTTATTTCCCACTCAAGTTCAACATTAAATTTATCCTTTACTGCATCTTTTACTCTGTTGCCAAGGTTTTCCAAGTCAGATGCAGTTGCATTATCGTAATTGAGCAAGAAGTTACAATGTTTCTTAGAGATTCTAGCTCCACCAATATTTAACCCTAGGCAGCCAGATTTATCAATTAACTCCCATGCTCGGTAGTTTTTTGGATTTTTGAATATGCACCCAGCAGTTTTTCCTCTTATTGGCTGGCTTTTATTTTTTCTCTCAACAATTTCCTTTAACCTTTGTAATATAAGCTCATACTCTGAGTTTACTCCTTTAAACTCAGCTTCAACAAAAATCCAATTTCCTTTTAGGCTATGTCCACGGTAAAAATACCCCATTTCTTCGCTGGAGAACTCATATAGGTTTCCATCCTCTAGATTCACTGCTTTTATGGATTGTACAACACTTGCGATATCACTACCATACGCACCTGCATTCATTTCTATTCCGCCACCAACTGTTCCCGGAATTCCAACTAGAAACTCAAGTCCACTAATTTGTTGCTCTCCTGCAAAGTAAGCAAGGTTCCTGAGCAGCGCAGCACCACCTGCAACAATAGAGTTGTTACCTTTACTTTTTATATATGAAAATTCCTTACCCAATTTTACTGTTATTCCTCGAATGCCACTATCTCGCACTATTATGTTGGATGTTGCACCGATAACGTTAATTGGCAACTCAGTGTTTTTAATCAAGCATGTTAAATCTTCAATATCACGTGGTTTAAATAATATATCAGCTCGTCCACCGACATTTAACCACGTTGCTTTAGACATTAAGATGTCATAACGATAGACTCCACGTACTTTAGGTAAGCTTATAAGCATTTTGATTTCAACTCTAACCCTGCATCCATACCCATTTTCTCCGCATCTTCTATAAATGAAGTGCGCTCAGTAAAGTATATATCTTTTTCATTTGCTAACATACAACGAAAATGTAGCATATTTTCGCTCACATATTCAGCCAAAGCTGCAAGTGGTGTAAAACATGAACCATTCACTGTTTTCATAAAACTGCGCTCTGATTTCACTCTTATAAAAGACATATTATTATTAATTTTCTCTAAAAGATCGATAATTTTTACATCATTCCTTCTACATTGAATACAAACCGCTCCCTGTCCCACTGCACTTAACATAACTTTTTGTGGCAATACCTCTGTAATTAAGTGATGTTTTTCTAATCTTATGAGTCCAGCTTCAGCTAAAATTATTCCATCAAAACTTTGATTTTGCAATCTAGTTGTTACATTTCCACGCAACGGTACTATATTTAAATCTGGTCTAAAATTTAGTAACTGAACTTTTCTTCTTATTGCAGAAGTGGCAATAATAGCCTGTTGTGGCAAAGACTCAAGGCTATTGTGTTTATGAGAAATAAACGCATCGCATGGACTTAGGCTTTCTAAAACACAAGGAATTGTTAAACCCCCTGAGAAAAACGCAGGCACATCCTTTAGCGAATGAACTGCCATATCTATATTATTTTCGAGCAATTCAGTCTCAATTTCTTTAATGAATAATCCTTTGCCTCCTATTTCAGCAAGATTTGCGTTTGCATATTTATCTCCAGAAGTTTTTATTTCAACAATTTCAATAGATAAGTTAGGAAAAGAATCCAGCAACTTTTGTTTTGCTTCCAAAGCCTGGGCAACTGCAAGCTTGCTTCCTCTGGTGCCTATTCTTATTAGCATGTGTACGACTGTTTGTCTGATGTCATTCAAGTAGCTAACTACTTGGATCCAGTTTATATAAACCTTTGCATTTATTGTACTTTAACTTAAAACCAAAAGCAACTTTGACTTTACAAAATAATAACCTTTTATATGCATAAATAAGCTTACTGGATTCTAGTGCCCAAACACTGGTTTCCATCCAAGACGGTGTCATTCCAGTCTGGAATCCAGAAAAAAGAATGGTGTCATCCCAGTGCCCAGACACTGGGATCCAGGAATTTTATTAAGTTGGTAAGCATAAAAATAGATGTTTTACGTTAAAATACAATGTTTTCGATGAGATTATATGGAAAACTGGATCCCAGTGTCAAGCACTGGGATGACAAAAAAAGGAGCACTGGAATGACACCCTTTACGGGCTCTTAAATTGCAACTATAAATATTTAAGAAATTTACCAAATGAAAAAAAAGGCAAAAGAAGCCCCATGGTTAACTAGTTATTTATATGTACTTCAAAATATTGGCGTTTTTTATTCTAAACGCTACGATTCAGCCGCTTTTAAATGCGACTAACCTAAATTATAAACGTTAAGAAATTTACTGAGTGGAAAAAAAGGCAAAGAAAACCCAGGGTAGCTAGCATTCAAATTCTCCCTTGTCTATTTGACGTTTTTTGCTGTCTTAAACGCTTTGTAAGCGCGTTTCAGCTTATATAGGTAAAAACCCAGAAATGTTGTGAAGACATACGGTGCACATAGTGCAAAAAATTAAAAATAAGACGCCAACTACGTTGTTTTTTTTGCTGTTTAATCTGCACAGATGAAGATAACTGAATATTCAGTACCATGATAGGGGGGCTGGCAAAGTTTGTCAAGGAATTTTTATGGCCTAGCGTCACGTGCTGGAATGACATTTGGGAATATGTTATCCGTTTGTCACTTCTAAATGATAAGAGCCTCAATGAATTTATTAGTTTATTACATGTCTCTTTTCATGTATAAATCTATAGAAAGTTTTATACGGAAGTTGTTTTATGAGCAAAATTATAGAAATCAGAGCACCAAAAACTCTTGGTGGTGAGTCAGTTACGGAAGGTATAGTAAAAATAAAGAAAAATATTGGCGAGGCAGTAAAAGTAGATGATCTGATTTTTGAAATTGAGACTGATAAAACAGCACTCGAATTAACTGCAGAAACTTCGGGGCAAATAACTGAATTTCTTGTAAAGGAAGATGATGTAATAAGCCCAGATCAATTGTTAGCGAAGCTTTCCATGGGAGAAGTAAAAGAGGAAGCGGGAAAAGAAGATAAAAGCGAAAGTGCTGCTAAAAAAGATGCTCCATCAGCTCGCAAAATTATGGAAGAAAATGCAATCAGTGCAGAAAATGTCAAAGGAACTGGCATGGGAGGCAGAGTAACAAAGGCAGATGTGATAGGCCACATGAACAAAGCTGAACAGCCTGCAATAAAACAATATGAATTGCCAAAAAGTATAGTAAGTGGAGAGCAAAGAGAGGAACGAGTAAAAATGAGCAAAATAAGGCAAGTAATTGCCGCTCGTTTGAAGGCATCACAAAATACTGCTGCAATACTGACCACGTTCAATGAAATCGACATGAAAAATGTCATGGATCTAAGAGCAAAATATAAGGACGCCTTTGAAAAAAAATATGGAATAAAACTGGGTTTCATGTCGTTTTTTATAAAGGCAGCGGTGCAAGCACTGAAAGAGATCCCTGAAATTAACGCTGAAATCTCAGGCGATGAAATCATATATAAACATTACTATGACATAGGTGTTGCTGTTGGCACTGACAAAGGCCTTGTTGTGCCAGTTATTCGGAGTGCTGATCAGATGTCATTTGCAGAAATTGAGTTGACTTTGGTTGCTCTTGGCAAAAAAGCTCGCGAAGGTAAGCTGCAAGTATCGGAAATGGAAGGTGCAACATTTACTATCTCAAACGGCGGAGTATACGGTTCGCTCCTTTCCACCCCGATAATAAACCCTCCGCAATCTGGAATACTTGGAATGCATTCAATACAAAACAGGCCAGTTGCCGTGGGCAACTCAATTGAAATCAGACCTATGATGTATATCGCTCTCTCTTATGACCACAGAATAGTGGATGGCAAAGGAGCAGTGACTTTTCTTGTTAAAATAAAAAATTATATAGAAGATCCAAACAGATTAGTTTTGGAAGTGTAATTTTAAACATGATCCCATAGCTCAGTTGGTAGAGCGGCTATCAGTAGGTCGTGTATACTGGGATCACTGAACAAGGAGAAGGTTTCAAAAGTTGACGAATTTTACTAAAGTGCATATGAGAAAAAAACAACCTTTTATTAATCCTCTTACACTCCTTTGCTATTATATGTCATTGCTGTAGGCTGCATTTAGTAATATAATCTCATATTAAATAAGACGTTACTTAAGTTTATGCTAGATTCTCCGCTAATTTTGACAGCCATTCTTATATTTTTCATTTTTACGTTGTCATTCTTTTTTATAAGAAAGATATTTGGTTCCACAAACAAGAAGATAATAAAATCCTTTAGGAAAATTGTTCAGCAAATAAATGCATTAGAAACAGAAATGCAGAGCTTATCTGATGAGGAGCTTGCTGGTAAAACTGAAGAATTCAAACGAGAATTGAAAAATGGGAAAACGTTAAATGATCTTCTCGTACCTGCATTTGCAGTTGTGCGTGAAGCCTCTCGAAGGTTTCTTAACATGAGGCACTTTGATGTTCAACTGATTGGTGGAATGGTGCTCCACAATGGCATGATATCAGAAATGAAAACAGGAGAGGGAAAGACACTCGTTGCAACTTTAGCAGCATATCTAAATTCCTTAGAAGGGAAAGGCGTACATGTCGTAACTGTTAACGACTATCTTGCAAAACGAGACACAGAGTGGATGAGCAAATTATATAATTCTCTTGGGGTTTCTGTTGCGTTTATTACGAATAACTTGCCAGACGAAGAGAGGAAAGAGGCTTACAGTGCAGATATCGTGTATTCCACAAATAACGAGCTTGCCTTTGATTACCTGCGAGACAATATGAAATTTTCTCAAGAAGACATGGTTCAGAGAGGCTTTCACTACGGAATAGTTGATGAAGTGGACTCAATACTCATTGATGAAGCTCGCACTCCGCTTATTATTTCTGTCCCGGTTGAGGAAAACAATCAGATATATAAGCATATCAATAAAATAGTAACCAAATTAGTTGACTCCGATTATGAAGTAGATGAAAAAGGTAGAACGGTATTCTTGACTGAAGATGGTATTTCACGAGTGGAGGAACTACTAAGGTCATACAATCTCATTCCTGAAAATTTCTCGCTCTATGATACTGACAGCATGATAATGACTCATTATATAGACCAAGCATTACGTGCATATAAGCTGTTTACTGCTGATAAAGATTATATAGTAAAGGATGGCAAGGTAGTGATTATTGATGAATTTACTGGGCGTATGATGGAGGGCAGGAGATATTCCGATGGTCTTCATCAGGCACTTGAAGCGAAGGAGAATCTTGAAATTCAGCATGAAAACCAAACTTTAGCATCGGTCACATTTCAGAATTACTTTCGTATGTACAATAAACTTTCCGGAATGACGGGAACAGCAGCAACAGAGGCAGAAGAGTTTCGTGATATATACAGATTAAATGTAGTAAAAATTCCAACCAATGTACCTGTAAAAAGAGTTGATATTGATGATGAAATTTACGGTACAGAAAAGGAAAAATTTAATGCTGTGTTGAAGTTTATAGAAGAATGCCACAAACGCCTTCAACCGGTCCTTGTTGGCACGGTGAGCATCGAAAACTCTGAGAAGCTTTCTGCGCTTTTGCAAAGCCATTCTCTTAAGCATTCAGTATTGAATGCTCGTTATCATGAACAAGAGGCGTACATAATAGCGCAAGCTGGGGTGCCAGGTAGTGTCACTATAGCAACTAACATGGCAGGGCGTGGAACTGATATTCAGCTTGGTGGAAATGCTGAAATGATCGCAAAGGTAGAGCTCAAGAAAATAAAAAATGCTGATGAAAGAGAAAAAAAATATCAAGAAATAATTGAAAGAGTAAAAAAAGATAAGGAAATTGCTATAAAAGCTGGTGGTTTATGTGTGGTTGGAACCGAAAGACATGAAAGCAGGAGAATAGATGATCAATTACGCGGCCGTTCTGGTCGTCAGGGGGATCCTGGACTTTCTAAGTTCTTTTTATCGCTCGAAGATGACCTAATGAGAATATTTGGTTCTGATAGAATGAGAAGCTTTTTACAAAAAGTAGGGTTAAAGAATAACGAAGCTATTCATCATCCATGGATCAATAAGGCACTCGAGAAAGCGCAAAAGAAAGTTGAAGCTAGAAACTATGACGTGCGGAAATCTCTACTTAAGTTTGATGACGTAATCAATAACCAACGTAAAGTTATTTTTAAGCAGAGAAACAAGATCTTAGGCAACGAAATTAATGACGTATTTGAAGTGTATAGCGAAGTAAATGAGAGCGTAGTAGAAGGTATAATCCAAAGTGGCTATTACGAAGATTATGTTGAAGATATAGCCAAAGAATTCCATACAAGGTATGGAATAACGCTTGATAAAGAAGATTTAGCAAAGTTTTTGAATAAACAAGAAGCTTTGAATTATATAAATGATAAGATACAAGAATTTTTTACTGAGAAAGAAAAATATTTCAACAGTCAGCACACTACAGATTTGTGGAATACGATCGTGAAGCAAATGATGATAATGACACTTGATCATTTATGGAGGGAACACCTTTCAGTTCTAGAGAGCCTAAGACAAAGCATAAGCTTACGTGCTATGGGGCAGAAAGATCCACTGAATGAATTTAAACGCGAAGCTTTCTTGATGTTTGAGTCGATGCTTGAAAAATGGAAGGAACTCACCATTCACCGCCTAGCGCACTTTAAGTTGGCAGACAACCAAGAGATAGGCAATAGGTTACATTCTGCGAGAAATAGCAGACTTCCCAAAGTCTCAAGAAACGACAAGTGCCCTTGTAATTCTGGAAAGAAGTACAAACACTGCCACGGCGCGGTTACTGTGGTGAATTAATAATTATGGTTGTACAGTTTGTGTAAAAGACAAGATTTAATCTGACAGAGAAGAATTAACTGACAGAAGAATTGACGTAGTCAAAACTAATATCAGGCTGTTGTTTAATGCTACTAATATTTTTCTGAAAAGCAATATGTTTACTGTCAAAAAACGTTTGCATAGGTGTTTTGCCATAGCAGTATTTGCCTGAGTGAGGCCTTGTCTCATTGTAAGAACGCAACCAATGATCAACATCGATCTGTAGATCCTCCAAAGAATAGTAGATTTTCTTTCTAAAGATAATATTGTAACACTCATCTTGCATAGTTCTATGGAATCTTTCACATATGCCATTAGTTTGTGGAGAGTTGGCTTTGGTTCTAGAATGATCGATATTTTCGATTCCTAAATATAGCTGATAAGCGTGATTTTCGGGCTTGCCACAATACTCCGTACCCCTATCAGTTAGAATGCGTAATAATGGAATTCTCTGCTCATCAAAAAATGGGATAACTCTATCGTTAAGAAGATCTGCAGCTGTAATAGCTGTTCTGTCCGTGTAAAGTTTAACCATTGCAACTCTGGAATAAGTATCAACAAAAGTTTGCTGATAAATGCGCCCTATGCCTTTGATATTGCCCACATAATAGGTATCTTGAGAACCCAAATAACCTGGATGTTGCGTCTCAATTTCACCATGAGCTTCCCTTTGTTCTTTCACTTTTTCTAAAGCTGCAAGTTGTTCTTCAGTTAAAATGATTCCGTCTTGAGCTACTTTTGCCTCCAGTGCTTTAAGTCTCTTTTTCAAAGTTTCAAGGTCATTTCTTAGCCATACAGATCTTACTCCTCCTTGGGAAATTATTATACCTCTTTTTCTCAGCTCATTTGCAGCTCTTTCTTGTCCATATGCAGGAAATTCTGTAGCTATGCCAATTATTGCTCTTTCTATATCTTCCGAAACTCTGTTTGCTAATAGCGGTTTTTTCTTACTTATTTCATGTAATGCTTCTTCTCCCCCATTTTCATATAACTCCTTGAATCGATAAAATGTATCTCTTGAGTATCCCATCACTTTGCACGCTTGAGACACATTTCCTAATTGTTTTGCTAGCTCTAGTAATCCTAGTTTTGGTTTTAGTATTTTTGTTTGTATTGTACTCATTTCTAACACTCCTTATTTTTATTATTCTTAACTTACTTTTTTAAAGTGTCATATCAAGTCCTGTTTAATACAACTTGGATGATACCTTTTTTCTACTTAGTTTGGGTTATGCAAGAAGTCTATTTACTTCTTAACTTGACGCACATGATGTCTTGCAGCATCATCTACTGCTTCTAAATAAACCATCGCCAAACATATACCACTGTGTACTTCTATATATGCCTCATTGCTCAGGCTTCGATTAAAGCAAGAATTCTTTCCTGGAAAGGCAAGGTTGCTAAGATGCAGTTCCCATTTTAATCCTTTGGTTGATATTTGAGCTCTCGGTATACCAAGTAAAGATATTTTAGTATTTTTTGGCAAAGAAAAAAAATGGATAATACCTTTTTGTAAAGTGTAACCTACCATGGGAGGTGAAGGTGTGTAAAAGATACTGCCCGTACTTAGAAAAATGTTAATATTCTGTGGTATGTGATCAATTGCTCCTCCAGTAATACCCGTTACTATTGATTGCAATAACTTTACTGTTTTTAAGTGAGCCATTGCTTTAGAAAAGTCGCAATAATCTTGATCAGGTAGATATATCGTATTCAAATTAGCACGTAAATCCAGATTTACGCTATCCAAATCTCCTACTACAAGATCAGGTTTTACGCCAATTGATAGAAGCTTGTTTGCTCCTCCATCTACAGCAATAATAGGTATATCTCGTTTAAAAAACGATGAGCTCGGTATTTTTCCATTTAGCACTACAATAGAACGATATTGTTGTTGTGTACTGCAATGCAGCACATGATCATGGTGCAGGTTTTGCATCGTAGTAACATTTTTGAATAATTGATATTATGCTAATCACTAATCCAGCAATATTGCTAAGCACCACAAAAATTGAGCTCTGGTAAAGACCATAGCCAATCCAAGACAATGAACAAATAAGATAGTTTACTAACATTGGCATCGATACATCACGAGTAACTTTAGTGATATATGCTTTATATACTTGAGGTGATAATCCAATTAGAGATGCAATTAACGCAATGAAGCCGAAGCATTCTTCAATATTTATATACATACATTTTCCTACGCTTGCTTTAACAATATCAGGTTCAAAGGGTTGTACTTTATGTACTCTCAGCTTTTCTAGAGCACCCCTAATGCGTGTAATTTATAATATCATTTAGTCTATTAATCAAGAAATTAATAGTGACTTGCATTTATGAAACCCAATCGGCTTCTATGCTAATTATTATCTAAACTAATCGTCGGTTGTGCATCTTGCTCAGAGATTAGGGCAACCAACAAATTATTTATCAATTGAACCTTTTGCTTGCCATCTAATTGTAAGCTTTTGTTTTTTTCAAAATGAGCTATTACTTCCTCGACAATTCCTATTGCATTTTGCACTATATGCCTTCTTGCCGAAGTGATAGCATGTGCTTGTTGACGCCTTAACATTGCTTGTGCAATCTCGGACGAATACGCCAAATGCGATATTCTTGCTTCTGTAATCTCAATTCCTGCAATATCTAATCTTTGTTGTAACATTGACCGCAATTCATCTGAAATTTTATCAGAATTTTTACGTAAAGATTCCTCATCGCTTTCGCTATCATACGGATAATTGCTCGCCAATTCTCTAATTACCGAGTCACTTTGTACAAAAACAAATTCGTGATAGTTGTTAACATTATAATACGCCTTTGCAGGACTGCTCACTCTCCAAACAATTACTGCAGAAATCTCTATTGGACTTCCATTTGCATCATTAACTTTTATTTTTTCTGTGTTAATATTCTGAAATTTTAGGGAAACTATATATTTGCTTGAAAAGGGAAGCGTTACACATATTCCAGACTTAAAATAAGTTCCAATATAATGACCAAAAAATTCTATCACTCTTGCTTCATTAGGGTCATTAATAAAAAATCCTTGAAGAAAAGTCAAAATTGAAACGGCAGCAACTCCAAGTGCAATTGTGCTGTCATATGCCAAAAAAAGCAGCGATAAAATTAATCCTAGCGCTATTAGTACAGGAAAAGCCCGAATTTGACTGAAATTTCTATCGTTTATCGTATTCTTATCCATACTGTCTTTAAACTTCTTTTTCACTTGAACCCTCTCTGTTGATCGTTTTGTTTATCTTATTTACAAATAGTTTAAACTCTCTTAATTCATGATCAGGCAATTTTACTTCAGTTTTATGTGCTATCGTAAGCGGATCGATGTGTTTGCCGTTATATATAACTTCGTAATGTAAATGGGGTCCTGTTGCAACACCAGTGCTACCAACATAGGCAATAACCTGCCCCTGCTTTACTTTAGAGCCTAACTTTATATCGCCACTAAATCTACTTATATGCGCGTAACAGGTTGAATATTCATTTTTGTGTTTTATTTTGATGTAATTTCCATAGCCACCATTCTTTCCTATATATTCTACCACACCCTCTGCAGCAGCGTATATGGGAGTGCCAAGCTTAGCTGCATAATCCACTCCTTTGTGAAAAGCAATTTTACCGCGAACAGGATGCTTTCTATTGCCAAATTTTGAGGATATGCGATAATCTCCATTTAAAGGATTTGCAAAAATTTCGCCATTTTTTAAGCTTATTCCTTCATTATTAAAATACCTTTCTTTGCCGTCTTGCGATTTATAATGATATAAACTAATAGCTTTCTTGTTTATTGTCAGTGAAGCATATAAAATTTTTTCTTCAGTCTTCTGATTATTAGGCAATCTCTCAAAAAGAACCTCCAATTTACTCTTCGGCACAATGTCTTTTTTAAAATCAACACCGAAATCTTTATATATGTTGATCAATTTCACCACTGTATTTGGCGCCAACCCTTGCTCAATTCCCGTGGCAAAAAAGGAAGATTTTATGGTGCTGGATATTAAAAAAGTCTTTTTACTGTTATCTGGAGTCTTAAGGGCGTGTATATTAAATATTGGTAAAATATAAAGCAGTATAAATATAATCAGCTTCATCATTTAAACAGCATCAACAAAAGTAAAATTACCTTCCACATACTGTACATCGTCGTTATCTTCTAGCTCTTCAACCAATGCAGATAATTTATCAATCAACTCTTTATCGCTAATTTCAATCAGATCTTTTGGCTGCCGTGAAAGACGAGCAAGTTCTGGTTCTCCGAATTTTGCATAAAAGGCATCGCGTACTTTACCAAAATCTTTTATTTCACAAGTTATAACGTGTAATCCTTCTTTGTCATTTTCCTCAACATTCAATACTTCTAATTCGATTCCATGACTGAATAAATCGTCAAAATTCATACCTTCTGCTTTATAGATGATTAAGCCTACATGATCGAAAAGGTAACTAACACTTCCTGTTTCTCCTAAATTTCCACCTTTACGAGAAAAGATATAACGCACCTCAGAAGCAGTACGGTTGCGGTTATTAGTCAAGGCATGGACAATGAGTGCAGTGCCAAAAGGCCCATGACCTTCATATTGTATTTCCTCGTAATTTTCTCCAGCAACGTTACCAGTTGCATTTTTTATTGCTGTTTCTATTTTATCTTTTGGTAGATTTTCCTTGCGTGCAGCAAATATAGCAGAGCGAAGGCGCGGGTTGAGTTCGGGATCGGGCAGCCCTTGCTTTGCAGCAACTGTTATTTCTCTAATCATCTTTGTAAATTTTTGAGAGCGCTTTGCATCCTGAGCGCCTTTCCGATGTTTTATATTTGAAAATTGTGAATGACCAGCCATATTCAAATAGTTAAAAACCTAATTATATATCAAAGCATAGAAAAAGCTAAAGCAAATTTTCAAGCCTCTGGCTTGGCATCTTGCAGGTTTTCTGCTAATAACATACTTTCATACTGCTCAGCTTCTAAGTCAAGGCCAAGAGCTGAATGGGCTGCTACTAAATAGTTAATAGACTTAGAAAAATATTTAGAATCCTTATAGCTTGCCATATTCTGGAAACGCTTAATTGCTGCCAAATATTCACCACGCTTCAAGTAAAATTTACCGATAGAATACTCTTTTGTTGATATATGCTCTGTGATTAGCTTTGCTTTTTCCTTTATCTCGCCTACATATTCGCTGCCTGGAAAGAGATTAATGTATTCTGTAGCCAGCTCTAAAGTTTTATATGCAGTTTGCTGTCCAAGTTGCACTTTATTAATTTGCATGTAATAAGATAATACTCTTAAGTAGTATACATATGGTAAATCTTCACCATTTGAATAAACATATATATAATCATCCATATCACTTGCAGCACTGCTATAGTTACCCATATTATAGTGAGAAACCCCAGATAATAATTTCGCTTTCATTGCCCAATAAGACAAAGGATACAAATCCTCTATCTTATGAAATGCCCTAATAGCTTGTTTATATTTTTTCTGGTCAAAAAGTTCAACTGCTTCTTCATATAGTTCAGTTTCAGTTTTTTCAAGATCATTCGCATACGATTGTGTAAAGGAGCAAATTAGAAAAATAAAGCACGTGATTAAAGTCTTATACATAAGATTTTTTTCGATCAAAATAAAGTATAGACCTAAATATTACTTAAATAAATAAATTTCTTAGGCAATAGCCGGCCCTTCTTCTTTATAACTACGGTCAGAACTACCTGCATTTCTTGATTCACCTCGTCCTTCCACTTTTGGATCTTTCAGCGTCTTGCTGTAGGAATGTATAGTTAAGACCTGTACAGCCATAAAAATTGCAATACCTATCAAGCCTAAAGTAGTTCCAACAGCAGGATTTAAGGACGATGCTAATGCCATTAACATTATCCTTCTTATTAAAAATATAGAAGAACCAGCAAGCGCCAATCCGGCTACAGACATATTGCTAGTTTTCTTGCTAGATTTCTCATCAAGATCAGACTTTTCTGTTTCCTTTTTCTTATTTTTTTCATGCTTATCAATATAAGAAACAATAGTTGCAAGAAAAGCAATTGCATTGGCAAGAAATAAAATTGCATCCTCTGCTGCTTCAAGTGAAGATGTTTCACCCATTATCATACCTACAATAACCAGTGCAGTTGTTATAGCCTCAATATAGATCAAACACTGACCTATATCAGAAATATTGTGCTCTTTTTCCTTTACTTCCTTTCCATTTTCAATATTCTCCAACTCTCGTTCTTTTTGTGCTATTTTCCTATTATTGTAAATTAAATATAGCGTACAAATGAGAGATAAGACCATAAAAGGTAATATAGTATGGCCTAATGCGCTGCTTATAACACCAAGTAATACCTGATCGCTATATGTTTTTTCCAGTTCAATCGCCATCAGCAATGTAAATGGGACCATTGTTGCCAATGATGCACATTTTCTATATAGCTCTCTTTTTTTTAGTGCTAATAGTTCTTGTTCTAGCCTTTCTCTTTTGACTTCTTTATCAACTGTTGGCCAAAAATCCCAAAAAAACTCTTCTAATGGTTCAAAATCTCTTTTTTTCTTATTCTTTCCTGGAACCTTTTTAGTAGAAGAAAATTTGCCACTAGGTATTTTCATAATATTAACCTAATTAGTTGTAAGTTAATACAATTATACACCTTTTTGCTTTCTGAGTCAATATCACTAAGATATTAACTACTCTTGTCTATTAACTATTTCCTAGGAGATTTAATCAATCTGTTTGATGCCGGCTAAGATATAATTATAGCCTGACCACATAGTTATAATAGCTGCAACCCATAAACAAATCGCACCTGTATATTGAATCATATAATAATCGTTCATTATTAGCGCTACTACAGCAACCATCTGCAAAAATGTTTTAATTTTTCCAGCTTTGCTTACAGGTAGACTAACATTTGTAGCTATCAGAAACTCCCGTAAACCCGAGACTAATATCTCCCGACAGATGATAATAATCGACGGTACTATTGTAAAATCATTTATCTTATGCTTATAAACTAGCATAATTATCGTTGAAACCACTATTAATTTATCAGCAATTGGATCAAATAGCTTGCCAAACTTTGATTGGACTTTCCACGCACGCGCCAGGTAACCATCAAAAAAATCCGTAATGCACGCAAACACAAAGATTGATATTGTTATCAGGCCTGCATATTTATTTTCTATATAAAAACTTAATATTATTGCTGGTATTGCAAGTGCACGAGAAATTGTAAGCAAATTAGGCACGTTTTTTTTAAGCATGTAATATCATCTTACGTAATAGGTAAACTTATACAGAAGTACAACAGAGTTCACAAGTTAATAGTTTACAATTGAACATTTATAAAAACTCCATATACTTAAAAAATACAAGCTTAAAATATAAGGATGTAATGATGAACGATGATTTAGATAGTACCACAAAACAAGAAGCGCTTAAGTATCACAGCAGAGGTGGTAACCCTGGTAAAATTTCAATCATGCCAACAAAACCTTTATCTACCCAGTATGATTTGTCACTTGCTTATTCCCCTGGTGTTGCAGCTCCGTGCCTTGAAATAGCTAAAAATCCTGAGGTTGTTTATGATTATACAGCAAAAAGCAACTATGTTGCTGTCATTTCAAATGGCACTGCAGTGCTTGGACTTGGTAATATTGGTCCTCTTGCTTCAAAACCGGTCATGGAAGGCAAAGCTGTTTTATTTAAGCGTTTTGCTGATATTGATGCAGTTGATATAGAAGTTGGTACAGAAAATATAGAAGATTTCATCAATGCAGTAAGGTATCTTGGACCAAGTTGGGGAGGAATAAATTTAGAAGATATAAGATCTCCCGATTGTTTTATAATAGAGAAACGCCTGAATGAACTGATGGATATTCCAGTGTTCCATGATGACCAGCATGGAACTGCGGTGGTTGTTGCAGCTGGCATAGAAAATGCTCTTGATATTGTTGAAAAGAAATTAGAGGACGTTAAGATCATTATGAATGGTGCTGGAGCAGCCGGTATTGCATGTTTAGAAATACTAAAGTCCATGGGCGCTAAAAATATAGTGCTGTGTGATAAGCAAGGAGTAATATACAAAGGTAGAAACGAGGATATGAATGAGTGGAAGGAAAAGTATGCAATTGATACTTCCGAACGTTCTCTACTTGATACAATAAAAGGCGCTGATGTATTCATCGGACTATCTGCAAAAGATGTGTTAAATGAAGAGATGTTAAAGAGTATGGGCAAAGACCCAATTATTTTTGCTCTTGCCAATCCCGATCCAGAAGTAAGGCCTGAGTTTGCAAAATCTGTGAGGCCAGATGCAATAATTGCAACTGGTAGGTCAGATTACAACAACCAAGTCAACAACGTAATGGGTTTTCCTTATATATTTAGAGGGGCACTTGATGTACATGCAACAACAATAAATGATGAAATGAAAATTGCAGCTGCAGATGCAATAGCAAAGCTTGCCCGTGAGCCAGTACCAGGTGAGATATCTGCAGTCTATGGCGGTCGTAAAATGGGCTATGGACGTGAATATATAATACCTACTCCATTTAACCCAAGATTAATTTCTATAGTAGCTCCTGCTGTTGCAAAAGCCGCAGTTGATTCAGGTGTTGCAAGAAAGGCAATACAAGATTGGAGTAAATATGAAAATCAATTAAAATCTCGTCTTTCTAATGTTCTCAGCACGCTGAATTTACTATCTTCACATATGTAATTTATTGGATAAAGTTAAAAGTGATAAACCAACCCAAACTCTAAGCCATATATGCCAAACCTATTGGTAATGGTTGCAGTTGTTGATTCAACACGTGCAGTTTCATCAACTTTACTTCCTCCACCGGCAGGAATATATCCTTCACCAGCTAGTATCTTTATTCCTGGTACAATATCTTTAAATTGGTTATCAAGGATACCAAAATAGCGTAAACCAGCAAATGCTTGAGTTTGTGCTGTAAGTTGGTGATTGATACCAAGTTTTGCTTGGTAAGCCAAGGCATATCTGGTTTTTCCTAGAAATTTAACCCTAGTTACACCTGCACCAATACCAACATATGGGGTGAATGGCATTTTTGCTATATTAAAATCACGATATACATTGACCATTCCAGCTAAGTTATTAAAACCTTCATTTTTCATCTTAAATGCAGCTCTGAACTCTGCTTCAACACTACAATTTTCTTGAATGTGAATATCAACCTTTCCACTTCTCCAAGGTGAATTGCATTCCGCTCCAGTAGACGCATCATTGTGACGACGAAGTTCAATATATCTTGCTTTTTTCTTATCTGAATAATCTTCATCATATAAGTTAGTCTGAGAATATAAGCCTTCAAACTCAACTCTCATATTTTTGAATAAATACCCTATTGCAGCACTACCGGCAAACCCTGGAACATATTTAGGACTGTATCCAGCTTCAATTCGCTCCTTCTTATTAAAACTAAAAACCCCCTCTGTTATATTGTCACCTGCATCTTCTTTTCCTTCTAGAGAACCTATTGCATTGAAGAATGCTCCAAAATAGTTAGCTTTGATGTAAACATTCTCTAAGTTATTTATTTTATCATCGTAAGATAAGCACCTAAATGAAAAAGTTAGCAAAACCAATAGATATGTGAATTTAAATCTTTCGCCCACCACAAAGCCTCCCTGCATAATTTGTCATTCCATTATTATAGTATACTTCTATTTTTTATGATAGCAACTTTTTATTGCGCTCAATCGTTTTAGATTTATAATGAAAGTATTGTAATTTAAAGCAAATCAATGACTATTGCAATTCACGAATTAGAGAGGATCATCAAACAATCGTTCCCCGACGCTGATATAAAGATTCATGATCTTGCTGGAGATGATGACCATTATCATTTAAAAATAAACTCCAAGTGTTTTCTTGGAAAGACAAAAATAGAACAGCATAAAATGGTATATAAAGCTCTGGAAGGTCAGTCTATACACGCCTTGCAACTGGAAACTAATACTTAAAAATAAGGTGAATTTATGAGCAATTTTGAACAAATAAAAAAAGATATAACAGAAAATGATGTGGTATTGTATATGAAAGGCACTTCTGATTTTCCTCAATGCGGATTCTCTGGACTCGTCGTGTCAATCCTAAAAAAATTGAACGTGAAGTTTAAGTATATTAACGTGTTGGAGAATGATGAAATACGTGAATCTATAAAAAAGTTTTCTGATTGGCCAACAATTCCACAATTATATATAAAGGAAGAGTTTATTGGTGGTTGCGACATCACTCGCGAGATGTACGAAAAAGGCGAACTGCAAAGTTTATTGAAGGAAAAAAAAATTATTGCGGAATCAGTACCAAGAAACCAGTGCCCAGACGCTGGATAACGTAGTATAGCTATGAAAAAGGATCTTATGTCTTAAACCGTATCCGTTCAGGGGAGCGGCAAAATAAGGTAGACAAAGCAAGATAATAATGTTGATGTTAACACTATTGTCAAGTTTACTGGCCTTTCTATTAGTGAGATTGAAGAATTAAGTGTGAGCGGTTACAAATAATTTACCATTTCTTCTGGTTTCACTATCCTTTCAAACTCCTCCTCAGTGAGCAGTTGAAGTTTTGCTGCTGCTTCTTTTAAAGTGATATTTTCTTTATAAGCAAGCTTTGCTATTTTTGCTGCATTGTCGTACCCTATATGCGTATTTAATATAGTGACCAACATCAACGACTGATTCAGTAAATCTTTTATCCTCTCTTCATTTGCTTTAATACCAACTACACATTTTTCTGTAAAATTTAAACTTGCATCAGCTAAAAGTCTTATAGACTGCAAAACATTGTAAATTATCACTGGCTTAAACACATTCAATTCAAAATGACCGTTTGAACCACTAATGGTTACAGCAACATGATTTCCCATAACTTGAGTGCATACCATAGTCACCGCTTCACACTGAGTTGGATTCACTTTACCTGGCATAATTGAAGAACCAGGCTCATTTTCTGGTAACATTATTTCCCCAATTCCGCATCTTGGACCAGAACCAAGAAGCCTTATATCATTTGCAATTTTCATTAAACTGACTGCTACTGTATTGAGTGTTCCACTGAGCTCAACTAAAGCATCATTTGCTGCTAGCGCTTCAAATTTATTGCCTGCTGAAGTAAATGGAAGATTAGTGATTTTTGCAACTTCTCTAGCAAAATCTTCAGCAAAACCCTTTTTAGTATTGAGTCCCGTGCCAACCGCAGTGCCACCTTGTGCAAGCTCGTATATATCACTTAAAGTTGATTTTACTCTCTCTATCCCCTTTTTAATCTGGGCTGCATAGCCAGAGAACTCCTGTCCCAGTGTTAGGGGCGTTGCATCTTGTAAGTGAGTACGTCCTACTTTTATTATATCTTTAAATTCCTGAACCTTATTATCCAGCACCTTATGCAATTTTTCAAGATTTGGAATAAGCAAGCAGTTTATTTGCTCTGCTGCTGCTATATGCATTGCTGTTGGAAAGGTGTCATTTGACGACTGACCATAATTCACATGATCATTTGGATGTATCGGAGATTTACTACCCAAATTACCACCTAAAATCTCTATTGCACGATTGCTGATCACTTCATTCATATTCATATTAGTCTGCGTTCCGGATCCGGTTTGCCAAACAACAAGCGGAAATTCATTATTAAATTTGCCATCTATTACTTCCCTCGCGGCTGTGCAAATTGCGTCGCCTACCCTATCATCTATAACACCATGTTTCATATTAACACGCGCTGCTGCAAGTTTTACTATTGCTAATGCTTTAATCAGAGGCTCTGGCATTTTTTCTGTGCCAATCTTAAAATTTTCTAAGGAACGCTGAGTCTGCGCTCCCCAGTAATGTTCACTTGGTACTTTTACTTCCCCTAAGCTGTCTGATTCTATTCTCGTCTTTCTATCCATATTTTCCTCCTGGTGTTATGCAAACTGGTTCACTACATAATTTTGCCATATGAACATCTCAATTTCTTGGTTAATTAAATCATACTAGATCCAAGTAGTCAAGTGTACGAACATTGCAAATTTCAGGTAACTTGCATGGTAGATGTGCAACTGTACGAACATTGTCTAGCAGGAGGGTGTCATCCCAGCGCCCCTATGATGTCATCCCAGTGCTTGACACTGGGATGACACCCTTCTGGTGGACTCAAATCACGATGTTTGCACAGCTGTACGCTTAGTTCTGGTTGCACGCTACCATTCTTGCACATCCATAAATAGAAAATTTACGCTTTAAAAGGATCATATACATCGATTTCCTTAGGATTACTCTTTTTCAATTTTTCACTTAATAATCTCAAAATGTGCTGTAAATCATCATTAATTGATAAGCAAAGCACTTCTTTATTAAGATAATTAGCTAGGTGATTCTTCTTTTCCAGAATTTCTACTTCCCTCAATAAGTCGCATTTGTTTAATACTACAATCTCTTCTTTTTTAACAAGATCACCATTGTAAAGTTTTAATTCATTATGGATACAATTATAAGCTGCTATCACATCATCGTGAGTTGCATCAATTAAATGAAGTAAAATTTGACACCTTTCTATGTGCTTTAAAAATTTATGTCCGAGCCCAACTCCAAGGTGAGCATCGGTGATTATTCCAGGAATATCTGCTATTACAACTTCGCTATCATCCACTTTTGTCACACCTAAGTGGGGTCTTACGGTGGTAAATGGATAATCGTCTACTTTTGTATCGGAATTTGAGCAGCGAGTCAAAAATTTTGATTTACCTGCGTTTGGCATGCCAATAATTCCAACATCTGATAAAACTTTTAGTTTTAATAATACATGTTTTTCTTCGCCAGGATGACCGTAAGTAAAATGTCTTGGTGCCTTATTAGTAGAAGATTTAAAATTAGTATTTCCAAGTCCACCTTTTCCACCCTGTGCTATTAAAAATTCCATATCAGGCTTGTCAAGATCGACTATTATCTCTTCACTTTCTTCATCAATTATTTGTGCACCAACTGGAACTTTAAGTATAACGTCTTTCCCTGCTGTGCCAGATCTATCCCTGCCTGCACCATTTTTTCCACTATCTGCTTTAATGTGTCTTCTATAACGAAAATGAAGCAAAGTGTTGAGATTAGCGTCGCTGATGAAAACTATGTTTCCACCCTTTCCTCCATTACCACCATTTGGACCACCAAATTCAACGAACTTTTCTCGACGAAAACTTGCACAGCCATCACCACCGTCACCAGCTTTTAAACACAATTTTACTTCGTCTATAAAACCCATGCTAACCCACGATAATATTTAGCATCCTTTCCTAATGCGCTTTCTATTCTGATTAGCTCGTTATACTTCGCGAGTCTATCAGAACGCGATAGCGACCCGGTTTTTATTTGCCCGCAATTTGATGCAACTGCTATATGAGATATTGTTGTGTCTTCTGTTTCACCTGAGCGATGAGAAATAACAGCTTTATAGCCATTTGATTTTGCCATTTCAATTGCATTAAACGTTTCTGTTAACGTCCCTATTTGATTTGGCTTGATCAGTACAGCGTTTGCCATTTTTCCCTCTATTCCTTTGCATATCAGTTCACAATTTGTAACAAACAAATCATCCCCAACCAATTGAATTTTACTCCCCAATTTTGCAGTAAGTAATTTCCAACCTTCATAGTCGTCTTCACTCATTGCATCTTCTATAGAAATTATTGGATATCTTTCCACAAGGTTACAATAGTATTCAGCCAATTCTTTTGAAGTAAGCTCTTTATTTTCAAATTTGTAAATTTTGTTGTGACAAAAAGTAGATGAAGCAACATCAAGGCCCAGCGCAAAATCACTTTGCGCTGAATAACCTGCTGATTCTATAGCGTATATGATCAAGTCAAGTGCTTCTTCAGTACTTTCAATATTTGGTGCAAAACCACCTTCATCTCCTACGTTTGTGCTATAACCTTTTTTCTTAAGAATGCTACGTAAGTTGTGGAACACCTCCGCAGACATTCTGATTGCTTCACTGAAAGTCTCAGCACCGACCGGAAGAATCATGAATTCTTGAAAATCGAGCTTATTGTCTGCATGTACTCCGCCATTAATTATGTTAATGAGTGGAACCGGCATAACACTTGTCTGCTCTCCCCCCAAATATCTATACAGCGGCATTTTGAAACTGTTTGCTGCTGCTTTCGCAACTGCAAGAGACACACCCAAAGTTGCATTTGCTCCAAGTTTAGATTTATTTTTTGTTCCATCCAGTTCAATTAATGCTTTATCAATTGCATTTTGGTCCGCTGCATTCATTCCAATGATTTCATCTGCTATCACTCCATTTACAGCTTGAACAGCTTTCAGCACCCCCTTACCACAATACCTTTTCTCATCTTGATCCCTGAGTTCCAAGGCTTCTAATTTACCGGTTGAAGCTCCAGAAGGTACAGATACCCTACCTATTGCTCCATCACAGAGCCCAATTTCCACCTCAACAGTGGGGTAACCCCTGCTATCTAAAATTTCTCTTGCAAATATATTGTTGATTATCTTATTCATTACATTAACCCTTTACTAGATTCACAATTGTGTGCACGGAACGTTCTGTCTCGGAAGATGTTATCCCAGCGCTGTAACATTTCAGTGTATGAACATTGCAATATACAGGTAATTTGAGTAGCGGATGGTGTCATTCCAGTGCTTGACACTGGAATCCAGCTTTTACTATACAGCCACCTGGTGTGCTCATTTACGATTAAGTTTTCTGGATCCCAGTGTCTGGGCACTGGGATGACATCATTCTTAGTGGAAGTTACCCCCATATCACAACGTTCGTACAGTTGTGTGCTTCGACACTGGGATCCAGCCTTATTACACAATTTTATCATATAAATCCTCCCAGTCCGGATTCTTTTTCTCAATCAAATTCATTTTCCATATATATAATTGACTAGATTCCAGTTTGCATGACACCAGTACTTGCATTTATTCTATCGTTTAACTAGATGTTTGTATAGTTTCTGCTATGAGCTTTGCAGCTTCCTTTGCCAGTTTAGCTATATTACTACCAGCACCAATAAATAATACTATATCACCTGGACTTGTCGAATCACTAATAAAATGTGAAATGAGCAAAGCATCATTCATAATTTTTGTGTTATTAAATCCATTACTGATTAAAGCTTTTTGTATATCATCAATCCCACAACCAGGAATAGGCTTATCTTTTGGAGGATGAACAGGAGTGAGGATGACATAATCAAACATCATGAAAATTCGTATGAATTCATCAAAAAAATTACGAATGCGAGCAAAACGAAGTGGTTCGATAATTCCTATTATCTTTCCTTTGGTAATCGAACGTGCAGCCGTTAAAGTTGCATATATTTCATTTGGATGATGGGCATAATCCTCAATTAACTTAACACCTTTAATATTGGCAATCAAAGAAAATCTTCTTGCTACTCCTTGAAATTCCAAAAGGCCTTTTTTAATATCTGCATCGCTAATTCCGAGCTTTATCGCAACTGATATTGCAGCTAGTGCGTTACTGACTTTATGCATTCCTATTGTGTTTGATAGTACTACGTTTTTTATTCTGTGGTTATTGTCAATCAACACGTCAAATTCTATGCTGTTAGCATGCTGTTTAATGTTGCTGGCTCTAATGTTACCACTTTTAAACCCAAACATCATAGAGTTACTTACATCATAATTAATGCCTACAGAATCAGGAAAAATTGCAAAATCTGCTTTATTTATAAATTGAGAGAATGCATGCTTAATATCGTCAAATGTACCATAATGATCCATATGATCGTCGTTAATACTCGTTATGACAACAATATTTGCAGGCATTTTTAGCATGGTTCCATCAGACTCATCAGCTTCGATTAAAAAAATGTCACTCTTTCCAAGTCTTGAATTGCTCTGGTATGAATTTAGTATTCCTCCCACAATTACAGTTGCATCGATATTAGAATGATCAAAAATGGAAGCAATCATTGCTGTTGTCGTTGTCTTACCGCTCGAACCTGAAACCGCTATCACATATTTATCTCTTAAAAGTTCAGCAAGCATGTCTGATCTATGCAAAACGATTTTATTGTTATTTTTTGCTGCAATTAACTCCACATTATCAGATTTTATTGCAGAAGAATGTACAACTATTTGAGCTTGGCTTACATTATTAGCATTGTGACCAATAAAAACCTCTATGCCCAGCTTTTGTAACCTATCTACATTGTTGTTTGATTGTGCATCACTACCTTGAACTTTGTAATTGGAATTGTGAAGAATTTCAGCAATAGCGCTCATTCCAATTCCACCTATACCAATAATATGTATTATTTCTTTTTGAGTTTTGTTAATATTTAGCAGTAGATGTTTACTCATTACTAAATTTATTATAGTATAATTTAAAATCCTCATAGTATCGAACCCTCTTACCGAATACAATGATAAAAAACCTAACCTTTCTATGCCTAATATTTGTTTTGATAAGTAGCTGCAGTTTTAGCAACAGGTTTAATTGCACTGCAGGTCATTATAAAATTGGCAGCAGCTACACAATAAATGGCATAACTTATTATCCAAAAAACTGTAAACACTATGAAGAGATAGGGATAGCGTCGTGGTATGGAATAGAAGATCATGGCACGCTTACAGCAAATGGTGAAGTGTTTAACCGTCACTTGATCTCTGCAGCGCATAAGACTTTGCCCCTACCCTGCTTTGTTCTTGTCACTAATTTAGAAAATGGAAGAAAGCTTGTTACAAGGGTTAACGATAGAGGGCCTTTTATTGAAGGCAGAATAATAGACTTATCAGAAAAAGCAGCTCAAGTCTTAGGATTTCATAAATCTGGGCTTGCAAAAGTAAAAGTTCAATACCTAAGAAAGATGTCAGAACAATTGATACAAAATACTCCTCATTACAGAAAGCAATATGAAAAAGAAATGCAGAAACGTCACCCGAAACAAGACAGTGCAGAAAGTAAGGGATATGTTGCATTTTTTAAAAGTGCTCAGGCTGCTAAATCAGCTGCATCAAAGCTTCGCAATCAAGGAATAAAAAATGTTAGATTGCTTTTTAAGAACGATCAATATTGCGTGAAAGTGAGTTATAGGTAGTGGTGAGTGCAGAATTTGAAAGATTTGGTTAATGTAAGGAACGCTGGCTAACTATTGTAAGTTAAAAATGTGATATAAAAAAGATATCAACAATTTATAGCTATACCACCGCGATATCTCTTAACCGCTAACACGTAGCGGAATGACGAGCTTATCGTCACGCCACCGCTAACCGTCATACCGCGATTTATTCGCGGTATCTCAGCCGCTAACAAGTAGCGGGATGACGAGCTTATCGTCATGCCACCGCGAACCGTCATGCCGCGATTCATTCGCGGTATCTCAGCCGCTAACAAGTAGCAGAATGACAGCAATCCTACGTCATACCGTCACGGTATCTCTAGATCCCGCTAACAAGTAGCGGGATACTTGACCTTTACAAGGATGACAGTTGTCGTTTAGCTATAAATGTTAAGAAATTTACCAAATGAAAAAAAAGGCAAAGAAACCCTAGGGTAGCTAGTATTCAAATTCTCCCTTGTCTATTTGACGTCTTTTACTGTCTTAAACACTTTATAAGCGCGTTTCGGCTTGTATAGGTAGAAACCTAAAAGTTTTATAAAGACATGAGGTGCACATAGTGCAAAAAATTAAGCATGATTTACGCCAAATACATTAAGTTTTTTGTCATTAATCCACTGCAGAGATTGCGAAGATAAATAAATAGCTTCAGTTTCATGATAAGAGGGCTGGCGGAGTTTGTCAAGTAAGTTTTTCGTTTCATCCAATGCGCTGCCAAAAGTTTGTTATGCAAGAATGCACTAGCAATTTCTCACAGATTCATTTAAACTTAATCAAGTAGGAGTATTATTAACGCGAAAAGAGTTTAATTAGAGATTTAAGTGATATGGCGCGTGAGGAAGATATAAACCAATTAGTAGAAAATGGATTTGATATTAACTCAAAAGATGCAAGTGGAATCACTCTCTTGCATAAGTTCACAAAAGAAGGCGATTTAGTTGGAGTAAAGTCATTACTAGAGCACGAAGCTGATTTCAATGTCGTAGACAACGAAAATAGAAACCCTCTGCATTACGCCATTATGCATGGACACAAGAAAGTTGCTAAACTTTTTGTTAACCAGCTGACAATTAATTCCAAGGATAAAAATGGATTCACTCCACTGCACCTTGCTGCACTACAAGATGACACGGAATTAATAGATTTTTTGATAACAAAAGGCGCAAAAATTAATGAAAAAGATGCCAAAGAGGGCTATACTCCTCTTCATATAGCTTCACTATACGGTTCTAAAAAAAGCGTCCAAATTTTAATTGATAGCGGAGCAAATCTCGAATGTGAAGATAACAATTTTCGTACTCCTTTGTTTTTAACCATTTATCAATGCACCGCACATTATGACAGCAGAGCAGAAATTATAGAATATCTGATAAAGAAAGGTGCAAATATAGAAGCCAAAGATGCAGAAAATAACACTACGCTTTTCCTAGCAGCGTATAACAACAAAATGCAAATAGTAAAACTTATTGCAAAAAAACAGCAAGCAAGTAACGATAAAATTAAACTTAAAGAGTTTTTTTGCACAAAAAACAACCATGGTTTTGATGCGTTAGATTGCGCTATTGAGCATAATAATAGAAAAATGGTAACATTTCTTGTTTCAAAGGGAATAGAAGCAAACGATCAAGATTTTAATGGTAACGCTAGGCTGCATAAAGCTAGCCATAATGGTAACACTAAAACAGTTAAGCTCTTATTGAAGCTTAAGGTAAACGTTAATGCTGTTACTAAATGTAACAGAACTCCCTTGCTACTCGCAGTTAAAAAAGGCCATACACAAATTGTGAAAATGTTATTGGAAGTTAGAGCCAATATGAACATTTGTGAGCAACAAGGTTTTGCACCTCTACATCTTGCTGTTCAAAAGGATTATTTTGATATAGCTCAGTTGTTAACAGAAAAAGGTGCAGACCTTAACATTAAGTGCAATAACGGTCATACCGCAATAGATATGTTCATTAGCAAGGCTCATAGCAAAAAAAACATCGAAGAAAATTACAAAAAATTTTGTAGATTTTTGATGCTTTACCTGAAAGAGCTACATAGTAAACACAAAGCCTGTTGTATACTTTCAACCCTAGCTCTAAGCTTAACAATTATAGGCTTACCATTTATTTTCAAGCCTATTATTAAATACAGAGAAAGAAGTAAAATATATAAAAAAATTAGGGCTATGCTGGTCTACATTTAAGTACAAGAAGAGTATACAAAAAATACATAGCCAAAGCTAATACACGACAATTATCTGCTCGATGAAAATGAGATTAAATACATTTTTAATATTTTTATAGAAATCTATTAGTATAGATTTTGTATGCTGTTCTAATGGCTATTTTTAAATGCTTAATACTCCTCTTCATTATTTCTTGCACACATCTACCTACCAAGCAATATCCTATTAACATAGACAATTATAAGCACGATTATCCGTTGCAACAATATAACACCTCTTTGGAGATTAATGAACCGGCAATACCAGAAATTATGCCTTTACCAATAGAGTTTCCCGATCTCACAATCAGTAATCAGCTTATTTCTATTAATGTTAGTGAAGAAGTATCAGTAAAAGATTTGCTGATTGAGATAGGAAAACTTTCTGACGTTAACTTGGATATGGACCCAAAAATATCAGGTAATATTATTTTAAAGCTAAAAGATAAGGATATAAACGAAGTAATTCAGAGTATAGCAAATAGCGCCAAACTGCGTTACTCAATAAGTAATGGTGTAATTAGAATTGAGCAGGACTTGCCATACGCGCAAAATTATTACGTAGACTTCATCAATATTCAACATTCTGCTCAAAGCAGTTTCGTCATTAATAACAATATTACTAACAGTGATGGAAGTAACGTTGATAGGGACTATAACAATGTTATGAAGTCTCAATACAGTAGTGACTTATGGAATTCATTAGAAAAAGGCTTGAATGCAATAATGGATGTTAACGGGGTGGATGATGGCGAATTCCTTTCATCCAACAGAGAAGCTGGTGTTATTATTTTGAATGCTAGAAAAGATATCCACAAAGCTGTTGAAGAATATATTAATAAGGTTAAGAAGTTAGCGTCTTCTCAAGTAATGATAGAGGCAAAAATAGTTGAAGTTGTGCTAGATGACAAATACCTTTCTGGTATGAACTTAAATGACTTACAAGATGGAACTAAGTCTATAATAAATCAAGATAACTCCATTATTAACCTAGCAATGAACTTTGGTGCGAATGATCTAGGAGATTTAGTAAAAAATTTAGACAAATTTGGCACTTCAACTGTAATTTCAAGCCCCAGAGTACATGCTATAAATAATCAGCAAGCGATGATTTCATTTACTAAAAACCATATTTATTTTACCTCCGATATACAAAAAGATACTAGAAACTCTAATCAGACCTTAATTACCAAGATGAATAGCGTCCCAATAGGTGTTGTGCTAATAATCCACCCAAGCATTAACATTGATACTAGTGAAATATTCATGGATATACATCCAACTTTATCAAGAATTAACGGCTACACTAAAGATCCAGATATAGAGTACGTTGCACAGCAGAGTAAAATGAAATTAAATAGCGACATTCCAATTGTTGAAATCAGAGAAATGAACTCTATGTTAAAAATTAAGAGCGGTGAAATTATGGTAATCGGCGGGCTTATAGAACATAGAGAAGATAAGCAAAGCTTATTGCATCAGAAATCAAAAAGGCTAGCGAATAATATTAGAACAGTAGAAACTGTCATTTTTTTAAAAGCAACAATCGTACCAACATTTGGTTTGTTAGATAGAAAAGATAAGAATTTATATATATATTAAATTATCACTAAAAATTAAATATCAAACCAACTTCAATATTGTGAGTAGATATGTCATCTGCAACAGGTATCGGAACGCTAAAGTAACGATAGCCGAGAAAGGTTTTGACTTCTGGGATTATTGAATAATCAACACCAAGTTTTATTTGATAAGCAAACCAAGGAACATTAAGTGGCATTGAATTTTGGGGTGACCAACTAATCCTTTTTAATCTAAAAACTGTTGGCCCTATACCAAGACCGATGTACGGAGCAAATTGTGTACCCTGAATGCTGGGATTATAATAGAAGTTTAACAAAAACGCAAATACACTTGCTGATTTATCAAATACCGGAGGAGAATTACTATCTTCAATATTGGCTATAGAATACGCGGCTTCAAAATCAATTTTACCATTTTCTCCAGCATAGTAACCTAAAGACATGCTGCTAAACCACTGGAAATCAATTTTACCATCAAATTGCTGTATACTTTTAATTTCATCTGCCACTATATTTTTTATTATAAAACCATAATGACTTTCAACTAAAGTTAGGACTCTCTCCCCTATTGCCTTTATACCCTTTACAAATGTTTCTGAATTATCATGGTATACCTTACCACCGTTAGCGCTCACATAAAAATCAAGTTTTTTTGATTTTTCTTTTGTAGGCTCAGCTTGATCTGCAATACGTGACCACATATTTTTCTGATCAGCTACTTGGAGAATAGAAGGTTGTTCAATAGGACTATTTTCAGGTTCTTGATATTTTAAATTCTCTGTTAGTACTTCTTTTTCAGTAACCTCTTTAGAATGCATTACATCTTCATTATTGTCCGTTTCTAGTTTTAAGAGTTGTGTTCCAATAACTTGTTCAACGTGTACATAATTACCGATATAAGTAATAAAAAAATAGACACATGAAATTAAAATCAAAAATAAAGTAATAGATCTTTTAGTTATCACAAATGAACCCATAATTATCATTTATAGTATAACCATCATATCATATATTTCTTTAATGTACAAAAATTAAGAAAGAGTATTTCCAATTAAATAATTATTCTCTACGCCTGTAACATTAACTTTCACAATACTTTTAGCTTGCGCTCTTGATTCAAGCTTTATTAATGCAAAATTTTCTGCTCTACCGACATTATTTTGCTCAACCAGAACACTTTGCTTAGTGTTGATCAAGGATTGACAAAAACTGCTCATAATTTCTTTATTTACTTCTCTTAAATTTTTTACTCGTTCTTTACGCACATTCTCTGGTACTTGTGGCATTCGTGCAGCAGGTGTATTTTTCCGCTCTGAATATGGAAAAGCATGTAGGTAAACTATATTTGTTTTTTTCAGTAAATCAACTGTATCCTGAAACATTTCATCAGTTTCTGTTGGAAATCCAGCAATAATATCAGCGCCAAATGCTATATTAGGCCTCAAGCTCTTCATTTTATGACAAAATTCTATCACTTGTTCTCTGTTGTGACGACGCTTCATTCTCTTTAGTATTAAATTATTACCAGATTGTAGACTCAAATGTAAATGAGGCATAAGTCTTGACTCATTAGCTATTAAATCCATTAATTCGTCGTCAACTTCAGCAACATCGATAGAGGAAAGTCTTAGCCTCTTCAACTCTGGTATATCCTTTAAAACTCTCCTAATCATTGAACCAAGTGATGGCTTACCCAACAAATCTGTACCAAAGTCAGTAATATCAACCCCTGTAAACACTACTTCTTGATATCCATTTTCTACAAAGATCCTGATTTGCTCTATAATACTGTTTATTGGCACAGATCGATTATTCCCTCTTGCCTCAGTAATTGAACAAAATGTGCAGCTATGATTACAACCATTTTGAATTTCAATAAATGCCCTTGACTTATCTTCAAATCCATTAATTAGAACAGGTTCTACTTGGTTATCACTGACCAAGATTTTATCGTCATTTAGTAAGTAATTTTCAGCTTTTAGTTTATCTTGATTACCGAGCACTTTACTTACACCAGGAATGCTACTGTAAACTTCTGGATCCAACTGAACAGCACAACCAACTACGATAATTTCTTTATTTGGATCATTTTTGTAAATCTTACGTATCTTTTGCTTTACCTGACGTTCTGCTTCGTTTGTCACTGCACAGCTATGCACCACAACAACATTTTCTCTCTTTGCTTTTTTTAATGCTTCTTTGATTAACTCACTCTCGTAAAAATTGAGACGACAACCAAATGTTATCACTTCATTCATGTTAGTATTTTTTGCTTTAATAGACCTAAATTATATCAAATATCCAAGCAAAGTCTCTTGCATGACTATTTTTTTGTAAATAAATGCTATGCAAGCAGCAGACACTGGGATCTCAACGATTTTCACTCAGACACAGTATCACTCCTTTGCTTATTATAGTCTTTTGACCTTTTTAAGATACAATCCGGATTGGATACTGAGTTGGTGAGTATAAAAGTATAGCTTCTACGTCATACCGCTGCGGTATCTCTTAGCCGCTAACAAGTAGCGGGATGACGATTGTCGGTGAATCTAAGTTACCTTAGCTACATTTCTAGCTGTAACTATAAATGTATGGATTTTTTATCGTGCCATGTTATAATTAACGTCTTGCTAAAAATTAAATATTGATGAATGAACTAAGAAAGTTAAGTATTACACAAATGCATGACGGGCTCAAAAAAAAGAGTTTTTCTGCCGTTGAACTCGTAGAGGCGCACATCAGTGCGGTTGAAAATGAGAAATTAAATGCATTTATAACAAAAACCCCAGAGATAGCAATGAAAGCTGCTAAAGCTGCAGATGAACATTTCTCTAGGCAAAAGGATGATTTAATCTCGCCGCTCATGGGTGTACCAGTTGGCATCAAAGATCTATTCTGTACAAAAGGAATAAAAACAACAGCATGCTCAAAAATGCTGGAAAATTTCGTTCCGACTTACGAATCTACGGTGTCTGACTTGCTTTTAAAAAGTGGAGCAGCCATGCTCGGTAAGCTTAATATGGATGAATTTGCTATGGGTTCTGCGAACACAAATAGCTATTTTGGCCCTGTTGAAAATGTGTGGATTAGAAAAAGTGATGGGGAAAAAGTTGTTCCTGGTGGATCATCTGGTGGATCTGCAGCATCGGTTGCTGGATTTTTATGCGCTGGAGCGTTAGGGAGCGACACCGGTGGATCTGTACGCCAACCAGCAGCTTATTGTGGAGTGGTTGGAATAAAGCCAACTTATGGAAGATGCTCGCGTTTTGGTATGATTGCATTTGCGAGTTCTCTGGATCAAGCAGGAGTCATTACTCGTTCTGTCTCTGATTCAGCATTAATGCTGGAAGCAATTTGTGGCTATGATACAAAAGATTCAATATCGAGCGAAAAGCCAGTGCCTAAATTTTCTAGCTTTATAAATGGTGATGTCAAGGGTAAGTGTATTGGTATACCAAAAGAATATAGGATGGATGGAATTTCAGAGGAAATAGTTCATAATTGGGAAAGAGTTGCTTCCTATTTAAAAGAAAATGGCGCTGAAGTTGTTGACATTACTCTGCCACATACTAAATATGCAATACCAGTCTATTATTTAATCTGTTCTGCTGAAACTTCATCCAATCTTGCTCGTTACGATGGTGTGCGTTATGGATTAAGGGTTGATGCTGATACCCTTGAAGAAATGTATTCACTAACAAGAGCAGAAGGTTTTGGTAAAGAGGTGAAAAGAAGAATTTTAATTGGCGCTTATGCGCTTTCTTCAGGTCATTATAATGAATATTACGAAAAAGCGCAGTGCATTAGGGCATTAATCAGAAATGATTTTATAAAAGCGTTTGAAAAAATAGATTACATACTTGTGCCATCTGCTCCAACAGAAGCTTTTGGCTTAAATGAAAAGCCAGATCCGCTAATTATGTGCATCAATGATGTGTTTACTGTACCGGCAAGTCTGGCAGGACTGCCTGCTATTTCTGTTCCTGTTGGGCTCTCCAATGAGGGTTTACCACTTGCCTTGCAAGTGATTGGAAATTATTATGACGAAGCTGGAATATTAAATGTGGCAAGCGTGATAGAGCAAAATTGCGGCAGAATAATTAGACCTCTTGCATAATCTATTTTTTGATAGTAATTTTTGCATTAAAATTTGCTTACGCTCCTCAACGTACTCTATGGTTCCATTTTTAGATGAATAGCAAAAACAGGGTATATTAATCTATTTACAAAATTTTCGTGTAACAGTTCACACTTAATTAAACAGACTGAATTCTGTAATTTTGGGATGTTGAAAAATTTACCTCACGTTGTCATTCCAGCGCATAACGCTGAAATCCAGATTTATAGAAACGAAAAAACTTGCTTGACACATTCCGCCAGCCCCCTTATTATGATAAGGGGGCTGGCGGAATGTGTCAAGTAACTTCTAGCCCCGTCTCTTGGCTATGGTATTGCTAATCAAACAATGACTATGCAAAAAACCTAATAACATGTATAATCTATAAATAATTTCTGAGGTAGATTGTGAAACTAGGTGTTAATATCGATCACGTTGCAACCCTCCGCAACGCACGCGGAACTTCTTATCCAGATCCATTGAAAGCAGCAGAAATAGCCATTGACGCTGGAGCAGACTTTATTACTGTACACTTACGAGAAGATAGAAGGCATATTAGAGATGAAGACGTATTTAACCTAAAAAAAAGCATTAGCACTGAGCTAAATCTTGAAATTGCAGCCACGGAAGAAATGCTTGAAATAGCAAAAAAGGTAAAACCCTATTCGATTAGTATAGTACCAGAAAAAAGAGAAGAATTAACAACCGAAGGTGGCCTGGATATCGTGAATATGCACAGTAAACTTTCTAGTATAATAGAGGAAATGCATAGCTCTAGCATAAAAGTCTCACTGTTTATCGATCCAAATATTGATCAACTAAAATATCTTGAAAAGCTAGGGACAAAACCTGACATAATAGAAATTCACACAGGGGATTACTGTGATAATCCATCAGAAAAAAAGTTACAGTTAATTACTAATGCTGCAGAGTACGTCAATAAATTAGGAATAGAATGCCACGCAGGACATGGCATAACTTATAAACACGCTAAGAAGATGACAAGAATACCTCACATCTCAGCTCTTAACATAGGCCACTATTTAATTAGCGAAGCTGTATTTTACGGCTTACACAGCGTAGTAAAAACAATGAAAATGACAATGTCTAACTAACTGCTGCTTTTTCCTTCTCATTTAAAATACTTAAAAGAGTTTGGCTTGCTTTAAATTTTACCCTTGTCTTTTTAGGAACAGTCATGATCTCACCACTTTGGGGGTTACGACATTGTTTTTCCTGACTGATAGCAGTAGAAAATGTTCCTATTCCATGCAAACGTATTTCACCTTTCCCATGCAGCTCATTCTTCATTATTTTAATAAACGCATCATGAATCTTGCTCAAATCAGATTTTGTTATATCTATATTCTGACTAGAACAATCTTCCTTTAATTGTTTTATTATATCTTCTTTACTCATAAATTACCTTAATATTGAAAAAATCACATAAATAGCATATTATGTTGACACCGATAGTCAACTAAATTCATCACAAAAATAGAGGATATCATACACTTTTGCAAATATTTGTATAATACTTACAAAAAAACACCCCTATAAAATAACTATCTCTTAGAAAATTGACACTTTTTCCGAGCTTTATGTTGACCATATTTCTTACGTTCAACAACACGTGAATCTCTAGTTAAGAACTCACCATTACGTAGTATAGAATGCAAATCTTGGCTTACACTACTTAAAGCTCTGCTTATTCCATGAGCTAGAGCACCTGCTTGACCAGATAGCCCTCCACCTTTTACAGTTGCAAATACATCGTATTTATCCAATGTGGAAGTTGCAACAAATGGCATTTTTACTATTTGGCACACTGACTCTCTTTTAAAATAAGAAATTAGATCGCCTTTTTTGTTAACACTAAATTTTCCACTCCCCGGCTTTATCCATACTCTTGCTACAGATTCTTTTCTTCGGCCTGTAGCATATAAACGACCAAGCGAATCAACTGCTGATTTAATTGTCTTTTCTGACCAATCATTGTTATTTATTGTAGAACTCTTCATTTTTACTCCATTACTTTTTATTTTTACGATTCAAAGAGGCAAAATCTATCTTTTCAGGTTGCTGTCCTTGATGCTTATGCTCTGAACCAGAATAAACATACAAATTTTCAAAGCGTCTACGTGCCATAGGCCCATCATCAAGCATCCTTTTCACTGCCATTTCTATTACACGCTCAGGAAATTTGCCATTTAAAATATTATCTGGAGTAGTTTTCTTCAAACCACCAGAATAACCTGTATGCTTATAGTAAATTTTATCTTTAAGCTTCTTTCCGGTGAAATGCACCTTTTCTGCGTTGATAATAATTACATTATCGCCACAATCCATATGAGGTGTATACTCAGGTTTATGCTTTCCACGTAATAGTGTCGCTACAAATGCTGCAAGCCTCCCTACCACTAATCCTTCTGCATCTATGACAAACCACTTTTTATTGATTTGTTTCTCCTTTAAGAAAAAAGTCTTCATTATTTGATCCAACAATAGTAAGCTATGATATACTTAATTTCTCAATAGTGTCAACAATATTAGTTATTGATTATTAAAGTAATTTATGTTAGTAATTGAGCTGCGCAACCAATATGCATAGGAATTAGAATGTTTCGATTGATTATTACACTTGCGATCATCTTTGGTACTATAAGTTGCTATGCAACCGATGTTGGAGAAGTTATAAGCAAAGCCATCAAAAATAGCTCAAAAATAAAGTCTCAATTTTACCAATATAAAAGCGCAGAAAAATACTATAAATCCTCTGGGTTAGCTGGATTTTTACCTGACATTAGTTTGCAGTACAATTTTGATAGTAATTTTAATCTTGATACATCTGAAAAAAAACTTACATTGCGCCAGAAATTAATCGATGGCGGCGGCACCTTTGCCACATTCAGTCGATCAAGTCATCTTCTCAAAGCAGAAAAAATGCGGTTTCAGCAATCAAAACAAGAGCTTGCACTTAATGCTGTGAAAGCATATGTTAGTGTTTTACAAAAGACAGAAATATTAAAGCTCAGAGAACATAAAGAACGCGTTTCTTTGGAACATTTGTCAGCTATGAAAAAACGCTTTTCCCTTGGAGAGGTAACCAATGCTGAAGTTTTGTTAGCAAAAGCAAAATTCTCGTCTTCTATATCCGAAAGAGTTGATGCTGAAGGTAAATTAAAGTTGGCAAATATTGCTTATTATCATTTGATTGGCGAAGATGCTGATGACCTTTCTGAAGCTAATGATAAACTACCTTCTGTTCCAGAGCTAAATGAATGTTTACAATTAGCAAAAACCAATAATTTATCTCTAAAAGCAGCAGTTTATCAAAAAAGAGCAGCCGGAATGGAAGTGATCGCTGAAAGCTCCAAGTGGCTTCCTTCTTTAAATCTAAGCGCAAGCAAAAATTTTGGGGAGGATGGTATGAAAGTAGACAAACTATTAGAAAATGTTCATGTAGTTTTTACTCTTGATGTTCCAATCTTTAAAAGAGGAGTTAATGCTTTTGGTGTCAGTAAAGCTAAAATGGATGCAAAAAAATCTACCTACGATTATTATGAAACGGTAAAAAAGATAGAACAAGACGTTGTAAATGCTTGGAATAATGTGCTGACAGCAAAGGCCATTATCAAAGCAATTCAAGAAGCGGAAAAAGCAGCATCTCTAGCATTGGAAGGAGTTGAGCAAGAAGTAAACTTAAATTTAAAGAGTACATCTGACCTTTTGGACACTGAAGATGCATTATTTAAAGCACGTTCAGACTTAGTTGAAGCAAAAAGCAATTATGTGATTAGTGTTTACAACTTGCTTTTTATGATAAATAGTATAAACCTCTAAATTTAATGGTATTAGCACTATGTATGATGAACAAGGTAATCAATCTGTAAAAGATATCCTAGAAGATATAAAAAAAGCTATATCGGGTAAAAACGCAAGTAACGATAAAGCAGAAATAAAGGATGAAAATGATGATGTGCTATACCTTGAGGAAGAGTATCCAGAAGAAATAGAAGAAGATGGCAAAAAAGAAAATAATGAAAAAGAGGACATTGATAATGATGACCAAAGTGAGGAAATGGCTTGCAACAATAACCAATTTAATGGCCATAGCTACAATTCAGAAGAAAAAAAAGATATTTATTTGTACGATAATATCCAAATGAGTAATAACAAAGCGAGTAATAGCGGCTTACAAGCGCAAAATAACGATCATCTAATTTTAAAAGAGAATATGGAAGAGATCAAAGCGTTGCTTGGAAAAATGCAAAACGAATTGCAGCATAAACAACAAAAAAAAGCGAACCTTACTGTTGAAGAATTAGTTACATCTCTTTTAAAACCTCAGCTCTCAGAATGGTTGAATAAATATCTACATGCACTGGTAAAAGAAGTAGTTGAAAAAGAGCTTAAAGATATAATCAATAATAAGTAGGGTATTAGCAATAAAAACTAGAGTAAAGACGGCTAGAGGCAGAAAACTATCTTCAACAAGGTGGCTACATCGTCATTTGAATGATCAGTATGTGCAAAAAACTAGCAAGGATGGTTATAGGTCACGCTCAGCATATAAGCTGGTAGAAATGGATAACAAATTTAAATTATTCCAAGAAGGGCAAAAAATTATTGATCTTGGTGCTTCTCCTGGTGGATGGTCACAAGTTGCATCTCAGAAAGGTGCAAATGTAGTTGCTCTTGACATGAAACCAATGAACGCAATTAATGGAGTAGAGTTTATACAATGTGATATTATCAATGAGTTTGAAATTTTAAGAGAAAAATTCAAGGATCAAAAATTTGATGTAATTTTATCTGACATGGCGCCCGAATCTTGTGGTTTAAAATCGTTGGATCATATCAGAATTATGCTTTTATGTGAAGCAGCGCTCAATTTTGCAAAGCATTTCTTGAGCCATGGTGGCATGTTTGTAGTAAAAATTTTCCAAGGAGAATCTGATAAAGATTTTTGTAACGAGCTAAAAAAAATGTTTAAAACAGTAAAATACTTTAAACCAAAGTCAAGTAGATCTGAATCTACAGAAATGTATTTGGTAAGTTTAGGCTTTATTGGCAGCAGACTTTCTATATAATATTAATCCAGGTAGCCCACAGAAACGAAAAAACTTCCTTGACAAACTCCGCCAGCCCCCTTATCATGAAACTGAAGCTATTGTATTTGCTTTCGCCAATCTGCAGATTAAAAGGTAAGGATTACTTAATGTATCGGCGTCTTATGTTCAATTTTTTGCAGTATATAGATACTGTATGTCTTTACAAAACTTCATCTACATCTAGATTTTTATCTAAATAAGCTGAACGCGCTTATAAAGCGTTACAAGACATCAAAAAATGCCAATACTCGACAGAGATAGTAAAAGACTAACTAACTCGGGGATTCTTTGTCTTTTTTTCTGCTTAGTAAATTTCTTAAACATTTGCAGCGTAGGTTAGTTGCAATTAAAAGCAGCTAAATCTTGCTTGTCAAGCGTTTAAAACATAAAAAACGCCAATATTTTAAAGCAGATAATAACCCTAGGGCTTCTTTTGCCTTTTTTTTCATTTGGTAAATTTCCTAAATATTTATAGCTAAACGACAATCGTCATCCCAGCGGGATCTGGAGATACCGCGGCGGTATGACGGTTCGTGGCGGTATGAAGATAAGCTCGTCATCCCGCTGCTTGTTAGCGGGATCTCTTGTTAGCGCCACGGCGGTATGACGTAGGACTGCTGTCATTCTGCTACTTGTTAGCGGATGAGATACCGCGAATGAATCGCGGTATGACGGTTTGCGGTGGCATGATGTAGGACTGCTGTGACACCATTATAGAGTGAACCAGTGTTAGCTACTGGGATGACAGACAAGAAAATGTTTATGACTAATTTTTAGATCAAACATGGAATTTCGACAAATTTAACTTTTTTGTGAGACTGTTTAGCAATAATAAATAAATTAGGTGTAAAAGTTATGGAAATGAAAAGGGAAAAGTTTTTTGAAATAATACAAGAAGTAAGTGAAAGCAGAGACTTAAGCAGTGATAATGTATTAAAAAAAGTACAAGATAAATTAAAAGAAAAGAGTGATGAGAACGGAATAGATTCTCCATATACAATAGTATATAACATATTTAAATCTAACAATTTTTATAAAAATCACGAATTTAAGCTGCAAATGCCAGATGGCACTACAGCACGAGGTACATTATTACATTTTGCTGTACAATGCGGTGATGCATTAATGGTGAAGCTCCTACTGGAAAACAAAGTAAGTGTTACTATGAAAGATCACTCTGGACTGACTCCTTTGGACATTGCTACTTCGAATAGTGATCAAGAGATAGTGCATTTACTAGATGCTAAAGCAAATTCTAAATTAGAAAAAAATAAAGACAAAACTCCAAGAGATATCATAATAAAAACGAATAAAACTCCAGAAGGTTTAGTTGTGAACGGGAATAATGCAGCTGCTGCACCAGCAAATGTTATAAGTCCTTATTTGAAACAACATGATGCTACACGTGATGATAAACAGACTTCTGTTACGGGTGAAAGTAGTGACAGTACAGTAGATAAGCAATACTTACGTGTTAGTGTTAAGAATATGGTACAAAATTTTGAGTCGCCGCAAAAAATAAATGCCACATGTAGTAATGAACAGACCTCTATCTCTTTAAATGAAAGTAGTAGTAGTGACGACAGTGGAATATGTACTGAATCAGAAGATGGAGGAGATATTGATGCAAAAAATGAAGAATCAAAAAGTCATGTAACTGAATATCAGAGTAAATTGGAAGCATTGGAGAAACAAAACCAAAAAGAGAATCAATCACTAAAACAAAAAATACAAGATCTAGAAAGTAAAAACGCAACGCTTAAGGGTGAATTAGAAAAAACTAAAAAAAACGAAGTACCATTAGAAAAAGCGCAAAAGGAACTAACAGAATTGAGAAGTTATATCACTGGACACGAGACTAAATTGGAAGTACTGGAGAAACTCAACGAAGAGAATCAATCACTAAAACAAAAAATGCAAGAGCTAGGAAATGAAAACACAAAGCTTAAGGATAAATTAGACAAAACAGAAAGTCAGTATTCTAAAGCAGAAGCGTTGTTAGAAAAAACGCAAAAGAAACTAGAAGAATCAAAAAGTTGCATAGCTGGACATGAGACTAAGTTGAAAGAATTCAATGAAAAGAATGAATCACTAAAACAAAAAATAAAAAGTCTGGAGAATGAAAACACACCACTTAAGGGTGAACTAGGCAAAACAAAAACTAAAACAAATAAATTGTCACTAGAAAAAGTAAAAAAAAGACAATTCTCCCCAAAAGTTGCCTGTGCGAGCCTTGCAGCTATGTTAGCAGTAGGTGCTGCTCTTAGTATTGCTTCCGGATTGTCTGCTCTATTAATAGTTGCAGCTTCTGTGGTATCTGCACTGATAGCTGGTGGCATTACATACAAAATATCAAAACCCATCGCTGAACCAAAACCTACCACTGAATTGAAAGAAGTGAATATTCAAGGTTCAGCACAACGGTGTTTGTAAAACTTAGCACCTACATCTGTACGAACATTGCAGGTGGCAGATGCAAGTAGCTGCACTGGAATCCCAAAAAAAGGATGATGTTATCTGTATTAAACAGGACTTGATATGACACTTTAAAAAAGTAAGTTAAGAATAATAAAAATAAGGAGTGTTAGAAATGAGTACAATACAAACAAAAATACTAAAACCAAAACTAGGATTACTAGAGCTAGCAAAACAATTAGGAAATGTGTCTCAAGCGTGCAAAGTGATGGGATACTCAAGAGATACATTTTATCGATTCAAGGAGTTATATGAAAATGGGGGAGAAGAAGCATTACATGAAATAAGTAAGAAAAAACCGCTATTAGCAAACAGAGTTTCGGAAGATATAGAAAGAGCAATAATTGGCATAGCTACAGAATTTCCTGCATATGGACAAGAAAGAGCTGCAAATGAGCTGAGAAAAAGAGGTATAATAATTTCCCAAGGAGGAGTAAGATCTGTATGGCTAAGAAATGACCTTGAAACTTTGAAAAAGAGACTTAAAGCACTGGAGGCAAAAGTAGCTCAAGACGGAATCATTTTAACTGAAGAACAACTTGCAGCTTTAGAAAAAGTGAAAGAACAAAGGGAAGCTCATGGTGAAATTGAGACGCAACATCCAGGTTATTTGGGTTCTCAAGATACCTATTATGTGGGCAATATCAAAGGCATAGGGCGCATTTATCAGCAAACTTTTGTTGATACTTATTCCAGAGTTGCAATGGTTAAACTTTACACGGACAGAACAGCTATTACAGCTGCAGATCTTCTTAACGATAGAGTTATCCCATTTTTTGATGAGCAGAGAATTCCATTATTACGCATTCTAACTGATAGGGGTACGGAGTATTGTGGCAAGCCCGAAAATCACGCTTATCAGCTATATTTAGGAATCGAAAATATCGATCATTCTAGAACCAAAGCCAACTCTCCACAAACTAATGGCATATGTGAAAGATTCCATAGAACTATGCAAGATGAGTGTTACAATATTATCTTTAGAAAGAAAATCTACTATTCTTTGGAGGATCTACAGATCGATGTTGATCATTGGTTGCGTTCTTACAATGAGACAAGGCCTCACTCAGGCAAATACTGCTATGGCAAAACACCTATGCAAACGTTTTTTGACAGTAAACATATTGCTTTTCAGAAAAATATTAGTAGCATTAAACAACAGCCTGATATTAGTTTTGACTACGTCAATTCTTCTGTCAGTTAATTCTTCTCTGTCAGATTAAATCTTGTCTTTTACAGTTCATCTACATCTAAACTTTGACTTTCAGCTATAAATACATTTTCGTTTTCCTGTGGCATAATTTTACATTTAAAAAAATATACTATAATATTAACAGATTTCTTTAAAAAATCAACTAATTGTTGGATAAATAAACTTGAGCATTTGGCCAAAATGTTATATAGTAGTCACTTCAAGAAGTACAGTATGGACAATACCATTATAAGAAAATACGATATTAGAGGTATAATAGGCAAAGATTTGCAGATTAATGATGGGTACGAAATAGGCAGAAAGTTTGGCCAAACCGTAGCTAGTGTTTGTGTCGGCTACGACAGCAGAATAGATTCACCAGGTATAGAAAGAGAATTAATTAGGGGCTTAACTTTATCCGGTGCAAATGTTATACGCGTTGGACTATGCTCTTCACCTATGCTTTACGCTGCAACACAAATCACACAGGCGGATCTTGGTATCATAATAACTGCCTCTCATAACCCCAGCGAATATAATGGCTTTAAATTTTTTAGTAATAAAAAAGTCTTCTCAGATCAAGAAATGAAGGAAATTATAAGCAGTCCAATTAAAAACAGCACAAGAATTGGAAGCTTAATTAACATAAATATATATAGTGAGTACATTAGCATATTGAAAAGTGCAGTGAAGAATAATACTACACAGAAATTAAAAATAGCCTGGGATTGTGGAAATAGTCCAGCCAGTGGAATTATAAGGTATATTGAAAAGATCTTGCCTGGTCATACGCATATCGTAACCAATAACTCTATAGATGGGGCATTTCCACTGCATGATCCAGATCCCATAGAGGAAAAGAACCTCGCTCAATTAATTGACATTGTGAAGGAATATGAATGTGATCTTGGCATTGCGCTAGATGGCGATAGCGATAGGGTGCGCTTAATTGATAATAAAGGCAGTGTTGTTTCCAATGACCATTTATTTATAATTTTTGCACGTGAAGTGTTGGAGGAATATCCAGAAAGCAAAGTTATTGCTAACGTAAAAATGAGTATGAAAGTGCATGATTTTGTTAGCAAGTTAGGAGGGCAAGTTATTACCTGCGCTACTGGACATTCACTAGTTAAGAAGAAGATGGTAGAGGAAGAGGCAAAGTTTGCTGGTGAATTAAGCGGGCACTTCTTCTTTTCTGAGCTAGGTTTTGATGATGGGCTATATTCTGCTGTTAAAGCAGCTGACATTTTGCTTAAGAAAAACCAAAGCCTATCTCAGGTAATTGAGGATTTACCGAAGTTATATATCACTCATGAAGTGAAGATTGTAGTGAAAGATGAGAAAAAGTTTCAAATAATTGAATCAATAAAGAAAACACTGGAGCAGCAAAATATTGTATTTTCAGATCTTGATGGTGTTAAGGTAACCGATAATAAAGGTTGGTGGCTTCTTAGGGTATCAAATACGCAAAACTGCATTACAGCAAGATGCGAAGGAGAGACTTTAGAGGGTTTTGAACTTACTAAAAAGGTTTTGTTCCATTACATTGATGAAGCAAGGTCTTTAAATTGTAGCTGCTCATAGAAATAAATTTGATTTATAAAATTGGCATGAAAGTATAAAGATAAATAGGCTAAATGTACTTATCTGTATTAAACAGGACTTGTGTAAAAGACAAGATTTAATCTGACAGAGAAGAATTAACTGACAGAAGAATTGACGTAGTCAAAACTAATATCAGGCTGTTGTTTAATGCTACTAATATTTTTCTGAAAAGCAATATGTTTACTGTCAAAAAACGTTTGCATAGGTGTTTTGCCATAGCAGTATTTGCCTGAGTGAGGCCTTGTCTCATTGTAAGAACGCAACCAATGATCAACATCGATCTGTAGATCCTCCAAAGAATAGTAGATTTTCTTTCTAAAGATAATATTGTAACACTCATCTTGCATAGTTCTATGGAATCTTTCACATATGCCATTAGTTTGTGGAGAGTTGGCTTTGGTTCTAGAATGATCGATATTTTCGATTCCTAAATATAGCTGATAAGCGTGATTTTCGGGCTTGCCACAATACTCCGTACCCCTATCAGTTAGAATGCGTAATAATGGAATTCTCTGCTCATCAAAAAATGGGATAACTCTATCGTTAAGAAGATCTGCAGCTGTAATAGCTGTTCTGTCCGTGTAAAGTTTAACCATTGCAACTCTGGAATAAGTATCAACAAAAGTTTGCTGATAAATGCGCCCTATGCCTTTGATATTGCCCACATAATAGGTATCTTGAGAACCCAAATAACCTGGATGTTGCGTCTCAATTTCACCATGAGCTTCCCTTTGTTCTTTCACTTTTTCTAAAGCTGCAAGTTGTTCTTCAGTTAAAATGATTCCGTCTTGAGCTACTTTTGCCTCCAGTGCTTTAAGTCTCTTTTTCAAAGTTTCAAGGTCATTTCTTAGCCATACAGATCTTACTCCTCCTTGGGAAATTATTATACCTCTTTTTCTCAGCTCATTTGCAGCTCTTTCTTGTCCATATGCAGGAAATTCTGTAGCTATGCCAATTATTGCTCTTTCTATATCTTCCGAAACTCTGTTTGCTAATAGCGGTTTTTTCTTACTTATTTCATGTAATGCTTCTTCTCCCCCATTTTCATATAACTCCTTGAATCGATAAAATGTATCTCTTGAGTATCCCATCACTTTGCACGCTTGAGACACATTTCCTAATTGTTTTGCTAGCTCTAGTAATCCTAGTTTTGGTTTTAGTATTTTTGTTTGTATTGTACTCATTTCTAACACTCCTTATTTTTATTATTCTTAACTTACTTTTTTAAAGTGTCATATCAAGTCCTGTTTAATACAAATTATGTAAATCACAAGAGCAGATTGAAGTACATCACGTACGTAAACTTGCTGATTTGCTAGGTAAACGTAATACTGAACTACCGGAATGGAAAAAGAGAATGATTGAACGACAGAGGAAAACTCTTGTTGTTTGTCATGAATGCCATAAGAAAATCCAATATGGAAAATATGATGGTGACTCCTTAAAACGTTAGATTATTGGAGAGCCACGTGATACGGAAACGATCATGCGTGGTTCGGAGAGGGGTTGTTGGAAAAGTACTTAACAAGTAACTCGCTGGCTGCCCACTCTACTTCATGCACAGTTCTGCGAGAGGCTGGCGGGGAAGGTCCGCCGGTCTACTCTCCCTATATCAATAGCATTGCTTTAAAAAGAGTGCCCATATTTTCAGTCAACCTTAAGAATTCACTAAAGATCCTATTCTTTTGTTCATCACTTGCGCTTTTCATTAAAGCCAGGGTTCTTTCTTTTATGCCAAAAAGATATAAAAATTCTCTTTGAGTTAAAATCTCGCAATCTACGTGTTTTAATGAATCTTTTAATGCTTGAAAGTTTACAAGTGCGGTAATATCACTATTACCAACATTCTCAAGAAAATTAGCATACTTATGTTGTTTTATCGATTGCAAAGTGCTCTTATATGCGGGGTATACATAACCGTAATCTACAATCAAAGCAGCTCCTTTATTATTATATATCTTCTTCTCAAGTTTTTTTAATATTTCAACCCCAGCTGAACATATTTCCACCACTGCACCATTAAAAAATTTTCCATTTGTCATCTGAGTAGCTGACACTGGAATCCATGATTCTTTTTTTCTGGATTCCAGTGTCACGCACTGGCATGACACCAAGAGACTGCCATCATCTTGTTTTGTCACCATATTTTCATACCACCCCTCATCATGATATACAAACTGATCTATCGGAAGAGCGTCAAAGAACTCATTTGCTAAAAAAATGGTTGGTTGTTCTGGTAGGTTGTCAATATTTTTGTGCCAATTAACATCTAAGCTTTTTAATTTTTCCTTTTGTATCTTCCGTAAAGTAGGGCTTATTTCAACTAAGTGGATCAACATTGAATTAAAAAAGCTGCTGTATTTTTTAGTGACTCTTATTATATCGTGAATGAGTGTTCCTTTGCCTGGCCCAAGTTCAACTAGAGAAAATTTTGATGGCTTTCCTAATTTTTCCCATGTATGCATTATCCAAACTGCAATTACTTCACCAAATAATTGGCTGATCTCAGGTGCGGTAGTAAAATCACCATCCTTACCAAGCGGTAATTTACTTGTATAATAGCCGTATTTTTCATGATACAAAACGGCATTCATGAAATCACTGATGGATATTGATCCTTGACTTTTGTCAATTAATTCGTGTATATAAGTGAGCATGTTATTAATAAATGTTTAACTATAGCGTGCCATAATATAAAATAGTAGAGTATTTATATATATAGTATAAACTTAAGTTTGTGAGTAATAGTGCTTCAGTTATGGACGACAAAAACACCGATTATGTTGCCCTTATACCTCAAGATGATAGTATTGAATACAAATTTGAAGAAGCTGTCAATTTTATAGAAAACAAGGTTATAAATGCTGATGGGCTAACTTTAGCGGAAGTGTTTCAAGTGCTAGTTCAAATGCTAGATGGTGATCTAGGATTGGTAAAAAAAGCACTAGCATATGCTAATATTATGGCAAAGCATGGAATGAAGGTAGCAAAAGAGTCGCAATTAAGCAGAGCTGATGTTCGCCGAGCTTTGGAAGGTAGAGAAAGTGTTGTCAATAGACAAGATTTTATAAAGAAACCACCTCTTCCACCTGCTATAAAATCGACCAAAAAGAAAAGTAGAGGTCTTTAAATGGCCGAATCTATAAAAAAATTTACTGTACAATGTGACTTCAAAGGACAAAGTTCACCTTTTGCAATATACATAGGAAATCCAAAAAGTGATGCTCATCCAATTCATCATCAAGATTCCTGGCTTGTAAAAGAACGTGGAGGGAATATTCCTAATAAAGTAAAAGAAAGTCTACAAAAATTATATAAACTATCTCAAGAAAATGGAGTCTCTTTCTCAGAGTTATGCGCGTATGCCATTACTGTGGTTAGTAATAATGATAAAAAAAGCGATAGCAAAAAATAGCAAACTGCTCTCTTATCATCCAATATCTTCTTCCTGTCTTTCCTATACCTTCTCTCTTGTCATCCCAGTGCTTGACACTGGGATCCAGCTAGGTTGGTGAATATAAAAGTAGCTAATCTCATTTATATTAAAACACTACGTTTTTGATGGGGTTGCGTGAAAAACTGGATTCCAGTGTCAAGCACTGGAATGACACCACCTGCCACACAAATTGCCTACAAATTACAATGTTCGTACAGTAAGTACTGAAATGACATCATTTACTATGTAATATTGTGTCATATTACAGATATATAGTTTAATCCCTCAATATTTCATTTATAGAGACTTTCGATCTCGTCTTTTCATCCACTTTTTTTACTATGACTGCACAATAGGTTGAAATGTTATTTTTCGATGGAATAGACCCTGGTATCACTACAGAATAAGGCGGCACTTCGCCATAAAATACCTTGCTAGTTTCTCTATCAATAATTTTTGTTGATGCCCCAATAAACACACCCATGCCAAGGACTGATCCTTCTCTAACTACCACACCCTCGGCTACCTCGCTACGTGCTCCAATAAAGCAATTATCTTCTATAATGACAGGTGAAGCTTGAATAGGCTCAAGGACTCCACCTATTCCCACTCCACCGGAAATATGGCAGTTTTTTCCTATTTGCGCACAGCTACCAATCGTTGACCAGGTATCTATCATTGTTCCTGAATCAACATATGCACCAACGTTGATAAAACTTGGCATTAGAACAACATTTGTACCTATATAAGCAGATCGGCGGACAAAACACCCAGGAATTGCTCTAATTTTTAACTGGCGAAATTTCTCCTCATTCCATTCACTAAATTTGTTACCGATCTTGTCAAACCAGCAATTGGTCTTGTCTATTATTTTGTTTTCTTCAGTGAGAAAATGTAATAATATTGCCTGCTTTATCCACTTATGTACTACCCATTCTCCACTTGATAGCTTTTCTGCTACTCTAATTTTGCCACTATCAAGGAGCTCAATTACCTCTTTAATTGCTATTCTTGCTGTTTCCTTTAGGTTACAGTCATTAAATTTTTCTCTATTTTTCCAAATATTTTCTATCTCACTTTGTGTTTTTTTTAGTTGCAAACCTTCCATTTGTTATATATATTAGTATTAAATTTATAGCTCTGTATCATTTGAGCTTGTTACTACTTTATATGTAAGTGCTATGAAAATACAATGTAATAGTTGTACTAAAACTTACTTAGTATCTCCTAAGCAAATTGGCGCGTCTGGAAGAAAGGTAAAATGTACGAACTGCAATCACATATGGCATGAATATCTAGAAGAAGTGTCAAACAAATCGCACTCTGCTAATATACAGGAAAAAAAAGTTAATGGAAGGGATTTTTTACAAAATCTAGCATTTACCACTCTAGCTTTTGCAACAGCTACAGGGTTATGCGTCGTAATTGCCAATGGCATCTTTCCTAGAGAGATGAACAAAGCATACAAAACGATCAGTTCATATAAGGATTCAATAAGCTATAAATTAGGGTACAAAAAAGAACAAACAGAAAATCCAAATGTAAAAAAACTTGTTGTAAATAAGTTTTATCAAGACTACCTTTTTTTATCTAATTTAAGATCTAGTTAAATAGGCATAAACCATCGCCGATATCGGTATCCAGTTCCTATAGCTACTCAGATGATGCAAATAGTATTAGGGTGACAGAGTTTTAAAAATAAGTTATCTTTTAGTAAAGAACAGCTCATGAGTATTAAAATTGCACCTTCTATACTTTCAGCAGACTTTGCAAAGTTAGGAGAAGAAGTAAGAAAAATTAGCGATTTAGGTGTGGATTACATACACATAGACGTTATGGATGGGAATTTCGTTCCAAATATTACAATTGGTCCTAGCGTTGTTTCTGCAATACGTAAATATAGCAATCTTCCTTTTGATGTGCATTTAATGGTCAAATCTCCTGGTAACCACATTGAAAGCTTTATAAATGCTGGTGCTGATATTATCACTGTACATGCAGAAGCAGAGACACACCTTGAGAGGTTGATAAGAAAGATAAAGTCATACAAAAATGTAAACGACGAAAAAAAACCGATTCAAGTTGGAGTTTCAATTGTTCCTTCAACTTCTCCAAGTGTGCTTGAATACATAATACATGAGCTAGATATTGTGCTAATTATGACAGTCAACCCTGGCTTTGGAGGACAGGAATTCATTCATTCACAGTTGAACAAGATATCTACTATAAAAAAAATGATACAAGAGCGTAACCTTAAAACACAAATTTCAGTAGATGGTGGAATTAACTTTTTTAACGCAGCTGATATAATAAAAGCAGGTGCAGATATTTTAGTTGCGGGATCGGCGATATTCAAGGCTGAAGATATTAAGAAGGCCGTAAACGATCTTAAAAATCTATTGTTGTGACCCTATATAGCTAAAGTGGCTTAGGTTTACCTACAATTTGAAAAACAACAAATTCGTCATTCCGCTACTCGTTAGCGGAATCTATGCTGAGATACCGCGGCGGTATGACGTAGAAAAACCTTTCTTGGGTTGTATCCGTTCAGCTAAGCGGTGTGAGAGATGATAGATAAGAGGTTTTGGAAAGGATTGAGACCCCTTTGTTTCCATGTCAAGTATAATGAAATTATCCGTTCAAGGAATGCATTTCCCCGCTTCGATTGGGTAAAATATGAATTTTTGCGATAAACGACATAATGCCGTATCTGCTGTTCAGCATGGTTGTTTGTCAGCGGAATGTTTTCTGGGTCATCTAAAAAATTCCACATTATTCTTTCAGATTTCAAAATATTTTTTGCAACTCGAGAAGCTCCAATTGCTTCAGGTAAATGTGATATTTCCTTCAAGTAATACCTTGTACGTTTTTGCAACTTTCTGGCACGTCTGGTAAATCTAAAAACATCTATCTCATTTTTTAGCAAGGCCTTTTTTAGTGCAAATAATTCAGTGGCTACGTTTCTTAAGTAACAGCCCAGAACTTTAACTTCAACTATGTGCTAATCTTTCAAAATCTCTTGATAAATGTGCCCAACAGATTTGCCTGTTCTTATCGGCAAAGTAGTTGTATGCTGCGTACCTGTCGGTTACTACTAAGCTATTGCGATTGCAGAACTTACTATTTTGTAAAACCTTCATTCCTCTTGACTCTGTCAATTTTATAAAACTTGCTGTATTACTGGCAAACATCCAGCACCAACCAAGTTTACCTTTGTTATAATGGCTCGTTTCATCGATATGCAGAACTTCACTTTTACTTACTTCTTGCTCGATTTGCTCATATGCTTCTTGGCATTTTTCTGCAACTCTAGCCTTGCTATTTGACACGCTACCAACACTGATGTCCAGGTTGAAAATATTTTTTATAATATTTGCTACTTCTCTTTTCGAGTTCTTGTAAAATCCGCTCAGCGCCGCGATTGTTGACTTAACTTTTGGACCAAATGTATCCGCAGTAACACCTTCTGGTAGCCTGCTACTTTTTCTTTTTCCACACTTGCAACAGCGGCCATTGGTATTCCACAACATAAGGCTTAATTTCTGGCAAATCAACTTTTGATGAATGTATGGCTCTTTCGATATCGCAATTTCTCCTCCGCACTCGCAAGAACTCTATTTTCACCACTTCATCTGCTTCCATTTTAGGGCGATACTTTCCTTCATGCCCAATCTGTGCCCCTATTTTCCTGTCACTTTTTTTCTTTTTCTTCTTTAGCTTGTATAACTCTTTTGAGCTCGGTATCGATGAATTTTGTGAATTCAGACCTAGTCTTTCTTTCAATTCAGCATTTTCGATTCTTAGCGCCTTATTCTCAGATCTAAAATTTTCGTTTTCTATCTCTAACCTCTTTATCTCTGCTTTTAGTTGCTCTATCTCTATTTTAAAGCTTTCACAGAGCTTGAGAAGACTAGCTAGTAGATCAGACATATTTACCACACATACTACTTGTGATATTATGTTTTTAGCACTCCTTGTCTACTTTTTATTTTACCGCTCCGCTGAACGGATACCTTTTTTTTACTGTTTGAGTATGTAAGGATTATGACGACCTATCCCAAACCTCAACTATATCCTCACTAAACTCTATTATCTTTGTTTTTTTAAACTGATAACAGTTGTTAATGAATTGAATCCCTAAATCTCCTACAAAAGGAGTGGCATCATTGCCTAAAATTTTACCACTGCGGCATATTATCAACCTGTCGATTAAATTACACTTTAATAGTTCTGTGATTAACACTCCTCCACCTTCAACTAATAACCTTGTTATACCGATTTCTGAAACAAGTTTTAATGCCATGTCCTTTAGGCAGGCTTTGCCTGCATCGTTTGAATTGACTTTCAAGTAGTTAATATTTTTTATTTTTTCTTTTACTTCTTTATTCGTTATCACCCAAGTTGTTACTTTATCTGCAGTCTTTGCAATGTTATGCTCTTCCTTTAATCTCCCTTGGCTATCTATAATTAGCCTTATTGGCGATCTACTTCCGAGTCCTGGTAATCTGCAAGTTAAGAGTGGATCATCATTAATAAGAGTATTGCTGCCAATCATAATTGCATCATATTTCGTTCTGAGCTCATGCACCCAGTTTCTCGTATTTTCACTTGTTATCCATTTGCTATCGCCTGTAAATGTTGCGATTTTTCCGTCAAGAGTTGTTGCGATTTTGCAAGCTATAAATGGTCTATGTAATTCTTTAGTGGTGAAAAAACCGACATTCAGTTCTTCTGCTTCTTTTTGCATAATACCTTGCTCAACTTCAATTCCTGCTTCTTTCAGAGCTTTAATGCCTCCACCTGAAACTCTACTATCTGGGTCAATAGTTGCAATTACTACTCTTTTTATGCCAGCTTTTATGATTTTTGCAGTGCAAGGCCCCGTGACTCTGTGATGACAACATGGCTCAAGAGTGATATATATAGTTGCGCCATGAGTTGAATCTTTAGCGTTTTGCAAAGCGACTACCTCCGCATGCGGACGCCCACCAATCCCTGTATATCCCTCACTAACAATTGTACCATCTTTTACAATAACACACCCGACAGCAGGATTTGGTGCAACATTTCCAAGATTTTTTTCTGCAAGCCTTAATGCAATTGACATGAAATGATCATCAGTCATTAGAAAGAAGTCATTTCGTATGAGGTATCAAAAATTCTTCTGTGCTCGTGTATAGCAAATCTATCTGTCATACCTGAGATATAGTCACATATTATTACTGAACGCTGAGATTTACAAGCGAGTTTGCTCCACTCTGTGGGAAGTAATCCTGGGTTTTTATAAAAACATTGAAAAAGTTCCTGTATTATGCGTTTTGCTTTGTTCATCGTTCTACTCAGTTTATAGCTTCTGTATATTTTCTCCATGTTGAATCTTTTCATTTCTTTTGTAGCATTCGCAACTTCTGGTGAAAATGTGACTAGCATTTTATTTAGACTTCTTACGTCTTCTACGCTTTTTATTTTGTGATCTTCAATATTTCTTTCAGTCTGAGAAACAACATCACTTATCATAGTTCCTATAGTTCCACTCAGTGATTCATGTATGAGTTTGCTCTGAGGCAATTCTGAATATCTGCTCCTTATGTCTTTAAACATTTTTTCAATTAAAGGAACATTCAGCAAATCTTCGATGGTTACTAAATTCGCCCTGAGTGCATCATCAAGATCGTGAACACTGTAAGCAATATCATCGGCAATTGAAGCAACTTGCGCTTCAATGCTTGAAAATTCTTCAAGTTTTAGATCATATTTTTTGTTGTATTCTAATAACAGCTGATTACTTGTAGAAGACTCCGCGTTTTGACCAAGCAAGGGACCGTTATGTTTTGCAACTCCTTCAATCACCTCCCAACTTAGATTCATACCATCAAAATCAGCATGTTTTTGTTCAAGATAAGTTAAAATCCTTATAGCTTGAACATTATGATCAAACTCATACTTCTCGTTATCAAGATTCAAATCTTGAACTGATTTCTTTAGAGCATCTTCACCTGCATGACCAAATGGAGGATGACCAAGATCATGTGCGAGCGCTATGCATTCAGTGATATCCTCATTTAAGCCAAGTCTACGCGCAATGGACCTTGCAATTTGTGCAACTTCAAGGCTATGAGTAAGCCGAGTGCGATAGTAGTCGTGCTCATAATTGATAAAAACTTGTGTTTTGTACTCCAACTTTCTAAACGCATTAGAGTGAATGATACGGTCCCTATCACGCTGAAAGCAGCTGCGATTCTCATCTTCTGGCTCTTTGAAGTATCTCCCTTTTGTTTTGCTTGGAAAACATGCATAATTTAATAGAAAATTATTGTTTGACATGTAAAATTTCTACTATAATAAGTTATCAATAATAAACGGTGGTTACTATGTCAACAAATTACAACATCAACTTAACTGATAATGCACTAAAAAAAATCCACTCTCTTGCAGAGCAGGAAGGGGATAAGAGTTCCATTTTACGGGTTGCAGTTTCAGGTGGTGGATGTTCTGGCTTCAAATACAATTTTCTTATGGATCAAATGAATAAAAATCTATCTTTGGATGATGAAGACGATGATTACGATGATGAGTTTGATGACGAAGACGAAGATGATGATTATGAAGAAAGCGAGGACTATAGAAGCCACTCCAGTTTTAGCGAAAAAGGTAAAGATATAGTAATTAATGATGAAAATGGCAATCCTGTATTAATGGTTGATAATTGTTCAGCAAAATTTTTAAATAACTCAGTTATAGATTATACTGAGGATCTCAGTGGTTCTGGTTTTCAAATAAAGAATGCCTTTGCTAAATCCCAGTGTGGTTGTGGCAACAGCTTCTCAGTTTAGTCAAAAATTTGATGTCATTCCAGTGCGTGACACTGGAATCCAGCCTTTTACGAAATCCCATCACAAACGTTGTGTTTTAACATAGGATTAGCTACTTTTATGCTCACCAACTTAGTGTCCAATCAAAATTCCTGGATCCCAGTGTCGGAGCACTGGGATGACACTCTTCTCTGGTGGAGGGTGCTCTCAAGTCACAACGTTCATATAGTTGTATACTTGACACTGAGGTTTATTCTTCTATTTCTTTTTTACTGTTCATGCACTATCATTTGCTATGCAAGCACAACATTTGTATGGTTATAGGTCTTTTAAACATGGGTGGTAATGTAGCACTAGAACTAACTTCTGTAGATAAAAGCTTCAAGGACAATTCTGCTGTTGTAAAGGATATCAACTTAAGTGTTACAAGAGGGCAAGTAGTAGCGCTGATTGGCAATTCAGGTGCAGGGAAAACAACTATATTGCAAATCGCAGGCTTGTTGGACAAGCCAACTTCAGGTATAGTTACGATAGATGGAATAAATTGCACACAAGCCAGTAATAAGCATAAAACTCATGTAAGAAGAAATTTTCTTAGTTTTGTTTATCAATTTCACTATTTGTTACAAGAGTTATCGGTGTTGGAAAATATTATGCTTCCTCAACTCATTGCAGGAAAAAGCAAAGCTGAAGCAAAAAAAAATTCGCAAGCAATGTTGGAAAAATTTGGTCTGGAAAACAAAGCAAGTAGCATGGTATCTGAAGTTTCGGGTGGGGAAAGGCAGAGAGTTGCAATTGCAAGAAGCATTGTAAATTCTCCAAAGCTTTTACTTGCAGATGAGCCAACAGGAAACTTAGATCCAACAAATTCTTTTAACGTGTTTTTACTGCTACATTCATACGTAAAGGAAAATAACAGCTCTATGCTTATAGTAACACACAATCATCTCCTTGCAGAAAAGGCAGACTGCATTTTCCAATTGAGAGATCGATCATTAGTGAAGTTGTGAATAGGAAAAATAGCACAATTTCTATGCCTTATACTTATCTAACCAATGATCATTAACAGAGTACAACTCGCATGAAATGCTTTCATTGCTTTTTATACACGGACTTTTTAACTTACGCTGTTTACTTAGGGAACACCCCGATAACATAAACACAGCTAAAACAAAAAATAATAGCTTTTTAAACATAACAAAACCTTTTCATTTATATTACTACACTCATTTCTCTTGTTTGTAAAGATTAGGCATATTCTTTTACCCTTACCTCTTTTTTGACCTTTTGAGAAGAAATAGTTGCACTATTCAAGCGCAGTTTTATATAATTGTCCACGATTTGAGTCACTTCCTCTTCTTTATCCTTTAGAAAGTGATTAGTATCATCTATTATATGGTATTTCATGTGATCACTTCTTACTGAATTTATCAACCTTTTTGCTAATTCTGTTACATCGCTTTCTTCTGAGATTGTATCATTACTGCTTTGTATTATAAGCCCAGAAACTGGACAGGGAGAAAGAAAAGAAAAATCGTACTTAGTTACCGGAAGAGAAAGAGCAATAAAACCCACTATCTCAGGGCGGCGCATTGTTAGCTGCATAGCCACCCATGCTCCAAAAGAAAAACCAGCGATCCAAATTGGAACATTGCTAGGATTATGTTCCTGAAGCCAATCAATGGCTACCGCAGCGTCAGTTAATTCTCCTATACCCTTATCAAAAGTTCCGGTAGATTTTCCCACACCACGAAAGTTAATTTTCAATGCAGAAAAATTGTTATCTATAAAAGACGTATATGTACTATGTACAATTTTACTATCCATATTACCACCATATTGAGGATGATGATGTAAAACCAGCACAACCGGCACGTTGGCATCTTTGCTTTGGTGGTATTCACCTTCTATCTTTCTTGTTGCATTATTTAAAAAAACTTCAACCATGATAACTCCTAATAAGAACCCGCTTGACAGGTATTGATGACGTGAGTTATTAATTATGTATTAATTTCGCTGTTTTTGCAATAAATTTTTTATCGTGTTAAAGCTAACGTACATAGTTATGGCTATAGTTGATGGTAAACTTATTTAAGTGACAGATGAGTCCATTTTCTTTAGAAAATAGTGGTTGTGTATATGCTGATTACAATGCAACTGCTCCAATTAGTGAAAATGTAAAAAAAAGTATATTTGAGGTCTTGTCAAAACAAACGCTCAATCCATCATCACTACATAAGAGAGGACAAGAAGCGAGGAAGATTCTTCAGGATGCAAGAGATAACGTACGTGGTGCTATTGGCGTCTCAAGTGATAAAGAAATAGTTTTTACGTCTGGTGCAACTGAAGCGAATAACCTTGTTATGAGAGGAATAGCAGGCTACCTGCATATAATTTCAGCTATAGAGCATCCTTCAATTCTTAATTCTGCATGTAATCCATATATAATACCTGTTAATCAGGAGGGCATTGTTGACTTTTTAGAGCTAGAAAAAATTCTAAGCGAACTTAAAGGAAACAAAGCAATAGTTTCAGTTATGATGGCAAATAACGAAACCGGAGTTATTCAACCTATTGAGGAAATAGCTAAAATAGTACACAAGTTTGGAGCAATTTGCCACACTGACACTGCTCAAAGTGTTGGGAAAATTAAAGTTAATATGGAAGATTTAGGAGTGGATTTACTCACTTTATCCGCCCATAAATTTGGCGGTGTAGCAGGCAGTGGAGTTTTAATATTCAATAAAGAACTTGCGATAGAACCTATTATAATAGGTGGTGGACAAGAGAAGGGATTTCGTGGTGGTACGGAAAATATTGTTGCAATTGCAGGCCTTTCTGCTGCACTGCAAAATATTCCAGATCTTTTATCAAAAATGGATGAAGTAAAGGAGCTACGCGATCAATTAGAGTGTGAATTATTAAATCTTGCCAGTGACATAAGAATCTTCGGTAAAAACTCTAAGAGGCTGCAAAACACAAGTTTTATTTATATGCCAGGAGTAAAGAGTGATGTGCAGCTCATGCATTTTGACTTGAATTATATTGCAGTTAGTAATGGCTCCGCATGTTCTTCTGGAAAAGTTGAGCCTTCCCATGTTTTGCTTGCAATGGGGGCAACAAAAGAGCAAGCAGAGTGTTCAATTAGAATCAGTATAGGTCCAGAAACTAAACCACAAGACATAAAAAAAATAGTGGATTGTTGGTATAATATCTACAAGCAGAACACCTTGGTATAGATAATACGTGGTATCATGCAGGCACTGGCCGAGCATTAGATGTAAAAAATTACTTTATAACCCCGCGGTATCTCTAGATCCCGCTAACAAGCAGCGGGATGACGGTTGTTAGGCTAGCTGTCATCCAAGTAGCTGACACTGGTTCCTTTATGACGGCAGTGCCCCTATGGTGTCATTCCAGTACTCCTATGATGTCATCCAAGTAGCCTCCCTCCCCTGTCATCCCAGTGCCCTGACTACTTGGATCTAGCAAGCTTTGCTTGCAAATAAGTCTAATACGTGTCGCGTTTTATGCCAAAACACAATTGGAGTTACATGCAAAATAGATCCCAGACTGGGATGACAAAAAAAGAGCACTGGAATGACACCATTTGCTGTGCAATTTACCTTCAAAAATGAATGTTCGTACAGCTATGGATTCATTCGCGGTATCTCACCATAGATCCCGCTGACAAGCAGCGGTATGACGGTTATCAGTAAACATGAATTACTTTAGCTATGCAATCAGGCTTCCTAAAAACACTTTGTAGCCAATCAATTCTTGAGTATAAAAAAAATTCCTTTAATAATAAGGTATGCTAATCAGGAATTTAATAAAACAAGCAACTCAAGTAGGAAGCAGTGAAAATGCAATACGGTATGTCGAATATCTCTATCAATTTGAGAAGTTTAGAAACACATTAAACCTCACTTTATCACTAATAAAGCAAAATAGGCTCTCATTTGAAATATACCAAGAGGGATTAGTGGATATGGAAGAGGGAGTGTGTAAGACAATCAGGTCTTCCAGTGTAAATAGATATGTTATTGTACTGAGGAAGTCAAACCCATACATTATAGTGCATGAACTTTCACACATGGTTGAAAATGAACTGAACTTAAATTTGGAGCAGGAATTCCTCCATAAAGTTTACCAGGATATTGAGCAGAACCTAAAGCAAGCAAATATTCTTGTGCAGAAAATTATCGGCCAAGTTATATTTAAGGAGATACAGGCTTATCAAACTGCAAAATCACGTGCATCTGAATTATTTGCACGCTATTTTGAGCTATTTGCTTGGGCGCAGGAGGTTTACCCTAAAGATAAAGAATACTTAATCCGCATTCAAGACTTAAACAAAGTGTTCCTTGCTACTGACCAATGGAAAAAGAGCTACCTTGATCCACAAATGATGGAGAGAATAGATAAGGAAATCAAGGAATACAGCAATAAAACTGCCACTAAAGACGTAACCAAAGTGCAAAGCAGTTGGACTAATAAATTTTCTCCTGGGGGCAAAAAAATTAGCTCTATATTTGGAGATGATGATTAGCTTATAGTGCAGGCCAGACGTCATACCGCCGCGAACCGTCATACCGCGATTCATTCCACAACTGTACGAACGTTGTAGTTTGGGAGCAATTTCCACCAGTGGGGTGTCATCCCAGTGCCCAGACACTAGGATCCAGGAATTTTATTAAGTTGGTAAGCATAAAAGTAGCCATTTTATGTAAAAATACAACATTTTGATGATTATGAAAAAGCTGGATCCCAGTGTCAAGCACTGGGATGACATCATAGAGGCACTGGAATGACACCTTCCTAGTGGAAATTGCTCTCAAATCATAATGTTCGTACAGTTGTGGATTCATTCGCGGTATAGATCCCGCTAACAAGCAGCGGGATGACGGTTGTCGGTAAATCTTTTAGCTGTAGAAGTTAACTTTGCAGTTAACTTCTACAGCGTTTCAAGATATAGTTTTGATAATAAAGTGCTCGAATATACATGAAAACCATTTTAGCTGTTGAAACAAGCTGCGACGAAACTGCAGTAGCGATTGTAAATAGTGACAAGCAAGTCCTTGCTCACGAAATTCTCTCCCAAGCAGAACACAAAAAACGTGGTGGGGTGATCCCTGAGATAGCTTCACGTGCTCATATGGAGCATTTAAGTGGTCTAATAAAAAGCGCCGTGGAAAAATCTAACCTTAACTTTTGTGACCTCAATGCAATTGCAGCAACATCAGGACCAGGACTCATAGGTGGACTAATAGTTGGTACAATGATGGCTAAAGCAATTGCGCATGTAGCACAAAAACCATTCATTGCAGTGAATCACTTAGAAGCGCATGCATTGGTTATTAGGTTACTGCATGAGGTAAAATTTCCATTTTTAGCCCTACTAATATCAGGTGGTCACTGTCAATTTTTAATTGCACAGGATGTAGGTAAATACATAAAACTTGGAGAAACGCTCGATGATTCACTAGGAGAAGCATTTGATAAAGTTGCTAAGATGATGGGTTTAAGCTATCCCGGAGGGCCATTAATTGAAAAGTTAGCTAAAAAAGGCAATGGTGCAAGATTTAAATTGCCAAGGGCAATGATAAAACGTTCTGGATGTAACTTTTCGTTTTCTGGAATTAAAACAGCAGTAAAAAACTTAGTGCAAGAACTTAAAATGAGCGAGCAAGATGTGTGTGATGTATGTGCTTCGTTTCAAGAGTGTATTAGTGACATACTGCTGGACAGGGTTAGTAATGCGATTATTATGGCCGAATCTTTAAATATCAAAATCAATGACTTTGTGATTACCGGCGGAGTTGCAGCAAATAATTTCTTGAGAGAAAAATTAAAACAACACATAAACTTAAACATATTTTTTCCTCCCAACAACCTATGTACAGATAATGCAATAATGGTTGGATGGGCAGGAATTGAAATGTTACAGAAAAGCTATATAGATTCTCTCAATTTTGCACCAAGACCTAAGTGGGAGTTAGAGAGTTATTAAAAGCTCTCAATTCTGAATTATAGCTAAAGTGACTTAGGTTCTCTAATTGCACATAAGTCAACAATAATTTTCACACAAATCAAAACAGCATATCTTCTCCATAATCCTTGGTAATTTTACATAAGTTAAAAGTAGCATATGGTTCTCTCCGCGGTCTGAGATGACAATAAATTTGTCAAGCCGCATTATATGTAAAAGACAAGAATTAACTGACAGAAGAATTGACGTAGTCAAAACTAATATCAGGCTGTTGTTTAATGCTACTAATATTTTTCTGAAAAGCAATATGTTTACTGTCAAAAAACGTTTGCATAGGTGTTTTGCCATAGCAGTATTTGCCTGAGTGAGGCCTTGTCTCATTGTAAGAACGCAACCAATGATCAACATCGATCTGTAGATCCTCCAAAGAATAGTAGATTTTCTTTCTAAAGATAATATTGTAACACTCATCTTGCATAGTTCTATGGAATCTTTCACATATGCCATTAGTTTGTGGAGAGTTGGCTTTGGTTCTAGAATGATCGATATTTTCGATTCCTAAATATAGCTGATAAGCGTGATTTTCGGGCTTGCCACAATACTCCGTACCCCTATCAGTTAGAATGCGTAATAATGGAATTCTCTGCTCATCAAAAAATGGGATAACTCTATCGTTAAGAAGATCTGCAGCTGTAATAGCTGTTCTGTCCGTGTAAAGTTTAACCATTGCAACTCTGGAATAAGTATCAACAAAAGTTTGCTGATAAATGCGCCCTATGCCTTTGATATTGCCCACATAATAGGTATCTTGAGAACCCAAATAACCTGGATGTTGCGTCTCAATTTCACCATGAGCTTCCCTTTGTTCTTTCACTTTTTCTAAAGCTGCAAGTTGTTCTTCAGTTAAAATGATTCCGTCTTGAGCTACTTTTGCCTCCAGTGCTTTAAGTCTCTTTTTCAAAGTTTCAAGGTCATTTCTTAGCCATACAGATCTTACTCCTCCTTGGGAAATTATTATACCTCTTTTTCTCAGCTCATTTGCAGCTCTTTCTTGTCCATATGCAGGAAATTCTGTAGCTATGCCAATTATTGCTCTTTCTATATCTTCCGAAACTCTGTTTGCTAATAGCGGTTTTTTCTTACTTATTTCATGTAATGCTTCTTCTCCCCCATTTTCATATAACTCCTTGAATCGATAAAATGTATCTCTTGAGTATCCCATCACTTTGCACGCTTGAGACACATTTCCTAATTGTTTTGCTAGCTCTAGTAATCCTAGTTTTGGTTTTAGTATTTTTGTTTGTATTGTACTCATTTCTAACACTCCTTATTTTTATTATTCTTAACTTACTTTTTTAAAGTGTCATATCAAGTCCTGTTTAATACACGATAATTTTTGATAATAAAATCTATCAATTTACAGTAAGCATCCTCTATATTATAGCCATGCAAATCGAGCTTATCGCTTATAAAATATTTACCCCTATCAACTTTTGATTTTGTGTTTTGGTCAAGACAAAATGATGAGTTACTATTATTGGTATTAAGAAAATTCCCTTGTAAGTCGGAGGTACCTTTATCAACCATAGACTTTATATTTACTTTATGATCAACTTTCAAAGTAACTTTTCCACATTCTATTGGCTTAACATTTTTTTGCCAATCCAACTCATCGTCCGACATAAACGCATTAATCGAATTGTATAATTTTACAACAATATCCAAACATAGTAAAATGTTGCTTATTCTATAAAAACCCGATTTTCAATAATACGATAAAATCGTCAAAAACTAATGAGAATTTTTGGCTGTATGGAAAGCACACCTGCATGTCAGCACTGAAGAATAAGAATAGGCGGTGTATAGAACTGTTAGCAACAGAAAATTTCTATAGAGAGCACAAAAAAGAAATTAGGCAATGTGTAGACAGTAAGGGCATTAAAGTTCGATTAGTAGAAAACAAAATACTTAATGACGTTTTACCCAAAGGTGCTAACCATCAGGGAATTGCTTTAAATGTTGCCCCTATTCTTTATAACTTAAGCATTGAAGAAATAGCTGAAAGCTCGAACGATAGCTCTACTATAGTCATTTTAGATCAAGTCACTGACACGCACAATATTGGGTCGATTTTAAGAACTTCAGCTTGTTTTAATGTCAACGCATTGGTTTTACCACATAACCATTCACCGAGTGAAAATGCATCTATTGCAAAAGCAGCAAGTGGGGCTTTAGATATTGTTCCGCTAATATACGTTACAAATATAGTAAAAACTATGCAGTATTTAAAAAAGGTCGGCTACTGGTGTTACGGGTTTGATTGCAATGCTAAAGAAAATATAGATGAAATAAAGAGTTTTGAGAAAAAAAGAGTAATTATTTTTGGTTCTGAAGAGAAAGGAATGCGGAGGTTAGTTAAAGAAAATTGTGATTATCTTTTAAAAATACCAATGTCAAATGCAATTAACAGCTTAAATGTTTCAAATGCAGCAGCAATAGGCCTATATTCTATTTATATTAAAACAAATGCCGGTGCATAGCTGTTTATAATAAAAATACTTGATAAAAATGTGGTTTTATATTATAATGTGTTAAATAATGGACAAAAGGAGTTATACTATGTCTTACATGAGAAATGAACAGGATATTCGCTCTCAAGGCGTTTACTATAGCGCTGGGCTCAGAAGTTACCTAACTAAAGTATATAATTACATGGCTTTAGCTTTGGGCGTTACAGGGCTTGTTGCATTTCTAACGGTATTTTCTGGTCTTTTTCAGATAATTCATTCTAATCCTGTTCTGTTGTATGCGATAACATTTTCTCCACTTTTGCTAGTGCTTTTTGTATATCCAAAAATCTTACATCTTAGTGTTCAGTCCGCGTTTACCGTGTTTTTCACGTTTTCGGTGCTAATAGGGCTCTCCTCATCTTATATTTTTGTGTTTTACACCGCGGAAAACATAGCAAGAGCGTTTTTCATCACATCGATCATGTTTGGTTCCATGGCTTTATATAGCAATACTACAAAAAAAGATCTGACTAGTATGGGTTCTTTTTTGAGAATGGGAGTCTTAGGGTTAATTATCGCGTCTATAGTAAATTTATTCCTTGGAAGTAGTCCTCTCTATTTTGCAATATCGTTCATATCAGTAATAGTATTTACCTTAATGACTGCATATGATGCTCAGAGAATCAAAGACGTTTATTATAGATATAATGATGGCTCAGAGACTGCAGCCACTAAGCTGGCGATACTGGGTGCAACTAGTCTTTACCTCAACTTTATCAATATATTCCTCAATTTACTCAGGTTACTTAACTTGTTCAATAATAGGGACTAGATGTTTTCCTTTTTAAGGAAAGGTAGTAAGAATTCTATAGTTTTCTTTTTAATATCTTTAGTCGTGTTGATGTTATGTCTTGCATATGCATCGGTACCGTTATATAGCATTTTTTGTAAAGCTACTGGATATGGTGGCACAACAAGAAAAGTAACTAATGCAACAATAAGTGCAATTGACCAAAAAATCAGGGTCCACTTCAATGCTGATATAATGTCCGATCTACCTTGGGAATTTAAATCAGAAACTAACTACGTTGATGTAAACATAGGAGAACAAAGTTTAGCGTTTTATTACGCAAAAAATCTATCTGATCAGCCTTCATTTGGAATGGCGGTGTATAACGTTACGCCTTTCAAAGCAGGTAAGTATTTCAATAAAATTGCATGCTTTTGTTTTGAAGAGCAAATGTTGCTACCAAAACAAAAAGCAGCTATGCCCGTATCTTTTTATATAGATCCTGAGATAATGCTTGATAACAATACAAAAGATTTGAGCGAAATAACACTGTCATACACGTTTTTTAAGCTTAAGTAACAGAATGTTTGCAAACCATGTCATTTCAGTAATCAATAGGGTGTCATCCAAGTAGCTGACACTGGGATCCAGAAAAAATGTATAGCTCATACAGATAAGGTTGACTTTTTGCCATCCTATGACTTGATTGTATAAAAAAATCTGGATTCCAGCGTCACGCGCTGGAATGACAGGAGGTAACGCAAGAAGTCTATTGATTGTGAAAACAATAACTTTGCAAAATATTAATTGTTAGATAACATAATCAAAGTTTTTATCTTAATATTCATCATGGTTAGAGCTATACAAATTAAAAAAACTGGGGGACCAGAAGTATTAGAATTTGTAGATAAGAGCATAGGTGAGCCAAAAGGCGAGGAAGTCTTAGTGCGTCACACAACTATCGGCTTAAATCGTTATGATTTAGAGCACAGAAAAGGTACACGCAAAATTAAAAATTTACCATCAGTGCTTGGAGTGGAAGCAGTTGGGGTTATTGAAAAACTTGGTAAAAAAATCAGTGATGGATTCAAAGTTGGAGACAGAGTTGGATATTGCACAGCTCCTCCAGGGGCATATTGTGAAAAGCGCATTATACACCAGAAATATCTGATAAAAATTCCAGATGACATATCTGATGAAGTTGCTGCTGCAGTGCTGTTTAAAGGTATGACAGCTCACTATTTAGTTAATCAATCTTATAAAATCAGGCCTGGTGCTTTCGTGCTAGTTCATGGAGCTAATGGTGGCTTAGGGCAAATAATATGTCAATGGGCAAAGGATAAAAAAGGTGTAGTGATAGGTTCTGTAAGCTCTGATGAAAAAATGAAGATAGCTTTACAAAGTGGCTGCACATACGCAATAAACTACAATGATAAAGACTTCGTTTCTAAAATTATGGAGATTACGCAAAACAGAGGAGTAGGTGCAGTGTATGACCCCATAGGTTACGCTACAAGTAAGCTCTCTTTTGAATCTTTAGGCAGGTTCGGCATATACGTTTCCTATGGGCAGATATCAGGTAACGCTCCTATTAGTTTTTCTTTACTTAGTTCACGTTCGTTATTTGCAACTGGAACCTCAATATACCATTATAAGCATGATAGATTCACATTAGTGCTTACCACAATGGAAATCTTCGAGATGATAAGAAAAAAACTTTTAACTGTACGGATCAATAAAAAATATAAACTTGATGAGATAATTCAAGCCCATCACGATATGGAAAATAGAAAAACGAGTGGGTTAAATATTATTAAAATCTCTCAAATAAATTAGTATTTAAACTAACCATTCATTAAATTATATCAACTAGAATTTCACATATTTCATTCTCCTTTTGGGGGAATTAAAAGCATATAGCTAAACTGACTTAGATTTACCGACAACCGTCATCCCGCTACGTGTTAGCGGAATCTATACCGCGAATAGACTTCTTGCATAATCCAAATTAAGTAGAAAAAGGTATCATCCGAGTAGCTGACACTGGTTCCTTTATGATGGCAGTGCCCCCTCTTGTCATCCCAGTGCTCCTTTTTTTGTCATCCGAGTAGCTGACACTGGGATCTCATTTTACTTTATGATGATGTCATGAAAGTAGCTGACACTGGTTTCCATCCAAGACGGTGTCATTCCTTACTATTACCCACAAATATAAATGGACTAAAAAGTAAAATATTACAATATTAAAGTTTGCAAATATTGAGGGTATAAAAATGGCAAACGAGAGTAATGAATGGGCTAAAAATGAATTTGGAGATGCTGTACTTGGAGATAAAAGATTAACTGACCGATTAGTAAAGATTGCTGATAGTTTGATAAGTTTACCTGAAAGCTCAATTAATGAGGCATGCGGAAGTTGGTCAGAAGCAAAAGCAGCATACCGTTTTTTTCAAAATGAGAATGTAAAAGAAAGTGATATTTTAGCTACACATATTAATAAGACGGTTGAGAGAACAAAAGCTCACAAGAGGGTTCTTGTCATTCAAGATACCAGTTACATTGTATATAATAACCATAAAAAAACAAGCGGATTAGCAAATTTGTCCAGTTATGATACTGCAAAAGGTATTATAATGCATACAGCTCTTGCCGTTAGTATAGAAGGTTTGGTACTAGGGATACTAGATCAAAAAGTTTATTCAAGACCTGAAGAAACTGAGAACCTTAAAAAAAAGAGCGATCGCATTGAAGATAAAGAAAGCGTAAAGTGGTTGGAAACTTTAAGAAAAACAAATAATATTATTGATCCAACTCAAACTGAGACTATAACTGTATGCGATAGAGAAGCAGATATATATGACTTTTTTGAGCTTGCACATAATCTTAATTCGGCAGTGCTAGTTAGAGCATGCAGAGATAGAGCAGTAAATAGAAAATCTCGATATCCTGAAAAAGGTGAGCAGAAGTTATGGGCATTTATTAAATCCTCTCATTGTGCAGGTACGGTAGAAGTTGAAGTTCCTGTAAAAGATAATAAGCCAAAAAGAACAGCACGTTTGGAAGTTAGATTTGGAAAGTTTATGATGAATCCATCTAAGAATAATATTAGGCATAAGACGGAAGAACTACCTAAATTACCACTTTATGCAGTTTATGTTGTTGAGAAAACTCCCCTTCCCTTAAAAAAAACCGCTAGAATGGATGCTATTAACGAATCTTTCAGTTAATACTTTCGATGAAGCTGTTGAAAAAATTAGTTGGTATTGCCTTAGATGGAAAATAGAGATATTACATAAAATTTTAAATCCGGTCTCAAAGTTGAAGAATGTAGGCTTGGAATAGCAGAAAGACTAATGAGATATCTAACAGTTGTGAGTATTATTGCTTGGAGGATCTTCTTTATTACATCAATTGCAAGAGCTAACCCAACATTACCATGTACTACCTTATTAGCTGAAGAGGAATGGAAAGTTTTATACGTTAAAATACACAGAAAACCATGTCCAAGTGTAGTTCCCAACATAAAAGAAGCTGTTTCATGAACTTGGAGGCCATTTAGCAAGAAAAAATGACCCAGAACCAGGACCTTATGTTCTTTGGAAAGGATATAAACGTCTCTTTGATTTAGCAGAAGGATGGCGACTTGCTCACGAACCTCATATTTGTGGGTAATAGTAAGTTGTTAGCGGGATCTGGAGATACCGCGGCGGTATGACGTAGGGAAATCTTACTTATTATAGCTATAGTTCTACATGAATTACAAAAGTAACATTTACTAGATCTTAATATTTTAGATCTATATTTTAATAAATAATGAGCTGTAATTAGTATGAATAATCCATTTAAAAGTGAGAACTATAAAAAAAATCTCGATTCTCTGATCAAAGCTGTAAAGCTAGGAAATGCAGAGAAACAATATAACAAAACGTTAAGGGATTTATCTCATGCATTAGAAGGTTTTACAGGTGAGGCAAAAGGTATAGCTGAGTTTGTTATATATACTGACTTGAACAATTATGTAGAACAGCCATTAGGTCTTTTTAAAACATTAATGAATAGAATTTTGGGAAAAAATTTTCCAACCAAGAACAGTAGTATAAGTAATTTTGTAAATGATGAGTTGTCAAGTTTCACTTTAGAAACAGCAGCTAAGTATACAAGAATTTTAAAAAAAATTGATCTCTTGGAACAATTAGAAAAAGATTTCAGAAAAAATAATATTTTAAAAGATTCTTTAAATTTAGAACAAAGTGAAAAGAGTCAAGGAAAAGATAGATCACACGAAGTGAGTTTGGAAGGTAGAAAGCAAAAGGAAGGTACTTTTGAGCTGCGAAAAGAAGAACAGCCGAAAGAAAAATTAGGTGGTAATCGCATGAGGCAAATAAAGCGACCAACAACAGCACCTCCGGCTGCTCCAGATTCGAGGAAGGTACGCTTTAAATCAGAAATATCCTCAGATGGAGAAAGCAAGGCAAAGTCTACATCTTCTTTACTAAAAGGAGCTAATAGTTTTAGTATGCCTGATGCTAAGGAAAATCCTTCTGAGGATTCAGGCTATGAAAGTTCATTAGATCAGGGGTCTGAATATGAAGACATATCAAATTATCAAGAGAAAAAGCAAAAGGAAAATCCTTTATATGAGCAGAGAGAAGATTCAGGCTATGGAAGTTCATTAAATGAAGAGTCTGTATACAAAGAGATATCAAATTATCAAGAGAAGAAGAGTAAAATTTTAATAGAAAATTCGCAGAGTTCAAAATCGCCCAAAGAAGAGCCAATTTATGCAACAGTTCCTAAAGAACATATAGAAGCAAAAAGAGAACGTAAGCAGAAACAACAACCTCAATCCCTCGTACCACCAAAACCACCGCAAGTGCCAAAAAAAATGTTTACTACTGGTCAAGAAGTTAGACAAGAATCGAAAGTGGTAATCAAAGATAAACCTGCAGTACCGCCAAAGCCTAAAAATCTAAGCCGTGCTAATCAAAAAGTAAGCACAGAGCCAAAAGTAGTAGGAGTAATTCTTAAAAAATCAGCTGAAAGAGTACCACTAAAATCTGAAAATCAAGACAATAGGAAATCAGCACAAAAAGCTGCTGGTAAGGCGATACCAAAAGTAGCAGCAGCTACTATGAAAGGAGGAGCTAATCGCGAGATGGGCAGTAAAGTAAAGGCATTAAAAGAAAAATTTGAGCAAAATCAAGCAAAAGGAAATGCTAATGTACAGCTTGCTGAAAGCAAAACCACTCCAGCAGCACAAGCGGATATCGGTGTGAAGAAAAAACAATCTCATTCATTTCTAACAGAGAATAAAAGATCTGCAACGAAACACGTAACAGCAAAATCTGATCCAAAATCTCATGTCAGCAAAAATTCCCTTCTCACGCATGCAAATGTAAAGGAAATGGTTGCACAAATTGAGAAAGGAAAAGGAGGAAGATGGGAATGTTCAAAAAAGTGTGTCAAAGCGCATTTTTAGTTCAACTCAATTTTCAATCTATCTGGAAAGAAAATATCAAGTTGAGACATAGTTAAAGCCCAATTAGGCAGAGCCATAGTCCATTTTTGCTCTACCTTCTTTATAGCACAATATACCTGTTTATACAAGGCATTTGTGCTGGTAAATGAGCCCTTGGTTTTAGTGAATTTTCTGATCTGTCTGTGCAGCCCCTCAATTGGATTTGTGGTGTAAATTAGCCTTCTAACTGGGCTAGAATACTTGAAATAACCAGATAAATTTTCCCAATTGTTCTGCCACGATTTTATAACTAAAGGATACTTTTCTCCCCATTTTTCTTCCAGCTCAAGTAAGTAATTTTCAGCAATTTCTTTACTTGTAGCACGATATATTTTTTTCAAATCATTCATGAAAACTTTCACATCTTTGCTGGATACATATTTTAGTGAATTTCTTATCTGATGCACTATACATAGCTGTACTTCTGCTTTAGGAAACGCACTATTTATAGCTGCAGGAAAGCTTTTTAGCCCATCTACACATGCAATCAGAATATCTTCTACTCCTCTTTCTTTGAGGTCATTTAGCACTCCCAACCAAAAGTTAGCTCCTTCACTTTCAGCCAAATAAAAGCCCAGGACTTCTTTTCTGCCATTTTGGTCTATGCCCAATATATTGTACATACATTTACTTACGCAATGTCCATCCTCTTTGACCTTAAAGAACATCCCATCCATAAATACTATCGGGTATACTGATTGCAGTGGACGACTACGCCATTCATTGATTATAGGCAGTAATTTGTCGGTAATACTTGATATCTCTGCCGCCGATATTTTGTGATCATAAATTTCCTCAACGTGTGACGCTATATCTCTATAGCTCATACCACTGGCAAATGTGCTCAAAATCTTCGTTTCAAGCTCTGGATGTAAGCTTGTTTGCCTTTTTTTGACTATTTGCGGCTCAAAACTTCCTTCTCTATCCCTTGGCGTCAAAAGTTCAAATGAACCGGCACTTGTCCGTAAAGTCTTTCCATTTCTCCCATTTCTTCGATTATTCTCTTCACTTTCAGCTAATAAGTGGTTTTCTATTTCACCTTCCAAACTTGCTTCCAGCAGCTTTTTTATAAATGGTGTTAATGCTCCCTCCCTTCCTGTCAACGGTCTTCCTTCTCGTATAGACGACAGGATATTTGTTTCCAACTCTTTATAATCTACCAATCCGTTAGTTCTGTTTACTACTTTCTGACTCATTGTCACACCTCCATTTTTTTATATCAATTTATTACTTTTTTTTCGGTTTGACACACTTTTTTGAACATTCCCAGGAAGATAGTAACATTTGGGAAAAAAACATATGTGTCAAGTCAAGAGATTGTGAGCAAATTTAGGAAATTATAGCTAAACTGACTTAGATTTACCGACAATTTGAAAAACCGTCATTCCGCTAACTATAGTATTTTCAAAAGCGAATGATAAAGGTATAATATGTTTTTTTAAAGTAGGGAAAGCAATGGTATATAGTGTAGATTTAAGGGAAAAAGCAGTGTCTTTGGTAGAAAAAGGAAAGTCAAAGGTTGAAGTTGCAGAGGTTTTTGAGATAGGGATAGCAACACTATATAGATGGCTAAAAAAGAAAGCTACTGGCCAAGGTCTCAAAGCGGTAAAAAGTACTGGTTTTATTCGAAAAATAGATCCAGAAATACTCAAAGAATATGTCAAAAAACACCCAGATCACACACTAGCAGAAATGAAACAAAACCTTGGCTTTGGGATAAGTGCAATTTGGTATAGATTAAGACAGCTAAAAATAACCTTTAAAAAAAGTCACATTCTATCAAGAGCGCAATCAAGAAGATAGGCAGCAATTTATCGATAAAGTCTCAAAAATAGACCACTGTAGCATTTTATATATAGATGAAGCAGGTGTAAAAGACAAGATTTAATCTGACAGAGAAGAATTAACTGACAGAAGAATTGACGTAGTCAAAACTAATATCAGGCTGTTGTTTAATGTGTATTAAACAGGACTTGATATGACACTTTAAAAAAGTAAGTTAAGAATAATAAAAATAAGGAGTGTTAGAAATGAGTACAATACAAACAAAAATACTAAAACCAAAACTAGGATTACTAGAGCTAGCAAAACAATTAGGAAATGTGTCTCAAGCGTGCAAAGTGATGGGATACTCAAGAGATACATTTTATCGATTCAAGGAGTTATATGAAAATGGGGGAGAAGAAGCATTACATGAAATAAGTAAGAAAAAACCGCTATTAGCAAACAGAGTTTCGGAAGATATAGAAAGAGCAATAATTGGCATAGCTACAGAATTTCCTGCATATGGACAAGAAAGAGCTGCAAATGAGCTGAGAAAAAGAGGTATAATAATTTCCCAAGGAGGAGTAAGATCTGTATGGCTAAGAAATGACCTTGAAACTTTGAAAAAGAGACTTAAAGCACTGGAGGCAAAAGTAGCTCAAGACGGAATCATTTTAACTGAAGAACAACTTGCAGCTTTAGAAAAAGTGAAAGAACAAAGGGAAGCTCATGGTGAAATTGAGACGCAACATCCAGGTTATTTGGGTTCTCAAGATACCTATTATGTGGGCAATATCAAAGGCATAGGGCGCATTTATCAGCAAACTTTTGTTGATACTTATTCCAGAGTTGCAATGGTTAAACTTTACACGGACAGAACAGCTATTACAGCTGCAGATCTTCTTAACGATAGAGTTATCCCATTTTTTGATGAGCAGAGAATTCCATTATTACGCATTCTAACTGATAGGGGTACGGAGTATTGTGGCAAGCCCGAAAATCACGCTTATCAGCTATATTTAGGAATCGAAAATATCGATCATTCTAGAACCAAAGCCAACTCTCCACAAACTAATGGCATATGTGAAAGATTCCATAGAACTATGCAAGATGAGTGTTACAATATTATCTTTAGAAAGAAAATCTACTATTCTTTGGAGGATCTACAGATCGATGTTGATCATTGGTTGCGTTCTTACAATGAGACAAGGCCTCACTCAGGCAAATACTGCTATGGCAAAACACCTATGCAAACGTTTTTTGACAGTAAACATATTGCTTTTCAGAAAAATATTAGTAGCATTAAACAACAGCCTGATATTAGTTTTGACTACGTCAATTCTTCTGTCAGTTAATTCTTCTCTGTCAGATTAAATCTTGTCTTTTACAACTTAATTCTGCAATTCTTTGATCTCACTCATGGAGAGGCCAGTAAACTTAACAATAGTGGTGACATCAACATTATTAGCTAGCATTGTTTTTGCAACTTCAATTTTTCCTTCCTTTTTAGCATCATCAAGTTTTTGTTCAAGAACAGCCCGTTCATCACGAATACGTTTTATTTCCTGTTCGTAGGCAATAAATTCTTTCTCTGACCAGTTGAATCTATTTAGTTCTTCATATGCCTTTTTAATTATTACATCACTACCTATTATCTTTTCCAATTCTTCTTCGCTAGTTTCATCTGCATATTGTTGTCTAAGTGAAGAAGGTCGCCCTTCCTCACTCGACTGCAAAACCGTACGTGAGACTTTGCGCCTCATACGGCTTCTCTCTAATTTGGTGCTTTTCATGCACACCTCCTGTGTAATTCATCGTGACAATGTCCATGTAACAAAGATAAGTTTGTGATCATATTGTTTTGTCTATTCCGGTCTTTGTGATGTATTTCTATTGTATCATCACTTTTAAACCATAGTCTACAATTATCGCATTTACTTTGTTGCAACCTCAATAATTTTATTACTCCTAGTGGCTTATCTGGTATTTTTCTCAGACGTTTACCCCAATATACCCAATCACCATCATATGGGGATCTGGTTTTTTGCACTTTGATATGTCGTTTAATAACATGATCGCTGTGTATAGTAAGACGTACCTTGTTACTTGTCATAAAGCGCCAGTTTTCGTTATTATACTTCTTAAAGTACTTTCTTTTTATCCAGCATCTCCCTTTGTTTGGGTGCCTAAAAACTGCCCACTTCCAGAGTTTTCTATGCATAATATTATCCAATGAGCTAAAGATTTTACATGAAACTACCGAGGAGTAATATTGACTCCATCCTCTGTTTATTGGATTGAGATCCTTTATCACCCGCTCTTGTGGTGCTCCACGCATTTCTCTGAGCTTATGTTTAATAGCTAGTGTATGTTGTTTTATAGAATTACGACTTGGTTTGATTAATAACTTGTAACCTTTCTTACTTTCTTTTATTGGATATTGTCTTATTGAAAAACCAAGAAAATCAAATCCTGGTTTTGTTTCGTCAATGGTTCTTAATGTATGAGAAACTCTTGTTTTAGAGGGCTTTAATTTTAATCCAATGGTTTCTAACCATTCTTCAACTAAAATTTTTGCTTTAAGAATAATCTCTTCGTTTTCATGTATGATGACAAAATCATCACAGTAGAAAATTACACTAATAGACTTTTGCGCGTTTCTATGCGATATCCTACCATATTTTCTTTTCATGCATTGAAAGAGTTCGTTTGTTAATGCTTTTTTGACATGTTGCTCTAATCCGTGTAATGCAACACAAGCTAGCAACGGTGAGATCGTCCCTCCTTGAATTGTACCACGTTTTGTGGATTGAAGCTTTCCATCTTCCATAACACCAGCTCCTAACCATCCTCTTATGATTTTCTTTAATGTTGGTGTGGTTTTCAAGCAATTTATTATGGTTAATATTGTCAAAGCATCCAGAAATATCAGCATCTAATACATATGCTGTTTTCTGTTTGAGCACATCAAATATGGCTTCAATTGCATCATGACATGATCTACCAGGTCTAAAACCATAAGTGTTTGGCTCAAGTTTTGCCTCCCATTCTGGTTCTAAAGCCATTTTTACAAGTGTTTGTTTTGCTCGACACGATATAGTGGGTATACCAAGCGGGCGATGCTCCGATGGCTTACCAGATTTTGGAATCCAGACACGTCTTGATGGCTTTGCTTTTTCTTTTATATCTAAAGAATATGATAGTTGTAATCTTTCTTTTTGATTAAGGTTAGCTTTTCCATCAATACCTGCAGTCTTCTTCCCCCTATTGTCCTGTGTTACTTTCCTAACAGCGAGTGTTTTTGCACTTGTTGATTTGAGTAATAATCTCTGAAGATTATGCATCTTTTTGATATCATTACATTTAGAAGCTTGGTAAATTCGTTTTTGTAGCTTAAATGAAGATTTCTTTAGCTTGCGCCAAGGAATTCCATTCCATTCATACCTAACTTTTTGCTGGTCCATAACATATTCACTACTATTCACCACTTTACCTTCCAAATTAAAGTGTTTACGTCTGCATATCCCAGATATTACTTTGGGCATTAGCTTCTTAAACAATCCTTCCACATAGCAGCTTGTGGTTGGCTACTTACTTATATTTTAATGAATATAAGAGCTTCTATGTGGTTACTCTGTTCCATGGCTTCGTTTCACGTTAAACTTAGAACCTGTCTTGAAAGGAGTTAAGCAGCTAATTTAGTAAGCATAGAAGTAATCATATTAAATAAGATATTGTTTTTTGAAGTAAGAGGAGAATGCTCGTAATCCTTGCTCATGCGTCTAAAATTGGAAAGCCAAGCAAAGGTTCGTTCTACAATCCAACGTTTAGGAATAACCTGAAATCCTGTATCAACCAATTTCTTGGTAATCGTTAGCAAACATCCAGTTTCCAACAAACATCGATTTTGTAATTTACCTTTGTATCCTTGATCAGCAAAAAACTTACGTAATGTTGGAGCTTTGCATTTAGCTTGAATAAAAAGATTGGTAGCACCATCACGATCCTGAATGCTTGCGCTGTGTACCTCTGCAGTAATTACAAGACCTAGTGTATCTACAATAATATGGCGTTTTCTACCCTTTATTTTTTTACCGGCATCATATCCTCTTGATCCCCTTTTTGAGTCGTTTTCACTGATTGACTGTCAATTATACCTACTGAAGGTGTTTCATTTTTACCAACCATTTTTCTTACCTCTTTTACTAGCATGTCATGTATTTTTTTCAATTTTCCATTATTACGCCACCTGATAAAATAGTCATACACCGTTTTCCATGGGGGAAAATCCTTTGGTAGCATTCTCCACTGGCAACCACCCCTCATTATATACCTTATTGCATTAATAATTGTTCTGATGTTATGTTTTCTTGGTCGTCCTATCGCTCCTTGTGCAACATAGGGCTCTAAAATTTCCCATTCCTTGTCACTTATATCACTTGGATACAATTTACCCTCCTATTTTTTGCTTACCTCATCATACTCTTTTCTTTATTCCCTTTCAAGACAGGTTCTTAGATTCCTACTATTTGCCGGAAGCTTGGAACATCAATAACTAAAGTCTTCAATCTTTAGTTCCCTTTTTGCTTCGTACCATTTTGGTCTATGCGTAATTCAATCTCTTTTCGCATATTATGCTTTGACGACAATTCAAACATAGGTTCCTCTCGTAATCATATCTAACTCTGTTTGCAAGGATTCACCATGAGGTTTAGTGTTACCTGCTTTTATCTCATGCTTGCATTCCAGAGGTTGCCACTCTTTGAAATGTGAGATATACATTATCCCTGATGTCTGGGAAGATGGAATTTAACCACCACAAAACCATGACCTTCCAGGTCGCACTAAAAAAGAAGCACCACCTTTCTATTGTGCTTTCTAGTTCCTCCACTCTGCTTTTTGAAAATTTAGGTAATTCTATAAAGACAAATTGAAAATCTTTTAAGTAATGGCCGTTGGTTTTTATATCACGTATATTGTGAGTAGAAATATACTCAACCTCTTCAGGGAATAGCATACCATTGGAAATAGCAATGAAGAAAACCTTCTTTAAATTAATGTAATTTTTATCAGCCTGCCTTGAGTAAGCCTTAGCAGCATAGAGTTGTGCGCGCTTTTCAAAGCCCTTGTCGCGAGCGAGCTGCATCTCAATTATATATCTTGACCCACTAGAATCCCTGCAAAGAACATCAACTATACTTTGTCTATCAGAGGCAATTTCAGGGTCCATAATGGTGCTTAAGAATTCTACTTCTTGTATAGTATTGACTTCAGTACATCCTAAAATATCATTTAAAAAATGGATAAGAATATTCTTATTTTTTTCAGTACCAAAGATTTTCTTAAATGTTAAATCTAACTTTGGATCGAGAAATTTTGAAAGAGCCATGGCAAGAATGCTTGAAAATATTAATAATTATACACTATTATTAACAATTATTCAATCATATTTTTAAGGAAGACAACTTTTAACTTTGTAAAAGATAGCCAAGAAAGTTGCATTTGCAGCAAATTTTAAGATACCCATCTATGGCCTAACTTAACGCGCATGAACGTTCTCAGAAGCCCTGTTATTCCACCAAGATCTCTCTCTTTCCTGAATAATTTGGAGCACTGACAATACCTTCCTTTTCCATTCTTTCAACAATGTTTGCAGCTCTGTTATAGCCTATTCTAAGTTGTCGCTGAATGTAACTGGTTGAAACTTTTTGATCTCTTTGAATGATGGCCACTGCTTGGTTGTAAAGGTCATTTTCTTCATCCTCTGTTTCATCACCCAATTCCGTAGAAGAATTTTCATCTTCTTTGGTGATTTCCTCCATGTAGTTTGGCTCACCTTGCATTTTCAGATGATCAACTATATCTTGTACCTCATCATCGCTCACAAATGGGCCGTGAATTCGAATAATCTTACCACCAGAGGCCATATAAAGCATATCACCCATACCGAGTAATTGTTCAGCCCCTTGTTCGCCAAGTATTGTGCGGCTATCTATCTTAGAAGTAACAGCAAAACTGATTCTTGTTGGAAAGTTTGCTTTTATCACACCTGTTATCACATCCACAGATGGACGTTGTGTTGCCATTATGATATGTATTCCTGCAGCTCTGGCCATTTGCGCCAAACGCTGAATGGAGCACTCTATTTCTTTGCCGGCAACAAGCATCAAATCTGCCATTTCATCCACGATCACTACAATATATGGAAATGTTTCCATTTTGATTGGCATTTTTTCAAACAGAGGTTTGCCTGTTGTTGAGTTAAAGCCAATCTGTACAACACGTTCTAATTCTATCCCACTATTCATCGCTTCTGTGATTTTTTGGTTATAGTTTATTACGTTGCGCACATTTAAGTATGACATCATGCGATAGCGATTTTCCATCTCTTTTACTATCCACTTAAGAGCGACTACAGCCTTTTTTGGCTCTGTTACCACTGGCGTTATTAGATGCGGTATTGCATCATATATCGAAAGCTCAAGCATTTTGGGGTCGATCATTATCATCTTGCATTCGTCAGGACTTAATCGATAAACGAGCGACAGAATCATAGTGTTAATCGCAACTGATTTACCAGACCCTGTGGTTCCAGCAACGAGCAAGTGAGGCATTTTAGTTAGATCTGCAATAACTGGTTTTCCACTTATTTCTTTGCCAAGCGCAATTGGAAGATTTAAGTTTGCATTTTGGTATTCTGGTGATTCAAGCAAATCACGCAGCATTACAATTTCCCGTTCCTTGTTCGGCAACTCTATTCCCATAGCATTTTGCCCACGAATTATTGAAATACGTGCAGAGAGTGCACTCATCGAACGTGCAATGTCATCTGCAAGGCCAATTACTCTTGCAGATTTCGTACCAGCTTGTGGTTCAAGTTTGTATAAAGTCACAACCGGCCCATAGCATACACTGATAATTTTTCCTTGCACGCCAAAATCACTCAGGACTTGTTCCAGCAGAGATAAATTTTTATTGCTCTCCATTTCATTCAGCTGCTTTCTCTGCAAAGACTCCTCTGCTTTAGAAAGTAAATGAATGCTTGGAAACTCGAACTCACTGAAAATTTCTTTGGTGGCTTTTTTCTGTCTTTCTTTTGGTTGTTGTTTAGTAGTGATTTTAATTCTATGTTTTTCTTCTACTACTAATGGTGCAATTGAATATTCAGTAGTTTTATGTGATCTGAAGAATGGAACATTTACAAATAAGCAAGCTATTTTTTTACATAAGAAGAATAGAGAGTAAATTGTTCTCTTCCAACCAACAGATCCTACAAGACCTATTGATGTTACTATCACAAATATATAAAACGGGCAGTTATTAATTAGTGCATTCCCTATTATTCCACTGTGTCTGTACCTTGCAGTGATGCCTAGCGAAAGTTGTGGTAGTATAGCACATATCCCTAAATTGATTAATATTAAATAGAGAATTTTTAGCAGCCTTTTTGATGGCCTGAAGATCAACAAGTAAACTATGGTTGTAGCTATTGTAACACTAGTTAATCCAAGAAATTGAACCAATATATCAGCTAAATATGAACTTACTATTCCACCTAAATTTGTCACTTCCTCATTTGTAGCTGTGTTTAAGGAAGGATCTTTATAGTTATAGCTAAAAACTGATATATATATATATATTAAGAGTGAGAGATATACTGCTGCTTTTAGATATCTTTTTAGCATCTACTTAAAAGTAGTAATTCATTGTATATTGTACAAAGCGAATTGCTATTAGCAATATCATTATAGATAAATCTAATCCGTTGAACGGTGGTATGTATCTTCTGATAATTTTTAGTGGTGGATATGTCAATTGGTTCAAGATGTGCATTATGCTGCTGACAGTTTCATTATATATGTTCACCATATTAAGTTTAATCAGCCAGTTTAGGATAACCCAACATATTAGAATGAAGCTATAAAGATCAAGTAACGTATTGAGTAGATATATGATTGGATGCATACATATCTATTACACGAAAGTTATATAAAAGACAATTATTTAGCCTTTTCAAACTCAAAATGTTGTTTTTGCTGAACCAAAAAAAACTTCATTTTTTGAGCTGCGCAAAGCCACCTAAAGTAGAGAATGGACAAGGAAGGAGGGGTGTATAATATATATTAATGTTGATATTTATTTCTTATAAATATCATCTCTATGTCCTATCTCTGTGATAGTTACTATATGATCTAATTGATTTACTCTGTAAATTACACGATAGTCACCAACCCTTAGCCTTCTACGTCCTTTTAAGTTATGATGTAGTGGTTCACCAAAATTTATTGGGTCAACTGTAAGACGTTCTTTTATAGCCTTTTGAACTCTTAGCCTTATTGTCTTTGGAAGGTTTGGTAAATCTTTTTCAACAACACTCTTTAGAGACTTAACCTTGTAACGCTCTAATCCCACTTAATATCTTCAAAATCAACTGTTTCTGCACCTTCAACATCACGCTCATCAGAAATTTTAGATACTAAAAAATCCTCCATTTCAAGCTCAACTGCTTCTCTAAATAGTTTTCCTGCTAATTCTTGAACGGGCTGTTTAGTAAATTCAGATAATTCAGCAAGATGCTTTAAAGTTTCTTCGCTAAGAGCTATGTTAATGCCTGAATTTGCCATATGTTTTACCAAAGTCCACTAATAATTATACAACATTTTTTTTAATTTTTCAATAAAGAAAGGAGTGGTGTATAAAAATATATTTAATGTTTCAGTAGGTCCAATATTGCCTGCTTGTAAATATTGTCCCTGTGTCCTATTGAAACAATAATTACTATACGTTTTGCAGTATTTACACGGTAGACAATACGATAATCATCAGCAACTTTTATTCTTCTATGTTCCTTTAATCTCTTGCGTAGCAACACACCGTTACCAATAGGATCAGTCTCAAGATACTCTTTTATTGCATCTTTAATACTTGGCTTTACATCTTCCGGCAAGGAAGGCAAATTTCTTTTAAGAACATGCTTTAGATATTTAATGGTGTATTGCTTATTTCCAGATGTCTTCACTATCCTCTACTTCTTCTGCATCATCAGAATTTAACTCCCTAATAATTTTGGAAAATGCAATATCTTCCGCTTCAAGTTCGATTGCTTCCTTGACTAGCTTTTCTGTTAATTTTTGAACAGACTGCTTGGTGGCTCTAGCTAGTTCAATAAGATGCTGCGAAGTTTCTGGGTTGAAAGTTACACTAACTTTTGAATTTACCATAAGTTTTACCAAAGTCTACTACTATAGCTATTTTACAACATTTTTTTTAATTTTTCAATAAAGAAAGGAAGGAGGGCTGTATAAAAATATATTTAATGTTTATCAAGTAGCCTTCTCATAAATGGTGTCTCTATGTCCTGCTGTAGCAACAAACACCTTATGTTTTGCAATATTTACAGTATAAATAATTCGATAATCACTAACCCTTATTCTTCTATACCCTTTTAGCCTGCCACGTAATGGTTTACCAAATTTAATTGGATCAGTTGTAAGCCGCTCGTTTATCGCTTTTGTAATCCTTGATCTTATTGTTTTTGGAAGATTTAGAAAATCTCTTTCAGTAAAGTTTTTTGAGTAGACAATATCGTATTTCAGTTTATGTCCTCTCCCTTTCAGATAGTACTGTGTTCCAGTCTACATCCTCACATTCCTTAATAGTTTTATATAACGCAATATCTTCTACTTCGCACTCGATTCCTTCGATGACTAACCTTTTTGCTAGTTCTTGAACGGATTCCTTGGTGATTTCAGCTAACTTAGTAAGGTTATGTGAAGTTTTTGGGTCAAAAGTTATACTAATTCCTGAATCTGTCATATGTTTTACCAAAGTCTACTAATAATTATACAACATTTTTCTGAATTTTTCAATAAAGGAAGTTGATGATATGTAAGAAAAATTTTGCCACCTGCGTTAATAAATAATTAAAGATTTAGCATATTTATCTACCCTCTATTCTATTACTTAAGTTAGACCACTTTTTTCTATTAATATTTTTTGTTTATAAAGATGAGCAGTTACTCATCACGCAGTTGATCTATGGATATAATACTACCGTTTGATAGTTTTTCAGTACATTTTTCACTTTTGTATTCTTTATCAGAGTCGATACTGATTTTGTCAAATATTAAAACATCTCCTGAAATTTTATCACGAAACTCACTAATAGCAAAAAACGGTATAGTAATTCGCTCTTGTTTTCCTTGAAAACTCAAACTGACGCTAAATTTATCCTCAGAAACTTTTAAATCATAGAATTGATGCTGTAATATAATAAGCATTTGAGTAGGGTATGACTTTTTCAAACGATCTGGCATGGTCACACCATTAAAATATGTGAAAAATAATATTTCTAAGTGAGGGATAAAACCATTACCTGATATAACATCTAAAGTCTTTTTGATAACTTGAAACTTAGCAGAATTAAGCAGTTTTTTGTAATCTGTTTGCTCCATATAACTTTCACATACGTAAATTTTGGGGGAACTTCTGTTACCCGGCGTTCCCTAAACCGTGCTTTAGTAATAAACCAGTTGTGCTAAATTAAGCAGCAACACGATATTCTTCAGCAGCAAAATTATCGTTTGCATTTAAATTATGAACTCTTAGCGGTGGTGTCTAACCGAGCAAAGCTACCATCTTTACTATGCATGTCGATCCTTAATCGCCCCCGTATAATTAAAAAACATGGTGGAGGCGCCGAGTACTGCCCTCGGGTCCAATACACCTATTACAAGGTAATTTTATTGCTATAGTACACAAAATGTACATAGCTATTATATAGCAACATTAAATAAATGTCAAGATATTATGACCTTAAGTTGATTTATTGCTAAAACAAAATTAAGATTTCCAGTAAAAAATTCTGTGCTCTTAACCTGACACATATGGATTTTTGAATACTTCCAATGAACATATTTATAAATAAATATTTACTCTTCTTTTTTATTGTTTTTAGGTTTTTCTTGATCAACCATTTCTCCACCGATCTCTTTTATTTTTAGTATCAACGACTCTGGTACATACATGTCAATTACTTCTTCTGCTGTCACAAATAAAGCCTGATAAGAGTGTGAATTTATTATCCAATTAGGCAATATGTCTTCTGCTTCTATTTTATACTCTCCCTCTTTTTTGTCATATACTGTGTAGCAATATAAGTGCACAGCAAAAAATAATACATAAGAGAGCAATATTCCTTTAAGCACTCCGAGAAAGATTCCAGTAACTCTATCGATAAACCCTAACCTTATGGGTGATAATATGTACATTAGCCAGTTATTTATTATCATGAATATAAGATTAAGTATAATAAATACAGAGATTGTAGAAAGTATGTTTAGTGTAACTTTAGAATCAAAATATTTACTATAATTTAGAGTGAAAAAATCATAGTGATTAGCTGTCAGAAAAACTGATAAAAATAGAAACATTAGTGCGCATAGCTCTTTTATAAAGCCTCTAGTTACCGAGATTATTACACATAGAACAACAATGAAGATAATTAGACTATCGAAAAGCATATTTTATATCTATATGGTTTTCAAGATATAATAGTTGTAAATAACAAGGTTGTAAAATTAATTGTATTTATGCTGCATCAGTTGATCTAAATACCTAGCGATCATGTCAATTTCTAAATTCAGATAATCATTTACTTTGTTGTACTGAAAAGTTGTATTTTCCCATGTGTAGGGAATTATATTTACTGTAAATTCGGCAGACCCCTTTTGAAATTCGATTTCTGATGGCAATTTTGTTGTCAAAGCTTGACTGTGCTCCTCAAATACATTTAAGTATTCTGCGGTGCTCGCCTGTGCTTCTCCTAAAAATTTCTCACCACAAACAAATTTCGAAAGGGGTCTGGTGATAACTGAGTTCACTGTGAGAGAAACCCCATCTAGTGTAACGGAGCTTTTTTTTGCAACAAATTTAATTAATTCTTGTGGGCACGATAGTTTGATTTCATGAGAATCTAAATTTTGATTAATTGTTAAAATTTTTACTATCCCATCAACATGACCCTGAACCAGGTGGCCATCGATCTTATCGCTTAATCTCATTGCTTGTTCGAGATTTATTTTTTTTCCTATTCTCCACGTATTTAAGTTAGCAACCTTCATAGTTTCTTGAGATGCTTGGACTGTAAATGTATCGCTCATTATATCAACAACAGTTAAACACACACCAGAGCAAGCTATTGAATCTCCTTTACTTATAGAGGATAAATTTTGTGTTTTGATATGGAAAATTTGATCAGAGTTGGGGTGAGTGGTAGTATCAGTTATAGTTCCAATATCCGTAATAATCCCTTTAAACATATGGTGAAAATAAATAATTTTACCATGAAAGATCTCTTAGGACAACTTGTTTACATTTTGGATAAGTTTAAATGCGAGAAGGAGATTTGTTCTGTTCAATAGATTCTATAGAATACTCAGAATATATAAAGTAAGCTAAACTCAAAACACATAATGCAGTTAATATTGGTAACCCTATGTTCAATGCTAGCCCAATACTTTCTCTTTTTTCTGGTGGCACTAATCCTTTTAACATTGACACTTTTCCTGATGGAAAATGCCATAAGCAAAGTGTTGATGCAGATGCTACTATTATAAATAGACAAAAATAAGCCTTTTTTGAGGAAAATACAGTTTTTAACGGTGATTTGAGTGTAATGTTAGTAGGTGGTAGAATTTTAGCTTCATTTGTTGCTGGTGAAGGGTGTGTAGTTTTATTTGGTAGATTTCTGTTTTCACGAGAAATGCTTTCAGGTTGTGGAGAAGGTTGTTGTATATAAACACCTGAAACTAATTTAAGCAATTGCTCTTTTTTTCTATATACTTGTTTTTGTAAATATTCTTTACCTAAAAGTGAGTTACTAAGAGGTTGTGGCCTTTCGAGTATCTGTAATACTTCTGATATTTCACCTGGCTCTAATATTGCACGTAATTGTTTATCTTGAAAGTAAACAATATTGAATACTGAGCTGAAAATATTGCGAAATGTTTCTGGATCTTGATCTTTGTATCCACTCATCACTTCAATAAATATTTCATCGAGTTTTTTCCCCCTGTACTCAATTTGGTTATCTATCATAGCTACTCTAGTATCATTTCGTGCTTGTTTTATGGTAGGTTGTTTTTCTTCCTCTGATAGTTCTTTAGCCTGCTTTTTCGATTTTTTTCTATTAGCTTTAAAATACTCTGTGTGCGAAGTAGTTTGACCTACATTCTGTTCTGCTTCTTGAGGTATTGGATTTTCTATACTACCCCCTGTCATCCGAGTAGCTTGACTACTTGGATCCATGTTTCTTTTTTTCTGGTCAAACGCTGGAATAACACCAAATGGTATATTGTTGCTCTGTATAGAAAATTTTGGCAATTGTTGGGAAAAGAATTGTGACGTATTAAAAAAATTGGGTAGACAGAAAAAAGATCTAAACCAGAAAACGTTTTCATGCATTGCAGCAACTACTATCGAAACACGTGTAACTTGTTTTCCATTATTTGTTACATCGAAGCCAAATGAGCCTGTAACTGGTACGATTTGTTTATTTTGTGCATTTTTTTGGTTAGTTTCACTCTGTTCTTTTTTGTCTTCATTTTCAGTTTTTTCTGCATGTTGTAGCTTTTCATTTAGAAATAACTCGATTTGGTACAAGTTGTCCAGGTTAATGTTTTCAACGTCTGTTTGTAGCGTTATCGTTGTGCCCTGCAGAAGGATTTGAGGCGGAGCACTATTTACGAATTCTTCTACAGTTTTATAACTGTTAGTTTTACAGTAGTTATTATATAGTTCACTGCTTTCTTTGGGCACTTTTATGTTGGCTGTAAATTTTTTTTTCCCGGGAAAGGCAGATTTTGAAAAAATCAATTAAAGAGTTTATTTGAAATAATCTTATATTAAAGGTGTCTTTATCTGTTGCTGTTAGCTCAAATGAAAATTCTTGTATATTACTTTCAATACTTCTCGAGCGAATAGCACTGATCTTAATTCTTTCGCTAGAAAATGCTTTACTTATGTTTCTGGATTTTTCCTTAAAGAGCTTAGGTAAATCCTCTATTTTATACTTATTCTTAGTTTCAGTGTTACTGTTGTGCATAGTTGATACAGCAAATTCATCAACGCAAAGGTAAATAAAAAAGATTAATTAGTCAATAAATTAATAATCAGAATAGGGCAATTTTTCGGATTGTTGATGATATTTAAAATTTCACTATAATGAAAGTTTAAGCCAGCGTTTCTAAGATGAATAAAGAGCTACTGAATGAAATACCTTCACTTGAAGATAAAGCAGTTTCCGAAATTGAGAATGCTTCTTCTTTGCAAGATTTAGAAAAAGTTAGGCTATTATATTTGGGAAAAAAGGGTGTAGTTAGAGCTTATTTTGATAACTTAAAAAAGATAGAAAATGCAGAGAAAAAGCGTGATTTAGGCGCAGTTATTAACGCTTTACGTGATAAGATAGATCATCTTATCATGAATAGGGAAAATGTACTAAAAACAGAAGAAGTTAACTTTAAATTGCAGAACGAGGCAGTTGATATTACGTTGCCCGTTAGACCAGAAAAAATTGGCAAGATCCATCCACTCAGTAAAGTTATAAATGAAGTAAAGCTTATTTTTGCACATATGGGTTTTAAAGCAGTTGATGGCCCTGACATTGAAGATGAATTTCATGTATTTGATGCACTGAATACTCCAAGTCATCATCCTGCGCGAGAGGAGCAAGATACCTTCTACTTAAAGAATAAAATAAACGATAAAAGAATGGTACTGCGCACTCACACCTCATCTGTACAGATTAGAACCATGGAAAAAACAAAAAATTTCCCAATTAAAATAGTAGCCGCAGGTAGAGTATACAGAAATGACTTTGATGCAACTCATACTCCTATGTTTCACCAGATAGAAGGGTTATATGTCGATGAAAACGTCAATATGGGCCAGTTAAAATTTACTATTCATCACTTCCTTAATAAGTTTTTTGGAGATAAAGGGCTGAAGATACGTTTTCGTAATAGTTTTTTCCCTTTTACCGAGCCTTCTGCAGAAGTGGACATAAGTTATAAAGGTAGTAAATGGATAGAAGTACTGGGATGCGGTATGACGCATCCAAATGTATTTCAAAATGTTGGAATAGACCATACTAAATACAACGGTTTTGCGTTTGGCATTGGTATAGAAAGGCTTGCAATGCTAAAATATCAAATTAGCGACTTGAGGAGCTTTTATGACAACAAAATCAGCTGGCTTGATCATTATGGTTTTCATTTTTCATCTTTAAGATAAGTGATAAATAAAGCTCATACTTTTATCATACTTGCTGCCGGGCATGGCAGGCGGATGAATTCAGATTTGCCTAAGGTCCTACACAAAATAGGCAGTTTTTCCATGCTCCAGCATGTCATTTACAATGCAAAACAGCTAAATCCTGAAAACATAGCTGTTGTAGTTGATCTGCCTTTAATTGAAAGACTAAAGTGCTTTAAGGATATACAGTTAATTACACAAGAATTAACACTTGGCACTGGAGATGCAGTCAAAACTGCAATGAGAAACCTAAGAGAATTGCCAGATTCGAACATAGTTGTTGTGCAGTATGGAGATACTCCGCTCATAAAAAGCAGCACAATAACTAAAATGATTAGTTATTTAGAAGGCAAGGCTCTAGTTTGCCTAGGTTTTAGGGCAAGCAATAAAGAATATGGTAGGTTCATCATTGAGAATGGTTCCTTAAGAGAAATCGTAGAAGCAAAGAGTGATAAAAATAATCATGAAGAGTTTCTTGCCAATGCTGGAATAATGGTTGCATGTGCAAAGAATTTACGTGAATTAGTGGAGAAAATAGAGTGCAATAGCTCAACTCATGAATATTATTTGACTGATGTAGTCTCCATTGCAGTGAAGAGTAATTTAAATGTCGGTTATGTTATTACCGGTGGAGAAGAAGCAACTGGAATAAATAACAGAAATGACCTTATAAAAGCTGAATTTTACTTTCAAGAAAATAAAAGAAAAGTTTTTACCGACTCCGGAGTAACGCTTGTTGCGCCAGAAACTGTTTTCTTTTCTCTTGATACGCAAATTGCCAGAGATTCAGTTATTTACCCATATGTTTTTTTCGGTACTGGAGTGAAAATAGAGTCTGGTGCGAAAATACTGCCATTTTCGCATTTAGAAAACTGCTTAATTAAAAGTAATGCTGAGGTCGGTCCATTTACCAGAATACGCGGAAACACAACAATTAGTAATAAGGCAAAAATAGGAAATTTTGTGGAAGTGAAAACAAGTGAAGTTGGTCAAAACACTAGAATAAAACACTTAAGTTATATAGGAAATGCTAAAGTAGGGCAGGAGAGTAATATAGGAGCAGGCACTATTGTTTGTAATTATGATGGGAAAAATAAACATGAAATGAATATAGGGAGCAATTGCTTTGTTGGCGCCAATAGCTCACTAATTGCGCCGCTTAATATTCATGATGAATCTGTAATTGCAGCAGGTAGTGTTATAGTTGAGGATGTACCAGAAAAAAGCCTTGCAATAGCAAGGGAAAAGCAGGTGATTAAGAGAATAAAGTAATTCGCTGTAATTATATTAGACTTCTTGCATTACCTCCCAGGCCACAACTGTCATTCAATAGAAACAAAAAAAATTGCTTTACAAACTTCGCCAGCCCCCTTATTATAGTATTAAGGGTATTTTTGACTCAAAACTTGTTTTTGATCTGCGCAGGTTCAATGACAAAATTCAGTAAAAAACTCAGGGTATCTTTTGGCGGATTACATAAAATTATAGCTGCTGCATGTCTTTTAAATTTTTTCTACATTCAGCCAAACTGCGCTTAAACTAAGCGTCAGCACATTATTATAGCGCCAATTTAAAGTATTAGAGGGTCAAAACCAGCACCACGGGGTTTCTTTTGCCTTTTTTTTCATTTGGTAAATTTCTTAAATATTTATGGCTAAACGACAACCGTCATCCCGCTGCTTGTGAGCGGGATCTAGAGATACCGCGAATGAATCGCGGTATGAAGGTTAAGTATCCCGCTACGTGTTAACGGATGAGATACCGCGAATGAATCGCAGTATGACGTAGAGTTAGCGTTAGCCATAACACAACACTTTTATACTCACCAACTCAGTATCCAACCTGGATCCCAGTGTCTGGGCACTGGGATGACAGGAAGAGAAGGCTACTTGGATGGCAGGGAGGGGCTACTTGAATGACGGTTCTTATCGTCGGTAAACTTAGAGCTATAATAACTATTTGCCTTTTTTCTGCTTAGGTTATGCAAGAAGTCTACTGTCTGAGAAAAAGTAGATAAAGGGTGAAGAAAGATAGAAGTGTTTAGATAGCTCAAAAAGAACGTTAAGTCATGCTTTTTATTTATATTGACAGCGTATATGACATCGTTTACGATTAAAGTTAATAACAATAATTTATATTTATCATGTTTGCAGTAATTGAGACTGGTGGAAAGCAATATTTAGTAAAAGAAGGTAGTATAATAAAGGTAGAGAAGTTAGAAGCTGAAGAAAAAAAAGAGGTGGAAATCAATAAGGTGATTTGTATTTCAAATAATGGCTTATCTTATTTATCTAATGCTACTGTTAAAGCTGAAGTGTTGGAGCAGTGCAGGGGGGAAAAAATTATAATCTTTAAGAAGAAAAGAAGAAAAAATTACCGTAGGAAAACTGGTCATAGGCAGTATATAACTGTTCTTCGTATAAATGAAATTAGTCTTCAAAAGTAAGAGGTAAGATATGGCAACTAAAAAATCAGGTGGTAGTTCCTGTAATGGTAGAGATTCAGCGGGTCGTAGGTTAGGAATAAAGAAGAATGGGAAGGTTATTCCTGGTAACATAATTGTGCGCCAAAGAGGCACAAAATTCCATCCTGGGAAGAATGTTGGTATAGGTAAAGATCATACGATTTTTGCCAAAGTAGAAGGCTGGGTCAGTTTTAGAAGGTCAGTAAATAAAAAGACTTTTATTGATATCGTGCCTACAGATAATATGAAAGCTTCAGCTTGAATAAATCATGGGTCTGTAGCTCAGGTGGTTAGAGCGCACGCCTGATAAGCGTGAGGTCGGAGGTTCAACTCTTCCCAGGCCCACCATTTAGTAGTTACTAACTGTGTTTTCTATAGCGGTTTTGATATTGTATAAGCAAAAACATGAGTTTGTATAAAAATTTAGTAACCAGTGAATCAGTTGCGGCTGGTCATCCAGATAAAGTAGCAGATCAAATGTCAGATGCAATACTTGATAAATACCTTTTTACTGATCCTTTTGCGCGAGCTGCAATAGAGACTTTAGTCACCAAAGATAACGTTATTATAGCTGGGGAAGTGTTTGGGCCTAACATTGAGAATAGCAGGATTGAAAGTATTGTACGGAATACAATAAAAGATATTGGTTACGAGCACGATGGGTTCCACTGGAGAAAAGTGAAGGTAAATATATTGCTGCATGAGCAATCAAATGACATTGCAATAGGGTTGGATCAAGGTGCTGGAGATCAGGGCATAATGTATGGCTATGCAACAACAGAGACAGAAAACCTTATGCCGGCACCCATTTTTTATGCACACTCGATTCTGAAAAATATCATGAGCGCAGTTAAAGAAGCAAAACTTGGTCCAGATGCAAAGTGTAAAAGACAAGATTTAATCTGACAGAGAAGAATTAACTGACAGAAGAATTGACGTAGTCAAAACTAATATCAGGCTGTTGTTTAATGCTACTAATATTTTTCTGAAAAGCAATATGTTTACTGTCAAAAAACGTTTGCATAGGTGTTTTGCCATAGCAGTATTTGCCTGAGTGAGGCCTTGTCTCATTGTAAGAACGCAACCAATGATCAACATCGATCTGTAGATCCTCCAAAGAATAGTAGATTTTCTTTCTAAAGATAATATTGTAACACTCATCTTGCATAGTTCTATGGAATCTTTCACATATGCCATTAGTTTGTGGAGAGTTGGCTTTGGTTCTAGAATGATCGATATTTTCGATTCCTAAATATAGCTGATAAGCGTGATTTTCGGGCTTGCCACAATACTCCGTACCCCTATCAGTTAGAATGCGTAATAATGGAATTCTCTGCTCATCAAAAAATGGGATAACTCTATCGTTAAGAAGATCTGCAGCTGTAATAGCTGTTCTGTCCGTGTAAAGTTTAACCATTGCAACTCTGGAATAAGTATCAACAAAAGTTTGCTGATAAATGCGCCCTATGCCTTTGATATTGCCCACATAATAGGTATCTTGAGAACCCAAATAACCTGGATGTTGCGTCTCAATTTCACCATGAGCTTCCCTTTGTTCTTTCACTTTTTCTAAAGCTGCAAGTTGTTCTTCAGTTAAAATGATTCCGTCTTGAGCTACTTTTGCCTCCAGTGCTTTAAGTCTCTTTTTCAAAGTTTCAAGGTCATTTCTTAGCCATACAGATCTTACTCCTCCTTGGGAAATTATTATACCTCTTTTTCTCAGCTCATTTGCAGCTCTTTCTTGTCCATATGCAGGAAATTCTGTAGCTATGCCAATTATTGCTCTTTCTATATCTTCCGAAACTCTGTTTGCTAATAGCGGTTTTTTCTTACTTATTTCATGTAATGCTTCTTCTCCCCCATTTTCATATAACTCCTTGAATCGATAAAATGTATCTCTTGAGTATCCCATCACTTTGCACGCTTGAGACACATTTCCTAATTGTTTTGCTAGCTCTAGTAATCCTAGTTTTGGTTTTAGTATTTTTGTTTGTATTGTACTCATTTCTAACACTCCTTATTTTTATTATTCTTAACTTACTTTTTTAAAGTGTCATATCAAGTCCTGTTTAATACAAATTATGCCTCTATCAATTCGAATGTCATCCCATCTATTCCTGGTGCCCCATTACTCTTCTTTGTTAGCTTATATGCTTCTTCCAGTGTCTCCATCTTGCAGACGTGAACATAGATTCCCCAGAATCGCCATTCCGGTTCTGCTTTCGCTTTGGTTTCTTCTCAGGTCTTGTAATTTTATTGGCATTTTTATCATTTTTACCTTTACCTTCCTTTTGTTAAAAGATTTCTACTAGCAGGGTGCCTTTGCTCCATGAGCGTTACCTCACTTCTTCACTACTACGGACCCATCCGCCACCCTCTCATCTTCAGTTCACTTCCTGTTTTCCAGTTATAGAACCTATCTCTCCAAGGTATTTCTCCTTGGGATGAGGAGGGCTTCTCCAGTTGCTTTGTATGTCCTCATTGCCATGCCGTTACTAACACCCCGCTGAAGTAGACCAATCGTTTCATTCGTTTTTTGTCTGGTCTATTCTGTCTTCGCCAGTACCAAGATGGCTCGACCTTCAGCATATTCCTTTCGAGGCAATCTGTGTATTCGCTTTCGCTACGGCCTGGTAATTCGCCATTATCCTACGATAATGTTGTTGGTAGGCTTCAACATTTTGGTTTCCCTCCATGCTGCTACCCAAGCTACAGGATTCCGACTTTTATCCTGGTAGGTCTATCTCCTACTGAACAATACTCACCTTCTCTGGACGCACTTGGTTACCTAAAAAATAGACTAGAAATTGAACACACTCGCCATAGATCCCCTGTTAATTTTTTGGTTCATATCTTTTCTACTCTCATTTCCTATTCCATCAAATCCAAAAAGCCTTCTATTTTCTATACTTTCTTCCTTCCTTAATCCAGAATTCGCGTCACAAGAACGGGTGATAAAGGATCTCAATCCAATAAACAGAGGATGGAGTCAATATTACTCTTCGGTAGTTTCATGTAAAATCTTTAGCTCATTGGATAATACTATACATAGAAAGCTCTCGAAGTGGGCAGTCTTTAGGCACCCAAACAAAGGGAAATGCTGGATAAAAAGAAAATACTTTAAAAAGTATAATAACGATAACTGGCGTTTTATGACAAGTAACAAGATACATCTTATTATACACAGCGATCATGTTATTAAACGACATATCAAAGTGCAAAAAACCAGATCTCCATATGATGGTGATTGGGTATATTGGGGTAAACGTCTGAGAAAAATACCAGATAAGCCATCAAGAGTAATAAAACTATTGAAGTTACAACAAAGTAAATGTGATAATTGTAGACTATGGTTTAAAAGTGATGATACAATAGAAATACATCACAAAGACTGGAATAGACGAAACAATATGATCAAAAACTTATCTTTGTTACATGGACATTGTCACGATGAATTACACAGGAGGTGTGCATGAAAAGCACCAAATTGGAGAGAAGCCGTATGAGGCGCAAAGTCTCACGTACGGTTTTGAAGTCGAGTGAGGAGGGGCGACCTTCTTCACTTAGACAACAATATGCAGATGAAACTACAGATGAAGACCTAAGGAATATAGCAGAAAAATCACCAATAGTAAAGCTAGCATATGATGAGTTAGACAAGTTTTGCTGGAATGAGAAAGATTTAGTAGCTTACGAAGAAAGAATAATGGATCTGCGGAAAGAAGAAGGCATCCTCGCTCAAAAACTTGATGAGGGAAAGATTGAAGTAGCAAAAAACCTACTTAAGGCTGACATCTCTATTGATATTATCTCTCAGACAACCGGCCTTCCTCAAGCTGAGATTAAACGACTTCAGGAAGAAATCACCTAAAAGGCTAATGATCAACGAAGAAATTGTAAGAGAGAGCTTAAAAAAAGTCGTAGAACAAGAAAGTGGTAAAACTCTTGGTATAATATCCTCAATCATTATTAAAGGTGGGGACGTTGGTTTTGCGCTTGAAGTTGCCGGTAACACGCAAGCAAATGAAGAATTAAGAAGAAATTGTGAGCAAGCTGTTAAAGCTATACCGGGGGTGACAAAAGTGATCGTGGTTGCTACTTGTCAAAAACAAACTGGGCAACAAAAAGCTAAATTACATATCGAAGGAGTGAAAAATATAATCGTTGTGGCCTCTGGTAAAGGCGGTGTGGGCAAGTCCACAGTTGCGCTAAATCTTGCTCTCTCATTAGCAAAGTTAAAACACAAAGTTGCGCTGGTTGATGCAGATATATATGGTCCTTCAATTCCTAAAATGCTTGGCGCTGAAAAATTAAAGCCAAAAATACAGGATAGTAAAGCAATGCCTATAGAAAAGTATGGACTGCATACTATTTCAATTGGCTATTTTATCGATAAAGATCGTGCAGCAATATGGCGCGGACCTATGATTACAAAAGCACTTTATAATCTGCTAATGGGAACAAAATGGTCCGATATAGAGTATTTGATAGTTGATACACCACCTGGAACTGGCGATGTGCATTTAAGTCTTATGGAAAATTTTAACTTAACTGGGGCGATAATAGTTTCAACTCCACAGGAGCTCTCTTTAATTGATGCTCGCAAAATTTATGATATGTTTACAAAGCTCAGCGTACCGGTTATTGGCATTGTAGAAAATATGAGTTATTTCATTCAAAGCGGCTCAAAAATATACATATTTGGAAAAGACGGTGCAAAAAAAATGTCTGAGGAGCTGGGCATCAAACTTCTAGGCAGAGTTCCTCTAGATCCACAAATATGCCATGCTTCTGATTGCGGAAATCCTTTAATGTTAAGTGAGGATTTGGCAAAAATTTATAAAGATATTGCTTTGGAAACAGTAAAACATTGCATAGCTGTAAAATTCTAAAAAAAACACAGCTTTACGCAAAGAGACTTTAAGAATTCGTCTGTCCTCTTTACTATAAAATAGATATTCGTCTATCAAATATTATCTTCAACTTGAATATATTTAAAGATGTTTTGTGTATCATCTAAAAAGTTATTCTTTATATTAGTTAATTCCGATTGTTTTTGGGATAGATTATCCTTTATTGTTCTATCAAAACAATCAAGATCTCTGCACTTTAATTGAGAATCCATGTCTCCATTTTCATACAAACCTCGTATAATGTCATAATATGCTCGAGTTTCATCAGTTTCTGGTTGTTGCTTTTCTCTGAATATTGCCTTTAATTTCGAATCTATGTCTAATTCTCTTTTTATAGCTTCAACAGCATTTTCATGATACTTTTCATAATCTTCAAAACTCTTTAATATTTTGTCTTTTGCTTTATCTTGTAGCATTTTTAGCAAATCTTTAGCATGAGATTTTTCAATTTTTTGCTTCCAGTCATCATACGTATATTCTGAGTTACCATGTTTTGTATCTTGACACTCGCCTCCTACATTAAATATTTCTTCGTTGTAGATTTTATCACCCTGGTAAAAGTGATCGCTTATATTGATTTTATCATTAGTTAAAGTTTGTTTGATTGCTGCTTTGTTTTCTCCAAGTTCTTCTCTGTACTTACTAATGCAATTTAACATTTTTGCTTTGCAATCTGTAGTCATAAACTAATACCTTTAATAAAATAAGATCTATCTTAGCATGAAGTAATTAACATTTTATTACAGAAGTTTACTTTTAGGTGTTCTCAAGATGATATAGCTAAAGTGGCTTAGGTTTACCGACAATTTGAAAAACCGTCATTCCGCTACTAGTTAGCGGAATCTATACCGCGCACAACTGTACGAACATTCGTTTGTGAAAGCAGTGTGTTAAATGTTATAGCAGGTTTTGCCTCAAACACAAAGGTGTCATCCCAGTGCCCAGACACTGGGATCCAGAAAAATTGATTGTAAACAAACGACTATACAACATTTTCAATAAAATTACAAAAAAGCTGGATCCCAGTGTCAAGCACTGGGATGACATCCTCCCTTGTGGAAATTGCTCTCAAATCACAACGTTCGTACAGCTATGGAATGAATCGCGGTATGACGTAGGGAAACCTTTCTTGGGTTAGCTATAGGTCTTTGTCTATAAAGTTTGTTTAAACTATTTTCAAAACAGATAAAATATAATTTTACAATTAGCGTAAATAAAATGAATTATGATGTAATCATTTCAGGTGGTGGGTTACTTGGTCTTATTACTGCCATTGGCCTCAGTTGTGACTCTGTGTCTGTAGCTGTGATTGAAAAAAATAGTCTACCACGTGTAGTAGATGATAATCGAGCATTTGCTATTTCTCAAGGCTCGAAAAAAATATTGGAAAAGTTAGGGATTTGGCAGTTTGTGGAAAGTGAAGCTGAGCCAATACTTGATATATGCATATTAGATGCGGTTACTGTGCATTACAATCATAAAATGGTTAGCGAAGAGCCAATGGGTTATGTTATCAACAATGCTACTATATGGAATGCAATCAACAATAATTTTCTAAATAAACTGAATATATACTCTCCACATTCCTATAAAACAATTGCTTGTGATTCAGGATATGTGGAAGTGATTCTTGATAATAACCAGGAATTAATATCATCGCTACTTATCTGCGCTGAAGGCAAAAACTCTAAATTACCAGAGTTATTTTCTATACCGACAGTGAAATTTGACTATAAACAAAGTAGCATAGTATTTAATGTAAAGCATGAACTGCATCACCAAAACTTAGCTGTGGAGCGTTTTTTCCCTGGCGGTCCATTTGCAATTCTACCGATGAAGGGTGGCTATACTTCTTCGATAGTTTGGACAGAAAAATCTGAAATTTCAAAAATGCTAATGGATCTGTCTGAAGAAGAATTTATTATAGAGCTTAAAAAAAGATTTGGTTCTTATTTAGGAGAGATAAAATTAGAGGGTGAAAGAAAACTTTATCCTTTAAGTTTTGCTTTCGCAAAAAAGTTATATAAGGGTAGAGTTTTGCTTATCGGCGATGCAGCACATTCAATTCATCCAGTTGCAGGTCAAGGGCTTAATCTTGGAATTAGAGATGTAGAAAGTGTTATAAAGCACGTAGTTGCTGCAAAAGCGGCTGGTACTGATGTTGGCAGTAGTTATTTATTAAAGAAAATTTCACGTAACAGATACTTTGATAATTTTACAATGGCGCTTGCAACTGATGGATTAAATAGGATGTTTTCCAACAGAATATTCTGCGCTAAAGCACTAAGAAATCTTGGCTTGATTGCAGTTGAAAATTCAAATTTCCTCAAAAAACGCTTCATTCGGCATGCTATGGGATTTATATAAATCACTATTTTATAGCTAATGCAAGTCAGGTTTCCCACGTCATACCGCCGCGGTATCTTGGCCGCTAACACGTAGCGGGATGACGAATGTATCTGTTCAGCAGTTGTGTTAAAAGTCAATAGAAAAATTGATGTAGCTGTGGATAAGTACTTTTATCTGTATAAACGTGCTTATCCACAGCTATGCTGGCTCTTAGATAGAGACAGACAGAGAGTTATATTCCTCAGTAAAAACCCTGTCATCTCTGACTAAAGAGTTAGCAAGAATAAGCAATTTCCTCATGGCAGCAGTGGAAGCAATTTTATATGGCTTTTTATATTGACTATATAATCTAGTAAAGAAAGGTTTGATATAGGAATTAGAGATTGTCCGGAAACTAGTAAAAGGCTATAATATCTGAAATTTTTGTAAAAGACAAGATTTAATCTGACAGAGAAGAATTAACTGACAGAAGAATTGACGTAGTCAAAACTAATATCAGGCTGTTGTTTAATGCTACTAATATTTTTCTGAAAAGCAATATGTTTACTGTCAAAAAACGTTTGCATAGGTGTTTTGCCATAGCAGTATTTGCCTGAGTGAGGCCTTGTCTCATTGTAAGAACGCAACCAATGATCAACATCGATCTGTAGATCCTCCAAAGAATAGTAGATTTTCTTTCTAAAGATAATATTGTAACACTCATCTTGCATAGTTCTATGGAATCTTTCACATATGCCATTAGTTTGTGGAGAGTTGGCTTTGGTTCTAGAATGATCGATATTTTCGATTCCTAAATATAGCTGATAAGCGTGATTTTCGGGCTTGCCACAATACTCCGTACCCCTATCAGTTAGAATGCGTAATAATGGAATTCTCTGCTCATCAAAAAATGGGATAACTCTATCGTTAAGAAGATCTGCAGCTGTAATAGCTGTTCTGTCCGTGTAAAGTTTAACCATTGCAACTCTGGAATAAGTATCAACAAAAGTTTGCTGATAAATGCGCCCTATGCCTTTGATATTGCCCACATAATAGGTATCTTGAGAACCCAAATAACCTGGATGTTGCGTCTCAATTTCACCATGAGCTTCCCTTTGTTCTTTCACTTTTTCTAAAGCTGCAAGTTGTTCTTCAGTTAAATGTATTAAACAGGACTTGATATGACACTTTAAAAAAGTAAGTTAAGAATAATAAAAATAAGGAGTGTTAGAAATGAGTACAATACAAACAAAAATACTAAAACCAAAACTAGGATTACTAGAGCTAGCAAAACAATTAGGAAATGTGTCTCAAGCGTGCAAAGTGATGGGATACTCAAGAGATACATTTTATCGATTCAAGGAGTTATATGAAAATGGGGGAGAAGAAGCATTACATGAAATAAGTAAGAAAAAACCGCTATTAGCAAACAGAGTTTCGGAAGATATAGAAAGAGCAATAATTGGCATAGCTACAGAATTTCCTGCATATGGACAAGAAAGAGCTGCAAATGAGCTGAGAAAAAGAGGTATAATAATTTCCCAAGGAGGAGTAAGATCTGTATGGCTAAGAAATGACCTTGAAACTTTGAAAAAGAGACTTAAAGCACTGGAGGCAAAAGTAGCTCAAGACGGAATCATTTTAACTGAAGAACAACTTGCAGCTTTAGAAAAAGTGAAAGAACAAAGGGAAGCTCATGGTGAAATTGAGACGCAACATCCAGGTTATTTGGGTTCTCAAGATACCTATTATGTGGGCAATATCAAAGGCATAGGGCGCATTTATCAGCAAACTTTTGTTGATACTTATTCCAGAGTTGCAATGGTTAAACTTTACACGGACAGAACAGCTATTACAGCTGCAGATCTTCTTAACGATAGAGTTATCCCATTTTTTGATGAGCAGAGAATTCCATTATTACGCATTCTAACTGATAGGGGTACGGAGTATTGTGGCAAGCCCGAAAATCACGCTTATCAGCTATATTTAGGAATCGAAAATATCGATCATTCTAGAACCAAAGCCAACTCTCCACAAACTAATGGCATATGTGAAAGATTCCATAGAACTATGCAAGATGAGTGTTACAATATTATCTTTAGAAAGAAAATCTACTATTCTTTGGAGGATCTACAGATCGATGTTGATCATTGGTTGCGTTCTTACAATGAGACAAGGCCTCACTCAGGCAAATACTGCTATGGCAAAACACCTATGCAAACGTTTTTTGACAGTAAACATATTGCTTTTCAGAAAAATATTAGTAGCATTAAACAACAGCCTGATATTAGTTTTGACTACGTCAATTCTTCTGTCAGTTAATTCTTCTCTGTCAGATTAAATCTTGTCTTTTACATCACTTATCAGACAATTATAACCATTACAACTCATCTGATGGGCTAATGTAATATAGCTAATTTACAGTATCTGTTCAGATGCATGGCTAATGTACAAATATTGAAACAAAAATTCCAGTGCCCCTGTGATGTCATTCCAGTGCTTGACACTGGAATCCAGCTTTTGATCGAAAATGTTGTATAGTACACAATCAAATTTTCTGGATCCCAGTGTCTGGGCACTGGGATGACACTCATTTGTTCCTATAGTTGTCTTTTCTCGTCTACCTTATTTTGCCACTCTGCTGAACAGATATAATTTACAACCACCCCCTACCCTTTTTAGTTGTTCAGCAAATATAGAGAGGCTAAAGGGAGTGGCATCACTTAAATAATTAGATGAAAAATTAGGTGGATCATTCTGAAATTCTTGCATTTTTGTCTATAATTTTGTTAAATAATTTCCCTTTTGGTCATATCGAACCAAATTTTTTTTTCATACCACTTTAATTGCTGACAATAGCCTTGTTAGTTTTTGTCATAATGTGATCAAACACTCCCAATAACCTCTTTAATAGGTTTGGAGTTAGCGAAGAGATAAGATCAACAGATACGTTATTGTTTTTGTCATCACCACTTGCTTTATAGTCTATTGAAACGATTCCCCTACTTTTCCCGCCAGTAAGAAGTTTCCCAATTATAGGAATTTTTAACAAAGATTTATTAATTGAATATGCTGGTATTACCTGTCCTTCAACTTGGAATTTATAATTTCTAATGTCGAGCTTACCGCTAGTGCTAATGCCTAATTCCGCTCCTTCAAGCCAAGATTCTTCAATTTCAACAGAGCCATCTTTGTATGAGAAAGGTACATTACATTTATAAAAGTATACACCTTCATTTTTTATGGCATTTACAATGCCAGGCAATGAAGACATCGACAATAAAGTAGTAAGTAGTGGAGCATCTTTGATGTAGAAATTGCTAATGGATAACGTACCATAATGTTCTCCACTTTCTCTCTGAAGAGAGAGATAAAAAGACAATTTGCCGTTTTTAATTGATTTACTAATGCCTAAGGAACGCAAAAGCATACCTGCATTATCCGCATATATTTCGAGCCCTATTCCACTGTATTCTGCTAGTATGTTGCTGCTATCTTCCAGAAACTGCCCTGTAAATTGACTTCCATTGCAATTACCTTTAGTGCAGGTTACATTCAGCTTAGCATTTTTGATAACGATGCCTTCTTTCATGATTACATTGTCAACATTCATACTAATCTCTATATCTTTGTTTAATCCATTACTGTTTTTGCCAAGCAAGCCTAAAATATCACTCAAATTGATTTTCTCACCATAAATAGTTATGGCATTTTTTTCCTTACCTGATTCAATTTCTATACTAAAATCATTATCAGGCAATTTAAAACTACTAGAATTTAAATATAAATTTCCATTTTCTACTCTTCCGCTGAATTTTATATCTAGGTCATTTCCTACAACATCTAATTTGTCTATTAACAATTCACCTGCTCCTTTTAACCTTGTAGAAAACAAAATTTTATTGTGATCTTCAAAACGATTTTTCCATCCTAAATAACTTGAACGTGATTCAAGCTCTGATAAATCCATATTACCATTAACATGCCCCGTCTTATCTTGATTTATCACCGATTCTATATTTGTATTGACATAGCCACCTATATTTTCATCAAAATTAAGTATTTGAGCGGGTAAATCTCCGGTCAAATTCCAGGCAAAACTTTCATTCCTATTGCTACTTTTCAGGTCAAATAATAGCTGTGTGTTATTCACCATACCACTACCATTTAAATCTATAAAGTCACTGCCAAAACTAAGCTTAATATCATATTTACCAAGACTTGCATTATAGACGGCCAAATTGTCAATTTCAGAATGAAAATTGGCCGAAAAATCTACTTTTTTGTCATCAACGTTTAGATTAAAAATGCGAAAATTAAATACGGATTTTGCCATTCCACTTACTTTATCCCTTTCAACCTTCACCACATCATCCAGCTTAAATCTTATAGGCTCATATAAACCATACGCATCACTTACAGCTTGGCCATTAATGGTTAAAACTGAATTTTCCTTATCGAGAGATTTCATTTCAATATCACCACCATTAATAGTGAAATTCTGAAACTTAGCGCTATTTACAGTAATTTCAAGATCGTTATTCTTGATGATCAAATCACCCTTTAATTCCTTTACTTGCTCAAAATCTTCATCAAATTTTACGCTACCGTTTTCTATATCAGCAACTACTACGATATCTGACAGATCGTCATTAAATAAATTTTTAATTTTGCCATTGAAACTTACAATTGTGTTTAAAACATTCCCATCAATATTATCACAATACCAGCTTTTAAATTTACTATTCACTATACCATCTGGTACATAAGTACATAAATCCTTTGCAGCAAACTTACTAATATTAATTCTAAACAAAGCATGACTTGTACTAAAGTTCATTTTGCCTATCAAAGAGAGATACGTGTCATTTAACTTAAAATGGAAGTTTTTTACACTAATAATTCCATCACTATATGTTAAATTTATATTTACATTAGTTAAGGCCAAATTTTTGTTCAAATAATTTTCTGTATTCAATACGTATATATTTCCATCTACAATTTCATCCTTTTTATTAATTTTCACTGAGAAGCTTCCTTTGAATCCTATATTTTTGTCCAAATTGTAGCTTTTAACTAATGTAGAAAACTTGTTCAATAGTCCCAATTTTAGATCATAAAATGTCCCGTACACATTTAGCAAATTGTTGCGATTTTTTATCGTAATTGATAAATCATCCAAAAATCCCTTTCCATCTTTTGTATTCACATGAATATCTAAAACATTAAAATCTTCCCCCTTCCCTATATATAATTTATCAATAAAAAATTCATCTTCTGTGCTTTTATCAATAGCGATGTTAGTAAATTCAATTTTTGAATCCGCATTTAAGTCAAAAAAAAATTCCCTTATTGTTTTTAATAGATTTTTTGCACTGCTTTCTGTCATCTTGAAATTCTTCCCTGTCATCCCAGTATCTTTTTTTCCTGTCATCCCAGTGCTTGACACTGGGATCCAGGTTTCTTTTTTTCTAGATTCCAGCGTCACGCGCTGGAATGACACCGAAGGAAGGCGGTTATTACTTAAATAATGATTATCCAAAAGGTCTAATGAGTTTTGCGGATTAACATTAGTTTCTTCTCTCTTGATATATACATGCACATTATCAGCTGAAACCTGAGAGAGATTTGTGCTAGCTTCAAATAAGGAACTTAACTTAAAATGTACAAAAAGCTCAGGAACTTTTATAGTAAAATTAGGATTTGCTATTGCCAAATCTGTAATGACTAAATACGGATCTTTACTACCTTTCTGCCAAACAACTGAGGTATTCTCCATATTAACGCTTGAGCCAACAAATATCTTTGATATTTTATGTTTAACATAAAAATTAATATAATTAATATTGATTTCTAAAGGACTCTCACCCTTAAAAAAGACAAATAAGCAGAATACAAACAATAGAACTATGGAAAGTGATATAGTGATTTTTTTAAGCATCGATTATTGCTTTTCTTGCTAAACTATCAGCCTCCTCATTATACTTATCGCCACTGTGTGCTTTAACCCACTTCCAATCAATTTCGTGTTGTGAAGCAACGTCGTCTAGCTCTTTCCACAATTCCATATTTTTTACTGATTTTTTATTACTTGTTTTCCAACCATTCATTTTCCACTTATTTATCCATTCTGTTATGCCATGCTTAATATAAAGACTATCCGTATATAAATTAATATTACAAGAAAATTTCAATACTTTTAGTCCATTGATCACCGCTGTTAACTCCATTTTATTGTTTGTGGTATTTTCTTCTCTACCATAAATGTCTTTTCTATAATCTTGAAATAATATGATAGCTGCCCATCCTCCCGCTCCAGGATTACCAGAACACGCCCCATCTGTATATATTGTCACTTCTTTTTTACTCATCTTTGTTTATATCGGTTAACAAAGTATATAGTTGCTTTTATGAAAGCACAATTTCTAAAGGTAGTTTAAGCTGCACCTTTAAATTTTATTATAGAAACAAAAAAAAGTGTGACAACGAGCATTACCAAAAGGAAAAGGAAAAAATGGTTTTTATGTTTCTGCCGTTCTTTCATAACTAAAATAAATCAATAGAACAAAAAATAATACTGGCGAATAGGGAAAATAGATAAGAAATTGAGTAAGAAAACATTTGTTTCTGTGAGTTGTGGTTCTTGAATCTGAGAATTGATATAGCGTACCAAATAAAGATGCAACCTGCAAAAATTGCCATGCTTAGATAAAGTAAAGCCCTTTTCAAGAATAGAGCTGGAAGCAAGCTAGTTAGCACCAGCAAGACACTATAAATTAATATATATTTTCTTGTTTTTTCCGGACCATAAACAATATTGAACATTGGAATCGATGCCTTTGCATAGTCTTCAGACTTATTTAAAGATAGGGCCCAAAAGTGTGGCGGAGTCCACATAAAAATTACTAAAAATAAAATGAAACTTTCCCAACTGACAGAATTAGTTACAGCTGCCCAGCCAATCATTGGAGGAAAAGCACCTGCTGCACCACCGATAACGATATTCTGCGGAGTACGCCTTTTTAGCCAAATTGTATATACGAAAACGTAAAATAATATGCTAACTGCAAGCAAAGCAGCAGAAATATAATTTACTGCTATTGCCATGATAAATACTGACAATATTCCAAGAGTTATACCAAATTCAAGCGCGCTTTCTGCAGAAACTCTACCTGAAGGTATAGGGCGGTTTTTTGTCCTTTCCATGAGCAGATCTATATCTTTGTCATACCACATATTTATAGCACCTGCAGATCCTGAGCCAAGAGCAACACATATAAGAGATATTAGTGCTAGAAAAGGGTGCATACTACCTGGTGCAGTAACCATACCAGCAACTGCAGTAAATACCACAAGATACATTATCCTTGGCTTCAGCAAACGCCAAAAATCCAGTATTGTTGATTCAACATTTAGCAAAACACTTGTGTACATTCTATTTTACCACTGGTGGTTTTTCGAAAGTATGAAAAGGCGGTGGTGAAGATACCGTCCATTCCAAGGTGTCACCTTCCCAAGGATTATCTCCAGCTTTCTTGCCCCATTTAAAGAGATGTATAACTATAAACACAAAAAACATAACTGAAACAAAGGACATATATGAGCCAATTGAGGATATATAATTCCAAGGGATAAACGCATCAGGATAATCAGGTATACGCCTTGGCATACCAGCTAATCCTAAGAAATGTTGAGGTAAAAAAGTGATATTGGTGCTAATAAAAGTAAGCCAAAAGTGGATTTGACCTAAGCGCTCATTATATTGTTTACCCGACATTTTACCAATCCAATAATAAAAGCCAGCAAAAGCTCCAAATAATGCAGCAAGTGACATGACATAATGGAAGTGAGCAACAACATAATAGGTGTCGTGCAGGAGCTTATCTATTCCACCATGAGAAAGAATTATTCCCGTTATGCCACCGCCAACAAACATAAAAATAAAACCTAGTGCAAATAGCATAGGGGTCTTAAACTCAATTGCTCCACCCCACATAGTTGCAATCCAGCTAAAGACTTTTACACCAGTTATAACACCGATAAAAATTGTGGTAGTGCTAAAAAATGCAGCAGCGTCAGCACTAAGCCCAACAGTGAACATATGATGAGCCCAAACCATAAAGCCAAATACTGCTATACCTATCATTGCATAAACCATCCCTATGTAACCAAATACAGGTCTGTGAGAAAAAGTTGATACAACCTGACTTATGATGCCAAATGCAGGAAAAATAATTACGTAAACTTCTGGATGACCAAAAAACCAAAATAAATGTTGAAATAACACAGGGTCACCACCACCTGCAGGATCAAAAAAGGAAGTACCAATATTGCGATCAGTAAGAAGCATAGTTATAGCACCGGCAAGCACTGGTAAGGCAACAATCAACATAAATGCTGTTAGCAAGACAGACCAAACAAACAGTGGCATCTTAGTTAATGACATTCCTTTTGTGCGCATGTTAAATATAGTAACTATAAAGTTGATCGCCCCAACAATTGACGACATACCAGCAACGTGGAGTGCAAGTATAGCAAGGTCAACTCCTGCACTTGGATGGGACATTACCTGTGATAAAGGTGGATATAAAGTCCAACCTGTACCTGGACCTTCACCAATAAACACTGAGAGAATGAGCAAAATAAAAGATGACACTAACAACCAAAAACTTAAATTATTCATACGAGGAAATGCCATATCTGGTGCGCCAATCATGAGAGGTACAAACCAGTTACCAAATCCTCCCATGAGGGCTGGCATTATCATAAAAAACACCATTATCAACGCATGCCCTGTAACCATTACGTTATATAATTGATAGTTATTGTTAAGTATATTAATGTGCATTAGCTGAGTGCGAATAATCACCGATAATAATCCACCAATAATTCCAGCTAATATGGAAAAAATAATGTACAGTGTCCCTATGTCTTTATGGTTGGTGGAAAACAACCAACGCTTTATGCCCTTTGGTGCGTCACTCATATCTATACTCCAAATTTAACTCACTAATTTTCTATTTTCAATCCACTTATTAAAATCTTCTTTGCTTACTGCTTCAACAACAATTGGCATAAATCCATGGCCTTGACCACACAATTCGTAGCACTGCCCATAATAAACACCAGGCTTTTTGATATTAAACCACGCCTCATTCAGCCTACCTGGTATCGCATCAATTTTTACACCGAAAGCCGGTACTCCCCAACTGTGTATCACATCTCCTGCTGTAACTTGTAAACGAACGTTAGTATTAACGGGTAAAATGATGTTGTTATCAACAGAGAATAGCTTTAAATCTCCTTCGATAAAGTCTTCTTTTCCCTTAATATAACTATCAAATGACACACCTTGATATTCTGGATATTGGTAGCTCCAATACCATTGATGGCCAATAACTTTTAGTGTTATATCAGCTTTCGGTATTTCTTCCTGTAGCTTCAGTAATTTAGCGTTTTCAAAGGCTAATATTCCAACAATAATCGTTGGTATAACAAACCAAACAATTTCTAAAAGAACATTGTGATTAGTTTGGCTTACGTTTGCCACTTTGCTTTTACGAAAGCGAAATACTACATAAGCAAGCAGCGCCCACACAAAGAGCATTATTGCAACCATCACAAGCATCACAAACGAATGTGACCTAACTACAGCCTCCATTACTTCAGTTGCAGGAGCAGGAAATCCAAATTGCCAGGAAGTAGGAGCAGAGGTAACAGATATATTTGAGTAAAATATTATCAATAGTGCAAATAACTTCACCATATCTTTTGTTTGTTTGCTATAAAACTAAGTGATATACTGTATAATAGTGTATATAAACTTACTATGCAAATAGAGATTAGTGATGGTTAATAATTTTTTAGCATTCAACAAGTATAATAGTACAATACTAATTTGAGGAAAAAAGCATTTACATAAATCTATTGTAAGTAAAAATATTATAATATTTTAAATTAAGTATTTACTTTAAGTGAATTCTATAATAAGTTTAATAGTGTCTGTTACTGCTAATAACCCTCTAGCCTCACACCTAAAAGCAGTAACAGACACTATTAAACTTTATGATAAGTTTATGATTTGCAAGATCAAAATCTTGCAAGTATCTTTATTTCATTATACATTGCAGTTTGCTAATTAACTTTTAATGCCTATGGTAGCATTTACTGAACCAAAGGTTTGCGTATTATAGAAAATAATTACAAAAAAAACACACTATTTATATACCATACAAACTTTTTTCATTCTGCATAGCTGAGTTACTAGATTCTGTAAACGAAATCTTTAGAGAAGCCAAATGGGCAAAGTTTCATGAAGGTCTTTGGCATCTCTTAGCATAGATCCCTTACTTAACCGTCATACCGCGATTCATTCGCAGTATCTCAAAGCATAGATCCCGCTAACACGTAGCTGGATGATGATTGTCGTTTAGCCATAAACATTAAGAAATCTACCAAATAAAAAAAAGGCAAAAGAAGCCCCGTGGTAGTTGGCTATTTACTATGTACTAAAATATCGGCGTTTTTTTTATTCTAAAACGCTTGATTAAGAGCGATTTAGTTGCTTTTAACTTGCAACTAACCTACATCGCAAGTGTTTAAGAAATTTACTAAGCAGGAAAAAAGGCAAAGAAACCCCGTAGTAGCTAGCATTCAAATTCTCCCTTGTCAATTTGACGTTTTTTGCTGTCTTAAACGCTTCGTAAGCGCGTTTCGGCTTATATAGGTAAAAACCTAAAAATTTTTAAAGACATGCGATGCACGTAGTGCGAAAAATTAAACATGAGACGCCAAATACCCTAAGTTTTTTGTCATTAACCTGCACAGATTGCGAAGATAAATAAATAGCTTCAGTTTCATGATAAGGGGGCTGGCGGAGTTTGTCAAGGAAGTTTTTCGTTTCTACTGAATAACAATTGTGGCTTGGGAGGTGATGCAAGAAGCCTATTGTCTAATTATGTACCTAAATTTTATTACGGCACTTTCACTACTACTTTAACGAGTGAGCTACCTTTCTATAAAAGACCTATCGACTGTTGCAATTATAGGCGTAAACAAGAATGATAAAAGAGTACGAGATTGAGTAACTATGTACACTTCTGCTGGCATACCAGGGTATAGGTATACGTTTTTAAACTGAGCAAGCTCTGGTTTTGGTATCACTACACGTACTGAATAATAACGCCCTAGCCTTGGATCATCAAGGGCATCGGGAGAAATATTGCTTACTATACCATTAATTAAACTTAAACGACGTGCACTGTAAGCACTTAAACGAACTTTAACCTTTAGCCCTTCTAGCCCATCAATAGAGACTATGTTGCTATCTTTCTTTTGTGCTGACAGTATCTCTTCTATGTTTCTGGTCTGAATTTTAGCATCTATTATTAGGTCATCATCCGATGGCACTACGCTCATGATCGGAACTCCAGATTGTATAACACCACCTTCAGTATGGTATCTTATATCTGTGACTATCCCATCTTGAGGCGATTTAATTATTGTACGTGCTAATGAATCTTCAGCAACCATCAGTCTCTCTTTCAAGTCTGCAATAGACGTACTAACTTCCTTAAGTTCAGCGTTTGCTCTTTCTTGAGAATCATTTCTCACGTTTATAATTTCTAATTCGTTCTCTCCAATTTTTTGCTGCACTTGAGATATTGCAGAACGGTAATGTCCAACTCTGCCTTCAATTTCAGCAAACTGCTTTTCTAAAGCTAAAATGTGTGGTTTGCTTATATGGCCACTATCAAGTAATTGTCTTTTTGTTTCCAACTCCTCAGTTATCAAGTCATATTGCTTATGAGCTGCATTTAGTTGAAAGTTTAGCCCCGCTAATTCATCATTTAACTGCTTTATACGTTGTTGCAGTATGTCTGTTTTTCCCAATATGCTCTTTCTCTGAGAGTTGAACAACTTTACTTGATTCTTTATCGCTTTATTTACAAGTTCATCGTGAGATAATTTTTTAACCTCATCAGGAAACTCGAGCATGTCCAAATCTACTCTGATTGCAAGAAGCCTTGCTTCTGTTGCTAAAAATGATAAGAGCTTCTCTTTGATGATACTTAAATTCGCCTTCTCGTTAACATCACTCAACAAAACTAGAGGCTCATCTTTTTTAACTGCTTGACCCTCTTTTACTAAAATTTTGCTTATTATTCCTCCGCCCAAGTGTTGAACTATTTTTCTATTTGAAGATACAATAACTTCTCCACTTGCATGCACCGCACCGTCAATTGGAGCTATAGCCGACCAAATACCACCTATCCCAAAAAAGATGAGTATTACTACCAGACCAAAAAATAGTGGTCCCCATGTTACTTTCAGGACTTCATTTACGTTATTACTTTCGCGTTTTAAAATAAAATTTATCACTGCATCAATCAATGCAAACGTCTTATCCAAAAATTTTGGGTACTTCTTCTTTTTATTTTTTGCTCCTTGCATATTTATATTATCACTATGGCCAATCAGGCCTGTCAAAGAAAATCCAGTGCTAAGCTTTTTTAACTTACTGATCATAATACTACTGTGAATTTGTGTTAACTCAAGATAACACACAAAAACAAAGAATCTATAATTTAAGCATTCCATTTAGACTGTAGAGCACCAGAATAAACTATTTAGTAACAATTCCCTGCATCAACTATGTTTTTAAAATTTTTTGACGTTTAACTTTATTATAACTTTTTCTTTATTTTGTGAATATCTGAGTTACTTATATTATGTAAGAAATCTATTGCCAACCAGTCAATATTCTGTTAGGAATTAAGATAATATAAAGTTATTATGCTTAAATTGGAAAGCAGAAAGTTCCTGATTACTGGCGCATCAGGCGGAATAGGGCAAGCAATTGTAAAAATTATGCACAAAGCCGGAGCAACTTTATGTATTTCTGGCACAAAAAAAGAAGTGCTCGAAGAAGTTGCTAAACAATATGAAAAAAATATGCACGTACTCCCTTGTGATTTATCAAATGCTGAGGAAGTAAATCAACTAGTAAACAGAGCAAGTGAGCTGATGGAAGGCTTTGACGGGCTCGTATGCAATGCGGGTATTACGCGAGACAGTTTATTATTGAGAATGACAGATGAAGCATGGCAAAAAGTAATTGATATTAACTTGAGCTCTACATTTAAGCTGAGTAGAGAAGCATGCAGAAAACTAATTAAGAATAATTGGGGAAGAATTATAAATATTTCCTCAATAATAGGGCTGACAGGAAACCCCGGGCAAGCAAATTATGCGGCGTCTAAAGCTGGAATAATAGCTATGAGCAAATCTATAGCAAAAGAAGTTGCAAGTCGTAATATAACAGTAAATTGTATTGCTCCTGGATTTATAGATACTAAAATGACTGAAGTTTTAAATGAAGGACAAAAGGGAAAAATATTAGATAATATTCCAATGAAAAGAATGGGAACAGGGGAAGAAATAGCAGCAGGGGTCTTATTTTTAGCAAGTGATGAAGCAAAATATATAACAGGGCATGTGCTTAACATTAATGGTGGGTTATTTATGTAGTAACACTTATGTATGGACAAATTATAATTTTTACTTTAAAATAAAAATAGGTGTAGGTTTAGGTTTGCGTTAGTTTATTATTTAGAGGCAAAAAATGAGCTCTATAATAGGATTTTTTGGTGTTTTTTGTGTAGTATTGCTTTTCTCTTTCTCAGGTTATGCAGCTGACCCTGATATGGATGACACAACTAAAGTAATATGCAATATCATTGGTTATGTTTGGGGGATAGGCGGTCCACTTATGACAATAGTAATAATTGGTGCATCCTTGCTTGCAATATTTGGCAGGATGCCGTGGCCAGCCCTCTTTGCTCTAGGCATGTTCTGTGGTGTATTTTTTGGCGCTAAAACTATTATAACAAAAATTATGCCCAATGTAAGCGATGAAGCAAAAGCTATGTTGGAAAAGTGTGGACGAAAATAACCCATAAAAGTGCAGAAGTGCTTTTTTGTTATCCATTAAATCGCTTCATATCTTCAACTTGCAACAAATAAGGGCTATCTTTTGGTAGGGTTTTAACAGCTAGCTCAGCATATTTTGTAAATTGCTTTAAATTGCCTTCAATACAAGCCTTTTTTGTCAAAGCAAAATAATGCATTGCCGTATCAGCGTCACATTTATATGCAATGCTTAAATATTTCCAGACAAAAGCGTTATTTGGTTCTACATTCAAAATCTGCTCCAGGTAAAAAATCGCCTTTTTTGCATCACTGTGTAATAATAAAGTATGAGATAATGCAAGTTTTACTAAATAACTGTTTTTCTCAGATAAATACCTAAGCGATTCTTCATACATTTTTATTGCTTCACTTAAGTTTCCAGCCTTGTATAGCATTTCTGCTTTTAATTCATATAGGTATGGGTCATTGCGTGACTCTTGAATCAATGAATTCATTTTAGCAATAGCCTCTTCTATCTTTCCTTGCCTATAGCAAACTATAGCATTTACATACTCAGAATTATTTTCATATTTATTAGATAACACATGAATAGGAGCAAAGAAAGAGTCTAGCTTTGCAACCACACGCTCAAACTTTAGTAACTTATCCGCAAAAATTGGTTTTACGTTGTTTTTGACCTTATAATTTTGTACAGCAAATATGCGTTTCTCACTAAGTGGGTGAGTGCGGAAATATTCCTCGGTGTTCTCATGCTCAATACTTTTAAAATAATCAAAAATCTCTTTCATACCTGAATTATCATAGCCAGATTCATCAAGATACCTTAAAGCATAGCTATCTGCTATACTTTCTTGCTCTTGAGAATAGTTAAAAAATAGCCTTGAACTGAACGCTACACCACTAAGCAAAATTGCACCAGCAACCTGAGGGTTAATGATAATACTAGAAACTAATCCTACCATATAACTAATCATTGCTATCGATTGAAAATAACCCATAGCATTACTCATTTGCAATATATGACCAGCAGATATGTGAGCCATCTCATGTGCTAATATACCAAGCAGGACATAAGGTTTAGCCGAATATTGTAAAAGTCCTAAATGAATGAAAATACTGTTATTGTTAATTACAAAAGCATTAATCGAATTGTCATTAATTATAAAAACTTTTATTTGCTCATGATCAATATCCGCAGCAGAAAATAAAGGTTGCGCTAGCTCTTTCACTATTGCTTCCACTTCACTATCTCTAATAATGTTAATAGAGTAAGCATTATTATAATATGCAAAAAAGAACAATAAGGTCAAAAACTTAGCAACTCTAAACATGAAAATTCTGTGCTTGTATAATTTATAGGAATTCTATATTTTAACACTTAAATTATACAAATTTATAAACGCTAGTTTAAATTTTTAACGTAACTGATAAGTTTGTCGATGGTAGTTAACTTAATTTTATGTTGTTCAGCAAATTTAAGTAACTGAGGTAAGCGCATCATAGAGCCATCATCATTCACTAATTCACAAATAACTGCTGAATGATCAAACCCTACTAACTTCGCCATTTCAACACTCGCTTCAGTATGACCAGCACGTTGTGCCACCCCACCTTTATGTGCAATTACAGGAAAAACATGACCTGGAGTTATGATGTCATCCTGAGTACCATCCTTGTTGATAGCAGCATGTATAGTTTTCGTTCTATCCTCTGCTGAAACACCGGTTGTAATGCCATAACGTGCATCAATTGATGTAGTAAATGCGGTATGATTTTCACCTATATTTTTCTTTTCCATGAAATTAAGGCCCAACCTTTTCATGTGAAATTTAGTCATTGCTAAGCAAACAACCCCTGTACCGTACCTAACCATAAAAGCCATATGTTCCGGCTTTATTTTCTCAGCTAAGACAATCAAATCGCCTTCATTTTCTCTATTTTCATCATCAACTAAAATGAATAATTTACCGGAACGAGCATCCTCTAATACATCTTCCACAGAAGAAATACCTGGTAGACTCATTGAAGCATAAGTGGCCTTTACCATAATAATTTACTTAAATTCAATCTTAACTATTTTATACAATTTCTCTCCATTTGGCACTGTCACTTCCACATATTCACCGACTTTTTTGCCGATTAAGGCACTCCCAAGTGGTGAACTAGTAGATATTAACTGCTTTGAAACATCAGCTTCATATTCGCCTACAACCTTATAAACATATTCCACTTCACCGTTATTAACACTTAACATGCTTAATGTCACAGTTGCACCAAACATTACTGAATCACCAGACAAATTTTTTACTTCTATTACTTCCGCATGTAAGAGCTTACTTTCTATCTCCATTATACGGCCTTCAATAAAACCTAACCTTTCCCGTGCTGCATGATACTCTGCGTTTTCAGACAAATCACCTTGATCACGAGCATCAGAAATAGCCTGTATCACAGAAGGTTTTTCTTCCTTTAATTTTTCAAGTTCGGCTTGCATATTCTCAAAACCTTCCCTCGTCATAGGAAATTTATTAATAATGGATGAAGCCATAATCACCACCTAAACGCAATTAAATTGAGTAACGAAATTACTCACAATGTTAAAAATATCACCTTTTATATCATCACTCATGTCATTTGACAACTTTTTTAAAACCCCAGGGTGTACAGTATGAAAATAATTAATAAGATCATGTTCAAATTTATTAATGTAACTTATTTGTACTTTACTTAACTGATTATATAGGTTAGAAAAAATATACATCAGCACTACTTGCTCTTCTATTGACATAGGTAAATGTTGTTTTTGCTTTAATAACTCGACAAGATATTTACCCTTATTCAAGGATAATTGAACACTATCATCAAGATCAGAACCAAATTTTGCAAAATCTTCTAATTCTCTATACTGAGCTAAGCTTAGCTTTATAGAACCAGCAACTTTCTTCACAGACTTTAGTTGTGCAGCAGAACCAACCCGTGAAACTGACAAACCTATATTTACTGCAGGTCGAAATCCTTTATAAAATAATTCAGACTCAAGAAAGATCTGCCCATCGGTGATTGAAATAACATTTGTTGGCACATATGCAGATACATCACCAGCTTGAGTTTCGACAATTGGCAAAGCAGTTAAAGAACCCTGCCCTTTTTTATCAGACATTTTAGCAGCTCTTTCAAGCAAGCGAGAATGTACATAGAATATATCTCCAGGGTAAGCTTCACGACCAGGAGGACGTCTGAGCAATAAAGACATCTGCCTATATGCCACAGCATGCTTAGATAAATCATCATATATAATCAAACAATGCATTCCATTGTCACGGAAAAATTCCCCAATAGTGCAACCAGCATAAGGTGCTAAAAATTGCATAGGCGCGCAGTCAGATGCACTAGCCACAACTACAGTTGTATACTCTAATGCTCCGCTTTCTTTCAGCTTATTTACCACTTTTGCTACTGTTGAAATTTTTTGCCCAATAGCAACATAAACACAGTAAACTTTTTGATTTTCGTTTACCTCATCGTTAATCTTCTTCTGATTGATAATAGTATCAAGCGCAATAGTAGTTTTACCAATTTGTCTATCACCAATAATTAATTCACGCTGCCCTCTACCTATTGGAATTAGCAAATCTATAATTTTAATTCCTGTTTGCAGTGGCTCATGCACAGACTTACGATCAATAATGCCTGGCGCTTTAGATTCTATATCCATTCTGTTTTTAGCTCTAATTTCCCCACCGTCGTCCATAGGATGGCCCAACGCATTTACAACTCTCCCTAACAATTCATGCCCTACAGGCACCTGCACAACATCACCACTACATTTTACAACGTCCCCTTCTTTCACATCACGGTCATTACCAAGCACAACTATTCCAGCCGTATCATGATCTAAATCGAGAACTATTCCTTCTACACCACTTGCAAAAAATACCTTTTCACCGAATTTTGCTTTTTCCAGCCCATAAACCAATGCGATACCATCTGTTACTGAAATTACTTCACCTATATTTTCCCGCTTTATAGGATTATCAAACGTCTCAACCTTTTCTCTTATTATACTTGCTATCTCAGAAACATTCATACTGTTCTTCATACAAAATTCCTTACTTTTAATATTTCCATTTTACTTAAGTCAACTAACCTATCCAAGTAACTTTTTAGCGAAGCATCGATCAAATTAAAACCATACCTAACTACGAAGCCACCTAGTATAGAAGGGTCAACCACATTGCTTACTTTTATTATTTTACCAAGAAAGCTCAAAGATTCAGTAATTATTTTTATATCAGATTCCTTTAAAGTTTCTGCTGACTTTATAGTAATTTCGAATTCATTTTCATTTTCTCTTGCAAGACTTAAGAATTTTTCTAATATAAGGATCAATAAACTAGAGCGTTTATTTGCAAATATAACCATAATAAATTTTACTAAATTCTCACTCAAGTGTTCATTTATAGAAAGCATCACTTCTTTTTTCTGTGCAAAAGAAATCATAGGATGAGATAGGTACACAAAAACATCACGTTGATCCTTAAAAAAAGCCAACAAAAATTCTACTTCTTTCCTTATAATACCTAACCTGCTTCCTGAGACATGAAACAGCACTCTAGCGTAAGATGAAACTAAATTATTGTATTGGGTCTTTTTCATATTAAATCCAGTAAATCTAAATCCATTCAGCTACAAATCTTTCATTCTTCAATCCAAGCATTTTTTATATAAACAGGTCTTCTCTTTAAGGAAAGAAAATATAAATCATATCTGACTGAATAATCTAAAAAACCAAGGTTTCTACTTAAGAAATACTTAGAAGAATTTATAATAGACTGACATTGAAGATGAGATATCGGTATTTCTTTTCCAAGTAAACTTGTTTTAACTTCTATAAAAATCAGCTCCTTTTTTTTAGATACAATTAAGTCAATTTCACCGAACTTACAACGGTAACGGCGTTTTATAACATTATACCATTTCAGTTTTAAATATACTAAAACTAATAACTCGCCAAAGTAACCTACAAAGTAGCGTAACCTACTTACCACAAGAAGAACAATTATGATAACAATTAACTTTGTGTAACTACTTTGCCTCCTTCTTTATTTTTACTATAAACCTTACCTCTTGCTGCAATATCCCTATCAACCAGTTCTATCACTGCCATTGAAGCGCAATCACCCTTTCGAGTGCTAAATTTTATTATTCTAGAATACCCACCTTTACGATCTTGATAACGGCTGGCTAAGACGTTTAATAACTTATCAACTGCTAACTTACTATTATGAAGGCGTGAAAGCAAAAGTCTTCTACCATGTAAAGTATTCTTATTCTTAGCAATTGTAATAAACTTTTCGACATATGGACGAAGTTCCTTAGCTTTTGGTAAAGTAGTTACAATCTGCTCATGGTTAATTAATGAGATAGATAGATTCTTTAACGTCGATAATCTATGTTCAGTGCAACGAGATAGTTTACGTTTTTTTATTCCATGTTTCATATATCACCTAATCTTCATCAGTATGTTGTTTAGCCAACTCATCTATATCCTTAGGTGGCCAGTTTAGCACATTCATACCCAAAGACAAGCCAAAATTAGTCAAAACTGCCTTAATCTCATTCAAAGACTTTCTGCCAAAATTAGCAGTTCTTAACATTTCACCTTCTGTCTTTTGCACAAGATCACCTATATAAGTGATGTTTTCGTTTTTGAGACAGTTATGAGACCTGACAGATAATTCCATTTCATCTACCTTACGCAATAAGACAGGGTCATAACCCAAATCTTTAGCACCACTAGACGAAGAAATCTGCGATTTTTTATAACTTACATCAGAACTAATAAAGGGCTGAAGTTGCTCCTGCAATATTCTTGCAGCAGAGTCAACAGCTTGACTCGGAGAAATTGTACCATCAGTTTCAATTGACAATATCAGCTTATCCTTATCAGTCACTTGGCCAACACGACTGTTCTCTACCCTGTACGAAACCCTGTTGACAGGGCTATACAAAGCATTAACTGGAATAAAACCAATTAAATCCTGTTCACTCATAAGCTTCAAAAGTTCATTTTCTTTATATTTAGTTACAGGAAGATAACCTTTTCCGCTAGCCACATATATGGTCATGTTAAGCTCCACATTTTGCCCCAGCGTACATATTAACAAATCTTTATTAACAATAGAGCATTGATCATCAGTTTCTATCATCCCAGCTAATACCTGGCAAGGCCCTTTAGCGTTTAAATTTAAGCATTTATTAGAAGCACCATTTAATTTACACCTCAACATACCCATATTTAATACTATATCAGTTACGTCTTCTCTCACCCCTTGAATTGAAGTGAACTCATGAGTTACACCTTCAATTTTTATTCCATAAACAGCACTACCTTTAAGAGAAGATAACATTACACGTCTTAATGCATTACCTAATGTTAAAGCAAAACCACTTTCCAACGGTTCTAGCACTATATCACTTTTTTCACTTGAATCATCTGATATTACTTTAACTGAACTAGGTTTAATCAATTTATCTAAATTGCTACAGAGAGAAACATCACTATTATAATACATAAAACAACCTTTTCAAATATCCTATACTCTTCTTTTTTTTCTTAACCTGCACCCATTATGAGGAATTGCGGTTTTATCTGCAATTGAAGTCACAGTCAACCCACAGCTCTGAAGTGCTTTAACCGCAGCTTCGGTACCAAAGCCAGGACCGCGAATTATTACAGAGATAACCTTCATACCAAATCTCTCCATTGCGTTCTTCGCAGCAGACTCCGCAGCCTTACCTGCAGCATAAGGTGTGGATTTTCTCGAACCTGAAAAACCACATGCACCCACAGAAGTTTGACATAGCGTATTACCATGAACATCAGTTACATTTACAAAAGTATTATTAAAAGTTGCACGAATATGGACAACACCAGTAATAAACTCCTTCTTACTCTTACCAACCGTTTTGACTTTTTTCATTAAAACTCACAATAATAATAAATTTTATTTTTTCCCAGCAATAGGCAACCGAGATCTACCTTTACGAGTCTTAGCATTAGTATGAGTCCTTTGCCCTCTCACAGGTAAACCTTTTCTATGTCTCACCCCTCTATAGCATCCCATTTCCACTAAAGATTTTATGTTCATAGCCACTTCTTTTCTGAGCTCACCTTCTATAACATAATTTTGTCTAATGAAACCGCTGATCTTTTCTATATCTTCATCTCGTAATTCTGAAACACGTTTGCGCTTATCAACTTCGCAAGCGTGACAAATTACATTCGCAGTAGCAATACCTATACCATATATATAAGTTAATGCAAAAGGAACACATTTCCTCACTGGAATATTTATGCCTGCAATACGTGCCACTGGTACCTCGATACTTTATTAATAACAACTCTTAATTTATACCATAAAACAACTCAGAGTCAAACCAAATTACAAGAAATTTTACTTTCAATCTCTTGCGTTACCTCATCAACACTCAAATTAGCGTCAATTGTTAATAATTTGCCTTTATAATACTCGCGTAAACCTTTCATTTGAAGGTGATATTCACTTATTCTCTTATCAATTGCAGACATATCAGCATCATCAATTCTTTTCTCTAACCTCGTACTTTTACATTTAGCACAAGTAGTACTCTTAAAAGAAGATACACTATATATGCTTTTACAGTCCAAACACGCGAGACGATTTTTTAACCTATCGATTGCAATATTATCGTCAAGCTGCAGCTCAACTACAATGTCAACATCCCTATTATATTTTTCTTGCAAAACTTGAGTCAAAAAATGAGCCTGGTTTAAATTTCTCGGAAAACCATCTAATAAGCAATTATCATCCACTAATGCAAGCTGGTCACGTAATAATCCACATATAATTTCATCTTGAATTAAATTACCAGATTCCACGGTACCCTTTATTTTTTTACCTAACTCACTACTGCTAGATATAATATTCCTTAATAAATCCCCTACTGAAATTAATTTTAAATTATATTTTGCTATTAACAAGCTTGACTGAGTACCTTTACCAGAACCTGGAGGACCAAAAATCGTAATGATCATCTTACTTTCCTCGTTTTAGACTCATATTTCTTTATCCAGTTGTCGTACCTATTTGAAAAAATATAAGATTGTATTTGCATAATAGTATCAGTAATAACGTTCACTATAATCAGTAAGCTCGTCCCACCAAAAATAAATGGTATATCATAATAATATCTCATAACTTCAGGTACAGTACATATGACTACCAAATACGCAGAGCCAATGAATGTCAACTTAAAAACTATATCTTGAAGGTAATCAGAAGTATGTTTCCCAGGCCTTCTACCAGGTATAAAACCACCATTTTTTTTAAGAAAATCTGCGTTTTCCTCTGGATTAAATATAAAATTGGTATAGAAAAAATTAAAAAATACTATCAGCACCAAATAGGCTACAATATATACTACTTTATTTGCCATAAAGTAATTCAAAATAAAATCAGAAAAAGCGTGCCCCTTATAGAAATTTGCAATTGAAATAGGTGTCAATAAAATTGCATTAGCAAAAATGGTTGGTACTACACCAGATAAATTAATCTTCAATGGAATATAAGTAAAATCGTCATTATGTAATCTTTTAAATTGCTTTTTAGGATGTTGAACAATAACCTTTCTATAAGAAGACTCTACAAAAATGACTAAGAGTAGCAGCAAAAAAAACAATACCAAAACAAAAAGGATAATAAATAACGATACGCTACCGTTTTTATTTAACGTTAACAAAGATGACAAAGCGCTGTGTAACTCTGATATTATACCCGTGAAAATGATTAATGAGATACCATTGCCTATACCGCTAGCGCTGATTCGTTCACCAAGCCATATTAAAAGCATAGTTCCACCTAAAAGGCTGAAAACACCTATTGTACGAAACATAACACCAGGTTCGATTACAACCAATACCCCTTCCCTATTCATCCCTTCCAATCCAACCAAAATTGGAATTGATTGAAATACACAAATTACTATGGTCAGATAGCGTATATAAGAATTCATCTTTCTACGGCCTGACTCTCCATCATTCTTAACTTCCTTCATTCCTTTAATCGCAGAAGAAAGTAACTGAATAATGATAGAAGCCATTATATATGGCATAACGTTCAATGCTAGAATTGTCATTCTAGCCAATGCACCACCAGAAAATAAATTAAATACTCCAAAAACGCCTGAGCCATCTTTGGGAAATATATCATTAATTACATCAAGATTAATTCCAGGAATAGGCACATAAGTACCCAAGCGATAGCAAATTAAAGCTATTAGCGTAAAAAATATACGCTTTAATAAATCGCCTTTATATAACAACGTAGGATCCAAGCTATTAAATGCTGATTTATTGCCCATGACTTACGATAGTATTTCCACACTACCACCAACTGAAGCTACAGATTTTTTTGCAGCTTCTGACGCAAAATCAATATGAAACACAAATTTTTCGCTCAACTTACCTTTATTAAGAAGTTTAATTTTATCCTTAATAGACTTTATAAAACCTAATTTATACAGCCTCTCCTTATCTATAACAGAGTCTTTCACTATTTTTTTAGCTTCCATTAAGCGCTGTATATCGCCAACATTAATTATAGAGTATATGCTCCTACGTATAGGCTTAAAACCTCTTTTAGGCAAACGAGTATATATAGACTGTTGTCCACCCTCAAAACCATTTATAGAAACTCCACTTCTAGCCTTCTGCCCTTTATGCCCTCTACCGGATGTTTTACCTTTACCACAACCGATACCTCTACCCAGCAACTTAGGCTTCTTTTTCTTAGATAATTTAGTAAATATAGAGTTTAATTTTACAGCATTATTCATACTTTACCTGTTTCCAACTATCTCGCTAATCTTTTTGCCTCTTTTGCTTGCTACCTGACGAGGAGATAACATACTATCAAAAGCCTTAAACACCGCACATATAACGTTATGAGGATTATTTGATCTAGTGGATTTAGCTACCACATCCTTTATACCTAACACCTCAAAAACTGATCTAATCGCTCCACCAGCAATAATACCTGTTCCGGCTCTTGCGGTTCTTAAAACTATCTCACCAGAACAAAATTTAGCTTTAATATCATGATGCAAAGTTCTACCTTCACGCAAGTACACTCTAATCATTGATTTCTTTGCAGCATTTACAGCTTTGACTCTTGCTTCAGCAACTTCTGCGTGCTTACCTATTCCACACCCTACCCTACCCTTCTCATCGCCAACAACAACCAAAATTGAAAATGAAAATCTTCTACCACCTTTGGTAACCGTTGTCACTCTTCGTACCGAAACTAAAAGCTCTGATAAATCATTATTATTTTGTAAATTCTTTATAGCCATATTCAAAACCTTCTAAAATTCAAATCCAGAACTTCTTAAAGCCTCAGCAAATTGAGAAACTAATCCTGTGTATTTATACGCTCCACGATCAAACGTAAGCTGCTGCTCTAATTTCATGCCAGACAGACGCTCAACCATTAAAGAAGAAACCTGTTTTATAGTTTCAGCGTTGACTTTCCCTTTACATACATCCTTAATTTTAGCATCCAAAGTAGAAGCTGAAGTGAGAGTTATTCCTTTTACATCATTAATTAACTGGACATAAAAATGCCTATTAGATTTAAATATGGATATACGTAAACGTTCAGCGCTCTTGTCAAGCTTCGCTCTATTACGTAACTTCCTTTTTTCAGAATTACTTAAAAAATTATACGATCTTTTCATTTTTATTACTTCTTTTTACTTACAACCTTACGCAGCATAAATTTGCCTTTTATTACAACACCCTTACCTTTATAAGGATCATATTTTCTAATTTTGCATATATCAGACGCCACCATATAGACCTTCTGCTTATCCATACCACTAACTACTAAGTGAGTTGGCTTTATGCACTTAATCTCAACATCTTTAGGCACTTTATATTTAACATTATGGCTATAACCAAGATACAAAGTCAAATACTTACCATCACACTCTGCCTTATATCCCACACCGTTAATCTCAAGATTAACAGAAAAACCATCAACCATGCCGTTAATGATATTATTAATATTACTCCTATAAGTGCCCCACATAGGCTTTATTTTATCATAATTATCTTTATCTTGATCAACAGAAAGCAATAGCTGATTATCAATAATCTGACACACAACATCCCTGATCAAGCTAACTTCCTTTTCAGCCTTAGCACTCTTTATTAACATACTACCATTATTATATTCAACTGAAACACCATCAGGAATATTGATAGGAGCAGCACCTATACGAGACATGAATTTCTCCTATTATTTAAAACACACGACACAAAACTTCTCCACCAACCTTTAACTTATGTGCATTATAATCAGTCATCACTCCTTTGGGTGTCGATATAATAAAAATACCAAGACCATTATATGCTTTAGAAATGTCCTTATACTTAGAATAACGACGACAACCAGGCTTTGACACCCTCACTATTTCACTAATTACAGGTGACTTCTCATAATACTTCAATTTTACAATGAAAGAAGGTAAATTATCTACAACTTGCTTTTCATAATCAAGGATATACCCTTCCTCTTTTAAAATCTCCAATATAGAAGAATTCATCTTAGAAAATAGTACCCTTGTTGCCCTATGCATTGCCAATTGAGCATTACGTATCCTTGTTAAAAAATCACCAATACTATCAGATAACGCCACAATATACTCCTTATATTATATTTACCAACTAGACTTTGTAACTCCTGGAATTTGCCCAAAAGAACATAAATCACGCAAAACAATTCTACATAAACCAAATTTTCTATATACTCCTCTTGGTCTCCCAGTTAAAGCACACCTATTTCTAATTTTGGTTTTAGAAGAATTTCTAGGCAATTTTTTAATTAATTTATTTTGAGCTGTAAACCTTTCTACAATAGACAAATTCTTATTATTTATTATAGATTTCAATTTTTCTCTTTTTTCTTTATATTGATCGCACAACTTTATTCTGCGAAGATTTCTTTCTATCATAGATTTTTTTGCCATATATTTCTCCTCTCAATTAATCAAAAAAAGGAAATTTAAGAGCCAGTAATAATTCCTTTGCTTCCTTATCACTAACTGCACTTGTTATAATATTAATATCCATACCTCTAATTTTACTTATTTTATCATAGTCTATTTCTAAAAACGAGATATGTTCCTTTATACCAAAGGAAAAATTACCATTACCGTCAAATTGCTTCACACTAAATCCTCTAAAATCTTTTTCCCTTGGCAAAGCAATATATATCAATCTTTCTAAAAACTCATACATTTTATCTCTACGCAAAGTTACTTTGCAACCTACTGTAGCACCTTTTCTGATCTTGAAGCCAGAAATAGATTTTTTTGCAAAAGTTGATAAAGGCTTCTGCCCAGCAATCAAATATAGGCTATCAAGTGGTTCATTTATTGCTTTACTATCTGTAGCAGCATCTCCAACGCCCATATTGATACACACCTTGACAAGTTTAGGCACTTGCATTATATTGCCGTAATTAAACTTATCCTTTAAGGACTTTACTACGCTATCTTTATATAATTCTTTAAACATATCAACCTAATCTATCACTTCTCCAGAAACTTTTGCAAAACGCACTTTTCTACCGTCTATAACCTTAAACCCCACTTTAGTTGGAGTTTTATATTTAGGGTCCAATGTTGCAACGTTGGATATATCAATAGCTAACTCTTTATTTAATATACCACCACTACTACCAGCTTTTGGTTTAGTATGTCTCTTATGCACATTCACTCCAGAAACAATTACTTTCTTTTTAGCATCACGTGCTATAACTTTGATTACCTTACCAATTTTTCCCTTATCTCTACCAGTTAAAACTATAACGTCGTCACCACTTTTTATTTTAGCACTCATTATAAAACCTCAACAGCTAATGACATTATCTTCATAAAAGAACCAGATGATAACTTTTTTACCGGACCAAACACCCGAGTGCCAAGTGGTTCACCTTGATCATTAATCAAAACTACAGCATTGCTAGAAAAACGAATTACAGAACCATCAGATTTTCTAATAGGGCTTTTCACCCTCACCACAACTGCTCTATATACTTTTCCCTTCTCAACCTTCCCTCTTGGAGTAATAGATTTAGTAGATACAATAACTGTGTCACCTATAGATGCAGATTTTCTACCACCCAATAAACCAATACAAAGCACTGCACGCGCACCAGAATTATCAGCTACTTCCAATAATGTATTTTTTTGAATCATGTAAATATCCTATTCAATGTGAGCTATTAACAACAACCCATTTTTTAGTAGTAGAAATAGGCTTGTGTTCTTGTATTAAAACCTTGTCCCCTTCTTTACAACTATTATTCTCATCATGTGCTGTATACTTCTTGTATTTTTTTATAACCTTTTTATACAGCTCATCCTTATACACTTGTAATACCGAAACCTTTACAGTCTTATCACACTCAGCCTTAGTTACAGTACCACAAAAAACCTTTTTAGGCATTCTTTTCCTCTCTTCTTCTTTTATTTAATGTAGTTAGAATACGAGCTATGCTCTTTTTTATTAAGCTAAAACGCGAAATATTGTTGCACTGGCCCAGCTTTTTTTGAAAAACCAAATTAACAAACTCTTTTCTCAAATTCACAAGAATTTCATGCAATTCTTGCGAGGACCTCGATTCAATGTCAGCTATATCCATTGCAACTCCATTTAATTATGATTAGATACAAATTTACACTTCATAGGAAGCTTAGCAGTTGCCTTTTCAAGCGCCAATCTTGCTAAATGCATGGGAACATCACTGCTAATTTCAAACAACATTCTACCGGGCTTAGCTTTAAATACCCAAAACTCAACACTACCTTTCCCTTTACCCATACGCACATCCGCCGGCTTTTTACTAACAGGGGTATCAGGAAAAATTCTTATCCACACTTTACCAGAGCGTTTTAATGTTCTAGATATTACACGCCTTACAGTTTCAATATGCTTAGATTGAATCCTACCTGCTTCCATAGCCTTTAGACCATAATCTCCAAAAGATAATGTGCTACCACCTTTCGTGTTACCCTTAATTCGTCCTTTAAATACTTTTTTATATTTACTTTTTTTAGGAACAAACATTTCAATATACCTAATTAGTTACCAATATAAACCCAGACCTTAACTCCTATGATGCCATATATAGTTTTTGCTTCAGCAAAAGCATAATCTATATTAGCACGTAAAGTATGCAAAGGCAAACGGCCTTCTTTATACCACTCAGTACGAGCTATCTCAGCTCCGCCAAGGCGCCCAGAACAACTTACTTTAATACCTCTAGCACCCATCCTCAAACAACTTTGAATAGCTTTTTTCATCGCTCTTCTAAATGAACCCCTTTTTTCTAACTGCTGTGCAATGCTGTTTGATATTAAAACTGCATCTATTTCAGACCTTTTAACCCCTACTACATTCACTTCCACATTATTTTTTACTTTTTCAGCTATCTTTTGCTTTATCTTCTCAATATCCGAGCCTTTCTTACCTATTATCACTCCAGGTCTAGAAGAATGTATTATTACAGATACCAAATCGATCGTACGCTCTATAATTACTTTAGAAACACCAGCATGCTTAAAAGATTCATTTATATAACTGCGAATAGATAAATCTTGATGCAACCCTTGTTTATAACCCTTCTCAGCATACCAAATAGATGACCAAGTATTAATTATTTTTAACCTAAATCCTTTAGGATTAACGTTTCCCATATTTTTGCACTTTCCTTATTAATTTTCTATTTTTATGAATCATATAATTTCCCCCAATTTTACAGTTATATTACTATAACGTTTACTAACTCTATTAGCTCTACCCATAGCTTTTGGACATACCCTACGCAAAGTAAGAGACTTACCTATTAAAATTTCTTTTATATATAAATTATCGATATCCAATCCATAATTTTGAGCATTAGCAATCGCAGAATTTAATACCTTCCTTATAAGACCTGCAGCTTTCTTTTCACAAAATCTTAATTGCACAGTGGCAAAAGAAACTTTTTTATTACGTACTAAACCAGCAACCAAATTCAATTTACGAGGAGTTGATTTTAAAACCCTAGAACCAGCTTTAACTATTACATCTCTGTTTTTCATATCAATTACCTTCTTGTCGCCTTTTTATCACCACTATGCCCAGTAAATTTACGAGTGGGTGAAAACTCACCAAACTTATGACCTATCATATTCTGATCATTAACATTCACAGGAATGTAATCCTTACCATTATAAACAGCAAATTTTAAACCTAAACAATTAGGAAGAATTACAGAAGCCCTGGAATGAACTTTTATAGCCATGTTAACAAACCCCTTGTTTAAAGCATTATTCACCGACTTTAATATAGAAGGATGACAAAAAGGAGGCTTCCATGCAGATCTACTCATAAACTAACCTTTCAACTGTTTTATATACTTATCACTAGATTTATTTCTCTTCCGAGTTTTCTTTCCTTTTGTTGCAACACCCCAAGGAGTAACAGGATGACGACCACCAGAGGTTTTTCCTTCCCCGCCCCCATGAGGATGGTCAACCGGATTCATTGCAACTCCACGTACAGTAGGTCTAATCCCAAGCCACCTACTTCTCCCAGCTTTACCCAACTTTCTATTCTTATGGTCAGGGTTAGATACTACACCAATAGTAGCCTTGCAAGAAGATAAAATCAACCTAATTTGACCAGACCTGAGTCGTAATAAAACATATTGGCCATCACGACCAACGATTTGTGCATAACAACCAGCAGCTCTAGCAATCGCAGCACCATTACCTGGCTTCAGCTCAACATTATGAACGAAAGAACCAACAGGTATATGCTTGAGTAGCAAACAATTCCCTGGCAAAATATCAGCATCATTCCCAGCTGTAACAACATCACCTGGCTTCATACCTTGAGGAGCTAATATATAAGACTTAATATCATCTTCCTTATATGATATTAACGCCAAAAACCCACTTCTATTTGGGTCATACTCTATTTTTTCAACTATACCTTGACCACTTCTATTACGCTTAAAATCTATCACTCTATACTTCTTTTTGTGACCACCACCCCTATGACGAGTTGTAATTCTACCATGATTATTTCTTCCACCACTGGACTTTTTACCGGATGTAAGAGACTTTTCTGGCTCATCTTTTGATAAACCAACTTTACTTACTAACACAGTCCCACGAGAAGACGGAGTAACAGGATTAAAAAATTTCATACCCATATTAAACGCTCATTATATCTAATTTTTGACCATCCATCAAAGAAAAATAAACTTTCTTTCTCTGTTTTTCACAACCAATCACACCCCTGAAACGCCTATATTTAGGCTTAATTCTCACAACATTTATAGAAGAAACTTTAACATCAAATAGAGACTCTATTGCCAACTTTATTTGACGCTTATTTACATTTACAAAAACATACAAAGAATATTTATTAAACTTCTCCCTCAAAAAAGAGGCCTTTTCTGTAATTATAGGAGATTTTATTATATTATTATATTTGATCATAACAATCTACCTTCAAGATGCTTTAAAGTATCCTTTGTCAACATCACGCATTCGTGATTCAATATATCAAAAACATTTAACCCAATAGGTTTGATTAAGTCTACATAGTGCAAGTTTTTAGCCGCACGCAACAAATCATCTCCATAATCACCAACTATCAAAAAGGAAGAAAATTTAAAATTTTTAATACATTTACACATTTCAGACGTTTTCTTCACATCAATATTTAAATTATCCAGAATAATTACTTGATTATTTAAATACTTTAGAGATAAAGCAATTTTTAAACCAAATTTGCGTACCTTCTTATTAAGAGAATAAGTATGACTCCTCACAACAGGGCCGAAAATAATCCCACCACCTCTAAATTGAGGAGATCGCAAGCTCCCTTGTCTTGCCCTACCGGTACGTTTTTGACCATAAGGTTTAGCTGTTGTACCAGAGACATCACTGATACCTTTTGTTTTATGAGTACCAGCTCTTCTCTTCGCTAATTGCCATCTCACTATATCATGCAAAATACTCAATTTTTGCTTAGCAGAAAATATCAAAGGATTGAGCTGAGCAGTACCTACATTATCATTAGATAGATTAACTAAATTACATTCCATAACTAACTTACCAAATTACTAGCATCATCATTTACATCTAACAGCAGACCTACCGGAAAAGGAACATCTTTATGTAAAGATTTTTTAACTGCATCTCTTACAAAAACATAGGAATTTTTAAACCCAGGAACATTATTACCCTTCACAGCAATTATACTATTTTCATGATCAATGGATAATATCTTCATATTTTGTGCAGTTATCCTGCTGTTACCTAAATGACCAGCCATTTTCTTTCCTTTGAATACTCTACCAGGATCCTGACATTGGCCAGTGGAACCTTGTGATCTGTGAGCAATAGAAACACCATGAGATGCCCTAAGCCCACTGAAATTATGCCGCTTCATCACACCAGCAAATCCTTTACCTATAGAATAACCCGTAATATCAAGATATTGACCAACCACAAAATGATTGATTCCCACTTTTTTACCACATTCTATTCCCGACAGGTCATTTAATCTACTTTCGTATAACTTACATTTATTATTTACACCCTTTTTCTTTAAATATTCCAACTGAGGTTTTGCTATATTTTTAAAATCTCCTGTGCCTAAAATGACTGAATTATAGCCACATTTATCTTGTCCTTTTATATCAACAATATGAGTTTCGCTGAGATGCAATAAAGTTACAGCCATGCGACTATTGTCAGAGTATATAGCAGTATGACCAATATTCGTCATTAATAAACCAATTCTCCTCAGTGAATTTATTCTCTTCATTTCCTTCTCCTAAACCTTAACTTCCTTAACTTTTAAATCCACTTCTACGCCAGCAGAAAAAGATAAACCTGTAAGCATCTGCATCATAGTAGGAGTAAGATCATGTAAAACAATCAAACGCCTAGAAGTTCTCATTTCAAACTGTTCACGAGATTTTTTATCAACGTGAGGAGATCTATTAACAATAAATTTAGAATCTTTTCTTGGCAACGCAATCGGACCAGATAATTTTGCACTGGACCGCTTTAATTCATCAACAAATTTTCGAACACACTCCTCCAATAAAGAACAATCGAAAGCCTTAATGTTAATATATATATCTTGCTTCATCTTAGTTACTACACTCACTCCAAAATTTCAGAAACAACACCAGAACCAACAGTTCTACCGCCTTCTCTTATCGCAAAACGCAATCCCTTATCCATTGCTATCGGTACTTGCAATTCTACTTCTACACTCACATTATCTCCTGGCATTACCATCTCCTTCCCATCTAGTAATTTTATGCTCCCAGTTACATCCGTTGTCCTTAAATAAAACTGTGGCTGGTAATTCGCAAAAAATGGTGTATGCCTTCCTCCTTCCTCTTTCTTTAATATATAAACCTCCGCCTTAAACTTTCTATGCGGCGTTATCGTCCCCGGTTTTGCTAATACTTGCCCTCTCTCCACTTCTTCTCTTTTTGTTCCTCTTAACAATATTCCTACATTGAGTCCTGCACTTCCCTTATCCAGCAACTTCTTAAACATCTCAACACCTGTGCATATCGTCTTTTGCGTCGCTTTCAGACCTATTATCTCTATCTCTTCTCCCGTCTTTATCTCTCCCTTCTCTATTCTTCCTGTTACCACTGTTCCTCGCCCCGATATCGAAAATACATCTTCGATTGGCAATAAAAATGGTAAATCCACAGGCCTTGGTGGAACCGCCACATATTCATCTAACTTTTCCATCAATTTATCTATTGATTTCTTTCCATATTCGCTGCTGTCATCCTCCAGCGCCTTGAGTGCTGAACCAACCACCACAGGCACTTCATCCCCTGGAAATCCGTATTTACTCAGTAATTCCCTCACTTCCATTTCTACTAAATCTATCATATCAGCATCAGCAACATCAGCTTTATTTATATACACCACGATATATCCAACACCTACCTGCTTCGCCAGCAATATATGCTCTCTCGTTTGTGGCATTGGCCCATCAACCCCTGACACTACCAATATCGCCGCATCCATCTGTGCTGCACCTACTATCATGTTCTTTACATAGTCAGCGTGTCCAGGACAATCAACGTGTGCATAATGCCTTTTTTCCGTCTGATACTCAACATGCGCTGTTGCTATCGTTATCCCCCTCTTCCTTTCTTCTGGCGCTTTATCTATCTGATCGTACGCTACAAAATTTCCATAATGCTTCGTTATCGCCGCTGTTAACGTCGTCTTCCCATGATCCACATGTCCTATTGTTCCCACATTTACATGCGGCTTTCCAAATGCTTCCACTATTGCTGTCATAATTTAAACTTTTCTACCTAAAATACAAATACATCAATAAATAATATGTTGATTTTATAAAAATACAACAAAAAAAAGAGCGGATAGTGGGAATCGAACCCACGTCACTAGCTTGGAAGGCTAGAGCTCTACCATTGAGCTATACCCGCACAATGGAGGAGGTAGGATTCGAACCTACGTACGCTCACGCGGACAGATTTACAGTCTGTTACCTTTAACCACTCGGTCACTCCTCCACAAAAATTTGTTAAGAGAACGCTATTTTAGTACCTTAACTCAAGCTTTTATTGTATTTAAATACTAAACACCTAAAATTAAAAAATCAAGCAATAAAACCTACCTTGATTAAAATCATGCAGATTTCATTTTATACAACACAATATTGCCAATAAAACGTCTAAACAAATAATGCGAATCATGCGTACCTGGCGCTTCTTCTGGATGGTATTGTACAGAAAAGACTGAGTAATCCTTCATCATTATTCCCTCTACACTATTATCAAATAGAGAAATGTGAGTAATTTCAACATTACTTGGAAGAGAAGCTGAATCAACAACAAAACCATGATTTTGGCTAGTGATCTCAACTTTTCCACTACTTACATCATAAACTGGATGGTTACTCCCTCGGTGACCAATATCCATTTTAATGGTCTTTGCCCCCAAAGTAATCGCAAGTAGTTGATGGCCCATGCATATGCCAAAAATTGGTATTTTAGATTTTATAATAATGTCTATTTCTGAAACTACACTTTCTCCTATTTCTTGCGGATCACCAGGACCATTTGAAAGCACTATACCATCTGGATTCATACTCAACACTTTTTGAGCAAAACCTGTGCTTGGTCTGATTAATTCAACTGTACAACCAAGTTCTATTAAGCGTGAAACTATACTGATTTTTACGCCAAAATCAACGATTACAACCCTATATTTTGCATTAAGGTCTCTTTTAAAATTACTATGCAAGCTAACTTTATTGGTTATTTCTATCCCATTTACAGATTTGTATTCCTTCAATTTGTCTAACGCATGCGCCTTACTCGATGAGCATATCATTCCATTTTGAGATCCATGTTTTCTCAAATGTCTCGTTAAAGCTCTAGTATCAATTCCTGATATCCCAATCACGTTATTTTTCTCTAACCAATCATTTAAACTGATATATGAAGAAGGGTGGGACATAGAAGAAAGTTCACGCATAACCACACCACTTGCAAAAATTTTCTCTCCTTCATTATCCTTATGGTTTATTCCAACGTTACCAATATGAGGAAAAGTGAACGTTATAATTTGATCGGCAAAAGAAGGATCAGTTATAGTATGCTGATAACCGGTCATACCAGTGGTAAAACAGACCTCACCTATGCACTTACCTTTTTTACCTACTGATTTTCCCCAAAAGCATTTACCATCTTGTAAAATTAAAACTGCGTCCTGCACTTCATTATCTATTTAATTGATTCAAAACAGTATACAAGAATTTCAAATAATACGTAACTCTTTCTAAAACTCCAAATTTAACCACGAAGCAGCAAAAAATAACATGAAAAACTTTTAATACAATCTTTCATATAAAATATATAGTTGACTACCTTCATATTTCGTATTAGATATAGGTAAATCATAAGTAAAGTGGAGGGTAATAATGAACACTGGTACAAATCAATCAAAAAAAATAAATGAGAAGTGGTTAGCTGGAGGAATTGGCGCGCTATTATTTGTAATGATGCTACCGTCGATTCTTCTTTTAGCAAAAATAGCTATAGGGCTAATTATGGTTTCAGTTGCAGCAATAGCGATAAAAGTTGCCTTAAAAACAATATCGAATGCTTTAGAGGATAAACAGGCAGATCAAAGCCAAGCGACGCAACAAACAACACAAAGTAAAATTATAAACCTGGCTATTGGATTAACATCTATATTCGTAGGAGGATTATCACTATTCATTATAGCACAAACTGGCTTAATTGCAGCATGTGCAGCTATAACTGCTTTAGCTCTACACGAATATGTTAAAAATCAAGAAATAGGAAAAGAGATAAATGATAAATTCGATAAGGTAGCTGACGATACAATCAATTTTATTGTTAGCAGTGTTGAAAAACTTATTCCAACAAAGCCGCCAGGCATAACAGCCTAAACTGTCTCCGTTCAGGGCATAAGTGTTACAAGTAGCATTATATAAAGCGATTAATGGCATCCTCCTGATAATAGAATAATTGTATCTGTTCAGGGGCATCGCAAATATTGAAGCAAAAGTGGTCAGTGCTTACTATACGAATATTGTGATTTGAATCCACTAGGGAGGATGTCATCCCAGTGCCCAGACACTGGGATCCAGGAATTTTGATTAGAGATTAAATTGGTGAGTATAAAAGTAGCTAATCCTACGTTAAAATACAACGTTTTTAATGGGATTGCGTAAAAGGGCTGGATTCCAGTGTCAAGCACTGGAATGACACCTTTGTGTTTGAGGAAAACCTGCTATAACATTTCTTCGCAAACAAATGTTCGTACAGTTATGTATCAGCTACTTTCATGACACCATTTGTTGTAAACTCACATTTTCCCTAAATTATCTTTATTTGCCGCTTTCCCGTACGGATGCTCTATAGTTATTCCCTCACCAATAGCCGAGCCAGGTGCACCGGAACCAGGTACAACGATATTCTCGTGCGATTGCGTACTCTTCTTTTCCTCACATGGTGTTTGCTTAATGAAATGTGCTGCTAAAACTTCATGTAAAGCTTTACCTTTTATAAGCACAGCCTCGTTTTGCTTAGCTAATTCTAAAATTTCCTTTGGTTCAACATCTTTACCGTCAATAGTTGATTTTTTAATACTAACTTGACCTAAATTTATATTTAGAACAACAGCACAATTAAGGTCTTTTCCAGATTCATCTTTTGCACCCCAACTAATTTCGATGTCACATATTGCAAATTCTGTAAAGGAGTAGTTCCTCTGTTGTTTCTCATTCTTCTCAATTGTTACTATTCTTTTATCATTACTGTATATTTTTACTCTTTGTATCTCATTTTTAATTGTTTCCACCCTTTTAGTTTTTTTGCTAAAAAGACGACTAGTTTCTAAACTCTGTCCAGGTTTAGTAATGTTGATACTAAGATTATCATAATGATTAACAAGATGTCCTGCCTTTTTGTCTGGCCAATAACATCCATCAAAGAAACCAATTAGATCATCTTTGTTTAGAAATTCTTTTGCATCATTCATTCCTTCGTCAATTCGAAGAAGATATCTACCCAACCTCTTTTTAAAATTTTCTTTTAACTCCTCCTGATCTTTAGAAGTAAGCTTCTTATCCAATATATCCATTATTTCTCTTTGCTTATTCAATATTACATAGTTAAAAAGGGCACTCTCCCCCTTCTTTTCATAATCGTCTGCTATTTTGTCAAAACACTTATTATCCTTAAACTCCAATTTCTCAAAATCTGAGAGCACACTTTGTACCTGAGTCTCATCGAATTGAAGATTTGCTTGAGGAGATAGAAGAGTCAACTTTTCTTCACTTTCCTTGGTACTCGAATTTTTGTACAAACCATTAAATAGATTTACAATAAACATTTCACACCTCTATTGTTATAAGTAAACTTAATTATACCTTAATGCTAAATGTTGTAAAGCTAAAATTAGAAACTAAAAAAGCTAACATAAGTTCTGCATTGTTTGCAGCTTTATCAGCTTGTTAGGTAGAATTATTAAAGAACTAGTTGAACATATGTTATCAACTCCATCCACAAGTTCTCCGCTTGTTACTCCAGTTGCAATGAACACTGATTCACCTTTTGCCATATCTTTTACGGTGTAGATTTTTTCTGGATCGTGAATGTTCAAATCTTTTGCTCTTTCTTTTAACTGATCCGTGTCAAATACTAATCTTCCTTCCATCTGCCCACCTATTGAGCTTAGCGCTGCAGCCGCAAGCACCCCTTCTGGTGCTCCTCCTATACCGATATACATATCGTGATTGCCATTTACTAGTGAAACTACGGCCGCAACATCACCATCATCTATTAGTTTAATTTTTGCTCCTAATTTCCTGATTTTCTCTATTAATTTACCATGCCTTTCACGTTTAAGTGCAGTTACCACGAGATCATTCACTTTGCATTTTTTTGCCTTGGCTAAATTGTCTAGATTCTTCTCAATGCTATTTTTTAGTGAGACTACACCCTCTGGAAGATTTTTTCCTACTGCTATCTTTTCCATATAAACATCAGGTGCGTGTAAAAAGTTACCTTTTTTTGTTGCAGCAAGAACAGACATTGCCCCCTGTTTGTAGTGAGCGCAAATTGTAGTACCCTCAAGTGGGTCAACAGCAATGTCGATTTCAGGACCATTTCCAGTGCCAACCCTCTCGCCAATATATAGCATCGGCGCTTCATCTCTCTCACCTTCACCAATTACGATAGTACCATTTATTTCCATAGAATTTAACACTGTTCGCATTGCATCAACTGCAACCTGATCAGCCTTTTTTTCATCGCCGAAGCCTGCTAGTTTATATGCAGCAAGCGCCGCAGCTTCGGTCACTTTAACTAATTTATAGGCTAAATCTTCCATCATTTGCTTTAAGAACTATATTCAATATATATCATGCTGCTTGAAACTACAATATGCCTTGACTCATTGCGAGAGAGTTGCTATAATAAATTAGATAGTAACAGTGGTAAAATTTGACATGACTTATGAAGAGATAAAGGAATTTGTAACTAACAATCCTAATATAACTGCTGAGGAGTTTGGTGAGAAGCTAAAACAAAATGGGACAACAGATACAAATATTTGTGATTTATTTATGGGTATCATCCGTTCAGGGAAGGGTGATACTTTAAACGATCGTGATACATTTCTAAAAACTGTTGAATTGCTCGTGAAGTCAAACATTAAAATTGATATTGGAGATACTGCTTCTAAGACTGTATTGGATCACGCTGTGATAGGTGGACAACCTGACGTTATAAAGATATTTTTGGATAGCAGTAAATTTGATCAAGAAAGAAAATCGAATGCTTTGTCTACCGCCATTAATGGAGGTAAAGTTCAAGAGTTTGAGGTATTTTTAGATTACGTAGATCATGCAAGCATACAAGGGCATTTAAATGCAGCTCCTTGCAATGAGAACACTAGCATTATGAAGGCATTCTTGGATAACAAGAGATTTACTGGGCAAGAAAAAGCTCATGCTTTAAGTGATGCAGTTATGGATGGTAATGTACTAAAAGTTAAACTACTCTTAGATCATATGACAAGTATACCAGAAGATAGTATAAGGTGCCTCTTAGAAATAAAGAAAGAGAGTAAATTATCACTTGAGAAAGAGCTTAAAATAGATTCTGAATTTAAAGGAAATCCCAATAATCCTGACCATCGTAAATACTTCTCAAACCTTGCAATAATTAAATTGCTTGAATCAGCAATAAACGGTGATAATCGCAATCACGACAATGAAATACCTGTAGTAACAGAGGAAATAAATAATGGTCAAGCTGCCATGCCAAGCAATGAAAGAGAAACTAAATATAAAGAAAGCAAAAATGATTTCTACACCTCATTAACAAAAGATGCTGTTGGAGTTGTTATTACAGGATTATTCATTGCTGCTGCTGTGATGATTCCATTTGTGGCTGGTGCTATAGTTTGTGGTATTATAGCTGCTTTGGTTGCAATATATACCGGGTTGCATATAAAAAATTCTACATTACCAAGCTATAGAGAAATGGAAGAAAATAAAGTTGAACACGTAAATTCACAAGTTGTAAAAATATAGGATGTCATGCCAGTGCATGACACATAACTGTACGAACATTTGCTTTTGTTGAGGTAATTCGCACAACAGATGGTGTCATGCCAGTGCGTGACACTGGCATCCAGAAATTTTATTGTAGAAGCACACTGAACTGGTGAGCGTAAAAGTAGCTGTCTTATACTCAAACAAATGTCTTTGCGAGATTGCATGGAAAACTGGATCCCAGTGTCTGGGCACTGGGATGACATCCTCCCTTATGAAGATTGCTCTCAAATCACGATGTTCGTACAGTTGTGTGTCACGCATGGGAATGACAAAAAAAGGAGCACTTGAATGATAGAGCTCCACAAGGCGATCCAATGTTTTTCACTTACCCAACAAACTTAGATTTTATGCTAAACTGTGCTGCCACTAACTTTGCAATCGGTACTCTATAGGGTGAGCATGAAACATAATCTACCCCTGATTCGATGAGAAACTCTATAGATCTTGGATCTGCACCATGTTCTCCACATATACCCAGTTTTATTTCTTTTCGGGTTTTTTTGCCTCTTTCAATGGCTATCTTGATTAACTCCCCTACCCCTTCAATGTCCAGCACTTCAAATGGGTCGTTTTCAAATATGTTGCTTTCCTTATAAGAATCGAGGAAATTAACTGAATCATCCCTTGAAAGTCCCATGGTTGTTTGTGTTAAATCATTAGTGCCAAAACTAAAAAACTCTGCATGTTTTGCTAACTTATCAGCAATCAGTGCTGCTCGTGGTAGTTCTATCATCGTTCCAATTGAATAAGCCTTGTCTGATGTCATTCCAGCGCGTGACGCTGGAATCTGCGTCTGGATCCCAGCTGAGATGACAGAGGATTCTTTCTTTATTAACTCGCATATCAGAATAAATTCTTTCTCGTTCATTATAAAAGGGATCATGATTTCAGGTTCCACTTCTATCTTCTTTTCTTTCCTTAATTCACTTGCAGCATTAAGTATTGCCCTAATCTGCATGCTATATATTTCAGGATGAGAAATGGCAAGTCTACAACCTCGATGGCCAAGCATTGGGTTCTTTTCTGATAACTGTGCTATTTTATTTTTTACTGACTCAGCTGACTTACTAAGTGATTTGGCAATTTTTTCTATAGTAGACTGATTATTGGGTAAAAATTCATGCAAAGGAGGATCAAGCAAACGTATAGTGACTTCCCTGCCCTCCATAATAGAAAATATTTCTTTGAAATCAGACTTTTGCATTTCTTCCAGTTTAATGAGCGCATTTGCCCTTTCATTTTCATCGTCAGCTATTATCAACTTTTGAATGAATTCGATTCTATCACTAGCGAAAAACATATGTTCTGTGCGACATAAGCCTATACCTTCTGCACCGAATTCTTTTGCAATTTTTGCATCTTTTGGAGTATCAGCGTTCGCTCTCACTTTGATCGTTTTGATTTCATCTATCCAGTTAATTACTGTTTTGAATTCTTGCGATAATTCAGGTGAAATTGTAGGGAGAATGCCAAGCATAACCTCCCCTGTTCCTCCGTTGATGGTAATTGGTTCACCTTTATTTACTTTTGTATCCCCCACAGAAAAGAAAGTTCCATCTTTATCGATATAAAGTCCACTCACACTGCAAATGCATGGCTTACCCATTCCACGGGTTACAACAGCAGCATGCGAGGTCATCCCTCCCCGTGCTGTTACTATGCCACTTGCAGCATTCATTCCATTAATATCTTCAGGACTCGTTTCTGACCTTACTAAAATCACTTTTTTACCCCGCTCTGCAGCTTTTTCAGCATCACTTGCACTAAACACTACATATCCAGAAGCAACCCCTGGAGAAGCCGGCAGCCCCTTCCCTATTGCTTCTTGGTCACTCTTAACGTCAAGAACTGGATGCAATAAATTGTCAAAGGTTTTTGGATCAATTCTCAATATTCCTTCTTCTTTTGTAATCGTTCCTTCGTTTACCATATCAACTATTATGCGAATAGCAGCTTCAGCCGTGCGCTTGCCAGACCTAGTCTGCAAAATCCATAACTTACCGTCCTGCACAGTAAATTCGATATCCTGCATGTCTTTATAATGCCTTTCAAGTTTTTCACATACCACGCATAATTCTCGGTAGACACTTGGCAGCAACTTCTCCATGGTGTTTTTTTGCTCTCCGTCAATTGGCATAGGAGTATAAACACCAGAAACCACATCCTCACCCTGAGCATTAACCAAAAACTCACCAAAAAGCTTTTTTTCCCCAGTTGAAGGATTTCGTGTAAATATCACACCAGTTGCAGAATTATCATTTAAATTACCAAAAACCATTGCTTGCACGTTGACTGCTGTTCCAAGGTTTTCAGGAATATTATGTATTTTTCTATAGGAAACAGCTCTGTCATTTTTCCAAGAGGCAAATACCGCATTAACTGAGTTTAACAATTGCTCTTCAACGTTCTGCGGGAAATGTTTCTCAGTTTTTTCATATACTATCTTTTTAAAATCGTTAACAATTCTCTTTAAAACATCAACATCAAGATCAGCTAAGCTTTTTGCTCCACTCTTTTGCTGCTTATTATCAACAACATCTTGAAATAGGTGATGATCAAGCTGTAGTACAACATTGGAGTACATCATGATGAAACGGCAGTAGCTATCGTAAGCAAAACGTTCGCCACTTTTTTTTGCAAGCCCAACAACGGTTTCATCATTTAGGCCAACATTTAAAATAGTATCAAGCATACCCGGCATTGAACTAACACTACCAGAACGTATTGAAACTAATAAGGGGTTATTTAAATCTCCGAATTTACAACCGATATCATTTTCAAGCATCGTCATGTAGTTTTTGATTCCACTACATATGTCATTCCAGTGCGTGACCACATTTTTTTCTGGATCCGAGTAGTCAGCTACTTGGATGACAGAAAATCTATTGTCTTGATAATAGACTTTGCAAGCAGAGGTGGAAATTGTGAAACCAGGTGGAACAGGAACACCAATGTTGCACATTTCTGCTAAATTTGCCCCCTTCCCTCCCAGCAGATTTTTCATTTCTGCATTACCTTCACACTTGTTCTGGCTGAAGTAATGTATTAATTTTTCTCCCATCATTTTCTCCTGATTTTCACTGATAAACACATTGTACATATAGTTCCAATAAACCTGTGAGAACTTGAAACCTTAGGATAATAAATTTTACAAAATTTGGCAACAACGTTCCTTACAACAACATCAGTAAAGTTAACAAAAAAGACGACAAATTATTGAATTATTATCAATAAGAATATATAATATAAAGATACATTTAAAAATTTTTTTATGGCTCTTTCTAAATTTCTCGACCCCAAGAATGATGTTGCGTTCCGGCGTATTTTTGGTACTGAAAAAAATAAAGACATCCTCATTCACTTTCTCAATGATATTTTGGGGTTCACTGGCAAAGATGAAATAAAAGAAATAGAATTCCTCAGCACTATTCAAGATGCTGAAATTGCCTCTAAAAAACAAAGTATTGTTGATGTACTCTGCAGGGATGAAAATGGGGTGCAAGTAATAGTCGAAATGCAAGTTGCCAAAACTAAAGGCTTTGAAAAACGCGCTCAATATTACGCTGCTAAAGCTTATTCAAGGCAAGCTGATAAAGGTGATCAATATCAGGATCTTAAAGAAATCATTTTTATAGCTATTGCTGATTGTATTCTCTTTCCTAATAAATCTGAGTATAAGTCAGATCATGTAATGTTAGACAAAAATAGCTATGAACATGATTTAAAAGATTTTTATTTTACATTTATTGAGTTACCAAAATTTCCTAAAACTAAAGAAGACCAATTGGAGAGTATAGTTGAAAAATGGATCTACTTCTTTAGTGCGACCTGGAAGGTCATGGTTTTGTGGTGGTTAAATTCCATCTTCCCAGACATCAGGGATAATGTATATCTCACATTTCAAAGAGTGGCAACCTCTGGAATGCAAGCATGAGATAAAAGCAGGTAACACTAAATCTCGTGGTGAATCCCTGCAAACAGAGTTAGATATGATTACGAGAGGAACCTATGTTTGAATTGTCGTCAAAGCATAATATGCGAAAAGAGATTGAATTACGCATAGACCAAAATGGTACGAAGCAAAAAGGGAACTAAAGATTGAAGACTTTAGTTATTGATGTTCCAAGCTTCCGGCAAATAGTAGGAATCTAAGTTTAACGTGAAACGAAGCCATGGAACAGAGTAACCACATAGAAGCTCTTATATTCATTAAAATATAAGTAAGTAGCCAACCACAAGCTGCTATGTGGAAGGATTGTTTAAGAAGCTAATGCCCAAAGTAATATCTGGGATATGCAGACGTAAACACTTTAATTTGGAAGGTAAAGTGGTGAATAGTAGTGAATATGTTATGGACCAGCAAAAAGTTAGGTATGAATGGAATGGAATTCCTTGGCGCAAGCTAAAGAAATCTTCATTTAAGCTACAAAAACGAATTTACCAAGCTTCTAAATGTAATGATATCAAAAAGATGCATAATCTTCAGAGATTATCACTCAAATCAACAAGTGCAAAAACACTCGCTGTTAGGAAAGTAACACAGGACAATAGGGGGAAGAAGACTGCAGGTATTGATGGAAAAGCTAACCTTAATCAAAAAGAAAGATTACAACTATCATATTCTTTAGATATAAAAGAAAAAGCAAAGCCATCAAGACGTGTCTGGATTCCAAAATCTGGTAAGCCATCGGAGCATCGCCCGCTTGGTATACCCACTATATCGTGTCGAGCAAAACAAATACTTGTAAAAATGGCTTTAGAACCAGAATGGGAAGCAAAACTTGAGCCAAACACTTATGGTTTTAGACCTGGTAGATCATGTCATGATGCAATTGAAGCCATATTTGATGTGCTCAAACAGAAAACAGCATATGTATTAGATGCTGATATTTCTGGATGCTTTGACAATATTAACCATAATAAATTGCTTGAAAACCACACCAACATTAAAGAAAATCATAAGAGGATGGTTAGGAGCTGGTGTTATGGAAGATGGAAAGCTTCAATCCACAAAACGTGGTACAATTCAAGGAGGGACGATCTCACCGTTGCTAGCTTGTGTTGCATTACACGGATTAGAGCAACATGTCAAAAAAGCATTAACAAACGAACTCTTTCAATGCATGAAAAGAAAATATGGTAGGATATCGCATAGAAACGCGCAAAAGTCTATTAGTGTAATTTTCTACTGTGATGATTTTGTCATCATACATGAAAACGAAGAGATTATTCTTAAAGCAAAAATTTTAGTTGAAGAATGGTTAGAAACCATTGGATTAAAATTAAAGCCCTCTAAAACAAGAGTTTCTCATACATTAAGAACCATTGACGAAACAAAACCAGGATTTGATTTTCTTGGTTTTTCAATAAGACAATATCCAATAAAAGAAAGTAAGAAAGGTTACAAGTTATTAATCAAACCAAGTCGTAATTCTATAAAACAACATACACTAGCTATTAAACATAAGCTCAGAGAAATGCGTGGAGCACCACAAGAGCGGGTGATAAAGGATCTCAATCCAATAAACAGAGGATGGAGTCAATATTACTCCTCGGTAGTTTCATGTAAAATCTTTAGCTCATTGGATAATATTATGCATAGAAAACTCTGGAAGTGGGCAGTTTTTAGGCACCCAAACAAAGGGAGATGCTGGATAAAAAGAAAGTACTTTAAGAAGTATAATAACGAAAACTGGCGCTTTATGACAAGTAACAAGGTACGTCTTACTATACACAGCGATCATGTTATTAAACGACATATCAAAGTGCAAAAAACCAGATCCCCATATGATGGTGATTGGGTATATTGGGGTAAACGTCTGAGAAAAATACCAGATAAGCCACTAGGAGTAATAAAATTATTGAGGTTGCAACAAAGTAAATGCGATAATTGTAGACTATGGTTTAAAAGTGATGATACAATAGAAATACATCACAAAGACCGGAATAGACAAAACAATATGATCACAAACTTATCTTTGTTACATGGACATTGTCACGATGAATTACACAGGAGGTGTGCATGAAAAGCACCAAATTAGAGAGAAGCCGTATGAGGCGCAAAGTCTCACGTACGGTTTTGCAGTCGAGTGAGGAGGGGCGACCTTCTTCACTTAGACAACAATATGCAGATGAAACTACAGATGAAGACCTAAGGAATATAGCAGAAAAATCACCAATAGTAAAGCTAGCATATGATGAGTTAGACAAGTTTTGCTGGAATGAGAAAGATTTAGTAGCATATGAAGAAAGAATAATGGATCTACGTAAGGAAGAAGCCATTCTTGAATACAAACTTGAGGAAGGTATAGAGAAAGGAAAAATCGAAGTTGCAAAAAATTTACTTAAAGCTGGTGTATCTGTTAATTTAATAGCTGAATCCACTGGCCTTTCTCAAGCTGAAATTGTACAGCTTAAGCAAGAAGTGGCCTAAGTATCACGGTTTTCAGGGCTTTTTTAGCTCGGCAGTGGTCTGAAAAGTCCATTTTTCACTTTATAAAATGTTTATATTTTACCACCTACTTTATTTGAATAAGTTCTTCTGCCACACTCTGAACGGATACTTGAATCAGGCTCAAGTTGACAAGTAGATGTTATCTTGTTATAATAAGTAAGTAAGTATTTATTAATTTAATCTTAACTTAAGGGGGTATTTATGGTAGCAGAAGATAGTGCTTTAAAAAGGTATGCGTTAGCCTATATAAAGAAATTAGGTAATAATAATAATATTGAAGGGTTTCTACAGTATTGTAATAATACACCGAATTTAACTTGGAGCAAGGAGAATTTTAACGATGTGTATAAAAGATTTAATGAGAATCAAAATTCAAGTTATGAACGCAGTAATAGAGAAAACAGAAGCCAGCGAAACAACGCAGGGAATAACGCACAACCTACAAGCTCTCAGACTACACATATACATGTACACAATAATAGAGGTTTAGACTTTTGGGATTATTTACTACTTAGCAACCTGTTTGGTGGTCATACTACGGTTAATAATATAACGAATATTAACAATGGTAATACCACTCATCAAGAGAAAAAAGAGAATAAAAAAGAATCAGAAGATAGTAGGAAGTTATTAGCTTTAGGTATAGCAGTTGCAGTTGTGTGTGTTGCTTTCCATGCTGGTATGTGTTTTTGGTATAACAGCAGCAGAAAAACGGCTAGAAAAGAAGAAAAAATAGATTACCTGGATAATAAACTTAAGATGCTTAGGAATATAGAATTTGCGGTTGGCGCTGTTTCTTTGGCAGCTTTGGTAGCTTGTGCTGTTTACCCAGTCTTACCAGTGTGGGGTTTAGCTATCCTTGGCGTTAATTCTCTCGTATGTTTTGCTGGTGGTTTAGCTTTTCATATGAAGCATGAGGAAGAATCAGAAAATATCGAGAAAGCTAAAGGAGCGGTAGATAGCTGTCTTAGACAAGGGCATGGTTATGGAGATTCTTCTCGTTATGATGCACCACCTCCTTACTTTTCTCAAGATCCTAATACTACTCCAACTGCTCCTCCTTGTAGTGAATTTGATAATCCTAATGCGAAACGGCAGTTTGAGAATTGTGAGGGGTTCACGTATGATAGAAATGAATAGTTTTATTTTTAGCCAAATTAATTGAATCAAGCCACAAAATCTGCTAAAGTTAACTTTATGAAAGCACCCTTAGCTCAGTTGGATTAGAGCATTTGACTACGGATCAAAAGGTCGGGCGTTCAAGTCGCTCAGGGTGCACCACATTTTATAGGAAGCAGAAGTCACACTTGAAATTAATATATGCAATACCTATCTTTAAAGGTTAAGCACTAAACTATTATATATGAGCAAAAAAGACTACTATGAGCTACTGGAAGTAGGCAGAAATGCCAGTATTGATGAGATAAAAAAAGCGTATAAAAAATTAGCGTTAAAATATCATCCTGATAGAAATCCTGGCAATCAAGAAGCAGAGGAAAAATTTAAAGAAGTAACAGCTGCATATGAAGTTCTGTCTGACTCTGAGAAAAGGGCAGGCTATGACCGTTATGGCCACGAAGGTGCTTCTGGTGGATTTCAAGGCTTTAGCTCTGCAGGAGATTTTAGCGACATATTCAATGACTTCTTTGGTGGAGGATTCGGTGGTGGTGCAAGTAGATCGAGAGCAAAAAAAAGTACAACAGGAGTATCTGGAGCAGACCTACGTTATGATCTTGAAATTACCTTAGAAGATGCATTTAAAGGAATACAAGCGCCTATACATTATGTGACAAATGTAAAATGTGATACATGCCAAGGCACAGGTGGCGAAGGAGCAATTAAACCAGTTCAGTGCCACACATGCCAGGGAAGCGGTAGGATTAGAACTCAACAAGGCTTTTTTACCATCGAAAGAACATGTACTACATGCTATGGGGAAGGAGAAATAATACAAAATAAATGTAAGAAATGTGGTGGAAGTGGACGTAGAAGAGATGAAGTAAATATATCCGTTTCAATTCCAAAAGGCATAGAAGAAGGAGCTAAGGTAAGGATAAGTGGTAAAGGAGAAGCTGGAACAAAAGGTGGAAAAAGTGGAGATTTATACGTATACGTGAAAATAATTTTCCATAAAATCTTTACTAGAAATAAAGCAGATTTACACTGTAAAGTGCCTATAAGAATGACACTAGCAGTGCTTGGTGGTGAAATCGATATTCAATCAATTGATGGAGCTAAAATAAAAGTAAAGGTCCCTGAAGGCACTCAAACTGGTACCAAACTACGTTGTAGGGAAAAGGGTATGCCATATATGAACTCACATGTTCGTGGTAATTTATACGTACAGGTAATAGTTGAGACTTTAAATCCAAAAAATTTAACTAAAAAGCAAATTGAACTATTAAAAGCGCTTGAAGAAGAGGAAAATGCAAGTGTACAACAGCAATCTGAAGGGTTTTTTAGTAAAGTAAAAAAAAAATAAGAAATCTGCTAAATGACATAAAGGGGTAACTGTTTACGGGTTTTCATTTAATCCTGCAATTCTTTGACCTTATTAATGGAAAACTTAACAATAGTGTTATTATTAGCCAACAGAAACTTCTTAGTTCCTTAAAACTATGTAAAAGCAATAAATTTCTTTATTTAAGGTCGAAGTTTTGCTATTCTCAGGTTTTAATAATTTAAATTTAATGAATATAAACAAAAATGAGTTTTTATTTCTTCCGCTTGGGGGAGTAGGAAGAATCGGGATGAATGTTAGCCTATATCATTACCAAGGTAAGTGGATTACGATCGACCTTGGTGTTGGTTTTGCAGATGAAACTATGCCAGGTGTTGAGCTGCTCATTGCTGATATAGATTTTATTGCTCAAAGAAAAAAAGATTTACTTGGAATAATAATTACACATGCACATGAGGACCACTGCGGTGCAGTGCCCCACTTGTGGGAAGAGTTGCAGTGCTCCATATATACAACAAAGTTTACGGTTAATTTTCTTAAAGAGAAACTAAAAGAATTTCGATTGGAAGGTATAGTGCCTGTGAAAGAGGTAGACATAAATGGCAGCATAAATTTGGGTCCTTTTACCGTCGAGTTTATAAATGTAACTCATTCAATTCCTGAGGCAAATTCAATATTAATTAGCACTGAAATGGGTAGTGCACTCCATACCGGAGACTGGAAATTTGATCCAAAACCTGTTGTTGGATTAACTTCTAATATGGAGCGTCTAAAAGAAATTGGCGATAAAGGTGACCTGCTTGCAGCAATTTGCGATTCAACCAATATATTAAGCAAGCATCACCCTGAGTCAGAAGGTGAAATTTACAATAATATTTATAACATAATAAAGCGGTCTAAAAAATTAGTTGCTGTTTCGCTATTTGCTTCAAATGTGGCACGAATTGAAACGATAAGCCAAGCTGCAAAAGCACTAAATAGAAAAGTAGTTTTACTTGGTAGATCTTTATGGAGAATAGTGAAAGTTGCGCAAGATAGTGGTTATTTAACTGATTCTCCTCAGTTTCTTGAAGCAAAGGAAGCAGTAAATTTTCCAAGGGAAGAACTGGTGCTACTTTGCACAGGTTGTCAAGGTGAGCCACTGGCAGCTACCGCAAGACTTGCTGCTAAGAGTCATCAAGCATTTAAAATGCAGCAAGGTGATACCATGATCTTTTCGTCAAAAATCATTCCTGGAAATGAAACTCGTGCGCACAACATGCTCAATGCCTTTATTGAGATGGGGGTAGAAGTTATTACTGAAAAAACAGAGCATGTTCATGCTTCTGGGCATCCAACAAGAGAAGAGCTAAAGGAAATGTATTCTTTAATAAAACCGAAGATGTCTATTCCAGTTCACGGCGAATATATTCACACGCATGCACATGTAAAATTTGCTAAAGAGTGCGGTGTGGCAAAAGCAATAATGATTGCACCAGGTGATATTGTTAATTTGGAGAACGGAGAAAAGGTTGATTCAATTGATGTTGACTACTTTGGTATTGATGGTATGTTGCTACGTCATCCGGAGAGCAGTGTTATAAAAATGCGTAAAAGAATGAGAGATGCCGGAGTTATTGTGGTAACAGCAGTTGTAAACAAGAAAAATAAATTGCTTGCTAAACCAAAAGTATTTGTACCTGGTGTTTTTGAAGTGCTAGAAGATGCAGCTACCATACAGAAAATTGTCAAGAAAGTTGAGTCGTTGTTTAGTTTGCAGCCAACAAAAAAAATTAAAAATAAGATTGAAAGTTCAATATTGAGTATCTTAAAGGAATATTTACTAAAAAGACCTATAATTGAGGTTCAGATAGAACAGGTATGAAATGAATGAAGCTATTCGTTCATCTGGTGTTATTTATTTCGTTATTTATTCCTTATTTTACAAAAGCTGCTTTATATGTTGATATAAAAAAAAGCAGTGTTGGTAACATTGGTCTTGTTGTATCTAAATGTACATGTAAAACAGCGTTGGAAAGCGAATTAAGCGAAAATATTGCAAAGGTAATAGGAACAAATTTATCTAATTGTGGCTTATTTAATGTAAAACGTGGCGCGGAAGCTGAATCTAAATCTTGGAAAAGCGATACTGTAGTCACAGTAAGTTTAAGCGAAATATCTGGTAGTGCATTAGAGCTATCATTTCGTTTATTTGACACTTTTACAAAAAGAGAATTACTTACTCAGTCAGTTGTTTTTCCAGCAAAAGACTGGAGAAAAATTGGTCACCTCGTTTCGGATGTGATACATGATAGATTAATTGGTGAGAAAGGGCACTTCAACACAAAAATCACGTATATCGCTGAAGAAAAAGATAGCAACTACAAATCTGTGCGTAAAATTGCTGTGATGAATCAAGATGGAAGTAATATAAAATACTTAACAAATGGCGATAGATTTGTGTCAACACCGAGATTCTCACCAAATGGAAAGGGTATTGTTTATATCTCGTACGCAAATGGTAAAAGTTATATAATATTAAAAAATTTAAAAGATAACACTGAATCAATAATCAGCGCATTTGAAGGAGTTATTTCTGCACCAAGATTTTCTCCCGATGGTAAATCTCTTTTAATTTCCCACTCATTGGGTGGTGAAACGAATATATTATCTTTAGATTTAAGTAGTAAACGAACAAAAAAAATTACTAAAGGTTCAGCTATAAGCACTTCTCCCTCTTTTTCTCCAGATCAAAAGTATATGGCTTTTAGTTCTGATATAAGTGGGAGTCAGCAACTGTACGTTATCGATTTTACTAACAAAAGTAAAAAACCTAAAAGAATTAGTTTTGGAAGTGGAAGATATGCTACGCCTGTTTGGTCGCCAAAAGGAGATCTGATAGCTTTTACAAAGATTCAGTCAGGAAAATTTTACATAGGAGTTATGAAGCCAGATGGCAAAGAAGAACGTCTGCTTTCAGAGGGGCATAAAATTGAATCCCCGTCATGGTTACCAAATGGTAGAGAAATCATTTTTACAAGAACAGAATCACCAAGCAACTCTAAACTATATTTAGTAGACTTAGTAAAGAAAAATCAAAAAATGGTTTCCACTCCCACAAATGCTTCTTTACCGGATTGGTCTTATTTTTGAAAGTAGATTTATTGTATCTGTTCAGATGCATGGCTAATGTACAAATACTGAAACAAAAATTCCAGTGCTCCCTTTCTTGTCATCCCAGTGCTTGACACTGGGATCCAGATTGGGCACTAAGTTGGTAAACACGAAAGCGGTTAATCCTCTACAACGTTTTTGATGGAACTGTGCAAAAGGACTGGATTCCAGTGTCAAGGGGAATGTTCAAAAAAGTGTGTCAAACCGAAAAAAAAGTAATAAATTGATATAAAAAAATGGAGGTGTGACAATGAGTCAGAAAGTAGTAAACAGAACTAACGGATTGGTAGATTATAAAGAGTTGGAAACAAATATCCTGTCGTCTATACGAGAAGGAAGACCGTTGACAGGAAGGGAGGGAGCATTAACACCATTTATAAAAAAGCTGCTGGAGGCAAGTTTGGAAGGTGAAATAGAAAACCACTTATTAGCTGAAAGTGAAGAGAATAATCGAAGAAATGGGAGAAATGGAAAGACTTTACGGACAAGTGCCGGTTCATTTGAACTTTTGACGCCAAGGGATAGAGAAGGAAGTTTTGAGCCGCAAATAGTCAAAAAAAGGCAAACAAGCTTACATCCAGAGCTTGAAACGAAGATTTTGAGCACATTTGCCAGTGGTATGAGCTATAGAGATATAGCGTCACACGTTGAGGAAATTTATGATCACAAAATATCGGCGGCAGAGATATCAAGTATTACCGACAAATTACTGCCTATAATCAATGAATGGCGTAGTCGTCCACTGCAATCAGTATACCCGATAGTATTTATGGATGGGATGTTCTTTAAGGTCAAAGAGGATGGACATTGCGTAAGTAAATGTATGTACAATATATTGGGCATAGACCAAAATGGCAGAAAAGAAGTCCTGGGCTTTTATTTGGCTGAAAGTGAAGGAGCTAACTTTTGGTTGGGAGTGCTAAATGACCTCAAAGAAAGAGGAGTAGAAGATATTCTGATTGCATGTGTAGATGGGCTAAAAAGCTTTCCTGCAGCTATAAATAGTGCGTTTCCTAAAGCAGAAGTACAGCTATGTATAGTGCATCAGATAAGAAATTCACTAAAATATGTATCCAGCAAAGATGTGAAAGTTTTCATGAATGATTTGAAAAAAATATATCGTGCTACAAGTAAAGAAATTGCTGAAAATTACTTACTTGAGCTGGAAGAAAAATGGGGAGAAAAGTATCCTTTAGTTATAAAATCGTGGCAGAACAATTGGGAAAATTTATCTGGTTATTTCAAGTATTCTAGCCCAGTTAGAAGGCTAATTTACACCACAAATCCAATTGAGGGGCTACACAGACAGATCAGAAAATTCACTAAAACCAAGGGCTCATTTACCAGCACAAATGCCTTGTATAAACAGGTATATTGTGCTATAAAGAAGGTAGAGCAAAAATGGACTATGGCTCTGCCTAATTGGGCTTTAACTATGTCTCAACTTGATATTTTCTTTCCAGATAGATTGAAAATTGAGTTGAACTAAAAATGCGCTTTGACACACTTTTTTGAACATTCCCCATCTATTTCATCAAGAAAGAGGTATTTTACTGGCATAGAACGAAGCCCTACACTACTGTTTGCTCCGGTTATTACTACAATTCCCCCAGGAAATTCCTTACTTTGTACAGTATTGCCTGAATCTCTCGACCTTGGGTCTTTTACCTTACTTTTTAAACATGGCGTTTCTTCAATCAGTGGCGCAAATCTTCCCTTTGACCAACGTTTCCCCATTTCTACTGTTGGCTGTACTACCAGCATTGGTCCTGGTGTTTGATCAATTATATACCCTATCCAATTATTTCCTGCTTCTGTTCCTCCAATTTGCGCTCCTTTCATGAATATCACTTTTTCTGCAGGTGAAGATGGGGATAAAGAGTCCATGATTTCTCGAAGGTATGGGGAATGTTCAAAAAAGTGTGTCAAACCGCATTTTTAGTTCAACTCAATTTTCAATCTATCTGGAAAGAAAATATCAAGTTGAGACATAGTTAAAGCCCAATTAGGCAGAGCCATAGTCCATTTTTGCTCTACCTTCTTTATAGCACAATATACCTGTTTATACAAGGCATTTGTGCTGGTAAATGAGCCCTTGGTTTTAGTGAATTTTCTGATCTGTCTGTGCAGCCCCTCAATTGGATTTGTGGTGTAAATTAGCCTTCTAACTGGGCTAGAATACTTGAAATAACCAGATAAATTTTCCCAATTGTTCTGCCACGATTTTATAACTAAAGGATACTTTTCTCCCCATTTTTCTTCCAGCTCAAGTAAGTAATTTTCAGCAATTTCTTTACTTGTAGCACGATATATTTTTTTCAAATCATTCATGAAAACTTTCACATCTTTGCTGGATACATATTTTAGTGAATTTCTTATCTGATGCACTATACATAGCTGTACTTCTGCTTTAGGAAACGCACTATTTATAGCTGCAGGAAAGCTTTTTAGCCCATCTACACATGCAATCAGAATATCTTCTACTCCTCTTTCTTTGAGGTCATTTAGCACTCCCAACCAAAAGTTAGCTCCTTCACTTTCAGCCAAATAAAAGCCCAGGACTTCTTTTCTGCCATTTTGGTCTATGCCCAATATATTGTACATACATTTACTTACGCAATGTCCATCCTCTTTGACCTTAAAGAACATCCCATCCATAAATACTATCGGGTATACTGATTGCAGTGGACGACTACGCCATTCATTGATTATAGGCAGTAATTTGTCGGTAATACTTGATATCTCTGCCGCCGATATTTTGTGATCATAAATTTCCTCAACGTGTGACGCTATATCTCTATAGCTCATACCACTGGCAAATGTGCTCAAAATCTTCGTTTCAAGCTCTGGATGTAAGCTTGTTTGCCTTTTTTTGACTATTTGCGGCTCAAAACTTCCTTCTCTATCCCTTGGCGTCAAAAGTTCAAATGAACCGGCACTTGTCCGTAAAGTCTTTCCATTTCTCCCATTTCTTCGATTATTCTCTTCACTTTCAGCTAATAAGTGGTTTTCTATTTCACCTTCCAAACTTGCTTCCAGCAGCTTTTTTATAAATGGTGTTAATGCTCCCTCCCTTCCTGTCAACGGTCTTCCTTCTCGTATAGACGACAGGATATTTGTTTCCAACTCTTTATAATCTACCAATCCGTTAGTTCTGTTTACTACTTTCTGACTCATTGTCACACCTCCATTTTTTTATATCAATTTATTACTTTTTTTTCGGTTTGACACACTTTTTTGAACATTCCCGTTTTGGATTTTGCTTTGCGTTGTGTGATAGCTTTCTTTAGTGTCTTGACTGCGATAAAATTGATACTGAAAACACATGCAGAAGTTATTGCAAGTGCTGGAAAAGGGGTCAAATTGAACATTGGTAAAATTGCTACAATCGTTCCAGCTGTGAGTAAAAATGCTAACTTCTTGCTTCCAATGATCTTGTTTTTCTTAGCTTTTATCGGATTTAGGCTTTTTAGCTTACCTTTTAGCTTTTTGAGACCATTTTTGAACATTTTTCCCCTTTTTGAATCCTTCTCTACGTGTTTAGTTTTGAATACTTTTATTTTCCACTTGTTATCTTTTTCGATATTTTCTGCTTTAGAGGTTAATTCAACTTTTTTCTGCCATAGCGTAGGTTTCATCACAATTTCAGGGCTTAGCGGTTTCGGCTTATCGTTAGCTTCTTGAACTTTTTTATGTTTTTTCGGCAAAGCTATATTCTTTAAGCCCTTTTTCGCTTTTTTATATAAGTTCTTTATCTTGCTTGGCATTTTTACGTGAATTAAGATACGATATCGCAGAATTTATCTATTAATTCCTGGTTGTCCTCTATCATTGTATTTGCCTCTTGCTGCAGATATTTAATATTTTTGAATGTAATATTATCCATCTCAGCTGATGCTACTTTCAGTTGTGATTGTATTCTTATATATTTGTCGCCTATTACTTGATCGAGCTGATAGTTTACTGCATCTAAACTTGAAGCAAACATCACATGTAGTAGTGGTTTTATCCACCCTATTCTTCCAAATCTCCTTGAATTAGCATACTTTATACTTCTATTTGTTCTTCCAGTACCTATTGATACCAGTACAATATCATCATTTGGAAACAACCTCTTGCCACTTGCATATGCACAAGCAGCTGGATTATTGGCAAATACCCCGCCATCCACTAATACTCTGTCTATCTGGTTGATTTTTAGATGTTTTGGTATGAAATACGTTGGTGCAGCTGTTGTAGCTCTGAGCGCGTCTTTTAGTTTAATAAAGTTTCTGTCTTCTCTCCAGCTTTTAAAGAAAAATGGGCAATTATTGTGAATGTCATAACTGGTAAGCAGTAGATTACTTGAAACATCAGCAATAGTACTTTTGCCGAAGTATTTATCGAGAATGAATTCTATGTTTTTATATGAGTATTGAGCACCATTTAGCCAAGAAGCGATTGACCTTCTCCAGAATGATGATTCAAAGATATATGGTCCATACTTTTCGTAGAGTTCAACTAAATCGTTAGCTGAGTATTTTTGTGTACATAAACCTGCTGCAACAATCCCACCGGTTGAGGTTCCTGCCATAAGATCAAAGATTTCAGCAATCGGTTTCTTTGCTCTCTTTTCTATTTCTGCTAATATTATGGCCGGTATGATGCCTCTTATGCCTCCGCCGTCAACGGATAAGATATACTTTGTCATTGTGAAACTTAGTTATTATTTTTGTTTGTGAATGGCTTCAAGTTCATTGACTTCTTGAGTGAGGTTTTTCACTCTCTCTTCAAGTCGATAGACTATTTCTATTAGTCCTTGGTTTTTTTCTATAAATTTATCATGGATGTGCACCCGTAAATCGAGCTTGGCCAACCACCAGATTACTGCTACGGTTTGGATTAACATGGTAATAATTACCGTAATTGGGATTTTTTGATTTTGCATGTTTATATTGCCGATAATAGCTTATTTTCGGATTTATTCTGATCCTCTGCTTCTGCAAGTAGCTTAATGATTTCCCTGTAAGGTTTATCTTTATTGTGCCGTGATCTTAGTACAGCTACATCTCTTGGATTTTTTCCATCTGTGTCTCTAATGTTAGGGTTTGCGCCTTTTTCTAACAAAAGTTTAATTATCTCTAGGTTACCTTTGTATGAAGCTGCATGTAATGCTGTCCATTTTTCATATTTTGCTGTGTTTATATCAGCTCCTTTCTCTATTAGAAATTTAACAACCTCCAAACATCCTGCACCGGATGCATAATGTAATGCTGTTAATTCGGGAATCTGTGTATTAATATCTAATAGATTATTTGCTGAAAATTTTACAACTTCTAAGTTACAATTTTGAGAAGCAACGCGTAATATTGTTTTATAATTATCTGTAGCTTTTGCTTTCATATAGCAATAGGTAATAACAACACATATTATCATTGTTATACACCACCAAAAATGTAGCTTATTTCTTGAGTCTCTATTCATATTCAATACTTTTTCAACATTAAACATTGGTTTTACTGATTTTCCTTTAACGTTTACTGATAGATGCTGACAATGCAGTGCGATAACCTGAACTATCTAACACATGTTCTGCTCTGTCAATTATCCATTCACCGTCTATATCTTGATGAAACCCTAACAGGCTAAGTTTTGCCTCTGCAAATAGCTCTGGATTACCAGGCATAGTGATATCCAACACTGCATTATTTCGTTTTAGTTGTTTTAATTTAGCATTTGCCGAACTTAATGCTAACTCTGCATTCGAGTAAATTGTTTGTATGATATAACTTGGACTACCAGAGCCAACTGTTTCTGATATAGTTTCACCTCTTTCATAACTATGCCATTTTGCAATCACTGAGTTGTACCTGCTCACGGTAAAGTGCGCTTTCCAATTTATCGCGTCTTTAGGTCTAATCGCTGTTGTTCCTAAAGCTTTTCCAGTTGCCGACTTTGCTTTGCCTTTTGGAATAAAGAGTATATATCCGCCAGCTAACTTTGCCATTGCCTCGCGTTCTATTGCTATTTTTGTTAGTAAACTTATATCACTTTCTTCTGTTTGGTTAATATGTGGAATCAACACATTTTCAAATTCTTCTGCAACTCTGCACCCATATCCGTGTTTTTCTGCTATTTCCTTAACCAAGTTACCTAAAGTAATTTGATGCCATTCTTTAGATACTTTCTCTTTTAATGAGAGTCTTAAATTTGTTGCATGAGCCTTTATTAGTAAGGTTTTAGGTGGACTCTGCACTGTAATTTCATTAACCGTATATATACCCATAGGTACTACTCCAGTTTCTCTGTAACCCAGAGCAATATTTAATTCATTCGGAACATTTAAGTTTTCATCCCTGTAATCAATATGTACTTCGGCTACATCATCTATAGTTCCAGATTCATCGGTAAGGCGCAATGATATAACTTTATCTATAATTGATTCACATTTATCTATTATAAAATCTGGCTGCATTTATTCCCACACCCTTAATTTTGATTTTTGTACTATTTTCTGGATAATAGGAAGCTTTATCTTTAATCCAGCAGGCAAAAAGCTTCCATATTCTGCCAAACCTAAGTTCTCTGCTAGTGCTAATTCCACTACTCCATCAGTAAATCCGTAATGTTTCCAGCAAATCAGATCTAACATCTCATTTTCTTTACTCACATAGTATACAGTCATCTATAGCTCTTCAAACTCAAACTAAATTCAACTTTTCTTGGTAGTCCATTAGGTAAAAAATACATCTGCTTTTCTTCTAACCTAGTAATTACGAATTGTCCTAAAATATTACCTAAACTATCTACTAAAATATGTGGTTTTTCAGCTTCTTTCACACTCTTTAATTGATTTAGCCCGTTGAGATTATGCAGATAAATCATTCCTTCTAAATCTATATTTTCTACACCTTGACCGATATTTTGTAATAGTGGCATATTTTCAATACACTCAATCGTGCTCCAACGATTTTCTCTGCTATACTTTAAACTTGTGGGAGCAAACTTATACGGACCAAGAGATAGCATCAATAAAATGTCTCTACCGTATCAAATAAAACATCACGTGACTTTTCTCTTATCCTTTTTATTACTTCATCTGCAAGACTACGAACATCTTGGTTAGGTTCTGCTTTAATGCTGATAGTGTAATTATTAGTGATGTTCTGAGTTTTATTTTGTTCTTTATTTTCAAACTTACTCCTTGCAAATATCTTATCGCTCTCTGTCTCCTCAATAAGGCTTTTGACTCTGAAGCTATTTTTATTTCTCTTTGAAAATTCTTTAATTATACTGTTACCTAGCACAGGATTTCCACTGTTGAGAATATTACTCTTTATGGGAGTATGGACTGCTTTTATTTCAGTTTTTCTTTTTTCAAATTCTTTCAGTGGGCTATTTTCCAATACTTTTCCAAATACACTTTCCCCTATCCATGAAAAAGCTTTTCCTATAGGTTCAATGAGTGATTTCCACAAGCTAGAGAAAAAGTCTTTCACCTTTTGCCAGTTGGTGATAACAAGAGCTGCACCAGTAACAAGTCCAGCAACTAAAAGTCCTATAGGGTTAGCGAGTGTTATTGCTCTTAGTCCTGTTACTACTGCAGGAAAAACTGTAGCTGATAAAAATGAAAATACTCCAAGTAGGTTTGCTTTCAGACTAAAAATCGTACTTCCTAGCAATGTAAATCCGTATCCTAGTCCTACTGCTACAATTTTTAAACTTATCAAGGCTGCTACAGTACCCATGATCGCCGTGGTTAAAGTTGGATATTTTTCTGCAAACTCTGCTATATATCTAGTTTTTTCTTGTAAAAATTCAGCTATAGATTTTAAAGTAGGCAGCATTACTGAACCCAGATTCATACCAACTTCAGCTATTGCATTTCGAAGAAGTCGTAATTTATTGGCTGTAGTGTCTGCACGATTTTTAAATTCTTTTTGCAGAGAGCTTCCATACTTTTCTGTATTAGCCAATAACTTTATTGCATCTTCGTATTTGTTAAAACTTCCAGCTAATAATGCAATATCATCTTGATATTCCTGACCGAAAAGTTTCATCAGGATTGTAGAGCGTTCCTGGTTATCCATTTTCTTTAGAGTTTGAAAAAAGTGAAGTAGTGCTTCTTCCCCGTTTTCACTGATCCTTTGTACCATTTCTTCTGCAGTTATGCCCATTTCTTCTAGTGCTGCCTTGAACTCTTTTCCTTGACCTTCAGCAGCTTGAAGTTTGCTAAGTAGAGCATTGATTGCAGTTGCAGCTTTTGCTGGTTGTTTGCCTAAACTAATAAAAGTATTTACTAAGCTGCTTGTTTGTTCAAACTTTAATCCAAACTGCTTTGCAGTACCACCAACTATTGCTAGAGCTTCAACCATATCTCTTGCTTTAGCAGCAGTGTTATCTGACAAGTGGTTGATCACATTACCAACGTGCTCCATTTCACTAATATTAATTCCATAAACGTTAGAGAGTTTAGCTATGGAATCACCTGCTTGTTCTGCAGACATATCAAATGCTGTAGACATTTTTGCCACTGTTTCTGTGAACTGAAAAAGATCTTCTTTTTTGATACCAAGTTGACCACCGCTTGCAGCTATTTGTGCCAGTTCTGCCGCTGATAATGGTATAGTATGTGACATCTCTTTCAACTTCTTGGCAAATTTATCAGCTTCCTTTGTCTTTTCATCAAAATCAACTACTTTTGTAACATCAGCCATAGCCGATTCAAAATCAATCGCAACTTTAACTGGAGCTGCAAGCGTTAGCCCAAGCCCAATTGTTTCTATAATGTGTGTCTTAAAATGTGCTTTACTTGTTAAAACACTTTGGTGACTACGTATTGCAGATCCAAGCTTACCATACTTACCTTTCAGAGCTTCAATAGAAGAACCAAGTTTATATTGATCACTTACTAATGACTTAATATTTCTTCCACTTTTCCTTACTTCTTCATTGAATGAATGCAAGGCATCTCTCTTTTTCAAGTATGTTTCTTTTGCTTTTGTTGCTGATGCTTTAGCCTTATCAAACTCAGCTTTTAAAGTTTTGCTCGGTTTCTCTATCGCTTTCATTTGTTTAGCTAAAGATTTTACTTGATCTTCAAAGCCCTTCCATGACCTCCTGCTAGTCAAAACATCACTACCCAACTGCTTAAACTTTGATACTGATTTTAAAGATGAATCAAGCTTTCTTATATTCTCACCAAGACGAGTAAGTTGACTACTACTTCCCTTTATTACAGTACTGAAACTGCCATCCAAGATTGCTCCGATTTTTATAGATAACGTTGACATTTCGCTGCTTCATTCCATAGGATAAATTCATTAATTTCCATATCAAGCAAAGGCTCAATTCCACTACCAATAATAGAACTAAGCGTGATTACTTCTGACCTCAAGTCTTTTGGATAATTGGTGAAAAAAAATCTTTTAATACTTCTTGCACTTTCACATAGTCTGCAATATCTAACTCTTCAATCGCTTCTTTTGCAACTGATGTCAGATTGGCAGTCAAAGTTACTTCCTTACTCAGATCACTACCATTAAGGCGTTCTATTGCTAGATAATCCCTTACTTTTGGACGTCTAATGGTAAGTTCTGAAACAGAAATTCCATCAACTGTTATTGGGTTATTAAGTGTTATAGCTTGCATATTTCTCCTTAAAAAGTTAATTAAATAAAAGTCTGCTTGGCTTTTACATAACTAATTTTTTTATTATGATTGTGGTTCTATTACGCTTGTGCTTTATTGAAGTCCATTTTTCTAAATTTTTTCAATAAAAAAGTTAAAATATATTTAATGTCTACGCAGTATCTTTCTAGCCTTCTCGTAAATTGTATCTCTATGTCCTATTGTAACTATGGTTACTTCATATTTTGCAGTGTTGACATGATATATAGTACGGTAATCACCAACCCTTAGTCTTCTGCATCCCTTAAGACTATGGTGTAGCACTTCACCAAGATTAATAGGATCAACTGTAAGCCGCTCTTTTATTGCACTTATAACCCTTGATCTTACTGTTTTCGGAAGACTTGGGAGATCTCTTTCGAGAGCACTGTCTAGGAAGATAATAGTGTATCCCAATCTACGTCCTCACTTTTAGTCTTTTTTGCACCTTCAATATCATACTCATCAGCAACTGCAGATAATAAAATGTCCTCCTCTTCAAGCTCAATTGCTTCCCTGATTAACCTTTCTGCCAGTTCTTGAGCAGGCTGCTTAGCGAGCTTGGCCAGTTCAGCAAGATGCTGTGAAGTTTCTTTGCTAAGAGCTACATTAGTTCCAAGATTTGCCATATACTTTACTAAAATCCACCACTATGATTATTTTATAATGTTTTTCTAAACTTTTCAATAAAAAAAGCGTTCAAAATATATGCTTTATATTTTAGCATTTTTGTTTAATTTTATCAACCATATCAAATCCCTAAAACCGCTTGTAACAAAGCCATTTGATCAACACCGTTAATTCTCCGAATCATATTTTCAGCATCGATTTCTATTAATTCATTACCACCGATAGTAAGTTTATAGTAATGGGCAGCTACAGTGCATTTGAGAGTTGCTTTTTCAGCAGGTTTCCAGGCTACGTGGAACGCCTGCATCACTTAAGATAGCACTAAAATGGGCAAATATAGAAGATATTACAATTATCGAAGAACCACCTGGTAAACATTTTTTTGAACTGCAAATAGGAATAAAAGATGTTCCAAATGACTTTTTTGTAGATGCAGTAGTAGAACTTGCAAAACTATCACTACCAGCAAGATCGCGGCTAATGAGGATTTTTAATGACCACTACAACGTTGATAGGTTTATTTTAGATGAAAGTTTATTTGGAAGTTTGTTATCAGACTACTCTGGTATAAAAGTTGAAAAAAATGGGCCAGTGTTATCGTTTGGAAGAGTAAATTTTTTCAGTTCTAGAGGTCCGTTAGTAGAGATTGTAGACAACTATTTAAGAGAGCATTATGAACAAACATTTAGTAATGACATATATCGATTAGATGTAGCAGTACTTGGAGAAACCGAGCCTCACACGAAGAATTGTAACGGTATTTATGAAAGAAGTCATCAGTGGAATAATTTAAAAACGTTATATCCGCTACCACAGAGCTTATTACCAGCAATTAAGTTTGCAAAGGCGCAGATAGTATTATCGTACAGTTGGAGTTTAGGAGAAATAAACGCATGTTTTCCGGTTACGAGTGCAGAAGAGAAAGGAAGTAAATTTTTACTAGGAAGTGATAAACTATCCGAACAACTGTGGAATTTAAAATACAAGCCAATTTTAGAAAGGTTTAGCGTTACTCACCACTACAAGGTAGAAGATTTTACCAACCAGAAAGTTATAAGATTTGGTTTAGCAGAAGACAATGTTCATTTTGAAAGCGATTTAAATTCAGAGCAAAAGGATTCAATACATAAATTAGAAAGTTACATTTTAGTATTGTACGGAGGTGTCTTAACTTGGCACGAACATCGACATTTGAATAGAAGTTGGGAAGAAAAACAGGTCATATGTTTAATACGCTAAATACTTATATTTATATCTTCATATATTACATTAACATTCGGTAAAAATGTGTGTTTTTTGAAAAAAAAGAAGTTGCTTTTTGATATCAAAACAGGCATAACTAGAATAGTAGTGGGTAAACATAAGAAGTTTACTTTACGCTAGAATGAGCCAAATTGGCCATTTTATGTATGTTTTTATAGTGAGGTACACAATGAAGTTTAGCAAGGAAAAGAGAGAAGCTTTTAGTAAGTTTTTTAAAGAAGTATCAAGCAACGGATTTAAAAATATTAATAAAAGAAATGAAGAAGGAGAGACGATATTGCATCAAGCAGTAGAAATCTCCGATCACAAAACAGTGAAGTTATTAATAAAAAAAGGAGGGGAGATCAATGCAAGAGATAAAAATGGTTATACACCACTGCACTGTGCAGTATTTGCGAAAAGTTTAGAAAATGTAAAAGTGCTGATAAGGGGAGGAGCAGAAATAAATGCCACTCAATATATCAGCGGATGTGCGCCACTGCACTCTGCATGCAGGATAGGGGCAGGAATTGCAATAATAAAAGAGCTAGTAAAAGCAGGAGCTGCCATTAATCAACTGGATAAATATGGTGCAACACCAGTGTATTATATATGGGAGAGTGAAAGGTATTGCCTATGGGATAATGGAGAGAATGAAAAGGCGAGAAAATTCATGAGAGAACAAGGTGGAATAACAAAAAGTAGAAAAGTGACATGCTATGAAATAGAGAATTTAGTGGAAGAAATAGCATATATGTTGGATAGAAGCTATTTACCAGAGTTAAAAATAATAGAGATAAAAGAAATAAGAAAGAGAGATAAGGCGCTAATAAGGGAAGAGTGTAAAAATTTAGCAAGCAAGATAATGTGCAAAGTGAACGAAATGATAGATGAGGTGGTAAGAAAGAAGGCTTAAAAGAGGGGTTTAAATTTAAAGAAAAGGTGAGGTAAATTATGAGTAAAAAAGGAAAAGAGAAGTCAGCAAAAGAATTATTAGAGAACTCAGGTAAAAATATTAAGGAGACGAAAAAGGAACTGCATTATGCAGTAGACGCAAAAACAGTGAGGTTATTAGCTGAAAAAGGAGCGAATGTGAATGCAGTAGATGTAGGAGGGTATACACCATTGCACTTGGCAGTAACAGCCCAGAATCTAGAAAATGTAAAAGAGCTAATAAGATCAGGAGCAAATGTTAATGCTGAGGAATATGGGAGTAAGAATACGCCATTACACCTAGGATGTATGATTGGTGAAAAAGAGATAGTGGAAGAGCTAGTGGAAGCAGGAGGAGAAATAGAGAAAGAGGATAAGTTTGGGCTGAAAGCGATGGATTATGCAAAAAACAGTAAAGAAGTAACTGAGGTATTAAAGAAAGAAACAGACAGAATTGAAAAGTTATTTGAAAAGCGAAGGGGAAAACCATCTACGAGAGGCTAAAAATATGGAGGAAGAAATAGAAAAAAAGGTAAAGGATTTAGAGAAAGAATCATTAGAAGAGCTGAGGAAAATATGGAAAAAGGTATATGAGAAAGAAGCGCCTAGATACTCAAAGAAATATCTGGTACCAAGATTAGCATATAGGTTGCAAGAGGAGGAGTATGGAGAAATATCAAGAAAAGGAGCAAAAAGACTAGAGTATCTGGCAGATCGGCTAGAGAAGGGAAAAAGAATAAGTAGTGACAAACTTCCGGTAGCAGGAACAGAGCTAATATTAGAAAGAGGAGAAGAGATGCATGCGGTAATGGTAACAGATAGGGGTTTAATCTACAGAGAAGAGTTTTATACGTCATTGTCAGCAGTAGCAGGGAAAATAATGGGAATGAGTTACAACGGACCTTTATTGTTTGGAAGGGAATGTTCAAAAAAGTGTGTCAAACCGAAAAAAAAGTAATAAATTGATATAAAAAAATGGAGGTGTGACAATGAGTCAGAAAGTAGTAAACAGAACTAACGGATTGGTAGATTATAAAGAGTTGGAAACAAATATCCTGTCGTCTATACGAGAAGGAAGACCGTTGACAGGAAGGGAGGGAGCATTAACACCATTTATAAAAAAGCTGCTGGAGGCAAGTTTGGAAGGTGAAATAGAAAACCACTTATTAGCTGAAAGTGAAGAGAATAATCGAAGAAATGGGAGAAATGGAAAGACTTTACGGACAAGTGCCGGTTCATTTGAACTTTTGACGCCAAGGGATAGAGAAGGAAGTTTTGAGCCGCAAATAGTCAAAAAAAGGCAAACAAGCTTACATCCAGAGCTTGAAACGAAGATTTTGAGCACATTTGCCAGTGGTATGAGCTATAGAGATATAGCGTCACACGTTGAGGAAATTTATGATCACAAAATATCGGCGGCAGAGATATCAAGTATTACCGACAAATTACTGCCTATAATCAATGAATGGCGTAGTCGTCCACTGCAATCAGTATACCCGATAGTATTTATGGATGGGATGTTCTTTAAGGTCAAAGAGGATGGACATTGCGTAAGTAAATGTATGTACAATATATTGGGCATAGACCAAAATGGCAGAAAAGAAGTCCTGGGCTTTTATTTGGCTGAAAGTGAAGGAGCTAACTTTTGGTTGGGAGTGCTAAATGACCTCAAAGAAAGAGGAGTAGAAGATATTCTGATTGCATGTGTAGATGGGCTAAAAAGCTTTCCTGCAGCTATAAATAGTGCGTTTCCTAAAGCAGAAGTACAGCTATGTATAGTGCATCAGATAAGAAATTCACTAAAATATGTATCCAGCAAAGATGTGAAAGTTTTCATGAATGATTTGAAAAAAATATATCGTGCTACAAGTAAAGAAATTGCTGAAAATTACTTACTTGAGCTGGAAGAAAAATGGGGAGAAAAGTATCCTTTAGTTATAAAATCGTGGCAGAACAATTGGGAAAATTTATCTGGTTATTTCAAGTATTCTAGCCCAGTTAGAAGGCTAATTTACACCACAAATCCAATTGAGGGGCTACACAGACAGATCAGAAAATTCACTAAAACCAAGGGCTCATTTACCAGCACAAATGCCTTGTATAAACAGGTATATTGTGCTATAAAGAAGGTAGAGCAAAAATGGACTATGGCTCTGCCTAATTGGGCTTTAACTATGTCTCAACTTGATATTTTCTTTCCAGATAGATTGAAAATTGAGTTGAACTAAAAATGCGCTTTGACACACTTTTTTGAACATTCCCTATTTTATCCAATCGAAGCGGGGAATTTGAGTGGATAATTTTGTTATAATTAACTAAGAGCTTGTTAAGTTACGATCGTATCACGTCTGCCGTTAATAACTATTTCACCTACCGCAACTGCTGCAAAAACAAAACAATAATATACTTTTGTTAGTACGATAATGGGTGACAGAGAAGCAATGCTGCTTGCTAGTAATACTTGAGAACCATAAGGTAAGATACTTTTTGTGATCGAAGTAAATACCTCTAATAAGTACGCACTACGGTGTGGTGCAATGTTATATCTTTGTGCAAGTCTTTTTGCAATATTACTAGTTAATAAAATAGCAACAACATTGCTGGAAACTAAAATAGTAAACATAGATGATATTCCTGCAATCATAAGTTCAGCTTGACTTTTCGTAAGATTCACTTCATCGGTGAATTTATCTATCTTTTTCTGACTGTATTCGTACATTAAGTGGCTTAATCCACTACTGAAGAGAATAAATATCATTACTTCATTCATCTTATTAAAACCCCTAAATATGTCATGAGAATATTCAATAAGAGAATAATCAAAAAAAGCTGTTCCTAATATCCCGGCAATAACCATATTAACAGCTAATGTTACCAGAGTGTTTATTTCAAATAAACCCATAATTATTAAAGATATATAAGGTACAATTTTGATTACGGATAAGTAATTCAGACTTGAGATAGAAACAACTTCTGTACTATTTGAAATTATTACTAGATAAATAAGTATTATAACACCTGTAACAGATCCTGTCTTGAGGGTCAGTTTTAGTTTATCCTTTACTGAAGCTCCTTGTGAAGAAGTAGCCGCAATAGTAGTGTCAGATATCATTGAAAGATTGCTGCCAAACATAGAACCACCTATAACGGCTCCAACGCCTACCGCACAATCAAAAGCTCCATTTTGTGCTAGATTCACAGCTATTGGTGTTATAAGTGCAACAACTCCGATTGATGTGCCAATTGCACTTGAAATAAAAGCAGAAACCACAAACATTCCAGGAAGTAATAATCGTACTGGAAGAAAGCAAAGAGTTAAGTTAGTAATAACATTTATACTACCAAGTGATTCAGTAACAGTGGAGAATGATCCAGCAAATAGAAAAATCAAACACACGGTAAGAGTAGTTTTAGTACCCATACCTTTTATAAGAGTATCAATATTGTGCTGAATTTTGTTTTTATTGAGTAGAACAGCGAAAAATAATGCTGATAATAAGCAAACTAACGGTGAAATTTGATGAAAAGGATTATCAAGTCCGATAAAAGAAAAATAAATACCACTTCCAAGGTATAAGACTAGAAAGATAATTAGAGGAAGAAATGCAGCCACTTATATAGTTAAACAATTTAAAAATATACCAGACTAAGCTATTTAAAGCAATCACCAGTATTTTGCTTCCGCTAGTCTCTGTACGAAGTTAAAGGTATATCTATTTTCATAGTAACTCAATCAGAGTTAGATACGTATCCACTGTGATAGTGCAAGCAAGAGGGAGCTATCAAATTACTTTGAGAAGAGCGATAAGACAGCGAGCCTAAAACTGGAAGCTCGCCACCTCATGTACACTACTTTACATCAATTTTCTTAACATGTTTTTCCGACTTAGGTACACTTATATGTAATACTCCGTCTGAGAAATTAGCAGATATTTTATCTTGGTCTACATTAGCTGGAAGTTGAAAAGACCTATAGAAAGAACCATGATACCTCTCACGATGGTAATATTGTTTATCTTCTGACTCTTTTTCGCATTTCTTTTCACCTTTCACTATTAAATTATCACCAGATACACTAATATCTACATTTTCTTTAGAGATACCTGGCAATTCTAAAGATAGGCGATAGTTTTGCTCTGTTTCATACAAGTCACAAGCTGGCAATACACTGCCATCTCTTCTGAGGAGTCCAGGGTTAGTTCCCATAAAGAAGCTATTGAACATGTCGTCAACAGCTTTTTGCAGACCTCTTAAGCTAAAATTATCGCGATTATTGTTTTTATTTGAATGAACTAGATTACTCATGTTATACCTCCTTATCGTTACTCATGCATTATGTAATCATTCTATTCACTAGTTTCAATACTGTGTGATATAGTTAAAATAAACGTGGACAAGATTTTCTAAAACTAAATTGATGTCACGCTTTTTAGTAATACTTGGTTTATTAATTTGTAAAAGACAAGATTTAATCTGACAGAGAAGAATTAACTGACAGAAGAATTGACGTAGTCAAAACTAATATCAGGCTGTTGTTTAATGCTACTAATATTTTTCTGAAAAGCAATATGTTTACTGTCAAAAAACGTTTGCATAGGTGTTTTGCCATAGCAGTATTTGCCTGAGTGAGGCCTTGTCTCATTGTAAGAACGCAACCAATGATCAACATCGATCTGTAGATCCTCCAAAGAATAGTAGATTTTCTTTCTAAAGATAATATTGTAACACTCATCTTGCATAGTTCTATGGAATCTTTCACATATGCCATTAGTTTGTGGAGAGTTGGCTTTGGTTCTAGAATGATCGATATTTTCGATTCCTAAATATAGCTGATAAGCGTGATTTTCGGGCTTGCCACAATACTCCGTACCCCTATCAGTTAGAATGCGTAATAATGGAATTCTCTGCTCATCAAAAAATGGGATAACTCTATCGTTAAGAAGATCTGCAGCTGTAATAGCTGTTCTGTCCGTGTAAAGTTTAACCATTGCAACTCTGGAATAAGTATCAACAAAAGTTTGCTGATAAATGCGCCCTATGCCTTTGATATTGCCCACATAATAGGTATCTTGAGAACCCAAATAACCTGGATGTTGCGTCTCAATTTCACCATGAGCTTCCCTTTGTTCTTTCACTTTTTCTAAAGCTGCAAGTTGTTCTTCAGTTAAAATGATTCCGTCTTGAGCTACTTTTGCCTCCAGTGCTTTAAGTCTCTTTTTCAAAGTTTCAAGGTCATTTCTTAGCCATACAGATCTTACTCCTCCTTGGGAAATTATTATACCTCTTTTTCTCAGCTCATTTGCAGCTCTTTCTTGTCCATATGCAGGAAATTCTGTAGCTATGCCAATTATTGCTCTTTCTATATCTTCCGAAACTCTGTTTGCTAATAGCGGTTTTTTCTTACTTATTTCATGTAATGCTTCTTCTCCCCCATTTTCATATAACTCCTTGAATCGATAAAATGTATCTCTTGAGTATCCCATCACTTTGCACGCTTGAGACACATTTCCTAATTGTTTTGCTAGCTCTAGTAATCCTAGTTTTGGTTTTAGTATTTTTGTTTGTATTGTACTCATTTCTAACACTCCTTATTTTTATTATTCTTAACTTACTTTTTTAAAGTGTCATATCAAGTCCTGTTTAATACAATTAATTACAGGGATAGGTCTTGTTTATCCTCTAATACAAAAACTTGGCATAGCAGGCGATATCTATATTGAAAAAGGTGTTTTATTTTCCGATCACTACTTCAATTTTGATAAGCTTTATAATAAGCCTCGTTATACTACTAATGAATAAGTTTCGTTAGTGGAATTGAATTTCTGCCAAAGTAACCTTCGCCTTAATATTTCAAGATAGGCAACAATAGAGAAGTTTAAGTTATGCAGGTGTGGTTTAGAAGTTTTTAGTGAGTATCAAATTTTACTCAAAGTGTTAGAATTTTATGTAAAAAAAAAGATATTGACTTGTGACTTAATGATAACTAAGGTATACTGATTAATGATGAGAGGGTAGTATGCCAAGTTTTTTTGATAATCCGGTAAAGAAACAGCTAGAACTAGCAATTTATAAAGATGATCATAAGTTAGTCCAGATTCTCTTGGGATCGGAATTCTGTCAGCTTTGGCAATATTGGTTAGCACATGCAATGATTTCGTATAACATGTTAGCGATAGAACGAGATACACAGTGTAATTTACCTTTAAAAATTATCGAAAGGCAAAGAGAGGTTTTAGAAGGGTCGTTGGAATTACTTAGAAGTAGAAAGCGAGCGTTAGACGAAGGTGGGCAAGTTGTTCCGTTACGAGAGGAAGAAAGACGCTTAACTGATATACAAGATTTGATTTCTAAGCTATTTAGAGATGCACGTCAAATAGCTGAGGATCATAAAAGAATTATAGAGCAAGAAAATGTACCAGGTACAAATTTTCTATACTGTACTCAGAATGAGGCTATCATGAGCGAAAGCAATAGCACTGGTGCAGTTGGAGGCAATGAAGTAGGGATTCCAGAGTACACAGCTCATTCATTACGTAATGTAAGCGCAGTCACTCAGTTACATTTTGTAGAAGGATGTAATGTTCTTGTTGATGAAATGGAAAAGATGATTGTAAGCAAAGTATGGGAGCAAACTAATTTCTCTACTAGGGCTGGGTACTACTTAAATGAAATAAATAATTATATAAGCGGTGAAAATGGTCAGGTTTTAGATGAAGCTGTAAATTACATACCAAACAACAGGTACTCTGATCTACTTAGAGGATGTTTAGCAGTGTTTAGGCCATTAGTTAATGGAATGCAAGTGGTAAACAACTATATGAATAATAATTTACAAAATATAAGTTGTGTAGACAGTAAAATAAAGGAAGTCAGTGAAATAAACAGTAAGCTCAGTAGTGTTGCAGCAGAAAAGAGTGGATTGAAAAAGAAGCTATTGGAAGCAAGGCAAGAAGTAAAGGAAAAAGCAGTTGATAGAATGACAGATGGGAAGTTATTTGATAAAGAATTTGTACATACGATGTATGAAAAATTGTTAGATTACTATCTAATGAAAGCGAGGGGAGATGAAAAGAATGTGTTACACAGTGATATAGAAAACAATGGTGTAGATGAGGTAAAAAGGAAAATTCTCAACCAAACTAAGGAGGTGAGTGTTGACACTACTCATGATCTATTAAAATATGCATTGGATAAAAAGCGGGAAGCTAGTGTAAAAGTAGTCAGTGTGTTGCTGCTCAATCTTGCTCATGCTGGGGATCTTTGTAAGAGTCATATAGAAATATGTCAAAATGAAGAAGTAAGGAATTTAAGCAAAAAGTCAAATAACACAATAATGATAGATGTGCACGATAGTTTATTTGATTTTGATGATAAGTTAGTAAATTTAGTATCGGTATTTCCAACAAAAGAGGGTAATTTTGACAAAAGAGGCAGTGAAGATAAGATTATGCTGGAACAAATAGGTGGAAAGAAATACAAGGATATAGTTAAGGAGCTAAAAAGATTAAAGGATGAATTAGAAGAGAAGAGGAAGATATGGGAAAATAAAGAGAATCGAAATGAATGGTGGATTTTTAAACCATTTTTTATGGTTTACGATTTGATTTATCAAGGTCTGAGCGAAGGACAATATACAGTGATAGATAGCCAAGCTGTAGAGTTACATAGAAGGGCATTGTATGCAGATCGGTTTGCTGATGAAGGAATTATGTATGATCATGTAAAAAAAACGAGAGAAGGAGATGTAACAAGTGATAAAGAGGTAAAGAAGTATATAGAACGTTTATATGGGATTGCAAATCAAGGCTGGGGGAAAGCAAAAGGACAGTATACATTTGGTAGCTTTTTAGAGGATACGGGTAGAATGGTAAAGGAATTAAGGCAACGTAGAGATGCTCAGAAAGATGAAATAATAAGAGAAGAAAAACAAGGAAGAAAAGAGACGGAGGAAAAGTTGGAGCAGTTAGGAGAAGTATTAAAACAGGAGGTGCAAGTAAGACAAAGTGCAGAACAAAAGGCTCAACAAGAGGCTCAAAGGGCTCAACAAGAGGCTCAAAGGGCAGAACAGCTTAAGCAAGCATTGGAGCAAAAAGATTTAGAGAGCAAAGTAATGAAGAGTTGTGTGAAAAAGTTAGCAAGATGTGATGAAGAACTACGGGATGCAATAGATGAAGAAAGTGAAGACAAAATTGTCAAAGAAGCGATAGGTTGTAGGATAAGGTCTCCAGAAGAGGTAATTGATGCAATAATAGAAGAGATAAAAGTTAATAGGGAGAAAATAATAAAAGAGGGAAGAGTAAGTGATGAGATAATCGAAGCAGGTATAAGAAGTTTCTCAAATCAGAGTACTTTGCTTAGTGATGTAAATGTAAGTCAGAGTATAGGTGCCGGAGTAGAAAGATGACAAAGGTGTTTGCTGAATGGGCATGTGAGAGTTCTGTATGGCAGGGAAATGTTGTTAAGTTTTTATCAAACAATAAAAAATATCGAGTATGTGGATTGGAGTTTGGCCCTACCTTGTTGGATTACCTATACGGAGTAAAAGAGAGTAAACAGCCGAATTATACAAAAAACGGCTTGTCTATAACTTATAGTATTGCTCCTGTTGTGGCAATAATTTCATTTGCATCGACACGTAGAGCAACATTTACTGCAGCGGCAACTCTTGGGGTAATGTTGTTCGGAATATTAATTACAGTTGCTATTGATTATCAAAAAACAAGAAGAAAAGATACTGGCGGAGTAATAAGTCAAGAATGTTGCGTTAGATTACTAGAAGGACTAGATGAAGTACCAAAGTATTGGTGGTGGCCGTGGGGTAAGAAGGTAAAAGATATTGAAGTAACTGATGAAGAAGTAGAAAGGGCTTTAAGCTATAGTGATAATTCATTTATTGCACGAGTGATGTATTCACTGTTTACGAATGTAAAACTACACCAACTTTATATTGCAAAGTATGGTTATATTTATAATTATCAAGAATTAATGGAGGGAAAAATGCCTAACATTTCTATTCCAAAACCTGTTAAGGATGGATTTAAAAAAGCTAAAAATAAATCTCAAGAAGCCTACAGTGCGATTAGTGATGGCCTGAGTAAAGCTGCAAGTGGTGTAGGTTCAATTATTTTTTCTACAGTCAAAAATGAAGAAATTGCAGATAAGCTGGAAGCAAGGTCAAGTAACCTAATAAGGAGAATCTTCAGCGTAGGGGATGAAACTACTGTTACGGTTAAAAGAGGACTTGAGTCATTTAAAATGGAGTGGTTGCCGCTATATTTAGATAGGAGTTTAGGAGCTGTAAGAGATGGAACAAAAACTATGGAAGATCATAATAAATACTTTAATGAGCAAGTTAGAGAGATATTGAAGCTATCGAAAGTTTACCATCCAGACAAGCAAGAACAAGAAGTTAATAAAAATAGTGAACAGATTTTAATTAACAATGTGACTCAGGCACTAAGGAATATACACGATTATATTACGAAGGATAAAGGAATGGTTGAAAACCGTGTTGTGTATAGGTTGTTTGAGGACGCACCAATAAAAAATATAATAGATCGCGGTGCTTTAAAAGTAGGGAACAAAGTGGCAAAAAGTGAATTAAGTAGCATAGCTTTTTGGGAAGGTGAAATATTAATGAGGGGAAGAAATGAGTATTTAAGTAGTGTAAGAAGTTGTTTGGAAGTATTGAGCAAACTGCCAAGAGATGGAAATGTAATAAATGATGTGAGGAAGGGATTTGATGAAAGTTATAAAAGATACACAGGTTTATATCAAGAAAAGTGGATAAAGAATCTAGAGGAACTAAGTAGAAATTGTATGAGAGTGAAGGAATTAGAGGTAGTGAAAAATGATGTAGATATGTTGTTGAAAGAGAGTAAAGAACAGTATGAAATATTAGCAGGAAATCAAAGATTATTGGAAGGAAAGGCGGATAGAGTGTTTATAGAGCCAATATTAGAGTATTGTAATTTAATGAATATCTATTTTAAGTTTTTCAACGTTACAGGTGGAAAGGGTATAAACGAATGCTCTATGGAGAAGAATGGAATTAGTGAGGAAGGGAAGCAGAATATAGAAAAGCTTTCATATCAAGAGTTGTTAAAGTCTGCATCAGATAGTTGCAATGAGTTAGCAGGCAAGTTAAAGAGAGATAAGAGGGTAGAGTTATCAAATCAGGGAAGAGAGAGCAGAACAAAAGAACTAGGAAAAGTTTTATTTAAGTTGGAGCGTGGGGCAAAGTTGTTGGAAGAGAAATTTAAGGAAAGGAAGACGTTAATGGAAAGAGAAGAAGAAAGAATAGCAGCAGAGAGGAAAGAGAGAAGAGAAAGATTAGAAGCAAAAGAGAATGAAATAAGAAAAGAAGCACAAGGGAGAAAAGAGGCGCAGGAAAAGTTGGAGCAGTTAGGAGAAGTATTAAAACAGGAGGTGCAAGTAAGACAAAGTGCAGAACAAAAGGCTCAACAAGAGGCTCAAAGGGTTCAACAAGAGGCTCAAAGGGCAGAACAGCTTAAGCAAGCATTGGAGCAAAAAGATTTAGAGAGCAAAGTAATAAAGAGTTGTGTGAAAAAGTTAGCAAGATTTGGTGAAGAGCTAAGGAATGCAATAGATGAAGAAAGTGAGGACAAAATTGTAAAAGCAGCGATAGGTTGTAGGATAAGGTCTCCAGAAGAGGTAATTGATGCAATAATAGAAGAGATAAAAGTTAATAGGGAGAAAATAATAAAAGAGGGAAGAGTAAGTGATGAGATAATCGAAGCAAGTGTAAGAAGTTTCTCAAATCAGGGTACTTCACTTAGTGATATAGACGTCAGTCAAGGTATAAGTGTAGGAATGGGTAAAGGTAGTGGAGCTGATTTTTCATAAAATATCTGTTCAGTAATGTAAATTTGCCTGAATAGTTTTTGGAAGTATGAAACAAACTGCCAGGCATAGTAGAAAAGTGTTTTTTATGGGCAAAATGTTTTTAAACAGACATCTCATTTAGCACCATAAAAGGGAATGTTCAAAAAAGTGTGTCAAAGCGCATTTTTAGTTCAACTCAATTTTCAATCTATCTGGAAAGAAAATATCAAGTTGAGACATAGTTAAAGCCCAATTAGGCAGAGCCATAGTCCATTTTTGCTCTACCTTCTTTATAGCACAATATACCTGTTTATACAAGGCATTTGTGCTGGTAAATGAGCCCTTGGTTTTAGTGAATTTTCTGATCTGTCTGTGCAGCCCCTCAATTGGATTTGTGGTGTAAATTAGCCTTCTAACTGGGCTAGAATACTTGAAATAACCAGATAAATTTTCCCAATTGTTCTGCCACGATTTTATAACTAAAGGATACTTTTCTCCCCATTTTTCTTCCAGCTCAAGTAAGTAATTTTCAGCAATTTCTTTACTTGTAGCACGATATATTTTTTTCAAATCATTCATGAAAACTTTCACATCTTTGCTGGATACATATTTTAGTGAATTTCTTATCTGATGCACTATACATAGCTGTACTTCTGCTTTAGGAAACGCACTATTTATAGCTGCAGGAAAGCTTTTTAGCCCATCTACACATGCAATCAGAATATCTTCTACTCCTCTTTCTTTGAGGTCATTTAGCACTCCCAACCAAAAGTTAGCTCCTTCACTTTCAGCCAAATAAAAGCCCAGGACTTCTTTTCTGCCATTTTGGTCTATGCCCAATATATTGTACATACATTTACTTACGCAATGTCCATCCTCTTTGACCTTAAAGAACATCCCATCCATAAATACTATCGGGTATACTGATTGCAGTGGACGACTACGCCATTCATTGATTATAGGCAGTAATTTGGGAATGTTCAAAAAAGTGTGTCAAACCGAAAAAAAAGTAATAAATTGATATAAAAAAATGGAGGTGTGACAATGAGTCAGAAAGTAGTAAACAGAACTAACGGATTGGTAGATTATAAAGAGTTGGAAACAAATATCCTGTCGTCTATACGAGAAGGAAGACCGTTGACAGGAAGGGAGGGAGCATTAACACCATTTATAAAAAAGCTGCTGGAAGCAAGTTTGGAAGGTGAAATAGAAAACCACTTATTAGCTGAAAGTGAAGAGAATAATCGAAGAAATGGGAGAAATGGAAAGACTTTACGGACAAGTGCCGGTTCATTTGAACTTTTGACGCCAAGGGATAGAGAAGGAAGTTTTGAGCCGCAAATAGTCAAAAAAAGGCAAACAAGCTTACATCCAGAGCTTGAAACGAAGATTTTGAGCACATTTGCCAGTGGTATGAGCTATAGAGATATAGCGTCACACGTTGAGGAAATTTATGATCACAAAATATCGGCGGCAGAGATATCAAGTATTACCGACAAATTACTGCCTATAATCAATGAATGGCGTAGTCGTCCACTGCAATCAGTATACCCGATAGTATTTATGGATGGGATGTTCTTTAAGGTCAAAGAGGATGGACATTGCGTAAGTAAATGTATGTACAATATATTGGGCATAGACCAAAATGGCAGAAAAGAAGTCCTGGGCTTTTATTTGGCTGAAAGTGAAGGAGCTAACTTTTGGTTGGGAGTGCTAAATGACCTCAAAGAAAGAGGAGTAGAAGATATTCTGATTGCATGTGTAGATGGGCTAAAAAGCTTTCCTGCAGCTATAAATAGTGCGTTTCCTAAAGCAGAAGTACAGCTATGTATAGTGCATCAGATAAGAAATTCACTAAAATATGTATCCAGCAAAGATGTGAAAGTTTTCATGAATGATTTGAAAAAAATATATCGTGCTACAAGTAAAGAAATTGCTGAAAATTACTTACTTGAGCTGGAAGAAAAATGGGGAGAAAAGTATCCTTTAGTTATAAAATCGTGGCAGAACAATTGGGAAAATTTATCTGGTTATTTCAAGTATTCTAGCCCAGTTAGAAGGCTAATTTACACCACAAATCCAATTGAGGGGCTGCACAGACAGATCAGAAAATTCACTAAAACCAAGGGCTCATTTACCAGCACAAATGCCTTGTATAAACAGGTATATTGTGCTATAAAGAAGGTAGAGCAAAAATGGACTATGGCTCTGCCTAATTGGGCTTTAACTATGTCTCAACTTGATATTTTCTTTCCAGATAGATTGAAAATTGAGTTGAACTAAAAATGCGCTTTGACACACTTTTTTGAACATTCCCAGTAATTTGTCGGTAATACTTGATATCTCTGCCGCCGATATTTTGTGATCATAAATTTCCTCAACGTGTGACGCTATATCTCTATAGCTCATACCACTGGCAAATGTGCTCAAAATCTTCGTTTCAAGCTCTGGATGTAAGCTTGTTTGCCTTTTTTTGACTATTTGCGGCTCAAAACTTCCTTCTCTATCCCTTGGCGTCAAAAGTTCAAATGAACCGGCACTTGTCCGTAAAGTCTTTCCATTTCTCCCATTTCTTCGATTATTCTCTTCACTTTCAGCTAATAAGTGGTTTTCTATTTCACCTTCCAAACTTGCTTCCAGCAGCTTTTTTATAAATGGTGTTAATGCTCCCTCCCTTCCTGTCAACGGTCTTCCTTCTCGTATAGACGACAGGATATTTGTTTCCAACTCTTTATAATCTACCAATCCGTTAGTTCTGTTTACTACTTTCTGACTCATTGTCACACCTCCATTTTTTTATATCAATTTATTACTTTTTTTTCGGTTTGACACACTTTTTTGAACATTCCCCCATAAAAAGTTGAATTATTTACTTTTTTCAAAAATATAAAAATAGTACGTATATTTGTGAGAACACGTTGTGTAAAAATAGGTTTATAAAAATAAAAGTGCAAAGTTATTGCAACAAAGCCAAACAAGTTAGTTCGTATGTAAATATGGTGGAAGTGAGCTAATATAGGTGGTTTTAGGGTATAGCAAAGTTGTTATAAATAAAAGTTCACACGAATCCAGCGGTAGACCAATCCACTCCAAAACGAACAGTTCTCACAACAGATTGTTCCGTTGTTGGAAATAGCAAGATCATTGACTTTTTAATAAAATATATTTTGAAATTAAAGAATATATTAAAAAAGATACGGATCAATCTGATCATCGTTATTACTGTCATCTTTGCTAAACAATTGATCACAATCCTGTTGTTGAGGTTCATCAGTCTTTTCTCCAATAAACCAAAACAAACATGAGAAAAGACTACTGAAAAATATTATAAACAATGGAATAGTATGCATAAGCATGCTAAAAAAACTTTCAGAAGTGCTTGTCTGTTCTTCTGTTTGTGTAGGTGCATTATACTCTTTAGATGTGCTAATGTAATCTACAGCTTTAGTCTTTGCATCAATATCTTCCTGATTTTTCTTTTCTGTGTTTTTATCTTGATCATCTGTTTCTGAATAATTAGTTGATTGTGGAGAATCTTTTGAATTTTTGTCTAATTCAGATTGTGATATATCGATTTGATTATCTACTATTCTAATATTAAGTTTGCCTGCTCCTTTTTTGAGGTATTGTAATGATTGATCATTTTTGTCATTATAATCGACAAATTTTAATAGCCCAAGCTCCTCAGAAGTATGATTAGGCTTATAAGGGGATAATAAACTCATACCAAATGAATTATTACCAGATATCTCATGCAGTATAATATCTATCCCTTGCTCTGTACTCTGAAGAATTGAAATGATACGATCTTTATTACCTATAATATCGTCTTGACCTATAATAAAGTCCCGATCACCATCTAATTTCAGAGGTGATTCATTTTGATATAAAACTATTGTTTTTTTTCCACTGTTCCACCTTAATTTTAAGCCATCACAATTCGGTATTTTTACCCTACCAAGATGTGAATGAATAACATAATCATTATTATCCAAAAATAATCTATAATATGGAATAGCAGTTTTATCCTGGTTATCTTTATCTATAATGAATTCATGTTTTGCCATAATATCTCCATTCAAAATTACTCTAACAACTTTTGTTACCCTAAATAGCCAACAATATTATGATTAATAGCACTTAAGCTCCTCGGAGGCGCTATATCACTAATAAAACTTCTTGGCATTTCATTTTCTGTTGCTATTTTCTCAGTATTAATACAACCTATTTGTTGTTTATTGTTTTTTAATTCCCTTTTCATACTATCTTCAAAAGTATCCAAAAATTTATCTGTTTGTTTATAGTGTGGACAAGCTTCTGCTGCAGCTGAACGCAAGAGTTTAGATAACTCATTAAGATTTTCATCATTAAATAATACCTTACTTAGAATCTTTTTCTCTAGTTTTAATGGATCAAAATTTAAGCTTTTATTTGCAATTCCACATTTTAAAGCTGTTTCTCTTAATACCTTTTCAAATCTTACCACAATATCTGCTGCATTTACTATTTTTGCCACTTGATTAAGCTCCTGTATTTTATTCTTTACTTTATACTCATCTTCTACTACAAAAGGATAAAAGTAATTTATTACTTTTGATATAAATGAAGTTGACCTGCTTGCTCCGCTTTTCACTGGTAGATTATTTGATTTTCCAATTTCCCTTTTCTTTCTAGGAACAGCACAAACTTGATCTCTCAATTCTGGCTTACAAAAGATATCTTTTATTTGATTATAAAGGGCTTCAGTATTGGCCTTGAATACCTGTGCATTGCTTGCAAATTTTTCGGCATCCTTTTTTATAATTTCAGTTATGTTTTTCAACTTTACTACTTCACTATGTAATTCTATAGTCTTATTTTCAGCCTCTTGAGCTTCTTTAGCAGATTTTTCAGAAGCATTTTTAGCTACCCCTGCTGCTTTTTGAGCAACCTGAATTTCAATTTTTGTTTTATTGATCTCAAGCAAAAACTTATCGACCAATTCAGATCCTATTCCATCTTCTCCCTTTGGACCTTGAGGGCCAATTTCTCCTTTTGGTCCTGGTAATCCCATTTTACCCCTATCCCCTTTAGGACCAGGAATTCCAGTATTCCCTTGATCACCTTTTAATCCTTGTGAACCAGGAATACCTTGTGTACCGTTGAAGCCTCTTGGGCTTTGAATACCTTGTTCACCTTTGTCTCCTTTAGTACCCACTGGACCACGATTACCTGTCTCACCTTTCGCTCCAGGCAATCCAACATCTCCTTTTCCACCTATATCGCCTTTAGGACCTACCAGACCTGTATCTCCTTGATTACCTTTAGGGCCAGTTTCTCCTTGTAATCCATCCACACCACGCTCACCTTTTAATCCTTGCAAACCTTGAATACCTTGTTCACCTTTGTCTCCTTTAGTACCCACTGGACCATGATTACCTGTCTCACCTTTCGCTCCAGGCAATCCAACATCTCCTTTTCCACCTATATCGCCTTTAGGACCTACCAGACCTGTATCTCCTTGATTACCTTTAGGGCCAGTTTCTCCTTGTAATCCATCCACACCACGCTCACCTTTTAATCCTTGCAAACCTTGAATACCTTGTTCACCTTTGTCTCCTTTAGTACCCACTGGACCATGATTACCTGTCTCACCTTTCGCTCCAGGCAATCCAACATCTCCTTTTCCACCTATATCGCCTTTAGGACCTACCAGACCTGTATCTCCTTGATTACCTTTAGGGCCAGTTTCTCCTTGTAATCCATCCACACCACGCTCACCTTTTAATCCTTGCAAACCTTGAATACCTTGTTCACCTTTGTCTCCTCTAGTACCCACTGGACCATGATTACCTGTCTCACCTTTCGCTCCAGGCAATCCAACATCTCCTTTTCCACCTATATCGCCTTTAGGACCTACCAGACCTGTATCTCCTTGATTACCTTTAGGGCCAGTTTCTCCTTGTAATCCATCCACACCACGCTCACCTTTTAATCCTTGCAAACCTTGAATACCTTGTTCACCTTTGTCTCCTTTAGTACCCACTGGACCATGATTACCTGTCTCACCTTTCGCTCCAGGCAATCCAACATCTCCTTTTCCACCTATATCGCCTTTAGGACCTACCAGACCTGTATCTCCTTGATTACCTTTAGGGCCAGTTTCTCCTTGTAATCCATCCACACCACGCTCACCTTTTAATCCTTTCCAACCTCTTGGTCCTTGTAGTCCTTTAGGTCCTAGGTTCCCTTGTAAACCTGCAGGACCTTGCTCACCTTTGTCACCTTTATGACCCTGAAGACCCACGCCTACATCTCCTTTTTCACCTTTTAACCCTGTTTTTCCAGGTTCACCTTTCATGCCCACTATACTTAATCCTGGTATTCCTTGATCACCCTTTGGACCAGGAAAACCTATTAATCCTGTTTTTCCCGTTTCACCTTTTGAACCTAGATAACCTCTCTCACCTTTTTGTCCTTGTGGCCCTTGAGGACCAGGAAAACCTATTAATCCTGTTTTTCCCGTTTCACCTTTTGGACCTAGATAACCTCTCTCACCTTTTTGTCCTTGTGGCCCTTGAGGACCAGGAAAACCTATTAATCCTGTTTTTCCCGTTTCACCTTTTGGACCTAGATAACCTCTCTCACCTTTTTGTCCTTGTGGCCCTTGAGGACCAAGAATGCCTGGCTCACCTTTTGGGCCAATACCTGGAATACCACTATCACCTTTTTGGCCTTGTAGCCCTCGGGGACCATGGATGCCTGGCTCACCTTTTGGGCCAATACCTGGAATACCACTATCACCTTTTTGGCCTTGTAGCCCTCGGGGACCATGGATGCCTGGCTCACCTTTTGGGCCAATACCTGGAATACCACTATCACCTTTTTGGCCTTGTAGCCCTCGGGGACCATGGATGCCTGGCTCACCTTTTGGGCCAATACCTGGAATACCACTATCACCTTTTTGGCCTTGTAGCCCTCGGGGACCATGGATGCCTGGCTCACCTTTTGGGCCAATACCTGGAATACCACTATCACCTTTAGGTCCTGATAGACCTGGAAGGCCTGGCAAAGCATCTTGACCCGTAGTACCTGGTTCACCTTTTTGACCTTTTATTCCAGTATACATTAATTCTTGAATTTTATTTTTTAAGAGCCTAACCTGATTTTCTAACTCTAAATACGCCCTAAGATTTACCACATTAACCTCCAAAAAGTTATCAAGATTTTCTAAGTTATAGTAATATGGGTATAAACCTGAATCATAATCATAGTTATATGATATAAATACAGGTTCTAAACCATGAAAATTAATACATGTCCCATTTTTATATGATATACAGCCAATATAGTTATTAAGTAACTTTTCTGCCGTAAAGTAAACATCTTTCAAGCTTTCTATTTCATAAAAAGGGAAGAGTTTAAGGTTATTACCTTCCATATCTAGTGTAGAGACAACACTATTCAGTCTACCGATTTTTTTATCCTCACAATCGTATATTTCAACGCTTTTATAATGTTGATCAATTGAATTTCCCTTTGGAAAGATTTCTCCTCCAGGACGTAGTGAAAATGTACAATTATGTTTTTCAAGATATTGTATAATAGACCTTATACTTTTATTACTTATTATATCTTCGTAATTTATATAAACCGGATAAACAAAATTACCAAAGCTATGGCTATTACCAATGAGTACATGAGGTACCAAAGTGCTAGTTGGATTGTTGTTTATCATGAAATATTCTCCAATCTGCTTCTCGTTGTAATAATAATATTCTCTACGATCATTAACTAAAACTAGTTTATCATTGTCTAGCTTTATTCGTAGCTCCCTAAATCCAGTTACTCTCCCTTTTATCCGCGGGCTCAAACTATGTATAATAAAACCAGAATTATCAAAAGCATAAAATTGATAAGGTAAACTGACTATTACTGTGTCATTTATTTTGATGGCTGCAATAGGGTTTGTATTGTCAAAGTAAATGTACTTTGGTTCTAAATTAAGACGCATTTTTAGCTACTTTTAAAGATAGTACTTTAGATGAGTATTTTATAAATATGAATTAATTGTTAATGGTAGTGACATGTTCAGGGTATCTGTATGGTACAGGACCAATTGATTCCAAGAAAACTAGGCTCTGTGGACAAAATTTTAGAGAAGCCATACAAGAGCCCCGACAAAATTTAGAAAACCCATAAAAACCTCAGCCGTTTTATCGAATCTGGAAAAGATACGCCTAAAGTTCTTAATTTTACCGAAAAAACACTCAATTAAATGACGCTCTTTATAAACGTGTTTATCGTAACCCCTCTGCACTTTTCGATTACGCTTCGGAGGAATGTAAAAGACAAGATTTAATCTGACAGAGAAGAATTAACTGACAGAAGAATTGACGTAGTCAAAACTAATATCAGGCTGTTGTTTAATGCTACTAATATTTTTCTGAAAAGCAATATGTTTACTGTCAAAAAACGTTTGCATAGGTGTTTTGCCATAGCAGTATTTGCCTGAGTGAGGCCTTGTCTCATTGTAAGAACGCAACCAATGATCAACATCGATCTGTAGATCCTCCAAAGAATAGTAGATTTTCTTTCTAAAGATAATATTGTAACACTCATCTTGCATAGTTCTATGGAATCTTTCACATATGCCATTAGTTTGTGGAGAGTTGGCTTTGGTTCTAGAATGATCGATATTTTCGATTCCTAAATATAGCTGATAAGCGTGATTTTCGGGCTTGCCACAATACTCCGTACCCCTATCAGTTAGAATGCGTAATAATGGAATTCTCTGCTCATCAAAAAATGGGATAACTCTATCGTTAAGAAGATCTGCAGCTGTAATAGCTGTTCTGTCCGTGTAAAGTTTAACCATTGCAACTCTGGAATAAGTATCAACAAAAGTTTGCTGATAAATGCGCCCTATGCCTTTGATATTGCCCACATAATAGGTATCTTGAGAACCCAAATAACCTGGATGTTGCGTCTCAATTTCACCATGAGCTTCCCTTTGTTCTTTCACTTTTTCTAAAGCTGCAAGTTGTTCTTCAGTTAAAATGATTCCGTCTTGAGCTACTTTTGCCTCCAGTGCTTTAAGTCTCTTTTTCAAAGTTTCAAGGTCATTTCTTAGCTATACAGATCTTACTCCTCCTTGGGAAATTATTATACCTCTTTTTCTCAGCTCATTTGCAGCTCTTTCTTGTCCATATGCAGGAAATTCTGTAGCTATGCCAATTATTGCTCTTTCTATATCTTCCGAAACTCTGTTTGCTAATAGCGGTTTTTTCTTACTTATTTCATGTAATGCTTCTTCTCCCCCATTTTCATATAACTCCTTGAATCGATAAAATGTATCTCTTGAGTATCCCATCACTTTGCACGCTTGAGACACATTTCCTAATTGTTTTGCTAGCTCTAGTAATCCTAGTTTTGGTTTTAGTATTTTTGTTTGTATTGTACTCATTTCTAACACTCCTTATTTTTATTATTCTTAACTTACTTTTTTAAAGTGTCATATCAAGTCCTGTTTAATACAACTTATCTCAGTAGAAGAAGTAAAGACAGAAGCATTTAATGTTGCAAGAGTAGTAAGAAACAATCTTTTAAACATGCCAGACAGAGTATCAGCATTACTGGCATCGATGAATGATAGAGAAAAGGTCCATGAGACACTGACTGAGGAAATCAGAACTGCGTTGGAAGGATTGGTGGAAAATACATTTTAATGACGACAAGATTATTAAGAAAGCAATTAATTAATCTAATAAGTTTAATCCATATACTGCTTGCAATACTCATTTTAAGTAAGGCATCAGCAGATGTAGATAGAGAATACCTTTTACGCTGAAAGACATAAAAGTGCAAAAGTTGAGGCAGATAGCGTTATAATGTGCAAAAGAACTATAGATGTTAATGGTAAAATAAAATTACTGATATTTACTGTATTTTAATAAATGTAACGTAATAAACGCAGCATAATAATCAATTTTGGATCAAATATAATGGACAGTCGAGAATTCGGGCTCATGCAGTTCACTGGAAGAATACCATTGAGAGCAAATAGTGGCAATCCACCTCCGCCTAGAACAGCAGAAAAGGATAGGGTAAATATTTTACGGTCTATTGAACCACCAAAGCCACCACGTATCAATGGTACCTCATATGAAGACACATTTGAAGAGGCATTGGATGGTGAAACGGAATTAAGTAGCGATGAGTCAATACAAACCATTTGTCTGAGTACAGAAGATCAAAGTAAAAAATCTTCAAAGAGGAGTTTAGAAAGTGATAGTGGAATAGATAATAGAAGTGCAGAGGTGAAAAGGTCAAATTCTCAAGTAACAGAAACGAGTGAGTTTTACGGTAGTCAAGAATGGGAGGATATACCATTAAATCATGATAGTCCAGTTATACTTTCAACTAGCTCAACAGAAAAAAGTGATGGAGAAGTAAATTCAGAAACTCCATTAATTAAAACAGAAAAAAAAACAAATAGAATTTTGCCGAGAGTAAAGTATGCAGTGCAGCAGAAAGGATTTATAATTTTCAGTGTCACTGCTCTTGCACTTAGCACATCTGCAGCTTTAGTATATTTACAGGATAAAGCGCAATTTATCGCATTTTTTGCAAACAACCCTTTCTATATAACTATACCAATTATTGCAATTGCTTCATTACTTACAATTAGTCCGATACTTTGTGCAGTGAAGCAATTTAAAAGTACTGAAGAATGTCAAATACAGGGAAAAAATGCGAATGAAACTTTGAATAAAGTGTTGGAGTACCAGCGAAAGGATAAAGTGATAAAATCAGTAAGACTGGAATACAGCAACGGTACTCATTCAAATTTTACACTTAACGCTTGGAAAAGTGAAAAAAACTTCATTAACATTGATGAAAAAATAATTAGTAGAAGGAATAAAGTAGAAGCAGTAATCAAAGATAGGCCAATATTTACAGCGCTATTGACAGCAGCAGTAGCTACAAATATAGCACTTCCATTAGGACTACTTGCAATAGGTGGAGTTAATAACGTAAAAACATTTTATCAAAATCCTTTAAGTAATAATATAGGATTATCGTTACTAATAGGCTCGAGTATGGTTGGATTACTAATTATATGCCTTGGAGTACATTACTACAGAAAAACAAATTGTACTAACCTTGTATATTCTGAAGAAAGGATTGAGCCTGAAAAGGTTAATGAGAAATTGATTGAGGAAATAAAGGAAGAAAGGACAAAAGTGCTTACACAAAATCACGGCAAGGAAGCTAAGTGTAGCAGTTTAACGCTAGAGCAAGTAGTGGTTGAATCTCACAATTGTAAGGATGCTGTGTATAGTATTGGTTAACAGAGCCAACAAAGAGGTTTCTGTACTGTAACAGCTATAAAAGAAGTCTACTGTAACATCGTTTAATCAAAGTTCACTTTTATACTTGTTATTGGGAAACTTCGATACATGGGCAAAAAGTGCTATTACCGATGAGATTTAGTATTAGCCGTAAAAAATAGAAAATGACAGCAGATGATATATAGTAGTAGTTTCTATGCAGGATTAAAGCCAGATCCACCGCTAAAAGTATCGGAGTGGGCAGATAAGAATCGTCAACTTTCAACAATGGCATCATCAGAGCCAGGAAGATGGAGAACGAAAAGAACGCCATACCTTGGGAATGTTCAAAAAAGTGTGTCAAACCGAAAAAAAAGTAATAAATTGATATAAAAAAATGGAGGTGTGACAATGAGTCAGAAAGTAGTAAACAGAACTAACGGATTGGTAGATTATAAAGAGTTGGAAACAAATATCCTGTCGTCTATACGAGAAGGAAGACCGTTGACAGGAAGGGAGGGAGCATTAACACCATTTATAAAAAAGCTGCTGGAGGCAAGTTTGGAAGGTGAAATAGAAAACCACTTATTAGCTGAAAGTGAAGAGAATAATCGAAGAAATGGGAGAAATGGAAAGACTTTACGGACAAGTGCCGGTTCATTTGAACTTTTGACGCCAAGGGATAGAGAAGGAAGTTTTGAGCCGCAAATAGTCAAAAAAAGGCAAACAAGCTTACATCCAGAGCTTGAAACGAAGATTTTGAGCACATTTGCCAGTGGTATGAGCTATAGAGATATAGCGTCACACGTTGAGGAAATTTATGATCACAAAATATCGGCGGCAGAGATATCAAGTATTACGGGAATGTTCAAAAAAGTGTGTCAAAGCGCATTTTTAGTTCAACTCAATTTTCAATCTATCTGGAAAGAAAATATCAAGTTGAGACATAGTTAAAGCCCAATTAGGCAGAGCCATAGTCCATTTTTGCTCTACCTTCTTTATAGCACAATATACCTGTTTATACAAGGCATTTGTGCTGGTAAATGAGCCCTTGGTTTTAGTGAATTTTCTGATCTGTCTGTGTAGCCCCTCAATTGGATTTGTGGTGTAAATTAGCCTTCTAACTGGGCTAGAATACTTGAAATAACCAGATAAATTTTCCCAATTGTTCTGCCACGATTTTATAACTAAAGGATACTTTTCTCCCCATTTTTCTTCCAGCTCAAGTAAGTAATTTTCAGCAATTTCTTTACTTGTAGCACGATATATTTTTTTCAAATCATTCATGAAAACTTTCACATCTTTGCTGGATACATATTTTAGTGAATTTCTTATCTGATGCACTATACATAGCTGTACTTCTGCTTTAGGAAACGCACTATTTATAGCTGCAGGAAAGCTTTTTAGCCCATCTACACATGCAATCAGAATATCTTCTACTCCTCTTTCTTTGAGGTCATTTAGCACTCCCAACCAAAAGTTAGCTCCTTCACTTTCAGCCAAATAAAAGCCCAGGACTTCTTTTCTGCCATTTTGGTCTATGCCCAATATATTGTACATACATTTACTTACGCAATGTCCATCCTCTTTGACCTTAAAGAACATCCCATCCATAAATACTATCGGGTATACTGATTGCAGTGGACGACTACGCCATTCATTGATTATAGGCAGTAATTTGTCGGTAATACTTGATATCTCTGCCGCCGATATTTTGTGATCATAAATTTCCTCAACGTGTGACGCTATATCTCTATAGCTCATACCACTGGCAAATGTGCTCAAAATCTTCGTTTCAAGCTCTGGATGTAAGCTTGTTTGCCTTTTTTTGACTATTTGCGGCTCAAAACTTCCTTCTCTATCCCTTGGCGTCAAAAGTTCAAATGAACCGGCACTTGTCCGTAAAGTCTTTCCATTTCTCCCATTTCTTCGATTATTCTCTTCACTTTCAGCTAATAAGTGGTTTTCTATTTCACCTTCCAAACTTGCCTCCAGCAGCTTTTTTATAAATGGTGTTAATGCTCCCTCCCTTCCTGTCAACGGTCTTCCTTCTCGTATAGACGACAGGATATTTGTTTCCAACTCTTTATAATCTACCAATCCGTTAGTTCTGTTTACTACTTTCTGACTCATTGTCACACCTCCATTTTTTTATATCAATTTATTACTTTTTTTTCGGTTTGACACACTTTTTTGAACATTCCCAGTATTACCGACAAATTACTGCCTATAATCAATGAATGGCGTAGTCGTCCACTGCAATCAGTATACCCGATAGTATTTATGGATGGGATGTTCTTTAAGGTCAAAGAGGATGGACATTGCGTAAGTAAATGTATGTACAATATATTGGGCATAGACCAAAATGGCAGAAAAGAAGTCCTGGGCTTTTATTTGGCTGAAAGTGAAGGAGCTAACTTTTGGTTGGGAGTGCTAAATGACCTCAAAGAAAGAGGAGTAGAAGATATTCTGATTGCATGTGTAGATGGGCTAAAAAGCTTTCCTGCAGCTATAAATAGTGCGTTTCCTAAAGCAGAAGTACAGCTATGTATAGTGCATCAGATAAGAAATTCACTAAAATATGTATCCAGCAAAGATGTGAAAGTTTTCATGAATGATTTGAAAAAAATATATCGTGCTACAAGTAAAGAAATTGCTGAAAATTACTTACTTGAGCTGGAAGAAAAATGGGGAGAAAAGTATCCTTTAGTTATAAAATCGTGGCAGAACAATTGGGAAAATTTATCTGGTTATTTCAAGTATTCTAGCCCAGTTAGAAGGCTAATTTACACCACAAATCCAATTGAGGGGCTGCACAGACAGATCAGAAAATTCACTAAAACCAAGGGCTCATTTACCAGCACAAATGCCTTGTATAAACAGGTATATTGTGCTATAAAGAAGGTAGAGCAAAAATGGACTATGGCTCTGCCTAATTGGGCTTTAACTATGTCTCAACTTGATATTTTCTTTCCAGATAGATTGAAAATTGAGTTGAACTAAAAATGCGCTTTGACACACTTTTTTGAACATTCCCCATTTGCTGTTTTTTTGCACCACCAACTTCTAATGTACCATCTCCATTGTGTAATATCTGTTGTATTGATTGGTTTAGTACAACATCCAGCCCCTTATTAAATTGCGCTATAAACTTGTCAAATTTCTTCGAACTTAACTTACCAGGACATCCTGCTTCTCTACCAGGGCATGCTTTCTCTACATATGAACTTAAAACCCCTGCAATCTCATTAAATTTACCACCTATAACTTTTCCAGTAATCTCTTTCTCCATTTCCATAAAATCAATATTTGACCGGTGCATTGATATTTTGCTACCCTTTGCAGCTTGCTCTACTACTTTCTCAAATCTCTCTGTAATATTTAACGCATAACCTCTTGCTTCTAACAAAGGTACCGGCTGCTCTACCGTAGAAATATATTTTTGTCCTGTAACTTTTCTCATCAATAAATCAAGTAACATTATTGTACTATTCACATCTATTTTTGCATCAACTTGTGAAATTGAACTTGTAGTCTTCGGCCTTTCCTCAGCTGAAGTAGCTTTAGAATTAAATAATCCACCTATAGAGCTTTTTATCCAGCCAAACAAATCATTTATACGTGAAGATAGCCTTGTACTACTACTTACTGCTATATTACCTTGATTACTTAATTCTCCGACTGCATGTGATAAATCCTGCTTATTATGATGGTGACGACGATGACGTGTTTGCTGTCTACTATGTTCGTGTCTATGCTTGTGACCCATAGGTTGATCAGATAACATCACTTCCGGACTTACTTTACTTCCTGTGTAATGGAAAACATCACTATAGACTTGATCCTTATATTCTTTTTTTACAACATTTATATCCCTTGCAGTACTTATTTTCTCCTGATGATCTTTTAGGTTTATTTCCTTATCAGCAAACTTGATAGATAGTGTTGCCATTTTAGGTGTTTCATAAAACTTACTCAGTACTATTGTGCATAGATCATTCTTAGCAACATTATAGTCAAAAGCATTAGTTATTACTAGATCATTACCATTTTCACGCACAAACTTATAGTTTCCTGCTCTTTTTGCTGTTATTAGTTCAGTGTTTGCCTCTATATCTTGACTGGTTACGATAATAATTTCTTTATCTCTTTCAAACACTAAAGGTAATGGTTTTAAACTCCACTCATTGTTATCAAAGTCTATTCCCATTGGAACATTATTCACAATTACATGAGTCTTGTTATACAAATTCACCCCATCTTTTAGCCTTACAGTAAAATACTCATACTTTTTCATTCCACTTGCCAATGATTCTTCTCTTTTCTTTAATTCAGTTATTTCTCCTTTTAATAATAAATCATTTGCTAATTTTATAATTTTTAATTCAAAACTTTCTTTATTCGATAACTTACCTTTTGCTTGTTGCACTAAATTTCTCAAGTCAATTGTATCTACTGAACTTTCTACATCAAGATCGTAAATCACTACTTCAGGAAGTCTATCAATTTTCTTATCTGTAGAATCAATCACATATATGTTTTCACCACCATTGCCAACCAGATGACTTTTATGTAGTGGATTGTTGTGTATTACCTCATAATTACCACTTCCTATCACCACCGTTTCATTATTTGCTAGTGATTGTATAAGGAATGACATCTTACTGAGTCGATTTGCTACAGGTAAGTAAGCCTTTATAATTTCATCAACAGCTTCATTAGTATTCTGCAGCATATATAGGTTACCTTTATTTCCTACTTTTATTTCACTACCGCTGCCTAATCTATAAGAAGGATTGAATGCACCAGAAATTGTTATATTAAATTCTTTATTCGACATTGGTGCAAAATTGAATGTAATTACATGTGAAGTCTTATTTAGTACATTGATATTTCTTACATTAATATTTTTTATCTCAACTGGTTCATATTCAAATGTAAAAGTATTATTTACATTCAAATCTTCAGAAGAATAAATAAAATCAACTTTAGCACTACCAAGCCCATATGGTACAGTATAATGAAAGTTTCCCTCTAATGCTCGATTATGTATAACAGTATTAGGCCTTATCACTATCTGCATTTCATAGCCACAATTTTCATCGTATATTTCTATTTGATCTTTAAACCTTTCACTACCATCTTGCCCATCTATAAACTTAATATTACTAGTATCACTATTGCATGTAATAAATACTTTATCTGCTTTATCTTTTCTACCTAAGAATCTATTTATTCTACTTATTCCAAGAGAATTATTCTGATCGTAATCTTCAACCCTACCTATATCTAATCTCACATTCATACTCTCTTCTTCTCGAGCAAATGATGTAAGATCCAAAGTATTAATTCCAGCTTCTCCAGATAAGTACCCTTTTATAGCACTTCCCTGTAAAATGAATATATCATCTTTATTACCACCGTAATATTTTTTGAATCCATCATTTACTACAAAGATATTAGGACTATTTGCAAATCCTTTCGCATGATCATCACCTTCTCCTAAATTAATAAGAGTATAATTTCCAGTTTTATTTCTATTTAAATCATTTACCCCCATTGCACTTTCACAAAAATAGGACCCATAACTTGGAGCAGGTTCATAATCTCCTTGTGGTAAACAAAATAACTCTCCACCATTTGGGTCATCTGGTCTTGCTCTGCTCCATTTTATATCAGGTATTTTGCTATCAAGTAGTACTTCATTATTCAAATCTACTTGAAACTTGGTTGCACATTCTTGATAATATTTTGTTACTGTTTGTGTGGCAAAGCACCACTTGCCGTCCAATCCACCACGCCTAATACATTCGATTGCATCATATGGTACTTGTAAGCAAGAATCTGTAACTTGTTTTCCAGTTGGAAAAATATACCTTTTAATATCACTATGCTGCTGTAAATACTCAAGTCCTTGATTAACCAGCTGATTCGGTTATTACCAGCTTATCAAAAAGTGATTCACTAAATTCCGTAAGTACTATTAGCAGCACAGCCGGATTGCTAAATTCTGAAGAGCATAAGCAAGCAAAACTAACTACTTCATTAACACAAAAAGTGTCCTCATTGTTTGGAGGTAAGAAAGTGCGAGAAGAAGCAAGAGAAGATACTAATGTTAAGTATCAAGCTTTGTCTGAATCAGGTACAATACCAACTGCAACAATAGGAGGAAGACCAGGAGTTGCATGACGTAATAGCACTGGCAACCTTACTAAGGCATTAACTCCAAAAGTACCAAATATAGGTGCCTCACTGACTAATTTAGATAATGTTGTGAATTCATCTTCACAAAGTTATCTCAGTGAAGCTGTTTTCAATGATTCTACTGTAAAACAAAATCTCGATGGTTTGTCTAGTGGAACTTTAACTCGCAGTGATTCTGTTAGTAGTTTAGCTTCTAGTAGTAGCTATTTAAGTGTTAGTAGTACGTTAAGTGGTAGGGATGACAGTATTGCTTCTAAAAGCAGTTCTTTCAGTTACCGCAGTGGTTCTGATAGTGGAAGAGGTGAATCTGCTCCTTCTACACCAGAGAAGATAATTATTTCTTCAGATGATTTGAATAAAGCTAGGTCACAATTGAGAAAAGTAAATTCTCAGAAAAAAATAGTAGAACAAAAACTACCTTCTACATACATGTCTGGCCAAGAGCCTATTCAGGTGAGACAATCTTTGCAAACATCGATATAAACAAAATAGCTCACCTTCTTCAAAAGGATGTTACTTATTGAGTAATATCCTTTTATTTCTTATATTCAAGTTATAATGCAAATCTTGTATTATATTTTAGATGAGTTACTAAAAATCTTGACTTTTTTTAATTAAGTCTGGTCAAATTTTAAAATGGTAGTTTGTTACATACCTCACATGGCTAAATTATTAAAATTCTCAACTTTGCTGAATCGATAAGCAATTTAAAAATGTCTAGTGGTTAAAATTACAAACTATTGATGTTCTTTATCCGTAATCGGGAACTCGCGTCTAAATCAAAATTGCAGATGTGCTATTTTGTTAGGTCTCTTTATTAAGTTAAAGAAAAGCTGTTGTGAATATTTCAACTTATAGCTCTTTTCACAATAATCCGAACAGAGCATAATATGCTACTGTCCTACCATAGCCATAAGCACATATCTTACCCTATTCGGACTATTACGAGAAATGCTATACTATAAAAACTCAAAAGTTGCAAAATAATAAAAATATTATGTTTAAATTTGATTTACTCATAATTATGTATTATGCATAATATGTTATCTATTTACTTCCATCCAACTCAAAACATCTTACGTGTATTTTTCTCTTTATCTAAAAGTTAACCGTTCTTAATTTTAGGAGAAGATATAAAATTTTTGACTCTTAATATGAGTTGTGTAATAATGAAAGTATGTGTTTCAAAACTATCTAATTTATGGACTCCAACCGGTGGAAAGAAATCTTTAATCAAGTAGATGCTCCAAGTAACTCCAGCAGGAAAAATTTAATTAGTATAATAAAGGAAGAGTTACATAAACAAAATAACAGCGTATTCAAAGGTTGGGCTAATAATGCATATAGACTAGATCACAAATTCAACATAACATTTACCAGATCAAATTATCAAATTAACCTAACGACTACGTTGCTACATATAGCTGCTTATCATGGTTACTTGGATATAGTTAAGTATTTTATAAGTCAAAAACGCTTGAATAGTAAGTTGAAGGATGATTGTGGTAATACTCCTTTACATATGGCTACTATCAATGGCTGCTTAGATATAGTTAAATATTTTGTAGATGAAAAAAAGGTTGCTCCCGATGTAAAGAACGATAATGGCGATACTCCTTTACATACTGCCGCTAGTTATGGTAATTTACAAGTGGTCAAATATCTTATAGATGAAAAAAAGGTTGCTCTCGATGTAAAGAACGATAATGGCGATACTCCTTTACATACTGCCGCTAGTTATGGTAATTTACAAGTGGTCAAATATCTTATAGATGAAAAAAAGGTTGCTCCCGATGTAAAGAACGATAATGGCGATACTCCTTTACATACTGCCGCTAGTTATGGTAATTTACAAGTGGTCAAATATCTTATAGATGAAAAAAAGGTTGTTCTTGATGTAAAAAATAATGGTGTCGATGATCTTGACAATATTGCTATGCGAAGAGGTTACAAAGAAATATCTGAATGTCTTGCAAGTTTAAAGAAGGTTGCTTCTTATGTAAAAAATAATGATGTCGATAACTCTCTATGCATTACTGGTAAAAATGTCTCCTCAGAAACAACTGAGCCCCGTGTAGATAAAGACATTTTTCCTTGTGTAAAGAACAATTATGAAGATACTTCTGCAACCGAAAAAAATGTTTTGCAAGAAAACGAAAAAAAGGATTCAATACAGGAGTCCATTAATAATAATTATAAGGGGGGTAAGATGATTGATACTGAAGTTACTCAATCTGAAAAGGAATTTCATAAGACAGAAGAGGAGTTCCAAGAGAAAGAGAGAGAGCTAGGTAATACAAAGCAAGAGCTGGAAAAGTCTAAAAGAGAAAATAAAAATCTGGAAGATGAAATCCAAGGGTTGAGAACACAAAATACAATACTGGAGGATCAAAACAAAGAGCTAGATAAAGTTAAAAGTCAAATTAAACAGCTAGAGAGTCAAATCGAAGATCTAAAAACACAACATGACAACAAAAATAAAGAGCTGGATGACACAAGTCAAAAGGTTGTACAGTTAGAACAGGAGCTGAATAGTGCAAAGCAAGAACTAAATAAAAAAACTGACATACTCAATAGTACACAGGATCAGCTTAAAGAACTTAAAAGTGCAAGTAAAGAACTAGCAACAATACAGGAAGAGTTTAAAGACGTAGAAGCTCAATTGCGTAAAGAAAATGAAAAAGTTTTACTGTTAGAGCAGGAGTTGAGTAATGTGCAGCAAAACTTGATTGAGAAAACTAATGAACTTAAGAGTGCACAATCTCAGTTTGCAGAAAAGGAAAAAGAGGTTAGCAGGATGACAGATCAAGTAAATCAACTTACTGACAAAAATAGTCAACTAGAGGAAAGGCTAAATAGTGCACAGCAACGATTTGCAGAGAAGAATAAAGAGCTGAGTAGTGTAAAACAAAAAGTTTCAAATTTGGAACATGGACTAAATGATACGCAGAAAAGACTAACTGAAGAAACTAGTCGAGTGGCTCAACTTACTGAAGAAAAAAGTCAACTGGAAGGTAAGCTCATCGGTATACAGCAAAGCTTGGACAAGAAAGCTGAGAAACTTGGTAGCACGGAAACTGAGCTTGAAAAGCTACAGAAAGAATTATCGGTAAAAACTAAAGAACTTAAGAGTATAGAAGTTCAATTCGCAGAACAGAAGGAAGTAATTAACAAATTAAATGATCAGATAACTGGACTTGCTGACACAAGAGATAACCTTGAAAACATCCTTAAAAATACTAAACAGGATCTTGAAGAGACAAAAACTCAGCTTGAAGAAAAGAATAGAGAGCTGGATGATACAAAGAGAAATGTTTTACAATTAACAGATGAGTTAAGACAAGAACAATCGAGTCAACAAGGGAAAATAGATGATCTTACTAGAGAAAAAGATGAACTTTTATCAAAAAATAATCTGCTTATCAAAGAAAAAGATCTTGATATAAACAACGAAAACAAAAGACCTTCAACAATGAGTGCTCAGAGTAGAAAGCAAGTGACCTATGCTTCCGTTTCTTTTGTGTTATCCGTAGCATTTGCTGTTGGTGCAAGTTTAACAATACCTTACTTAGCAATATGTATTACGCTTGCTATAGTTGCATTTATTTTTCTTGCAACAGGATGTTACTGTTCATATAAAGCAAATACAGCACTTAGTAATATTGAAGTTGATCAAGTCTTAAAAGATCCTGAATGTGTAGTTCCTCAAAATAGTGTTTAGAGTCTTAAATTTGTACCCGTTCAGCTTTTAGCAAGTTCAAAGGTGTGACCCATAAGCTTAAGTTAAGAGGAGGGGGTGTAGAAGAAAAGAAAATATACATTCTCCATGTAATATTGTAGAGTATCTTAGTGAAAGAATTATTCTTAAGTTAGCTTGACTTTATACTAAATATTCTACATAATATATTAATCTAGACTAGGAGGTACAGTATGGTTTCTAATCAATCTATTGAGAAAAACTCAGAACTTGAATTAAGCTCTGAGCATCATGCTTCGAAAACAACTGATTTACTACCACAGGACAGTCAAGATGATTACTATAATTTCATCAAGCTAGACTTAACTTATTTAAATACCTTGATAGACGATAGAAAATACTTAGAGTCTCTAGTATACGAATGGCTCATTGATACACCCAACTTAGAGTTAATATCTAGTCAAAAAAAGTTAAACAAAGAGTTACTAGATAGTATTATAAAAGATTTAATTCAGTACGACTATGATCACTTTTCAAATCTTAAGCAGTATTTGGTAGACAACAAGAATAGTGAAGACCTAAAGACTGTTTTGAACCTTAAAAGAAGCAGGTTAGGAACAACACTACTACATGTCTTTGTAGGACAAGAGAATATGCATGATCTTCTGGAAGCAGGAGCTGACCCAAACATAAAGGATAACAAAGGTAAAACACCTTTGCATGATACTGCCCTGTATAATTGTCGATATGAAGATGTCGATTGTCTATTGGGTCTACACGCTAATCCTAATATACAGGATAGAGAAGGTAAAACACCACTGCACTACTATGCTGCTTATTGTACTAGTAAAAGTAGGGAAATCATGGATTTACTTGTAAAAAATGGGGCTGATCTGAGTATAAAGGATAATGATGGCAAAACTCCCCTGCAAATCGCAAGTGATAACAACAATATTATAGAGTGTCTATTAACCATACGCGTCAAGTTAAGAAAATAAAGGTATGAAGAAGATAGGATAAGAAGGTATAAGTTCTCTCGGATATATTTTAGTGAGAGAACTAATGATGAATAAAATAACTTGCTTATCAAATTACCTAAACAAATTTTTCAATGAAAGAGCAAATGAAGTATCAATTGAAACAGGATTTATAAAAAGGAAGAGAAAATTGAGTGGTTCATCATTCATAAAAGCTATAATTTTGGGTAATATAGGAGTTGCAAACTGCAGCATAGATACAATGTGCCAATTATTAAACGAAGCATCTGTAATAATAACAAAACAGGGTCTAGATTTGAGGTTTACTGAAGAGGCAGTGGAATTTATGAAAAGGATGTATAATGAATCTATGGCTTTATTAAAAAATACCCTGCAAATTGATTGTAGAATCTTGCAGCAATTTAAAAGCGTTAAGTTATTGGATAGTAGCTATATTAGCCTGCCTAACAGTATGGAGAATATGTATAAAGGATATGGTACCAGCTACAGCGGCTATGAAAGTAATACCAAGTCCGGGATAAAGTTGCAATTAGTTTTCGACTACTTAAATCAGACATTTGATCAATTAAATATAACGGAGGGAATAAGGTCAGATCAAGGGTATAGGGAACATTTGAGTAATATATCAAGTAACGATTTGCTAATATCTGATCTTGGTTATTTTGTGCCAAGTTCTTTTAAACAGATTAACGAAATAGGAGCTTATTTTATTAGTCGTTATAAATCTGATACCAATATATATGATATAGAAACAAATCAAAAAATGGAGTTACTGGAATGTTTAGAGGGTAAGCTATTTTTAGAAACTGAGGTATTATTGGGAAAAGAAGCAAAGATTAGAGTAAGAATTATATGTCAAAAGCTAACTGAAGAACAGTCTATAGCCAGGAGAAGGAAGGCTAATAGATTAGCAAAATCACATGGATATACATCTTCCAAAAGGAATCAAAAGTTATTGAATTGGTCAATATTTATAACTAATGTTCCAAAAAGTAAAATTAGTGCTGAACAAGTATTAACAATTTACCGAGTAAGATGGCAAATTGAATTATTATTTAAATTATATAAGAGCCATATAGGACTTGATAAACTAAAAGGAAAACCATATAACCCTAGTTATGGATTAGCCAACAAAGAAAGGAGTAGAAATAGAGGGCTTTTTGGATTTCATGGAGTAGGAAATGAGGGTAGAAAAAATATGGACCAAAAAATTTATTGGTGATCTATGGCGAGTGTGCTCGATTTCAAATTTATTCTTGAGGTAATCAAAAACTGTTTCGATAATCGATCTCTTCCGTAGCAAGATCTTTTCTTTCAGCGAAATTAGTACGTTTTTCATCCCTTTTTTCACTTTAGTAACAAGTTTCAAGCCTCTATTAAGCATCTCCTGGAAAAGCTCTTTTTTGATATAACCCTTGTCACCAAACAATAGCCCAACTAGTCTTTTTGTCAAATTTGGCACAGGTTTCCGATCGTCAACATTGCCTTTGTTGAGAGTAAGTGATTGAATTTCTCCTACTTCATTAATCACCAGATGCAATTTAAAGCCAAAAAACCATCCATAAGTAGTCTTTCCTAGCTTTGCTAATCCCTTAAAAACCTTATTTCTTGAAATCCTTTTGGGATGGCAAACTGCTATTGAAGTGGCATCTATGTATGAAATTCCGGTCATTTTTGCTTGCTCGCAGAACCATTGTAAAAGTAATGCCAAGTACCACAGAACTCTAGGTTTTAACGCAATAAATCTATGATAAGAAGGTAGCTTTGGAAACTCGGATTTGTAGAGTGATTGAAGATAATAAAGGTAAAAAGCCTTAAAATTTTCACATCGAGACTGGTGGTAGAGAAGAATTATTGTAATGATCTCTGAATGCTTAATTTTTCCTACTCTGGTAAGTTTTTTACTCCTTGGCAGAAGTTTATCTGCAAAATTTTCATCGACTCCATTGCAAAAATCATCGACTATACAAAAGATTTCTGTTACTTTTTCTTTCATGGGTACCTCCTATTTAAAATCAATATTAAATATCTTGGAGTTTACCCTTTTTTCCTATCCTCAGCTCCCTTTTTATCTGTTTTTAATCCATAACTAGGGTTTTTAGTATTTTTGTTTGTATTGTACTCATTTCTAACACTCCTTATTTTTATTATTCTTAACTTACTTTTTTAAAGTGTCAGATCAAGTCCTATTTAATACAAGTTTGACTACGTCAATTCTTCTGTCAGTTAATTCTTCTCTGTCAGATTAAATCTTGTCTTTTACAGTTAGGAATGTTTTTTACAAAAAAAGACAGTATCAATAAAAAGGATTTTATTCTATTTGAAATATAAAATTATCATGTATTTTTCTGTTATTCCCAAGTGAATTATTATTAACTTAGCAGTATATATTATTAAAAACACAAGCAATACAATCATTTTTAGCAACCAAAACCAGCAAGCGTGAGAAGATTTTTTTTTGGAATGAGTTGGTCATGATGTTTGTAAAACTTAATTTGTACACTTTACTTACCCCCAGTAATTCTGATATAGTTACTTTAGTTAAAGTCTATAAAAGTTTATAAATGGCAACCTTAAGTGTAAGAGAAGCTTTATGCACAGCAATTAGAGAAGAAATGCAAAACGACTCTGATGTGCTTATCATGGGTGAAGAAGTTGCAGAGTATGATGGTGCTTATAAAGTAACGAAAGGATTACTGAAAGAGTTTGGAGAAAACAGAGTAGTTGATACGCCTATTACCGAACATGGATTTGCTGGCCTTGCTGTTGGAGCGGCATTTGCTGGATTAAAGCCAATAGTCGAGTTTATGACTTTTAATTTTTCTATGCAAGCTATTGACCAAATTGTGAATTCCGCAGCAAAAACAAATTATATGTCAGGCGGACAACTTGGATGCCCTATAGTATTTCGTGGACCAAATGGCGCTGCAGCAAGAGTTGCTGCACAACATTCTCAATGCTTTGCAGCTTGGTATTCGCATATACCGGGGTTAAAAGTAATAGCACCCTATTTTGCCTCCGATTGCAGAGGTCTGCTTAAAGCTGCAATTCGTGACCCTAATCCGGTAATATTTCTAGAAAACGAAATAGCTTATGGACATGAGCATGAAGTTTCTGACTCTGAGCTATCAAACAAAGATTATCTACTTGAGATAGGCAAAGCTGCTGTTATACGGGAAGGAAAGGATGTAACTATCACTGCTTTTTCATTAAAATTAATGGATGCCTTAAATGCAGCAGATTTACTTTCGAGTGAAGGTATAGAAGCTGAAGTTATTGACCTCAGAACCTTAAGACCACTTGACACTCAAACTGTTATTAACTCTATTCAGAAGACTAATAGGTTAGTTAGTGTAGAAGAAGGATGGCCATTTGCAGGAATAGGAGCAGAGCTGTCAGCCGTTGTTATGGAACAAGGATTTGACTACCTTGATGCTCCAGTTGTACGCGTAACTGGCAAGGACATCCCCTTACCTTACGCTGCAAATCTAGAAAAAAAAGCATTACCGCAAGTGGAAGATATAGTTGAAGCCGTGCATCAGGTCTGTTTTAGAAAAAAATAGTTCTTTTTTGTGTCTCCTGTTCCGCATTGGTCCATCAAAGAAGTATTTCCAGTGCCGCCTATACCACCCATTACTTTTATGACGATAGTTTTAGCACCGAAAAATATAGCACAAAATATACCGAGTGCAAAAAGAGCTGGCCATGGCATTCTACCAAATATCGCAAGCAAAGCTGCACCTATTATCACTACGGTCATAAGCGGTCCGCCTATTCCCCAAATGTAGCCAATAATGTTACATATTACTTGAGCAGTTGTATCAGTATTAGTGTCAGCGGCAGCACTCCCAACATGAGAAAAAGAAATAAATAATACTATAAAAAGAATATTAAAAACTTTCCTAGGGTTCATCTCTATACCTTAAATTTAGATATTGCAATTATACCTAAAATACTATAATTTTTAGTAAAACTAGCATAAAGATTGAATAACAAACAGTGCCACAAAAGTAGTTGACACACAACTGCACGAACATTGTAATATGGCACGATATCACATAGTAAACGATGTCATCCCAGTGCCCAGACTACTTGGATCCAGGAAACTTAACTCTACACCAAGTAAATGTACAATAAGAACTAGATTCCAGACTGGAATGACACCCTACTTAACCGTCATACCGCGATTCATTCGCGGTATCTCTTAGCATAGATCCCGCTAACACGTAGCGGGATGACAGCAATCCTACGTCATACCGTCACGGTATCTCATCCGCTAACACATAGCGGAATGACGAAGTTATCGTCATTCCACCGCGAACCGTCATACCGCCGCGGCGCTAACAAGAGATCCCGCTGCGGGATGACGAGGTCAGGGTGTCATGAAAGTAGCTGACACTGGTTTCCATCCAAGACAGCAGTAGCCCCTTCGGTGTCATTCCAGTGCCCAGACACTGGTTTCTATCCAAAAGGGTGTCATCCCAGTGCCCAGACACTGGGATCCAGGAATTTTATTAAGTTGGTAAGCATAAAAGTGTTATGTAAAATACAACGTTCTTGATGGGATTGCGTGAAATGCTGGATCCCAGTGTCAAGCACTGGGATGACAAAAAAAGGAGCACTGGCATGACACCTCTCTTGGACTCTTTTAGCCACAAACATTAAGAAATTTACTAAATGAAAAAAAAGGCAAAAGAAGCCCCGTGGTGCGAGTTTTGACTCTATATTACTGTAAGTGGCGCTGTAATAATGTGCTGACGCTTAGTTTAAGCGCGATTTGGCTGAATGTAGAAAAAATAAAAAAGACATGCAGCCGCTATAATTTTATGTAATCCGCCAATAAATACTCTGAGTTTTTTACTGAATTTTTGTTGTTGAACCTGCGCAGATCAAAAACAAGTTTTGAGTCATAAATACCCTTAATACTACAATAAGGGGGCTGGCGGAGTTTGTCAAGTAAGTTTTTTCGTTTCTAACGGTTGTTGCCAAAAACTATACAAGAAGTCTTTTAAGATCAATCACTTATCTTCAAAGCTTGAATAAAAGCATTCTGTGGAATATTTACGTTTCCTATAGAATGCAACCTTTTTTTACCCTTCTTTTGCTTTTCAAGTAGTTTCATTCTTCGCGTTACATCTCCACCATAGAGTTTAGCTGTTACATCTTTTCTATATGGATTAATTGTTTCTCTGGCAATAATTTTCCCGCCCACTGCTGCTTGAATCGCGATTTTATATTGCTGACGTGGTATTAGATCCTTCAAGCGTGCACATATTTCACGCCCCCTTTTTTCTGCTCTGCTTTTGTGAACAATACAGGCTAATGCATCTACGGGCTCTCCATTAATTAAAAAGCTTAATTTATCTATTTGGCTTACCAGATAGCTGGAAATTTCCCAATCCAAACTTGCATACCCCTTGGAAATTGATTTTAGCCTATCGTAAAAATCAAAAACAACTTCAGACAGTGGTAACTTATATCTTAACAATGCTGTTATTGCGTTACCAATGTAAGATAAATCTTCCTGTTCTCCCCTCCTTTCTTCACATAGAGATAGAATCTCTCCCAAGTATTGATCAGGAACCATTATGGTTGCAGTAATCCATGGCTCTTCCACAATTTCAATTTTCGTTGGATCTGGCATATCACTTGGGTTATGAATATTCAAAACTTCACCACTTCGTGTTGTAACCCTATATATAACACTCGGTGCAGTTGCTGTTAAGTCTAAATCAAATTCTCTCTCGAGCCTTTCTTGAATAACTTCAAGATGCAACATTCCCAAAAAACCACAACGAAATCCATAGCCTAGTGCATTTGAAGTTTCAGCCTCGAAGGTAAAACTTGCATCATTTAAATGTAACTTTTCTAGAGCTTCTCTTAGATATTTAAAATCATCCGTTTTATGAGGAAAAATGCTACAAAATACCACAGGATGCACTTCTTTAAATCCAGGAAGTGCTTTACTACAAGGTCTCTTTTCCTCAGTGATAGTGTCCCCTACCTTGCAGTCTGCTACTTCCTTCATTGAAGCAGTTATAAAACCAACTTCACCCGCTGAAAGCTCACTCGTCATAACTTTTTTAGGGGTGAAAATACCAATATTGTCCACTTGATATGTAGCATTATTAGACATCATAACAATTCTCATGCCTTTTTTTAGCACTCCATTTTTAACTCGCACTAAAATTACTACTCCTAAGTAAGTATCATACCAACTATCAACTAAAATTGCTTGCAATGGAGCATTTACATCACCTTGAGGAGCTGGAAGTTTTGCCACTATTGCTTCCAGTACATCTTTTATTCCAAGTCCAGTTTTTGCTGATATTAAAACTGACTCACTTGCGTCAATACCGATTATTTCCTCAACCTGGAGTTTTACCCCTTCTGGATCTGCAGCAGGAAGATCAACTTTATTGAGCACAACTATTATTTCATGGTTGTTGTCAATAGCTTTATATACATTTGCAAGGGTTTGTGCTTCAACGCCCTGGCTACTATCTACCACTAAAAGTGAACCTTCACATGCGGCTAAGCTTCGACTTACCTCGTAAGAAAAGTCAACGTGACCTGGGGTGTCCATGAGATTTAGGCAATATTGATTACCGTCGTTTGCCGTATAATTAAGTTTTACCGTCTGTGCTTTAATTGTAATGCCACGTTCACGCTCTATATCCATTGAATCGAGTATTTGATTGGTCATTTCTCTTGCTTCAAGGCCGTTACATTCCTCTATTAAACGGTCAGCAAGCGTTGACTTACCGTGGTCTATATGCGCTATTATTGCAAAATTTCTTATGTTGTTCATTTATGGCTATTTTATTTAAGTAGAACCATTTTACATTTTAAGTGTTATGAGGGCAATCCTTTATTAAGAGACTATTTACTCCTTCAACATAGACGACACTTTTTTCGAGCAGGAAATCACTTTATTAATTATATAATTCTCATGATTATTATCTATTTTAGGCAACTCATACAGATAATTTACCATCATTCCAGCCGACTGACTAATACCCTTTTCAGAAGTATCCGCCATCCAGTTTAATTGTTTTATTGATGCGCCATTGCTTAAATGAAAATGCGCCACCGGGTCATAAGTATTTCCATTACTATTATTCACTTTTAGTAAATAATATGCACATAGTTTAAGCATGTATTGTTTAGTTTCATTTGTACATTCAACATTAGTTTTTAATTGCTCTGCACTTTCTAAAATTTCTGCACTAGATTGTTTTATATTTAGTTTGCCCAATAAAGTGACATCTTGGTTTAGATTGTTTTTTAGCCATTTCGTAAAGCCAGGTATTGGAGAAAGAGTTGCGTATGTTTTTATACTTTTAAACTCTTGTGATAGCTTTTCTACAACCCTTTTGATCAAAAAATTACCAAGGCTGATTCCAGATAACCCTGCTTGAGTATTTGATATTGAATAGAATATAGCAGTGCTCGCACTACTTGGATCATTTGAAGGTACCGACTCATCTAAAAGGTGTTGAATGCTATCTGCAATCTTATCCACCAATGCAACCTCTACAAAAATTAGAGGTTCGTTTGGTATCTTGTAATGAAAAAAAGCAAAACAGAGACGATCAGAGTCTAGTCTGTTTTTTAGGTCGCCCCAAGAGGAAATTTTATGCACAGCTTCATATTTTATAAGTTTTTCTAATAATGATGCAGGTGAATCCCAAGTGATTTGACGAAGATCAAGTAGATCAACATCAACCCAAGTATAGAGTATATTTTTTAATTCGTTCTCTAGTGGATTCAAGCTTCTATGTTGGTTCTTTAGCTTAAGCACATCAGAACGCATATCAACAATAAACTTGAGGCCTTCTGGTAAAGAAATAAATTGCTTTAATATTTTAGAACGTGGTGATTCAAGAATTTTTATTAAATCCTGCTCAAATTTATAGTTTAACTCGAGATCTTGATTTTTCTTATATTCTTTAATTTTCTCATCTATTTCCGCTTTGTTCGGATTAAATTTTTCTGCCAGGGTTTGTAGAAATTTTATTTTACCTTTCTCTGATAAGCTCAAGTACAGGTTACCAAGAGATACAGCGTTCTTACGTGCTGAAACCTCTCCTCCCTTTGGATTTAAGCACTCGTTCATCTTCAAGACTAAACTATCGATATCGCGACTGTTGCTTAAATCAGGACTGATGTTACCAATCCACGATCTTACAGCATCTGCCACTCCACCTAGTATTTTAAAAAAGCTTCTTACCGCTTTTTTGTCTTCAACTTTCACTATATCAGTTTTTACCAATGATTCTTTTGTCATAGATTCCCTTTATTATACATGGCTAATGCAAGTCAGGGTCATACCGCCGCGTTATCCCGCTAACAAGCAGCGGGATAACGAATTTGTCGTTTATCAAATCGTCGGTAAACCCAAGTTATTTTAGCTACATATAGCTTAAGTTAAAGGAAAATTCTAGCTACATAGCAGGCACTATTACTGAATTATTAATAATTCAGTAATACAATAGACTTCTTGCACTACCTCCCAAGCCACAACTGTCATTCAGTAGAAACGAAAAAACTTACTTGACAAACTCTGCCAGCCCCCTTATTGTAGTATTAAGGGTATTTATGACTCAAAACTTGTTTTTGACCTGCAGGCTCAATGACAAAATTCAGTAAAAAACTCAGGGTATTTATTGGCGGATTACATAAAATTATAGCGGCTGCATGTCTTTTTTATTTTTTCTACATTCAGCCAAATCGCGCTTAAACTAAGCGTCAGCACATTATTACAGCACCACTTACAGTAATATAGAGTCAAAACTCGCACCACGGGGCTTCTTTTGCCTTTTTTTTCATTTGGTAAATTTCTTAATGTTTGTGGCTAAAAGAGTCCAAGAGAGGTGTCATGCCAGTGCTCCTTTTTTTGTCATCCCAGTGCTTGACACTGGGATCCAGCATTTCACGCAATCCCATCAAGAACGTTGTATTTTACATAACACTTTTATGCTTACCAACTTAATAAAATTCCTGGATCCCAGTGTCTGGGCACTGGAATGACACCGAAGGGGCTTGTAAAAGACAAGATTTAATCTGACAGAGAAGAATTAACTGACAGAAGAATTGACGTAGTCAAAACTAATATCAGGCTGTTGTTTAATGCTACTAATATTTTTCTGAAAAGCAATATGTTTACTGTCAAAAAACGTTTGCATAGGTGTTTTGCCATAGCAGTATTTGCCTGAGTGAGGCCTTGTCTCATTGTAAGAACGCAACCAATGATCAACATCGATCTGTAGATCCTCCAAAGAATAGTAGATTTTCTTTCTAAAGATAATATTGTAACACTCATCTTGCATAGTTCTATGGAATCTTTCACATATGCCATTAGTTTGTGGAGAGTTGGCTTTGGTTCTAGAATGATCGATATTTTCGATTCCTAAATATAGCTGATAAGCGTGATTTTCGGGCTTGCCACAATACTCCGTACCCCTATCAGTTAGAATGCGTAATAATGGAATTCTCTGCTCATCAAAAAATGGGATAACTCTATCGTTAAGAAGATCTGCAGCTGTAATAGCTGTTCTGTCCGTGTAAAGTTTAACCATTGCAACTCTGGAATAAGTATCAACAAAAGTTTGCTGATAAATGCGCCCTATGCCTTTGATATTGCCCACATAATAGGTATCTTGAGAACCCAAATAACCTGGATGTTGCGTCTCAATTTCACCATGAGCTTCCCTTTGTTCTTTCACTTTTTCTAAAGCTGCAAGTTGTTCTTCAGTTAAAATGATTCCGTCTTGAGCTACTTTTGCCTCCAGTGCTTTAAGTCTCTTTTTCAAAGTTTCAAGGTCATTTCTTAGCTATACAGATCTTACTCCTCCTTGGGAAATTATTATACCTCTTTTTCTCAGCTCATTTGCAGCTCTTTCTTGTCCATATGCAGGAAATTCTGTAGCTATGCCAATTATTGCTCTTTCTATATCTTCCGAAACTCTGTTTGCTAATAGCGGTTTTTTCTTACTTATTTCATGTAATGCTTCTTCTCCCCCATTTTCATATAACTCCTTGAATCGATAAAATGTATCTCTTGAGTATCCCATCACTTTGCACGCTTGAGACACATTTCCTAATTGTTTTGCTAGCTCTAGTAATCCTAGTTTTGGTTTTAGTATTTTTGTTTGTATTGTACTCATTTCTAACACTCCTTATTTTTATTATTCTTAACTTACTTTTTTAAAGTGTCATATCAAGTCCTGTTTAATACATGTCGCAACTTTCAACAATTTAATAGCACTGGTGTTTACAACCTCTCCGCCGACACGCTTAGTGACAAAAAACCTCACATAAGGTTTATTCGTATAAGGGTCTCTTAATATTCTCATTCCTCTGTTATCTACAATTTTATAAGCTTGTTTGAAATCTGCCATTGCAATTACTGGTAGCTGAGTGTTTGATGCGGGTGGCATATCGGCAGACTGGTATACTGGCACCCCCATTAAAGTATCTGGAGCTTCAAGCGACAAACTTGGTTGCCAAAGATATTGACCTGTTTGAGCTTTTAGTAGCCTAATGTCCTTCAACGTACTCCTGTTCATCAAAAATGATGCATTCTTGGAATAATATTCATCCAGAGAGTAACACAACATCATTATTGAATCACTATCTAATTTTTCAGTTTTAACTTGCTCTATTTTATTATAACTGTTTCCATTTTCATAAGATAAAATTCCTTTTGGTTGAAAAGTGCCCTCACCCTTAATGAAGGCTTCGCTTTCTTCCTTACTAAAAGTCTCGGCAATCTTTTCCACCAGCCAACTCTCAACATCGACAAACGCATCATCGAGTAACTTTTGTGATATTTGTGGTTGAGCATATAACTCGTAAGTTGTGACGGAAATCTTTTGGATTTTGGGCGTGTCCGTATCTTTTGCAAAATCATACTTAGACTTATTGCCACCGTCCTCATCATCTACTGTTTCACTGCTCCAACCTGCACCGGCGCAGTCAAAATCTTCTATAATGTAATCCAATGTTTCAGTAGAGATTCTTTGACTGGAGCATATTTGTCGCATTGGGGACGAATCAGTTACGCGCTTGTTTATGCGTTTTACAATATGCGGAGTAACTAGATACCCCCCGATATCACTGTCATCTCCACTGAGGGTTTTGTGTGATAAACCGCTTTCCATTCCCTTGCGGATATAATCAGAAAAATATTTATCGCTTGTGCTAAAATCTGTATTTACTTCTGGACGTTGAGCTGCAGTTTCGATCAAGTCTAAACGCTCTTTGCAACTATCAATGGCATTATTTACCTTGCATAGCTGCTCAATTGTTGCAGAATCAGCACGCCCTTTGCTTTCAATTTCTTTTAGTTTGCGATCATTTATTAATTTAAATTGCTCCCATGATGAAGCGAGTTCATTGATACGGTGAGCGATATCGGTAAGTGACATAATAGCCTCCTTTGAAAATGAAATAAAAATGGAAATAAGGTAATAGGAATGGCATCCATAGATGTTTCCCACAGTTGTACGAATATTGCAATATGGTACATAGTAAACGATGTCATTCCAGTGCTCCCTTTCTTGTCATCCCAGTGCTTGACACTGGGATCCAGCTTCTATGCAACTTAATTAAAAACGTTTGTTTTAGCGTAAGACAACTACCTTTAGCTCATCAGCTCAGTTATAAGCAAAATTTCTGGATTCCAGACTGGAATGACATCATCTGTTGTGCAATTTACCTTTAAAAATGAATGTTCGTACAGTTATGTGCTTGGCACTGAAATGGCATCATTTTTTATCTGTTGAAAATGTAAACCAGAAAATAGCGTGGCACTTTGTGCCACACTTAGTACTGTAAGCTTAATCCAGTAATTAAATTAAGCGAGGTAAAATGAAAGATAATAGCACTATATAACGTTTGTTTTTTTGTGTCAAGCACTTTTTTTTATCTACTTCAATTAGATAAGGGATTTCAGTATTAATTCTGCACTACTTGCAGTTTTTGTAATGGGCCTGCCAATGACGATATAATCAGCTCCTGAATTTATTGCTTCTCTTGGTGTTGCTGTTCTTTTTTGGTCGTCATGACCTGGATCTATACGAATTCCTGGAGTAATAATTTTCAAGTCTTCACCGCATTCTCGGCGCACTTCTTGAGCTTCCAATGCAGAACAGACTATTCCATGGAGTCCAATCTTTTTTGCAAGCTTTGCAAGCAAAATTACCTGTGATTTTACCTCTCTTGCTACTCCAAGCTCGTTTAAATCCTCATTGTTCATACTAGTTAGCACTGTCACTCCAATCAGCTTTATTTTTGTGCCTTGCACTACACTTAGCGCTTCTTCAAGCATTTTTGTTCCACCGCTGATGTGCAGAGTTAACATTTCAATGTTCAGAACTTTTATTACTTCAACTGTTTTAGCCACAGTGTTTGGAATGTCATGCAATTTCAGATCTAAAAAAATTGGTACATTGGATTTTGCAACTTCTTGCACTCCAGAGAGACCATGAGCAGCAAAAAATTCTAACCCCAGCTTTACCATGCCAACTTTACCACACAGAGCATTAGCTAGAGAAATAGCCTCATTTAAGTCTTGTGTATCCAGTGCACATATTATTGGGTTCATTATCTTGCATGATTTATTTTATAATAAGACTAATTGTTGTATTGTCAAGTTCTACATTCCGAAATTGACTGCGTTTACAACGTTCTGTCCACGGTAAATCTGGCAATTTGATCGGAGTGGATGAGCGACTGACAAATAATGATTCATATCCAAGATCTTCCAGCGAAGAAGAAGGCGTTTCGTCTGGCAAAAGCCGTGCAATTTCTCCTTGTAACGCAGACTTTAATATTTGAATCGTATCTAATATTGCTTTTCCATCATTATTTCTTATTGGTTCTTCTATATTGTCTGTTACGCATCTTATCAACAGTTGCGCAAAATTCACTTGTTTTTCTTTCTCTTTCAAAAAATCTTCTATTTGACTGTCTCGTTCTAAAAGTGAATTTCTTAAACTTTTTACTTCATTATTACAATCTTTTCTTATCCCATCTAACTCAAAAGATTGATTTTTAATTAAACCATTTGCTTCATCTAACTCTTCAAATTTCTCTTTTAATTCTTTAGATAAATTTTTCTTTTCTTTGTTGACCTCTTTAATTTTACATTGTAGCTTATCTAAGTTTGCATGCAGCCTTTCTTGTTCTTCACGTAATTCCTCTACTTCTTTAGAAAGTTTATTTTTTTCCTTATTCAATGCCTCTACTTTTTCACTAAGTTCATGTTTTTTCTCACGTAGTGCCTTTTGTACTTCACGTAACGTTTCTATTCTATCATTCAACCCCTTATTCTCTAGCTCTAAATGTTTATTATCATCCACTTCCATCTTCAGCTTTGCAATAAATCTACTTCTTTCTTCCAACTGTTTCTTCAAACATGAGATTTCAAGTTTTAATTTCTCTTCCTGCTCATTAAGCTTACCTATTTCCTTTCTTGTTTTGTCCAATTCATTGTCTATTTCAAACGTACGATTCTTTGCTGTTTCTAATTTTTTCTCTAAAGATTTTTTTTCTTCAAGAAGAGATTCTCTCTCAACTTCTGACTCATTTACTTTCTGATTCAATTTTTTTGCTCTCTTGTCTAAATTTTGCTTCTCTCTAGTTAATTCATGTAATTGATTCTTCACTTCTTTGTTTGCAGCTTCTTCAGCTTCTTTTTCCAGAGTTATTTTATTTTCTAACTCTTGCTCTTTCTGAGCGAATTTATTTCTCTCAACCTCTATTTTTTTATTATTACTAATTATTTTATACGAAAGTGCAAGCACCAAAATAGATAATGTAGCTAAAGCAAGAATTAGAGGAAGAGGTACATTAGAAGTTACAATAAGCGCTAAAGATGTAAGTAACGTAAGAGTAGCTAAGGAACTAGCTATAAAATAAAATGTGTTAGCCTCACTAAGCAGATTGCTCATTACTCCCCTCCTCCCCCCACGTTCAGCAGTTTTGTATATATTTATTAAAATTCTCTTATCTGTGGAGGAATTATAGTGCTGCACCTACAACAAACTTCCCATTTTCAGTCTACTAGCTAAAAATGGCTAAGGTTTTATGTATCCAGTGTACAACTGTACTCAAAATGTGTGGTAGCTATTGATCGGGATAGAACATCTACTGGGAATGTTCAAAAAAGTGTGTCAAAGCGCATTTTTAGTTCAACTCAATTTTCAATCTATCTGGAAAGAAAATATCAAGTTGAGACATAGTTAAAGCCCAATTAGGCAGAGCCATAGTCCATTTTTGCTCTACCTTCTTTATAGCACAATATACCTGTTTATACAAGGCATTTGTGCTGGTAAATGAGCCCTTGGTTTTAGTGAATTTTCTGATCTGTCTGTGCAGCCCCTCAATTGGATTTGTGGTGTAAATTAGCCTTCTAACTGGGCTAGAATACTTGAAATAACCAGATAAATTTTCCCAATTGTTCTGCCACGATTTTATAACTAAAGGATACTTTTCTCCCCATTTTTCTTCCAGCTCAAGTAAGTAATTTTCAGCAATTTCTTTACTTGTAGCACGATATATTGGGAATGTTCAAAAAAGTGTGTCAAACCGAAAAAAAAGTAATAAATTGATATAAAAAAATGGAGGTGTGACAATGAGTCAGAAAGTAGTAAACAGAACTAACGGATTGGTAGATTATAAAGAGTTGGAAACAAATATCCTGTCGTCTATACGAGAAGGAAGACCGTTGACAGGAAGGGAGGGAGCATTAACACCATTTATAAAAAAGCTGCTGGAGGCAAGTTTGGAAGGTGAAATAGAAAACCACTTATTAGCTGAAAGTGAAGAGAATAATCGAAGAAATGGGAGAAATGGAAAGACTTTACGGACAAGTGCCGGTTCATTTGAACTTTTGACGCCAAGGGATAGAGAAGGAAGTTTTGAGCCGCAAATAGTCAAAAAAAGGCAAACAAGCTTACATCCAGAGCTTGAAACGAAGATTTTGAGCACATTTGCCAGTGGTATGAGCTATAGAGATATAGCGTCACACGTTGAGGAAATTTATGATCACAAAATATCGGCGGCAGAGATATCAAGTATTACCGACAAATTACTGCCTATAATCAATGAATGGCGTAGTCGTCCACTGCAATCAGTATACCCGATAGTATTTATGGATGGGATGTTCTTTAAGGTCAAAGAGGATGGACATTGCGTAAGTAAATGTATGTACAATATATTGGGCATAGACCAAAATGGCAGAAAAGAAGTCCTGGGCTTTTATTTGGCTGAAAGTGAAGGAGCTAACTTTTGGTTGGGAGTGCTAAATGACCTCAAAGAAAGAGGAGTAGAAGATATTCTGATTGCATGTGTAGATGGGCTAAAAAGCTTTCCTGCAGCTATAAATAGTGCGTTTCCTAAAGCAGAAGTACAGCTATGTATAGTGCATCAGATAAGAAATTCACTAAAATATGTATCCAGCAAAGATGTGAAAGTTTTCATGAATGATTTGAAAAAAATATATCGTGCTACAAGTAAAGAAATTGCTGAAAATTACTTACTTGAGCTGGAAGAAAAATGGGGAGAAAAGTATCCTTTAGTTATAAAATCGTGGCAGAACAATTGGGAAAATTTATCTGGTTATTTCAAGTATTCTAGCCCAGTTAGAAGGCTAATTTACACCACAAATCCAATTGAGGGGCTACACAGACAGATCAGAAAATTCACTAAAACCAAGGGCTCATTTACCAGCACAAATGCCTTGTATAAACAGGTATATTGTGCTATAAAGAAGGTAGAGCAAAAATGGACTATGGCTCTGCCTAATTGGGCTTTAACTATGTCTCAACTTGATATTTTCTTTCCAGATAGATTGAAAATTGAGTTGAACTAAAAATGCGCTTTGACACACTTTTTTGAACATTCCCAGTAATTTGTCGGTAATACTTGATATCTCTGCCGCCGATATTTTGTGATCATAAATTTCCTCAACGTGTGACGCTATATCTCTATAGCTCATACCACTGGCAAATGTGCTCAAAATCTTCGTTTCAAGCTCTGGATGTAAGCTTGTTTGCCTTTTTTTGACTATTTGCGGCTCAAAACTTCCTTCTCTATCCCTTGGCGTCAAAAGTTCAAATGAACCGGCACTTGTCCGTAAAGTCTTTCCATTTCTCCCATTTCTTCGATTATTCTCTTCACTTTCAGCTAATAAGTGGTTTTCTATTTCACCTTCCAAACTTGCTTCCAGCAGCTTTTTTATAAATGGTGTTAATGCTCCCTCCCTTCCTGTCAACGGTCTTCCTTCTCGTATAGACGACAGGATATTTGTTTCCAACTCTTTATAATCTACCAATCCGTTAGTTCTGTTTACTACTTTCTGACTCATTGTCACACCTCCATTTTTTTATATCAATTTATTACTTTTTTTTCGGTTTGACACACTTTTTTGAACATTCCCCATCTACTAGCATATCGAAAATCTGCTAGCTGAGTGCAAGGAGCTAGAAGATCCTGTAACTGTTTCAACGTTGTAGTACAATCGTTGAATTTTTGTTGATTATCTATATTTAACTTTCTATATATAGGTTGCATAAATTCATCAACTCCTTCTTGTATATGGTCTGTATCTTGCATGTATTGTTGTTCTTCTAAACCAGAAAGTCCTTGCTCTACTCTTTCTTTCACTACATCGAGTACAGTAAATACTGCTTTCGTTACATATTCTCTCTCTTTTTCTTTAAATTTATTTGCAGTTCCCTTGAGATCATCCTTAGCTCTCATTGATTCATCAACAAGTTCTTCCTTGTCTTCTTTTAAAGATAATAATTCCTTTTCCAGCTCCTTAATTTTAGATAAGTACTCTTTCTCCTTTGTACACAATTTATCAACTTCACTTTTAAGATTAGTGCGCTTTTGACGTTCATCACTAACTTTACCTTCTAATTCTTTTATGTCGTTACTTAATTCTTTTTCTCTTTTCTTTAATTCCTCCTTCAGAGAGGAAGCTTCATCACTTTTTATTCTTAACTGCACTACTAATTCTTCTACTTTTTTTCTTAATTCTGTTTCTAATTGTATCTTTTCTTTTTCTAACATAGTTAATTGATGATTTAGAGAAGAAACCTTCTCTTTTAATTTACAAGATAAGTCATTGTATTCATGTTCTAAGTTGCTCAGTTTGTTCTTCATCTCACATAATTCACCTTGTAAATTACCTTTTTTTTCATTTAGTTTCGTATTTTCATCACGTAACTCTTTAGTAAAATCAAGAGAATTTTTCTTTTCACATTCTAACTGACTTACTTTCTTATTCAATTTTTTTATTCTCTCATCTAAACCTTGCTTTTCTCGAGTTAATCTATTTAGTTGATTATTCAATTCCTCCACTTCTTTGCTTGCAGCTTCTTTAGCTTTTTCTCCCAGAGCTATTTTACTTTCTAACTCTTGTACCTTACTCTCTGATTGTTGTTTTACGCTTTCTAACTCTTGCTCTTTTTCAGCAAATTTATTTTTCTCAACCTCTATTTTCTTATTATTACTAATTATTTTACATGAAAATGCAAGCACCAAAATAGAAAGTATAGACAAACTCAAAGCAATAGGAAGAGCTACATTAAAGGCTGCAACTGAAGACAAGAACTTAACATAAGGGGCAACAGCAAGTGTCCCAGACGCAAGCAATACCAAAGTAGCAAGAGCACCAGCTATAAGATATGGTGCATTGGTTTTACTATACAAATCCCTCATTATTCCCTCATACTAATAATGATTACAATAGTATGGATATTAAAGGAAGTAAAGCTATAAAAATCAGGGAATGTTCAAAAAAGTGTGTCAAACCGAAAAAAAAGTAATAAATTGATATAAAAAAATGGAGGTGTGACAATGAGTCAGAAAGTAGTAAACAGAACTAACGGATTGGTAGATTATAAAGAGTTGGAAACAAATATCCTGTCGTCTATACGAGAAGGAAGACCGTTGACAGGAAGGGAGGGAGCATTAACACCATTTATAAAAAAGCTGCTGGAAGCAAGTTTGGAAGGTGAAATAGAAAACCACTTATTAGCTGAAAGTGAAGAGAATAATCGAAGAAATGGGAGAAATGGAAAGACTTTACGGACAAGTGCCGGTTCATTTGAACTTTTGACGCCAAGGGATAGAGAAGGAAGTTTTGAGCCGCAAATAGTCAAAAAAAGGCAAACAAGCTTACATCCAGAGCTTGAAACGAAGATTTTGAGCACATTTGCCAGTGGTATGAGCTATAGAGATATAGCGTCACACGTTGAGGAAATTTATGATCACAAAATATCGGCGGCAGAGATATCAAGTATTACCGACAAATTACTGCCTATAATCAATGAATGGCGTAGTCGTCCACTGCAATCAGTATACCCGATAGTATTTATGGATGGGATGTTCTTTAAGGTCAAAGAGGATGGACATTGCGTAAGTAAATGTATGTACAATATATTGGGCATAGACCAAAATGGCAGAAAAGAAGTCCTGGGCTTTTATTTGGCTGAAAGTGAAGGAGCTAACTTTTGGTTGGGAGTGCTAAATGACCTCAAAGAAAGAGGAGTAGAAGATATTCTGATTGCATGTGTAGATGGGCTAAAAAGCTTTCCTGCAGCTATAAATAGTGCGTTTCCTAAAGCAGAAGTACAGCTATGTATAGTGCATCAGATAAGAAATTCAGGGAATGTTCAAAAAAGTGTGTCAAAGCGCATTTTTAGTTCAACTCAATTTTCAATCTATCTGGAAAGAAAATATCAAGTTGAGACATAGTTAAAGCCCAATTAGGCAGAGCCATAGTCCATTTTTGCTCTACCTTCTTTATAGCACAATATACCTGTTTATACAAGGCATTTGTGCTGGTAAATGAGCCCTTGGTTTTAGTGAATTTTCTGATCTGTCTGTGTAGCCCCTCAATTGGATTTGTGGTGTAAATTAGCCTTCTAACTGGGCTAGAATACTTGAAATAACCAGATAAATTTTCCCAATTGTTCTGCCACGATTTTATAACTAAAGGATACTTTTCTCCCCATTTTTCTTCCAGCTCAAGTAAGTAATTTTCAGCAATTTCTTTACTTGTAGCACGATATATTTTTTTCAAATCATTCATGAAAACTTTCACATCTTTGCTGGATACATATTTTAGTGAATTTCTTATCTGATGCACTATACATAGCTGTACTTCTGCTTTAGGAAACGCACTATTTATAGCTGCAGGAAAGCTTTTTAGCCCATCTACACATGCAATCAGAATATCTTCTACTCCTCTTTCTTTGAGGTCATTTAGCACTCCCAACCAAAAGTTAGCTCCTTCACTTTCAGCCAAATAAAAGCCCAGGACTTCTTTTCTGCCATTTTGGTCTATGCCCAATATATTGTACATACATTTACTTACGCAATGTCCATCCTCTTTGACCTTAAAGAACATCCCATCCATAAATACTATCGGGTATACTGATTGCAGTGGACGACTACGCCATTCATTGATTATAGGCAGTAATTTGTCGGTAATACTTGATATCTCTGCCGCCGATATTTTGTGATCATAAATTTCCTCAACGTGTGACGCTATATCTCTATAGCTCATACCACTGGCAAATGTGCTCAAAATCTTCGTTTCAAGCTCTGGATGTAAGCTTGTTTGCCTTTTTTTGACTATTTGCGGCTCAAAACTTCCTTCTCTATCCCTTGGCGTCAAAAGTTCAAATGAACCGGCACTTGTCCGTAAAGTCTTTCCATTTCTCCCATTTCTTCGATTATTCTCTTCACTTTCAGCTAATAAGTGGTTTTCTATTTCACCTTCCAAACTTGCCTCCAGCAGCTTTTTTATAAATGGTGTTAATGCTCCCTCCCTTCCTGTCAACGGTCTTCCTTCTCGTATAGACGACAGGATATTTGTTTCCAACTCTTTATAATCTACCAATCCGTTAGTTCTGTTTACTACTTTCTGACTCATTGTCACACCTCCATTTTTTTATATCAATTTATTACTTTTTTTTCGGTTTGACACACTTTTTTGAACATTCCCGAAATTCACTAAAATATGTATCCAGCAAAGATGTGAAAGTTTTCATGAATGATTTGAAAAAAATATATCGTGCTACAAGTAAAGAAATTGCTGAAAATTACTTACTTGAGCTGGAAGAAAAATGGGGAGAAAAGTATCCTTTAGTTATAAAATCGTGGCAGAACAATTGGGAAAATTTATCTGGTTATTTCAAGTATTCTAGCCCAGTTAGAAGGCTAATTTACACCACAAATCCAATTGAGGGGCTACACAGACAGATCAGAAAATTCACTAAAACCAAGGGCTCATTTACCAGCACAAATGCCTTGTATAAACAGGTATATTGTGCTATAAAGAAGGTAGAGCAAAAATGGACTATGGCTCTGCCTAATTGGGCTTTAACTATGTCTCAACTTGATATTTTCTTTCCAGATAGATTGAAAATTGAGTTGAACTAAAAATGCGCTTTGACACACTTTTTTGAACATTCCCGTGTCAAGCACTGGAATGACACCCATTTGTTCCTATAGTTGTCTTTTCTCGTCTACCTTATTTTGCCACTCTGCTGAACAGATACGATCTATTATAGGTTTGATATGAGCCTTATTTTACCTTAATCATTTATAACCTTTGGCACTACAAAATACCCATGCTCAGGTTTTGTATTGGACAATATCTCTTCTTTAATGTTTTGAGAATTTATAACATCATCGCGTACATGAATGTCCTTGTCTATACTTCCATAACGCATAGGAGAAACACCTTCAGCATTAACTTGCAATAAAGTATTATGTATCCAATCCAGCATTGTCAGTTCTTTGGAGTAGTGATCAATCTCGTCATTTGATAACTTAATCCTTACAAGCTGTGCAATTTTAAGCATTTCTTCTTTGGTAATTGTTATTTTTCTCTTATTTGCAAATTCTATTAGTGAAGTAATAACGTCTTCTGTTGACTTAGCTGGCATCTTTACCTCCTTGGATAAAGTGAGTTAAAATATCTACGACCGAAACAACTTCTATTTTACCAGTTTTTTCAAGTTTGTGAAGTATGGTATCCGTAATCACTAATTTATCTAAAGAAGAGGAAGAGATTTTCTCAACTGCACTTCCTGAAAGCACGCCATGTGTGATGCATGAAATTACGGACTTTGCTCCGTGGCCTTTTAAAGCAAGAGCTGCATTACACAATGTTCCACCAGAGTCAACTATATCATCAACAATGACACAATTTTTATTCGCAACTTCTCCTATTATGTTCATTACTTGAGATGTGCCTGCTCTCTCCCTATATTTATCTACTACAATAATCTTATCACTTAACCCTATCTTGTACTTTTCCTCTAAAGTCTTTGCAAAAGCACGTGCTCTGCCAATTGCTCCAACATCAGGTGCAACAATTGCCAAATTTTCTGTGTGTATAGAGTCAACAAATGCTTCAAAGCAGTTCAAATTAGTTATCGGTACATCAAAGAATCCTTCAATTTGACTTGAGTGCAAATCAATAACTGCAACAATACTTGCACCTGCAGTTTGAATAAGATTTGCAACTAATTTGGCACTTAAAGCAGACTGCACATTATTGTTCTTGATAATTCTATCTTGCCTGCTATATCCATAATAAGGAATAATTACTACTATCCTTTTGGCTCCTAATCTATTTACTGCATCAATTATGAGCAGAAGCTCCATAAGATTATCATTCACAGGGGGAGAAAGAGATTGTATTATATATACTTCTTGATTATACAGATCATTTGCTACTTCTACATTTACCTCACCATCGGTAAACTTTGATATCCAAGCAGAGGATGGTTGAACATCTAGCCGGTTAACTACTGATTCCCCTAATTCCTTACTAGCATTACCTATTATTATCTTCATAACGCACTAATTGAGTTTTTAAGATTATACAGAAATTGTGAAATAATTGAAATGTAAGTTTCTTTATCTAGTATTCTTGTCGGTGAATTAGGTACCTCTTGTACAATGACCTGTCATTTTCACGCGTTGTTTCAATATACAGACCCAAATTGAAACAACTATACAAAATCCTGCTTATGTTTCAAGATAAATGACTTTAATGAAATATAATTTATCTAGTCATTTGTATCTGCTAACATACTACACTTCCCATTGTAGAGCCTATGCAACTTACTGAAATTTATAATCGCTTTGTAAAAATTTATACTCTTTGCTTAATTGGAGGTGCTACCTCTGCACTTTCTGCTCTGTCTAGGGTACTACTTGGTTTTTCTGCAGTAATTTTTTGAGTGCTACCATCTGCCTTATTCTTGATATCTGCTCCATATGATCTTAATACTTCAATAGCTTTCTCGTTTCCACTATTCAGCGCAATATCCAAAGCATCCATTCCATCATTATTTTTGTGGTTGATAAAATTCTCTAACTCAAAGATTTTTATATATTGCTCAATGATGAATTCTACCACTTTTCCAGGGCAATTATTAGCGGCAGGAAAGAGTACTGCATTGTTATTATTGTCTTTCTTTGTTACATCTGCTTTGAGCTTGTCTATCAAATACTTGATAATTTCTATTCTGCTAACATCTTCTACTTCAGTGCACTGCCTAGCAGCTAAAAACAGAGCTGTTCGCCCATTATTGTCCACATCTTCAATATCTTGTCCCTTATCAATTAAGGCTTGTATTATATTTTTATTCCCATACAAAGCAGCAAAGTGAAGAGGAGTATACCCTTCGGTACTTTCTCTTTCATTAATCAATGCACCATGGCTAGCTAGTAATTCTATAAATTCTGGCGTATTTGCAAAAACTGCAAAGTGCATTGGTGTTAGATCATCTTTACCGTGATTTTGAGTTTTTGCATTAACGTTTGCTCCATTTTTTATCAGCAATTTTGCTATTTCTAATTGTTTGCGTCCGATGGCAATATGCAGTGGCGTACGATTGCGTTCATAATGATCATTGACGTTTGTGCCACACTTTATTAGTAGTTCTGCAGCTTCAATATTACCTTCCTGAATTGCAACGTATAAGGAAGCATATCCATCTTTTGTTTCCTCTGTCATACGAAATTGCGAACATGTTAGTTCATATATTATTAAGGATTATTATTAAGTTTTTATTAATACAATATTAATGTAGCGGGATGACGAGCTTATCGTCATCCCGCCGCGAACCGTCATACCACTGCGAACCGTCATACCGCCGCGGTATCTCTAGATCCCGCTAACAAGCAGCGGGATGACGGTTTTTCAAATTATCGTAAGTCAGTTTAGCTATAGCTACAAGTTTCATTCTTCCCTTACAAATAACTTTACTGCGTCCTTTTTTCGGATTCAGAATTAGCAAGAAACGTTCTTGTAAGGTGGTCTACTAAAATTTTGCTTTATAAAACAATGTCTGAACTATGCAATTAATACATTATCAACACAACTGATTCATAAAAGCAAATATTATAACCACGAAGAGAGGAAATGTTATGCTTAGTTTAATAAGAAAGACCTTGAGAAAAAAAATGACTCATCAGGTAAACGATTCGAAATTGAAAGAGAAAGATGAAAAAAGTATTTTAAAATTAGCATCAAAAATAAAAGGCAAAAAAAGTAGCATTGCTGAAGAACTAGAAAAAATATCTAAAAAGGAAAAACAAAGGATTCTTACTACGGAAGTAAGCAAACATCGGGGTAAAGAACCAACTATTATATCACTTGCTTATGCTATACTACGTAAAGATAGCATAGCTGTTGAGAAAATGTTAAGAGTAGCTAAAGAAAACGGTATTCTGAAAGACATTCTTGACGCAACAACAACTATAAAATATCCAGGTGGTCAGGAAGAAACTTGCACACCACTTACTTATGCCATATTATGTAAAAATAGCAAAACTATTGAAGAAACTTTAAAAGTCTCTAAAGAAAACGGTATTCTGAAAGATATTCTTAACGCAACAACAACTATAAAATATCCAGATGGTCGGAGAGCAACTGTTACACCACTTGATTATGCTATACTGCGTGAAAATAGTATAGCTATTGAAGAAATTTTAAAAATCTCTAAGGAGAACAGTATTCCGAAAGATATTCTTAACGCAACAATAACTATAAAATGTCCAGATGGTCGGAGAGTAACTGTTACACCACTTGCTTATGCTATACTACGTAAAGATAGTATGGCTGTTGAGAAAATGTTAAGAGTAGCTAAAGAAAACGGTATTCTGAAAGACATTCTTAACACAACAATAACCATAAAACATAAAAATAATCAAAAAGTAACTGATAAGTTACTTGCCGCATTACATGATCGCAAAGTTATTCAAGAAATTTTAGACATAGCTAGAGAAAACGATATTCTGAAAGACATTCTTAATGCAACAATAACTATAAAATATCCAGATAGTGAAGAAAAAATCTACACACCACTTACTTATACAATATCATGTAAAAGCAACGAAGCTTTTAATACAACAAGAGCTATAAATCAAGATGGTCAGGAAAAAACTCACATCCCATTTCTTACCGTTTCCGTACTTGATGAAAGAGAAACTGAATTAAAATTAAAAGAAAAAAGACAAAGTAGAAGAGATGAGGGATTAAATTTTAACAATGGTAGTAGTGACAAAAATGTTGAAATAAAAGTTAATGGGGATATCTTGTTGCAGCATAGTAGTGGAACTAAAAATGAAATAAATCATACTGCTGTACGTAATGATGTAGGGGGGGTAAAGCCTCTAATAGAAAGTAGAGTAAATGTTAAAGTACAGAATATAAATGCAGTGATTGCAACTTCTGTGACACTTGAGTTGGTAGCTAGTAAAATAACATGTGTACTGTCAAAACCCACCACTAAATTGGAAGAAGTAGCTATAACATATTTTCAAGGTTTAGCACTATATTTGTGAAACTTAATTTATATGTGCTAAACAAGATGCTGATTAGTTTTATAGCTAACCCAAGAAAGGTTTCCCTACGTCATACCGCCGCGGTATCTCTAGATCCCGCTAACACGTAGCGGGATGACGGTTGTCGTTTAGCTATAAATATTAAAAAATTTACCAAACGAAAAAAAGGCAAAAGAAGCCCTGTAGTGGTTGGCTATTTACTATGTACTAAAATATCAGCGTTTTTTTTATTCTAAAACGCTTGATTAAGAGCGATTTAGCTGCTTTTAACTTGCAACTAACCTACACCGCAAGTGTTTAAGAAATTTACTAAGCAGGAAAAAAGGCAAAGAAACCCCGTAGTAGCTAGCATTCAAATTCTCCCTTGTCAATTTGACGTTTTTTGCTGTCTTAAACGCTTTGTAAGCGCGTTTCGGCTTATATAGGTAAAAACCTAAAAATTTTTAAAGACATGCGATGCACGTAGTGCGAAAAATTAAACATGAGACGCCAAATACCCTAAGTTTTTTGTCATTAACCTGCACAGATTGCGAAGATAAATAAATAGCTTCAGTTTCATGATAAGGGGGCTGGCGGAGGGTGTTAAGCAAGTTTTTCGTTTCTGTGAATCACCTGCTAACCGACAGCTAACATTAACTACCGATATCGTATCTGAAGAAGCCCCCTGGCCATTCTAAAAAATTTAATGCTGAGTACACCTTACTTTTGGCTTCCTCTATAGTGCTCCCTTCTGCTACTATATTTAGCACTCTTCCGCCATCGGAAACTAAGTTACCACTTTCATCCAATTTAGTACCAGCATGAAACACCAACACACCAGGAATGCTTTCAATCTTATCTAATCCTTTAATTACTTCTCCCTTTTGATAATCACCCGGATAGCCTTTACTTGCAACAACTACACAAACTGTAGATTTGTTGTTAAGTTCCACCATTTTGACATTTAACTTTCCTTCTGCAACTGACAACATCAATTTTAACAAATCGCAATTTGAATCAAATCTAGGTAATATAGATTGCGTTTCTGGATCACCGAATCTAACGTTATACTCGAGAAGTTTTGGGCTATCTTTGCAAATCATTAAACCAGCAAAGAGTACTCCTTTATAAGGCGTACCCATGTTAACCAATGCTTGAGCTGTAGGGTATATTATTTTTTGGATAATTTTTTGCTCCATGTCCTTACTTATAATTGAAAGTGATGAGTACGACCCCATACCTCCAGTATTTTGGCTTTCATTACTTTCATCAACTCTCTTATAATCTTTTGCACACCCAAGAGTTACTACTTTCAACCCATCAATAAGAGCAAAAAAACTTACTTCTTCTCCAACTAAAAACTCTTCTATGATTATTTCTTCACCTGATTCACCAAATTTTTTCTCCACTAGCATTGAATTTATTGCTGAAAAAGCTTCGCTTTCTGTATTACATATAACCACCCCTTTTCCTGCTGCAATTCCATTTGCTTTCACTACAAGTGGAAACTTTATTTTATTGCTACGTACAAAATCTTTAGCTAACCCTTCATCAACAAAACACTCGTACTTGGCAGTTGGTATACCATATCGTTTACATAGTCCCTTGGTGAAAGACTTCGATCCCTCAAGTTTTGCAGTTGCTTGACTTGGAGCAAAAACATTTATTCCCTCTGCAACTAAATCATCAGCAAGCCCATCAATTATTGGTTGTTCTGGACCAATAACAACCAACTCTATATTTTCTCTCTTGCAAAATTGTGTAACATCCACTGAATTTTGAATATTTACATCCACAAGAACTCCCACATTTTCCATGGCCTGGCGACCAGGAGTTACATATAACTCAGTCAAGATAGGAGATTTTTTTAGAGCCCAAAGTAGAGCGTGCTCACGCCCACCAGAACCTATAACCAGAACCTTCATCTTTATTTCCTCGCTTTTCTATATGTCAAAATTATTATTTGCTTATAACAGTATCATTACTCATGTATTTTTGCAACACGTTTGGTATTGCAATCGACCCGTCAGAATTTTGATAATTCTCCATTATGGCAATAATCGTTCTTCCTATAGCTAAAGCTGAGCCGTTTAAAGTGTGAACATATTTTTTTATCTTTTTATCAGTTTCTGAAGAGTATTTAGCGTTCATCCTTCTTGCTTGAAATGCACCACAATTTGAGCAGCTTGATATTTCTCTATATTTATTTTGCCCAGGTAACCATACCTCTATGTCATAAGTCCTTTGTGCAGCAAAACCCATATCGCCACTGCAAAGCAGCATTACTCTGTATGGCAATTCTAATTTTTTTAATATCTCTTCAGCAACACTCGTCATACGCTCAAGCTCATCATTTGATTGGTCTTCAGTTGTGATGCTTACCAACTCCACTTTACCAAATTGGTGTTGCCTTATCATGCCCCTGGTATCGCGACCTGCACTACCTGCTTCTTTACGAAAGCACTCCGAATATGCAGTAAAGCGAATAGGCAGTTCTTTTTCTTCCATTATTTTGTCAGCAACTAAATTTGTTAAAAACACTTCACTTGTGGGAATCAACCTCAATTCGTCGGTAGTTAAATACGAATCGTCAGAAAATTTCGGTAGCTGACCAACATTATACATAGCCTCGTTTTTCACCAAAGTCGGGTGGTACACCTCAGTATAGCCAAATTCATTAACATGCATTTCAAGCATAAAATTTATTAGCGCTCGTCCAAGCTTAGCTAACTGTCCTTTTAATATCGTAAATCTTGATCCGGAAATTCTCGCCGCTTGTTCGAAGTCCATTAAACCTAATTTTTCTCCGAGTTCATAATGAGATTCTGGTACAAAATCAAACTGTCTTTTTCCTCCATATCTTCTCACCTCTAAATTAGAGTTCTCATCTGCGCCTATTGGCACATCTTGCGCAGGAATATTCGGCAAGTTAGATAAAACATTCACTAACTTATCCTTTTCTGCTTGTTCTTTTAAGCTGATTGCCTCTATCTCATTTGTGATGCTTTTTGACAACTCTATTTGCTCTTCACAGGGGCTCTTGCTCATTTTAAGCTTTTTTATTTCCTCTGTGATTTCATTGCGCTGCCTATTCAAATCCTGCAGTTTAGTGGTTAATGATCTTTTTTCGTAATCGATTTCCAATATCTCTTTCGCAGTAAATTCTCTAATTCCCCTGCTTTTTATTACCTTCTCAAATTCTTCAAAGTTCTTACGTATATATTCTATATCGTGCATATATTGTGCTATTACTAACATTGTTACTGTACTCCAAAAGCTCTTAATATTCAATATATTCTCATACTACTAAAATTATTATGGTTGATTTTTTTGTTAGAATTTGTTAAAATTTAATTAACTTAGCGTTCATAGGGTGTAGTATGTTGGGCATTACAAAAAATAATCAGAAAGAGAGCACTTACTTTGCTGGTGAGGAATTCGTTATCTACGCTACTTGTGTATGCCTAGCAGCCACATTCGCTGCTGGCTGTTTAGGGGCGGTAATAGGATCCCCTCTATTGACCTTTCCACTTGCTATGCTCATCTCTAACCCCGTAGTTTGGGTTTTAATGGGAATAATTCTTACAGTAGCATACAAAATGGTTGTTGAACCTTTATTTTACTTAGCGAAGAACTATATTAATGGAAAAAGAGCTTCAAAGGGGGAAAAGAGTGAAGAAAAAGATACAGAACTACAAGATTTGCAAGGCAAGACTCCAGAAAAGCAAGCAAGACCGAAAACTCCTGATAGGGATAGTGGTATTTTTGACTGCAAAGAAAATAAGGATTCTTTTGTATATAAGACAAATAAAAAAGAAGATTATAAATTTTGGTTAAGTAATTTTGATATTGCAGAGATTGCAAAAAGTTACTATGGATGGATGCCATATCGTAAAAAAGGTCACAGGGAATTTTCCAAAGGAGTGTTCTTTTCTTGCCTCGATAATCTTACATCTTTTCTGGGGAACCGATTGCAAGAATATAAAGATAAAGTAAAAGGGGATAACAATTTAGTATTATCTTCAATTCTTAACTTAAATAACAATCATTGGGTAACATTGGTTATTTCTCATGATGAAAAGAGTAAAAAGTTTAGAGCATATTATTGCGATTCATTTGGTGAACCATTACCAGAAGAGGTATCAAGTGCGCTACAGAAAACTCTAGGAATAGACAATAGTAGTATTAGAAACTCAAAAGCTAAACAACAAGATGATAAGTATAATTGTGGAATATTTGCCTTAGAGAATGCTAAGAAAATTACAGATATGCTGAAAGCAGGCAAATCGTTTGATGAAATTGATGATCAGCTAAAATATGAACTTAGTTCAGAGCAATTAATAGAGAAGAGAAAAGAATTTGCAAAAGCGTTGAAAAAGGATGAACAAAGCAGGGCTGGCACGCCAAGCCCTGTATTAGGTGGTCCAGGAAATATAAGTCGTAAAGATAGCGGAGTAAGTTTAGATTCAGTAGAAAGTAAGCAAACAAAAATTGTTCAATATAATACTACAGGTGATGGCAACTGCTTTTTCCATGCGGTATTTGGTGATAATAGCTCTGGTCAATATAAAACTGAAAAAGCACAAGATATGAGAATGGAATGGCACAAATTTTTAAGTCAATTTAACTCTTTGAATGATCCAAGGATGCCTGAGTTATTGAAGGGACAGATGCAGAAAGTTTTTGGTGCATTCTTAGAAAATCCAAATCATTTGATTGGTATGTCGGACTCAATAAAAGATTTGGTTCAGCATACAAACAGACGGGTAGAGAAGATCACAAAAAAGACTAATAAATTAATAAAAAAGTTATGTTGTCTTACGACATTAAAAGAAAATGAAGTTATAGGTGATTTAAGAAGGATTAGTGCTAGTAATCTCAATATTAGTGAAAGAAAATATGATAGAAATTATAATAGTGATACTGCAGCAAATTCTTTTCTCAATGGCAAATCCATTTATAGATCTTATCTAGAGGCAATCAGCAGCCAAAGTTACCATGTTTTCATAGAAGAAATTTCTATCTTAGCTTCGCTGGCTAATATTGAAATTGACGTCTACTATAAAAATAATGGTAATGATGTAAATACATTGTTTCTGCCAAATGCGGGAATGATAAATGAAGGTTATCAGCAGAACAACGAGCTATGGGGAAATAAAGAACAAGAAACGGTATACTTGGCACCTGGTCATTATGAGAGAGCTGAGATAGTAGAGGTAGAGCCTTCTCTTATGGAAAAAGTAAGTTCGGCTATACAAAGTGTTGTAACAGTATGTGTAAATGCGCTAGGTTTGAACACATAGAATATATGTCCCTACAAGTAGGAAATTTGACAATTGATTCTCCAGTTATTTTAGCTCCAATGTCTGGAGTGACTGATTATCCGTTTAGAAGTATTGTGAAGAAACTTGGTGCAAGTTTGTTAGTTTCAGAGATGATTGCAAGCAGAGCTATGATTATGCAAACTCGCCAGAGTTTGCAAAAAGCAAAAGTCGATGCATTAACTGCTGTGCAGCTTGCTGGGTGTGAGCCAGATGTTATGGCGGAGGCTGCAAAATTAAACGAGGACATGGGAGCAAAAATTATAGACATAAACTTTGGTTGCCCTGTTAAAAAAGTTGTAAACGGTTATGCAGGATCAGCGCTAATGCGTGATGAGAAAAAAGCCGCTGAGATAATTGAAGCTGTGGTCAAGGCAGTGAATGTGCCAGTTACAGTGAAAATGCGCACCGGGTGGAACGATGAAAATCGCAATGCACCGAGACTTGCGAAAATTGCCGAAGACTTAGGAGCAAAGATGATTACTGTACATGGAAGAACAAGGGCACAGCTTTATAACGGTCAAGCAGATTGGAAATTCGTTAGAAATGTTAAAGAGCAAGTAAAAATCCCAGTTATAGTAAATGGCGATATTAAAAATTTAAATGATATTCAGAATGCTCTCAAAGAATCTGGAGCAGACGGAGTGATGATAGGTCGTGGTGCCTACGGTAAACCTTGGCTGATTAATCAAGCAATGAACTTTCTCAGTGGAAGTGAAACTTCTGAGCCAACAGCTTCAGAGAGATTAAGCATCATACTCGAGCATTACGACAATATTCTTGAGTACTATGGAAATGACACAGGAATAAAGATGGCCCGCAAACACATAGGTTGGTACAGTAGCGGGCTTCAAGGCTCATCTGAATTTCGTGTGAGAGTAAATAACATGACAGATAGCACAGAAGTGAAAGAAAATATTATTGGCTTTTTTGGTCAAGAGACACACTAGCTGTACTCAATTCGACTGATCGTATGCCACTACGCTCTCTTCCTCACCAGAGTGTAAATGACAACCATTATCCATCAACCATTCCTCGTCATAAGTTTCAATATCAAAATATTTTTCATATTTATCCACATTATCACAAAGTGAAAGTGCTCTGATCTTATTCATAATCAAACCTGTACCAGCAGGAATTAATCTTCCTACTATAACATTTTCTTTTAATCCACTTAAAGGATCACTCTTCCCGCAGAATGCTGCTTCTGTAAGTACTTTTGTTGTCTCTTGGAAAGAGGCAGCAGAAATAAAGGAGCTAGTTTCAAGACTTGCCCTAGTAATCCCCTGCAGAATAGGAAGATAATGAGTAGGCCGTTTGCCAGAGTTACTCATAGCATCATTTTCCCTATCAACTTCCAGCTTGTCAATGCTTTCGCCAACCAAGTACATAGTATCACCAGGATCAGTAATTTCCACTTTTTGTAGCATTTGTTTTAAGATCACCTCTAAATGCTTATTGTCTATACGAACACCCTGCAATCTATAAACTTGCTGTATTTCAGAAATCATATAGTGCGCTAAAGCTTCTAACCCAAGCACACGTAAAATATCATGGAGATCAGGGTCACCATCCATCAATAGATCACCTTTACGTACAAAATCACCTTCATTGACTATTACATGCTTACTTCTTGATACCAAATATTCAACTGGAGAAATTTGTTCATCTACAGGTTTAATTAATATACTGCGTTTTCCTCTACGGTCTTTTTCAGAAAACGCTACATAGCCATCTATCTCACTAACAATAGCATGCTCTTTAGGACGACGTGCTTCAAATAACTCTATAACCCTCGGTAAACCACCAGTAATATCACGAGTTTTAACTGACTCTCTTGGTGTTCTTGTAATAACATCACCTGCATGAACCTTCTGGCCATCTTGTACATTGAGCACTGCACCGATTGGTATAAAATAACATGCTTCAACGCCACTTGCGAGTGTCATTACTTTACCATTATCGTCAAGCAGCACAATACGAGGACGTAAATTAGCTCCACCAGAATGCAATTTCCAGTCTTTTACTACTTTGCTTGATATTCCTGTAGATTCATCCATCACTTCAGTGATCGAAATTCCATCTTTTAAGTCCTGATAAGACACTGTACCAGTCTTCTCCGTGATAATAGGCAATGTATAAGGATCCCATTCCGCAACTTTATCGCCAATTTTTACTGACCCACTCTCATCTACATAAAGCTTAGCGCCGTAAGGTACACTGTGCTTCAACTTCTCACTACCAAGGCTATCAATCAACACGACTTCACAGGAACGGCTTATCACAATTTTATTTCCGTTTCTATCTATAATTATATTACTATTGTTTAACTTTATTTTAGCATTAATAGAAGCTATAATATTCGAGGATTCAACGCCTCTAGTCATTACTCCACCTATATGAAAAGTACGCATCGTTAACTGAGTACCTGGCTCTCCAACAGATTGAGCAGCTATAACACCAACTGCTTCACCTATTGAAACAATTTTACCAGTTGCAAGGTCTCTTCCATAACATAAAGAACATACACCAGGACTTATTTCACAAGTTAAAGGCGATCTAATTTTTACAACATCAAGACCTGCAATGCTGATTTGCTTTACTTTATCCTCATCAATTAATTCCCCTGCTTTTACTAATAATTCTTTTGTCACTGGGTTATATATATCATTTGCAGCTGTTCTACCCAGCACAACACTCTCTAGAGATGCAACTATAGTACTTCCTTCAACTGTAGCTCTCACAACAAGACCATTTTTTGTTTTACAGTCATGCTTTGTAACTATGCAATTTTGAGATACATCAACTAAACGACGAGTTAAGTATCCAGAGTTTGCAGTTTTAAGTGCAGTGTCAGCTAAACCTTTACGCGCACCGTGAGTAGAATTAAAGTATTCAAATACGTTCAATCCTTCACGGAAATTAGAAATTATAGGTGTTTCTATAATCTCACCAGAAGGTTTGGTCATGAGCCCTCGCATTCCTGCTAGCTGTTTCATCTGTGAAGTAGAACCCCTTGCACCAGAGTTAACCATCATATACACTGAGTTGTACTTACTATTTCCATCATATATAGATATTGCTTTTAACATATCATTAGCTATCATATCCGTACACTTAGACCATTCATCTATAACCTTGTTATACCTCTCACTTCTAGTTATTAGCCCATCTTGATATTGCATAGAGAATTTCTTAATTTCACCCCTCGCGTGATCAACATGTGTAGCTTTAGTTTCAGGTATAACCATATCACAACGACCAAAAGAGACACCAGAAAATGTGGCATACTCAAAGCCAAGTACCATTAATTTATCAGAAAATGCCACTGTAGCACTTTGACCACAGTTACGATATACCAAATCAACTATACCAGTTATTTCCTTGACTGTTAATATCTGATTTATTAGATCGAAGCCTAGATTCTCATGCTTAGGAAAAATTTGCCATAATATTAAACGGCCAGGAGTTGTACAAACAGTTTTGTAGTGAGTTTCACCGCTGCTATTAATATACTCCATCCTATACTTTATACTAGAATGAATATGTAAAGTACCATCACTCAAGGAATGCTCAACTTCACAAAAAGCACCAAAAGATGGTAAATTATCTTCCTTAGGTTCTTGTAAAGTCAGATAATATATACCAAGTACTATATCTTTACTAGGAACTATAATCGGTCTGCCATTAGAAGGACTTAAAACGTTATTAGTGGACATCATCAACACCCTAGCTTCAAGCTGAGCTTCCAATGAAATTGGCACATGCACTGCCATTTGATCACCATCAAAATCAGCATTAAACGCCGTACAGACAAGCGGATGAAGCTGTATTGCTTTGCCTTCAATAAGGATTGGCTCAAAAGCCTGAATACCAAGTCTATGTAGCGTAGGCGCTCTATTCAACAAAACAGGATGCTCTTTTATTACCTCTTCAAGCATATCCCAAACTTCTGATTTTTCTGCTCTTATCAACTTACTAGCAAACTTAATAGTTGGAGCCATACCATACATCTTAAGCTTTGAGTAAACAAAAGGTTTGAATAGTTCAAGAGCCATTCTTTTTGGTAATCCACACTGATTTAGTTTCAAAGTTGGACCAACAACTATTACAGAACGTCCAGAGTAGTCTACCCTTTTTCCTAAGAGGTTCTGGCGAAAACGACCCTGTTTTCCTTTTAACATATCACTAATGGACTTTTTATATCCAACAGCACCAGCTTTATTTACCAAAGTATTACGACGACTATTATCAAAAAGAGAATCAACTGCTTCTTGTAACATCCTTTTTTCATTACGAATCATAATCTCAGGAGGATTTAAGCTCAACAATTTCCTCAACCTGTTATTTCTATTAATAATAGTCCTATAATGATGATTCAGATCAGAAACTGCAGGACGACCACTCTCAAGCGATACCAAAGGACGCAAATCAGGTGGTAAAATAGGTATAGTTGTAAGTATCATCCACTCAGGCCTATTTCCAGATTTAATGAAGTTTTCAACAATACGCAATCTCTTTATAATTTTCTTTCTTCTTATCTCAGAAGCAACAGATTCTAATTCTAGTCTTAAATCCTTCCTAATTTCATGTAAATCAAGGCACGTTAGCAACTCTCTTATAGCTTCAACACCTTGCATAGCTACAAAACTATCGATCCCATAGCTATCTTTAGCTTCATTATAAGCTTTTTCACTAATAATCTCACCTTTTTCAAAAGGCGAAACAAGAGGATCTATTACGATATAATTATCGCTATATAAAATATTCTCAATATCTCTGAGAGACATATCCAATAATGCTCCAATTCTTGAAGGAAGCGATTTCAAAAACCATATATGAGCAACAGGAGATGCAAGCTCTATATGACCCATCCTTTCTCTTCTTACTTTAGAAGATGTAACTTCTACTCCGCATTTTTCGCATATGCGACCTCTGTGTCTTCTTTTTTTGTATTTTCCACATAAACATTCATCGTCATTGACAGGGCCAAAAACCTTAGGGCAAAATAATCCACCTTTTTCAACTTTGAACGTACGATAATTTGCAGTTGAAACATCTTCTATCTCACCACAAGATATACGCTTAATACTTTCAGGGCTAGCAATCGATATGCTAACCTCATTAAAAGGTTGTGCAATGTTAGTGTGAGATATATCTTCAATCACTACATCATTTTGCTTTAAATCTACATTTAAACATAAAGAACGTAGTTCTTTTATCATCACATTAAAGGATTCAGGAATTCCACATTCAAAATTACTGTCACCTTTTATTATCGATTCATAAATCTTAACTCTACCATTAATATCATCAGACTTCACAGTTAACATTTCCTGCAAAGTATAAGCAGCACCATAGGCTTGTAATGCCCAACATTCCATTTCACCAAAACGCTGACCACCAAAATGAGATTTTCCTCCAAGAGGTTGTTGAGTAACCAAACTATAAGGCCCTACTGAACGCGCATGAATTTTACCATCAACCAAGTGGTGCAACTTAAGCATGTACATGTAACCAACTGTAACCTTGCGGTCGAATTTTTCACCACTGCAACCGTCATATAATACAGCTTGTCCAGAGTTATCTAAACCAGCAAGTTCAAATAATTTTGCTATTTGTTCATCTTTTGGACCCTCAAATACAGGTGCAGCAACAGGAACGCCATCACGTAATTTGCGTGCAAATTCAATGAGATTATTATCACTAATATTACGAATATCATTACAGATAGATACGTTACTGCCATAGCTATAAACCTCAATCAGGAAGTTACGTAAATTGCTGTATGAACTTTTACAAGAGTTCAAATAGTTCTCTACTAACTCATTCAACTCGTCATTTAGTGCATTCTTATTAGGTGTATTTAAAACAGAAGCCGTTATTTCATCATCATCAATATTTTCAATTTTTTTATTATCAAGGTATGCTACTGCAAATTGTGTAAAATTATCATCGTTAAGGGACCTAATTCCCTTGCAAAAAGCACTTTTGATCTTATTGATCTCATCGAGAATATTACTTACCTTTTCCCCTAATTTTCTACAAGCCCAACCTACATGCGTTTCCAGTATTTGCCCCACATTCATTCGTGAAGGAACACCAAGAGGGTTAAGAATAATATCAACAGGAGTACCATCTTCCAAATAAGGCATATCTTCCACTGGCACAACTCGAGAAATCACACCTTTATTTCCATGTCTACCAGCCATTTTATCCCCTGGTTGCAGACTATGTTTCACAGCAATGAAAACTTTTACTGACATCGACACACCTTGAGGCAGGTCATAACCTTCATGTAATTTTTCTACTTTTCGCTTAAACTGTGCTATTGCATGTGATACTTTTTCATCAAAATCTTTTTTTAAGCTCTTAACTTGCTCAGAAATGGATTGGTTTTTTAATCCTATACCCCACCATTGCTCACGTTCAATAGAGTCAAATTTTTCTCGATCTTGAGAACCAGAATTAATAAGAAGTTTCTTCAGTTCATCATAGAAATATTCACTAGTAACATTGATTATATAATCTCGCTCTTCCTCAAAGTCATTTATCTCTTTTTGTTTGATGAGTAATGCCCTTTCATTTTCTTCAACCCCCCTGCGTGTAAAGACTTGTACATCAATTACTGTCCCTTCAACATCTGGAGATGTATATAAAGAGGAATCCGCACAATCGAATGACTTTTCACCAAAAATTGTCATTAATAACTTCGTTTCAGGAGGCAATGAAAGAGAAGGTTTAGGTGTAACTTTACCTACCAGAATATAGCCTGGACCAACTCTTGTACCAATTTTCACTATACCACTATCATCCAAGTGATATAGATTTTCTTCATTAACACCAGGTATAGCACGAGTTATTTTTTCTGATCCTAAAGGGGTATCATGTACAACACAGTCAAATTCTTCTATATGAATAGAAGTAAAGAGATCTTTTTTAACAACTTCACTAGAAATAATAATAGAGTCTTCAAAATTATAACCTTGCCAAGACATAAAAGCGACTAGCAAATTTTTACCAAGCGCCAACTCACCACTGTTAATTGCAGGACCATCAGCTATTACATCACCCTTTTTAACATAATCACCTACGCACACTAGCGGTCTTTGATTAATACAAGTATTATGGTTAGAACGCTGAAATTTCCTTAGATGATAAATATCTACGTCCAAGTAGTTAACCCTTTCTTTATCAAAAGCACGTATAACTATAGAGTTACTATCAGAACTATCAACTATGCCATCGCGTTTTGCTAAAACTACAGCACCAGAGCCAGAAGCTACAAAAGACTCCATACCAGTAGCAACCAGAGGAGCGGTAGGCTTCAATAAAGGTACGGCCTGACGTTGCATATTTGAGCCCATTAATGCTCTATTAGCATCATCATTTTCTAAAAATGGAATCAAGGAAGCTGCAACTGATATTACCTGCTTAGGAGATACGTCAATGTAACTAACTTGGTCGCTACTTACCATGACGAAGCTACCAGCATATCTACAGTATAGCATATCATCAACAAAGCAATTATTTTCATCAAGCTTTACGCTAGTGTCAGCTATATGATGTGAGCCTTCGTCTATAGCAGAAAGATACTCAATTTGATCAGTAACAACCCTATTGACTACTTTTCTATAAGGGCTTTCAATGAAACCATATTTATTAATACGCGCGTATATAGCTAAGCTGTTGATTAACCCTATATTTTGCCCTTCAGGAGTCTCAATAGGGCAAATTCTTCCATAATGAGTTGGATGAACATCACGCACCTCAAATCCTGCCCGTTCTCTTGTTAAACCGCCAGGACCTAACGCGGATAACCTTCTTTTATGTGTTATTTCAGATAACGGATTAGTCTGATCCATAAATTGAGATAATTGAGAAGAATTGAAGAAATCTCTTAAGACATTAGTTAACACTTTTGGATTAATAAAATCAGATGGAGAAACTTTATCTAAACTAGAAGTGGACATAGAATCAACTATTGCGCGTTCCAATTTCAACAACCCAGTTCTAAATTGATTTTCTATAAACTCTCCAACTGATCTTACTCTTCTGTTTCCTAAATGATCAATATCATCTATAGATCCTTGACCGTCACGTAACAATACTATTTTTTTCACAATTTCAATAATATCTTCATGCGTTAAAACAGTTAAATCCTCATCATAATTTAATCCAAGGTAAGAGTTAAGCTTCAACCTACCAATGTTAGACAAATCATAATATTCCGGACTGAAGAAAAGATTACGGAAAAACTCTTCTACTATCTCTAAAACAGGAACTTCACCAGGACGCAAAACTCTATATATTTCATATAGTGCATCCTGATAAGACATGTTTTCATCTAAGAAAAGCGTATTTAATATATAAGGTCCAACAAACAAATTATCTATGTTCAACACTGATATTTCATCTACAGATAATAACTCAAGCTTCTTTATGTCTTCCAGCTTTATAGATTCACCAGCAGATAAAATTTTCCTAGAGCTAGCACTATCCATTAAATCTTCTGCGAGGAATAAACCACATATAGAATTAAAAGGAACCAGATACTCTTTCAATTCATTATCATATAGCTTTTTAGCTAGTCTTGAGGTAATACGAACGTTAGCTTTAAGCAGCACATTACCTTCAATATCCATTAAGTCGAAAGGCAGCCTCACTCCTTTAAATTTATCAGGAACAAAAGGCACTTTCCAACCATCTTTATGTTTTACATACTTTATTTTCTCATAAAATCTATCGAGTATATCATTATTTGATAGACCCAACGCCTTTAATAAAACTGAAATTGGCAATTTTCTTTTTCTATCAACACGAAAATACAAATGGTCTTTAACATCAAATTCAATATCAAGCCAAGAACCCCTATAAGGAATAATTCTAGCAGAATAGATCAATTTACCAGAATTGTAAGTTTTTCCCTTATCGCTATCAAAAAATACACCAGGAGACCTATGCATTTGTGAGACGATAACTTTTTCCACACCATTAATGATGAAAGTGCCCTTATCAGTCATCATAGGCAACCCACAAAAGTGGACTTTCTGCTCTTCTATAGATTTTACAATGGTTGCAAGTTTAGAATGATCTCCACTCTCTTTAATCGATTTATATTCATCAAGAGAAATACCATCCTGCATAACAACAAGACGTATAGAAGCAATAACCTGAGCAGAAAAAGTTACACCACGCTTTATACACTCAGATTCATCATACTTAGGATCATCTACCCTACAACTTATAAACTCAATAGTAGCCCTACGCAAAGGATCATTTATTGGAAAGATTGTATGAAAGATAACTTCAAGTCTTTCATTACCCTTATTCTTAGGAGTAAAAGAATCATATGATTCTTTTTGAACCTTAACCAAATCCAATAAAGAATCTTTTAAATCAATCGACCTAGAATAAGAAACTCTAGGAACAAAAGCACCAGAAGCGTACATATAAGAAGAATCAACCATTAAAATACCCCAAACTAATTAAAAGAGCTATATCAATATAAAATTAATACATTAAATATTATTCAAGCTCCACTTTAGTTGCTCCTGCTTCAATAAGTTTTTGCTTGATTTTTTCTGCTTCGTCTTTAGGAACATTAGCAGTCAAATCTTTAGGTAAAGATTCAACCAACTCTTTTGCTTCTTTTAAACCCAATGTAGAATTAACCTCTCTCACAGCTTTAATAACTCCTATTTTTTTACTCGCATCAATTTCTTTAATCACAACTTTATACTCAGCTTTTTCTTGAGCAGCAGGAGCAGCAGCATTATCACCAATAGGCGCACCAGCACCAACAGCTCCACCAAGAAAAGAACCAGCAGGCAACCCTATTTTCTCTTCTAAAACTTTTACAAGTTCAGAAGCCTCTAATAGGTTTAAAGATAATATTTTATCAACCAAATCACTTGTTACATTACTCATAATTACCACCTTACTTAACAACAAATTTATTTTTTAGAACTATAATAATCCAAAACTCTCATAAGCCTCATAGAAGATGAATTAATAGACAACGCTAACCGAGCAGGAATATCATAAGATATTAAACGCATAATTTTAACACGCAATTCATCCAGAGAAGGCAACTTAGCCAGTTTATTAACATCTTCCACTGTTAACAATTCATTTAAATGAGCTGCGCAAATCACAGACATTTTTTCTTTGTTAGCATTAGTAAAATCAACTATTAATTTTGCAGCTTCTACTATGCCACTAGAGTATATAATAGCAACAGGACCGGAAAATTTGCCTGATAAATAAGAGAATTTACCAGTCCTTTCCAAAGCCAAGCGCGCTAGAGTGTTTTTAACTACTAATACCCCACCTGCTATAGACTTCAGACTATTCCTCAGAGTTAATGAATCATTAGCATTTATAGATTTAAAATTTACTAATATCAAGAAATCATTATTTACAAATACGTTTATTGTGCTCTGTATAAATTCATCCTTATCTTTACGCTTCACGGTATCACTCCCTTAAATTATATCTTCCACTTTGCCTATCTTATAAGCTTTACCCATAGTTGAATTTAAAAAAACACCCTTAAAGTAAATTCCTTTCGCAGAAATAGGTTTATTATCTTTAATTACTTTAAGAAAGGCTTTTAAATTTTCTAGCAAGTCATCAATATCAAATTTAATATTTCCTAATTTACCATGAATAACACCATTTTTATCTGTTCTAAATTTTACCTGACCAGACTTAATGGTTTTAATAGCTTCTGCAATGTTAGAAGTCACAGTACCAAATTTAGGGTTAGGCATCAGCCCTTTAGCACCCAATACTTTTGCAATAGGAGTGATTTTTGCCATAAAATCAGGAGTAGTAATGCACCAATCAACATCTAACTTTCTACCTTTTTTTATTTCTTCAACTAAATCCTCTCCTCCTGCAATATCAGCACCAGCTTTTTCAGCTTCTAATAAATGTTTATCTTGAGCGAAAACAGCTACTTTAATATTCTTCCCGATACCTTTAGGCAAAACTACTGTACCACGCACCTGCTCTTCAGATTTACGTGAATCTACGCCTAAATTGACCGCAATATCAACTGATTCATTAAATTTTGCTGAAGCAGACTCAACAATCTTCTTCAAACACTGCTTAGGATTATCATTATATGTATTCATTTACCTAACCTTCCACAACTTCTATACCCATAGATTTTGCAGTGCCTACAACCATTTTCACTGCTGAATCTTCATTATCCACTTTCATATCAACCATCTTGCACTTTGCTACTTTAATTATAGCAGACATAGGTAATTTAGCCACTAATTCTTTACCAGGATTACCAGAACTTTTACTTAATTTAGCCTCCTGCTTAAGTAAATAAGCCACAGGCGGACCGCTGACAGTAAAATCATGAGAGCGATCATCCTTTATGGAAATTCGCACTGTTACTAAATCGCCTACTTTATAATTAGCGTTAGCAGCACTAGTAACTTTATTAAAAGCTTCACAAAACTTAGGAACAGGTATACCACGTGGACCAAGTACTGAAGCAATTTTCGGTCCTGGAACTGCTTTCCCAGCTTCCATAAGTAAGTTAATCTTAGCAACTATAACACTCATAATTAATCCTCTATTTTCTCTACTTGAGCCAGATCAAGCTCTATTATTGTCGGCTTACCTAAAATCGATACTTCCACATTAATAATTTTTTTCTCATCGTTTACCATATTTACCTTACCAGTAAAATTTTGAAAAAGACCATCATTAATTTTCACTTTTTCACCTTTTTCATAACCATAACCTAACTTCTTTGTCTCTTGAGCATTATAAAGTGCATTACACATTGAGTGAATCTCATCATCCAAAATCACCTTTGGAATATTACCGTTTTTCAAAAATCCATAAACCTTAAGAGATTTTGGTATATTATTGATAAAATTCAATACTTCATCGCATAAATTCACGTATAAAAAGACATAACCAGGAAAGCATTTCCTTCGTGTAGCAATTTTCTTAGATTTCAACTCTACTTCACTTAGCTCTTCATATGGAATAAAAACTTCCTTAAAGTAATCATTAACACCCAATCTCATAGAATTTTCCAATATATGTTGGCGCACTTTCTCTTCACAATTAGAAGCAACTCTCAAGATATACCATTTATACCTATTAAATTCTTTACACTTTAAACTTATCTCATCATCTAAAATCATCTCAAAATTACCAGATTCGCCACTGCAGAATCCAGGCGTTTGATTCAAAATATTTTTGCTTTCATCACACAGATGCATATATACATACACTTCACATAATTCTTTTATATCAGACTTTGAATTACATACCGTTTGATAAGGAATAAACACTTCCTTAAAATAAACAGCATTACTTACCAATTCGCGTATACCTTGCTCATATCCATAATCAACTTTAATGATATACCATTTATATTCACATTCCATAAATAATTCCAAATAAAGCCTTAATTACGTAAAGAGACATAAAATCCACAAAACAGAAGAAAATCGAAAAGCATAATATAACAATCATTACAACAAATAGAGATGACAACACCTCCTGTTTCTTTACCCAAGCAATTCTTCGTATTTCTTGCTTTATATCACAGAAAAAACCACACAAACTTTTTAACATTTCCACCACAAGATTAATGCAGGAGCGATAGGAATTGAACCTACAACCTCTGGTTTTGGAGACCAGCGCTCTACCAATTGAGCTACACTCCTATAACTCAAACTCTCACTCCAAAATTTCAGAAACAACACCAGAACCAACAGTTCTACCGCCTTCTCTTATCGCAAAACGCAATCCCTTATCCATTGCTATCGGTACTTGCAATTCTACTTCTACACTCACATTATCTCCTGGCATTACCATCTCCTTCCCATCTAGCAATTTTATGCTCCCAGTTACATCCGTTGTCCTTAAATAAAACTGTGGCTGGTAATTCGCAAAAAATGGTGTATGCCTTCCTCCTTCCTCTTTCTTTAATATATAAACCTCCGCCTTAAACTTTCTATGCGGCGTTATCGTCCCCGGTTTTGCCAATACTTGCCCTCTCTCTACTTCTTCTCTTTTTGTTCCTCTTAACAATACTCCTACATTGAGTCCTGCACTTCCCTTATCCAGCAACTTCTTAAACATTTCTACACCTGTGCATATCGTCTTTTGCGTTCCCTTCAGACCTATTATCTCTATCTCTTCTCCCGTCTTTATCTCTCCCTTCTCTATCCTTCCTGTTACCACCGTTCCTCGCCCCGATATCGAAAACACATCTTCGATTGGCAATAAAAATGGTAAATCCACAGGCCTTGGTGGAACCGCTACATATTCATCTAACTTTTCCATCAATTTGTCTATTGATTTCTTTCCATATTCGCTGCTGTCATCCTCCAGCGCCTTGAGTGCTGAACCAACCACCACAGGCACTTCATCCCCTGGAAATCCGTATTTACTCAGTAATTCCCTCACTTCCATTTCTACTAAATCTATCATATCAGCATCAGCAACATCAGCTTTATTTATATACACCACGATATATCCAACACCTACCTGCTTCGCCAGCAATATATGCTCTCTCGTTTGTGGCATTGGCCCATCAACCCCTGACACTACCAATATCGCCGCATCCATCTGTGCTGCACCTACTATCATGTTCTTTACATAGTCAGCGTGTCCAGGACAATCAACGTGTGCATAATGCCTTTTTTCCGTCTGATACTCAACATGCGCTGTTGCTATCGTTATCCCCCTCTTCCTTTCTTCTGGCGCTTTATCTATCTGATCGTACGCTACAAAATTTCCATAATGCTTCGTTATCGCCGCTGTTAACGTCGTCTTCCCATGATCCACATGTCCTATTGTTCCCACATTTACATGCGGCTTTCCAAATGCTTCCACTACTGCTGTCATAATTATTACCCTTAATTATACTCTAACTTTAACTCATCAACCACATATTGTGGCACTTGCTCATAACAAGAAAAATGCATACTATACTGCGCCCTTCCCTGAGATATAGAACGCAAAACGTTGATATAACCAAACATATTTGCAAGAGGTACCGAAGCAGTAATTATTTTACTATTATTACCTAAATCGAGCATATCAGCAACATTTCCTCTTCTACTATTTATATCACCCATAACATCACCCATATATTCTTCAGGAGTAATGATTTCAACTTTCATTATAGGCTCCAGCATTTTTGGACCAGATTTATTTGCCATCTCTTTAAAAGCACCTTTAGCAGCAAGTTCAAAAGCTAAAGGACTAGAATCAACCTCATGAAAAGCACCATCAAGAAGGGTAGCCTTAAAATCAATCAACGGAAATCCCGAAATTATACCACCTTCTTTTATCAACTCCAAGCCATTTTCTACCCCAGGAATATACTCTTTTGGAATAGCACCACCTACAATTTTACTTTCAAATTGAAACCCAGAACCAGGCTCAAGAGGTTCAAATTTTATTTTAACCTTAGCAAACTGACCAGCTCCACCAGATTGTTTTTTATGAGTGTAATCAATTTCAACAGATTTAGTGATAGTTTCACGATATGCAACCTGAGGAGCACCGACGTTAGCCTCAACGTTAAATTCGCGCTTCATTCTATCAACAATAATCTCAAGATGGAGCTCACCCATGCCTTTCAATATAGTCTGGCCACTTTCCACATTTACTGACATTCTCAAAGAAGGATCTTCTGCAACCAACCTATTTAGAGCAATACCTAATTTTTCCTGATCTGAAGTGGTTTTAGGTTCCACAGCAATTTCAATAACAGGCTCAGGAAATTCCATACGCTCCAATAATATAGGAAAATCAACAGAACATAAAGTATCTCCGGTGGTTGTTTTCTTTAGCCCAACTAAAGCAACTATATCTCCAGCCCTAGCCTCAGTTATATCTTCTCGGTTATTTGCATGCATAAGTAACATTCTGCCAATCCCTTCAGTTTCGTTTTTTAACGCATTTGAAACGGTAGATTTAGACTTTAATTTACCAGAATAAATACGGATAAACGTCAAGCTGCCTACAAATTTATCCGTCATCACTTTAAATGCAAGAGCAACAAATTTCTCTTTTTCTGAAGGTTTGACCTCAATTTTCTTTTCTGAATCTTTAGGATCAATTCCAACAATTACATCAACATCAATAGGAGAAGGTAAAAAGTCAACCACACCATCTAAAAGTGGTTGTACGCCTTTATTTTTAAAAGCTGATCCACATAACACAGGAACAAATTTTCCTTTAATGGTCGCATTTCTCACGCATTTTTTCAGTAAATCCACTGGCAGATCATTAGACTCAAAGTAAGTATTCATCGCTTCATCATCCATCTCAGCTGCAGCATCTAATAAAAGATTTCGATATTCTTGAGCCTTATCAAGCAAATCAGAAGGAATATCTTCATAAGAAAATTTAGCGCCCAACGTTTCTTCTTGCCATATAATGGCTTTCATAGAAATAAGGTCAATTATACCTTTGAAATCTTTCTCACTCCCTATTGGTAAATGAATAACTAAAGGTGCTGCACCAAGCTTCGTCTTTATCATATCAACACATCGATAAAAATTTGCCCCTATTCTATCCATCTTATTAACAAAGCAGATACGAGGAACGCTATATTTATCAGCTTGACGCCACACTGTCTCAGATTGAGGTTCAACTCCAGCAACTCCATCAAATACAGCAACTGCACCATCCAAAACCCTTAAAGATCTCTCAACTTCAATAGTGAAATCAACGTGACCAGGAGTGTCTATTATATTGACCCTATGATCATTCCAAAAACATGTTGTTGCAGCAGATGTGATTGTAATACCACGCTCTTTTTCCTGCTCCATCCAATCCATAGAAGCTGCACCATCGTGCACTTCACCAATTCTATTTTGCTTACCAGTATAAAATAAAATACGCTCTGTTGTGGTAGTCTTACCAGCATCTATGTGAGCCATTATCCCTATATTTCTGTATTTAGATATTCCAATTTCCATATCACAATTAATTAGCTAACATTAAAAACGAAGATGAGAAAATGCCTTATTAGCTTCAGCCATTTTATATTTTTCTTCGCACATCTTAAACGCACCACCGCGTTTATTATAAGCATCCAGTATTTCAGATTGCAAACAATCAACAGTGGTTTTTCCACTCTTTTTTCGAGCAGCAGAAGTTGCTTTAGCAATCCACCTTAACGCTAAAGAAACCGCCCTGTCTTGTCGAACTTCAACAGGTACTTGATAAGTTGCACCACCAATGCGTCGAGAACGCACTTCTATAGAAGGAGTAACATTTCCTACTGCTGTCTCAAAAATTGATAACCCACCTTCGCCTATTTTCTTTTCAGCTAAAGACAAAGCGTCATAGATAATCTTTTCTGCAGTAGATTTTTTACCACATTTCATGATTGTATTAATGAAACGCATCAGCAAAACACTGCCGTAACGCGAATCAGGACTTATTTCTCTTTTTTTTGCTTTATTCCGACGAGCCATAAACTTTAACCAGATTTCTTTACACCATATTTTGAACGAGCTTTCTTTCGATTTTGCACACCACGCAGATCAAGGGCACCTCTTATTATGTGATAACGCACACCTGGCAAATCTTTAACCCGCCCACCACGTATCAAAACAACAGAGTGTTCTTGTAAATTATGACCTTCACCAGGTATATAAGCCGTCACTTCACCATACCCACTAATTTTTACTCTGGCTACTTTACGGAGTGCTGAGTTAGGCTTTCTAGGAGTTGTAGTATACACCTTAGTGCAAACACCTCTCCTTTGAGGGTTGCTTTCTCCCAAAGCTGGTACCTTTTTCTTATGGGTCAATCCTAATCTACCCTTACGTATTAATTGATTTATCGTAGGCATATGTTATAAACTCAAGCTCATTAAAATAACTAAGTTTTTAGTTATAAAATAATAAACCTCAATAGTCAATATAAAAATAAACATTACTACTCTAATAATTAAGCTCAACTGCCTTGAAAGCCATCAGTAGACTTCTTGCACTACCTCCCAAGCCACAACTGTCATTCAGTAGAAACGAAAAAACTTACTTGACACCCTTCGCCAGCCCCATTATCATGGTACTGGAGGTATTCATTTATCTTCAATCTGTGCAGATTAAATGACAACAGTATTACGTAATTGGCGTCTTATTTTTAATTTTTTGCACTATGCACACTTTACGTCTTCACAACATTTCTGGGTTTTTACCTATATAAGCTGAAACGCGCTTATAAAGCGTTTAAGACAGTATAGTACGCCAATTTGCAGGATTAGAGAGTGACAACTAGCTAATACAGGATATCTTTTGCCTTTTTTTCTACTTAGTAAATTTCTTAAACATTTAAACTAAGGTGAGTTGCATTTAAAATGCAGCTAAATTGCAGTGTTTAAGACTTAAAAAACGCCAATACTGAAAATAGACAATGACTAGGGCTTCTTTTGCCTTTTTTTTGCTTGGTAAATTTCTTAATATTTATGGCAACATGAACTGGGCAGGAAGGTGTCATTCCAGTGCTTGACACTGGAATCCAGTTTTCCATATAATCTCATCGAAAATGTTGTAACCACTTTCTGTGCTAGTTTGCTTGCTTACAAGCAAACTTTTCTGGATCCCAGTGTCTGGGCACTGGGATGACAGGGGAGGGAGGCTACTTGGATGACACCATTCTTTTTCCTGGATCCAAGTAGTCAGGGCACTGGGATGACAGGAGAAGGTACTAGGATGACACCCTGACCTCGTCGTCCCGCTACGTGTTAGCGGAATCTAGAGATACCGTGACGGTTCGTGGCGGTATGACGTAAAGCTCGCGTTAGCTATACTTTTATGCTCACCAACTTAGCTGGATCCAAGTAGTCAAGCTACTTGAACCTGCAAATTGCAATATCCGTACAGATGTGTGCTTGACACTGGGATTTAGTGCAGCTACCCTAAATTGGAATTGCTATTCTTGGCTGAAAGGAACACATTTTTAGAATAATGAAAACAATCAGCACTTTAATTCAAGAAGGATCGGAGTTATTATCGTCACATAAAGTTGAATCACCACATTTGGATTGTGAAATCATCATGCAGCACGTACTTGGAGTGGAAAGATCATTCATAATTATGAACCATGCTGATCAAGTGCCGATGGAGAAAGAACTTTTATTTTGGAAATTAACAAAAAAAAGAGCGGAAAGATATCCAATATCACAAATAATAGGTAATCGTGAATTCTGGGGTAAAAATTTTATAGTTAACCAGCATGTTTTGGATCCAAGACCAGATAGTGAAACAATAATCCTAGCAGTGTTAAAATATTACCCAAACAAAAAACAGAAACTAAAAATTGCAGATTTTGGTACAGGCACAGGTTGTTTATTGATATCCGTACTTAGTGAGTATGAATATGCCGTTGGTATCGGCTTTGAAAAAAGCTTGGAAGCATACAAAGTTGCCTATCAGAACATAAAGAAACATAATCTCCTCAGCAGAGCCAAAATATTTCCAAGCTCATGGACAGAGTGCAGCGATTTATTTGATCTGATAATTAGCAATCCTCCATATATTAAAAGAAGCAAGTTGAAAGACTTGCAAGCCGAAGTGCAAAGGGAACCAAGAATTGCCCTTGATGGTAGTATTGATGGTTTGAGCTGTTATTTGAGTATTTTTCCAATATTGAGAAAGTGCCTTAAAAAAAATGGGTTTGCGATATTGGAGATAGGTGAAGATCAAAATGATGTTGACAAAATAATCCCCTCATACGAATTAGCTTTTCAGGAATATGTATATGACTTAGCGGGAATGAAGAGATGCATTGTTATGCAAAAAACATAGCTAATGTTTTCTTGTATTATCTCCTTCATCCCATATTATCCTATGTCATCCCAGTACCCTCTACCTCGTCATCCCAGTGCGTGACACTGGGATCTATATTTAACTAGATCCTATGGTCAAGCCATAGGATGACAGGAACGGTTTTATGCATTTTTTAAAGGGCAACATGTTTAAGCTTTACTAGCAAAGTGGAAAGTAAGGCCAGCCTCTATGCCGTGTGTATGAAAAAAGCCGTTCTGTATGGTAGTAGATACTTGATTATCACCTGTTTGTTCAGCCATTCCACCTTTTGGCTTACCTGGACCATTATCAAAGTTGGGATCCCATTTTAAGGTGTCTAGTTTATACTCACTGCTACCAATAGCACCAAAACCTCTATATCCGATATGCATATTTACATCTTCGTTTATGCGATAATCAAGGCCAGCTTTTAATTGACCTGCGGGTCTTATTGACGATTTTTCAAACATTGTCATTCTTGTTGCACCGACTCCAACCCCAACATAAGGAGAAAAAGAGAAACGGTCACTTTTCCAATGATGATAAACATTTGCCATTACAGATATGTTCTCAATTTGGTCATGATTAATAATTGATCCATATTTATCGCTGCCTTCTGTGTACGATATTGTCATCTGGCCGCTTGTTAAACCAATATTATCCACTTTTACAGAAGAATACATTCCTTCCAATTCAGCTCTGTAGCTATTGCCATTCAATTCCCCTGTATAACCCAATGCTACATTTGCAGCAAAAGGCGGATTATAATCTCCTTTATACTTACTTAGTAATTGACCTTCTGTATTCTGAGCATCCCTGTCATTTATAGATACCTTATTAGTATCTGCAGCATCCTTATCTCCAATTTTTGCTTTCAACTCACCCATGCCATTAAAAAATTGACCATAATACCCACTACCAAAGTAAAATCCTTCTGTTTCACTCGCAAAAGATTGTTGTGACAACAGCAAAGCAAGTGCTGTAACCGCTAATGTTTTTTTACTAATCATTACTACTCCCCTAGTTAAAATAGCTAATCTAATACTAATTAATTAAAAATGGCTTAATATGAAAAGCCTAATTATTTGCATAACTTGCACTTTTCTGAGCTAAAAATAGGCAAAGTTAACCTTACTTCTCGTCATTTTTTAATTTATCGTCAATATCCTCATCTTCAAATTCATCCTCCTCTTCTTCGTCATCAAACCCATCATCACTCCTATCCTCCTCTTCCTCGTCATCATCATCTTCAAACTTATCGTCGATATCTTCATCATCAATATCTTCGTCTGCAAATTCATCTGATTCATCATATACTGCATCTTCGGTTTTAGTTTCAGCAGGATAATCAACTGAATTAGGTCCCTCAAGAACATTATTCCCCTCGTTATTAACCTTATCTTTGCTCGCAGCGGCAGAAAGAACTTTGTTTGGGTCATATGGTTCTTGTGTAGGCACACGAGTTTGTTTGAGCAGCCTTCTTGTGAAGGTGGTATCACTGTAGTACAAAATTTTCTTTGATTTAATTGGGTAAGTCGATTCTATTAAAATTATCTGATCGTCACGTGGCAACATAATAACTTCTTGAGGCAATAGCAATGCTCTTTGTATTTCAGAGATATGTAATGACCTTGAAGCAGGATTTAAATCTAAAAATTTAGGCTTATTCAACGATTCTTGTTGTACAGTTTTGTTTCCTATAAGTTGCGATATTAAATTAGCTGTTTCAATATTATTGGCTGCAAAAGTTATTCTGTAAGTCGAGTTTGACAAAAAGGAGTTCATCCCTGCTTCTTCGTATATTCCTTTGAGCTGCTCAGTATCTTGAACAATTAAGAATAACCTAACTCGATAACCACGAAAATATGCAATACCTGTTTGAAATTGCTCCATTTTTCCAAGTGTAGGAAACTCATCCATTAAAAACAATACGCCATAAGGCTCGTCATCCGATGGCAATTTTCTACATAAAAACTCAGTTGCCTGTTGGTAAAAAACCTGCATTAAAGGCCTGAGCCTAGTCAAGTTGTCAGGAGTTAAACCAACATAAACTGTAATTTTCTTCTTTTTAAAATCTAGAATATTAAAATCACTTGACGCAGTTGCAGTATCAATCAATGGGTTTGCCCACAATTCAAGTGATGAGTTCATGGTTGATACAACACCTGACCTTTCTTTATCAGCTTTTTGTAAAAAAGCTGCAATATTCATATATGCTACAGGGTGTAGTATTTTACCCATTGTATCAAGAGCAACAGCAAGATTATAAACCACGTCATCACTACGCATCGTACGCACAACTTCACCAAAAGATTTAACTTTCTCTGGTGCAGCAAGTAAGTATAATACCACTCCAACAAATAAGCTTCTTGCTTCATTCTGCCAAAAGTCTTGTTCAGGCATGATTAGGTTAGCTATTTTCTGCACATCGTCAACCATCTGCCCAGGTTTTTCACTAATCCATTGTAATGGATTGTAACAGTGACTTATTCCATCTGGCTGCGCTGGATTCCATACGTATACTTTTTGTCCTTGTCGTTCTCGCCAACCACTTGTTATTTCATAGTTTTCTAATTTTATGTCGTGTACAATTACCGAGTCAGTCCAAAATAATAAATTAGGAATTACAAAGCCAACACCCTTACCAGAACCTGTAGGTGCAAATAACAATGCATGCTGAAACCCATCAGAAATGAAGTATCCTCTTTTATCTTTACCAAGCAATAATCCCTTTTTGCTTCTTAATCCTGCTTTTCGTATGTCTTTCTCTGATGCCCACTGCGAATCTCCATGAAGTGATTCTTTCTTTTTAAATGGTCGCCACTCAATTATCCTTTCTCTTAAATTCCACAAAATAATCATTAAAACAACGATAGGCAGTGCAGAAGATATAATTAATTTGATTTTGAGCTCACGGCTATATAACTCTGGATGATGCCAACAATATTGTATATGATCAAAGATTGTTGGCCAAAGAGCTTGAGGGAAAGGCGTCAAACTAGGATTAATTGCCTTAAAATCCACAGCATCCGGACCGTCAACTAATAGAAAGAACAATATACCAGATAGATAGAAGCAAAACTCAAGTACGCTAAAAGCTACTACACCTCCTATGAGAATATTACGTAGGTGATTTCCATTACTCATAAACTACTCTTCCTTAACTTATGTATAAATTTAAGCATTTTCGCTCGCAGATCTAGTAAATAATATCTCAGAAATGCTTCTTTTGCCCCCACCGGTTCTTTTTAGCTGAATAACAATATCAATCACATTTCTAATGTATGGTATAATTTGGTCTGGAGGAATGCCAAGATTTGCCTGCATAACCATCAATTTTATTTGCTCAAGGGCCATTGTTGGACTATCCCCATGAAGGGTTGATATTGATCCAGGGTGACCAGTATTTATCGCCCTAAGAAAACTAAAAGCTTCCGCTCCACGGAGCTCACCAACTATTATTCTGTCTGGCCTTAAACGTAAGCACGCTTCTATCAAATCTTGAGTGGTTACTTTTGCTCTGCCCTGCCCTCCTTTAGAGGCAATTAGATGGACTTTATTGGGATGATCGTTCAAAACGATTTCCCTTGCATCCTCAACAGTAATAATTCTTTCCTCAGCTGGAATAGCACGCAAAGTAGCATTAGTAAAAGTAGTCTTACCAGTGGAAGTTCCACCACTAATTATAATATTTTTCTTACTTATTACAGCGTATTCTAAAAACTCTTTTATTTTTTTTTGCCTTAACAATAAATCCAAATGACGGTCAACTGGATTATCAGTTGCTTCTGTAACAGTTTCAGAAAAAGCCCCCATTTTTTCGTAATCATCGAGTGCTAACTGCATGCTAGAAGGCTTACGAATCGACATGACTACTTTATCAGGTTCACATGCTGGCGGAAATACTATCTGTATACGATAACCATTTGATAATGTTCCCGAAAGTAACGGCGCTTCTTCGCTAAGTTTTTGTTCTGTAGCTTGAGCAATCAGTCTGCCAAGAGATTTCAAATGGTTAAGATCGAATACTTCTAATTTTTCACACCTTATTTCACCGCGATTTTCAATCCATACTTCCTTTGGCTTATTTATTGATATTTCATTTACGCCTTCTTCTTGAAATATGCCTTGTAATGGCTCCAAATATGTATCAAGTGCAGCATAGTTCATTTCATTGATTTAATATTGCCTGTGGAGGAAATACTATATCTTGGTTAACAAATACTTTCAATGCAGTGCCTTGATCAACATAAATAGTTGGTTTTTTATCTGTATATCTGCCCACTACATCTCGCATATCTTTAGAAAAATCCTCGATTGATTTCCCGATTGCTTCTTCATAGACAGATTTGCTCCCTTGTCTCCGCAATAATTCCTTTACATCTTCCAAAGTAATTTCATCAACCTTATTATCGTCAATTGAAACCAAACCTAGGTCTTTTACTACTTGCTTAAATATCTCAACTAAGCTCTTTTCATTAGACGCATTCTTAATTTTCCTAATAGCTCCAAGCCCAAGTTTCCACTTATCATTCTTTGCATCCTTTCCATCTTCCTCAGATATACTCTTCTTACCAATAATATCCTTAAGGGGAGAGATATCTATTTCAGTTGTAGTGATGGATCTCACCGCATCCATAGGAGTTAGCGTATCAATAAGATTAGAAGCCTTTTGCCCTATAACAGCAGAACCAATCGAAACACCAGCAAGTGTCACTGAAGAGAATAACGCACTTACTATTTTGTTATCAACTATTCCTGCTATCCCTGCTCTACCAAGCTCGTCAGTACCAAGTGATGAGATTGCAATATCTATTCCATGTGGCAGAATCACTCTATTCCAGTTTATACTTACACAAGATTTAGCAACATTCGAGTCAAATGAATAACTGCCTATCAATCTTGAGCCTTTAGGTATTAAAACTGTATCACCAGTTTCTGCATAAACATCTCTACTCACCATAGCACGCAGCATTCCTTGCAGATCAGAGTTTATTGCAGTTTCAAGAACAGCATCAATAATTTTACCTTGAGTAATCATTAAACCAAGCTTTCCTACCCTGGTAGCTTTGCTCGATTGTGCTGAAGTGTCGGATAAAATAGCATCAGCAGCCTTGTTCTCTCCACTACCACCTGAAATTGTTAACATTTGTGCACTACGTCTGTCTCTAGGATAACCGCCACCCCCTATTGTAGGAAATGAGGTAGGTAAATTGCCCATAACATTACTAGAAGGAAAATTTTGCTTTGGCAAAATAGGTATATTTGACACAGGAGTTTCTTTTGGTTTCTCTTCTTCTTTTTTCATCACTTCTTCTTTTCTAATTTGTTTTATTTCTGGTATGATTAGTGGTGTAGGAAGAGGAGGTAAGGATGGTAAGGGATCAGTTATTATTCTTTCAGGAACCATTACATTATCTGGAACTTGTTCCAACTTTCCTTTCAATTCTTGAACGTTTTGCTTTGTTTCCTCTTTTTTAATAACTTCTGAACCCTCTTTATGAGAAGGACTAAAATAGAGATAATACACTCCACCAACCAGAAGTACTAAAATAATGACCATCAATGCCCTATGACCTTGATTAGAGCCAACTGTTACTACCTTGTTCTCTATTTCTGACTCATCTTCTGAATTGTTACGCCTTTCTTTATTCATATTGCATGTACCACAGCTAAAGTGACCTATTTATAATTTCAACTTCACCATCCTCATAACGCATAAATAGCTTTTTATGTACCCCTTTTATTATAACATAATCATCAAATAACAGCCTTTTACAAGGTTTATCCTCCTCTTCTACAAAAATCTGAGGTATTTTATTATTATTTCTAAATTTTAAATAGGTTAAATAACCATCATCAAATAACTCAATCGGAACTATATCCGCATTACCACCTTCATCAATATATGTATAATTATACTTCGTATCATTTTCTTGTATTATTTTTTCTGGCTTGTCTGTAGTATATTGCATTTGAGTAGGTAAAGAAACCTCATCTAAATCAACATCAAATTCACCTTCTTCTTGAGGATAATAAAAACGTACTACGTAAGATATATCCTTTTCAGCAGAATAATCATGATCCACTTTTTTAGCATCAGTATCTGGGTATTTATCGTAATTTGGCCTTGAGATTAAATCAAAAATGTAATTTCTTTTTTTAGTTGTCGTAATAATCATGTTAGTGCGGCTACTAACTTCAAATGGCATGATAAGCAATTTATTGTCATAAGGATTAATTTTCCAACTTGATGCATCACCAACAGCGATATTTTTAACTTTTTCTCCTTCCGCAAATTCAATATAAGAATAGTAACCCTGACTAAAAACCACCGTAAATACTTCATTAGGGCTATACACAAAAGTCTTTATTCTACTATCTACAGAAATAGGTTCATTATAATTAATGGATGCGTTTAAATTGCTACTTACAAGTAAAACTAAAACTAATAATATTCTATACATATTCATCATCTACTCTATATGAAATAACTTGAAACCCTAATGGGTTAATATATCTTTGCTGATCATTCATTTCAAGCGATGCATATCTATATGACATAATAACTATCTTATTTTTTCTTGTGGAACTTCCATCTTTCCGTATAAATTCCACAAAAAACCTCACCTGAAGAGCATCGTTACCCAATTTTTGAATCGAGCGAATTTTAAATTCATTTTTGGTATCTGAATATAAATTAAAAAGATCATCCATATTCTGCGATCCTATATAATTTCTAAATTCATTATACACATTAGGCGAGGAAAACAACCTCACCTTTGTATAATAGTTATAATTATAATGATATGGATCAAAAACTTCCCTTGCTTTTATATACTCTGAAATAAAATAATTGTTCAGCGCTTCATCTGCAGAATACTGCTTTACTGTGACAGGATCAACCAATTGCACTATTCCTGATTTCTTGTCAATTTCTATAACAAATGGCTCAATAGTGCTACTTGTGCTAATTTTAAATATGACTAATATGCTGATAGAGATCGTTGCTAATAATATTAATGCAAATAAAAGTAGAATATTTCTTTGAGCAATAACTGTGCTGTAGCGGTTTGAATTCCAATTTATATCCTTATCTAAGGATTCAGTATTTTTTTCTCGTTTAAAAAATCTTAGCATTTTAGTATTCCTAAAAATCTTAACTTATGTTAATAAACATAGCAAATTAACAAAGTAGTTACAGCAAAAAAGCTAAAAAACTCTTAATCTATGGCCTAATTTACCAAATTTTGTCTCCATATATGAATCGTTATATTTATTACGTTCCACAATAAGTGGTAGACACTTTGTAACTCCTATACCACTACTTTCCAATTCTGATAATTTTCTATCATTGTTTGTAAGTAATTGGATTTTGTTAATGTTCAATTTCTTAAGCATTTTAGCTGCAACAGCAAAACTCCTTTCATCATCTTCAAAACCCAATGTTCTATTTGCATCAACAGTATCAAGATTATGTCCTCTTTGCATACTGTACGCTCTTAACTTATTAGTTAAACCAATGCCCCTTCCATCTTGCATCAAATACAATATAATACCACTTCCAGAGTCAGCTATCATTTGAATTGCTTGATGTAACTGACTTCTGCAATCGCATGACAAGCTATCTAACAAGTCACCCGTATAACACGAAGAATGAATTCTTACTAATGGTTCGCCATCTTTATCTGGATTGCCAATGATAATTGCATGATGTTCTCTTCCACCACTTTCGGTTCTATAAGATATGATATTTACTTCTTGAGTCTGTTTTAAAAATAATGATGTTTTGCACACTTCATATACATCCTGATTTTCTTGAAAATTATTTATGAATGACGTGTCCAGTGCAATAACGTCATTTTTCTCGCACCAATTTCGCATTTCATGATTATTCTCAAAAGTCATATCAGCCACTAACGCGTATGGCAATAATTCTGAGAACTTAAGCAAGGCAATAGCACATTCATCTATTGTCTTTGAGCATTGCAACTCTTTTATGCAATCTTCCTTTGAACAGTTTATTAAATGGAGCAGTTCATCAAAATTATTCACCAACAGACGTTTGCTGTTATGTTCTTTATTCTGAGATATGTATTTTACCTTACTTGAAGTTAAAGTAACATATACATTGCTTGATATAAGCTTGTATTGATTAAATAAATCTCTTTCTAAAGCCTCAGCAGCAGCAAACAATAGGTAATTACTTTCATCATATATTACAATTGGCCGACCGCGCCTGATTTCGCTGATAGCTCTTTCTACCTTATTGCTACTCTGATTTCCTATAAACATTTTTACCCATATTAAACAGCGATAAAAACTGGTGCGGCCGAGAAGACTTGAACTTCCAAGGCCTTATGAGCCACAGCGACCTCAACGCTGCGTGTCTACCAATTCCACCACGGCCGCACTATATTCTAGTTTTTATATAATTATTTTAAATTACTTAATCATTTTAGAATTTTTCATCTAGAGTGTCAATCTGATACTAGAATAATTTAGAAATTGTTTGTATAATTTGATTATGAATTTTGTGATTATAAATTTTAATCATTTAAGATAACCTTACTACTAATTTTTAACTTAGGTTTTTATACAAATGAATATAGCTAATATCTTTATTTTTTTAGCTCTCTCTCTTATAACTAGCTTTCATTTCGTCCATGCACAAATATTATACACATGGTCTCAAGTTATCCCAGAAAATAAACTAAGCATACGCGCAATTACGGACAATGACATGTGTCCCATTGTTTATGTTGATGGCGAGGAAACAGAAATGCTGAATCGCAGCTCAATTAATAATGGTGATCATAACGAAACAGTTTGTGAACTGACAGTACAAACAAGTGCCAAAAACATTAGTATTGAGGATCTACGGGTTCCTATATTACCAAAAAAGGTTAATAAAATTGCTTTCATTGGTGACACGGGCTGTAGAATAAATGTGTTATTTCAGCAGGAATGTAATTCGGTAGATAGCTGGCCTTTAAAAAAAAATTTAGATTCAATCGCCCTTCATAAACCAGATTTAATTATCCATGTTGGTGATTATCATTATAGACAAACAAAATGTAGAAATACAAAAAAGTGTGGCGATATTTATGGATATAATAAAGAAGTTTGGTACGCTGATTGGTTTGAGCCTGCAAAGGATATTTTATCACAATCCCCTTTCCTTTTTGTTCGTGGAAACCATGAGAGTTGTGATAGAGCTTATGAAGGATGGTTCAGGTATCTAGATTCATACCCCTTTTCGTCTGAAAAATGTGGAAACTTCCTTTCTAGTTGGTCCTTAGATGCTGGACCGATGAAATTTTTTATCTTCGACTCTTCATCCGGTGAGGATATTTTTACAACCCAAAGCACAATTGATGCTTTTGAGAGGCAATTTGATAAATTGATACAAAATAGTTCTGACAAGCCCATGTGGTTTTTAACTCATAAACCGCTTTGGAGATCTCCAAAAAAAGAATTTTTGACATTAAAAAGCCATGGTAATCTTACACAAATCGAAGCTTTTGGAGATAAATTTCCAAGCAATGTTACAACCATAGTTTCTGGCCACATTCATATAGCCCAGATTTTATTAATGGATAATGTTCCAGACCAAATTATAGTTGGAAACGGTGGTGCATCATTACACGCTCAAGATCAAGAATCTGTTTATCAAAATGTAGAATTTGACTATTCAAATGGTAAAAACTACTTAGCACACGAGGTTAGAAACTTTTTTGGCTTTGGCTTTGCAATACTAAATTTAGGTGATCACGAATTTACCTTCTATAATCAACACAATAAGGAAATGTATTCTGCGAAGCTAACAGAAGATTTTAAACTTAAACGGATTAAAACTATAGTCGATTCATTTTAGGATTTGTTATTAGCTATTTTAAAAACGCTACTTAAACATTTTTTTTAATCGATTGATTTCATCAGCAAATTTTGAGTCGGTCTTTATAAAATTTTCTACTTGTTTTACTGCATGTATAACAGTAGCATGGTCTCTGCCACCAAAGTTTCTCCCAATATCTGGTAGGCTTTTTTGCGTAAATTTTTTGGCAAAATACATAGCTATTTGTCTTGGCCTTGCAAGACTGCGAAGCCTTCTATTGGATTGCATATCTGCAACCTTTATATTGAAAAACTCAGCTACTTTCTTTTGTATTTCTTCTATTGTGACTGACCTATGATTTGACCTAAGAAGATCGATTAGGGTTTCACTAGCTGATTCTACCGTCATACTTCTTCCAATTAATGAGGTATGGGTAACCTTATTTAATGCTCCTTCTAATTCTCTTATATTAGATTTTATGTTCCTTGCTAAAAACTCTAGGACATCTTTCGGAACATACATATTCATCTGCTCCACTTTTGCCTGCAATATACCAAGCCTTAATTCAAAAGTTGTTTCATTAATATCTGCCACCAACCCCCAACCGAGTCGTGATTTTATTCTTTCTTCCACTCCATCAAGATCACTAGGAGACCTATCAGCTGATATAACCAATTGTTTATTTTGGTCTATCAATGCATTGAAAGTGTGAAAAAATTCTTCTTGTGTACTATCTTTACCACTGATAAATTGCACATCATCTACCATCAATACATCTACTGATCTAAATTGCTCTTTAAATAACATAATATCTTTGCTTCGCAGCGCTGTAATATATTGGTACATGAATTTCTCTGCTGATAAATACACCACTTTTCTTTTTGCTGATGGGGAATTGACTATGTGCCAAGCTATAGCATGCATTAGATGTGTTTTACCAAGTCCCACTCCACCATATAGAAACAAAGGATTGCTGCCTAATATTGGATCTATAGATTCTGCCACACGCTTTGCCGCCGTAAATGCTAATTCATTTGGCTTTCCCACTACAAAATTATCAAAGGTGAACCTTGGATCCAGCGGCGAACCAAGATTATGATTACTTTCCTCTCTGTTTTTTAGTATAACATTAAAATTTGAATTCCTCTCCTCAATTACTTGAATATCAATAGAACGTATACTTTTATCTTCGCTTTGCCATAATGATAATATTTTTTTCATGTAATGAACTGTAATCCACTCTTTTATAAACCTTGTTGACACGGATAAAAGAACTTCCCCATTTCTGCTACTGACAAATTTTAGTGAACTCAGCCAGCTATTATATGTTGCTTCTCCATAAAGATTATAAAGACAATTTTGGATTTTTTCCCAAGTAACATTGTGATCCGTTACTGTAATAATCTGATCAAAAAACATAGTAGAAACCTTAGGGCTAGTTAAGTTCATATACCACACCAAGAAAAAAGCAATAATTAGAAAAACATAAGATAATCAATAGCTTACTGCAAAATGAAAAGCTAATACTACTTAATACATACTAAAAATTATGGTGATTTTTTGATGGGTTGTAAAGGGTATAAAAACATTAAAATTGATCATTTTTATTTCAAAAAAATGAAAAATTTGTAAATGTCGCTTGTATCGAGGATTAGAAGCATGCTATTAAAAACAGTAATACATTATGTATAAATAAGATGTTAAATTTACTGGCAAATAAGTAAAGTATTGATATAAATATAGCTAACCTAATATAGATTTACTGAAACAAATTTATGATTATATTAAGTGATTTGAGTTGTTATGCTGTATTCGGTATTGAACTAGAGTTTTACATTGAAGGAATAGAAAAAGAATACTTATTTCTGAATAGCATCAAAAATAAAATAGCATCTCTTGAATTTTCTTGCGAGAAGGAGAATTCTACACATCAGTATGAGATAAAAAGTGGTTGTTATACGAACTCCGACAATTTAATTAAGCATTTTGAGTTAGCAAAACAATCACTTACTGAAACAGCACAAAAACTAGGTGGGAATATTTCTTTTAAAGCAAAGCCCTATTTGGATAGAGCAGGCAGTGCATTAAATGTGCATGTTAATCTCGTGAATTCAAATAACGATAACTTATTTTATATCAATGAGCAAAAGTACAGTGACTATCTGATTCACAGTATTGGTGGATTATGTGCAATGATGAAAAAACATATGTTGTTTTTCGCTCCAAATGATGATTCATATTTAAGATTTCAGTACCCGGATATTTATACTCCAACTACGATTAGTTGGGGGGTAAATAACAGAACTGCTGCGATAAGAATTCCCTATTTTGGCAACGATTCCAAAAGATGCCGCCTAGAGCACCGTGTTCCTGGAGCAGATTGTAACCTTGAAAAAGTACTCACAGCAATAATTGAAGGTATAGTTTTTGGTATAGAGAACAAAATTGCTCCGCCAAATAGAGTGTATGGCATTGCATCTGATCCTCAATATAAGATGGAGAGTTTGATATAGCAACTACATCTAAAACCCTAACCCGTTAAATGGCTGTTGGATAATTGGCTGTTTTAGCACTTCCCTCACATCATTATTTACATTCCCGCACTGTAATAGCCACTCTGCAGGAGATAGTTTTCTCTCAGGTTTAGATTCTATACTAATATTTGCACTTGGTCTTTCAGGAAGTGGATTACCAAGCGCATCCATGTGTTTAGGTAAAGGTTCCATAACAATATTTGTAGCACTAGAAACGGAATGACTATCTTTAGTATCAGCGCTTTTAGAAAGTGAATTACCTTTGAAATCCATATGTTTAGGTAGTCCATTTTTCATTTCTTCTTCTGCTCTTTTATTTTTTAATTCTTCTTCTAGCTCAGTTTCAGTTCTTTTTGGTTCTTTTACGGTATCTTTTTCTTCACCTTCATCAACACTGCTATACCCTTCATCTTCTGAAACTTTATCTCCTGAAACACGAGTAATTTCAGCTTTAGTTCTTATTTTATGAATCAGCGAAAGTAATAAGTAAGTAACTGCAGCGGCAGAAACGATAATGGCTATCTTTGCGGCAATGTGGATTGCTGTTAAAAATATTAAAGCTGATAAAGCTCCAGCTAATCCAGACACAATAACTTTATTTTTGCCCTTTGTTACATTTAGAATTGCCACCATAATAACCTCTCAAATACTGTTCTAGAATTATTATACAGGAATTTTCTTATACTTGCAATTTTGTGAAAATTTTAATTATTTGCATAAAGTTTTAAAGCTACACAAGGATTAATTAATATGCAATGTATCTCGACTATAATATTGTACAAACACACATATTCAGCTAACATTCAACATGCAGAGCTTACTCATAGAGCGAAACAGGGCGGTGGTATTATTACTTATAGTAATTTTTATCTTCGGTTCATACGTTTATGTAAAAATGCCAAGGGAAAGCAATCCTGATATACAGATTCCTATAATCAGCGTGTTTGTTGGACTTCCTGGGATTTCTGCTCAAGATAGTGAAAAGCTATTAGTGCTTCCTATAGAAAATGAACTAAGATCCATCGAAGGTGTAAGAGAATTGAGAGCTTTTGCAACTAATGATGGTGCTCACATGATACTCGAATTTGGAACAGAGTATGATAATAAAGAAGTGCTCGATAATGTCCGTTCAAAGCTTTCAAACATAAAATCGAAGTTACCTGTTGAAGCAGAATCTCCGATAATCAATGAAATAAACTTGAGCTTATTTCCGATACTCAATGTCGGCTTAATTGGTAATTTGCCAGAAAGAGCCTTAACTGAAATAGCACGCAAGCTAAAGAAAGAAATAGAATCTCTGCCAAATGTTCTCAAAGTTGAAGTGGCAGGTATGCGTAAAGAAACAGTGGAAGTGATAGTTGAGCCCACAGTTCTAACAAAATATAACATTCAATCAAACGAAATATTCCAAGCTATATCAAGCAATAACAGACTAGTGGGAGCTGGGTCACTGGAAAATGATACCGGTAAATATTCGATTAAAATATCAGGGTTATTAAAAGATATAGAAGATATTATGAATATTCCTATTAGATCTCAAGGCGATGCAGTTTTGAGAATCAAAGATATAGCAAAAGTATACCCTAGGTTTGAGGATCACCAAGGATTTGCTCGCATTAATGGATTACCTAGTGTCGTGCTAGAAATTTCAAAACGTAACGGAAAAAACATAATAGACACAGTAAATCAAGTAAAATACTTAATGGATAAGGCAAAAGATCAATTACCTGAAAATTTAAAAGTGGTGTACTTAAACGACCAGTCAAAAAACGTCCGCGATGTGCTTGATGACTTGGAAAACGGCATAATATTTGCTGTGTTGTTAATATTGATCATAATGATGCTTTCTATGGGAACAAGGATTGCTATTCTTGTGGCACTCTCGATACCCGGTTCCTTTCTCATTGGGATAATAGCTCTTTACTTTATGGGTATAACCTTAAATATCGTTGTGCTCTTCAGTTTAATTATGGCTGTTGGCATGCTGGTTGATGATGCAATTGTGATCAGCGAATATGCCGATAGAAAGATGATCTGCGGAATGGACAAAGTAGAAGCTTTTTACACTTCAGTTCGTGATATGTTTTATCCGGTTCTATCATCAACGTTAACTAAATTAGCAGTGTTTTTTCCTCTATTATTCTGGCCTGATACTGTTGGTAAATTCATGCAGTACATACCAATTACAATAATCCTAACTTTGACTGGATCGCTCATTATGGCTTTGGTTTTTATACCAACACTTGGTGCAATATTTGGTAAGCCTTCGATAACTTCAAAAAAAGAAATAAAAAAAATGAGTGCTATAGAAAGTGGTGAAATAAAAAATGCTGGGCCTATAATAAGAGCTTACGTACGCATGCTAGAGAAGGTTTTGGATCATCCTAAAAAATTCGTATGTGCTACTGTATTCGTTTTGTTTTCATTTAGTGTGCTGTACTTTACTTTTGGTCCTGGAGTAAAGTTTTTTCCGAAAGTGGATTCAGATAATATTTTAATCAGTGTTAAAGCAAAAGAAAGCTTATCAGCCAAAGAACGAGATCTGATACTCAAAGAAGTGGAAGAACGCATTTTGAGCATTGAAAAAGAAATTCATGTTTCTTATGCTAGATCAGGAGCATTTTCAGACAACGTTATCGCCAGAATACAACTAGAACTTATGGATTGGCGCTTCAGGCGCAAAGCTAAGCACATACTAAATGATATAAGGAGCAGTGTGCAAGACATGAAAGGAATAATAATTAATGTTCAAGAGGAAAAGCCAGGACCGTCGGCTGACAAGCCAATACAAATCAACCTCAGCGGGAGTGCATCCAGTTTGAATTTAGCAGCAGAGAAAATTCTAGAAATTATGAACCAACCTTCATCCGGGTTTATAAATATTCAAGATAGCAGATCAGCACCTGAAATAGAGTGGAATATGAGTGTTGATAAGAGTAAGGCTACAAGCTCTGAAGTAAGTGTTGCAACCATTGGCGATTTTATAAAGATGGTTACAAATGGAGTGTTGATTGGAAAATATAGACCAAATAACACGGATGAAGAAATCGATATTGTACTCCGTTTCCCCAGAAAGGACCGCAATATGAAGACTATAGACAATCTTTTTATCAATACAGTTAATGGCTCGTATCCTATGAGCAACATAGTAAAATATGCTCCCGAAAAAAAGGTAAACAAACTAAACAGGATTGATGGATTACGCACAGTGACAATCTCTGCTGACGTTGATACTGGCTATCTTGTTGATGAAAGAGTAAAGTTCATTCAGAATTCTATTGCCCAGGATTGGGACAAGGGAGTAAAAATTGATTTTAAAGGCGACAAAGAAGATCAACAAAAATCAGGAGCATTTTTGTTAAAGGCTTTTATATTAGCGATTACACTAATGATATTGGTATTAGTGACACAGTTTAATAATGTATACCATACATTTATCGTAATGACAGCAGTGTTTTTATCCACAACATGTGTGTTTTTTGTTTTCTTTCTTATCCAACAAGTTTTCGTAGTTGTTATGTGTGGAGTGGGGATAATTGCTTTGGCAGGAATTATAGTGAATAATAACATACTATTGCTTGATGCCTTTCATCATCAAATTAAGGTACACAAAAATGACATCAAGCGATGTGTAATAAACGCTGCAATTTCTCGCGTTAGGCCAATATTGCTTACCGTTGCAACCACAGTTCTTGGTTTAATACCGATGATTACCAGGTTAAATATCAATTTTTTTACGCTACAAATCACATATGATGCTCCATCAAGCCAGTGGTGGGTTGACATTTCAACAACCATAGCAAGTGGAATATTGGCTGCAACAGTTTTAACTTTATTCTTTACTCCTGCGTTGCTTGTTATGCAAAGACACGAAAAAACTTGACTTAAATTAGCAATTATTTAACATTTAGGATAGCGTTCTTTGCCCGTTGAAGCTATAATTATAACTAATTACATTGGATTTATTTATATGATTGCTAATCGTAAAAGCAGTGTTAAGCAGAAAAGTAACAAGAATAACATAGTTGGAAACCTTGATGTAATAAAAACAGCAGGAGAGCTTTCACTTCAAAAAGGTTTAGATTTTGATGTTGTAATAAAGGCACTGGAAAGTGCTATAGAAGCAGTGGCTCATCAAAAATATGGTAGCAAAAGTAAAATTGTAGTTGATATAGATAGAAACACAGGCAAAGTTACTTCATATAGAAAACTAAAAGTTATTGATGATGAATCAAATGAAAAAGAGAATACTGAGTGTGAATCAATTACGCTTACACAAGCTAAATTAATAAAAGGAGATGCAAAAGTTGGAGATACTGTTAGTGAATTGCTCTCTCTTAACACTGATCTTGCTTCAGCAAGAATTGCCCAGCAAAAGATTGCTCAAGTAATTAAAGATGAAGAGTCAAAAAAGCAATATGAGGAGTTTAAAGATAAAGTGGGAGAAATAAGGTATGGTATTGTTAAACAAGTAGAATATTCAGATCTTATTATAGACATAAATGGCACTAGGGCATATCTTCCATTGCGAAATTTAACTGGTGGTGAATCATTTCGTGAAGGTGATAAGGTTAAAGCTTACATACAGACTGTTAAGCGCTCTGATGATGGACGTCAAATTATTCTTTCTAGGACTCATGAAGGCTTTTTGGAGGCATTATTAAATCAAGAAATACCAGAAATTGCTGACGGATTAGTGACAATTAAAGGTATAGCTAGAGATGCTGGTTCAAGGTCTAAGGTTGCTGTTTTCTCTCCCGACAAGAACATTGATCCAGTAGGTGCTTGTGTTGGAGTTAAGGGAGATAGAATAAAAACTATTATACACGAATTAAATGGTGAAAAAATTGACGTTATAAATTACTCCTCAGATTTGGGTCAATTTGTTATTAAAGCCATTACTCCTGCAGAAGTATCAAAGGTTATTATTGATGAAAATGAAAATTGCATAGAGTTAATAGTTGCTGAAGATCAATTGAGTTTAGCGATAGGAAAAAAGGGCCAGAATGTAAGATTAGCTTCAGAGCTTGTTGGATGGAAAATTGAGATATTAAGCACTCAGCAAGAATCAGAAAGGCGAAGTAAAGAACTTAGTCAATGTTCAGCTTTATTTGCTGAAGCTTTAAACTTAGAAGAGATTATGGGTCAGCTATTGGTAACAGAAGGTTTTTCAAGTGTAGAAGACATATCTAGCGCTTCAATTAAAGAGCTTGCTTCAATAGAGGGCTTTAATGAAGATATTGCAAACGAACTTCACAATAGAGCAAATAAGTACCTGAAAGCAGAAAATGATAGAAAAATAGAAGAGCTAAAAAGTTTAGGTATGGAGGATGATGTAATCAATTTAACTTTATCAATAGACAATAAAATTGCTCTTAGTAAGCATGATATTAAGACTTTAGAGGACATAGCAGATTTATCAAGTTATGAGTTTTGCAGCATACTCTCTTCCTCATCCGATAGCAAAGAAGATCTAAAAGATACAGTAGATTCAATAATCATAGAAGCACGTAAAAAGCTTGGATTAATATAATAAAATAATATGAATAATGAAGATATCAGTGATAAAAAATTAACGCTCCAAGGTTTAAGCAAGCTTAAATTAGACCTCAATTTAAACTCTTCAGCTAGCCCAAGTACTGGAGCTACAGTAGTAAAAAAAAGAAGAAAAAAATCTCATGATGCAGAAGAACATAATTTATTTGACGAGAGTAAATTATGTTCTTTAACAGAGAAAGAACAAATTTTTCGCATTAATGCTGTGCAGAATGCTGCTTTGCTGAAAGAAAGAAATCAGAGAGAAGAAAAAGAGAAAACAGCAAAAGAAGACAGCAATAAAGAGATTGACGAGAAAAATGAAGCGGACGCTTTATCTAAGGAAATAAATAAGCAAGTTTTAAGTAATACCCACTTAGTTGAACCAAAAGAAGATAGTATTGACCATGAGGACAACGATAAAAAGTCTTTTAAAGTCAACAAAGATATATATTCTAAGCATTCTAAACTGGTAATTGCACAGGCAATAGATGAAAAAACTGAACAACCCCCTGTATTTAAGCAAAGGTTTGGTATAAGAGGTAGAAAGTCAAAGTTTACTAAGGGTAAAAATATATCAAGAGAAGTTATTATACCAGATAAAATAACTATCAGGGAGTTATCTATTCGCATGGCAGAAGATAGCAAGAGTGTGCTAAAAATGTTCAAAGAAGAAGTCGGTGAGAGTTATAGAGTAGATGATCTGGTGGATCCAGATATAGCATGTGAAATAGTGAAAAAATTTAATCATACGGCCAAACGAGTGAGCGATACCAACAGAGAAAAAGATTTATTTTTTATAGAAGGCAGAGAAAGCCTGCCTAAAAAACCTAAACCACCAATCGTCACTTTTATGGGACACGTCGATCATGGTAAAACCTCATTGCTCGATGCATTTCGTGAATCTAATGTTGCAGAAAGAGAGTCAGGTGGCATAACTCAACACATAGGTGCTTATCAAATAACGACAAAAGATAAGCAAAAAATTACCTTTATTGATACACCAGGACATGAAGCGTTCACTGCGATGCGTGCACGTGGTGCCAATATTACTAATATAGTTGTAATAGTAGTTGCAGCTGACGATGGAATCATGAAACAAACAGTTGAAGCAATAAATCATGCAAAAGCAGCAAATGTTTCTATTATAGTTGCTATTAATAAAATTGATAAATCTGAGCCTGGTGATGTAGAAAAAATAATTAATAGTTTGCCTCAATATGATCTCATTCCTGAAGAGCTTGGTGGTGATGTTATGATTATGCCAGTATCAGCAAAAAAGAAAACTAATTTAGATAAACTAGAAGAGGCGATTTTGTTAATCGCTGAATTAATGAAGCTAGAAGCAATAGAAGATTGTCGAGCACTTGGATGGGTAATAGAATCCAAAATAGATAAAGCGAAAGGAATATCAGCCACATTGATAGTTGAGGAAGGAACGTTAAAGGTTGGTGATATATTGGTAGTTGGTACAACATACAGCAAAGTACGTAGTATGGTTAATCACCTCGGTCAAAGAGAAAAAGCAGCACTACCCTCCGCTCCAATTGAAATTACTGGTCTAAATGGTGTGCCAAATGCTGGAGATAAATTTGTTGTTATAAATTCTGAAAAGCAGGCGCGTGAAATTGTTGAATACAGGCTAGAGTTAATCAAGAAAAAGAAAGAAGATTTGGGCGACAATAATTTAGATATATTCAGTCGTAATAACAGCGAAAAAGAAGAACTATCTGTAGTTTTAAAGTGCGATGTAACTGGTTCTATTGAAGCAATATCAAGTTCAATTGATAAACTCGGTAAAGACCAAGTGAAATTAAATATCCTACACAAAGCAGTAGGAGGGATAACAGATTCAGATGTGCTGCTTGCAGAAGCATCAAGTGCAGTAATTTTAGCTTTTAATGTAAAAGTGGACTCAAAAATAAGGGACTTGGCAAAACAAAAAGGTGTAGAAATACATACTTATAACATAATATACGAGCTCATTGACGACATGAGAATGTATTTAACTAAAATGTTAAAGCCTGTTACACGAGAGGTTCGTGTTGGCTTTGCATCTGTGAGGCAAATATTTAACGTATCTAAAGCTGGTAATATCATTGGATGTTACGTAAGTGATGGAGTCATAAGAAAAGATTCTTTAATTAAGGTAATGCGTGGCGGCAAATTGGTGCATGAAGGAAAGTTAAAAGCACTACGTAGATTTAAAGATGATGTTAAAGAAGTAGGTGTAAACTTTGAATGCGGAGTATCACTAGAGGGTAATATCGATATTAAAGTTGGAGATATTTTAGAAGCTTATCAATTAGTGCAAGAAGAAAGGGTGTTATAGTAGCTGGATATGAAAAAGGAAATTAGAAACCTAAAAATAGCATCGGTATTGCATAGAGCGATATCAAGAGTCCTAATGGAAGGTAAGGTGTTCAATAAAAATGTAGCGGTATCTGACGTAAAATTAAGTAAAGATTTGAAAAAAGCAGATGTATATATTGTGTTATCTTCATTGAATATTCAAGTAGCTGACTACTTAGATCCAGAAAAAAGACGCACTGGAGATCCTTCTGAGAATAATTGTGATATTAACACTGTTGTTAATGAAATGAACCAGTCTGCATGGTCAATACGTAAATCTATATTGTGTTATGTTGATTTGCGATTTATACCTGAGTTAGTTTTCAAGCCTGATTTAGCGTTCGATAATTTTGTTAATGTAAGCAAAATATTACATAATCACACTTAATTAATGTATTTCAACCATTACTTTTCATTAATGAGGTTGCACAGTTTAACAGGTTTGTGGCTTGTGCTATTTCCCAGTTTGAGCGGTATTCTTTTAGCCTCAACTTCTCTATCATATCAGGCTCTTTTTCTCCTTGTTTTGTTTACTATAGGTGCATTTTTAATGAGACCCGCAGGGTGCATAATCAATGATATCTTCGATAGAAAAATAGATGCGCACGTTGAACGAACAAAATATAGGCCACTTGCAAGTGGTACATTAAACATAAAGCAGGCTTTGGCTTTACTTTCACTGTTACTGTCTATTGCCCTGGTAATCTTATTATTAACTAATAAAACTACACTTATACTTGGAATAATCTCAATGTGTATGATAGCTACTTACCCTTTATTAAAGCGGTATGTTTGGTGGCCACAATTGTTCTTAGGGTTTACCTTCAATATGGGATCGCTCATGGGCTCAGCAGCAATAACAAACCAGATCAGTATAGAATCCTTGCTGTTTTATATAGGATGCGTCTTCTGGACACTTAGCTATGACACCATATACGCTCATCAAGATAAAAAAGATGATGAAAAACTCGGAATGAAATCTACCGCATTATATTTTGGTGATACAACAAAATCTTGGTTGAAAAGATTTTATTTAATATCTCTTATGACGTGGCTATATGCTGGTATCTTATCATCATTAAATAACATTTTTTATATTGCTCTACTTGCTGTAGGGTTCATATTTCACCGCCAATACAAAAATTTCAATCCTGACGATCCCAGTCAATGCATGTCCATATTTAAAAATAATTCCTACGTAGGGTTGCTTCTCTTTTTTGGCATCCTTTTAGATAGAATTATCACCTAGGTCTCAAGAGTTTTGGCTCTAATGAAGTCAATAAACTCAGGTACTCGCAGAAACGAAAAACTTGCTTGACACCCTTCGCCAGCCCTCTTATCATGAAACTGAAGCTATTTATTTATCTTCGCAATTTCTGCAGTGGATTAATGACAAAAAACTTAATGTATTTGGCGTAAATCATGCTTAATTTTTTGCACTATGTGCACCTCATGTCTTTATAAAACTTTTAGGTTTCTACCTATACAAGCCGAAACACGCTTATAAAGCGTTTAAGACAGTAAAAGACGTCAAATAGACAAGGGAGAATTTGAATACTAGCTACCCTAGGGTTTCTTTGCCTTTTTTTCCACTCAGTAAATTTCTTAACGTTTATAATTTAGGTTAATTGCGGCTTAAAAGCAGATGAATCGCGGTTACTAAGCGTTTAGAATAAAAAAACGCCATACTTGAAAGTATAATGTAAGTAATTAGCCAACCACGGGGCTTCTTTTGCCTTTTTCTCCGCTTGGTAAATTTCTTAATGTTTATAGCTAAAAGAGCCCAAGAGAGGTGTCATTCCAGTGCCCCTGTGATGTCATTCCAGCGCGTGACGCTGGAATCCCAAAAAAGGATGATGTCATCCCAGTCTGGGATCCAGAAAACTTAACTTTAAATAAGTGGCTGCATAATAAAGACTAGATTCCAGTGTCAAGCACTGGAATGACAGGAGAAGGAGGCTACTTTCATGACGCCATTCTTTTTTCTGGATCCCAGTGTCAGCTACTCGGATGACGAGAAAGGAGCACTGGAATGACATCATAGGGGCTTGTATCTTGTAAAAAGCATCTAATGTTTTAAGCTTAAGCATTAGATGGAGAAGGGAAGCACTCTGTAATGGGGCTTAGATATAAAATCTGTCAAGTAGATAAGAGCTCCCTTCTCAAAGGTATAGGCTGGACGGTATCGTAGAAAAACCTAAATGGTTCTCATTCTGTATTCACAAGGCTAGCCTTACTTTTCATTTTTAATGGTAACGTATGGGGTTATATATGATCAACAACTTTCTGGGCATAGATGTATCAAAAGATCGCTTTGATGTTTTTCTCTCATTTATAAGTAAAAAAGGAAAACGTGAAACTAGAAAAAGGAGTTTTAAAAATGATGATCATGGATTTCAAGGTCTGCTGAGTTTTCTACAAAAGCATAACGTAGAAGAAGTAAAAGCCTGCATGGAAGCTACCGGTTGTTATAGTGAAGCTCTGGCTGAATTTCTGCACAATGCTGGATATTTTGTTAGTGTTGTAAATCCTTATTGCATAAAATCTTACGCAAGGAGTAAGCTTGTACGACAAAAGAATGATCAGACCGATGCAGAAATTATTGCTGATTATTGCCAAAGACAGGAACCTGCTCGTTGCTTCTCCTGAACTGAAAAAATTAAGACATCTTTATCGTTGTTCGGCTGCGTTAAAAGATGAATTGACATTAGTAAATAACCACCTAGAAAAAAAAGAGAGACTGCCTAAAGAAGTTGCAAATGCTTGTCGCAATGAATATAGCTCAAAAAATAGAAATAATAAAAAACTCCATACGTGAACTATTAAAGCAACACAAAGAGTTGTTGGAAAATTTTCAACTTCTACTCAGGAATAGGAGAGAATAGCTATTTTAGCTCTGACATAAAAGCTTTTAGAGATGCCAGGCAATTGGCAGCATATGCAGGAGTTATACCGAGAAATATAACATCAGGTTCCTCTGTATATGCCAAACCCAGATTAAGTAAATCAAGTTCACGAACACTACGTAAGGCAATGTATTTTCCTGCTATAGTAGCTAAAAATCACAATCCTATTATTATGACTTTTTGCAAGAGATTAAAAGAAAAAGGCAAGCATAATATGGCCATTGTGGGAGCTGCGATGCGTAAGTTACTCCATATTGTTTTTGGTGTTCTAAGTTCAAAGAAGGCTTTTGATCCAGATCATATCAAAAACTACAGGGCAAAGCTGTTGGAGGAAGGTTTACTTAGCTGATTGTTAAAAAAAATACTTTCAATCTTATATGAAATATTGCCTTATTTTGTAATTTTCTTGTTGACTAACGAGACGGTATCTACTCGGATGACAAAAAAAAGGGCACTGTGACGGACTTAAATCACAATTATCAGTTAATACTAATCGCGGCATTACAAAAAACGCCAAACTTTTTTCTGCTTTTATGCAAGAAGCCTAGTCCATATATTCTTCCCACTTCTCCGTGACTTTTCTTACTATTTCCTCACTCATCCCAATTTTCTTTCCCCACTCTCGTTTGGTTTCAGGCGGAATTTTGTTTGTCGCATCAAATCCCATCTTACCTCCCAGGCCACTTTCAGGGGAAGCAAAGTCTAAATAATCAATAGGTGCATTTTCTATCATGATTGTGTCACGCACAGGGTCCATCCTTGTTGACATTGCCCACATCACTTCCTTCCAATCACGTATATTTATATCATCATCAACAACGATAATAAACTTCGTGTATAAAAACTGCTTTAGGAAAGAAAGTATGCCCATAACAATTCTTTTTGCCTGCCCTGGATAGGATTTTTTTATCGACACTACCGCTATTCTATATGAGCAACCTTCCGGCGGCAGATAAAAGTCCACTATCTCTGGAAATTGATTAATAAGAATGGGCACAAAGATTTCATTGAGTGCTTCACCAAGAATCGATGGTTCATCAGGTGGCTTGCCAGTGAAAGTGCTGAGATAAATTAGATTTTTGCGCATAGTAATTGCAGTAATATTAAATTCTGGAAATTGCTCAACAGAATTATAGTAGCCAGTGTGGTCTCCGTATGGCCCTTCGTCTTGATATCTATCCAAACTCACATAGCCTTCCAGAACGATTTCCGCGTGAGCTGGCACTTGAAGTGGAATAGTCTTACAATTTACAAGCTCAAGCGGCTTCTTTCGCAGTAGTCCAGCAAATTGGTATTCTGACAATGTTTCTGGCACTGGAGTTACTGCAGCAATAATCGTTGCAGGATCACTACCGATCACAGCAGCAGCAGGAAATTTCATATTTTGTTCCTTCTCTTTCCATCGTTTGTGGTGACCTGCACCACCACGATGTGCAAGCCAACGCATTAGAGTCGTTTTTTTATCTATGACCTGCATACGATATATTCCAAGATTGAAATTATCTTGTTTGTCTCTCGTGGGGCCTTTTGTTACCACAATCGGCCAGGTGATAAGTGGTGCAGGTTCATTTGGCCAGCATGTTTGAATGGGCAGTAGACTTAGGTCCACTTCATCTCCGGTTAGCACTACCTCTTGACATGGAGCCTTGCTCACGACTTTACTTCGCATCGATAACACGACTTTTAGCAGAGGAAACATCTTCATAGCATCTTTAAAGTTTTTTGGCGGCTCAGGTGATTGCAAAAATGCTAAAAGTTTACCAAGATCTCTTAGCTCACCAGGATTTATGTTCAGTCCCAAGGCAATTCTTTCAATAGTACCGAATAAATTCACTAAAACTGGAATCGAATTTTTGCCGTTTTCTGTGACAACATTTTCAAAGATGATAGCTGGTCCTTTGTTTGACAAAACTCTGCGGTGAATTTCTGTCATTTCAAGAACAGTTGAAACCTCCTCCTTAATCCTAATCAGATCTTTTTTTTCCTCTAAGGCTTTAATGAAGTCACGTAAGTTGTTGTACATATTACAGTTTTTAAAATTTTAAGTTTACATTTAGTTTTCAAGCACTTTATTGAAATTTGACCTATGCACTACTTTCCTGCCTAGCGAGCTTTCAGTTAATTTGAGATCAAATCCTCATATTGCTTACTAAGTTTGTATTTCCTTCCTCTATTGGAAAAATCTACAATCTTGATAAACCCCATTTCCACCCACTTTTTACAAAGTTGCGCACTGGTACGAGGCTTAAAATTAAATAGTTCGCCAACCTGACTAGCTGTAATAGCGGAAAACTCCTGGAAGAGCTCAAGAGCTTTGCGTTGTTTAGGATCAAGCTTACGTATAAGATCAGTCTGATCAGTGTGGTATTCTTCTTCATTTATACGTTGTAAAACGTTCTCAAATGAATTTGCCATACCTTCTACGAAATACTCCACCCACTTAGTGATATCTGCTTCAGCTCGTCCCATGTAATAATTGTGCGATGTTATTGCTTCATAATAAGCCCCTAGATTTTTAGCATAATATTCTTCCAATGAGTAAAGCCCTTTTAGGTCATATCCACCAAGGTGTAAAATTAATGTAGTCAACAATCTTGCAGTACGACCATTACCGTCATAGTAAGGGTGAATTGTTACAAATTGGTAATGAGCAATACCTGCAATAACTGGGCAAGGCACTTGCTCACTGTCACGAATCCAACCAATCATACTGCTCATGAGCTTTCTTTGCTTCAGGTGGCATATAAATTATTGCACGTGTACGGCTATCACGAATAACGTTTTGACCATCACGATAAGGGGTTGGCTTCACTTTAGATTTTCCACTCGCCATATGAAGCTTTTGAATGGCTTTCTCAGTAATAGGGATCATTCTCGCTGCCCATTGTTCAACTTGGGTTAAAGCTGCATAATATCCTTTAACCTCATTTTCATCTCTCCTATATTTTGGAAAGTGGCTTTTACCACTTAAAACCTCTTCAATCTGTTTAGGCTTAAGTCGATTTCCTTCAATCATAGTAGAATAGTGTGTGGTATAAAGCCGTGCAGTTTCACGAAGGGACGAGAGCATCGATACAGTGAGTGGCAAATGTAACACTTTTTCTTTTGCTGCTTCAATCTTCATAAGGCAATTAGCAATTTTAGAAGTAATCGTATAATTTGGCATCGGCATAATATCTGCATTACATTACTTCTATATTATGCTGATAAAATGCAGATAATACAACATTTACACGACGCCGACCATAAACAGCAATAAATTCGGCTGATTGAGAAAGAAGTTTGTCTTGTAGAATAGCTATTTCTTTTTCTCTACCAATTATTGGCTCGTTCATATGTTTATTCCGCGGAAAATTATACACAGCGGAAACAACTTAAATCTACGCTCCGCGCGCCTCTGCTACCAAGCCTTCTGATGAGCTTTTCAGTAATGTGCTTGAGTTTCATTGTACGTAAAGTTTGTACTTGCAGCAAAATTGGCTATAAAATACACTTGATATAAGTGTTTTCATACATTAATATTAGATGCTTCTTTTAATATACAGATAAATGTGTACTAAAAGTTTTATGTTGTAGGTTTTTAAATAAATTGTATGTCTAGAATATCGTTTTTATTGATCCTTATACTGGCAGTAGCAAGTTTACCAGTAATAAATAATTGGCTTTCAAATCGCAGCCAAATGCTAAGCGATGATTATATAGGTGAGAAATTAGATAATTATATAAGTAGAAATTTTGATAAGATCATAAAAACTCTCAAAGAGGAGTCGATTAAAAGTAGTTACGCTGCTCGAGATAATGTAACCAAAAGTAAAATTTCACAATACAAGGATCAAATATTTGACCTTACTTATCCTTACTCCGGAAATGAAAATAGTAATGTTATAGCTGCAGGCTTCCTTGACTATTCTTGTGGATATTGCAAAGCTATAAAGAATGATATAAAGCAGTTAATTAACGATGGTAAAATTAAGTATATCTTTAGGGATGCTCCAATACTTGGTAATGACTCTTTAAGGGCAGCAAAAAGCGCTTTAGCTGTTTACTTTATTGATAAAGAAAAATATTTCGACTTTCACTATTCTGCTTTAAGTCACAAAGGAGAATTTTCAGACGAAAGCATATTGGATATAGTGAAAAACATAGGGATTGATGAGGACGATTTTAATGATTCCATAAAAGATAACGCGGACAAAATTGAGCAAATGATAAACAACAGTAAGCTCCTAGTAAGAGATTTGGGAGTAGGCGGTACACCTTTTTTGATAATTGGAGATAGTCTGTTTGTAGGAGCAACTGATTTAAATATACTACGCAAAAAAGTAGATGAATTAAGTCACAAGCAAGGCTAGTTTCAATTTGCCATAAAATTTTATTTTTTTGCTTGACAACGCAAACGAATCTGAGTACAGTAATTATGAGTATGACAGCAGTTCAACTCAGTGGTCTCATCCACTTTCCATAGCGTCATTTGCTATATGAAACGCTTTCAAATTATAACATTTTCTTCAACCAAACTATTTTACTTTCATAGGAGGACATATGTCATTCACAGAAATTAGATTTCCAGAAAATATATCTTATAGTTCCGCTGGAGGACCGGAATTTTCCACTGACGTTGTAACAACTCATAACGGTTGTGAACAGCGCAACATCAATTGGTCTCATGCACGTACTAGATACAACATAGCTTACGGGGTCAGATCAAACGAGCAGCTAACAGAACTCATAACATTTTTTCATGCACGAAAAGGTAAAGCAATAGGGTTTCGTTTTAAGGATTGGTCGGATTTTATAGCCATTAATCAAGAGATTGGTATAGGAGATAACAAAAAAACGACTTTTCAGCTAATCAAAACTTATGTAAGTGGGGAAGATAAGCATATACGTATGATCAAAAAGCCAGTACATGGAACAGTAAAGATTTATTTAAATGGTAAAGAAGAGAGTGAATATTCAGTAAATTATTCAACGGGAGAAATAACATTTATGAAGCCACCAGTAAAAGATGCGATAATCACTGCGAGCTTCGAATTTGATGTGCCCGTACGCTTTGATACAGATTACTTAAACGCTTCGATTGATGACTATGGAAGCAATAGCTGGAATAATATCCCCTTGGTGGAAGTGAAATTTTAGTTATAAGCGAGCATAGATCCACATCATAGTAGGGCTACTAGTCACCATCAATTGAAAAAATTAAGCACCACTGAGGCTCTATATTTAAATGAGCCTTAGAACCTGTCTTGAAAGGAGTTAAGCAGCTAATTTAGTAAGCATAGAAGTAATCATATTAAATAAGATATTGTTTTTTGAAGTAAGAGGAGAATGCTCGTAATCCTTGCTCATGCGTCTAAAATTGGAAAGCCAAGCAAAGGTTCGTTCTACAATCCAACGTTTAGGAATAACCTGAAATCCTGTATCAACCAATTTCTTGGTAATCGTTAGCAAACATCCAGTTTCCAACAAACATCGATTTTGTAATTTACCTTTGTATCCTTGATCAGCAAAAAACTTACGTAATGTTGGAGCTTTGCATTTAGCTTGAATAAAAAGATTGGTAGCACCATCACGATCCTGAATGCTTGCGCTGTGTACCTCTGCAGTAATTACAAGACCTAGTGTATCTACAATAATATGGCGTTTTCTACCCTTTATTTTTTTACCGGCATCATATCCTCTTGATCCCCTTTTTGAGTCGTTTTCACTGATTGACTGTCAATTATACCTACTGAAGGTGTTTCATTTTTACCAACCATTTTTCTTACCTCTTTTACTAGCATGTCATGTATTTTTTTCAATTTTCCATTATTACGCCACCTGATAAAATAGTCATACACCGTTTTCCATGGGGGAAAATCCTTTGGTAGCATTCTCCACTGGCAACCACCCCTCATTATATACCTTATTGCATTAATAATTGTTCTGATGTTATGTTTTCTTGGTCGTCCTATCGCTCCTTGTGCAACATAGGGCTCTAAAATTTCCCATTCCTTGTCACTTATATCACTTGGATACAATTTACCCTCCTATTTTTTGCTTACCTCATCATACTCTTTTCTTTATTCCCTTTCAAGACAGGTTCTTAGTATATGCAATTATTTTAAACTTTATCACCAGCTATATACTACAATGTTGCTGAGCTTTGCTAACATTTACACTTGAAGCTTGGGGAGATTCTAACTCAGTGCTTTTTTCTTCCTGCAAAATAGAAAGCTTCAACAACTCCTTTAGAGTTGATTTTGCAAGTGTTGTATCATCTTTGTTTAAGATGTAGTCTAGCATGCCGTTTTTCTGTAAGAGATTAACAAAATATCTATCTCCCTCATTAAGAACCTCTATCTTGTTAATACAAGATAATACTAAATCCGAATTCTTTGTTGCTAAAATTCCATTCAAAAAGATATCTAATTTTGTTTTATCTTCAGTTAAGTCTTCAGCTAACCTATTTCTGATATTCTCATTGTCAAACACAATGTACTCGAGGTACGAGGAAGGCTCAATAAGTATAAAGTCCTCTAAAGGCACTAGTTCTGGATAGGTGCCAGCGTAATCAAGTATGCCACACTCAGTAATACACCCTCCTTTTCTTATAACACAGCAATTGAGACGACCATGATACATTGATAACAAAGAAAAAAGACGTATTATACTTGTACCTCTATCTTTCATTTCCTCGAAAAGCTTCCTATCATTTATTAATTTGTGCAAAATGTAATCCATAGCAGGACCTGATTTGCGGAAACGAAACATATTATTCTTTTCAAAAATGGCCTCAGCTAATTCGATAGACTTTTTATCCTCATCTATGAAAGCCTTTTCGTTTCTATTTAACTTTATGATCTCAGCTTTGCTATTGCTGCGTAGACTAGTTTGCCCTATTAACCTCTCAAATATTTCTGTATTCATATATATCTTATATTAATTAAAGTAAATATTAATGATATTTACTTTTTAAATAAAAATAAATGAAAATTTTAATAAATATTGTAGCTTTTTAATAGAATGAAAGTATCTGTTCAGATGCATGGCTAATGTACAAATATTGAAGCAAAGTGCGTGATACACAACTGTACGAACATTTGTTTGCAAAGGCAGTATGTTAAGTGTTATAGCCGATTTTGCCTCAAACACAAAGGTGTCATCCCAGTGCCCAGACACTGGGATCCAGAAAAATTGTAAACAAACGCACTATACAACATTTTCGATCAAAAGCTGGATCCCAGTGTCAAGCACTGGGATGACACCATTTATTGTAAGGACTTACCTCACATTTACTCTATGGTCTTGCCGCTATCCTGAACAGATACGAATGAAAGTCTTTTTATATTTGTCTGAGCATCAAAGAGGTTTGATTGGTGTGATACGTTTTCTATCGCGCCTGGCTGCAGTGCCCAGCGTCAAGATCTGATGAACAATGTTCGCTTGCCAGCTTTCGCTTCAATATTTGCACAATTGTGCTAGATCCCCTGCATAACCTGCTTTAAAATTTCCTCCTGCTGCTGAGTGTGAACACTAACATAACCACATGCAGGAGATGCAGCAGCAGGTCTTGCGATACACTTAGGTCTTTTTGCTTGAATATTGAGATTGGATAACACTTCCTCTATCAATGGGTTGACAAAAAACCATCCTCCCATATTTTTTGGTTCTTCTTGACACCATATAATTTCAGCGTTCTCGTATTTCTCAAGTTCACTGCTTAGTTTATCGGCCGGAAACGGATAGAATTGCTCCAAACGTATTACTGCTATATCGTTTATTTTTTGTGCTTCACATACTTCAATTATGTCGTAGTAAACTTTACCACTGCATATTACAACTTTACGTATTTTATCATTTAGAACCAAATCTGTTCTATATTCTGGGATTACCGTGAGGAATTTTCCTTCAAAGTCAGATAGGTTAGAAACTGCTCTTTTATGACGCAATAGTGATTTAGGTGTAAACACTACTAAAGGCTTGCGAAAGTCTCTGTGGATTTGCCTGCGTAAAGCATGAAAATAATTTGCTGGAGTAGAGCAATTAACAACTTGCATGTTATCTTCTGCGCAGAGTTGCAAAAATCTCTCTATACGCGCGGAGCTATGCTCAGGTCCCTGTCCTTCATAACCATGAGGCAGCAACAAAACTAGACCGCTTGATCGCAACCACTTTGTTTCTGCAGATGCAATAAACTGGTCGATCATAATTTGTGCACCATTTGCAAAATCACCAAATTGTCCTTCCCAGAGCACCAGTGAATATGGGGAATCAAGGCTATATCCATATTCAAAGCCCATTACAGCATACTCTGATAAAGCGCTATCTATGACCTCAAAGTGAGCTTGCTTTTCATTTATATTGTTTAGCGGAATAAACGCTTCTTCTGTTACCTGATCAACAAGCCTTGAATGACGGTGCGAGAAAGTTCCACGACCAGAGTCTTGTCCTGATAAACGCACTCCTATTCCTTCTGTGAGCAGTGATGCAAACGCAAGACTTTCGGCAGTTGCCCAGTCTATATTACTACCGGAATTTATGCTGTCTATTCTGCCATCAAGTATTTTTCTAACCTTATTGTTAATGTTAAAGCTACTTGGGATGTTGCTATTTATATGTACACCTAATTTTTTCAACTCATCTGGCGGAACACCAGAATCTGTATAGTATTCGCTCAAATCGTTCAACCTTGCCTTTCTTAATTTTGACCATACTCCACAAAACCAGTCAGCTTTTTTTGGAGTATAAGCCACTGATTCAGCAAGACTTTTATCCAATCTTGCCCTGAACTCACTGCGCAATTTATTTACCTCATCACCACTTAATACTTTCTCTGCGATCAACTTCTCTTCATACAGTGTTCCTGGAGTTTTATGCTTTGATATTACCTTATACATGAGTGGCTGAGTGAAATTCGGTTCATCACCTTCATTATGGCCATATTTGCGGTAACATATTATATCAATCACTACGTCCTTTTTAAATTTCTGCCTATATTCCATCGCCAGACTTGCAGCAAAACTCACAGCTTCCGGGTTATCTCCATTAACGTGAAACACTGGAGCTTCTATTGATTTTGCTACATCAGTGCAATAAAAAGAGGACCGCGCACAACACGGATTAGCAGTAAAACCAACTTGGTTATTAATGACAATGTGCACAATGCCATCCACCTTATAGCCTTCAATATTGCTTAAGGTTAGAGTTTCAGCAACCACTCCTTGACCGATGAAAGCCGCATCACCATGAATTGATATTCCAAGCACAGATCTTATATTCTGTTTTGCTCTTATTCTTCCAGCCAAAACCGGATTTACCGCTTCAAGGTGAGATGGATTAGGGCATAAACTTAAATGTATTTTCTTGCCACCGGCAAGTGTTCGATCAGAAGAATAACCAAGGTGATATTTAACATCACCGGACACCTCAAGACCACTTGGGTATGCAAGATTGCCTTGAAATTCAGATAGCATTGCCGCATATTCTTTGCCCATAACTTTGGTCAGAACATTGAGCCGTCCGCGGTGAGCCATACCAAGAACTATTTCCTCAATGCCAAAAACCGTAGAATCACTAATAATTTTTTCAATTGCAACGATAGCTGACTCTCCACCTTCGATAGAGAAACGCTTATACCCAGGAAATTTCATATGGAGAAATTGCTCGAACATCTCAGATTCGATCAAGTGCTTCAGTATTTCCTTTTTATCTTGTGAACTCAGCGTATAGGTTTGATTTTCGATCTTTTCCTGCAGCCACACTCTCTCCTCATAAGAGGAAATATGCATAAATTCAAAACCGATGTTCTTGCAGTAAATATCTCTATAGATTCCACCGTCACTTGCCGGATATAGATTCGAATATTTCTGATAATCTACTTCCTTATTCACATTGGGTGATAACGGATTAAGATCCGCAAAAAAATGACCGTAAGATCTGAAAAAATTTGCTAAACTAGAAACTGAATCATCCACCTTAGTTACATGTTGTGCACCGCAGGTCTCCGCTTTATTAACTTCTAAATTGCTTGAAAAAATTCTATACCAATCCTCCCCGATTGATTTATCACCCTGCAAATAACGGCTATACATTTCTTCCACAAATTCTGCATTATCACCATAAAGGCAGCTTAAACTCGACATAATTACTATATAAGATATCAAACACTTATAAGTATAACTTAAGTTTTTTAAAAAAGAACTCCTTTCGTTTCTAATTATTAAGTTGCACTTACAACTATTGTAATATGGCACAAATTACATAGCAAATAGTGTCATCCCAGTGCGTGAAGGTGGAATCTAGTTTCACTTTATTATGGTGTCATCCGAGTAGCCGACACTTGGATCCAGATTGCATACTGAGTTGGTGAGTATAAAAGTATAGCTTCTACGTCATACCGTGATTCATTCGCGGTATCTCATCAGCTAACACGTAGCGGGATGACGATTGTCGGTGAACCTAAGTTACTTTAGCCATAAATATTTAAGAAATTTACCAAACGAAAAAAAAGGTAAAAAAATCCCGTGGTGCTGGTTTTGACTCTCTAATACTGTAAATTGGTGCTGTAATAATGTGCTGACGCTTAGTTTAAGCGCGGTTTGGCTGAATGTAGAAAAAATTTAAAAGACATGCAGCCGCTATAATTTTATGTAATCCGCCAAAAAATGCCCTAAGTTTTTTACTGAATTTTGTCATTGAGCCTGCAGGTCAAAAACAAGTTTTGAGTCATAAATACCCTTAATGCCATAATAAGGGGGCTGGCAAAATGTGTCAAGTAAGTTTTGCATTTAATCCGTTTCTATGAGCCACTTGGATGACGAGGAAGGAGCACTTACATATTTATGGCAACCTCTTACCTCCGCTCAAAAAGTTTTTCAATATCACTGAGTTTCATTTCTATATAAGTTGGTCTTCCGTGGTTGCATTGCCCGGAATATGGGGTTTTTTCCATTTGTCTCAGCAGCTCATTCATTTCATCTAACCTCATTTTTCTACCCGCTCTAATTGATCCATGACAAGCGATAGTGGCCAATATTTTGTTCACTTTATCTTCTACTGGCAATGTATCTTCTATTTCCGTTAATCTATCGACTATATTAATTAGCATCTCTTTCACATCTATTGCTCCCAAAATTGCAGGGATTTCTTTTACTATCACTTTATTTTCTGATTTAATCTCAATATCAAAACCCATTTCAAATAACTTATCTTTATAAACTTCAATCATCTCCATTCCGTCTTGATTTTTGATTTCAACCGTTTCAGGAAGAAGTAGTTTTTGTCTTTTTACACTTGATTTTTGTTTTAAGCATTCATATACTAACCTTTCGTGGGCTGCATGCTGGTCGACTATAATCAATTTGTCTCTTACCTCGGCAATAATGTAAGTATTATAGACCTGACAGCGTGCAAACCCGAGCGGGTGGCTCTCTATCAAATCAACTTGCTCTAACACCTTTTTTTCTAGAACCATAGTCTCCGCTTGTGATGGTAATTTCTGTATGCCGGTATAATCAAACGATTTTGACTGTTCTGATAAGCTTTTTACTCTTTCATTTGGAGAAGCAAATTCTTTTATTAGTTGATTTTCAAAAGGACTTGGCCTTCTTTCATTTTGAACATTAGGTTTATCAAAAGGATCTGGCAATGTTGAATCCATTTTCTGGTCATGCGCTAGAAAGGTGCCTATCCTTCTTGACAATGCTTTAATTAATCCTCTTGTCACTATCTCATATATGAGCTTCTTATTCTGAAACCTTACTTCTGACTTATTTGGATGCACATTTACATCTACTTGATCATAAGGTATCTCTAAATGTAACGCTGCGAAAGGATACCTATCGCTTGGAATAAAATCATGATATGCATACCTAACTGCGCCAATAAGTAGATTATCTTTGATTGGCCTTCCATTAACAAACGTATAGATCTGAGTTGACTTACCACGATTGACGGTCGGTTTACAGATGTGTCCCGTAAGTTTAATGCCGTCTTCTTCTTCATTAATCTCCAGAGAACTGCCCTGAAATTCTTCTTCTACTTCACACAATCTATGAAATAACGAAGTCTGCTTAGCGTATTTTAAGAGCTTTTTATTACCTGAAGTGAGAGTAAACCCTATATGATAGTTAATCATTGCTAGGTTGTTTACAATATCAACAATGCTTTGAGTTTCTGCTCTTTCAGTTTTTAGAAATTTTAGTCTATTTGGAGTGGCAAAAAATAAATCTCGTACTTCAATATGTGTGCCTTGTGATAAAGAGTAAGGAGTTTGCTCCCCTATTTTCTCTCCACCCTCATAACTTATAGACCATGCTTCATTTGCTTCTCTTGCCTTAGACGATAATTTTATCCTACTTACTGCTGCTATTGAAGGCAGAGCTTCTCCTCTAAAGCCAAGATGCTTGATTTCTATCAACTCATTGTCGCTCAATTTTGAAGTAGCATGGCGCATAAACGCAAGTTCTAAATCGTTTTTTTCTACTCCGTTACCATCATCTGTCACAATAATAAGGTTACGCCCACCACTTTCTATTTTAATCTCTATTTCTAAACTTCCAGCATCTATTGCATTTTCCACTAATTCCTTTACTACACTTGCTGGCCTTTCTATCACCTCCCCCGCTGCTATACGGTTTATGGTTTTTGTGTCTAAAAGAATTATTGCCATAGATTTATTATGAAACTGGTTTTTCTTTTACTTCTTTGGTCTGTTTCTCTCTCCACTTTTTTAACCTACCTGCAATTTCACTGTTGGAAATTGACAATATAGATACGGCAGTAATGGCAGCATTATATGCTCCATTTTCTCCTATAGACATGGTTGCAACTGGAACACCCTTTGGCATTTGAACTATAGAGAGTAGACTGTCCAGCCCATTTAATTGTTTACTATGCACAGGAACGCCGATAACTGGTAAACAAGTTAGTGACGCAACCATACCAGGTAAATGAGCTGCACCTCCTGCACCAGCTATAATAACCTTAAAACCTTCTTCTTGTGCAGATTTAGCAAAATTGAAGAGCCTTTCTGGTGTTCTATGTGCAGATATTATGAATATATCATGTGAAACTTCTAATGCTTTTAACATATCAACAGTATGGACCATAGTGGTGTAATCTGACTCACTTCCCATAATAACAGCAACATCTTTTTTTATTTTTGTCATATTCAACACAATTTTACTTACTAACTAAATAATGTTCCAGCTAAAAAGCAACAAATATTTAAATTATATTATAAATATAATATATAGAATTCTCGTTAAAATAGAAATTTTAAAAATTTAAATAAATATTTATATTAAGATATAGAGATATAAACTTCTTATGTAAGATAAATTTATAAAATAATTATTTTTGTATTTCAAGCTTTGTAATCTTAGCTTGTTCTTTCTATAAATGGTTTTTTCAGATAGACTGATGGTAAAATGGTAATTTAAAATTACTAGAAATTTGATAAAAATATTAATATATAATCAACTTAAAGTTTTAAATATTGATATCATATAATTATTGACAAGTTACATGATATTAATATCTTGGTATATTAAATATTATGTTATAATATTTAATAAAGTTAATTGATATGTGAGTGTAAGAATTATGGAAATAATATCGTTAAATAACTTAGACAGTGCAGGAATAAAAACAAAGTTGCTTTATATAATAAATAAAATTATAGAAAAAAATGCTTGGACTCAGGCTTTTGCAGCTGAGAAACTTGGTATTGATCAGCCAAAGGTATCGCAAATTAAAAATGGTAAAATAGATGGTTTTTCTTTAGAGCGATTGTTAGGATTTCTAAAAAAACTTGATCATGAGATAACAATCACGATAACAGAAAGCCAAGAAATAAAATCTGAGGCAGAAAAAGTAAAACATGAAGTTGAATCGCAATAGATACAAAGTTGACAACTTGTTTTTTGTGATATAGTATAAAACTTATTAAGGTAGTATCTTATGGCTGAGTCTATTGTAGAAAAGTGTATAGAACGGGTAAGTAACCGTTTCAAATTGGTTCTGTTGGCAAGTCAAAGAACACATGATTTAAATACAGGGGCAAGTAATCCAATTCAAGCAGCTAAGTTTAAAGGTCATAAAAATACCATAGTTTCCTTACATGAAATAGCAGGAAAACAGGTGGATACTCATGAGCTGTTTAGCCTTTTGGTAGGTAGATGCAAGGAATACATGAAAGGAAATATGAATAATGTTTACAGCAGTAATACAAGTAAGCTAGCGAATTTATTAAATTTTTCTGATAACACAGATCTTGATGCAAGTCAAGAAAGCCAAGATTATGAAGTGGATGGTGAAATAGATGATGAAATAAATGATCAAGATGGCGATGAAGAAGTATCCGTTTAGAAATCTACTGAAGTTACATAGTCTTTAAATGATTTGCATTGCTATCTATACACTGTTGTTCTGTATGAGTGTAATGTTGTGTTGCATAGTGTCTAAGTCAAATGATGTGTACAATAAGGTTTTAGCGTTCAATAATTTCTCAACGCAAGTAGTTGTACTTATAACAGCAATATCAATCATTCTGAATAATTTTTTTTTAATTGATATAGCATTGTTGTATGCTAGCGCTAGCTTTATATCAACTATAGCACTAATGAGATTAATGTTGTTTTGATAATTTATGATAGGATCCATTTTCATATTTTTAGGTATTTGTTTGATAATTATTTCAAATATAGGGGTGATCAGATTTCCTGATTTCTATACTAGGTTACATGCAGCAGGTATTACAGATTCTAGCGGTGCAACGTTATTGTTAATTGGTTTTGCTTTGCAGAATGGATTTTCAATCAATACTGTTAAAATAGTATTATTAATTTTTATAATATGGGTAGCTAACTCAACTAATAGCTATATTTTAGCGCGCACTCATTATAAAGTTAAGAAAAAAACTGTTAAAGAAGGCTAAGGTGTTAGAAATATTAAATGTAGTGTTACTTTTGTTGTTACTAACAGTTACGGTTTTTATAGTTTTCTCGCGACATTTAGTCGTAAGTGCTGTTCTAATGTGTGTATTTAGTTCACTGATTGCGCTTATATACTTAATTATGAATGCACCTGATGTTGCAATTACTGAAGCTTCTGTTGGTGCGGGGCTCAGTACAGTTTTTACGTTTGCAGCACTCTCCTTGATAAAGAATCATAAAGTAAATCTATCTCATAACCCTATAACGCTTTTTTTTATGTTATTTCTGGCTGTATGTTTGTCATATTTTATGATTCAATTGCCAGATTTTGGCAGCCACAATGCTCCGATCCACTTGCATGTTGCTCCTTATTATGTGGAAAATACCGAAAAAGCTACCGGTATTCCTAATATAGTGACAGCTATTTTGGCAAGCTTTCGTGGTTATGACACGTTTGGAGAAACTATAGTAGTTTTTACTGCTGCGCTTTGTATAACGTTGATATTAAAAGAAGAAAAAGAAAATGATTAAAGATCCGATATTAAATGCAGTAACATTTTTGATGATACCTTTTATCATTTTATTTGGTTTATACATACAATTTCACGGTGATTACACTCCGGGTGGAGGTTTTCAAGCAGGAATAATTATTGCCTCCGGGATAATATTATATTCAATGCTATTTGGTGTATCTACAACTCTAAAAGCAATACCTTATTCTGTGATTAGATTGACTAACGTGTTAGGTATTTTAATTTATGGAGGAACGGGCGTTGCAACAACTTTACTTGGCCAAAATTTTTTATCTTATGATATCTTGTTAACCAATAATAGAACCGGTCAAAAATTAGGTATTTTTTTGGTGGAATTAGGTGTAGCATTTACTGTCTGCTCCTCTATGTTAATTATATATATAAATTTTGCTTGTAGGAAAAAACAATGACTTTATATAATTATACGATTATTATTGTATTAATGGTGCTAGGTTTATATATTATTATAAACGATAAAAATTTAATCAAGAAAATGATAGGGGTAAGCGTCTTCCAAGCATCTGTTTTGTTATTTTACATATCTCTAGGATATATAAAAAGTTCCTTGCCTCCTATATTGGTTTCAAATTTTTATTCATATAGCAATCCTATACCCCATGTTTTAATGCTTACTGCTATAGTGGTTGGAATTGCAACATTTTCAGTTGGATTATCCATAGCAGTAAAAATGGAAGAAAAGTATGGAACAATTGATCAAGACAAGTGTACATAAATTAACAGTATCTTAAACTATATGAAGTAACAAATAGCCACAATAAAAGTAAAATTATAGACTTGCTCGTTGTAAGTTTGTTTGTTAATAAGAAATAAAATTATAAACTATAAAGGTAATGATGTCAACTATTCATGATGCAGAAGATAAGAAAAAAATTATCAAAGATCTGGTAACTAAGAGTATAAAAAAGGGTGGTTTTATCACCTTTGATGATATAAATGATAAATTATCAGATGAAAATTTTTCGTCTGACTTTATAGATGATGCTATATCTTTATTGCAGGATTCCGGAATTAATGTGCTTGAAAGTAGCGAAGATGAAGAAGATATTCCTTCCAACAGTGATGATAGTAAACTTGATGATGATGACACATCGCCAAATGTTACTGCAACTTTAGTACAAAATGATGATCCAGTGAGGATTTATTTACAAGACATGAGCTCCGTAAAGCTTTTATCAAGGGCAGATGAAATCGAGATAGCAAAAAAAATTGAATCTGAAAAGCATAACATGTTACGTGCAATAATTGAAACATCAGTAACATTAAAGGTGATAAAAGTATGGCGTGATGATTTAAGTAATGGAGCTCTCTTACTGAGAGAAATTATAGATCTGGATGCAATTTATAACTCTGATTTTAATGTGGTACCCAAAGAAGAAAGTGAAGAGAGTGAAGAAAGTGCTGAAGATGTTGAGGATTCTGAGGATGTTTCTGAAGATGCTGAGTACTGTAGTGATGATGAGAAAGATAGTAAAAAAAGCGATGATGAGAAAGACGGTAATAATGAAGATATAACTTCAGTCAATTTAAATGTTTCTATTCTTGAAATGGAAAGTGACTTATTGCCAAAGGTCATAGTTGCATTGGATGAGGTAATTACTTTAACAAATGAAGCGTTGATATTAAGAAAAAATTCTAAAAATTTCTCTAATGAGCTAGAAAATTTGTATAATCAAATATGGTCTATAGCATTACAAATTAAGTTAAATGATGCTGCTGTTGCCAGAATTACACAAGAACTTTATAAGATAAATAGATCCGTCATGCTTGAAGAGGCTAATCTTATTGCTGAGGCTAGAAAATACGATATCGATAGAGAAAGTTTCTATAAAGTTTATGATGACGTGCTTTTAAAGCACGAATTGAAAAAGATAAGTCTTTTAAAGATCAATGAAAATCAGTCCTCTTTTACAGGTGAATTAAAAAACAAATTTTTAAGGTTTATAGACGATAACTCTGAACATATAGCTAGTACCTTGAACGGTATTAAGCAGCATATACAGGAAGATAACGTACAAGAATTTAAGGAGCTAATCAAGAGAATACAAAAACACGAACGAGAAGTCTCTGAAGCAAAGCAAGAAATGATTAAGGCTAACTTAAGGCTAGTAGTTTCCATTGCTAAGAAGTATTCAAAAAGAGGCCTTGATCTGCTTGATTTGATACAAGAAGGCAATATTGGTCTTATGAAGGCCGTGGATAAGTTTGATTACAAACGTGGATATAAATTTTCAACTTATGGCACTTGGTGGGTAAGACAATCAATCACTAGAGCAATACCTGAGCAGTCTAAAGTAGTTAGAATACCAGTTCATATGGTGGAAATTATCAGTAAAATCAACAGAGCATTAAGAAAGATGACTCATGAGATGGGAAGAGAGCCGACGTTAGAGGAATTGAGTGTAGAACTGACAATGCCACTGGAAAGAATACGCAAAGTTATGAAAATAGCAAGGGATCCAGTAAGTCTTGAAGCTCCAACAGGAAAAGATGATAGTAGTACCTTTGGTGATTGTATAGAAGACAAGCGAGTCTCCAGGCCAGAGGATGCTGCAATACTTGCTGACTTGCGTGGCATTACAACCAATGTTCTTGCAACTTTAACACCAAAGGAAGAAAGAATTTTAAGAATGCGTTTTGGCCTTGGTAAAGATGGGAAGGAACATACCTTAGAAGAAGTAGGAAAAATTTTTAATGTAACACGTGAGAGAATTAGGCAAATAGAGGCAAAAGCACTGCGCAAGTTGAAACATCCAAGCCGCGCTAGAAAACTTAGAGGGTTCTTTTAAGTATACGTGTCAAGTTAAGAAGAAGCTAATTTTGCCCGGAAAAAATGGAGAGAAAGTTAGGCCAAAGTTGTATAATTTCACCGCTATTTTTCTTTTTTTATGAATCTAGTGAAACAACATGCTAATCTACGGTAAATATTATGACAAACAAAAATGACAATTCTAATTCACAGTATAGAAATTTTTATGTTCTGGGTGATAGTTTATCCGATAATGGCGCAATCATTGGAATTTTAAATAACTTATCCTTTGCAAAAAGCATAAAGTTTGATGACCCTTTTTATCAAGGAGGATCTTTTAGCAATGGCCCTACTGCTGTTGAATATATAGCAAAATATTTAGATTTAGACGAATTTAAACCTGGGTGGAGTTATTCATTTTTTGGTAGATGTCACGAACAGCAAGGTCAAAACTATGCAGTTTCATGTGCAACAGCGTCTGAAATTTTTGACCCTATTTTTTCTTATTTCTTCAATAAATTTCGTTTAGCTAACCAGCTAGATGCGGTAATTAAACATCATCCAGATATAGGTAAAGAAGATTTATTTTGCATCATAATCGGCGGAAATGATGTTATGGTTGCCACTGCTTATGACAATACTAAAGCGGAAGAAGTGTTGGAACAAGCAGTGAGTGAAATATGTAATGCACTTAAGGTTCTAAATGAACATGGTGTTAAGCATGTAGTTGTTGCAAATGCACCTGAAGTTGGCTCAATACCAGCTTTTAATAGAGATGAAGAAGCAAGGGAACTAGCTACAAAGCTCACGGAGAGTTTCAATGCAAAATTGGCTAAAGGCTTAGATTATATGAAGAAAAGTACAAATCTTGAAATAAAAGCATTTGATCTTAACTCTAAAATGAAAAGTATGCTTAGCGAATACAAGAGCAAAGGTTTAAATTGTCAAGATGCATGCACATCGAACATTGCAGACCAAGTTGGGAGATTTAAAGAAAATATAAAAATACTCTTAAAGTTGATATTTAAAGGGGAACTTGACGTTCACTATAACCCTGGGTGTAGCAAAGAAACACTAAAGGATTATTTCTTTTTTGATTATTTCCATCCAACTGCGGAACTTCATCATGAAGTTGGTAATGAAGTGTATGAGTTGATTTGACACAGTTTTTTTGAACATATCCTTTTAAATAGTAACCAGACTGCATTCTGTGATTTTTAGCAAAACACGATCTTTCATTTGAGCTTTCTTCAATTTAAAATAAATACAGAAAATTGCTGCCTATAGCTAAACTGACTTAGATTTACCGACAATTTGAAAAACCGTCATCCCGCTACTATATAGTTATTGATATATATTTTCTTTTAAGCTCTTGGTTTTGATCGATAAATGTAATCATTTCATCTTCTAAAGTTTTAATTTGATTACGTAAAATTGCAAGAAGTTCCTCTATTTGTTTGATTATAGATGTATCAGTTACCTGTTGGATTTGGGTTTTTTGTATTTTTGCTATTTCTACAAGTTGGTTTCTACGAGATAATTTTTGTTTCAAGCAATCAATATTACCATTACTAACTGTTAAAGGAGTAACACGCATATCTGTATTATTAATATAACGTGAGATGATACTGCAGTCTATTTTATCAGTTTTTGTAGTAATACCAAGGCTTTTAGCATAGTCTCTCCCACCTTGGTTGAATGACGTACACCTCAAAACCATTGCTTAGTAAAGTATAGGCACATAATTTTTCGTATCCACCAGTTGCCTCAAGACCAATTTTGGTTACATTATGCAAACGTAAAAAGTCCAGCATTTCATCAATGGATTGTACATTGTTTTCAAATATTTTATAATGCTCAAGTGGGTGAATGTGGAGATCTAATTTACTTTTGCTAATATCAATGCCAGCAATAATGTTTGATGAATTCATAATTCCTCCGTAATAATAACATATACTGCATTTTCCAGCCTTATATACGAGCCTAAAAGCTCAATCAGTTGTTCGGAACTTTCAGTATAATAAACCAGAGAAGAGAACCTTGCTGAACAACGATTCTTATAATCAAGGGGCGTGACGGTTCCTCTTCTCTGTGTGTCTTTAATATCACTACTTTGATATTTATAAAGACTTGTTCTTAACATATAAGGGAAGTGTCCTCTAGGTAAGATTGTGGAGTATTCGTTGTAGCATTTGGCTGTTCAATTACGCTAGTTGATTCTTTAGGTATACTATTTCCTTCAAAATTTCCATCTTTTTATTATGTTCTCTTTAGCATTTTGAGAGTGAATTATTCTAGTTTTGATATTTAAACGTTTTGTATCTGCTGTAATGATTTCACTTCCAATTTGCTATTCTTTACATATTGAATTGCAAGCACTAACGCTTTACTCCCAGAAGCTGTGGTACTGTAAGCTATATTTTGCAAAATAGCAGTTCTCCTGATATCTTTGCTATCTGAGACTGATTTCACACCTTTTGAAGTATTGATCACTAGATTTATTTTTCCATCTTTGAGCATATCAACTATGTGGGGTCTGCCTTCTCTCACTTTATTTACAGTTTGTGCAGCAATGCCATTATTATTCAGATAAGAAGCTGTACCTTTGGTTGCATATATTTCAAAACTCAGTTCTTTCAACATTCGTACAACAGGCAATATATACTCTTTATCATCATCTTTTACTGAAACCAGAGCTGCTCCTTCTGTTGGTAACTTGTATCCCGCAGCCATATGCACTTTTGCAAGTGCAGCTTCGAAAGATGAGTCAATTCCCATCACTTCTCCTGTTGATTTCATTTCAGGACCAAGTAGAATATCAATTCCCGAAAAGTGCGTGAATGGAAAAACAGCAGCTTTAACTGCAAAATGATTGAAAGGCTCGTTTTCCTGATTCAATTTTTTACCCAAAATAACTTGAGTGGCAAGTTTTGCAATAGGGATGTTAATTACTTTGGAAATAAAAGGAACTGTGCGACTAGCCCTTAGATTCACTTCAAGTATGTATACATCACTAGACCTCTTGCATAACTCGATTTCTGAAGGCAATTTTGTCGTCAAAGCTTGTCTGCGCTCCTCAAATACATTCGAGTATTCTGTGGTGCTCATCTGCACTTTTTCTAAAAATTTCTCATCACAAACAGGTTCTGCAAGAGGTCTATTCTCTTGAACAGCAAACTGAATGTTTATCAGACCTTTCACTTCTAGTGCAAGAGCTATTCTTTCAGTTTGTAGCTTAATCTCTTTTATTACTTCGTCACTCAATGTATTTGTCGGTATTGAGCATGTTGAATCACCAGAGTGGATACCAGCTTCTTCAATATGCTCCATGACCGCTGCAATGAAAACTTTTTCCCCATCACATACAGCATCAACGTCAACCTCAACTGCATTGACTAAAAATTTATCAAGAAGCAGCGAACCATGCTCAAAGATTTTAGTTTGATCCAAGACGTACTCTTTAAAGCTCTGAGTATCGTGTCTAATCGACATAGATTGACCGCCGAGGACATATGATGGCCTGACTACTAGTGGAAACCCCACCTTTTCTGCGTTGGTTAACGCTTCTTCTACTGAATGGCAGATAGAACTTTCAGGTTGTTTTAAATTAAGTTGCAAAGCAAGATTTTTAAATCTCATGCGATCTTCTGCAAGGTCAATAGAATCAAACGAAGTTCCCAGAATTTTGAAACCTCTCTCGTTAAGCACTTTGGCTAACTTTAAAGGTGTTTGACCGCCTATTTGAACTATTACACCAACCAGTGTGCCATTTTCTTGCTCTTTACTTAGTATTTCAAGCACATCCTCTGCAATGAGTGGTGCAAAATATAAACGATCAGCGGTATCGTAGTCAGTTGAGACAGTTTCGGGATTACAGTTGATCATTATTGTTTCATACCCCATTTCTTTGGAGGCAGAAGCTGCATGTACGCATGCATAATCAAATTCAATACCTTGACCAATGCGATTTGGACCACTTCCTAAAATGACAACCTTTTCTCGGTCAGAAATATTCGCCTCACATTCCATTTTATTTTCAACATCACCCTCATAGCAGCCATACATATAAGCAGTGCTTGATTCAAATTCAGCTGCACAGGTGTCTACGCGTTTATAAACTTGTTTAATGCCAAATTTTTTTCTTATTTCTTCGATTTGTTTTACTCGATCTCCAGCGTGTAACGCTGGCTGGATCCCAGTGTCACGCACTGGGATGACATTAGAGGGTACTGGAATGACAGAGGTAGGTCTATTACTTAACTTTGCTAATCTTGCATCTGAAAATCCCATTTTTTTCAGCTCTAACATTTCGTACGCAGTTCCAGGAAATCCATTTTCCTTGATTTTTTGTTCAGTTAATATAATTTGCTGTATATTTTGCAGAAACCATAAGTCATATCCTGTAATCGAATTTATTTCTTCTATGCTAATTCCGTGGCGCATTGCGTCAGCAGCAATCAGTAATCTGTTTGGTAGCAATTTTGCTAATTGAGATTTTACGTGATCAATATCAATGTTCTCAGGAAACACTTCATCAAGTCCTGTAAGATCAGTTTCAAGTGAACGAAAAGCTTTCTGTAGTGACTCATTAAAAGTGCGGCCTATAGACATTACTTCTCCCACTGATTTCATGGAGGTTGATAGTTCACAATTCGTTCCTTTAAATTTCTCAAACTCAAATCGAGGAATTTTAGTGACGATATAATCAATCACTGGTTCGAATGCTGCTGGTATTATTGGAGCACAGTCGTTACGTATTTCGTCGAGCGAATAGCCAATAGCAAGTTTAGTTACAACTTTTGCAATAGGATAGCCTGTTGCTTTCGAAGCAAGTGCAGAAGAGCGAGAAACCCTTGGATTCATCTCAATCACAACGAGGCTTCCATCTTCTTTAGGATTCACTGCAAATTGAACATTTGCACCACCGGCACTAACATCAATTTCTCTCAGCACTGCTATAGATGCATTTCTCATCTGTTGGTATTCTACGTCACGCAGAGTCAAAGCAGGAGCAACAGTTATGCTATCCCCAGTGTGCACTCCCATCGGATCAACATTTTCTATCGAACAGACTATTATGCAGTTATCTTTACAATCGCGGATAACTTCCATTTCATATTCTTTCCAGCCGATAATTGATTCATCTATCTGAACTTCATTTATTGGCGAAATTTTGAGAGCACTTTCTGCGATATTGAAAAACTCCTCTTTATTATATGCTATGCCACTACCTGCGCCACCAAGAGTGAATGATGAACGGATGATTGCTGGTAATCCAACGTAGTCCAAAGCCTTTTTTATTTGTTCTTGATTTTTTATAATGATACTTTTGGGGTATTTCAGTCCTATTCTATCCATGGACTGACGGAATAACTCTCTATCCTCTGCTTTTTTTATTGCTTCTCTATTTACCCCTATTAATTCTACATTGTATTTGTCTAACACTCCATCATCTGCAAGTTTTATTGCGCAATTGAGTGCTGTTTGCCCGCCCATTGTTGGCAATATTGCGTCTGGCCTCTCCTTAATTATAATTTTCTCTATGATTTCAGGCAGTACCGGCTCAATATAAGTTGCATCAGAGAATTCAGGATCTGTCATTATAGTTGCGGGGTTGGAGTTAACCAAAATGACTTTATAACCTTCACTTTTTAATACTTTACAGCTTTGCGTTCCAGAATAATCAAACTCGCATGCCTGACCTATAACTATTGGGCCTGCTCCTATTACTAATATAGATTCTATATCTGTGCGTTTCGGCATAATTACAATAACGGTCTCTATTCAAGTAATGTTACCAATCTTTCCTGTATATGTGAATTTTTATTAAACCTTTTAGCTAATAACTTGTATCTTCAAGGAGTAGGGCATTGTAGCTAAAATGTCTTGCAGGGAAGGTGAAGCCGATAAATTACTTATGCCAAAAAGGCTGACAAAAAGATTTTGCTCCCTTCCCATATAGAGTTAAAAGACAGAACAGTATCTTTGGAATTATATCCCGTATCACAAGGTTAGTCTAACTCTCAACTTTATTTATAGTTTTGGAGGCTGGTTTATGCAAGCAAATGTTATTTTAGGTGTAGATATTGCTAAAAAAAAATTTGATGTTTGTTTATTGATAGGCAGTAAAGAGCGACATAAAGTTTTTCGCAATAACAAGGAAGGTTTTGAAAAGCTTGTAGCTTGGTGTAATAATCACGGAGCAGTCCTTATTCATCTCTGCCTAGAAGCGACTGGTTGTTACAGTGAAGATATAATTATTTTTATGTATGACCTTGGACATAATGTAAGTGTGGTAAACCCTGCTCAAATCAAGGCTTTTGGCAAAAGTGAGCTACTCAGAAACAAAACAGATAAGTCAGATGCTGCCATGATTGCTAGGTTTTGTATTGCTAATAAACCTAATCTTTGGAAACCTGCTCCTACTGAAATCAAGCGTTTAAGAGATCTCTATCGTTGTTTGCAAGCACTTAAAGACGACAAGTTACAACAGATGAATCGCTTGGAAAATAAAAATATGGATTACCGTTGTAAGCAAGCCATACTTGAAGTAGTTGCTACAATAGAAACAGAAATTTCTGCTATAGAAAAAGAGATTTGTGAGCATGTTAATAACCATTCACACCTAAAAAATATGATAGAAAACATCAAGACTGTAAAAGGTATAGGACATCTTACTGCTGTTGCTATCGTTGCAGAAATGCCATCTGTTGATAATTTTGATAATGCTAGACAATTTACAGCCTTTGCCGGTCTAAATCCTGAATATTACCAATCAGGTTCATCTGTCAGTAAAAAAAGTAGAATATGTAAAATAGGATCCGAGCGTATCCGCAAGGCTCTTTATATGCCAGCTATAGTAGTCAAAAACCGTAATCCTCACTTTCAAAAATTTTGCCAGCGTTTAGCAAATAAAAGAAAATGTTCAATGGTTATAATTGTTGCGTTAATGAGAAAACTAATGCATATATTTTTTGGTATTCTTAAAAAGAATCAACCATTCAATGGTGATTTGGTAAAATAATGTTAACAGTTATACTCAACACTTTTGAGCACTTAGTATAGAGCACCATGCCTAAAGTGTTGGTACTATAGTAGATTACATTGTATCATTTTACTTTGACTTTAAACAAAACTGCCTGGTGAATAGCTAGTGTAACTGTGTATAAGTACGCCTACACAAACTCAAAGTACTTATACACAGTTACATTGATGTATAGAAGGCTAAATTAAGTTTTTTGTTGTTTTTTATCCTTTTTAGCTAAATAATTTATTGACAGTAAAGACAGTATCTTTTTGTTTGAGTAGCTAAAAAATCCTGTATTTTGTCTGGATCTTCTTCACTTATCATCTTATATGCCCTTGCGAGGTTCATTAATTCACTTCTATTTTTTTTATTGCTTACTTCAGTAATAGTAAAAAATTGATCAAAATGGTCTAAGAGGTCTTTATTTTTTATTGAAGACACAATATCGTCAATTTCTTTCACATATAATGCAAGTTTGTGTGCTTTACTACGATCTTCAAAACAAAGATTAACAAGCACGTTGTGAAACCTATCTTTCGTAGTACTTCTCACTTCTGCTAATAAGGACTTAATATTTTCTTGGCAATGCACTCTCTTTACCGATTCAGCCGGTTCAACCATACCAAAAACATTCTTTACCAAAGATTTTTCTTCACAACTAAATATGAACATGTAATAACCCATCGATAAAGTGAAGAGCAAGAACATAGCCGGAAGTAAAAACGGAGCTAATACATTTTGTGACGCAGGGAAAATAAACCAGGTAACAGCTGCTATTGACACAGTTACAAATAATCCTGATAAACATAATTGTGCTTTTCTTCTATAATTCTGATCAATAACTGTACTTACACCAATAGAAGCTATATCAATCATTACTCACACCTCATTAAACATTAATACTAACTGAATGATAGCATTATTGTGATGAAAATGCAATATTATGAATATTTTAATACAATTTATATTGACAGTTACAATTCTGAATGTTTTATTGCAGCGTTAGCTGATTAGCATTTTTAAGATGAGGTCAACTCTCATAGAGAGAGGATTTTTTTATTTTCTCATTCTTCTCATTTTCCTCTCTAACAATTTTTTTTCCATTTAATATGTCCTTTATTTCATCTCCTGTTAAAGTTTCAAACTCCAGTAGATTTTCGGCAATGAGATCTAAGCCTTTCTTATGCTTGGTCAAAATCTCTTTTGCTTTTTCATAGCAAAAAGACACAACTTTCTTCACTTCTTCATCTATAAGTTTTAACGTATCTTCAGAAATTATGTCAGAACCATGCATGGTTTGTTCGCGATTGTGATAGATCGGACCTATTTTGTCGCTCATTCCCCATTTTGTTACCATAGAACGTGATAAATCTGATGCTTGTTTTATATCCGAAGATGCACCGCTTGTGACTTTATCGTAGCCAAAAATTAGCTCCTCTGCCACTCTTCCACCCATAGCAACAGTAATATCTGCTATCATCTTTTCTCTTGTGAGGGATACTCTATCTGTTTCTGGTAGTCTCATAACTAAACCAAGTGCTCTACCGCGTGGAATAATTGTTGCCTTGTGTATAGGATCAGAAGCAGGCATATTAACAGCAATCATCGCATGACCAGCTTCATGGTATGCAGTGAGCTTTTTTTCTTCCTCTGTCATAACTAGGGACCGTCTTTCCACACCCATCATCACTTTATCACGTGCATATTCGAAATCATCCATGGTAACAATCTTCTTGTTTCTTCTTGCAGCAATAAGTGCAGATTCGTTCACTAAATTTGCTAAATCAGCTCCAGAAAAGCCTGGTGTTCCTCTTGCAACTGTTTTCACGTTTACATCTGGTGCTATTGATATTTTCTTTATATGAGTATTTAATATCTTTTCACGCCCATTTATATCGGGTAAAGAAATAGTAATCTGTCGGTCAAAACGACCAGGCCTAAGCAGTGCTGGATCTAAGACATCCGGACGGTTAGTCGCAGCAATTATTATTACACCTTCATTAGACTCAAAGCCATCCATCTCAACTAATAACTGATTTAATGTTTGTTCTCTTTCATCATTGCCGCCACCAAGAGCAATGCCACGATGCCTACCCACCGCATCTATTTCATCTATAAAAATTATACAAGGAGCATTTTTCTTGCCTTGATCAAACATATCACGAACACGACTTGCACCAACACCCACAAACATTTCAACAAAATCAGATCCAGAAATACTAAAGAATGGCACATTAGCTTCTCCTGCAATTGCACGAGCAAGTAAAGTTTTACCAGTTCCAGGAGAGCCAATTAAAAGGCACCCTTTTGGTATTTTTCCACCTAATATTTGAAATTTTTGCCTTTGTTTAAGGAAATCAACGATCTCTACTAGCTCTTCTTTTGCTTCATCAATTCCGGCAACATCATCAAATGTTACTTTTTTTCCACTAGTCATGAGTCTAGCTCTTGACTTGCTAAAGCTTATAGTTCTGTTGCCCCCCGCTTGTGTTTGTTTAAGAAAGAATAGCAAAAAGCCAATAAAGATAAATGTTGGGACCCATGAGATAAGTAATCCACCAATTACGCTCATGGCAGAATCTCCAGTTGAAAAGGAGAACCTCACTTTTCTATCATGTAAATTTTTTATTAGGTCGCTATATATGACACCGTTTGAATTGAAACTTGAACCATCCCTGAACTTGCCTTCAATGCTCTGGTTTTTTATAATAATATTTTCTACATCATTGTCTTCTAGTCTAGTTAAAAATTCCGAAAAAGGTATAATTGTTTTACTTTTACCTACATTTCCGCTGAACTGAATATAAGCAACTGAAATAAGAACAATAATTACTAACCAGATCAATAAGCCTTCTAAAAATTTTTTCATTTCTATTTCTAACTAAATACTAATCAAGCTTACCAAATTTTGTTTTATCGTGCTATTAATAATGCATTGAGCCTTATCGTCATTGGTATTTTTTTCGTTATAATTTACATCAGGATAAGCAAGCACCTTTCCATCTTTTAGCACTACAGGCAAAGAATAGAAAACTTCAGGGCAGCAGCTGTAATCCTTCAGAAATTCAGGAACTTTTTGTGTTTTTTTTAATGGAGCGATGATAACTGAACACTCTTGATTTCCGAGTATTGTGCAGCTAAATCTGTTATCCCATTGAGTAGGTTCATTTAAAGGTAGGTTTACGGTAATTTCTTGTATCTTTGACGATTCTCTAATTATCAAGATATTTTCTCCATACTTTCTTATTTTGCACCCAGAAAGTGTACAGTTAACATTACTATCCTTTTGCAATATTTTATTAAATATTACGATAAGGCTATTATACCTTGGTTTATAGTGTTTACTGGCAATTGCCATTATAGAGTAAAGAAGAAGCCTCAAGGCTATTTCCTCTGGCAATTGATAAAATTCACTTAGTTTAATTTCAATATAACCAAGATCATGCACATTAACGCAGTCATTAAACGCAAGGCGTGTGTAGTGCATCAACGCTTTTGCAGCTCTTTTCATATGAAGGGCTGTGAGGCATATTCGCTCTGTTAAAATCTCTTGATTGTTACTTGCTTTAAGTAAGTTGCGGTATAAAGTTCGTCTGTATTTTAAGTCATGATTGCTTCTATCTTCGATCCACTTTAACTGGTGAAGCTTAGCGTACTTTTCTATTTCACTACGACTAAAATTTAACAATGGCCTAAATATATAAATACCATTTAGGAAAGACTTGTAGTCCATTGATGATAATCCATCTACGCCGCTACCTCGCTCTAATCTTAATAAGAACGTTTCTGCTTGATCATCTTTGTGATGAGCGACGAGCAAACATTTAACATTATTGTTTTTACACCACTCTGCTAGTAACTTATACCGTGCTTTTCGTGCCTGTAACTGAATATTGCCTTTAATATTTTGCTTTTCCCAATTTAATATGAACGATTCCTTTGCTCCAAGTTCCTTTGCATAACTTACAACAAAATCAGCTTCTTTTTGAGACTCTGGACGTAATCCATGATTTACTGTTAATGCTATAGGAAGTGAAAGCTTGTTTTTTTTTGCCCAGTTAGTCATTAAGTGCAGTAAGACTATACTATCTACACCACCTGATACTGCAACTGCAACTTGATTATTATAGAAAGCAAAACTATTAACCACATTTTGAAATAATAACTCTAATTCCATTATATCTCTTGATGGCCAGATAGTCTCTACGTCATACAGCGACTTATTTGTGGTATATATAGATCCCGCTAACAAGCAACGAAATATGACAAGTTTGTCCTTTTTTGTCCACCCCAGTGCCCTTTCTTTATGTCATCCCAGTGCTTGACACTGGGATCCAGGTTTTAATCTATTTCTTTATTCCAGAAAATGAAAATTCCACTCTACGATTTTTAGCATGCTCTTTTTCATATTTAGAATTTCTAGAATCATCTTTTACATTAACCAAAGGCTCAGTTTCACCTTTAGAAGCAGTTTTTATTCTGTTTTCTATGTAGGGTGTACAACTAACCATAAATTTTTTAGCTGCATCTGCCCTTCTAGCGCCTAGCGCAAGATTATATTCATGAGAACCACGGTTGTCAGTGTGACCAGTTAAAGTAACCTTCGCGTCAGGGTTATCTTGTAACACTTCCATTACGTCAAGTAATGCATCTGCACTTACTTCAGCAATACTAGATTCATCATAACCAAAGAAAACTCTTTTATCACCTATCTGCTTAACAACAGAATTCATTTTATTTGTTGTATTTGCTCCTTTTTTTGGGCAAGAACTTACACCAGTAAGTAATAAACAAAAACAGCACATTATAACCAGTCTACTCCACATTACTAAACCTCCATAAATTTTAAATAGTGCGTAACTTTAATTTCAGTAGCTAATATCTCTCCATATTGTAATATAGTCAAGAGAAATAAAATACTAAATACTTTTTCTACAACCTTACAATTAATTTTCCTATAATATGCTGGACTCTGAGTAGAAAAATCCAATAAAAGAATAAAAAGTACAATTTTTTATTGTACTTTAAGCAAATATACTTTTAACTTTATTATTAATCTATCACGATGTTAAACAGATGTTTTCTAAAATAATGAACAAATATGAAATCTTATAAGTTTTTAGAGGAAGTATTATATAGGGTAAAGAATATCGAAAATACGCTAAAAGTACTAAACCAAAGCCAATTGAATATAGAGGACAAAGTTGAACAAATGAGTCTTCTAGAAGAAATCAGACATGAAATTATCTCTCATGACGCAATAAAGGAATCATTAGCAGATGCTCTTGGTAACAAAAAAAGTGCAAATACTCAGCAGCTAAAGTTAATAGAGAGAATACATAAAAGCAACAGTGCTGTTCCTATTGATTTAGTAAAGTCTTTATCCAAAGCTAAGGTTGAATGCCAAAATTTATGGAAGCTATCTCATTCTGAAACCAGTAACTTAGAAAAACTAAAAGAACGTTTTACTGATTTAATCACACTCATTCGCGAAGTAGCTTCTATAAAATCGCGGCAATTAAAATGCTCAAAATACGACTCACTGCTTGCTGACTATGACTCTGATATCACAGAAAAGAATATAAGGGAAGTATTCCCCAAGGTAGGCAAATTTTTTAGCGAAAATGTAGATAAAATAATTGAAAAGCAGAAAAAGGATAAGGTTACTAATATACAAAAAGTTGCTACTCAGAAACAGATTGAACTTGGCTCATTATGTTTACAGCAAATGGGTATTGCACTAAATGAGATTCGTACTTCTTATTACTATCCTATAGATTATGATGAATCTGATTTTTGTTATGGTTTATTTTCACTTTTACGGCATAGTGGTTATGCAATTTATCAAAAATGTTTAGCGCAAAATTCTATAAGTAGCCCAATTATGAGACATGTTATGTATGAAACTCAAGGGTTATTCATGGAAAGGATGATTGGAACATCCAGAGAATTTATTGAGTTCATTCAACCACACATAAAAGAGAAGTTTGCTATAAAAGGCAAAACTAATAGCAGTGTTGAAAATTTGTACTTGGTTTTCAATGAAATAAACCTTTCTTCTTTTTTAAAAAATGCAGATGAATTTAGTCTGTTAGCTCATATTATGTTGAGAACTAAGTTAGAACAAGATATAATAAATGGCACATTGGAAGTCAAAGACCTGCATGATGCGTGGTTGGAAGGTATGAAGCACTATAAAATTCCAGTAAAAGCTAAAAATGAGCTAAACACTTATTTTCAAGATGAATATTGGGCAAGCGGTGTTATGGGCTACTTTCCTATAAAAATTATTGCTTTAATTGCTGCTGTGCAGATTTTCTCTTTCGTTAAAAAGAATCATTACGAATCATTAAGTGCTATAATAAAAGGAGATTTTAGTTTACTTATCAGTTGGTTATCTCAAAATGTATACAGTGCAAAGTGTGGCCTGGAACTGCTAAAAAAAGTAACAGGTAAGGGTTTAGACGTTGAGTGTGTTACTTACTACTTATCTGAAAAGTATAATTTGTCTTAATAAATGGTTTTCTTGAGTTATGTATGAATTTTGTTCGAAAATTAACCGGAAAGTTTTATAGCCTTTTTACTTTCAAAGGTTTGTTTGCTAGCGATATTGCTATAGACCTTGGTACTGCAAACACTTTAGTTTATCAGAAAAATCAGGGAATAGTGCTTGATGAGCCTTCAGTTGTAGCAAGAATAAAGGAAAAAGGAAGCTACGTTCCTTATGCTTTTGGTAAAAAAGCTAAAATGATGCTTGGGAAAACGCCTGGAGAAATAGAGGCGATAAGGCCCTTAAAGGATGGAGTTATTGCTGATTTTAAAAGTGCGGAAGAAATGCTAAAATATTTCATACGCAGTGCAAACACAAAATTCACTGTTAATAAACCTAATATTATCATATGCGTTCCATCTGGATCCACGCCAGTTGAAAGGCGTGCTATACAAGATGCAGCAGAAAGTGCTGGTGCAAATGAAGTATTTTTAATTGAAGAACCAATGGCTGCAGCAATCGGAGCTGGGCTCCCGGTTACTGAACCTGAGGGTTCTATGATCGTTGATATAGGAGGCGGTACAACTGAAGTTGCAATTATTTCTTTAGGCGGAATTGTTTATTCACGTTCTGCCAGAGTAGGTGGCGATATTATGGATGAAGCAATAAAATCATATATTCGTGAAAATCATAAGTTATTAATCGGTGAAACAACCGCTGAGAAAATTAAGAAAAGCATAGGTTCAGCCAGTCTGCCAGGTGAAAATAACAAAGAGGGAATGATAATTAAAGGCAGGGATTTAGTGAGTGGCATGCCAAAAGAAATGCTTTTATCAGAATACCAAGTTGCAGAGAGTTTAATAGAGCCTGTACATCAGATAATTTCTGCTATTAAGACTGCGCTGGAGAGCACTCCACCTGAACTTTCTTCTGATATAGTCGATAGAGGAATAGTTTTATCCGGTGGTGGTGGATTATTACGTAATCTAGGTAAAGTTATCAGTGAAACAACAAAATTACCGGTTCGTGTTGCAGATGACCCACTTTGTTGTGTTGCCTTAGGTAGTGGAAAAGTGCTTGAAAACATGGATTATTTTGGCCATGTTTTATTCAAGCAAGATTAAATTGTTTTTGAAGGTAGTTTATCGAATTGTTTTGATGGAATTATGTAATATAAATGAGATCCCAGTGTCATGCACCAAGTAATTTGAAGGCAACTTCTAGCAGAAAAGGGTGTCATCCGAGTAGCTAACACTGGGATCCAGGAAACTTGATTACAAATAAATATGCTGTTTTAATGAATTTGTGTAATAGAAGCTAGATTCCAGTGTCAGCTACTTTCATGACATCATCTACTATGTAAATTGCCCCCAAATCAAAACGTTTGCACAGTTGTATGTTGGAATGACACAAGATTTGCGTTTATAAATTAAGGCGATTATGCTAAAAGAATTTGAAATTGAACCTCTGCTAAAAGATAAAGCTCCGCACCAGACCAAGGCTGTTGTTGCAATGTCCGGTGGAGTTGATAGCTCCGTTGCTGCAGCACTGCTATATAACTTTGGGTACCAGGTGATAGGTGTGACTCTTCAACTCTATGGCACCGACGGTAATGCTAACGCAAGAAAGGGCGCATGCTGCGCTGGACAAGATATTTATGACGCTAAGCGTGTGGCTGAAAGTGTTGGCTTTCCTCACTATATTTTAAACTATGAGGAAATATTCAAAAAGGAAGTAATAGAGGATTTTGCGAGTACCTATATGCGTGGGGAAACTCCCATACCATGCGTGAGATGTAACCAAACGGTAAAATTTCGTGATCTATTGCAAGTTACAAAAAATCTTGGTGCGGATGTGCTCGTAACAGGACATTACGTGAGAAGGTTAGAAAAAAATGGTGAGGTAAAGTTGTGCAGAAGCATTGATAAAAGTAAAGATCAAAGTTATTTTTTGTTTGCTACAACTCAAGAGCAGTTAAAGCTTTTGCGATTTCCGCTAGGTGGGTTCTATAAAAGTGATATAAGAAAATTAGCAAAATATTTCAGTTTACAAATTTCTGAAAAGCCAGACAGTCAAGATATATGCTTTGTTTCCGAAAGCTATAGTAAAACAATAGCTAAATTAGCTCCACAATCTGTACAGAAAGGTAAAATTGTGGATGTGAATGGAAAAGTGCTAGGTGAGCACAGTGGCATAGTAAATTTTACAGTAGGGCAAAGAAAAGGCTTAGGTGTTGGGTACAGTGAACCTCTTTACGTGATAAAAATTAATACAGAGAATAATGAGGTTATAGTAGGTCCGATCAACGCATTAATGCAAAAAAAAATATTGATCAAAGAGTTAAATTGGTTAGAACAACCAAAGGAAGGTATGGAAGTAACTGTGAAGCTGAGATCATCACATGCGGGAAGTTTAGCAACAATACATTCAACTGACGAAAAAAATAAAGCCTGTGTCATTTTAAACGACGATTACTTTGGCATCAGTCCAGGTCAAGCCTGTGTAGCGTATAAAGATGAGCAAGTTATCGGCGGTGGATGGATATGCTCTTAACTAAAAGCTTTAATGCAGAGTGTAAACATACAATAGACTTCTTGCATAACCATATAACAGAAACGAAAAAACTTCCTTGACAAACCTCGCCACCCCCCTTATCATGAAACTGAAGGTATTCAGTTATCTTCATCTGTGCAGATTAAACAGCAAGAAAACAACGTAGTTGGCGTCTTATTTTTAATTTTTTGCACTATGTGCACCTTATGTCTTCACAACATTTCTGGGTTTTTACCTATATAAGCTGAAACGCGCTTATAAGTCGTTTAAGACAGTATAGTACGCCAATTTGCAGGATTAGAGAGTGACAATTAGCTAACACGGGATTTCTTTTGCCTTTTTTTCTGCTTAGTAAATTTCTTAAACATTTATAGCTAAGGTTAGTTGCATTTAAAAGCAGCTAAATTGCAGTGTTTAAGACTTAAAAAAACGCCAATACTGAAAATAGATATTAATCGGGGCTTCTTTTGCCTTTTTTTCGTTTGGTAAATTTTTTAATGTTTATGGCTAAAGATTACACGAATGTTGCAATTACAAAAGCGATCTCTACTAGGAGGATGTCATTCCAGTGCCCCTGTGATGTCATTCCAGTGCTCCTTTTTTTGTCATCCCAGTGCTTGACACTGGGATCCAGGAAAGTTTGCTTGTGAGCAAGCAAATTAGCATAGAAAAACGTTTTCGATGAGATTGCAGAAAGGCTGGATCCCAGTGTCAAGCACTGGGATGACAGGGGAGGGAGGCTACTTTCATGACATCATCATAAAGTAAAATGAGATCCCAGTGTCTGGGCACTGGGATGACAAAAATAAGGAGGCTACTCGGATGACACCTTTTTTCTGCTTAGTTTAGGTTATGCAAGAAGTCTAATAACATTTATTGCTATTTTACCCTATATCGCTTATACTATAAAGTAGAACATTATAGGTTTTAGCAATGGTTAAGGAAGTTGAAGAACTAATAAAAATTATTGGCAAGGGTAATTTATTAGAGACTTTGTTTATTTTTTTAGGTGGCTTTCAACATGCTGACTTAGATCGTTCTATGGACCGCAGAAATCATTTTGGTTTGTCTGAATTCATTAGAAAAGAAAATGAACTACTAGATAAGTATTTTAACTTAAAGTTTAGTCTACAAGGACTGTTTTTAATTTATGCTCAAGCTTATCAAATTCTAAGTGAAAGCAATAACCTGAATACTAAAGATGTCATAGATGAAATATATAAAGTTATTAAGGAGTCTAAGTTAGGTAAAGATGTCAATGAAGTGGTAGATGGAAGGAAATTAGATTTACTTAATATCTTAGCAAATCCAAAGAGAGAACTAATATTTAAAACAGAAGAAGATTTTGAAAGTAAGGTACTTACTGACGTTAAAAAATTATTAAATGAAAAATCTGACAAAAAGTTTTATTTTAATAAACTTGTTATCGACTGTTACTATTCTATTCATCAAGATATAAAAGTAGATAGGGATGTAGCTTTATTGTTTTCTCTATTATCTTCTTTTAGCGGTAGTTATAAAGAACCTTTGTCACCTGATAAAATAGTAAAAAGAGAAGTATTAGAGATATGTGAGAATCAGTTAATAGAGAGCTATATAATGTTCTTAGCTGGCAAACTACACATGATCAGATTATCAAGTAGAGATGGAACCATCAAATATACAATCAACCATGAGAATGTGGATCGACAAGAGAAAGAATTAAAAATGGATGGATTAATATATCCTATAAATACAAAAAACACCCTAGAGCAACTGTTAGAAAACCAAAATAGTGATGAATTTGAACAATTAGTAACAAGCCCTAAAAATATATACTACTCAGTGCCACAAGAAGAGAATAAATGTAGGCCAAATTTCATTGTCAGCAAGAAAAATCATAAAAACACAGTCTGTAAACTTATTTTAGGTATGTTTGTATTGTCTGTTGGGTTATATGTTGCTGATTATTTCTTTATGGAGCAAAAATTATTTAATCCAATAAAAGGTGTCCTACCACAGGATAATTTTGTTAATCTAGTAATTGCTGCAGTGCTTACTATCGTAATAGTATATGCTTTATTTCAATTATCACAGGAACCACCACTTTCAACAGTCAATAAGATGACGAATGAAAATTTAGGACAGCCCGTGCAAAATAAGTTTAGAATTACATAAATGTAGCAACTTAAAAGCATATATTGTATAATGCTTATTCTTAAGTTAAGAGGTAATTTATGGATTTAAGTAAAATAACAGCGGGACCAAATGCGGTGAATGTGGTAATTGAAATAAGTGCGAATGCTGAGCCTGTAAAGTATGAATTTAATAAAGAGTTTGGGTTGTTACAAGTTGACAGATTTTTATCTACCTCAATGACTTATCCTTGCAATTATGGGTTTTTACCAAATACCTGCGCAGGTGATGGTGATCCTGTGGATGTTTTGGTGCTAACTCAGTTTCCCTTAGCATCTAGTGTTTTAATATCGGTGCGTCCAATAGGCGCATTACTCACTAAAGATGAAAAAGGAGAAGATGAGAAAATATTAACAGTGCCTGTTTCCAGTGTTGATAGCTATTATGACAATATAAAGAACTATTCTGATTTATCTAAAAATCTACTAGATAAAATTGCTCATTTCTTTTCTCATTATAAAGATCTAGAAAAGGGAAAAACGGTAGCAGTTGGAGAATGGGTTGGTGTAGAAGAAGCAAAACAAATTATTGCAAGCTCTATTAAAAGCGGAAATTAGTTTTTGTTGATTTAGCCTGGAATTACAGTTATTCGGAAAAACGTGGTTGTTTTTAATGGGTAAATATTGGTATCCGTTTAGGATAGCGGCAAGGTAGTATAACCATAGAGTAAAAGTGAGTTTACAACAAATGGTGTCATCCCAGTGCTTGACACTGGGATCCAGTCCTTTCGCACAGTTCCATCAAAAACGTTGTAAAGGATTAACCGCTTTCGTGTTTACCAACTTAGTGCCCAATCTGGATCCCAGTGTCAAGCACTGGGATGACAAGAAAGGGAGCACTGGAATTTTTGTTTCAGCATTAGCCATGCATCTGAACAGACAATGGCGTCAACTTAAGGACACATTTTAGACTTCTTTGTTGAAATAAAACAGAAACAAAAGTGCTGTTTATTGCAGCTTTTGGGTAATTTAATGGTAAAAATTTTAGAGAGAAATTTTATACACAATCACTGATATTTTTCCTTAAGTTGACGCCATTGTCTGAACAGATACAAATATTGCAATTAAAAGCATTAGACAGGTGGTAGAGGTCTTGGTATTATATAATCTTTAGGTTCTAAATTTGGAAGGGTGGCCGAGCGGCTGAAGGCGGCGGTTTGCTAAACCGTTATACGACCCAAAAGTCGTATCGAGGGTTCGAATCCCTTTCCTTCCGTATACTGTTTTTAGCACGGTCTAAATTCGCTATATTGGCATGTTTTTAGCCTGTTTACCTGATCTTGTTGCAATGGTTTTTATTTCCGTCTTTAACTATTAAAAAGTTGGCTAGCATTGACTCAGTATTTATTATAGAATTGGTTATTAACTAAACAACTTTACTTGTATGTATAGAATACTAATTTTACTATTGATAGTGTTGCCACTTAGGTTGCTTGCAACCGAGATTGAAATTGTTGCAGATGTAAATGGTGAACCAATTTCAAATTTAGATATCGAAAAACGCATCAACTTTATAAATTCATTGTTTGGCACTCAAAGTGTTAATCAAAAAGAAGCAAAGCCTCAAGTGCTTAGGGAGCTAATAGACGAAATTATCATTATCAATGAAGCACAGAGGCTGAATATAAAATTGAGCAACGAGGAGTTAGATAATGCTATTATGTTATTTTTAACCCAAAGTTTTAAACTTAAGGCTAATGAAGTTGATCAATACATAGAGAAGCATAATATAGATCTTGGTATTTTAAGAAAACAAATAAAATGTCAGTTACTGTGGAGCAAAATTATTGAAGTAAGAATTGTGCCATTTATTAATATAAGCGATAAAGAAGTAAATGATGTAAAAAGGCAAACAGAAAAGCCGGATTATCTTATCACGTTCCAAGAGTTTATAATTCCTGATCAAAAAGACAAGGACGTTTATGGTATAGCTGAAGATTTAGTAGAAAAATTACGTAATAGTAATAACCCAGAATCTCCAATAAAGATGCGTAAAGCAACAGTTAATTTAAGTCAGCTAAAAGGAAAACTCAAGAACGTTTTAGAAGGATTAGAAGCCAGCGACATAGCAGGTCCATTCAGTTTCAGTGAAGGTTACTCTGTTATAAAAGTAATAGATAAAGTACAACTTAATCATGCACTGCTGGAAAGCACTTTAAAATTAAAACAGATTGTGGTTGAAGGTTCAGAAAGTTTATTGGATAATTTCAAGGAGCAAAAAGTTAATTGTTTAAATTTTGATAAATTGGCAGATAATTTTAAGCTGCCAAACGCAAAAGAATTTGAAATAAAAATGCGAGATTTAAATCCTGATTTACAGATTTTATTTAGTAAAACAAGTGTGAATGAAATAGTAGAATTGAGAGAAAATGGCACTGCAAAGTTGATGATGTTGTGTGATATCAAGAGTAATGTAGCGGGTATAGAAGCAATCAAACAGAAAATGTACCAACAAAAGATTATGATACAAAGCAACTTGTTATTAGATGATATGCGTAAAAATGCAGCTATCAGTTATCGGTATAGTTGAAGTCAGAGAGTGTCCTTGTCTCTGTCTTTGTGTATAGAACTATATAAATTACTTTGTTCTATAAAATTTCAAAAAATTTGAACAAATGTAGTTAAAATAGCACATGAAGAATATAATGCTAATTGGTGGTGGAGTTGGAAATGCAGTGTTATTTTCGATAGGGAAGGCATGTCTTGAAAATAATAACAAGGTTTTGTACTTCGCTGGCTATAAGAAATTAAGTGATGTATTTAAACGAGCACTGATAGAGCGTGCATCAAATGCGGTAGTTTGGGTATGTGAAGAAGGATTGATAGAAACAAGCAGAGATCAAGATAAATCCTTTCATGGTAATATAGTTGATGCAATAGTCTCTTATCAACAAGGAAGATTAGGTATTAATTTGAACGCCATAGATAAAATTATCACTATTGGTTCTGATAAAATGATGAAAGCTGTGAATGAAGCTAGAAAAACAATTTTAAAGCCATATCTGAAGTCAAGTCACATAGCGATATCGTCAGTTAATTCTCCTATGCAGTGTATGATGAAAGAAATCTGTGCTCAATGTGTTCAGCAACATATGAATAAGGAAACAGGAGAAAGAAGTTTTGTTTATAGTTGCAGTAATCAAGACCAGGATATGGAGTGTGTTGACTTTGACTTTTTAAGTGAGCGCTTGAAGCAAAATAGTTTACAAGAAAAACTTACTGCAAAATGGATAGATCATGTTCAAAGATATTAAACAGCACAAAAAGGAAATAAGAGAGCAATATAGAGCTATAAGAAAAGATATTGATGAAAGTTATTCCAGTTATGCAGCAAGTTCCCTTATTAATCTCTTTAATCAGAACTTAAGTTACGTTAAAGGCAAAACAATAGCAGCTTACATTCCAATGGATGGAGAAATAGATGTTGTGCCTTTGATGCATAGTTTACTCGATTTAGATTATAAAATAGCAATTCCTAATAAAAATAAGTTACTAAAATTTGAGAAATGGAACAAAACAAATGAAGACGTAATTCCTGACGTAATCATTACTCCTGTTATTGCTTTTGATGATCATTTTAATAGATTAGGTTTTGGCGGTGGTTGGTATGATACAATGATAGAAAAACTGCGGCCGCTTGGAAAAATATTTATAGGTGTAGCCTATGAGAAACAATATTGTAAAGATTTACCTGTAGAAAAACATGATCAAAAATTGGATATTATAATCACTGAGATGTGTGTTAGATTTGAAAGTGGATTGCTCAAAAAAGTGGATAGATAAGGAGTAGCGTAATCCCACTTTCTAAGGGAATGTTCAAAAAAGTGTGTCAAACCGAAAAAAAAGTAATAAATTGATATAAAAAAATGGAGGTGTGACAATGAGTCAGAAAGTAGTAAACAGAACTAACGGATTGGTAGATTATAAAGAGTTGGAAACAAATATCCTGTCGTCTATACGAGAAGGAAGACCGTTGACAGGAAGGGAGGGAGCATTAACACCATTTATAAAAAAGCTGCTGGAAGCAAGTTTGGAAGGTGAAATAGAAAACCACTTATTAGCTGAAAGTGAAGAGAATAATCGAAGAAATGGGAGAAATGGAAAGACTTTACGGACAAGTGCCGGTTCATTTGAACTTTTGACGCCAAGGGATAGAGAAGGAAGTTTTGAGCCGCAAATAGTCAAAAAAAGGCAAACAAGCTTACATCCAGAGCTTGAAACGAAGATTTTGAGCACATTTGCCAGTGGTATGAGCTATAGAGATATAGCGTCACACGTTGAGGAAATTTATGATCACAAAATATCGGCGGCAGAGATATCAAGTATTACCGACAAATTACTGCCTATAATCAATGAATGGCGTAGTCGTCCACTGCAATCAGTATACCCGATAGTATTTATGGATGGGATGTTCTTTAAGGTCAAAGAGGATGGACATTGCGTAAGTAAATGTATGTACAATATATTGGGCATAGACCAAAATGGCAGAAAAGAAGTCCTGGGCTTTTATTTGGCTGAAAGTGAAGGAGCTAACTTTTGGTTGGGAGTGCTAAATGACCTCAAAGAAAGAGGAGTAGAAGATATTCTGATTGCATGTGTAGATGGGCTAAAAAGCTTTCCTGCAGCTATAAATAGTGCGTTTCCTAAAGCAGAAGTACAGCTATGTATAGTGCATCAGATAAGAAATTCACTAAAATATGTATCCAGCAAAGATGTGAAAGTTTTCATGAATGATTTGAAAAAAATATATCGTGCTACAAGTAAAGAAATTGCTGAAAATTACTTACTTGAGCTGGAAGAAAAATGGGGAGAAAAGTATCCTTTAGTTATAAAATCGTGGCAGAACAATTGGGAAAATTTATCTGGTTATTTCAAGTATTCTAGCCCAGTTAGAAGGCTAATTTACACCACAAATCCAATTGAGGGGCTGCACAGACAGATCAGAAAATTCACTAAAACCAAGGGCTCATTTACCAGCACAAATGCCTTGTATAAACAGGTATATTGTGCTATAAAGAAGGTAGAGCAAAAATGGACTATGGCTCTGCCTAATTGGGCTTTAACTATGTCTCAACTTGATATTTTCTTTCCAGATAGATTGAAAATTGAGTTGAACTAAAAATGCGCTTTGACACACTTTTTTGAACATTCCCCTTTCTAATAGTAATTTTTGCGTCAAAACGCTCCTCAAATGCATCAACTCGGTCCTGTGATTCCTTCTTCACTAACTCGTGCAGCACTTGAAATACCTAAGTGAGAATTTGGCTTCATTTCCTGAGCTTTCTTATTAACTTTTTGTTCTACCTCTTTTATGTCACTACCAATTGCCATAATTGCAGGTTGAAATTCGCTCATAAAATCTACAAGTTTCTCCATGTCTTCCTCATGAGTACTAGTACCCTTGCTCATAAGATTGTTCAAAAGACCAGCCTTATCTTCCCTTATTAACTGTCCTATGGCTGCTAGTTGCTCTTGATTCTGAAGCATTTTTATTATTTTTATTTCATTACTAAGCATTGTTCTTTCTCCTTCATCAGCTTCAAGATTCTTTTCTATTAAATTACTTATTAACTTTTCAAAATTATTTTCTCTTCTTTGAACCTCAGGTAATTTATCTATTAAATCCTTATATGAACTTTTCACTGCTTTTCCTGCTTCAATCGCTCCTTCTTTTATTTTTTCCCCTGCCTTTCCTATACCTATTCCTACATAACGCGCTCCAATAGCTACAAGCGCTATTAATGTAGCAAGCACAATAAGCGGAGAAAATGCTACTCCTAATACTATTCCAGCAGAAGCTATTCCAATTTTTTTATTTGCAGATGCTGATTTAAAATAATTGACTAGATTGTCCAGTGGACCTTTATTATTATTTATAACATTACTTATTGCTTGCTGATTAACAGATTTTAACGCCTCTTCTATTATTTTTGAGTCAACATTTTCAGAAGTTAAACCTTTAAGTGCTTCTTCAATGAGTTTTATAAATAATTCTTTATTTACCTCCTTTTGCAAGCCTTGGTCATTAATCGCTAAACCTAAATCTTTGAGGTTCATCTCTTTAACTTGTTCTGATAGGGTTGTAAATAACTCTTTTTTCCCCTCTTGTGAGGATTGTGCAATACTTTCTATTATATCTGAAATAGCTTTTCTTAGTTCTGGATAGTCAGTGTCAAAAAACATACTATTGCTAGATTCCATATTCAGCTTCGTTGATTATAAATATGCCTAATTATACATACTAATCATTAATTATATTATAATTGATATAACATACCCCTTTCCAAATATAGAATTTGTATTAAAATATCTAGATTGTATGAAATCAAGGTACTTTATGGGTGAAAAAAAATTAAAAGCTGCTGTGGTTTTATCAGGGTGTGGTCACCTTGACGGTGCAGAGGTAAGAGAAGCGGTTTTAAGTCTGCTTGTGCTTGATCAGCAGGAAGTGGATGTTAAATGCTTTGCACCTTACATCAATATCACACAAGTTATGAATCATAAAACAAAGGAGGCAGTGAAAGAAAAAAGGAATGTGCTTGCAGAATCAGCAAGAATCGCAAGAGGCGAAATATATGACTTAAAAGAAGCCAAAGCTGAAAATTTTGACATGCTAGTTGTACCTGGTGGATACGGGGTTGCGAAAAATTTATCTGACTTAGCTGAAAGTAAAGACATGGTAACAGTAATGCCTGAATTTGAAAGATTAGTTTCAGAATTTTTTGTTACAAAAAAGCCAATAGGAGCGATATGCATATCTCCAGCCATCATTGTTTCAATTTTAAGTAGCAAGATAGGTAAAGAAGAAAGTAAGGTTAAGGTAACTATAGGAGATGACAGAGAACAGTTGATAGAAAGGCTTGGCGGCGAGCACATAAAATGCGATACAGGGTTATCAATAGAAGACGAAGAACATAATGTATTTTCCTGTTCTGCTTATATGCGTAGCGACGAAAGTATATACTCTGTATATCAAGGGATAAAGCATATGATTGACAGCATGGTAAAAAAGATTAACAAAAAAACTAAATAGCCATTCTTCTAAGATGTAGTAATTTAGACTTCCTTACACAATTAACTGTTGAATTTTACATTCCTAGCTGTATTATGGTTATATAGCTAAAGTGCTCTAGGTTTACGACTATTACTTGTTAGCGGCGTGGCGTAGGGCTGCACTAGCTATATATATTTAGCTCTTTTTTTATAAACGCAAGGTGTTTTATATGTCAGACCTTTTCTATATTGAAACTACGTGTTGTGTGGACGGTCAGTGTGATGTCTATGCAGGGGAAGTAAGTTTTAATGATGTCATGTTAGGCAAGTTCAGTCTAAATTCGTGCAGCGGGAAAGAAGCTATGATAAATCTAGACGTTATTACATTCGATATTAATATCGCTATCGATGGTCAAAATGGAAAGACAATAAAAAGAAATCTTAAAGGTCTTGAATTTGTAACTAAAGATGATGGTTCTTGGTATATTAATAAGGGTTTTGGTAATGATAGATTTGAAGTTATAGTAAAGCAATCATAATTTTACATCTCAGGTGTAACATTTAGTATAGGTGCTATTCTATTTATAATGTTCTTTACTATAGGCGCAGCAATTATTCCCCCGGTATGGTGTATCCCTTGAGGTTCATCAATAGCAATTAGCACTATATACCTTGGGTCAAGCATAGTTAGCACTCCTATAAATGACGCTATGTTTGCATCTTTGCTATATTTACCATCTACAACTTTTTCCGCCGATCCAGTCTTTCCCCCTATTGAATATGCCTTTATTTTTGCTTTTCTGCCAGTGCCATCTGTTACTGCTGCGCGTAATAATTTTCTCATTTCCCTGGAGGTTTTTCTTGAGATAATTTGCTCTCCTATACTTCTTTTATTCAACATCAAGGTTGCGTTATGAAATATCCCATTGTTGATTAATGCTGCTGCAGTTTGTGCAAGATGTATAGGAGTTACAGCTATGCCATAACCATAAGATGCTGTTATTAAAGTGTTTTCACTCCATTTATCCGGGATTATCGGTGTGGATTTTTCTGGTATTTCTATTTTCAAAGGAGAAAATAGCTTCATAGCTTTAAAGTATTCTACCTGTTTTTCAATACCTAGTTTGACTGCAATTTTTGCTGCACCAATGTTGGATGATTTTACAAATATATCTTGCACAGTAATTTTTGGAATTTTAGATTTATGAAAATCCTGAATTTTATACTTTCCAATGGTGATTGGTGTTGATACGTCATATAAATCGCTAGTTTTTGTAGCGTTCGCATCAAGCGCTGCGGCTATTGTAAAGTATTTTAATACCGACCCCATCTCATATACCCCAAGACTGGCGCGATTAAACTTTTGTACGTCTTCTGTCTTATTCTGTAAGTTGGGATTAAAATCAGGTAGGCTGACCATCGAGATGACTTCACTATTTCTCACATTTAAAACAATTCCTACTCCGCCAAGTGCCTGATATCTGCTTACAGCTTTAGTTAGCTCTTCATGCACTATGCTTTGCACTCGTGTATCTAAGGATAGTTGAACATATTGATCAGCAGAGCGTGACCATCCCTGTCGGATGACAGAAGATTGTGCAGAAGCTTGGTCTGGTGTCATTCCAGTGCACTGACACTGGAATCCAGTTTTATGCGCAATTTCATCACAAACATTGTTTTTGACATATGTTTCTGGAATCCGTTGTTCATCACGTAATTTGTCAGTATTTTTATATCTGGATCCCAGTGTCACGCACTGGGATGACACCATCTGTTGTGTGGGGAATTGCTGTGCAGGAATTGCTTTCAAGTTGCAACATTCATACAACTGTATATCAGGTACTTGGATAACAGAATGTTGTTTGTTTTTACTTATATATGCCTCAACTCCTGCAATACCGTTGCCATCTATGTCAGTGTAACCAAGCACGTGTGAAAATAAATTACTGTGAGGATATATACGTTTTACATCGTTATAGAAGTTTATTCCTGGCACGCCGGCGTTTTTTATTGCTAACAGTTCTTTTGGAGTTAAGTGCCGCTTTATCCAAGCAAATTTCTTTTCTGAAGTAAGTACTCTATATAAGTTCTTGTATTCGAGGTCATGCAAAGTAGAACACAGTTGTGTTGCTATACTTTCCGGATTCTTTACTTTGGTTGCATCTATATATAGTGATGTTGTGGGCACATTTGTTGCTATTACCACTCCATTTCTATCTAAAATATCGGGTTGTTTATGTACTATATTATCTTTTCTAAAATTTTCTGAAGTAGTAAGTTGATCAAATGTGAAAGAGAATATGCGAAAAATAATTATTATATAAAATATAAATAGTGGTACTATAAAATACAGTGAGCGGAGCTTATTTTTAAGTAATGCTTGCATATTTACTTGATTTGACAAAAATGGAAATCATCTTAGCTGAACCACGAGGTTTTTGTGCCGGGGTAAAAAGGGCTGTGGACATATTAGCTATTACTTTAGAAAAATACAAAAACGAGCGCCAAGTTTATGTGCTACACGAAATTGTTCACAATAAATATATAGTAGAGGACTTTAAGAAACAAGGAGTGGTTTTTGTAAGCAGTATCGAGGAAATTGAAGATAATGAAGGAATACTGATCTTCAGCGCGCACGGAGTATCAAAAAATATAGAAGATGAGGCAAAAAGAAAGGGTATTCAAGTGATTGATGCAACATGTCCTTTAGTCAGCAAAGTGCATAAAGAAGCAAAAAGGTATGAAAACAGTGGTAAAGAATTAATTCTCATTGGGCATGAAAACCATCCAGAAGTTAAGGGAATTAGGGGAAGAGTAAACAATCCTATCACTTTAGTGCAAACTTTGCAGGATGTATATGATTTAAAGGTTAAAGATCCAGATAATTTGTCTTATGTTACACAAACTACGTTAAGCATCGACGATACCCGTGACATTATTGCTGCCTTGAAATTAAGGTTTCCAGGCATAACAGGTCCAGATTTAAAGGACATATGCTATGCAACGCAAAACAGACAAAATGCTGTTAAAAAGCTAGCTGAAATTGTAGACATGATATTAGTTGTAGGAAGTAAAAATAGCTCAAATTCAAACCGCTTATTAGATCTGTGCACTGCCAGAGGAAAAAGAGCCTACTTGATTGATAATTACAGCTGTGTGAATAAAAGCTGGTTTCAGGGCGTAGAAAAGATAGGAATCACCGCAGGTGCTTCCGCTCCTGACATATTAGTTGATGAATTAATAGACTACCTAAAAGTAAACCTGAGTGTAAAAATTTCAGTTATGCCAGGTGATATTACTGAAAATGTTCAGTTTAAAATACCAAATCTGGTTTAAAACACAACTTATCTACTAAGCTTCTCTTGAAATCACACAAATCAGCATCTATAGCTAAGACGTCACACCGCGATTCATTAGACCTCTTGCATAACCATATAACAAACTTTTATTGGGAATAGAAACGAAAAAATTACTTTACAAGCTTCGCCAGCCCCCTTATCATTGTACTGAAGGTATTCAGTTATCTACATCTGTGCAGATTAAACAGCAAGAAAACAACGTAGTTGGCGTCTTATTTTTAATTTTTTGCACTATGTGCACCTTATGTCTTCACAACATTTCTGGGTTTTTACCTATATAAGCTGAAACGCGCTTATAAGTCGTTTAAGACAGTATAGTACGCCAATTTGCAGGATTAGAGAGTGAACACTAATTACCACGGGGTTTCTTTTGCCTTTTTTTCTGCTTAGTAAATTTCTTAAACATTTAAGCTAAGGTTAGTTGCACTTAAAAGCAGCTAAATTGCAGCGTTTAAGACTTAAAAAAACGCCAATACAGAAAATAGACAATGACCAGGGCTTCTTTTGCCTTTTTTTTCGTTTGGTAAATTTCTTAAATATTTACGGCTAATATGAAGCTAAGTACGAACTTTGTTAAACACAACAAATGGTGTCATTCCAGTCTGGAATCCAGGAAAAAGAATGGTGTCATCCCAGTGCCCAAACACTGGGATCCAGTTTTCTTTACAAATTCACCAAAAGTGTTTCATTCTATAACATAAAACCCATACTCACCAAATCCAATGCATTACTTGCAATTAAGTTTCCTGGATCCCAGTGTCTGGGCACTGGGATAACAAAGGAGGAGGTTATTCCAGTGCCAAGCACAGACCATTTCTGGTCTCTTAAATTGCAACTAATCTAAGTATTAAAAAATTTACCAAACGAAAAAAAAGGCAAAAAAAGCCCGATGGTTGGCTAGTTACTTACATTATACTTTCAAGTATGGCGTTTTTTTATTCTAAACGCTTAATAACCGTGACTCAGCCGCTTTTAAGCCGCAACTAATCTAAATTATAAACGTTAAGAAATTTACTAAACAGAAAAAAAGGCAAAGAAACCCTAGGGTAGCTAATTATTCACTATCCATTTTTTAAGTTGGCGTTTTTTGATGTTTTAAATAGCGTATTTCAGCTTGTGTAGCTAGAAATTTGATAAAGACATGAGGTGCACATAGTGCAAAAAATTAAGCATGATTTACGCCAAATACATTAAGTTTTTTTGTCATTAATCCACTGCAGAGATTGCGAAGATAAATAAATAGCTTCAGTTTCATGATAAGGGGGCTGGCGAAGGGTGTCAAGGAAGTTTTTCGTTTCATCCAATGCGCTGCCAAAAGTTTGTTATGCAAGAGATCCCATAAATTGGGTGTCATAATAACTACACCCACATTAATTTTGGTGTACGTGACCTTGAAAGATCGTGATTCAATACTTAAATTATTAGGGTAGTAGGCAAATAATGGAGCTCAAAATGCATAATGTACAAGAAACTGAAAATTTAAAATTTGACGCTGAGGTAGGGAAAGTACTGAATATAGTGATTCATTCACTTTACACCAATAAAGACATTTTTCTGCGTGAATTAATATCAAATGCATCAGATGCATGTGATAAGTTGCGCTATGAATCTCAACTAAACCCTAATTTGCTAGATTTGAGTGACGAATTAAAAATCACTATCAGCTCCAATAAAGATAAGAACGAGCTATATATCACTGATAATGGCATTGGAATGAATAGACAGGATTTAATAGACAATCTTGGTACAATTGCAAGCTCTGGTACGCAAAAGTTCTTGGATGCGATTAAGAATAGCAAGGATTCAAGCCAAACTGTGGAGCTGATTGGGAAGTTTGGTGTTGGTTTTTACTCAAGCTTTATGGTTGCATCAGAAGTAATAGTAGAATCGAGAAAAGCTGGAGAAGAGGAGTCTTGGGTCTGGAAATCCAAAGGAGATGGGGAATATTCAATCAGCAAGTCAGATAATCAAGTCCCTCGCGGAACCAAAATTACGCTCATTATGCATCCTGAAGAAAACGAGTTTTTAGATAAATTTCGTGTTGAAAATATTGTCACTACTTACTCTGATCACATAAATTTTCCTGTTGAATTTATAGACGAAGAAGGAAAAAGTGAAAAGTTAAACAGTAAGGCTGCAATTTGGACTAAGCCAAAAAATGACGTTACTCAAGAGGAGCACAACGATTTTTTCCGCAGTGTTGCCCACGTTGGCGGGGAGCCCTGGATGATATTGCATAATAAAAATGAAGGTGCAATAGAATATACGAATTTGCTTTATGTTCCTTCTATAAAACCTTTTGATTTATTTCATCCAGATAGACGTTGCTCTGTGAAGTTATATGTAAATAAAGTATTTATCACTGAAGATAACGTACAGATTATACCACAATACTTGCGTTTTCTGAAAGGCGTGGTTGATTCACCGGACTTGCCTCTTAATATCAGCAGAGAAACGCTGCAGAATAATCGCGTTGTTGAGCAAATTAGGAAATCCCTCACTAAACGCGCGATATCAGAGCTCGGTAAAAAGGCAAAAGAGAATTTGGAAGAGTACACAAAATTCTGGACCAATTTTGGTGCAGTATTAAAAGAGGGTCTTTGTGAAGCTATGCCAACTGATGAGAGAGAGGCGCTGCTCTCAATTTGCAGATTTCATAACACTGGTGATGAGAAATTAGTCAGCATTGATGACTATATAAGCAGAATGAAGCCTGAGCAGGAGCATATCTATTATCTCACTGGAAATAGCTTGGATTCAGTGAAAAACAGTCCACAACTTGAAGGATTCGTCAGTAAAGGACTAGAAGTGCTCCTATTTGTTGATCCAGTTGATGATTTCTGGACTAGTGTAATTCATGAATACAAAGATCAGAAAATCAAGTCTGTAACCCGCACAGATGTTGATTTGGAAAAATTCTCTTCAGAAGAAGATAAGACAGATGAAGAAAATAAATCGAATGGAGAAAAAACTGAGGAAAATACGGATCTTATATTGCAATATTTTACCACAGTGCTCGGAGATTCAGTAAAAAGCGTAAAAATTTCCAAAAAATTGACTGATAGTGCCGTATGCCTAGCGGTTGATGAAGGTGCTATGGATCTTCGCATGGAACGTTTTTTGCGTGAACAAAAGCAGCTAAACTACTGCACGCCAAAGGTGCTGGAAATTAATACTAAACATCCTGTAATAAAGAGTATAATGAAATCTTATGCTGAAAGTGGTGAAAACCCAACATTGGAAGACATGATTCATTTATTATTTTACCAAGCTTGCATCGTGGAAGGTGAAGAGATGGATGATGTAAGTCTGTTTGCTAAGAGATTGAATAATTTGCTTGGCAAGATTTCTGTTTAATGCTATACTTAGCTTAGCTATTAATTAGGGGTAAAACATGTTTGGTTCCAATTTTAGAAGCTTTGTATCAGAGGATGCAGCTTTGCAAGATCAATCAAGTTCGAAAAGATTAATCAAAAGTTGGCATGGTTCTGAAAAACAAGATTTTGGAGATTCAGGTCATGGTTCAGATGCTGAAGAAGAACAAAATACTAACAGAGCGACTAGATCAAAATTTCAGCTAACACAATCTTTGCTCAGTCAAGTAAGGGCAGACAAAAATGATGCCGATGCAAATTCTGGTAAGCAAGCTTATAAAGACTTACATAGGATGGATTTTCTTGTAATCAATGGTCAAGCTATAGGTAATAGTTTCATTAAAGGGTTGTATGATAAATACAATCAGGAGAATGATAAACGTCTGTTTGCAAAGCATGTTTTCACAGAAATGTTTAAACATGCTAATGCACAGGTTCCTGTTGATCCCATTATGGAAGAATTAATCATAAATTGTAATCAAGCAGGGTATGACGGCTCTTTGCTCATGCAGCTCTTTCCTATATTTCTTGAGCATACCCTACAATTGCCTGACGCTAACGATAGAAAGATAAGTATTATATGTAATAGCCAAGATTCCCTAAATATTCAGTATTGTCCAAATATGCCTGTTAAGCAACAGGATACAAATATAGAGATATGCAGGCTTGATGCTATTTTAGAGTTCACGCTTAAATCTCAGGATGGTAAGGTAGAGTATGAAAACGGTACAGTAACACTTACCATTCCTGAGCAGTTAAAAACTGGTAGAGAAAATTTACTAGATGATATCAATAAGTATTTTAAAGGTGCCGATAATGCAGTTGTTGCAGGTTCGCCAGCAGAGGTGGATTCAGATGTTGATAATTCATTTGATATCATTCCTAAAAATTTCACTTTTGATAGAATATTAAATATTCTAAATAAAGCAAAAAATGGTGATTATACGGATTTGGATGAAGTTATGGGTGATATAAAGAAAGAGAAAGATTACATACCTATTAACCCTGATCTTAAACATCTGAAGGCTTTTTGCTCACAGCAACTTAATTTGACGGCACAAACAGATCATGAGCGCGTGCGTGAAGTGCTCATAGAAAAAATGTATAAAGGAGAGAATGGTACGGTAAAAGGACTTGTACTTCTAGCCATTGCAGCTAGTGATATGTTTACAAAAAGATATGCAGAAAAGCATAAAGATGTGTTATTCCAGCAAAGTGATGAAGACTTAGATAGGTTACTCATTGGTGCTGGTAAGGGATGCTATATTGAATTTTTGTTAGAGCATTTAGAAAAAGAACTAGATTCTATTCTATCTTGGCGTGGTATATATGAAAAGCTTAAAAGGGCGTCGTCAATTGGCAATCAGGAATGCGTGGAAGCGATACTAGATAAATTTAAAGATACTGAGAGTAGAGATCCTGCTATAAAACTTTTGCACTATGCTGTAGAAAAAGACGATTATGATTTAGTAAACTCACTTATTAAAAATGGTGCTGATGTTAATATTCAAGATAGGGATGACAAAACAGCTTTACATTATGCCGTTTCCTCTTATGGTGACATTCAGAATGTTAATAAAATGGTAATGTTGCTTGTTGAAAGTGGTGCTAATATTGATATTCAAGATAGCGATGGCAAAACAGCTCTACATTATGCTGCTGCTGCTTCCAATAAGGATGAAATAGTAAGGTTGCTTTTTAAAGAGGGAGCTAATGAGGAAATTAAAGATAAATCTGGTAAGACATTTTTAGACATGGTAGCTTCAGGAACTAAATCATTCCTTCTTAGCGCTACTACAAGTAGTCACGAAGCTCCTGTTAATATTGATGATGAGAAAAAACAAGCTCATGCTCAACCTGCTGAACATGTACCAGAAGAAAGTGCAAAACTTAAGGCACAGCCTTCTAATACTCAAGAGCAACAAGAAGTTTCTGAGACTCCAGTTCCAGAACAAACGGATGATATTGAAAGTTTAAGTACACAGGACGCTCTTGTTCTTCAAAGTAAAAGTGCTACCGTGTTATCAATTGATGGTGAGGATAAACAAACTCCTGTTCAACCGGTAGAGTCTGAAAGTAAAGGTGATCAACAAGGTTCACCACCACTTTCACCACATAGTTCTGCGAGTGGTGATGTTGAAGGTACAGAAGCCTCTGCTAATGCAGCAGTAACTACGCCTGAAGAAGCACGTAGTCTTGTGAGTGATGGTGAGCATGATAAAATCATGTCTAAAGAGCACCAAGATGATGCACTAGAAAAAGATTTAATAGATTTTTCAAGTGATGATGGCAATAGTCCTCTAGGAGATCCAGTACCTACATCAACTAACGAAATCCCTGGACAAGAAGATGGTACTCAAACTACCACCAGGCAGCAAGAACCGAATCCAATTCCAATACCTACGCCGGCGCCAACACCACAACCAACACCGGCACTGAAGCCAACACTAATACCTTCAGTAGCTAACAACAAATCTGAGCAGGTGAATGATACTAAAACCAATGGCAAGCTGCCTAATAATCCAGGAAATGGAAGTATTACTGCAACACAAAATACGCAAAAGAGTAAGTGGCCTACCGTAGCTACATGGACGTTCGCAGTAGCTGGAATACTTGCAGGGGCTGCTGCACCGGCTGCATATTTTGCTTTTAGTGTTAGCTTGCTGACAACAGGAATAATAGCAGGTGTTGGAGTTTGTTGTTTAGTTGCTGCTGTAATCATATATTGCCGTAACAGACCTTCAAGTTCACTTGAGGGTAGTAATGTTGAACCTGTAGCTAACGGAAAGCTTGTTGAACAACAGTAAGTTGAAGAATAAATATTGTAGTTTACCATTTAATAATTTATTATAATTATGTTAATTATTAGTGAATAAAAACTTGGTAAACTACGAAGAAATATTCTTAAATAAAATCAAAGATATAAAAGAGGAGGGGCGCTACCGTGAATTTACGCACTTTGCGTCATTGCCAGGTAGGCTCCCCCACATTATGGACTACGAAAGAAATAGGGAAGTAATTGTTTGGTGCAGTAATAACTATTTGGGAATGTCACAGAATGAGAGTGTTATTGCTGCTATTCAAAATTCATCTGTTGGTGCTGGAGGAACAAGAAATATATCTGGTACAACAAAAGAGGTTGTCGAACTTGAAAAATCCTTAGCTTGTTTGCATAAAAAAGAGGCTGCTTTAACTTTTGCTTGCGGCTATCTCGCTAACCAGACAACACTTAGCACTTTATCGTCTATTATCCCAAATGTAGTAATTTTTTCAGACGAGAAGAACCATTCTTCAATGATAGAAGGCATAAAATCAGGAAAAAGACCAAAACATATATTTAGACATAATGATGTTGATCACTTAGAGCAGTTGTTAAAGTCCGTAGACACAAAAACACCAAAGATAATAGCACTTGAATCCGTATATTCAATGGATGGCGATATAGCGCCGCTTGAAGCGATATGCGATCTTGCAGATCAACATAATGCAATCACCTATTTGGACGAGGTGCACGCAGTTGGCATGTATGGTTCACGTGGTGGCGGAATTGCAGAAAGAGAAGGCCTGATGGATAGAATAACCGTTATTCAAGGTACACTATCGAAGGCTTTTGGAGTGATGGGTGGGTATATAGCGTCTTCAAAGAGCTTGGTAGATGTAATAAGAAGTTCCGCTCCAGGATTTATTTTTACCACTGCTATGTCGCCTGTTTTAGCAGCGGCAGCAAAGGCAAGCGTTGAGCACCTAAAATCGAGCAACATTGAAAGGGAAAAGCAAAAGCAAGTCGTTGAAAAAGTAAAAAACTCACTGAGAAATGCAGGAATTAACTTCATTCCAACAGAAACTCATATAATTCCAATAATAATTGGCGACCCAGAGTTATCCAAAAAAGCATCAAAATTATTATTTGATGAGTATGGAATATACGTTCAACATATAAATTATCCAACGGTGCCAAGAGGAACTGAGCGTTTCCGTATTACCCCTACACCTTATCATACCGATGAAATGATAGAACATTTAACAGAATCTCTTGTAAAAGTTTTCGAAAAGTTGTCTATCTCTGTAGACTGTTTATCCTAGTTTAATATCGCCAGCAATAATCAATCCGTTGTCTTCTGTTAGCCTTCCACCGCTTTCTTGCAGAAAAAGTCTACCGAGCAAGGCTTTATATTTGTTAACTCCAGAGTAAACTGTTCCTCTGTGCCTTCCTGCTGCAAGGTATGCAAAGCCTAAAATTGTTGAACCGATGGAGCGTACATTACTATTGCCAGGCAGCAATTTATTTAACAAATTACCACTTACATCTATTAGACCCCCTTCACGGCTTTTCACCCGCATTTTTATATGACGAGATCTAAAATCCTCAAGAAAAGCACCTTTCTTTTCTTCTGCCCAAAAAGTTTCTCTAAGAGCCGGAGCATCAATTACAGCTGCCACAACTTTATTTTTATGAATGAGACAGACTGATACTGCAAAATAAACCATGCAACTAGAAAAATTCTCCCTGCCCTCTATAGGCATAATAAACCAGGTATAAGTGTCATCTTTTACTTCTTGGTCAGTATCATCTTCAAAAATAAAACCATAGTCTTGTTTGTAATCGTGCAAGCAATCGTATATGGTTTGCTTGGATTTTGAATAAGTTTTATTAATAAAGTCTGCTGATTTAACATTAGAAATTTGCAATTCATTAAAATCGCGCATAAGCTGCCTGGAAGCCTTACGCACAGAATCAAGCATCACATTAATTCGTGGTGGTGAGATGGACATTCTTCTTTTTACTCTTTCACTCTTTCATAATAGCTGTCACCTGGAGTATATACTACAATTTTATCCTCTTCTTTTATAAACTGAGGCACGTTAACGCGCATTCCGTTTTCCAAAATTGCAGGCTTATAAGAAGCAGTAGCAGTTTGTCCTTTAATAACAGACTCTGTTTCTTTCACAGCAAGTGTAACATAATCAGGCACATGCGCAGAAATTATTTTGTCTTGATAAGCTACAACTTTAATTTTCATGTTATCCTGTAAATAAATTTTTTTTTCTCCCAATAAGTCCAAATTTATAGTGATTTGCTCGTAATTACTTGGATGCATAAGATTTACAATGTTTCCTTCAGTGAAAAGGTAAACATATTCCTCTTCATCTAAAATTGCCCTTCTGATTGTTGCATCAGAACGAAATCTTTCATAGTGTTTTGCTCCGGTCTTGATATTTTTCATTTCAGCTTGTATGTATGCACCACCTTTACCAGGTTGAGTATGCATAATACCTACAACCAAAAATAATCTGCCGTTATGTTCCAACACCTGACCTGGTCTGATATCGTTAGCTCTTTCTGCCATAATTACATTTTCATTTTGATCTTACAATTATAAATAGCTTTATATAAATATCAAAGTCTTTATTAGTCAATAAATTCTGGCATATTTAATACTATACACCTCCCCTTTATATTTATATGTGAAAATATCTCTTTAGTGAAAGATAGCATAATGCGTTTTTTTGTGCTGATAACTAAAATTTCTAATATATCCCCTGAGCCGAAATTATACACAGATTTTACATAGCCATATAATTCATTACTTTTCAGCCTTACTTCCATATCTACAAGGTCACTTTGGTAAAATTCATCCTCATCATTTAGCTCTGGTAACTTGCTTCTTTCTATATATAGCTTCTTATTCCTTAAAAGCTCTGCTTCATTACGGGAATTTACTCCGCTTATTGTAGCTATTACTAAATTATCACCTATGACGGATACTGAGTCTATTTTATAATTCTCATCACCACTGATTAGCTCACCATATAAGGAGATATTTTCAGGCTTTTCAGTAAAGGTTTTTACTTTAACAGCTCCTTTAATTCCGTGAGGAGAGGTAATAATTCCTAAGCATACCAGATTGTCGTTCATATTAATGCAAGTATCTAATCAGAAGATTTCTCAGATAAATATTGAGTCAAAATCTCGATGCCTTCATCAATCTCTTTTTCAGTGATAATGAGTGGAGGTAAAATTCTCACAACGTTATCTGATGTTACCCCAACAGTCAGCAAGCCGCGGTGACTTAATTCTTCTGCGAACTTTTTATTGTTTGCTTTCACCTTTATTCCAAGCATTAACCCTTTCCCTCTCACTTCTTCTATTATTGAAAATTTACTTGCTAAGTTTTCTAGTTTATTTTTTAAGTATTTACCTCTAATTTCAACATTTTTCAAAAAGCCGGGGCTGAGCAATTCTTCGAGCACAGCATTACCTACTGAGGTTGCAAGCGGATTGCCACCAAAAGTGGAACCGTGCATACCGACCGCCATATATTTAGCAGCATTTTCAGTCGCAAGACAAGCCCCTAGCGGAAACCCGCCGCCTATTCCCTTTGCAAGAGCACATATATCAGGTTCCACTCCTATATGTTCGTATGCGAATAATTTTCCTGTCCTACCAGCACCGCATTGTACGCAATCAAAAAATAACAATATGTCATTTTCATCACACAGCCTTCTTAGTTCTTTCATAAAGACTTCATTCATTACTTTGATACCACCTTGCCCTTGTATTGGTTCTATTAATATAACGCCTATACCACTTGAAATTGCTTTCTTTACGCTCTCAATATTGGGCTCGATGTTATCACACCAATCAATGTAGGGATTTAGTAATTCAGAAAATTTCTGTTTATCGTTTGTAGCACAAGTTAAAAAGGTTCTTCCATGAAATGCACCATGAAATGTTAAAATTCTGTGACGATTTTTATTGCCTTTTCCATTTTGATAGATCCTAGCAATCTTAAGCCCACATTCTACTGCCTCTGATCCAGAATTTGAGAAAAATACAGTGTCAGCGAAACTGTTGTTTATTAATTTTTCTGCAAAATTATTGGCAGCAGGTATATTATAGGTATTTGATATATGCCATAATTTTTCTCCTTGCAATTTAAGAGCACTAATTAATCGCGAATTAGTGTGACCTAAGCTACTAACGGCTATTCCGGAGTGAAAATCTACGTAGCGCTCACCATCAACATCATATAGGTAGATACCTTTGCCATAAGAAAAATTTATATTAACAGGAGAATAAACTGGCAAAATAGGAGAAATTGTCATAAAATATTATATGCTAAATTTTATTATTAATAACATAAAAACCGTTGTTTCACAATAAGAAGGATATGTATAAGCTAGGTAAATTGATGTTTTCTGCGTTGAAGAAAAACAAATACACAAAAGTTATTGTATTACTCTCATCGATCTTTATGATTTTATTCAGTGTGATATATTGTAATCATTTACTAAAGAGTAATTTCCTTTCTTCTTACCGTGATTCAAGTGTAAACTTAAAAAGCGTACTGGAAAATGGCATAATAAAAAAATACCATTATTTACTAATAGAAAAGCATCACATTAAATACAAAAATTTTGACTACATAAACCAACTAGTAAAACTACGTGCTGAATTATTACAATCAGTGAGCAAAGTAAAGGATTTCAGCTTAATACTGTATGATCAAAACGGCAGAATAATATTCAGTAATTTTAACACTCAAGATTATGATTATGAACAGTTACTTACAAACGATGAAATTGATAAACTATTAAGTAACCAAGAAATATTTTATACTACAGGAAATACATCAACTTCTATTTTCCCTATATTCCATGAAAATAGCGTTAAACCGTCGTTTTTTTTGAAGATTCTTCGAAACTACAATAATTCTTATGTTATAGCATATGGCCTGTTTTTAACATTTTTGGGCCTATTATTAATAATCTTAATATTAATAATGTTCTATTTGCACTTTTCTAATACCCAAATGCTAGCCAAGCAACATAAAACTAACATTGAATTACAGCAGATAAAAGAGACATTAGAGCAAGAAAATGCAAACAAGCTAAAGTTTTTTGCAAGCGTTACACATGAGTTACGCACACCTCTTAATGCTATTATTGGATTTGCAGAGTTGATCAAAAATGAAACTTTAGGTTCAATGGATAACTCTCAATACAAGGAGTATGCAGACGATATATATAATGCAGGGACGCATTTACTTGCTTTAATTAACGATATGCTCGATTTTTCTAAAGCTGAATCAAGTAGTTTAACAGTAGAAAAAGTGAAGTTTAACCTGAACAAAATAATAGATTCATGCGTAAATATGCTATTACCTAAATTAAAAGAAGCCGGGATTAATTTAAAAAAAGAGATGACTAATAAACAATTATTAGTCATTGCAGATCCCAAGAGAATGAAACAAGTTATAATAAATTTATTATCAAACTCAATCAAGTTTACTCCCAAAGATGGTTTAATAAGAATGGTGATAAAAGAAAATATAGAAAAAAACTTATTAACTATTGAGTTTCATGACAATGGAATAGGGATAATGCAGCAGGATATATATAAAGTTATGTCTGTTTTTGGCCAAGCAGATTCGGGATATAGAAACGAAGGTACAGGCATCGGATTACCGCTAAGCAAGAAATTAGTAGAGTTAATGGGTGGAACTTTTGACATTAAAAGTGAAGCGAAACTTGGTACTACGATAACATTGAACTTCTTTTATGAAGAACAAACATGTGAAGATTCGATTGATTTTTAATAGGATCTATTTGATATGGCCTTGCATCAGACGAAAACCACACTTTATCAAAAGCGGCAAGCCGAGAAGGCAGTTATCAATAAGCCCCCTATCAAGAATCTTATCTGTGTTAGCTATATATAAAATTTGATACTCTGATTACAATATACTACTATAGATAGAAGCGTTATTAATGGAGCAAGGTATGGATTTAGCAGTAGGAAATAATGCACCTGATTTTAGCTTACCAACAGATTCTGGTGCAAATTTATCATTGAATGAATTTTTTGATAAAAAAAACGTAGTTCTTTATTTTTATCCTAAAGACGACACTCCGGGTTGTACGATGGAAGCAAAAGACTTTAGAGATAAAATAGATGATTTTTCTTCCCTTGACACAGTGATAATTGGTGTATCAAAAGATAGTGTTAAGTGCCACACTAACTTCAAAGCAAAATACTCTCTGCCGTTTTCTTTAGTTTCTGATGAGAATGCTGAAATGTTGGGAAAATATGGTGTTTGGGTAGAGAAAAGTATGTTTGGCAAAAAGTATATGGGAATAGAACGCACTACTTTTTTAATAGATAAAAAAGGTAAAATAGTGAAGATCTGGAAAAATGTAAAAGTTAGTGGACATGTTGATGAGGTTCTGGAAGAAGTAAAGAGAATATAAACTAAAGAATAGGTTAATGGCTACCCATTGCTACATAAAAAAGCTGAAATTACATAATTTTCGTAGCCACTCAAACTTTGAACTGGATTCAGATGATAGCTCAGTTGTAATAACTGGCAAAAATGGTATTGGTAAAACTAATATACTTGAAGCAATCTCGTTGCTTGCTAAAAGCAATGGAATGAAAAAAGCAAAAGCCAGTGAGATACAAAATAGATTCAGTAATGAAGATTGGGCAGTGCACTATGATTTTTTTAATGGAACGGATTTTAATTCAATTGGTATCGCAAAGAGTTTTGATAAGAAACTAATACAAATTGATGGAAAAACGCAATCAAGTTATTCATCTCTGTATAAGATATCCAATGTAATATGGCTGATTCCACAAATGGACTATGTTCTTCTTAATTCTCCAAGTGACAGATTAAAGTTTTTAGACCGTATAGTTTCACTGTTTGAAGAAAATTACACTTGCTGCTACATGAAATATAGAAAAACTAAACATGAGCGAAGTAAACTGTTGAGAGAGAACACCTTGGACGAAAATTGGCTCTCTAGTCTTGAAAACATAATAGCTGTTAATGCAGTTAGTATTTTACGTATGCGATCGTCTGTTTTAAAAATATTACAAGACACAATTGATAACCATTCCAGTGAGCTTTTTCCGAAGGCAAGTTTGAAATTCAGCAGCCAACTAACTTTGAACGATACTGCAGAATATTTTCAGAATCGCCTAAAGGAAAACAGAGAAAAAGACTCATTGACTGGTAGAGTAACCTTTGGTGTGCATAACGATAATTTTCGGGTTTTTTGTCAAAAAAGAAACGTACCAATAAATCTGTGCTCCACTGGAGAACAAAAGTTATTACTGCTTTCTATTATTTTATCCAGTGTAAAAGCAAGGTGTATTCATTACAATAAGGCACCACTTCTTCTACTTGATGATATAATGTCTCATCTGGATAAACATTACAGAAAGGCGTTAATGGAGGAAGTGTTAAGTATTCAATGTCAAACTTGGATAACTGATGTAAATCAAGATAATTTCAATAGCTATCTTTATTCTTTCAAGTTTTTTGAATTATCAAATGAATAGTACCTCTTTCAAAGCTCATACAGGCAACTCCCAATTGTAAATTCCGGCAATTAAACCTCAAACCAAAACATTTCTGTTTTTTTTACTTTAAATTAAGTGCAAAAGTTACTTTACAAACTTCGCCAGTCCCCTTATCATGAAACTGAAGCTATTTATTTATCTTCGCAATCTCTGCAGTGGATTAATGACAAAAAACTTAATGTATTTGGCGTAAATCATGCTTAATTTTTGCACTATGTGCACCTCATGTCTTTATAAAACTTCTAGGTTTCTACCTATATAAGCTGAAACGCGCTTATAAAGCGTTTAAGACAGTAAAAGACGTCAAATAGACAAGGGAGAATTTGAATACTAGCCACCCTAGGGTTTCTTTGCCTTTTTTTTCGCTCAGTAAATTTCTTAATGTTTATAGCAACATGAACTGGGCAGGAAGGTGTCATTCCAGTGCTCCTTTTTTTGTCATCCGAGCCCCTATGACGTCATTCCAGCGCATGACGCTGGAATCTAGTTCTTATTGTACATTTACTTGGTGTAGAGTTAAGTTTCCTGAATCCCAGTGTCTGGGCGCTGGGATGACGAGAAAGGAGCACTGGAATGACATCATAGGGGCTTGCATGACATCATTCTTTTTCCTGGATCCAAGTAGTCAAGGCACTGGGATGACAAGAGGAGGGCACTGGGATGACAAGAAGAGAAGGCTACTTGGATGACAAGAAGAGAAGGCTACTTGGATGACGCTTCACCCTGTCATTCCAGCGCGTGACGCTGGGATCCAGACTTTAACTGATATGATTACAGAAAGAGAATTTATTAGGTATTCATAGACACTGAAAGTGGTAAAACTTACCACTTTTAAGTGAAGATGTAACAAAAGTTTTAGTAAAGGTTCATTAAACGCTACATTCGTTCTTAGTTGCATCCCAAGTTCCCCCATTAGAAGCACATCCTGTTGGGGTGCAAGTCGTATCTTTTCCTGTTATTGCTTTTACAACTGCAGGAGCGCCAAAAAACACAGCAGTAAATGCACCAAGTGCAAAAAGTGCTGGCCACGGCATTCTACCGAATATTGCAAGCAATGCTGCACCTATTATCACTATCGTAATCATCGGTCCACCTAAACCATGAGTATATTTCACTATTTTACATATTACTCCTGATGTTTCATCAGCATTTGCATCAAATGCAAAGGAGAGAATTAATGCCACAAGTAGAAGAAAATTTTTCATTACGCCTCCAATTATTTTTATTTTATGTTACTTCACTCTAGTTAAATTTAAGTAAACGATACAAGAAGCATCATTTACTCGATGCTTTTATTTACACTTATACTTCCCTGATCCTACAGGGTCCTCTTGCAATGTTTTAGTACCCGTACATGTCTCGCACCTACTTGCTGTGCCTGGTGCTATTTTTGAAACGACGGCAGGAGCACCAAAAAACACAGCAGTAAATGCACCGAGTGCAAAAAGTGCTGGCCACGGCATTCTGCCAAATATTGCAAGTAAAGCTGCACCTATTATCACTATTGTGATCATCGGCCCACCTATACCGTGAGTATAACCCATTATTTTGCATATCACTGCTGATGTTGCATCTAGATCAGCACGCGCATCAAACGCAAAGGAAAGAATTAAAGCCACAAGTAGAAGAAATTTCTTCATTACGCCTCCTATAATTTCTGTTTCATATTTGATTATCTATCACATTGATTAAGTTTAAGTAAATGGTGAGGATTTTTTGCTTAAAAGTATCCTTTATTTCATTTAGAATACTTTTCTTGGTTCGTTTATATTACAGTGCTACAGAAATTTTACAGCATCGTTTATTGCCTTTATCGTGCTTTGATTGACACAATTCATAATGATGGAGTGGAGCATGCAGGGTATCTATCATTTTTAATCCTGTTATCGATATTCCCTTTTCTTATTGTTTTAATGGCTGTGGCGTCAACATTCGCAAATTTCTTAGACCAGTATAACATTGGCTGGGTATTTATCATTGATAACATGCCACAGGATATTTTGGCATCTTTGATGCCGCGTATCAGAGAGATAATATCAGGCCCGCCGCAAAGCTTACTAACTTTAGCAATTGTAGGTGCTGTTTGGACCGCTTCATCGACAATTGAAGGGCTTAGAACAATACTCAATAAGGCCTATAAAGTTCCGGTTTCGCCACCTTATATATTAAGAAGGTTGTTAAGTATACTACAATTTTTAGTGATCACGCTTATTATAACTCTAACTATAGTGTTTTCTACATTAGTACCAATGCTAATTGATTTTTCCTATCAGGGGATTAGTTATACTAAATATCTCCTCATTGAATTTGTACTTTTCACAGTAGTCTCTTGGCTATATTTTATGTTGCCAAACATAAAACAAAACTTATCAGACGTATTTCCTGGAGCTTGTGTGGCTGTTATTCTTTGGACGATTTCCGCTTCAGCTTTCAAGCAATACTTAAAAGCTTCCTTTGATCAACTGAATTTGATATATGGAAGTTTAGGTGGTATGGTAGTGTCATTACTATTTTTTTATATGCTAAGTTTGATTTTTATATATGGAGCAAAATTTAATTTTCAGCTAAAATATTTCAATGAATCTCGCTAAGGAGAAAGAAATGAGTAAGTTAGAAGGTAAAGTAGCTTTAATCACCGGAGCTTCAGGTGAAATAGGCTCTGCTGTTGCAAAAAGGTTTATAAGAGAAGGTGCATGTGTGATTCTGATTTCAAGATCTCTTGATAATCTCAAGCCACTATATAATGAAATTGAAGAGCTTGAAGAATTTAAAGAAGGCTCTGTGAAACTAATTCAGCTTGACCTTTTAGACCTTGAGAATGTAAAGATACTAACAAACATGATAGAAAGTCTGAAATTATCAGAATCTGGAGCACTTGATATATTAGTTGCGTGCACTGGAATTTTAGGCAAATTGAACCCTATTCACGACTGTGAGATTGAAGAGCTACAGAACGTAATGAATACAAATTTTACTGCCAATTGGTACTTACTAAAAAACTTAGATCCAATGCTAAAAAAGTCTAATGCTGGAAGAGCGATATTCATGACCTCAGAGGTGACACTTTCTCCTTCCTCTTATCCATATTGGATGCCGTATGCTGCAAGTAAAGCTGCACTGGAAATAATGGTGCAGATATATGCATCTGAGACAAAACATACAAAATTATGTGCAAATGCTGTATATCCAGAAGGACCTGTGGGTAGTGAGCGGGCGTTTCCTGGATCTGAATTAGTGTCACCCGATAAACTAACAGATAAATTCGTGGAATTAGCTTCTGAAAACTGCAGCATATCAGGAAAAATCTTACCGCTCAGCAAATCTCCCGAATAAATTACCATAGTATCTGCAAAGATACCGTTAAGCCCACAACTGTATGAACATTGTGATTTGAGAGTAATCTCCACTAGGAAGGATGTCATCCCAGTGCCTCTATGGTGTCATTCCAGTCTGGAATCTAGTCTTTATTATGCAGCCACTTATTTAAAGTTAAGTTTTCTGGATCCCAGTGTCTGGGTACTGGGATGACACCTCTGGGCACTGCCGTCATAAAGGAACCAGTGTCAGCTACTTGAATGACATCATTTGCTGTGCAATTTACCTTCAAAAATGAATGTTTGTACAGCTGTGTGTCAAGCACTGGAATCTGCCACGCAAATTGCAATGTTCGTACAGTTATGCGTCAAGCCTAAAAGATACTGTCTTTACTGTCAATAAATTATTTAGCTAAAAAAGATAAAAAACAACAAAAAACTTAATTTAGCCTTCTATACATCAATGTAACTGTGTATAAGTACTTTGAGTTTGTGTAGGCGTACTTATACACAGTTACACTAGCTATTCACCAGGCAGTTTTGTTTAAAGTCAAAGTAAAATGATACAATGTAATCTACTATAGTACCAACACTTTAGGCATGGTGCTCTATACTAAGTGCTCAAAAGTGTTGAGTATAACTGTTAACATTATTTTACCAAATCACCATTGAATGGTTGATTCTTTTTAAGAATACCAAAAAATATATGCATTAGTTTTCTCATTAACGCAACAATTATAACCATTGAACATTTTCTTTTATTTGCTAAACGCTGGCAAAATTTTTGAAAGTGAGGATTACGGTTTTTGACTACTATAGCTGGCATATAAAGAGCCTTGCGGATACGCTCGGATCCTATTTTACATATTCTACTTTTTTTACTGACAGATGAACCTGATTGGTAATATTCAGGATTTAGACCGGCAAAGGCTGTAAATTGTCTAGCATTATCAAAATTATCAACAGATGGCATTTCTGCAACGATAGCAACAGCAGTAAGATGTCCTATACCTTTTACAGTCTTGATGTTTTCTATCATATTTTTTAGGTGTGAATGGTTATTAACATGCTCACAAATCTCTTTTTCTATAGCAGAAATTTCTGTTTCTATTGTAGCAACTACTTCAAGTATGGCTTGCTTACAACGGTAATCCATATTTTTATTTTCCAAGCGATTCATCTGTTGTAACTTGTCGTCTTTAAGTGCTTGCAAACAACGATAGAGATCTCTTAAACGCTTGATTTCAGTAGGAGCAGGTTTCCAAAGATTAGGTTTATTAGCAATACAAAACCTAGCAATCATGGCAGCATCTGACTTATCTGTTTTGTTTCTGAGTAGCTCACTTTTGCCAAAAGCCTTGATTTGAGCAGGGTTTACCACACTTACATTATGTCCAAGGTCATACATAAAAATAATTATATCTTCACTGTAACAACCAGTCGCTTCTAGGCAGAGATGAATAAGGACTGCTCCGTGATTATTACACCAAGCTACAAGCTTTTCAAAACCTTCCTTGTTATTGCGAAAAACTTTATGTCGCTCTTTACTGCCTATCAATAAACAAACATCAAATTTTTTTTTAGCAATATCTACACCTAAAATAACATTTGCTTGCATAAACCAGCCTCCAAAACTATAAATAAAGTTGAGAGTTAGACTAACCTTGTGATACGGGATATAATTCCAAAGATACTGTTCTGTCTTTTAACTCTATATGGGAAGGGAGCAAAATCTTTTTGTCAGCCTTTTTGGCATAAGTAATTTATCGGCTTCACCTTCCCTGCAAGACATTTTAGCTACAATGCCCTACTCCTTGAAGATACAAGTTATTCATATGAAATAATGTTACCTGAAATTGATAATTTTCTATCACAAGCTAGGTGATTTTATCAATAATTTCATTGTGTACGTGATTATCATTTTTTGTTTCAATTCCAGTGATAACACTGCACCTAACGGGCTCTTTTATGGCTATTTCCTGAAATCCTTTTCTGACCTTATTGTAAAAATTAACATCCATTTCTTCATATTTATTCTTGTCTTTTGCTCTATTTAACCCAACTTTAACATCAATATCTAGAATGAATGTAATATCTGGATATTTAATTTCCACTAGCTTATGTAAGTCCCTTATTAGCCCTAAGTCAACTCCAAACCCATATCCTTGATATGCAATAGTTGAATCAATAAACCGATCACAAATCACTATTTTTCCTTCTGCAAGAGCTGGTAATATTAATTTTTTCATATGTTCGCGCCTCATCGAGATAAGTAGCAAGAGTTCAGAAATAGAATCAATATTATTCGTTAACAATACTCCTCTTACCTTCTCTGCAAAGTTAGTGCCACCTGGTTCTCGAGTCAATACCACATTATTTTCGCCGCGAATTTGCTTAAAATGATTTGCAAGTAGCTTAGATTGTGTTGTTTTACCAGAGCCGTCTATTCCTTCGAAAGTTATGAACATAAGTTTTATAATTATAATACTAAAAAAGAATATGCAAACAGTATACATAGAAACCGTTTGACATTTAAATAATAAGACCGTAAATTACATGTGGTATAATAATAGTCTATGGTTGCTCTGAATACTCCTAAAGTCGATTTTAGTTTTACTGCAAAAGATTTTAATCTTTTGGGAGTAGACAATAAATATTATGCATTAAGTGACTGTTGTGGAAAAAATGGTCTTATTATAATGTTTATATGCAATCACTGTCCTTACGTTCAGTCAATTATTAGCAATCTGGTAAGCGATGTTGATCAATTGAAAAAAGATTATCAGGTAAACACCATTGCAATAATGCCAAATGATGTAAATGAATATCCAGAAGATTCCTTTGAAAATATGATTAATTTTGCCAAGGAAAATAAGTTTACATTTCCATATTTAATTGATAGTACACAGAAAATAGCTAAAGAATACGGGGCTGTTTGCACTCCTGACTTTTTCGGCTTTAATTCCAATTTAAACCTTTGCTATCGTGGACGTTTTAACGACACAAAAAAAGAAAAGGTTCAAAGCTATGAAGTAGGAAGTAGTGACTTATTTCAAGCTATGAAATTTATTGCAGAAACTGGTAATTCTCCAATTGACCAAAAATCAAGTATTGGCTGCTCAATTAAATGGTCTAATTCTACAGGTTAAATATCATGCACAGTGGCTCTCAGCATTTGTTTGATATTATAATTTTACTTTCTGCTGCTGTGTTTATAGTCATAGCATTTTGGAAAATGAATATTAGTCCAGTGCTTGGTTACTTCGTTGCAGGTGCAGTTATTGGTTCTCACGGATTTAATCTGATACACTCAGCTGAAGCAATGGATAATCTTGCAGAATTTGGTGTAGTTTTTCTATTATTCATTATAGGCCTTGAATTGACATTTGAACGCCTGATCGCTATGCGTATTCATGTATTTGGATTCGGTTCTCTTCAAGTTATAGTTACCATGGTAGCAATATGGTGCATCGCTCTTGCTTTCGGAGTGAATACGAATATAGCAACAGTTATTGGTGGTGGGCTCGCGCTATCCTCAACAGCAATAGTGTTGCAGGTTCTGCAAGAAAAAGGTTCTCAAGCAAGTCAGGTCGGTAGGTTGTCGATAGCAGTGCTATTAATGCAAGATTTTGCAGTGGTACCATTAATAGTATTGGTACCTTTACTTGCTGGCAATTCTGAGCACAGCCTGATAAGCTCATTGGCAGGCTCATTAGTGCAAGCAGCTATTGCGTTAGTGCTGATATTTATAACTGGTAGATTATTGCTTAGACCTTTATTTTCGGTTATTGCTAAAATGGAAAGTAATGAGGTCTTTATATCAACAACGCTTTTAATAGTATTAGGAGCAGCGTTTATTACTGAGCAATTTCATTTATCATTGGCATTAGGTGCATTTGTTGCTGGATTGTTAGTTGCAGAAACAGAATATAGACACTCAGTGGAGCACGCGGTATTACCATTTAAAGATTTGTTTCTTGGCTTATTTTTCATGACTGTTGGTATGTCCATCAATACCGAACTTTTACTCAATAAGTTACCACTAATTACTTTATTATCGATTATCCTTATCGTTTTAAAAACATCTATCATATATATATTGTGTAGATTTTTTGGGTTTAAGAGCGCACCTGCTATACAAGCTGGGTTACTGCTTTCACAAGGCGGTGAATTTGCGTTTATTTTATTTCGCTTAGCAGATGAGCTAAATGTGCTACCAAGTGAAATTGCTCAAGTACTTATGATGGTAACTACAGTAACCATGGCTTTCACTCCTCTTTTATCGGGGCTTGGAGATTGGATAGCAAACTCATTTAGCACTGAGAAAACAATATTAGATGATGAAGCTGTTGAAACAGATACACAAGATCTTTATAACCATGTGATAGTTGCTGGATTTGGTAGAGTGGGATATATGGTAACAAAAATGCTTACGGCAGAGCATTTAAGTTACGTTGTTGTAGATATTCAATCGAAAATAGTCAAAGAAGGAAAAAGTGATAGTTTTCCTATATATCTTGGAGATGTTACAAGATGTGAAATTTTAAAATCGGTAGGAATAGAAAGAGCTCAAGCTCTCGTTATTTCAATAAAGAATGAAGTTACTATAAAAAAAGTTGTTTCTTTAGTTGCAGCAAATTTTCCGCATGTAAATATTGTAATACGCTTACCAGATCTGAGTAATGTGGAGGTTTATAGAGATCTAGGAGCTAGTAAAATTATTCCTGAAACATCTGAGATAGGATTGCAGCTAGGTGGAGCTGCACTGAGCCTTAGTGGTATTAGCGAAAGTGGAGTTACGTCTTTAAAAAGTAGATTCAGAAAAGGCAATTACAGTATGTTAAAAGACCTTGGTAGTGATAAAGATGAATAACTACTTCTCTAATTTTATGTACAGAAAGCTTCAAGCTTTATTGAGGTTTTGCCTATAGTAAATTACGCACATAATCAACCAAGTTAAGGAAAGTGCAAACCAAGTGATTGCATATTCCAAATGCTTCATTGGCTGTATAGCTACTTTGCTGCCAAAATTGTTCGGCCACAATACACACTTCTCTAGCTTAATACCTAACTCATTGGAAATTTCTTCTGTACTCAGGGTAAACCATGTATTCGAAGCAGTATCGTTCTTGATAAACCAATTTTTACTTTTATTGCTATCGCAATATAAAATTCCATCTGCAACTACTTTTTCAATTTTTACTTTTTTCTCCTTTTTTTCTCTGACTATTCCTTTATTCACCAACATGTAACGTCCAGTGGTGAGCAACATAGGAGACAGCACGTGATAGCCGTGTTGTCCTGCAAAAACATATAGTTCTATGTCACTTAGAATCCCATCAATCTTGACATGCCTATAGTTAAATTTTTCAAGGTCGTTATTGGGCAATAGATGAACCACTGGAAGACTCATACTTTTAATAATATTATTCTTCCAGTTCAATCTGAATATTTGCCATAACCCTAATAAAAAAAGAAGTGAGCAAGGTATAATTAAAATAAATACTATCTTTTTTAACACTCTATATTTGTGTTCTTAAATAGTTTTCAACACCCATTAGTTCAATAAGATCGATCTGTTTCTCAATCCAATGAAAGTGCTCTTCTTCATTTTTTAACATCTCTTCTAATAACATTACACTAACAAAATCCTTTTCTTTCTCAGCGATAGAAATCGTTTCTTTGATATCCTTAATACCTTTTCCCTCTAATTTCAAATTAGCTTCTAAGATTTTCCGTATTGTGTCTTTTGTAAACTTTCCATCATACTTTGATATTTCGTTTGTATCCTGAAAATTTGGGACTCCTTTAAATAACAAAATTCTTTCTGCCAACTTGTTTGCATGTTCAAGTTCTTCGTTAAGCTCATTTTTTACCTTTTCTGCAAGTTTATTAATTCCATTGTTTTTGAGAATCGCAAAATGCAAAAGATACTGGCGTACAGAAGTCAGCTCATTGGTCAATAATTTGTTCAAATGTTTTACTATCTCTTCATTCATAATCTTCCCTTAGTTCAATTCATCAGCATAATTTATATGATAACGATAGTTATAGCAACTCATTTAATAGTTCCTTTGATAACAACCGTATTAAATAGCATGTCGTGGTATGTCTGTTTCTTTTTAGAAAAACAAGCAACTAGATACCAATAGAGGGTGAGCAGCACTATCATTACTTTCAATGCACTCAAGACATTCACTAATACTTCCTGATCTTGCAAAAATTCAGTAAGGATAACTGCTACACTGTTTAACAAAGGAAGAAAAAACTGGGAAGTGCTTCTGTCAAACGCTAAATTCAAGTCTATTTTAGAATTATCTAAATTGATAGTATATATATTCAGTAACTGTTGGCCGGGAGTTGCTTGGGCCTTTGAAGATATAAAATATGTGAAGTAACTACAAATTACACACATGTATGATAGATGTAATATCAACGGAGAATCCTCTAATAGCAGTATAATTAATAAAGTTGGAATTAATAAAATTGCTACATCTATTAAATATGCGCAAAAGCGCCTTTTTATGCTGGCAATCTCTGTCATTACCTATCTTCTAAATACTTTATTATAAAATCTGTAAGTTTATCAAAATGTTGAAAACATAACAAATCTTCATAACCGCTTATTGATTGACCGTATATAATAGGTAAACAATTGGCATTTTGTGCACACAGAACATCTGTGATGCTATCACCAACGAAAAACACATTTTCTCTATTTATAGGCAACGTACTCTCTTCTAGTGCAAATAGCAGTGGGGTTGCAGATGGTTTATCTTCCGCGGTATCGCATGACCCAACCACTCTTTCAAAGTAAGAATCTAGTTTAAAATAGGTAACTTCTTCACGTAAATTAGTATTTTTCTTATTACTTACTATTGCTAGATAAACATTGTGGCTTTTCAGTGTCTGCAACATTTCCTCTACTCCTTGATTCAGAGCAATGTTTTGTAATAGCGCATTATCTAAGTATTGTTGATATATCTGATTTGCTTTTTTCCACTGATCGCCAAACAAATTGACCATATAGCTCTTTCTCGACTCATGGGAATTTCTATCAGCAGCTTTATTACTATACCCCATTGAGTTTATGGTATGCTTAATAGCATTAAAAATGTTATCTTGAGTGTCAACTAAGGTATTATCCCAATCGAATACTACTGCTAATGGGCTATCTTTCATTTCTTATATAATTATACATTTTAACTTAATAAGTAAACAGCATTTTAATGAAAAAGATATAAATAGGACGCCCTTGATAAACACTTTTTACCACAAGTTATGTTAACTGTTTTTTATATAATTAGCTAATATACTGGTTATATGATATGTTTTAATAGGTAACAGGTATGGCCCAGACATCTAAAGAAAGTGTTGAAAAAAAGTTTAAAGATGTTTTTGAACGTTCTCCAGGTGCTTTTCCAGAAGGTACCTCATTAGAAGAGAAGGTTAATTATATCGCAAAAGGAACAGAGGCTCTAAAAGCTGTGAAAAGTAAGGAGCTTGAGAACAAAATGAAAAACGTTGCAGAATTGAGTCAGAAATTTGAAAGTCAAGAAGGACGTGCAGATGAAAAAGTACGTCAAGATTTTGAAAGAATTGCTGAGCTTGACCAACAATATAAAGGGAAGGGCATCTTCACAAGTGAAAAAGTTGCAGAGCCAAAAAGTGACAAAAAACTCCAAGACACTCCGAGAAAAACTACAACAGCAGTTAAAGACCTTGAACATAATACACAAAAAAAGACTACTGAAGCTTCTGTGCAAACAGCATCAGAGCACGATTCACAAACCGTTAATCCCTCAGTGAGCAAGAGTTCTGTAAAAGAGAAGCTCAACACTGAGCCGGACAAAAAAGATACCACGCCTCAACCACAAGAAAATCAAAAAGAAGAAGGGTTTTTGAGTCTTCTGAAGCGCTTTGTTAAGAAAATATTAGAAAAATTTTTAGGTGAAGGTAAAAAGGATGTAGAGAATGCTCGTGGCATGAAAGAAGATGCTCAAAGAGATACGTCAAATAACGAAGAGCAACAAAAGAGTAAGCAGCTTGATGAAATTTTAAAGGACAAAAGTGTAAGCGAGGGTTTGAAGCAGGCAACAAAGCTTGAGAACCCGGCAATAACGCCTGTTAATACTCCTAAAGTGAATGAAGTAAACACGGGTCGTGAAAGGTGATCCGCTTTCAAGCTTCATTATACCGCCACGAACCGTCATACCGCCGCGGTATCTCATCCGCTAACAAGTAGCGGGATGACGATTGTCAGGGTGTCATCCCAGTGTCCCTATGATGTCATCCCAGTGCCCTGAATACTTGGATCTAGCAAGCTTTGCTTGCAAATAAGTCTAATACGCGTTGCGTTTTATGCCAAAATACAATTGGAGTTACATGCAAAATAGATCCCAGTGTCAGCTACTCGGATGACAAAAAAAGGAGCACTGGAATGACACCATTTGTTGTATTTAACAAAGTTCGTACTTAGCTTCATGTTAGCTATAAACATTAAGAAATTTACCAAGCGAAAAAAAGGCAAAAGAAGCCCCAGCTAATATCTATTTTAGAACATTGGCGTTTTTTAAGTCTTAAACACTGCAATTTAGCTGCTTTTAAATGCAACTCACCTTAGTTTAAATGTTTAAGAAATTTACTAAGCAGAAAAAAAGGCAAAAGAAACCCCGTGTTAGCTAGTTGTCACTTTCTAATCCTGCAAATTGGCGTACTATACTGTCTTAAACGACTTATAAGCGCGTTTCAGCTTATACAGGTAAAAACCCAGAAATGTTGTGAAGACATAAGGTGCACATAGTGCAAAAAATTAAAAATAAGACGCCAACTACGTTGTTTTTTTGCTGTTTAATCTGCACAGATGAAAATAACTGAATACCTTCAGTTTCATGATAAGGGGGCTAGCGGAGCTTGTCAAGTAAGCTTTTCGTTTCTGACAGCTGTTAACGTGCTGCCAAAAGCTATGCAAAAAGTCTATTGACAGGTGATTAAACTATAATGTAGCCTATCGCCATATATCCTGGGGTGGGTTGTTGTGAGGCTTTTTCACTTTTTATTTTTATTAATGTGTTTTTCTCTGTATTACTATGCGGGTTTTATATTTTCGCCCTGCCCAAAAGCTACGGTTTGCTTTTCACCTGGAGAAGATTGTGCTGTGCCGATAATCAGCGTAATAGATCAGTCTAAAAAATCTATCCTAGTTCAAGAATACACATTTACTCTTGAAACAATTGCAAAATCTTTGATCAATGCTAAAGAACGTGGCGTTGATGTTAAAGTCATTTTAGATAAATCGCAACTCTACTCAAAATATAGTGTTATAAATGAATTATTTTCAGGTGGAGTACCAGTTTGGATCGATGATAAGCCAAAAATTGCTCATAATAAGATAATGATTGTTGATAATCAAAAAGTTATCACAGGGTCGTTTAACCTGAGTAAGACAGCTAAAAAAGGAAATGCTGAAAATTTATTAATTATTACAGATTATCCTGAATTGATTCAGCAGTATGTGAAAAACTGGGAGGCACGAATGTCACAGTCTTATAAATATGCTCCCAACTAATCAAAAGCACTTGCTTAAAATCAGTTCTAAAAACAGCAAGAGAGAGCTTTTTTGATTGACTGGCATAATGATTATGATATAATAAACCAAAAGTTTAAGGAATAAAGTAATGGATTATACAAATGATGCTGCCGGTAGCTACACTGCCGTTCATGATTTTTTTCAAAACAATGGTGTTGGAGATTACAAAGTTCAATGCAGTTATGGTGGGGTACCGTATGCTACTGATGAGTACGTGCATTCTGGCGATAAATTTTGGAGTAATAATTTTATAGACTCACATTTTGGAAGGGAAATAAAAATGTATCCTCGAAGTGAACTTTTAGCTAAAGAATATGCTGGAAGTACGCTGCCAGTTTCAATATCACTAGATAAGGATTTAATAAAAATAAAGGAATGTCAGAAAAAAACGAAATTTGTGGAACTAGAAAGGGAGTCAGGCAATTTAGTGTATGATAAGCAACAGCATGTAAAGTGTTACACAACGAAGCTATCATATGATGATGTGCATATTTACAATAACGATAAAGTTTCAACATTTAGCATAAAATACGACGTGCCAAATGATCCGAAATACAGTTTAAATATAACATTTACAAAGGTTAATGATAATAAATCAGGATTTTGGCAAAAATTTAAAAACATGTTTTAACGTGACCATTCACTGGTTTTTACTCAATCAACCAACAACAGTTAATATCAAATTTTTATAATTAAAAAATATGCTATTTTTTAAAACTTTCATTCTCCTTGACTCTGTCAACTTCACAAAACAACTCTTGGACCAAATGTATCTGGCATAACACCTTTTGGTAACTTGCTACTTCTTTTTTTTCCGCATCTCCGACAACGGCCATTGATATTCCACTACATAAGGCTTGATTTTTGGTAGATCAACTTTTTTATGAATAATACTATGCTTCTCCTTAAGTTGACCATTTCCCCTAAACGCTATTAGCTTCCTTAAAACTTACATTAATGCCTATTTTGCCTAAACTGAAGCGTCTTTTCCAATTTTTTCTAGCATCAACTCAGCAGCTTTTTGTTCAGCAATCTTTTTACTAGAAGCGCATGCAGAAACTTTACCATAATCTTCTATGCAAACTGATATAGTAAATTCAGGATTGTGCGCTGGTCCAGTTTGTTTTACAAGCTCATACTCTGGTAAAGGCAATTTGTTTTTCTGAGTCCACTCTTGCAGTGAGGTTTTAGGATCTTGAGGGGGGTCAAGCATGCCTTTAGCTAGCTTTTCCCAATATTGGATAATAAATTTTTCAACATTTTCAAGCCCGCCATCAATATAAATTGCACCTATTAGTGCTTCAAGCGAGTTTTCTAAATTTTTTAAGTTACATCTCCCTCCATTGCAGCGTTCACTATTATTCATGATGATAAAGCTGCCTAATTTTATTTCTTTAGCAACATTAGCAATGGTGTTGCCACAAACTAAATCCGTCTTTCTTTTTGCCAATGCTCCTTCTTTTTCTTCAGGAAATAGTTTAAACAGTGTGGCAGATACAACCATATTCAAAACACTATCGCCCAAAAACTCTAGTCTTTCGTAGCTTACAATCTGGTTTTTGCTATTCCTTTTATTTACGCTTGGGTGAGTTAGTGCCTCTTCTAATATTGCATAATTTGTAAATTTATAATCAATGATCTTAGATATTGCATCATTCAAACTCTTCATACCCATTATTTAAAAGAAAAACACTTCCTACCACACCTTTATACCAAAGAATTAGTTTTGTTTTATTAAAATAATACCAACAACTTCCAAAATATACAGTTTAATAGAGCTCTTGCATAGCCATTATTTGAGTAATGATTCATCGATGTTATTCCAGTGTCGGCTACTTAGGTGACAGAGAAGATGTTTAATGTATACAACCCACCACCTCACTAATGTTACTAAATCCATCTCTCCTTATTAGTTCTGCAAGTTCTAGATTAATTTTGTTTACAACTTGAGGTCCGTGGTATATGAGAGCAGTGTACAACTGCACCAAAGAAGCTCCTGCCTTTATTTTTTTATATGCATCAGCACCACTTGAGATTCCTCCGCATCCTACCAACAATATTTTGCCCTTAGTAAGTTTGTACATATCGCTCAATAACTCGGTTGAAAGTTTAAACAGCGGTTTGCCACTCAACCCACCACTCTCGTTGTGGTGGGAATGTAAGTTATTCCGACTGATCGTAGTGTTGCTCACTGTTAATCCGTCAATCTTATATTCCAACGCAAGCTCAGCGATATTTTCTTTCGTTTGCTGATCTATATCTGGTGAGATTTTTAATATTATTGGTATGGATTTAGAATTATCAATTGATTTCCGGGTTAGAGTTACGGATTTCAACAATTCCGATAATTCTTGCTTATTGTGCAGATTGCGTAAATTAGGCGTGTTTGGAGATGAGATGTTCAGCACTATATAATTGCTTTTTCCATATACTATCTTTATTAAGTCAACATAATCGCTGATTTGGTCCTTTGATGTACTGTTTTTTCCTATGTTGATGCCAAAAATGCAGTCATCAAGCTTGGTTTTATCTATTTGTTTAAGAAAGTAGTCTATTCCTTTATTGTTAAATCCCAATCTGTTAATTACCCCTTGATCTTTAATTAACCGAAAAATTCTTGGTTTTTTGTTTCCATATTGTGGATTACGAGTTACAGTACCAGTTTCAATAAATCCAAAACCAAATGAAAGCATAGGCCTTATAACTTCTGCATTCTTGTCAAAACCTGCAGCCAGACCCACGGGGCTTCTGAGCTTATTACCAAAAAAATTCACACTCAAAGATTCTGGTAGCTCTATAGGTTTTCTATAAGGCATTTTCTTTAATGCCATAATTGCCAAAGAGTGAGCAACCTCGGACGGTAGTAAAAACAATAAATCACGTAATATCATTTTATAAAACACTTTGCTTATTTTTAGTTTATTTTTTACCATGAAACGCTATAAGAGTATAACCATAACTTGAAAAGAAATTGATTTTACTTATGAATAATTTTCTCTATAGGTTACACACTTAAAGCTACTGTTGAATTGAGCAACTTTTACAAGATATAGAAAATGAAAGAGGCCAGGACCGGAATTGAACCGGTATAAAAGGATTTGCAGTCCTCTGCATAAGCCATTCTGCCACCCAGCCGTTTTTTATGTGTAGATATCCATTATATCTTTTAGCATAGATAAAGCTTCCTCCCTTTTGCGTTGGAAAGTGTTACGTCCAATGATTGAACCATTACCACCACCCTGCTTAATTTCTTTCGCTTCATTGCATATGTCATTCACTGATTTCGACTCGCCACCAGAAAAAACTACTATTCTTTTTCCTGCAAAACAAGATCTTTTAACATATTCAATTCTTTTAGATAATGATTCAATATTTTCTGTTTCTATTTTCTCCCTTTCCAAATATTTAGTTGGAAGTTTTACTTTTATTATATTAGCGCCAAGCAAAGCTGCCATGTGTGCAGCATAGGCAATAACATCAACCGCTGTTTCACCTTCTTTGGAAATTCCTTCACCGCGTGGATAAGACCATAACACTACTGCAAGCCCATAAGATTTGGCTTCAGCTACGATTTCACGGGCTTCTTCCATCATATCGAAACACTTAGCAGAACCAGGATATATAGTAAATCCAACAGCCAAGCAGCCCAAACGCAGTGCATCTTTCACAGAAGAGGTTATTGCTTGATCAGAAGTCAGATTCTTCGAATGTAAGGAGTTGGAACTATTAAGTTTCAAAATAAGTGGGAGCATTCCAGCATAAGTTGAAGCACCAGCTTCAATCATACCAAGTGGAGCAGCATATGCACTTACTCCCGAATCAACCGCAAGCTGAAAATGATAATGTGGGTCATAAGCATCAGGGTTAACTTCAAAACTTTTAATTGGACCATGCTCAAATCCTTGATCTACTGGCAGAATCACTAACTTGCCAGTGCCGCCAAGCTTTCCATGCATGAGAATACGAGTAAGATTTGCTTTTACGCCGGGGTTTTCACTTTCGTAGTGGTTTAAGATTTGTTTTATTTCTTTATTCATTAATGCTATGAAGTTCATTTAAAGTATAGCAAAAACCACAGTTGAAGCAAAGATCTTTTTACATTCTTTCTCCTGCAGCCATACCTATATTTAAAGGTGTAACGTTAGGATTGGTGGTGTGCTGTTGTGGCTTTTCTTGGATTAAATCTCCAAAATACATTTTGATAATAGGAAGAACAAGTGGCATAAGCACTAGCTTGTAGTCATACTATGCAAATTTTTCTTTATAGCTAAATTCTGTATCTTCTTCATATAAACGCTGAATGCAATGTTCACTATATAGTTCAGACGCCTTTGTAAAAGTTCTAAGTAAAGCAATAAGTAATAAATCCAATGCTAAATTAATCATCAGCATTGTTCCATATTGAGCAGGCCAGCCATTTTGTGCTACCTCTGACACTAGACTACATATAGCAAACGTCGCCGCAATACATATCACATAATTATCAGCAGTAAGAAGCATATTTACTCTTCGATTATATTTATCAGAATTTTCTTCTTGCAAACCTTTTTGTTTACTTGCTGCGTAAATAATACCACAAAAGAATATAATGGACAACAACGGCCAAATCCCTGTGCTAAATGCATAAAATTGATAAGCGGCGCTTTGCACCGTACCACTATTAGCAAGTTGTGACAAGCAATATTCGACTTTCAGCGATGGAATAAACACCGCATTTGCTAACATAAAAAATAAAAGTGCTCTATTTACAGCTTTGCTTCTACGTGATAATATTCCATAAATTTTTGTTTGCCTCCTCCGTTCTTCTTCACTTGATAGCCTTTCATATTGACTAGGAGTTTTCCCTTCTTTTAAAGCGTTGAGATATTCCTCTAGCCTATCTTTATCTGCACTAAGTTTTTGAAACTTTTCTGTAGCTATCTTTTTCTTCTCTTCATCTTTTTCTTTGTCAGGGTGGCACTTTAATGAAAGCTTTCTAAAGCTCCGTTCAACTAACTTGAGTATATCGTCAAACTCCTGGCTTATTACTTCTTCTGCTTTTATTTCTAGTCTTGAAAATAAATTCTGTAAATCGCGATTACTGTAATACTGATTTCTAGTTAAACTTGCCACTATAGCCTCATTATTCTTAAAATAAAATAAGTATACTATCAGTGTAATAAAAAAACAAGAATTTCAAACTATATCAAAAGCAATTTTATTTTCTACTTTATTCATATAGATTATTAATTTCTTTCCTTTTATTAATTTACGATTCAGTATTTCTTCCGCTAAGTAACTTTTTATCTCTTTTTCAATAAGTCTCTCTATCGGACGTGCTCCCATTTCCTTACTATAACCTGTTTGTGCAAGATAAGATTTCACTTCATCTTCTACCAAGCAGTTTATGCCTTTTTGCGTCAGCTGCTTTTTCAGTTCCTGAATAAATTTATCTACAATATGCAGAATTATATCCGCATTTAAGTCAGAAAAAGAAATAATCGCATCAAGACGATTACGAAATTCAGGGCTAAAAACCTGTTCTATCGCTTTTTCACTATCACCAGTGTTAAATTTTTTATGCCCAAAGCCAACAAAACTTTTGCTGCGTTCAGCTGCTCCTGCATTAGTTGTCATAATTAAGATTATATTGGAAAAGTTAACTTTACGTCCGTAAGTGTCTGTAACACAACCATAATCCATAATTTGTAGCAATATATTATAGATATCGCTATGGGCCTTTTCAATTTCATCAAGCAACACAACACTATATTGATTGTTAGATACAGACTCTGTGAGTAATCCACCCTGATCATAACCTACATATCCAGGAGGAGAACCAATCATCCTTGATATCGTATGAGACTCAATATATTCGGACATATCAAAGCGTATAAGATTCATGCCCATGCTGTCTGCTAATTGTTTTGCTAGCTCAGTTTTACCAACACCAGTTGGCCCTGCAAAAAGATAACTTGCTAAAGGCTTATTGTAATTTCTCAACCCAGACTTAGCAATTTTAATAGAATTAACAAGAGATTCTATTGCCTGCTCTTGGCCAAAAATCACCTTTTCTAGATTAGCTTTTAAAGACTTTACTTTCTGCAAATCATCAGATTCAGATCCGCAAGGCACATTTGTAATTCTAGTAATGGTATTCTTAATATCTCTACTATTTACAATTTTACCCCTGTTTCTTAGCAATTTACAATATGCCCCTGCCTCATCAATAACATCAACCGCTTTATCAGGTAATATTCGCCCAGTAATATACTTATGCGAAAGTTCAGCCGCAGACCTAACGGCATTCTTTGTATAATATACTCCATGATACCCTTCATAGTAGTGCTTTATACCATCTAGTATCTTTATCGTTTCATTAACAGAAGATTCTTTAACATTAATTTTTTGAAACCTTCTCGCTAGTGCTTTATCTTTTTCAAAACTAGCGCTGTATTCTCTATATGTGGTTGCACCTATACAACGCAGTGTACCTCTTGCAAGCGCAGGTTTGAGTAGGTTACCTGCATCAAGAAAGCTACCACTTGTAGAACCTGCTCCAATGATAGTGTGTATTTCGTCAATAAAAAGGATAGCACCTGGTTTTGCCTCAATTGCTTTTATTATAGATTTTATTCTCTCTTCAAAATCACCTCTGTAGCGTGTCCCTGCAAGGAGTGACCCTAAATCCAAAGCATAAATTATACTGGACCTGAGCGCACTTGGAACACTGTTTTCAATGATTTTGAGTACCAAACCCTCAACTATTGTGGTTTTGCCAACACCTGGGTCTCCAACATATAAAGGGTTGTTTTTTCTACGCCTCGATAATATTTCTATAGTGCGATTTAATTCATAATCACGACCAATAACATAATCTATTTTTTTGCTTCTTGCATAGTCATTTAAATTTTTACAATAACTTTGTAGAATTTCCTCATCTTTTAGTAGCTCACCTTTATTTACTGTAGTAGGAGCGTCATTATTTTTATCAAGTTTTACTTTATGATTGGTGGTGTATTCATCTATATCGCTCAAGTATTTCATATTAGATATATGGTAAATCAAATTGGAATCTTTCGCACTTTGTTTCTGCAATAGATCTTCAACATATAAATCTTGCCCAGACAAAATTTCTACTAGAACACTTGCTCCATTTATTTCTTTTTTCCCCAGGCTATGAGCCCGTATTATTGCTCTGTGTATTATGCATTGAAACATTGAGCTAGGTTTAACTCCACTGATAATCAATTCAGAACTGCTTTGTAAAAACCCTTTTATATTATTATTATAATCATTAGCCTTAATATTGCATCTTGATAGAATGTTATCCATATTGATGATTTCATCGGCTCTGATATTACATCTTGATAAAACGTAATTTACATCCACGTCTTTAGTTAACGCCAGCAATAAATGTTCTACTTTCGCATATTTTAGATTAAAATTAGAAGCAATGAGTAGCGCTCTATTCAAACTTGCCTCTAAGTTTTTGGAAATCATCTCCTATTCTCTTTAAAAGTGGGAACTCATATATAATGAATAGCACACAATTATTAAAAAAATTGAAATCCAGCAGTTCGCTGTAGCCAATTTGAGTCCCCACTCTGGATCTACGTCATAGCACCGCGATATCTCAACATAGATTCCGCTAATGAGTAGCGGAATGACGAGTTTTACGCTTATCAAGTTGTAGGTAAATCCTATTTAATACGCTTTTTCTAGTACTCTGCTTTTCTTCTGAAATGCATTGATCTTTTTTCTACCGTATTTAGTCTTTAGCGTACTTGGCCTTTTAAAGACCTTTTTGCTGTTACGTTTTTTAAATTGCACACTACAATCAAAATTTGGCTCTCCTTCTTTGTCTGCCAGTGCAGGCAGTCTTCTCTTATCTTGAGGTGTAACAAAAGATAGCGCATGCCCTTCAGCTCCAGCACGTGCAGTTCTACCTATACGATGAATATAGTCAGCTTGCGATTGTGGTGCATCATAATTGATAACATGTTGAATGTGGGGAATATCAAGGCCGCGAGAAGCAACATCTGTTGCAACCATGATTTGATTACGGCCACGACGAAAAGAATTAATGACCCTTTCGCGCTTGTGCTGCCTTAAATCACCATGAATTGCTAAAGCGCTATAGTCATCTTTGTGCAATCTGTTAGCTAGCTGATCCGCTCCTCGCTTTGTTTTGACAAAGATAATGATTGATCCTTCGCGCTGACATAGTTGTGTAGCAAGCTTTTCATATTTTTCTGATTCTGATGCATAAACAATTTCTTGCTTAATTTTTACAGAAGTTGTAGCCTCACAATCAACAGAAATACGTTCTGGTCGATTAAGGTACTTCTCAGCAAGTTTTACTATATCTCCAGGAAGAGTTGCAGAAAACATAAGAGTTTGCCTTATTTTAGGCAAATGCTTCATAATTTCTTCAATCTGAACTCCAAAGCCCATATCAAACATACGATCCGTTTCATCAAGCACAAGAACGCTAACATTGCGAGTAATCAAAGTTTTACGCTCAATATGGTCTATAATACGACCAGGAGTACCTATTACAATTTGTGGTTTTTTCTGAAGCTGATTTAGCTGCCTAAAAATAGGCTCACCACCAATCAACAAAGCGACCCTTAGTGCAGAATTTTGAGATAAGAGTTTTCTTATCTCATTTGTTACCTGATGCGCAAGCTCTCTGGTTGGCACGATGACTAAAGCTGAACCAGTGTTAGGCTCATTCAGCAACTTAGCAACCAACGGAATAGCAAATGCTAAAGTTTTTCCAGTCCCCGTTTGAGCAGATCCGAGAATATCTTTACCTTGTAGCGCTAAGGGAATCGCTTGTATTTGAATTGGAGTTGGGACGAAAAGATTATTTTTATCTAGAGCTTGTGTAAGCGAAGCTGGTAGACCCATCTCATGAAAATTATTCACAATACGTTAATCCTATTAAAAGACTTCATAATAGATTAATCTTCCAATCTTAAATTTATTGCAGATTTTTTATCTTCTCCGTTTCTACCGCGCTCCTCTTTAACCTCATAACTCACCCTTTCTCCTTTTATCCCCTTCTCTTTATTCTCTCCTTTAAGTGTCTCAGGCCTTATTCCTGAACGTTCCAATGTGCTAATATGTACAAAAACGTCATCCCCTTTACCTTCTGGCTTGATGAAACCATAGCCTTTTTCGGCATTAAACCATTTTACATTACCAAATTCCATTTAAACAACTCCTAAATTATTAACTAACATTACTAATGTGATGAAAAACTTTGAAATTACGATTGAGAATGCTTTAAGCTTAGCTATTGAAACTAAACCTTTATACTCCATAGTCTATTCTTAACATTACATGACAATAATACACAATTGTTGTACTTAATGCAAATAAATTTTTTAATCGTTAAGCGAACCTGCAACCGTCATTTCGCTAACTTTAATCGTTGGTGAATTAAATTGCCCACAAAAAGTTAGATCATCTGCAACGACTAAATCGCTAAACATATCCTTCAAATTGCTAGCAATGGTAATCTCATGTATTGGATATGTTATTTTTCCATTTTCTATAAAAAATCCGGAAGCGCCTTGGCTGTAATCGCCATTGATTAAATTGACACCAAAACCAAATAAATCAGTTATATATATTCCCTCTTTCACTTCCTGAATTAATTCTTCAAACGATACATTACCATTCTCAATGTAGAGGTTACTAGCTGCAGGAATAACTGCAGCATTACTTGCACGAGTTGCACTTCCGGTTGTTTCTGAGTCTAATTTTCTAGCCGAGTATAAGTCTAAAATCCAATTTTGTAATATTCCGTTTTTTACAAATATATTTTTCTTGCTAGTTATCCCTTCTTCATCAAATGGTCTCGATGCTATGCCTCTTGGCAACAATGGATCATCGATAATGTTAATTCTATCATTGAAAATCTGAGCGTTTAAACTACCCCTCAAGAAAGAACTGTTGCTTATAATACTGCTCCCATTTATAGCAGAAGCAAAGCTTTTTACTAGCCCTTTTGCTGCTCTTTTTTCAAAAATAACTGGAAATTTACCAGTTTTAATTGTACGCGAATTCAATTGATCAACTGCTCTTTTTGCTGCTTCTTTTCCTATCAACTCTGGCAACTTTAAATCACTAAAATTACATGCTATATCATAATCGTAACCAACCTTCATTTCACTTTCTCTTCCAGCAACAACAGAGACCTGATTAGTAAAGGTTGATTTACTAAACGAGCCAATAAAACCAGAAACAGTCGATAATACTGTATTCACTAAAGCGTATGAAGAAGAGGCTCCTTCAGAATTAGTGATACTCTTATGTGCAAGGGCTGAATCTTCTGCAGCCTCAGCAATTTCTTTTAGGTTATCAACGGTTACAACATTATTATCTGAGATACTTAAATCTGCAGAAGAGATATAATTACTACCATTTACAGCAAAATTAATGCAAGGATCTTCTGGCGCATTCTTTGCCATTTCTACCACTTGGCTTACCGTATCACTAAGATTATTCAAATCATTTGTAGAAATATACGCAGCTTTGTTTTTACCTGCTATAGCTCTGATTCCTACAGTGCAATTTTTAGATTGTGATATTTGCTCAATTTTTGATAGACGCTGAGAAACTGAAGTCTTATTAGTTTCATATATTGTAACTTCCGCATCTTGATTCTGCTTTTTTATTAATTTAGTGATATCTGCTGCAATATTTAATATATTCATTTTCCATTCCTTAGATTTTTATAAAGACTCTGCACCACCTATAACTTCAATTAAATCAGTTGTAATTGCTGCTTGACGAGAACGATTATAAAGCAATGCTAGTTTGTTCAGCATCTCTTTAGTGTTTCTGTTTGCTGATTCCATAGCAACCATTCTAGCACTATTCTCACTCGTTGCACTTTCAAGTAAAGCAGAGTAAAGAGCAATTACAACGTAATCTTGAACCAAAGATTTTAAAATAAATTCAATATTTTGTGGTTCATACTCATAGCCGTAATCTGTTATTGGACCAGCCAGAGAGTTATCAATCAAGGATGAGTCTTTACTCCATGGTTTTATTGTTTCCAATATTGGTTTTTGCGTGAAGGTATTATAGAATTTGCTATAAAAAACTTTAACTTTATCGTACTTACTTAGATCTATACCACCAACCAAAGCTTCTACGTGCTTTAACGTGATTCCCTTACTATTTTCAATTTTTAAGATACTTTTAGAGTCAAACCTATTTTTCCCTATATCAAAAGCTTTTTTACCAAGAAATACAATATCTACTTTTTTGCCATTTGTGATTAACTTATTTTGACTAAATTTGACAATAGAAGAGTTAAAGTTGCCGCACAAGCCACGATCAGACGCAACAATGAATACTAGGTAAGAACCGTTGTTACTGACATTTAGAATTTTTGCCAGTAATTCTTGATCAACTGATAGCATTAATGAAGAAATAATGCTATGCAGCTGAGATATGTACAATTTTGAATTTGATAATTTCTTTTGGCTTTGTAATAACTTTGCTGCAGAAACCATTTGCATTATTTTCGTGGTTTTCTGGACAGACCTAATATTCTTAATTCTTAAGGATAATTCCTTTAAGCTCTTCATTTTATATACAACTCTATTTATTAAAAATATATAACTGTTAGTGTCTAAAAGCAAGTTTTTTTGACATTAAAACCAAGTCTAGCTAAGAAACTTGCAGGTTTATTGTTTGGAGATAAGGATTATATTAAGAAAGTGCTCTAACTTCAGCAATATCAATGTGAAAGTAGCCTAATGGTAATTTCTACACTTTGTGGAATTTTATAATATATAATAAACACAATTAAAACTATTACAACTTGAACACTTATGATCCCATTGTTCTAGTTCCCTGTTACAATTTTTACATTTCCAGCCTGGATCAGGCAAAGCTTCTGAGCCCATCTTGTTTAGCCAATAAATTACCTTGTCGTGTTCTTGCAATGTAACCTTGAGTTGTATTACAATAAAGTAGATTGACATGTAATTAGCTTTTTTCATAGCAGTGTCTAAATATTGACTTGCAAGATCATATTTACCTGAACTCATTGAGGACAAAGCAAGTAAACAGTAACTAAAATAATAATCAGGGCGTAAGTTGTATAGTCTTTCAGCACCTTTACTATTCAAATTGATGTACATTTTAGCTGACTGAGGAGTAGGATTTACTGCATATTCTGCCTCTAGCATTGCAGAAGCTTTTCTGATTTTTCCAAGTTTGATGTATAATTCTGCCTTTAAATAATTGATGGGCCGAAAGGTTGCATAATAACTTTGCGCTCTGAATAAAGACTTTATAGCCCCTTTAAAATCCCCTTTACTTTCATATTGTTTTGCCAAAGCACAATAAAAAACTGCAAACATTTCTTTATGGTCAAAGGGAAGAAAAATATTGAACTTAACTGCTTCCTTCAACCTCAAAATTGCATTAATCCAATCTTCTTTCAATATGTAATGCTCTATTTGAAAGGGAATAGATAGCATTTTATCGTTAATTGAACTAGAGCAATATTCTATAAATTTTTGAAAGACTACTTTTTCTTGTTTGAGGTGAACGATCAGCTTATTGGCCAGAAGTAGAGCTAAGTTACGATTTTTATTTGCAACGTTTGTTAAACCGTTACTGAAAAAGCTGTAATTTCCCGTCTTACCTGAGTTAAAGAGCTTTATTAAAGATAACCTATCGCTCTTCTCATTTAGACTTTTAACTACCTTTTGGGCGTTCTCTATATTGTCTAAGTCTATGCTAAAGAAAGCTTCAAAGAGAAGCAATTCTTCCCTATCCCTTCTTCTATTTCTTATGTTGGCAAATGTTGATGAAATGGAAGAAAAAAAGCGTGCAAGTGCAATTAACAAAAATAATAAAACTACACAAGTAAAAATAATGAAATATAGATCAATACTTATAATGTAATTGCCTAATTCTAATTTTATTACTTCACCACTTACCTTGACCCATATGCCAAATAAAAACGAAAGAGCGAAAATTATAAAATAAATCATGAGATATATTGTAATAAGTGATGATATATTGTTGAAATATTCTTAGAAGCTACAATAAGACCATTCAATTTATTCAGCCATGGCTTGAATTCTGGGTGTGCTAAATCTCCTATTGTAGTAGCTATGCTCTGCCAATCATTATCGTTTATTGATTCCTCAATTTCCGCAAATTTTACTCTTAATGGATCATTCCGGTCGTCTACCTTTATCCAGTTTGAAATGATTTTTTTAGACAATGTACTTTTGTTGTAACAGATAGTATCAATAGTTTTTTCAAAAGATAACTTCAATTCGTGTAAGGTATTTATCTCTTTCAAATTTTCTAATTCATTTACTGCATTTTCTATCTCTGGATCGTCAAGCTCTGATATCAAAGGCTTTATTGAATTTATATGGTTATCAAATTTTGCTTCTCGCAATAACGAATTCTTCATTTTAACCACAAGTAATAGCAATTTTGCAAGGTTCTTACATCTTGAGTTATTATCACCTTGCTCACATTGAGTATGCTGACTTCTCTTTAAGTCAAATATCCTTTTTTCCGTTCTAGATTGATTAACTTCAAGCAACATTCTAAATTCATCCATGTTTTCCGTTAAAGCTTTCACATTGTTTTCACTTTCTTGTTGATTCATTTTTAAAAAGATTATGTTATTTATTGTGATGTAACCGGTAAATAACAATACAATTAAGAGCCAACCTATGTACTTTTGCTGAGTATCATTCATAACGTAATATCTCCGCAGGATCTTGTGCAGCTGCCTGCAACGCAGGAGCAATTGTCGCTAAAAATGATAAGAATAACGCAAGTGCAGAAATGTTCACTACATCTTGAGGAACTAATATCATTGGCAAACTTGAAAAAAAGTATATCATAGGATCAAACAGCTTGACGTTAGTAATGTTTTCTAAAAACACTCTAATATTTTCGATATTGAGAGAAAAGACGACACCTATAATACAGCCAAGACAAGTTCCCGTAAAACCGATTAATAGACCACAAGCACAAAATATGCGCATAATGCTTCCACTTGTTGCACCAAATGTACGCATAATTGCAATCGCGGATTTCTTTTCTTGCACTATCATCATTAAATTTGAGATAATATTAAACGCTGCTACAACTATAATCAAAGTAAGAATTAAAAACATCACATTTCTTTCAGTTTTTAAAGCACTAAAATAATGGCTTTGCTGTGATTGCCAACTTTCAGCTTCCATTCCTATTTCTTTTTCTATAGCATCTGCCAGTTTATCAGCTCTAGTAACGTCGTCTACAAGTACTTCTATATTTTTTATGCTATTTTCATAATTAAAAAAGGCTTGTGCTGATTTTAGAGGCATATATATCAAGGTATTATCATACTCAAACATACCCATATCAAATATTGCTATAACTTTATATTTTTTCATTCGCGGCATTTCACCAAGTAATGCATCAAATTCTTCAGATGATATAAACGTAATTTCGTCGCCATAGTCAACGTTCAAAACTTCTGCCAATCGTGCTCCTATTATTATCCCTCCATCAAATTTTTTTACATCACCTATAATTACATTATTTGTAACGGCAGTACTATCAAGCAAGTCTTTAGTTGACACACCTCGCACTACGCTACCTGCAATTTTACCATTTGCTACAATAATAACTTGATCATTGGTCATAGGAGTAGCTTTTAATATACCAGGAATTCTCTCAATAGATTTTGAAACTGCGTAGTAATCTGAATTTATGTTCCTATCAAAATAAACGTTAATATGGCCATCAATGCCAAGTATTGAGTCAAGCAACTTTGCTCTGAATCCGTTCATCACAGACATCACCACTATTAGTGTTGCAACTCCAAGGGCAATGCCGATAATAGAGAACAAAGTCATTATAGAGCAAAATCTGGCATTTTTCGCTCGCAAATAGCAAGCAGCCATAGTAATTTCAAAGGCAATGGACATTAAAAAATATTTTGAGGTTAAACATTATATTTTTGAAACTTCATATAATTGTAGACTTTTCTTTATTTGAAAACTAGAGATTTTTGCTTCCTTAAATTTAGCAGGCTTATAGAATATATTCAATACCTTAACACACAGCTATACGAACATTTGTTTTTGTTAAGGTAATTCATACAGTAAATGGTGTCATGCCAGTGCTTGACACTGGCATCCAGGAAATTTTTGCTTGCAAATAAGTAAACTGATTTGGTGAGCGTAGAAAGCAGCTGATCTTATGCTGAATAAACGTTTTTGATGAGGTTGCATGAAAGCTGGATCCCAGTGTCGAAGCACTGGGATGACACCCTTCCCTGGTAGAGATTTGCCCTCAAATCACAATGTTCGTACAGTTATGACCTTAACATTAGAATTTCAAAATCTTCCATATACATCATCCAACCTCACTATATCATTATCAGATAAATGCTCTCCTATCTGAAATTCAACTATTTCAAGTGGAGAGCTTGTGCTTCTATTTTCAATCCTATGGGAAACTTTCCTTGGGATCTCTATCATATGGTCTTTTACTATAGCATATTCTTTGTCGTCTAAACTAACATACCCAACTCCCGATAGTACTATATGGTATTCATCTCTATAGTGATGAAATTGCTTAGAAGTGCAGCTTAATGGATTTATAGAAAGATACTTTATAAGAAAATTTTCGCTCATTAAAATTATACTACAAAATCCCCATGGTTTAACTTCTTTCCTTATCGCCTTTACTTTCTTAACTTTATGAATAAATGAAATTAGACTTTTGTTTGGTTGCTTACAAGCTCCACCCAATAAATTTTTATTACTTTCTGTCGTTGAAACTGGTTCTTTTTCTCTAATCACATGCTGAAATGACACCGGTTCTTTACTAAACTTCTCACTCAATTCTAAAACTGAATTCCAAGTTCCAACATCCAGCCAATCGAAATTAGCCTCTATCATTGTAACGTTCTTTGCTTTCTCCATCACCAAGTAATCAATGGATATGTCTTCAATTCCTGCAAAATCTCGTTGTTTTAAATATAGAAATCTCTCTTGCGGTGTGAAATGTTTAAAACATAAATTGTAAAGATTCGGGGCAGATTTTTTAATCTCATCTATGTAGCGTTTTGCTTTAAACACAAATATTCCAGAGTTCCAATAATGATCGTTACTTAACTTACGCTCGGGTTTTTCTGTAAAATCTTTCACTATATGACATTTTTCTTTCTGACCATATACTGCATTTATATAGCCGTATTCAGAATTGAATTCATTAGGCTTAACCCCAAAAGTGACTATAGAGTTAGTTTCAGAGGCTAACTTAGACGCTTTTTGAGTAGAAGCATAAAAACTATTCAAATCACCTATGAAATGATCTGAAGGCAGAATTAACATTGTCTCGTTTTCATTGCAGAGAAGTGCAGCAATTAATATCGCCGCTGCTGTTCCAATTTTCACTGGTTCGAAAATCACTTTATATTCTCCAGCGCATGCAACTCCTTCTTCACTAACGACTCGTACTGTATATTTGTGGCAATTATAGGCGGCATATAATCGCTTTTTAGCCTCAACAAAGTGTTGTAAAACATAGTGTTCTGACTAAATATTTTCTGAAATTGCTTTGGCCTGAATAAAGGCCAAAGTCTACTGCCACTACCACCACACAATATTACAGGGCGCATTTAGTTAAGAAAATTAATTAAATAATTAATATCTTATACTGAAGGCAAAATGCATGCAAGTTTTTGTTGTGGAATAGTTAATAAAGAAAGTAAATGTTAATTAAAGTAGTAGCTGATTATTGTCTCTCGTATGATGGAGCGCTTGCGCCTACCTGTCTTTTTTGTGTTATTTTATCAGCATGGTTGCTCAATTTCTCCTGAGCAATAGCCTTTTTTCCAGACTCAGCTATGCTTTCATTCTTTAAGCTTTTTCCAACACCTGGTTCTCTAGATTTATCTATACTTTCACTACTTTTATTCAGCGCCTTTTCTAAGTCTCTTTCAATATCTGGTCTCCTGGCGTTAAGCTCATCCCATGTGCCCACTAGTGACTTACGATTCCTATGATCCGGCTTTAGCCTTTCTTCACCTTTAATAACATTAAAGTCACTTTTTGCTTCTTCCCAACATTCTTTCAATTGGTGTTTCCACATAGTGAAGTAAGCATCACCATACTTTTTCTTATCCGCTACAAATAATAAAACTGGAGCCTTAAGTATGGTAGCTCCCATATCCACTAAATTTTTTACTGCCATTGCAGGAGTAAATAAAAGATAACCAAAAGACTTTGCAATTGGGTTTTGTTTACCTATTAAATACTCCCCTAATTTCATAGGAAGAGAAGTCAACAATTTAGTACAAACTTTAGCTAAACTTGTAGCAAAAACGATAGGAACAGATATAAGACTTTTATCTAGCTCTAGATTACCATTCTGATCTCTAATTTCTGAAAAATGGGTGCTTAGCTTCTTGTAATCACTAGTGTATAATAATTCTCCATTTCTTCCTTTTTCATCAACAACTTCCTGAACTTTACCTTCTTTATTTTTTACCTCTTTAGTTAGCACAGAAGAATTAGTTAATTCAAATGGATATTGAGGATCCTTAGTTTTTTCAGCTTCAAAAATTGGCACGTGTTTTTTCAAATCCATTCTCGAAAAGCCTAATGGCTCAAAGTATGACTTATTTAACGAATCTGTAGGAATTTGCTTACCCTGATTGTCTATATAATTGATAGTAAAATAAGATCTATCATTATCTTCATCTTTGGTAACTAAAGATAATCTGAAACTTGGTTGTTCTCCATTCTCATCTTTTTGACCATACAAAAGTTTATAGGTTGGATTTTTATCTTTATCTAGTATAGCATTTCCATGCATATCCCTGTTTTCTATGATTTTAGCAGACTGTACAATTTGATCATAATTTTTTGGATACTGGCATTTCCTTCCATCATACATCATTACCTTTCTAAGGTCTTTGACATAAGTTGTGCTAGGCTCAGATGAAGTAAATAGGCTCCTTACTCCTAGTGTAAGACTTGCAAGCATATTGTTAAACCAGAATCACTATAACTTAATAATAAAATGAGTATGTTAATAATATGTTAACACAGAACCGGTGATTTTACAAGAAAATATGCCTGTAGAAGATAAAGATTGTAAAAGCGAGGGTTATATAAGTAATGCTTGATAAATACTTTATGCATGTAATTGTAAAAATCCTCAAAGGTACGCTATGTATATAATCTTCACACACTACCTGCATTCCAAGAACTGCGTGCCAAAAAATGCAAAACAACAATACAACAAAAAATAAAAGCCCTAAAGGATGATTAATAAATTTTTCACTAAAAGACAAAGAGCTATCAGTATAAAATGCGCAAGAAAATGAATAGATGAACCAAGGAAATAGGAGCAGCAAAATCACTGCAGAAACACGCTGAACCCACCAATGATGTACTGAATTTCCAGATTGACTCATATAAACATAAATAAAAAAGCCATAGTAGAAAGAAGTAACGTTACTGTCAACAGTATAGCACTCCTTGAAACGCCAGTAATTTCTAAATTAAGCCCAGCATCCCACAATAAATGACGAATACCATTAAGAAAATGATATACAAAACTTATAAAACATAAGACATAAGCTAATTTAGCAACAGGAGTGAATAATAATGCATTTAAGTACCTTACTATAAGTAACTCAGGAAAGTAAACATGTAATATGAAATACCAAGAAAGTATCATTAATAAAAGGAATAGCAAGATACCAGTCAATCTATGCATAATAGAGAAAAAACTAGTAACTTGTACTTTATATATTTGTAAATGTGGAGAAAGAGGTCTATCACTCATAAAATTCCGTTATCGGGAAATTAAAATAAAGTAGAAGTAAAGACAGCAGTATAGCACATAACAACACCATCATTAAAAATGGTAAATTATGTGCAAAGCCTAAGGAGGTAATCCAGCTGCAGATTCCCCTACTGCTACCTTGTTACGACTTCACCCCAGTCACCGATCCCACTTTAAATAACTCCCTCCTTGCGGTTAGGTCGTTAGCTTCGAGTGAAACCAATTCCCATGGCGTGACGGGCAGTGTGTACAAGACCCGAGAACGTATTCACCGTGGCGTGCTGATCCACGATTACTAGCGATTCCAACTTCATGCACTCGAGTTGCAGAGTACAATCCGAACTGAGATGGCTTTTAAGGGATTGGCTTAGCCTCGCGACTTTGCAGCCCATTGTAGCCACCATTGTAGCACGTGTGTAGCCCACTCCATAAGGGCCATGATGACTTGACATCATCCCCACCTTCCTCCAGTTTATCACTGGCAGTTTCCTTAAAGTCCCCAGCATTACCTGATGGTAACTAAGGATGAGGGTTGCGCTCGTTGCGGGACTTAACCCAACATCTCACGACACGAGCTGACGACAGCCATGCAACACCTGTGTGAAACCCGGCCGAACCGACCCTATCCCTTCGAATAGGTATAATTTCCATGTCAAGGAGTGGTAAGGTTTTTCGCGTTGCATCGAATTAAACCACATGCTCCACCGCTTGTGCGGGTCCCCGTCAATTCCTTTGAGTTTTAATCTTGCGACCGTAGTCCCCAGGCGGAATGTTTAACGCGTTAGCTGTAATACAGAAAGTAAAACTTCCCATATTTAACATTCATCGTTTACAGCGTGGACTACCAGGGTATCTAATCCTGTTTGTTCCCCACGCCTTCGCGCCTCAGCGTCAGATTTGAACCAGATAGACGCCTTCGCCACTGGTGTTCCTCCTAATATTTACGAATTTCACCTCTACACTAGGAATTCCTCTATCCTCTTTCAATCTCTAGATTAGCAGTTTTAAAAGCAATTCCAAGGTTGAGCCTTGGGATTTCACTTTTAACTTACTAATCCGCCTACGCGCCCTTTACGCCCAATAATTCCGAATAACGCTAGCCCTCTCCGTATTACCGCGGCTGCTGGCACGGAGTTAGCCAGGACTTCTTCTGTGAGTACCGTCATTATCTTCCTCACTAAAAGAGCTTTACAACCCAAAGGCCTTCTTCACTCATGCGGCATGGCTGGATCAGGCTTTCGCCCATTGTCCAATATTCCCCACTGCTGCCTCCCGTAGGAGTCTGGACCGTATCTCAGTTCCAGTGTGGCTGATCATCCTCTCAGATCAGCTATAGATCATTGCCTTGGTAGGCTATTACTCCACCAACTAGCTAATCTAATATAGGCTCATCTAATAGCAATAAATTTTTCCCCCGTAGGGCGTATACGGTATTAGTTGCCGTTTCCAACAATTATTCCGTACTACTAGGTAGATTCCTATACATTACTCACCCGTCTGCCACTAAGTTATACCATAGCAAGCTACAATATAACTCCGTTCGACTTGCATGTGTTAGGCCTGCCGCCAGCGTTCATTCTGAGCCAGGATCAAACTCTCAAATTTAGACTTCAACCTATAAAAGGTTGAGGGTACATCGGATAAATCCGACAAAAAATAATTTAGCTTAATACTGCTGTCTTTATTTCTACTTTAGAAATATTTTAATCTCCAACTATTCAAACAACTTTAAGAATATTATTATGTGATATAATCACTATGTCAATATGTTTTTGCAAATCAAAAGCATTAATGTATAAATATATAACTATTTGGAATATTACCATGAAAAAATACATCTTTCTGCTTGCACTCGCGCCAATGTTAGTTGGCATCACATTATACTTATTGCGCAACATTGATAACACAAAACAATCTATAACTGCAGGTGACAAGTTTTACGAAGTATTATTCTTAAAAAAAGATAATAAGCCGCTGCTAGAAGAAATAGATTCAAATTGGGAGTATTTAGCAAATTTTGAACGCGCATTCAATCATATCTCAGATTCAATGCCAACAGACACAGCATCTATTTATAATGATTTGGCAGATGATAAAGATGCTCCTGGTGTTTTGCGTGAGTTAGCACAATATTTAGAAGTAATGAGCTTACTTCACTCCAACGGTGAAAAAATAAATAAAGACAAAATTGATAATTTAGAATCAAGCACAGTATACCCTTATTCAAGCCAAGAAGCCATCGCTATAGTAAAGATACACAATAACGACGTTAAGGGTGCAACTGAAATATTGCGTTCCCTATTAAATGATAGAAAATGCCCTATCCTAATCAAAGCTAATGCACAAGAATTACTCAGGATATATGGGAGTTAACTCATTGGACTTTTTGCATAGCTTTTGGCAGCGCATTGGATGAAACGAAAAACTTCCTTGACAAGCCTCGCCAGCTCCCTTATCATAAAACTGAAGCTATTTATTTATCTTCGCAATCTGTGCAGGTTAATGACAAAAAACTTAGGGTATTTGGCGTCTCATGTTTAATTTTTCGCACTACGTGCATCGCATGTCTTTAAAAATTTCTGGGTTTTTACCTATATAAGCCGAAACGCGCTTACAAAGCGTTTAAGACAGCAAAAAACGTCAAATTGACAAGGGAGAATTTGAATGCTAGCTACTACGGGGTTTCTTTGCCTTTTTTCCTGCTTAGTAAATTTCTTAAATACTTGCGGTGTAGGTTAGTTGCAAGTTAAAAGCAGCTAAATCGCTCTTAATCAAGCATTTTAGAATAAAAAAAACGCCGATATTTTAGTACATGGTAAATAGCCAACCACCACGGGGTTTCTTTTGCCTTTTTTTTTATTTGGTAAATTTTTTAAATATTTATGGCTAAAGATTGCACGAATGTTGCAATTACAAAAACGATTTCTACTAGGGTGTCATCCCAGTGTCACGCACTGGGATGACACCATTCTTTTTCCTGGATCCAAGTAGTCAGGGCACTGGGATGACAGCTACCCTGACAATCGTCATCCCGCTGCTTGTTAGCGGATACCGCGGCGGTATGACGTAGAAGTTATACTTTTATGCTTACCAACTTAATAAAATTCCTGGATTCCAGTGTCAGCTACTTTCATGACACCAACAGTTGATATTGGTTTGTTGCTTTGCTAGCCAACTACTAGCTATGCCTCAAGTTTCCTATTCAAAATTTTCAATATCAAATCCAATTCATTTGGATTATCATACCGTATCATAACTTTACCCTTAGAATTGTTGTCATTAATTTTGATCTTTAAACCAAGTTGAGAAGATATAGCGCCTTCTATTACTGTCATATCTTGATTTCTAGTATATCTCTGCTCTTTTTGATTGTTGTTTTGATGTAGGTCCTTTATCAGTTTTTCAGTTTGTCTAACGCTTAAGCCCTGAGAAACTATTTTTTCTGCAATACTTTCCGCATTTTCAACATTTATCAACGCTCTTGCATGACCCATAGACAATTTTTTCTCATTGATCATTGTTTTCACCCTATCAGGGAGCAACAACATCCGAATCATATTGGTTATGTGGCTGCGGCTTTTGCCTATAGCTGAAGCTAATTCCTCATGTGTATAGAAAAACTCATCTATCAGTTTTCTGTAAGCTTCACCTTCCTCTATTGGATTAATATCTTGCCTTTGTATGTTTTCAATAATGGATACTTCCAAGCATTCCTTGTCGCTCAGATCTTTTATGATAACCGGTGCACTATCAAGATTTGCAATCTTGCTTGCTCGCCAACGACGTTCTCCAGCTATTATTTCATAACCATCATCATTTGAATCTTTGCGTACCACGATAGGCTGTATAATGCCACTTTTCTTTATCGAATTTGCAAGTTCTCTTAATGACTCCTCGTCAAAATGTTTCCTCGGTTGAAATTTGCTTGGGTGCAGTAATGAGATAGGCAAATGCTCTTGTCGATCTTCTTTATTATCATAATTATCGCCTATGAGGCCGGCAAGACCTCTGCCGAGACGTCTATCATCCTTCATACTACGCCCTCGCTTACTAGTTTCTTCTCCTTACAACTGCTCGCGTGCTTTTTTAAAATTTCCCTTGCCAAACTTATATATGCTTGTGCACCAGGACACTTAAGATCATACACAATAGCGGGTTTTCCATGAGAAGGCGCTTCTGATAACCGTACGTTACGTGGAATAACAGTCTCATACAATGGGATGATAGTTTTGTATACTTTATCATTTAAATACTGGCAAATATCGTTTTTAATCTGTTCACTGAGTTTGTTGCGCCTGTCATACATTGTTAACACTATCCCTTCTATTGCCAAAAAAGGGTTTAGGTTATTTCTTTTTATCAGCTCTACAGTTTTAACTAAATGGCTTAATCCCTCCAAAGCAAAAAATTCACACTGAAGAGGGACAATAATAGAATTAGCAGCAGTCAAAGCATTTATGGTTAGAAGCCCAAGTGATGGAGGGCAATCGATGATTATATACTCATAATTATCGCGTATCTTCTCTAATGCGCTTTTTAGCACAAATTTTCCTCGCTCAAGTTGCGATAATTCAATTTCTGCAGCTGATAAATCAACTACTGACGAAATTAGTGATAAATTTGGAATTTCCTTTATATTGAAAATTGCCGATTCTATCAATTTATTTTCGCTGCTTAGTAGTATTTTGTATATATTTTTTTCTTCCCTACTACGATAAGAAATCCCGAGCCCGGTGCTAGCATTTCCTTGAGGATCAAGATCTACCAATAAAGTGCTTTTTCCCACAGCAGCAAAGGCTGTCGATAAATTTATACTAGTTGTGGTTTTGCCAACTCCACCCTTTTGATTTACTATTGCAATAATCTTGCTCACGCCTTTTATCTTATGTATAAAATAATTCTATTGTATATATGCAAGAAACTTTTGCATTAGAAAATTTTTTTGTTGTTAACCACACTAAAATTAGACTGTCTTTTTTGCTTTGTATAACACACTTTGAACCTTGTTTCCTAATTCATTCAGAGTGAATGGTTTTGGCAAAAAGTGAAAATCTTCTATATTGATGTCATCACTCTTTAAAAAAGCATCTTCTGCATACCCAGAAATAAAAATAACGTTGATATTTGGCCTATGGATCAATGCTTCTTTAACTATTTCTGGGCCGCTCACCTCTGGCATGATTACATCAGTGATTATAAGATCTATGTGTTGACTTTTTTTACTGATTATTTCTAGCGCCTCGCCGCCTATGCTTGCTTCTATTACATCAAATCCTTTCCTTTTTAGTGCTTTAGCAATGAATTCCCTTACTGAATCTTCATCTTCAATCAATAAAATTATACCATTACCTTTAATTTCACTTACTACCGGTCTTTCTATTTCTTCACTATCTTCCTCTCTCAGATTTTCATCTGATATGTAAACCATGGGCAAAAATATGCTAAATTTAGTTCCATGATTTACTTTGCTAGCAACATAGATGTATCCTTCAGTTTGTTTAATAATGCCATATACAGTAGAGAGGCCAAGACCTGTACCAGAGGTAATATCTTTGGTAGAAAAAAATGGGTCAAATACCTTTCCAATTGTATCACTTGTCATTCCACATCCAGTATCAATTACTTCAATCACAACATAATTTCCATGTTCGATCGTTTCCTTGTCTGGAGAAAACATATCCTGAGATGTAGAATTTAATGAGTCAATCTTTTGATTAAAGGTTCGTATAGTTAATTCCCCGCCCTTTTCCATAGCAGCACTAGCATTGACTGCTAAGTTAAGTATAACTTGCTCTAATTGCCCTTGATCAGCCCTAACAGCACCCAAGTCTCTACCATAATAAATGTTAAATTTTATATTTTCACCTATTAATCTTTTTATCATTTCATAAAGATTAGCTATAGTTCTATTTACATCAATAATTTTTGGCTGCAAGGTCTGTCTTCTTGAAAAAGCAAGCAATTGTCTTACTAAATTTGATCCACGCTTTGCATTTTGCTGTATCTGTATTATATCTCCAAAAGATGGATCACCAGCTGAATGCTGGAGTAAAAGCAAATCGCAAAATCCTATTATCCCAGTCAATATATTGTTGAAATCATGCGCAATACCACCTGCTAACTGCCCTATAGCTTGCATCTTTTGATAATGCTCAAGCTTTATCTCTAGGTTTTTGTGTTCAGTATTGTCAATAAAATAACAAAGTATGAAGATCATTTTATTATGAAGAAACTTATTGAAATATATTTTTATGTTATTACCGCCGTTGAGCTGTACATCAAAAGACGCATTATTTATTCTATTACTCGAAAAATATTCACGTATTTTCACATGATAACTATCCAATATCAACGTAAAGATTGAATTATTATCTGACCCTGCAAGCTTTATTAGTGCCGTATTTTTCTTTACAAAGTTGCCGTTTATGTCACATTGTGCAATAGCAATTGATGAATTTGCAAAACAAGGGTGTAATTGATAATCAACAATATTTGATTCGGTTGGTGTTATAAAGCCATATATATAGCTATGGTTGTATTTATCACAAAATATAGCAGTGCTCATATAAGCCTTGAATGGAATACCACTTATAGTAAAAAACAAAATTTCATTATCGGTTGTTGTATTGTTATATTTAGATTGAGATATAAAATCACTGATTGAGCTACCTTTTTCCAGTTTTTTTAGTTCAAATATGTCTAAAAATCTTTTATTTACAGATAAAATCACCCCTTTGGCATTTGCAATGTAAGTTCCTATGCTGTGTTTTTCTATTAACTCTTCATATATCTGCTCCTTGTTTATCTGTGTTGCTTTTAATACAAAATACCCATCTGGCCTTGCTATTGGCACTAATGATAAATTTAAAATCTTATTACTATTTATAGCAATTTGGGGATTATCTGGTATCGGCTCAAAGAGCAAAAGAAAGTTAGATACTCTATTCTTCTTGTTTAAGGAAATGCATACCTGTACAGAAGAGTTATTTTTTAGTGCATGATAGAGTACTTTTTTGTCTGCTTCTGAAACATCTCCTATTTCAAGAATCTTGCCTAACGTAATGTCATCATCTATATGATCTTTAAACCTTTCGTAGAACCTTGCATCAGCATAAATAATACCTTCATTTTTATGTAAAATAAGGCAAAATTCTGTATTATGATTTAGTGCATTTGCAAATATTGCATTTTGAAATTCTATAGTGTTAAGTAGGTATCTGTAGCGTTTTACATTATATATCATAAAGAGAGTTGTTAGAATGCTAACTAATAAATTAATCTCTATATTAATATGCTGACTATATATATCAAAAAAGTAGAGTATCGATATTGCTACTGGAGGTAAGAGCATAATAACTGCCATCACAACAATTGACATTCCATAATTTCTTAGTATGAAGTCAACCCTGTTCTCTTTTTTGTTATCTATGTATCTCTTATTCATTATTGTTACTTGGCATTGTTGTACATACGAAAATGTTCTATTATATTGATTTAATTATTATAGATTTATTAACGTCTTTGATAGATAATTATCATCCAAATCTAATTAAGTTCCTTAAATATCAGATATAACAATGTTAATAAGCTAGCAAGAGGATATTATGGAAAAACAAAAAACACAAGCATTTAAATGGTTCTGTGCACTAAGAGATAAGATCATAGAATCTTTCTTATTAATTGAAAAACAATCATCCGCAGAGCCAAAGATCGAAAAGAGAAAGTGGGATCGCCCAGGTGGTGGAGGTGGTGAATCTACAATTATTTTTGGTAATGTTTTTGAAAAAGTTGGAGTAAACGTTTCAAAAGTACACGGAAAATTTGCAGATTCAGCCATTAATGAAATTCCTGGTGCAAGTGAAAGTAACGGAGAGTTTTGGGCAAGCGGTATATCTTTAGTGTCTCATATGCAATCGCCCCTTATCCCTGCAGCACATATGAACACAAGGCTGATATATACTTCAAAACAATGGTTTGGTGGAGGAATGGATTTTACGCCAATATATAAAAATGAAGAAGATTGCAAGTATATCCATGAATCAATCAAAATGACATGTGATAGATTTGACACCGGATATTATCCAAAATTTAAAGAGCAATGTGACAACTATTTTTTCTTACAACACAGAAAAGAGCCGCGTGGTATTGGTGGCATTTTCTATGATAATCTGAGTTCTGGCAACTGGGAAAACGATTTTGAGTTCACAAAAGCAGTAGGTGAAGCCTTTTTGGAAATTTATTTGCACATCATACGTAAACATATACAAAAATCTTGGACAAAAGAACAACGAGAAAATCAATTAATAAAACGTGGCAGATATGTAGAATTCAATCTGTTATACGATCGTGGCACAAGGTTTGGTTTAATGACTGACGGCAATCCAGATGCAATTATGATGTCAATGCCACCACTTGTTAAGTGGTTATAGAGAGCTGCTATTAGTAGAAAATAAATCATCATAGTTTAAAATTGTACCATGGTAGTGAGCTTTTATATAGGGGGTATAATCATGGGCATAACAGATAATTTTTTAATTAAATCTGTCAAAAACAATGACATAAAAGGTGTTAAACTGACTCTAATTCTCTATGATGCATTAAATAGTTTTAGAAAATTCTTTTCAAAGACTATGTCTCTCAAGAATACAGGATCATTTGATATAAATAATAATCAAGCTTTAAATCAGGCTTTAGGACATGCTACAGATCACAAAATAATGGAATTGCTGATTAATCGTGGAGCTGATATCCACTCAATAGATGAGAATGGAAAGAATGTTATAATTCGTGTTATTGAGAGTTTAGCAGAATCAAAAAATCTAAAATTGGATAGTGAGAAAAACTTACCAGCAGAGATAATTCTTCACCCCACAGTTTCCTTTTTACTAGGAAAAGGCGCAGAGTATTATTCTACAGATGATTTGAATGTTGAAGCTATACAACAAAAACCTCCTAGAACCTCTGAATATGAGCCAATAACTATGTACGCTGAGGTGAACAACAATGTAATACCACCTCAAAAACCTTCTAGAACTTTTGAGTATAAGCCAAAGAGCACTAATTATGATGCTTTGCCTTCAAAAGAGCCAATTTACGCTGAGGTGTATGATGCTAAGGTTAGTAACTCATTAGGGAAGAATGGTTATTTGAGTGTATCAGAAGAATCTATTTATGCTGAAATATATGATTCACATAAAAAATCCACTGAAAATTTATCATTGGAAGATAGTGGTTATTTGAGTATATCAGAAGAACCTATTTATTGCACTATAGATGATCTTTCAGAACAAAAAGCCTACTAGCCTAAAACAGAAAGAGCCAGAACAGTCGTCAGAACCTATTTATGCTAGGGTAGATTTGTCCAAGAAAAGAGCAGAAAGAAAAGCAAAAGACATAAAAGCTAATTCTGGAACTTGCCATGGGTTAGTGCAAGATAAAGTGAATGATTGGCAAGTGAAGCTAAATGAGCTAAGTGCTAATAAGTCGATAAGTCAGCAACAGACTAATGATCAAAAAATTAAGACCAAGGCTGGCTTTAGTGTAGAAGAAATAAGGCAGAAATATGAGCGTAGAGATTCTGGCTACGATTCCGATACAAAAGTTGAACAACAATTAGAATTAGCTCCTAAATCTGAGATAGGTTCAGTGAGTATTGAGCATGGAGTAATAGGAGGCTGTCGATATAAGATTACTGATATATCCCTCTAACTATGTGATTCAAAATAATTGAATTGACTTTATATATGTAATCGATATAACCTAGTTAGATTCAAGTTGACTCTTTCGTCTAGTGGTTAGGACACCACCCTTTCACGGTGGTAACACGGGTTCAAATCCCGTAAGAGTCACTCAAGTAGAATATAATTAAAGTTTTGAATGGGAAAAATTAGGCTCTATGTTGAAGAAGCTTTATCACAAGGCGTGAGTTTAGCACTTAATCCACAACAAAGTCACTATATTTGCAATGTAATGCGGCTTAAGAAGTATGATAATCTCTCTCTTTTTAATGGAAAAGATGGAGAATGGTTAGGAGAAGTAGTTAATATATCGCGTAAATTGACAGAAGTTACACCCAAAGAATGCACTAAACAACAGCAATATGAGGAAAATTTATACCTGTATTGTGCCATGGTAAAAAGTGCTGCTTTGAACAACATGGTAAGACAGGCAACTGAAATGGGAGTAATCTGCATTCAATTTATTTCAACGGAACGTACAGTGGTAAAAAATATTAACCTAAGTAGAGCAAAATTACAAGCAATCGAAGCAGCGGAACAATCAGGTAGGATAAGTATACCAGAGATTTTGCCTCCTATTAACTTTTGTGAGTTACCTGATTCCCAGAGTAAAAATTTTGTTTTGTGTGATGAAACAGGTAAAGCTGACAAAGTGCTGAAAGGCAAAAAAAATGTTGCTATTATTGTTGGCCCTGAAGGTGGTTTTTCATCTTATGAACTTGATCTTGCCGATAAGTTTTGTCAAAAATTGAGTCTAGGAAAAAGAATTTTAAGGGTCGATACCGCTGTGGTTGCTGCACTAACTTTCACCAATTGGTGTAGCTAGATTTTTAAATATGGCTAAGATAAAGAAATCTGGTTCAGTGTTGCGCGCACAAAAACTCTGTAGACTCTCTACGAAGCAGTCTGTTGTTAAAGAGGAGCTAATAAAAAACGTATTCTAAGATAATATTAAATCTTATATTATATTTTTTCTAAAATAAACAAATGAACCTTGCATTTTGCCTGAATTATTGATAGCCTGAGTAAAGAAGTCGGGGCGTAGCGCAGCCTGGTAGCGCATTTGGTTTGGGACCAAAGGGTCGGGAGTTCAAATCTCTCCGCCCCGATGTTAGTATAATTGTAAGAACGCTGTAACATAAGAGCAATCTCCATCAGTAAGCAAGTAGCTGACACTGGAATGACATTATTCACCATGTAAATTATGGCATATTACATTTTAACGCTCAAGTTTATAAAATAATTGACAATGTTAATTTTCTAATTTATAAATAGATTTTGAAATGATTACCGAAGGAGGTATAGAGTTTGATAGAAGTATCAGTCCATTATGGTGATGTAGACAGAGCTCTTCCAGTATTGAAAAAAACAATTCAAAAGGAAGGAAGAGGGTTGAAAATGAAAAAACAATATCATGAAAAAAAATCAGAAAAAAGAGCTAAAAAGAAAGCTGAAGCTAAAAAAAAGAGGTACCAACAAGAGTGCAGAAGGCAGCGTTATGGTTGGTAGTTTGTACTCAAGTTAATAGTTTATCATTGGTTATTTTATGAATATTCACGAATATCAAGCGAAAGAAGTGTTGCATAAATTTAATGTCCCAGTGCCAAAAGGTTTTGTTGCTACATCTGCGGAAGAAGTAAAGACTCAAGTAAGTCAATTAAAATCTGACGTGTTTGTAGTTAAAGCTCAAATTCATGCAGGTGGTAGGGGTAAAGCCGGTGGCGTAAAGCTAGCAAAGTCAGTTGAAGAAGCTCAACAGTTTGTAAAGGACATGATTGGTATGACTTTAGTTACTCATCAAACAGGGCCAAGTGGGCAGCAAGTAAGAAAAGTGTACGTTGAAGAAGGCTCAAGCATTAAGAAAGAGTATTATTTAAGCCTGGTAATCGACCCGAAGCTCAGTAGGCCAATATTCATATTTTCCTCAGAAGGTGGAATGGACATCGAAGAAGTGGCAAAAAATTCTCCTGCAAAAATTGTGAAATTTGATATTGATTCTGCTACAAGTTTTGATAGCAGCAAGTTAAGCAGCAGTTTTCATTTGAGTCCAGAACAAATAGAAAAGATATCGAACATTGCAAAAAAAATATATGATGCGTTTATTGCAACTGACGCGAGCCAAATTGAAATTAATCCACTGGTTGAAACAAATTCTGGAGATTTTATTGCGCTCGATGCGAAAATTAATTTCGATGATAATGCTTTATATCGTCACCCAGAAATTATGGAACTTCGTGATTATGATGAAGAAGTGAAAGAAGAGATAGAGGCTTCAAAGTATGGGCTCAGTTACATCAAAATGGATGGCAGTATTGGTTGCATGGTAAACGGTGCAGGTCTTGCTATGGCAACAATGGATATAATAAAATACTACGGAGCAGAGCCTGCTAACTTTTTGGATGTTGGTGGTGGAGCGAGTAAAGAAACTGTAACTGAAGCATTTAAAATCATATTGTCTGATAGCAACGTAAAGGGAATTCTGGTTAACATATTTGGTGGTATAATGCGTTGCGATATTATCGCAAGTGGAATTGTTGCGGCTGCAAAAGAAATGAGCATTAAAGTTCCTTTAGTGGTTAGGTTATCAGGTACTAATTTTGAAGAAGGAAAAAAAATCTTAGAAGAGTCAGGATTAAATATTATTGCTGCAGATGAACTGGGTGATGCTGCGCAAAAGATAGTAAAAGAGGTAAAATAAAGCATGTCCGTTTTAGTAAACAAAGATACAAGATTAATATGCCAGGGTTTTACTGGTGCACAAGGTACGTTTCATTCAGAGCAAGCAATTGACTACGGGACGAAAATGGTTGGCGGTGTAACTCCTGGAAAGGGTGGTAGCACTCATCTTAATTTACCGGTTTTTAATACTGTAGCAGAAGCCAAAGAAAAAACCGGTGCAAATGCTACAGTTATATATGTACCTGCTAAATTTGCTGCTGCTGCAATACTTGAAGCAATAGATGCAAAAATAGAATTGATAATTTGTATTACAGAGGGCATTCCTATACTTGATATGGTAAAAGTTAAGCGTGCGCTTATCGGCTCAAAAAGTCGATTGATTGGTCCTAACTGCCCAGGAATTATTACACCTGAAGAATGCAAAATAGGAATTATGCCTGGCCATATCCATAAGCGTGGACACATAGGAATTATGTCTCGCTCTGGAACTTTAACTTACGAAGCAGTAGCACAAACAACTGCTGTTGGTCTTGGTCAATCCACATGTATCGGAATTGGGGGAGATCCAGTTCATGGTATGACATTTGTCGACTGTATGGAGCTCTTTTTAAAAGATAACGATACTCATGGTATTGTAGTTATTGGTGAAATAGGTGGAAACGAAGAAGAAGATGTATCACATTTTGTGAAAACAGAAAAAACTAAAAAGCCAATCGTTGGTTTTGTAGCAGGCCAAACGGCACCTCCAGGAAGACGTATGGGACACGCTGGAGCAATCATCTCTTCCAGTGGTGGAAGTGCTGGTGCAAAACTAGAAGTTATGCGGAGCGCTGGAATTGCAATTGCTGAAACCCCTGCAGTGATTGGTAAGAAGGTATTGGAAGTAATGCATCACTAGAATTAGGGTCACAAAAACCCTATATCACCGGTCATGAATACGTTATTTGCCCATTCGATTAATAACTTCCCTCCTGGTAAATCTACTGAAGTCTGTTGGGCAGTCAGATATCTACGTAGTGTGGATGCAACAAGTGCTGCACAGGCTGCACTACCGCATGATGCAGTAATGCCTGTACCTCTTTCCCAAACTCTTAAAGCTATTTCTCCAGACTTTTCAACTTGTGCAATACTAATATTAATTTTCTGAGGAAATAATACGTGATTTTCCAGCTTTGGTCCTAAACTTTGCAATGGTATTTCATTTACGTTATCAACAAAAAAAACTATGTGAGGATTACCAATATTTACTGCAACGGGCTCTTTTAGCATTTCAAGCTCTATAGATAAGTGAAGAGTGTCACACTCAGTAGACAAGGGAATTTCATGCCATTTTAGCAAAGGTTTACCCATGTTAACCTTTATGGATTTATCACCCACTTTAGAACACTCTAAAATGCGTTTGTTTACCAGCTCAATAGTGATATACTCAGTACCTTTTTCTGACATTATCAAATATCCAACACAGCGTGCTGCGTTTCCGCACATTTCAGCTCGACTGCCATCAGCATTATAAATATACATAAAGCAGTCTGCAGCATTAGACATTGTTATAATTATCACTTGATCACAACTGCTTTGATCAGCAATTTGTCTATAGTTCCAGTCTAAATTGTTTGTTGAACGTGAGTCTATGATAACGAAGTTGTTACCAGTGCCGTGCATTTTGATAAAATTTTTAGGACCTTGGCCACTCATCGTAGAAAAATATTTCTTCTATTGGTCTTCTTTTTTTCTTACTTGTTTCAGCACCCTCTTCTTCGTAACCAACCGCTATCACTGACATTACGTTAAAGTCATTGGGTATATTGAACTCTTTCACTATTTTATCTCTATCAAATCCACCCATTTGATGGGCCATTAAGTTCATAGCTGCAGCCTGTAGCATAAGTGCATAATTTGCTGCACCAGTATCGTGATTAGCCCAAAAATTTTCACCTTTGTCAGATTTACGGAAATTCTTAGCGCTTAGAGATATAATTAGTATTTGTGCATCTTTTGCCCATTTTTGATTAGATTCATCAAGGCAATTTAGCAGCTTTTCCCATGCGCTTTGATTGTTCTGTTTGTTGCATATTACATATCTCCAGGGTTCATCACCAAAACATGAGGGAGTCAGCCTTACAGCTTCCATTAAAATATCCATGTCTTCCTGAGATATTGCTCTTGTAGGATCGTATGAACGTTCGCTGTGTCTTGCTTTCATCAACGATAATAGATCTTGTTTACTCATCATTTTTAATTTAATAGTGCATAAATAATTCATTGTAGCACAATATAAGCAAAATTTAAATTGCAAAACCTCTTATACACATATATTACATTCAATAAGTTATTTTTATTGGGAAGGTATGTTTATAACACAATCTAGCAGTAAATCAACACTGGCTGAAATATTGTCTTGCGTTTTACTTTTATTCTTGATGGCTCAAATAAGCATACCATTGCAGCCTGTGCCTATCACATTGCAAACTTTAGGAGTAATGCTTATTGGGCTTAAATTTAACCGCAGAACAGCATTTTATTCTGTGCTTACATATCTATCACTTGGTGCGGCAGGATTTCCTGTTTTTGCAAATTATTTTGGTGGTTATCACATTTTTCTCGGACCAACAGGTGGATATTTAATTGGCTGTTTAGCTGCTGTTATGGTAATGAGCAAAGTAAATGAATTACTGAACTCTAAATATAAATCATTTGTGTGTAATTCTTTAAGTTGTCTGGCTGGTACAGTTGTGATCTTTATTTGTGGTGTTAGTTGGCTTGCTGTTTACTTGGGTCTGGAACAAGCAATAATGGTGGGTGTTTTACCATTTATCCTTCCTGGTTTGGTAAAAATTTTTCTACTTGTAGCAGCTTTGCAATATTTGAAAAAATGATAAAGTTCCGCCCTCATCATTTCATGTGCACCCTCGCGTTTCGGGGATATGGGTATTCTCAGGGTTTTGTAGAAAATTATAAAAAGATAGCAAGCAAAGTAATTAGTACTCAAATCGAAGTAGTTGGTAACCTTGATAGTATTTGTAGTGCTTGCCCAAACCAGACTAAACAAGGTAAATGCACCGAACAAGCTAAAGTTTTAGAGCTAGATAGAAGGCATATGGAAATTTTAGGAATTAAAATTGGCGAGACTTTGACCTGGAGTGAAGCGGTAGAAAAGATTAGAGAGAAAATGTCTTTAGAGAAATTCGAGTACGCATGTGAGGGGTGCAACTGGCAGCCATACGGAATATGTAAAAATGCCCTTTTAAATCTACAAAGGTAGTTGACAAAATGTTAAGATAAATTGAAGCATTTTTGTGGAAATAAAGCGAAATATGGAAGAAAAAAGATAAGTGCATTCTACGCAGCATCGCTAATTAATAATATCTTTATTGTTGTATGAGATAGGTAATTTAGCATTTATGAATTTGTAATGTGTTACGCATAGCTCAAAGAAATAAGGTTTACTGGTTACACGCTGCAGCCAATGCCACAACACTAGGACCTATGTTTATCTGCATGTTAATTTGCGTTGTGATTTTATGGAGGTCTTCTGTTACCTATGCTAGTGAAAATTTGGAGATACAAAAGGCCTTCGATAGTGTTGTCAAGCATATAAAAGCTGATAAAAAATATAAAGATCTTGATGTTATTGAGAGAAAAAGTGACAAATTTAATATCAAAATTTCGCAGAATTCTGGCAAGAGTTTTGACATATACTCTACTTTAAAAAAAGCAAAAGATTCCTTTGAGTCAGGAGATAATGAAACAGCTATTTCTCTCCTTAATCAGATTACCGCAAAGTTTCCTTATCATAAAAATGCTTTAATTGGATTGGGAAATATTTATTACGCTAATAAAGAATACAAAAAAGCTGTAGAGATTTACACAAGACTGTTAAAAGAACACCCTAGTAACCCTTACATATTAAAAAATTTTCTGACGATAATCTCACAATATGATCCTGATCTGGCGTTGAGTGAAATGTTAAAATTGTATGATATACATAAAAATTATGCTCCTTTATTAGCAAATTTAGGTCTGATCTATATGAAAAAGGAGGATTATGTAAAAGGTAAAGAGTATATGATAACTGCTATTTCCCTCGATGAAAACAATATTTTTTATACTTATAATTTAGCTGTTATTCTAGATAAACTTTCAGATTTTCAAAATGCTACAATATTCTACTTAAAGTTGTTAAACATGGCTACAACTTCGAAAGATGTGAGTGAAAAAATACCTTTATACAAAGTGACAGCAAGACTAAAATTTATAAAACTTCACAGCACGCACCCAAAGATTTCATAAAAGCTTATAGCTTACCTAAAGTGTAAAAGACAAGAATTAACTGACAGAAGAATTGACGTAGTCAAAACTAATATCAGGCTGTTGTTTAATGCTACTAATATTTTTCTGAAAAGCAATATGTTTACTGTCAAAAAACGTTTGCATAGGTGTTTTGCCATAGCAGTATTTGCCTGAGTGAGGCCTTGTCTCATTGTAAGAACGCAACCAATGATCAACATCGATCTGTAGATCCTCCAAAGAATAGTAGATTTTCTTTCTAAAGATAATATTGTAACACTCATCTTGCATAGTTCTATGGAATCTTTCACATATGCCATTAGTTTGTGGAGAGTTGGCTTTGGTTCTAGAATGATCGATATTTTCGATTCCTAAATATAGCTGATAAGCGTGATTTTCGGGCTTGCCACAATACTCCGTACCCCTATCAGTTAGAATGCGTAATAATGGAATTCTCTGCTCATCAAAAAATGGGATAACTCTATCGTTAAGAAGATCTGCAGCTGTAATAGCTGTTCTGTCCGTGTAAAGTTTAACCATTGCAACTCTGGAATAAGTATCAACAAAAGTTTGCTGATAAATGCGCCCTATGCCTTTGATATTGCCCACATAATAGGTATCTTGAGAACCCAAATAACCTGGATGTTGCGTCTCAATTTCACCATGAGCTTCCCTTTGTTCTTTCACTTTTTCTAAAGCTGCAAGTTGTTCTTCAGTTAAAATGATTCCGTCTTGAGCTACTTTTGCCTCCAGTGCTTTAAGTCTCTTTTTCAAAGTTTCAAGGTCATTTCTTAGCCATACAGATCTTACTCCTCCTTGGGAAATTATTATACCTCTTTTTCTCAGCTCATTTGCAGCTCTTTCTTGTCCATATGCAGGAAATTCTGTAGCTATGCCAATTATTGCTCTTTCTATATCTTCCGAAACTCTGTTTGCTAATAGCGGTTTTTTCTTACTTATTTCATGTAATGCTTCTTCTCCCCCATTTTCATATAACTCCTTGAATCGATAAAATGTATCTCTTGAGTATCCCATCACTTTGCACGCTTGAGACACATTTCCTAATTGTTTTGCTAGCTCTAGTAATCCTAGTTTTGGTTTTAGTATTTTTGTTTGTATTGTACTCATTTCTAACACTCCTTATTTTTATTATTCTTAACTTACTTTTTTAAAGTGTCATATCAAGTCCTGTTTAATACACCTAAAGCTAATTTATCGTATCTGTTCAAGGGAGTGGCTAATGTGCAAATATTGAAGCAAAGTGTTTGACACACAGCTGTACGAACATTTGTTTGCAAAGGTAATTTGCACAACAAATGCATAACTGTACGAACATTGTGATTTTGGCCCATCAGGAGGGTGTCATCCCAGTGCTTGACACTGGGATCCAGGAATTTTATTAAGTTGGCGAGCATAAAAATAGCTGTTTTATGTAAAAATACAACGTTTTAATGATTATGAAAAAGCTGGATTCCAGTGTCAAGCACTGGAATGACACCATTCTTTTTTCTGGATCCCAGTGTCGGCTACTTGGATGACACCATTTATTGTAAGGACTTACCTCACATTTACTCTATGATTATCTTTTTAGATCACCTTGTCTACCTATTTTGCCACTCTGCTGAACGGATACAATTTATTGCTATTTTTGTTTACAATAATAATATTGAGCTATAGAATTAGATCTAAAGGGGCAATTAGCTCAGCTGGTAGAGCATCTCGTTTACACCGAGGAGGTCGGCAGTTCAAGTCTGTCATTGCCCATTTGCTTAACTGAATGTTAGTATTATTAATTACTTCAATTAAAGTATAGAAAATGCAGGATAATATAGTACCAATCTCAATAGTAAAAGAGCTGGAAGATTCTTATCTTTCCTACGCAATGAGCGTTATCATAAGCCGGGCTATACCTGACGTGCGGGATGGATTTAAACCTGTTCATAGGCGCATATTATATGCAATGTCAAGAGCTGGATTCGATGCCGGTAAGCCATATAAAAAAGCGGCTCGTATAGTTGGGGACGTAATGGGGAAATATCACCCACATGGTGATGCAGCTATTTACGATTCCTTGGTCAGGATGGCTCAAGATTTTTCTCTTCTTTTACCACTTATTGATGGGCAAGGTAACTTTGGTTCGATAGATGGAGATCCACCAGCTTCAATGCGATACACAGAAGCAAGACTTCAAAAAGTGTCGCACTTTTTACTGAATGATATTGATGAAGATACAGTTAATTTTAGGCCAAACTACGATGGAAATGAAACAGAACCAGTTGTGCTGCCTGCAGAGTTTCCGAATCTATTGGTAAACGGTGCAAGTGGTGTTGCAGTTGGTATGGCAACCAATATTCCTTCTCATAATCTTGGAGAAATAATAGATGCTTGTATATTATATGTAAATAATCCTGAAGTTACTTTGGATGAGTTACTTGAAGTGATGCCAGGGCCGGATTTTCCAACTGGGGGAACAATTCTTGGAAGGTCTGGAATAAGATCAGCATTTGCAACTGGTCGTGGATCAATTGTTGTGCAAGGCAAGACTCATATAGAAGATCTGCCACAAGATAGGCAAGCAATAGTGATTGATGAAATACCTTACCAGGTAAATAAAGTAAAATTAATTGAGAAGATAGGTGAGCTTGTAAAAGAAAAAAGAATTGATGGTATAACAGAAATTAGGGATGAGTCCGATAAGTCTGGTATTAGAGTAGTAATTGACCTCAAAAGAAATGCTGAAGCAAGTTTTATACTTAATCAAATATTGGGGCTAACTCCACTAAGAAGTAGTTTTAGTGTTAACACTTTAGTGCTCAATAACAACAGGCCTGCTTTGATGTCATTGAAAGAAATCATAGAGGCCTTTATTGATTTTAGAAAAGAAGTGTTAATCAGGAGAACAGAATTTCGTCTAAGAAAAACGAGAGAAAAAGCTCATATATATATAGGGCTCTACATTGCGGTCCTCAGCATAGATGAAGTGATAAAAATCATCCGCGGTGCAAAAGATCCTGCGGAAGCAAGTAGAGAACTTTTAAATAAAGAATGGAAAACTTCGAATGAAATCAACACTATTATTGAGTTGATTTCAGATAGCGCAAGCTTTTTGAAAGATGGAGTGTATAGATTAACTGAGCTACAAATTAAGGCTATCCTTGATATGAAACTGCAGCGTTTAACAGGCCTTGAAAAAGACAAATTAGAAGCTGAGCTAAGTTCAATGATCAACCTGATAAAAGAATATATCACTTTTCTTGGCTCAGAAGAGAAGTTGATGAAAGAAATAAAAAACAATTTACAAGAAATAAAGAACAGATTTGCCGTACCACGAAAGACTGCAATAGAGGAATCAGATACGGACATTGAAGCTGAAGATCTAATTCCACAAGAGGATATGGTGATAACCGTAACTATGAATGGTTATATCAAGCGTGTGAAGCTTTCTCATTATAGAACTCAGCGTCGTGGTGGAAAAGGAAAGCTAGGACAAGGATTAAAAGAAGAGGATGTAACCACAAAATTGTTTGTTGGGAATACCCACACTAGCCTCTTATTCTTTTCTAATATTGGCCGAGTCTATAGATTAAAGGTTTATAAGTTGCCTCTTGCAGAACCAACTGCACGTGGAAGAGCGCTTGTTAACATATTTCCGCTTAGCGATGGTGAAACTATAACTAATATCATGCCGTTACCAAGTGAAAATGATGAAAATCAAAACATAGTTTTTGCTACTGCCTATGGAAACATAAGGCGTAACTCCTTAGCGGACTTTCACTATATTCCAAGCAATGGAAAAATAGCAATAAAGCTCGATGAAGGAGACAAATTAGTATCGGTTAAGGTATGTAATGAAATTGACCATGTTTTACTTTCAACAACGCTTGGAAAAAGTATCAGATTTGTTGTAAGTGATGTGCGTCAATTTAAGAGTCGCAATTCAGATGGCGTAAGAGGTATCAAACTTGTAAAGAATGACAGCGTGATATCCATGACCATATTAAATGGGATAGGTGTAGCAACAGAAACAAAAGAACTTTACTTAAAAGTTCCACTTGCAAAAAGACTGGGGACTGCAATTAATAACTCCATTGATTCTAAATTGGAAAAGACTTTGAATGATTTAGGAATAGATAACGAATTATTCTTAAAACTTGCAGTGAATGAGGAGTTTATATTAACTATTACTGAAAATGGCTTTGGTAAAAGAACTTCTGCGTATGAGTATAGAGTAACTAACAGGGGTGGTGTTGGTATCACCAATATTCTTACTACTAGCAGAAACGGTAATGTTGTTGCTAGTTTTCCAGTTGAGCAGGGTGATAATATAATGCTTATTACAGATAAAGGAAAGTTAATTCGCATTTCGGTCAATGAGATTAGAATTGCAGGACGCAGCACTCAAGGAGTCACTCTGTTTAAAACAGAAAGTAGAGAAAAAGTGGTGTCAGTAGCGAAAATTGAAGATCCTGATTCCACTGAAGATAGTATTTTTGAAGTTGAAAACTCTATCGCTTCTTAACCGTAGTATAGGTTAAACAAAAAGCGCAAGTTTTTGTTGATTAATACGCAGTATTTAAATTAAAATATATACTTATGGCTAAGTAAAGATCAATGGACAAAAAATTAACTAAAAATAAAAAACCACTGGTAGACAAAGAGGATAAAAAAACACCTCCTGTTAAAGATCTTACTAAAAATAAGGGTAGGAGAGATTTTATAACATTAACTACGTGCGCTATGGCTGGTATAGGAGCTGCAAGTGGACTTTGGCCACTGGTTAAGTCTATGAATCCTTCTGCTGAAGTTCTAGCAACTTCCACAGTGGAGGTGAATTTGTCTGGAATTCAGGAAGGACACGGAGTAAAAGTAAAGTGGCAAGGTAAACCAGTATTCATTCGTAGACGCACAAAGCAAGAAATTGAGACTGCAAGAGCTGTGAATGTAAAGAACTTGAGGGACCCTGAATCAGATGAGCAAAGAGTACGTGAAGGAAAAGATGAATGGTTAATCATGATCGGAATATGTACACATCTTGGGTGTGTACCGGTTGACCACGCTACAAGAGATGGTAATGGTTGGTTCTGTCCTTGCCACGGTTCATATTATGACACATCAGGCCGAGTAATTGGGGGGCCTGCACCAAAAAATATGACTGTACCTGATTATTTTTTTCCCAGTGAGAATGTTGTGGTAATTGGCAAGAAGGCTTAACGAATATAAATAAACTCGTTAAAAAAAACTCACAGGATCAACATCTATTATCACTGCAATACTCGAATTCAAGTTACAATTTTTAATCCAATATTTCAGCTTTTTTTGTATGGATAGACTATGCTTATTGTGTATTTTTAATAATACCCTATACCGATACTTATTATTTAAAAAATTTATCGCTGCTGGTGATGGGCCAAGAATTTCAAATTCCTTTTTGTCTACACCTATATTTTTTTCCTGGATACAAGTAGTTGAGCTACTTGAATGACAGAGAAGAGATTTTACTATTTCATTCGCTGCTTTTTGTGTTGCAATCTGATTCTTACCACAGATTATAAGCGCTATTAATCTGCTAAATGGTGGCATTTTGGCTTCACGTCTTGACTTAAGTTCGATTTCATAAAATGAGTCCCTTTTTTGATGCAGCAATGCTTTTATTATTGAACTTTCAGGGTTATTGGTTTGCACTATTACCATTCCTTTTTCATTAAACCTTCCTGATCTGCCTGCAACTTGGTGCAATAATTGATACGTCTTTTCTGCTGCTCTTAAATCAGAATTTTCGAGACTCAAATCTGCATTCATTACTCCAACCAAAGTTAATTTGGGAAAATTGTGCCCTTTAGCAATTATTTGTGTGCCGATTATAATGTTCACCTCTTCTTTCAGTACCAAATCAATTACGTTACTAACCGACTTCTGATCGCTGCTTATAATCGCAGTTTTTGCGTTTGGTATTAATTTCACCATTTCTTCAAGTAACTTTTCAATTCCTATGCCGTAGAGGGACAACGGCTGTTCACTTTGGCAATTAGAGCATTTTTCTGGAAGTTTCAATTGATAAGAGCAGTGGTGGCACAAAAGAGCATTTTTTTTCTTGTGATATGTAAGCCAAACAGCACAATTTAAGCAGGAAATTTTATATCCACACTTTTTACAAATTGCCAGTTGTGCATACCCTCTGCGGTTTAGAAAAAGCATAACCTGCTGTTTTTTCTCTATGGTTTGTTTGATGCTTTCAAAAAGCTCAGAGGAGATCCATTGCTTGTTGTTCCTCATATCTACTACTTTAATGAGTGGCAATTCTGCACCACCAAATCGTTTAGTTAGCTTTACATGATTGTAATTCCCGTTTTTAACATGATGAATCGTTTCAAGCAGTGGAGTAGCTGATGATAAAATAATCGGAATATTTTCAAATTTGGCTAAGATTATCGCCATATCTCGAGCATTATATATAATTCCCTGTTCTTGTTTAAAAGATGAGTCGTGCTCTTCATCAACGATAATCAATTTTAGGTTTTTATAAGGCAAAAAAAGCGCTGACCGTGCACCAATAATTATCTGCGCATTTCCATTTGCTATATTGAGCCAATTATTCCGGCGAGTTTTTGGAGTGAGCCCTGAGTGCCATTCAACTAAGTTTTTTGATATCTGACCGCGAACACGATTTACCAATTGTGAAGTTAAAACAATTTCAGGTAGGAGGATTAAAATTTGTGTATTACCTTCTCCTGATGTCATTTCAACATATTCTGGTGTCATACTAGTACGTGGCAAAGACGGTATGCTAAATGTTACAGTGGGTTTTGCCTTGAGTATAAAGGTGTCATTCCAGTTCTTGACACTGGAATCCAGGAATTTTGATTGTAAATTAGGTATTGGTTTTAAGTTAAAATAAACATTTGTAATGAGGTTATATGAAAAACTGGATCCCAGTGTCAGGCTACTCGGATAATACCCTCTTGGTAGACCCAAATCACAATGTTCGTACAGTTGTGTCTCTGGGCACTGGGATGGTAAAGTCTGAGCAGCATTTGGAACGGCAGTGTAATTCTTAATCAATTGTGCAATCACAGAGAGATAAACTTCCGTTTTTCCAGATCCTGTCTCACCGTCAAGCAAAGTCACTGAATACTCGTTCAAATTGCTTATTATTTTATCACTAGCTATCTGCTGTTCAGGGCTTAATTGGCAACTTATTTCACTTGTTTCCTGCTTTTGTTCAACACAAACCAATTTATCTATGTGATTTACTTTTAACACTCCTCCCATTATCACTTTGGCAAGCATACCAACAGGTATCAAGTTATACTGCGCAACCCACTCTGCAAATGCGATCAATTTTGGTCTAATATTTGGTAAATCGATTTTTTGCTCAATAAATTTTAATTCTCGGTTACTTTTATCACTGTATTTCCAAACTATTCCGATTAAGCGTTTTTTGCCAAATGGCACCACTACGTAATCTCCAAGTAAAATCTCAGTATTTTCCTCAATTGCATATGAAAATAACTGATCAATTGGAAGTGGTAGTAATACGTCAACTGTTTTTGCCATAGTGATTGAGTTTAACATTGTTTTAAAGAGCTTGTAACTTTATTAAGCTTGGCAATATAGACGAATCGGTACAGAGAAAATCTTAACGTTTAACACATTTTTCATAGTACAGACCGTATGATTGATAAATAAAATGATTTATAGAATTTGTGGAGGCTACCAATGGTCAACGACAAGATTACTTTGAACTTTGAAATAGAAAAAGGCGAACCTATAGATCGATACTACTTTTCTGCACATATAAAGCTTACAGATGAAAGCAAAAATCTTTTGCGGGAGAAGCTTGGCAGTACAATTCAATTCGATAATCTAGATGATCACTTCAATCTTAACCATGAGAATTTTTATATCTACTACAACAAATATAGTGAGCACAATGGTAGAAGTGAGCTACACGTTAGGGATGATAACGGTAAATATTTAACCTCCAATCTTCCACTTAATTACTATGGATTCTCAATGGAACTATCACCTGACGGAGCGTCAATTGCAGATTATGGTTTTTATCCTCTGTATGCAATCTATAACCCAAATCACTATGATAAAGCAAAGGAAAAAGTATTTGATGATCACGGTGAATTGTCACCAATTGCATCAAATGTGTTAGATAATTTTTTAAGCAACACAAATAGCTTAACCACACAAGATATATTACAAAATGTATTCTCACAACTGCAGAAGAAAGCTGATGAAGAAGCAGAAAGATTGGCAAGAGAAAGAGAAGCAAAAAGACAAAGGGAGGAAGAGTTAAATGAAAAGAACGAGGAGTTAAAAGAACTTGTAGAAAAGGATGAGATTAAAATATTCAAAGTGGTAAAAGGTAATGATTTAGGTAATGGGCATTCAGCAGTAGTTTTACAACTTGATGGGGAAGAAGGTGACAAGATACCTCTCGACTCTAGTAAATACTACATAGCAGAGTATAGACACCACCCAGAATGGGAAGGCGATGAATATTTAAATTTTGTTAGCCCTGATAGTGATATGCTGGTTAATTATGAAAACTTATTTTTTGTGCTCAATCAAAGCTCCTACTCAGACTTTGAAAGTGGGTTTTATTCAGAAAACAGAACCGATCCCCATAATTATGCTAAATATTCAAAGGAACCATATTTGAGTGGTGACCAGCTATCTGAAAAATTATCTAATGAATTGGAGGAAGATAGCAATCAGATAGGTACTGAATTTACAATTGATGATGAGCAAGTAGACGAAGAAGTTGTGGTAGAGAGTGAAGCCAAGTCTGGGGAGAAAGGAACGGTTGGTGAAGATAACGCAAAAAATACTATACAGGAAGAAGAATCTAACTATATAGATCAAATGCAAGCGGATGATAGCAGCAGTTATAAACCAGCTTTGCAAAGCAATCGTGATGATTATGCTGATACGAAAAAAGCTCTGCAGGAAAAATTGCATGGAGATGAAATACACAAGCAAAGTAATGAGAAAGCTCAAAAAGATATAGAAGTAAAAAAAGTAACTGTGGAAACTGACAGTAGCAGTAATAAGACTGAAAAACAAACAAAACCAACAGAAGATGAACAAGAAACTGTTATGGCAAGTGTGATAGAAAATATGGATAAAAATTCTGATATTGAAGCAGAAACTTCTAACAGTGTTGCAAATTCACAACATCCCTTAAAAATAAAGACAGGAAGTCCTCTTGAAGTGGGAAAGTATAAGGTGGAGCTGCAAGTGACATATGATGATGTAAAGAATTTTTATGATACCGTACGTGGTAAATATCATGCTGGCGATGGATATAACTACGAACAAGTAATGGTTTTATATAATGAAATTGTTAGGCCCGCTCACAATCATCATTACGAGCTGTTTACTCTTGATGAAGCACATGTTGCTAATGATCACCTGTTTATCAAGGGTCAGGATTTTGGAACTCTAAATGATTTTAATGAGATGTTCTATAAAAGTGATGAGTTAATGTGATGTAAAAAGCAAGATTCAATCTGGTGAACGAGAGTTAACTGACAGAGGAGATTGACACGTATGCCTTTATCTTTAAGATTGTTTATCAAGTATAGACATCAGCTCGCCCCATTCTCTTTTACCAATATTACTTTCTTCTCTAGTAACGTTTTCCCCTTTAATTAATTTGCGAATTATTTCTAGACCAGTTCTTGAAATACAGGCTGATTCTAGGCAATATTCAACAAAGGCATTGTAGGCCATTGGAACCCATTTTTTTATTATATCCAGCATAACTTCTGCATAAACTCTGATTTCATATTGGGCATACTTATCAGCTCTAAGCTTCAAAAAATGAAGGAGATTATGCAGATCTATTTTCCAATAAAATTGCGTGTAGTAATTAAGCATTAGGTTAGTTCTGGCAATTTCTCTTGCAAGCCCCTGCTCAATAAATTTTTCATAATGAGAATATACTAAATTAGAGTCATTTGTTAGAGAATCTATTATTTCCTTTGAGGTATCTGGATCAAAAGCTTCCCCGCTACCTTGTTTATTATTGTCAGATTGTTTTGCAACTTGTTCTGGTTTAGGTGTATAAAATTCATTATCAAGTATTGAATACCTTGCTGAATATTCATTCACATTTGCAGTTCTATGCCTTATCCATTGCCTTGCAACAAAAATTGGAAGTTTCACGTGAAACTTAATTTCACACATTTCAAATGGAGTTGTATGATGATGTTTCATTAAATACTTTATAAGTGCTTCATCCTGACTTATCTGTTTTGTTCCCTTGCCATAAGAAACACGAGCAGCTTGAACTATAGCGCTATCAGAGCCCATATAATCCACTACTCGAATAAATCCATGGTCTAATACCTTATGTTCTTCATATAAGATTGCATCTATTTCTTTTACTATAGTTCGTTTGGTTGCTTCATTCATAAAATATCCTCAAGACGAAATGGAGATATCAGCTCCACATGAATTGAGTTTTTCATGCATTGCTTCATATCCTCTCCATAAATGATGTGAATTGTTTATTATAGTTTCTCCACCGGCTACCAAAGAAGCAAGCACCAAAGCTGCTGTTGATCTTAAGTCAGTAGCATATAGATTAGCTCCAGATAAGCTTTTTATTCCACTTATAGTAGCTTTGCTTTTCTCGATGCTGATATTAGCACCTAACTTTCTCAATTCATCTGCATGTGTAAATCTGTTTTCAAAAATGTTCTCTTCAATTACTGATATCCCATCAGCGATGCACATTGCAGACATCAGTTGTGGTTGCATATCACTGGGAAAATTGGGGTATGGATCTGTCGCAACGTTAGCAGACTTAATAGAGCCATTTTTTCTGGAAATAACAATGCCTCCATCATACAGTTCAACCATAGCTCCTATAGTCTCCAACTCATTTGTAATACACCTTATATCAGATAGATTTATTCCTTCCAACTCCAACTTACCACCGGTTATTATAGCAGCTAGTGCATAGGTGCCTGCTTCTATGCGATCTGGTATTATTTTATGAACACATCCATTTAGTGCTTCAACTCCTGTTATTATGACCTTTGTATTATCAATTTCAATATCAGCACCCATTTTCTTCAGAAAATCTATTAAATCAAGAACTTCCGGCTCAGTTGCAGCATTGTTTATTGTTGTCACTCCTTCTGCAAATGTTGCTGCCATTATTACATTTTCTGTTGCGCCAACACTTATTTTCTCAAATGTGATTTCTTTTCCTTGTAGCTTTCCTTTCACTGTTGCAATTATATTATAGCCGTCAATTTCAATTTTAGCTCCCATTTCTTCTAATGCTTTAATATGCATATCAACGGGACGCTTTCCAATGTTGCATCCACCAGGAAATGCTGTTCTCGCTTTGCCAAATCTGCTAAGCATTGGACCCAATATTAGAAAAGAAGTTCTTAGCTTACTTGCGGTTTTATATGGCATCACGTGATTGTTGATATTGCTGCAGTCAATTTTCAAAGTATGGTTCGCTTTATAATTTTTATTGTGCATAAAGTTCACTTCTGCTCCAAGACTTTCAAGCAACTTAGACATTAGATGCACATCAATTAAATCAGGTACATTATGCAAAATTACCGGGGAGCTACTTAATAGACTTGCTGCCATTATTGGTAAAACAGCATTTTTTGAGCCATTAATCTTGATTTTTCCGACCAAAGGTTTGTAGTTATTTCTTATTAATATCTTGTGCATTTAATTAGATATAAAGTATAATTCATTAGTTTATTGAAGTCTTACTAAGTATAATAGATTGACCGTAAAAGGCAAAATTTGCTTTTTCTTCCTCATCATCCCAGTGTCATGCTACCTGCATGACACCTGATGCGAATTGCCCCCGAAATTTTATACTATGAATTACTCAAATGACGCTCTCGAGCTTTATCAAACCAAATAACACCAATTGCAACAATGAAATAACCAGCTGCTCCTAATGTAAGGCGAATTACTGCATCGAAAGTTGACAGAGGAGGAGACGGCATTAGAATGCTCAAAACACTATACACAAGATTATTTGTTGCATGAGCAATAGTTACTGGCCAAATCGAGTTGTCTTTTTCAAACAACCAGGTAAACATTATAGACATTGCACAAATATAAAGGGTATAAGCACAAATAGTCGGGAATGTAAAGCCATCCTTCCACAAAGCTGAGCCAGCAACCACATAAGTTGGTATGTGCCATACTGACCAAATAATACCGACAATAATTGCTCTGATATAAAAATTTGATATTTTGCTTTTAAGATTTTTCAAAAGATAGCCACACCAACCGATCTCTTCACCAAGAGACATAATGATCCACATCACAAAGGTTGATAATAAAACAAATAACATCACTAATGGACTCAAAACTGCACTCAAATCCTTTACACGGTCTAACGTAAAAGACTCTCGGAAAAATGAAAAACCGCAGTAAATTGACAAAAGACCATTGGAAATTAGCATACTTACCAGAATAAGTATAAACCCTAATAGACAGTTTTTTGGCGAACTAAGTTTAAAAAGATCCCTTACCTTCTGTTTATTATAAATGGTTAGCAAAATTGCAACTGAAGCCGGAACAAATGTTGTTAATAATGTTATGTCTTTGAAAGGTAAGCACCAAGCTATAATGCACGTCAAAAAATATGTAATTACAACAAATAATGTACAATTAATAGTGGTTAAATTCATGCATACGCCTATCAATTCCTTTTCTGCATTATTGATCTTTATTCATAAATTGTCAATAAAATACTTCTTCAGGGATGAATAGAATATTTTTTCTTTTTGAATTGCTATTGATAGTTTAATTTTTATATGTATTCCCTTTCACAACCGTTTGTCATCCCAGTGTCACGTGCTGGGATGACAGTAGGAGAGCTGCTTGCATGACAAGAGGAGGGTACTGGAATGACAAGAGGAAGACACTGGGGTGACATCAACTAAACTTGTCCAAATATGAGCGATGCATTAGTGCCACCAAAACCAAACGAATTAGAAAGTGCATATTGAATTTTATGCTCCTGAGCTTTAAACGGTACAAAATTTAAATCACATCCTTCTGAAGGCTTGTGTAAATTTAAGGTTGGCGGAATAATTCCATTATTTAACGCAAGAATACTGAATATTGCTTCAACGCTCCCTGCAGCACCAAGTAAATGTCCTATAGAAGATTTAGTTGAAGAAACAGGTATTTTATAAACGTAGTCACCGAATAACTGTTTCATTGCTATTACTTCAATTTTATCTCCAAGTGGCGTTGAAGTTCCATGTGCATTGATATACCCTACTTGATTGGGATTAATTTGTGCGCTCTTTAAAGCAAGCTGCATTGCCTTAAATGCGCCTCTTCCTTCTGGATGTGGTGCTGTAATGTGGTGCGCATCTCCTGTGAGTCCGTACCCAACCAGTTCAGCATGTATTTTTGCCCCCCTTTTTTTCGCATGTTCGTATTCCTCCAGCACCAATATACCTGCTCCTTCACCCATAACAAAACCATCGCGTTCTTCATCCCATGGCCTTGAAGCTTCTTCCGGTTTATCGTTAAATTTAGTTGATAACGCCTTCATAGATGCAAAACCTGCAATTCCAACTCTACACAGTGCACTTTCTGCTCCACCTGCAATCATAACATCCGCTTCACCAAGTTTTATAGTTCTTGCTGAGTTTATGATTGCATGCGCACCTGTTGCACATGCGGTTACTGCTGAATCGTTTGGACCTGTAAATTCGTATTTAATAGAAATATGGCCAGATATCAAATTTATTAGACTTGCAGGGACAAAAAATGGACTGACACGTCTGGGCCCTTTTTCCTGCATGGTAATAACATTTTCCTGAATTGACGGAAGACCACCTATACCAGAGCCAATAGTCACACCAACACGTTCCCGATTGATATTTTGGCTTTCCAAAATTAATGAATCATCTACTGCCTGAATAGCTGCTGCAATACCGTAATGGATAAAACGATCTGTCCTTTTTGAGTCTTTCTCAGAAATATAATCTAGTGGATTGAAATGGTGCTCAATGTTGTCTGATTGCAACGGCACCTGCCCTGCAATTTTGCAAGCAAGATCAGAAGAGTCAAATCTATCCGTATTGATTGCTTTTATGCCAGACTCACTTTTTATTAGCCTTGACCAAGTGTTGTCAACATCTGCCGCTAGTGGAGTGATTAAACCAACACCAGTGACTACTACTCTTCTGCTCATTTAACACTAACTATTAGCCTTTTTTATTATTAATGTACTCAACTATTTGCTCCATAGTTTCCATTTTTTGTGCGTCTTCATCTGGAATTTCTATTCCAAACTCTTCTTCTGCTGCCATGATGATTTCAACTGCATCTAAGCTGTCTGTACCATGCTCCGAAAGCTTTGAAGAGCTGTTGAATTTCTCTACATCCTTACTAATGTGCTCTAGTATAATCTTTTTCACTTTTTCTTCTATGTCTTCTCTAGTACTCTTTGCTAGTTCGCTATTCACATTTCTTACCAAAAAAATAACCTATTCTTTGATGTTATAAAAAATTTTTATGTTTGCAATATCTTTTATAACTGGTAAACTACAGTAAAGTTTTCTACTGCCCTAGCTGGCTAGCGTTACTTGCTAAACAATTAACAATTCAAAAATGCTAGACGAAACAACAAAAAATTTGCTTATTGTAGAAGTAAATAAACTCTTACCCGAAAATAGCGAGAATCAGCTTATATCAGCTATGCGTTATATACTCCTTGCTCCTGCAAAACATATACGCTCCTTTTTAGTCGTAGCTTCATCGCGAGTGTTTAACGCGGAAGCTAAAAAAGCAATATCAGTTGCTGCAGCAATTGAATTTGTTCATGCTTACTCTCTAATTCACGATGATTTACCGTGCATGGACAACAGTGATACTCGCAGAAGCCAGCTAAGCTGCCATAAAAAATTTGATGAAGCAACAGCAGTGCTTGCCGGAGATGCACTACTTACTCTGGCTTTTGAGGTATTATCTTCGTTAAATGAGAAACGCTGTGAGATCATAAAAGTTCTTTCTCAGGCAATAGGAATTAGGGGAATGGTGGGAGGACAGGCTTTAGATATTAACAGTGAGCATATAGATTTTAGCCCCCAACCCTCTGTCATCCCAGTGCTTGACACTGGGATCCAGAAGGCTTTGCCTACAAGCATTTCGTGCAAAAAGCTATGCGATGGTGGAGCTGAACATGAAATGGATTCCAGTGTCAGCTACTTGCATGACACCCTTTCTACCTTAAAACTACAACATTCGTACGGCTGTATGTATGACGCTGGAATGACGTCGGGCCAAGCTGATAAAATAAAAGAAATTCATTTGATGAAAACCGCAAAACTATTTGCAGCTTCATGTGAAATAGGTGCTATAATAGGGGGTGCCACAGACAAGCAACGTAAAGCGTTATATAACTATGGAATAAATCTAGGGCTTATCTTTCAAGCTAAGGATGATATTGAAGACTACGAACAAGATAAAACAAATAATCTAATGTCTGTGCTTGGTAAAAGTGAAGTAGAGGACTATATAGACGGCCTCTTTAAACAAGGCTTGGATAATTTGAGTGCGCTTTCAGGGGATACTAATTATTTATATGATTTATTGAATCAAGTAAAGAAAGATGGTTAGAAAAATTATATTACAAATGCTTATTTCCGTAGTAATGATTCTCACTTTAACTTCTGCTTTTGCGTTTACTATTGTCTATATAAACAAAGGTAAACCGGAAAAAAAGGACAAGCTTTATGAGATAAATGCCACGCATGGTGGTTTGATACAGACGATAGCATATTACCTAGTGAAGCCAATACTTGAATCAGCACTTGACCGCTATATTGAAAAGTATGGGCTGACAGAATATTTAGAAGAAATGACGCAGCAAAAAGAAGAAGATTCAATAAATTTTTATGAAATTACTGAAGGCAGTGGCAGCAAGGCTTTCTGCGGCCTGGAAGTCCTATTGCAAATATATAAAATTTCTAATAATAACTTAGCAACACTCCCTAGCAAAGTTTCTGATGTTACTTTGAAAATAGGTCAAGATAACCTAAAAGAAGTGAGTTTAGGGGTAATAGGTATGAAAGAAGGCGGAGAGCGTGTAGTTACTATTGCCAATGATAACAAAATGAATTTTAATTCTTATTACGTCAAACTGATCGAAGTAAAGGATAAATATCCCGATTCAGTGAATAATCTGATGGTTTTTAATGACTTAATTAACAAGACTGGAAAACAAGTAAGGTGCGGTGATGAGATATCGGTTAAATATAGCGTAAAGGAGCATAATGGAGAATATATAGCCAAAGACCAAACAGTGCAATTTAGGGTTGGCGATAAAAAAATACCACTTGCTATAGAGCTTGGAGTTGTGGGAATGAGAGCTGGTAATAAAAGAACTATTCTTTCTCCACCTGACCTTTTGACTATTACTGACGATATGTTAATAAAAGACATAGATTATGATGAAGAAAATATCTCAATAATTGACTTAAGCTTAGATGTTAAGCAAGAGGTCGCAGCACACCATTCTACTGTTGAAAAACAGCCTAAAGAATATAGCTGAAATTTTAGGTCTACTGGCTGACCTTCTGAACACTTTCTATACTACTTAAAGTAGGCTTTTCGTTTTTCCTAAAGTATAAACTTAGATAAATCAAGCTGCTTCGAAATTGACTCAAGTTTATCTTTTACATACTTGCTGTCTATAATGAATTTTTCGCTATTTTTCTCAGAAGCAATGAAACTTATCTCATCTAAAAGCTTCTCCATAACAGTGTGAAGCCTTCTTGCGCCTATATTTTCCACTTGCCTATTAACTGTAAACGCTATTTCAGCTATGGTTTTTATACCATCATCAGTGAACTCAAGTGTCACATTTTCTGTTTTCATTAAAGCTATGTACTGCTTTAACAAACTAGATTCTGGTTCCTTTAATATTCTTATTAAATCTTCTTGAGTAAGTGCCTTAAGTTCTACCCTGATCGGTAATCTGCCCTGCAATTCCGGTAAGAGGTCAGATGGTTTAGACTGATGAAAAGCACCAGATGCAATAAATAATATATAGTCTGTTTTTACATGGCCATACTTAGTTGTAACAGTTGTTCCTTCAAGTAATGGTAACAGATCGCGTTGCACTCCTTCTCTGTTTACTTCACCTTTTACTTCTGTACGCGCTGCAATTTTGTCTATTTCATCCAAAAATACTATACCGTCATTACTAACAAGATCAATGGCTTCTTTGATTATCTTATCTTCATCCATTAGCCTTTCACTTTCTTCATTAATTAATATTTCACGCGCTTCTTTTACCTTCACCGTAATAGTTTTTGTTTTTTTGCTCCCGTTAAACACCTTGCCCATTATTTCTGTTACATTCATCACACCAACTTGCCCACCTGGCATGCCTGGTATATCGAAAGTAGGTAACATACTCTTGCTCTCTCTGACGTTAATAGAAACTTCTCCGTCCTCAAACTCTTTATTCCTCAACCTTTCTCTAAAAATTTTTTTACTCTCTTCGGTTGCATCTTCGCCTACCATAGAGTTTACTATTGTTTTCTCAGCTAAAATTAAAGCCTTTTTAGCTAAGGCTTTACGGGCTTTCTCTTTAACTAAAACTATTGCTGCATCAACTAAATCACGTATTATCGAATCAACGTCACGTCCAACGTATCCTATTTCAGTAAACTTCGTTGCCTCAATTTTTATAAACGGTGCACCGGCAAGTTTTGCTAAGCGGCGAGCTATTTCAGTTTTACCAACCCCTGTATGACCGATCATCAATATATTCTTAGGTATGATTTCATCACGCAATGGAAATGGAACCTGATTGCGACGCCAACGATTTCTGAGCGCAATAGCAACAGCACGCTTTGCATCATCCTGTCCGATTATGAATCTGTCCAATTCTTTAACTATCTTCTGTGGTGGCAGGTCATCTAACAAAACTTGAGTACTGTCATTAACTTGAACATCGCTGTCATTTGAATTAAAACCACTCTTAGTATCTTTATAGAGGTCATTTTTTTCATCGTAGGTGTCACTACTACAAGACCGTCCTTCTGAAAGGGTTATAGGCTGATTGGAAAAATTGGTGCATAAAGTTTTTTGCTTGGAAGACATATCACTCCTCTATTTTTTCAATAATCACATTATGATTTGTATAAACACATATATCAGCAGCTATCTTCATAGCCTTTTTCGCAATTTCCTCTATTGATATTCCTTTAATGTCAATTAAAGCTCTTGCTGCAGATAGAGCAAAATTTCCCCCAGAGCCAATAGCTGCGATTCCATCTTCAGGTTCAAGAACATCACCTGTTCCCGTAATTACTAATGAAATAGATTTATCTGCAACAATCATCATAGCCTCTAATTTTCTTAGATATTTATCCATTCTCCAGTCTTTTGCAAGTTCAACACATGCCCTCATTAATTGCCCTGGGTGCTTGTCAAGTTTAGATTCTAGTCTTTCAAAGAGAGTAAATGCATCGGCTGTTGCTCCAGCAAAACCGGCAATTACAGAATCACCAGAAAGACGCCTAACTTTTTTTGCTCCGGATTTTATAACAGTGTGGCCCAGTGAAACCTGTCCATCACCTATTACCACTACGCTTTCACCCTTTCTAATTGATAATATAGTAGTGCCATACATTTTACTGTTGTCGTGTTGAATCATTTTTCTATCACTTTAAATAAGAATCTCATTATACTTTAATCTTTAGTCAAATTTACTAAATATGTTCAACTATAGCTTATAATATAATACCTTCCTTATAACATTTAAAGTGCAGATGCAAAACATAATTCACCCAGATTTGGAAAAAAGTATAAATAATTGGTTCGAAGCAAAATTTAATGGCCTTACATCGCCATTTTATAGCTCTATAGATCTTAGAAACTCCAGCTACAAAATTGCCCCAGTGGACGCTAATTTATTTCCTGCAGGATTCAATAACTTAAGTGAAGAATCAAGAACAATGGCAGCAAGATTGATAAAAAGCTACTTTAAAAGACACCAATACAAAAAGGTTCTTATAATACCGGAAAATTATACACGCAATAAAATGTATATAGAAAACGTATTTGTTATAGAGAAAGTACTGCAACTCGCAGGTTTTGAAACTAGAATTGGCCTTTTACATAATGAAGTATACAATTTAATAGAACAGTATGAAACTGTTGTGAAAGAAAACTCTCTGCTAAAGACAACTTCAGGATTTGTGCCTGATGTTATTATACTGAACCGTGATATGACGAGCCACATTCCAGACACGCTGAAAGACGTAAAGCAAGATATAGTACCAAGCCCACTATACGGTTGGCATAGCAGGCAGAAATTTAAGTATTTTGAAATCTATCAAGAATTAGCATCTGAGTTTTGTGGCGAATTTAAAATAGACCCATGGCTAATTTCTGTGCTTACAGAGAGCTGTGATGGAGTTGATTTTGATGATGATTTGTCACTAGGAGCAGTAGCAACTAAAGTTGACCAAATATTATCTCTAGTGCAAAAAAAATATGAGGAATATGAAATAAAAACACAACCTTACGTTTTTATCAAAGCAAGCAATGGCACATATGGGATGGGCATTATAACAGCAACAAGTGGAGAGGAAATATTAAACCTCAATAAAAAAAAGCGTCATAAAATGAAAAAGATAAAAGAAGGAATAGCAATCAATAGCGTTATTATACAAGAAGGTGTACCAACCATTGACATGTTTAAAAGCAGTTCTGCAGAACCGCTAATATACTATATAGGAGATACTCCAACATGTTACTTATACCGATGTAATAGCAGAAAAGATGTATATTCTAGCTTGAATGCCACTGACTGTGAGTTTCATGATGTTAGCCAGGTTGTGGAAGGTAAAATTCTGTCACTTTGGAGTATTGTTAGCAAATTAGCAGTACTAGCGTTGGCAGTAGAAATAAAATCTTTTCACCTCTAACCCTTACATTCCCACAGCGTTACCATCGGGCAGATCATTACCATCATTACCGTGCTGAATATGGTTATGGCCAGCACTATCAAGTTCAGTGGAAGGATCATCATTGACAGGTTGTTGAAACAATTTGTCAAGCTGAACTGCCAGAAATACTGCACTATATATTATGCTAACTGTTACGCTTAAGTTGAAATTATAGATTATACCATTACCTAAGTTTATTGGTATGGTTGCAGTCTCCATTCTTTTTAATATGAAGTTTAACAAACCTAATGACAAAGTTAATGTGCTGATAATAAGGTCCTTCTTACACTCAGCAGACTTTTCAGGATCCTTATTATCTAGGTATTTTCTCCATGAATAATAGTAGCTTATAGGTTCCGAAATAAACAGAAATAGGATCGTTGATGTTAAGTGAATGTGACTTATTACGTCTGCATTACTCCTAGTAAAAAAATGGATGACTTTCAACATCATCAATGCTTCTATGATGCTGCTTGCAAGATTAGCCGATTTACCCACAATTTTTGCCAGCTCTTTTTTACTCTCAGGGTTTCTGTAATCCTTAATTAGATCCTGTAGAGTAAATGCAGAATGGGCAATGTATAGAATAGATGTCGGAAACTTTACTAGTCGAGCAACATTCCGTATAAGAAAGATATTGGATCTATTATTGTCAATGAACTCGCAGCAAAATTGCAGTGAAATCTTACACAATAGGGCTGTTAAACCTGTTGTGATGCAGATTACCTTCCTGAAATCATGATCATAAATATCATGCACCTTTTGTGCGAGTATGTTAGATTTCTTTTTTAGCTTCTTTGACATGAAATAGTTAATAACTTTCTGTTATTCTATCACATAAAATCCTAAAAGAAAAGCCCTATGAATCAGAACTTTAAGGGAGATTTATGCATAAATCAGCCAAGCATTTAATAAACAAAGAATCGGCACTGAGAGTTGGCACACGAAAGTAATATCCATCCTTGATAATTGCTTTATATTCTACATCAAGTTCAACTAGAGTTTCTGAATGCTCAGAAACAAAAGATATAGGTGATAGAACTACAGGTACACCATCAATTTTTGCGCGTAATAGCTCACTTTCAGTGCTTGGCTCTAGCCAGTTTACAGGACCAATCTTACTCTGATAACATATTGACCAATCTAAGTTATTAATAGCTAACTTTTCTACTATTAACTCTACGCTTCTTTCTACCTGTGAAGCGTAAGGGTCGCCTTTTTTAATAATACTAAGAGGTAAGCTATGGGCTGAAAATAGAACTCTTGGTTTACCGATTTTGCTAGCCAATTTATAGTACTTAGCTATCAGATTAGCGTGAGCTTCAATAAAATCTTGGTTATCATAATAACGGTAAATCATTTTTGTATTGCATTTTAGGCCATACCGTTTAGCATTTTTTTGCCAATTCTCGATGGATGACAGAGTTGTGGTAGTTGAATATTGTGGATACAGTGGCAGCAGAATCACTTCATCAGGATCAAACTGTTTTACACTTTCAATAACTTCGTCAGCAAATGGACGCCAATAGCGCATGCAGATGAATACCTTGTGTACATGGTTTCTATTTTCGTTTAATTTTAGTTCTAAAGCATTAGCTTGCATTTTTGTATTCTCTAGAATTGGCGATTTACCTCCAATTTCCTCGTATATTTTTCGTGCAGTATTTTCTCGTTTCGCAGATATAAACTTTGCTAAAAGAAACCGAAAGGGATTCGGTAGATTGATTATTCTCCTGTCATAAAAAAGGTTGAATAAAAAAGGACGGACCGCATTTAGTGAATCAGGCCCGCCAAGATTAAATAAGATAACTGCCTTTTTCACCTACGCACTACTACAACAAGTTACTTCTGGGATGCCTATAAAATTAGCTACACACTCATCAAATTTAGTTATAGGCACTAAATTTCTTACACTGGCATACAATAAGTGGCCTGATCTCTTCAGGTTACTCTTGATGGATGTGAAGTTCCAATCGAAAAATGTATCGACAAAAAGACTTGGTACCGTTTCAAGAAGTTCAACAGCAGCTAAAGATAGCATTATACAACTTTGCAGGACATTCAGAAGAACCTTGAGGGGAAAAAGTAAAACTTTAACGAAAAGAGAGGTGCTACTTGTTTCATCCAGTAGTCGCCCTGAGTTAGGCGAATTATACTCGGTGTGTTTTCTATTTTGATCAAAGATAGGAAATTTTATAGTATCTTTCTTAAATTCCGCGTCTATTTCTTTTCTACTATGGTTAGTGATTTTTTCCATTAACTTCTCACGCAGATGAAAAGTTCTGACAATAAAACATGTGGCAATCATTAAGGCAGCACATAAAAGTGCGCATTGCATGAGGCTCATACTGCCTAGCATAGCTGGCAGTGCAAAACAAACAAGCGGTGCTATGATTGTCATTTCAAGAAATGGAATAGTGTTTCTTTTCATTGCAAAAGCAGCACCTTTTTTTAATTCTGTATTATGATGTAAGCTATATTCCAAAAAGCTTAAAAATGCCAAATTAAAAGTCAAAAATCCTTTTGTTCCACAAAAAATTGATGACTTAAGATTATTTGCTAGTTTTTTACGACAGTAACCCATACAATACCTCCTTGATGGTTTATTCTTAACTATAAATAAAAAACTGCTTTTATCAAATCAAAATTTACAATAAAATAAATCTATAAATATACTATTTTATATAAGGAAATAATATGGCAATTGAGAGAACACTTTCGATATTAAAACCTGATGCAGTAAAAAATAATATTACAGGCAAGATAAATTCATACATTGAAAGCTCTGGGCTCAAAATTATAGCACAAAAAATGATGTTACTGACAAAAAAACAAGCAGAGCTGTTTTATGAAATTCATAAAGATAGGTCTTTTTTTGGGGAATTGGTAGAGTTTATGACTTCTGGTCCTGTGATAGTTCAAGTTTTAGTTGGTGAAAATGCAGTAAGTAAATACAGACAAATCATGGGAGCTACCGATCCAAAGCAGGCAGATAAAGGTACAATCAGGGGTGATTTTGCTGATGACATTAGTGAAAATAGAGTTCACGGCTCAGATAGTCTAGAAAATGCTCGTAAGGAGATAGCTTTCTTTTTTGCTGAATGTGAGTTGGTGTAGTCAACTCAGATTGGCGTCATCCAAGTAGCTGACAACATAGAAACGAAAAAACTTCCTTGACAAACCTCGCCAGCCCCCTTATCATGAAACTGAAGCTATTTATTTATCTTCGCAATCTCTGCAGTGGATTAATGACAAAAAACTTAATGTATTTGGCGTAAATCATGCTTAATTTTTTGCACTATGTGCACCTCATGTCTTTATAAAACTTTTAGGTTTCTACCTATACAAGCCGAAACGCGCTTATAAAGCGTTTAAGACAGTAAAAGACGTCAAATAGACAAGGGAGAACTTGAATACTAGCTACTCTAGGGTTTCTTTGCCTTTTTTTCCGCTCAATAAATTTCTTAACGTTTATAATTTAGGTTGGTGCATTTAAAAGCAGCTAAATTGCTCTTAATCAAGCGTTTTAGAATAAAAAAAACGCCGATATTTTAGTACATAGTAAATAGCCAACCACCACGGGGCTTCTTTTGCCTTTTTTTTCATTTGGTAAATTTCTTAATATTTATAGCTAAAGTAATTTAAAAGTCCGTGAAGGGTGTCATGCCAGTGCTTGACACTGGCATCCAGTTTTCCATATAATCTCATCAAAAATGTTTATTTTCTAGCTACTTTTATACTTATCAACCCAGTATGCTTACTTACAATTAAAATTTTTGGATCCCAGTGTCTGGGCACTGGGATGACAGCTAGCCTGAAAACCGTCATCCCGCTACTTGTTAGCGGCCGAGATACCGCGAATGAATCGCGGTATGACGGTTCGTGGTGGTATGACGGTTAAGTAATTCGTCATCCCGCTACTTGTTAGCGGGATCTAGAGATACCGCGAATGAATCGCGGTATGACGTAGGACTGCTGTCATTCCAGTCTGGAATCTAGTTCTTATTGTACATTTACTTGGTAGAGTTAAATTTCCTGGATCCAAGTAGTCGGCTACTCGGATGACAGGAGAAGGTACTGCCGTCATAAAGGAACCAGTGTCAGCTACTTGGATGATACCTTTTTTCTACTTAGTTTGGGTTATGCAAGAAGTCTATTATAATCAGGCTTTAAGTGTGCGGAAGTAATTTTTTTCGTTAAAGTAAAAAATTTTTTCTATAGCTAATCAAAGTGGATCAAGAGAAACTTACCACTTTCTTTACAAAGGGTTTGATGTTACCATTTGACTGCCTATTCTGAATTTATTGAATGAACGTTAACATAAAGAATCTAGTTCATGCTTTCTCTAAATTGCCAAGTTTAGGGCCATCATCATCACGCAGGTTAGTTATACATTTACTCCAAAACAAAGAAAAAGTTATGCTACCACTTGCATCTTTGATTAAAGAGCTAGCAGATCTTATAATAGAGTGTGAAGTTTGCGGAAATCTAGATACTAAGTCACCTTGTTCTATTTGTACTAACCCAAAACGTGACACTAAGTTACTGTGTGTAGTAGAAGAATTGGGTGATCTATGGGCGTTTGAAAAAGGAAATATATATTCAGGTTTATACCATGTTTTGGGTGGCAGATTGTCTGCGATAAATGGCATAGGTCCAAAAGAACTCAACCTTGATACTATTCTGAAAAGAGTGACAGAGTCTAAAATTGAAGAGATAATTATCGCAATTAATCCGACATTAGAGGGTCAAGTTACTGCACAATATATAATTGAATTGCTAAAAAATTTGGATGTGAAAATATCACGTCTTGCTTGCGGCATACCAATGGGCGGAGAAATTGACTATCTTGATGAAGGAACGCTGAGGATAGCACTTACTTCAAGACAAGAATATGAGTTAAATATAAAATAAGACATGTGCTTAAAAAAACTTATATCGCTAATAACATTCAAAAAGAAAGAAATAGCGCCACCACTTAAAGTGGTGGCTTGGGAAAATGACCGTCTAAACTATAAGCAATTTTCAGGTAAATTTAACAATATAATTAAAACAATTGATCAGTCTTTTACAATAATATCTTTGGAAGGATATGATGGATGGGGCAAGACGTTTTTTTTGAAAGAATGGGTAAAAGAGTTAAAACAGCAAAATGAAATTGCAGCTTATTATAGTGCATGGGATATCAATGCATTGGACCAACCACTGCCTTCTTTTTTAAATTTCCTATTTGAAGATTTATTTGTATCGTATAAAGTAAAAAGAAGTGTTATACAACAGTTCAAGAACATAAACCAAGAGCTATTTTCTCTAAACACACTAGGAAAGCTGATCAGTAAATCTCCACTTGCTATGCTTTCAGTATTTCTTGATGCTGCAAAAGAGGCTGATAAAAAAGACATAGGTTTTGTCTTGAGTGAATTAAGTCTTCTCCAAAGAAGAAAAGAGAGTACTAGAGATTTTAAAACAAAGTTAGCGGATGTGGTTAATAAAATCAGAAAAGACAAAAACATTTATATAATGGTGGATAATCTTGATGTGTGCCGTCCTAAATTCGTTGTCGATTTTTTGGAATCTATAAAGTATATGCTTGATGTGGAGGGGCTGGTTTTCATTATTCCTGTAAGTAAAGATAAGAGTAATGTACAAAGAGCAATCAGCACAATACTTGGACCAAATTTTGACCTAAAATCTTTTACTGATCTCTCTTTACATTTGCCAAAACAACCGATAGAAAAATTTACAAAAGAACTATTTGAAAATATTAAATTACCGAAAAAATCAAAAAGTTTAATTATAGATAACTTTATATTTTATGCAGAAAGCCTCTCATTGTCATTGAAGGAAATACAATACTGCGTAAAAAAAATAAAACTATGTCTCCTGAATTACACAAAGGAAGAGTTACCTGATACGAATTTGTTTTCATTTTTGGTAATACTACAATCGGTAGATATTGACGCATATGAGGAACTAGATTCCTCATGTCAAAGAGCATTGGAAAAAATTGAAAATGAATATAAATCTTTAATTTTAACCCACATAAATGGCCAAGAGGAATGGGAAAAACTTAAAACCTCTCTAGAAACTGCCTTTGCAGAGAAGGAGTCAAAAATTAACAAAGCTATAAAGGATATACTATTTTGAAAAGATACCCTACCTTTGCATATACAAGGATAGGGTAACATTTGATTAACGCCCTTTTACTATGTCATTACCTTGTTCAAACTTTCTGATTAATTCTCTTACATTAACATTAGATAATTTTTTGCCTGCAGATTTGTCATTATGTGAAGCATCAGGTTTACGAAGGTCTTCCTTACTGTTACTCCTAGTAATATTACATCTGACAATATTTGAATTATTAGACTTATCGCTTATATCTGAAATACTACTTTTTTCACTGCATGAAGACGAGTTGCTTGACATATTGTCTAAACTAAAACGCTTTTTACCTTGATAGATTGGATTCCAATCAAGTGGATTATAAGCTTTAGCTTTTTTATCAAGAGTGCTGCTACTAACATCACTGATACCACTATCCCCTGAATCACGGCGTTGTTTGTTAGGAGTGCTATGAATATTGTCTTCCATGAGTTTTCGCATTATTGGGCCAAATGTTCTTCCAAGATTGCTACTCACTGTTTTGTTACTATCATTTGCTTGGAAATGAGATGCATTTTGCTCAAAAATTGCTTTTATTCCAGCAAATCTAGCCTGGGGAGATTTCGGAGGAACAGGTGGGGCAACCATGCCTTTTGAGTTTTCATTTTTAGGAAAAATTTTTGAATTATTTTTTTCTACTGTAGTATTCATTTTTTTACCTCTAAGCCTATTAACTAATAAAAGTATAAACTTAGAGGTATTAATTTTGTAATAACAATGCTAATAGATTACCGAAGTTTCAATAAGCATCACCAGAGGATTCTCTATATAATGCTTAAAAGCATTTAAAAACTTTGCTCCGAGTGCCCCATCAACTGCTCTATGGTCAACAGAGAGCGTTACTGTCATTATTTCTGCTATTTCTATTTTCTCATTCATAACAATTGGTTGTTTTTTAGATGCACCAACTGCCATAATGCAAGATTGCGGCGGATTGATTATAGCACTGAAGGCTTTTATACCAAACATCCCTAAGTTGGAGATAGTAAACCCTCCTCCTTGAAACTCTTCAGGTTTCAATTTTCCAGATCTTGCTCTGCTTACTAAATCTTTCACTTCTTTTGATATAGATAAAATACTCTTTTTATCAGCATTTTTTACTATAGGAGTAATTAGCCCATCTTCAAGTGCCACAGCGATTGAAATATCTATATTTGAATATCTCAGTATTTTATTATCTATCCACGAAGAATTTATATCAGGAAATTTTTTCATGCTGAAAGCTGCAGCTTTTATGATTAGATCATTAATTGTTACTTTATTGTTTTCATCTGCTGAGTTAATCTCGTTTTTTAACGATATTAACTTATCAACCTGGCAGTCTACAGTTAAATAAAAATGTGGAACATTCTGTTTTGATTCAGTCAGGCGCTGTGCTATCACTTGGCGCATGTTGCTTACTTCAACTATGGTATCTTTCTCAGGACTTTCAGTATGTATACCACTGCCTAAAAACTCCAACACATCAGCCTTAATTATGCGACCATATGGTCCTGTACCTTTTAATTGCTGCACATTAACCCCTTCATTTTGAGCTATTTTCTTAGCTAAAGGGCTTATCTTTGTTCTACCTTCTGTTCCTTCCTCTTTTCTAGATCCCAGTGTCAAGCACTGGGATGACATTGGAGGATTGGATGACATTGGAGGGTTGGATGATATTGAAGAGTTGGATGGCACTGAGGGATTGGTTTCAACTTCTTTCTTAGCTTCAATATTGGTGGCAGAAGCTGAAACATAGTTATCGAGTGCACTTTCACCTTCTCCTTCTTCCAGCATTAAAGCTATTGGTTGATTTACAGGCACGCCACTTGTTCCTTCTGTTACTAAAATTTTTGCTATGACTCCTTCATCCACAGATTCAAACTCCATTATGGCTTTATCAGTCTCTATCTCAGCAATTACGTCGCCTACTTCAACTTTATCTTGTTCTTTTTTATGCCACTTTACAATTTTTCCTCCAGTTTTGCTCATTGTCGGTGAAAGAGCAGGCATTAATATTTCTATAGACATTGATTTTGCATTTAAAGATCTATTCAATTTTTAATTTACTCTTTATCTTATGTCAACCTAATCGTGAATTATGATGAATAAGTCTGTTACACTACCCCTCACGTCATCCCAGTGCGTGACACTGGGATCTTGGTTCAGTACTATTATCCTATTGTTTTTATTATTTAGCCATAGCTTGTTTGCTAATAACTTTGTTTCAACAAAATCAAATAAGATCAACATGAGAACGGGGCCAGGGTTTCACTATCCTGTAAAATGGATATACACTTGCAAAAATCTGCCCCTGAAAGTGATAGAAGAGTTTGAGAGTTGGAAAAAGGTCTGTGATATACATGAAGACTGCGGATGGATAAAAGGCAATCTTCTTAGTGATAAGCGCTACGCGATTGTAAAAGAAGATACTTATGGATATCAAAAACAGAGTGTAGACAGCAAGATTACTATGAAAATAGACAAGTTTGTTGTGATGAAGATAGAAAAATGCAACGAAGAATGGTGCTTTCTTTCCACCCCAAAACGCAAAGCATGGGTACAAAAAAAACATATATATGGGGTTGATTAGGTTGACAAAAGATCTGAATTAACACTAGTTTCTGGGCCTTCTGTAGCATGCTCTTCAGATGAAGCAGAGGGTTCTTGAGGCTCTGGAGACTGTACAGGGCTATCACAGAAACTCCTTAACATCTCCTCAGCGGATAAATCTAAAATTTGTACAATAGACTTTTCACTCTGCTCTTTTAGCGATTGATCCATTCTAGAAATCAACTCAGAAAACTCGCTACCTGATTTTTCAGCTTCATTTTTTATTTTACTTTCTATGCTTGCAATATTGCCTTGTTCAATTTCTTCTTTTGTTATGTTGAACGAATTTGCAGCATCTTGATATCCAATCTTGCAATTTCCACAACCAATTATGCAAAAAGCAATAGAATTAGATATTTCGCTTGCAGCCCACTTATGTATAGCGTAAGCCAAATAATTGTCATGGTATTTAATGCTAAATTGTTGTTCTATTAGCTCAGAAATTTTATTCTTTAGAGACATAAAGTACCCTCCTTACATTCGTTATACCTTTTTGTTAAGATACACCATTTACTACATGCTTTACTTTAATTAATTATTAAAACAAGAGCATCATTTCCAGAGCTATATCTTTTTACCCTAACAATTTTTTTTTGAGTTTCTCTATAATTATCTCAATTGTATTCGTGTCAAAATTACCCGTCAAAAAATCCCTAACCTTCCCGAGATCATGTCGATTTTTCATAATTCCTTCAGTAATATCATTGATTATGTTTTTGTCAAATCCCTTTATAATAGGCGTTATCTTCACATACCCTGCAGAGCCTTTACCATAAATTCCTTTGCTTTCATCAATGCAACCACCTGCACCAGGTTTATTGCTTCTCAAACCACTTTTACACTCTATTATTTCATACTTGATTTTACCATTTTCTATATATGCTATTCTATTATCTTCAGTAGACCCCGATTCATTTGTTGTCCTGATTCTTTTTTCTAACTCTAAACTCTCTCCATGAATTACTGTTTCCTTATAACTCTTACCACCGTATACTCTATGCTTACCTCCACCTGCAATGGTGATTAATTCCCTGCAACTCTGTCTGTCTAAACTACACATTTTTATAAACATAGGTCCTCCGTCCTTATCTGAGGAGTGCTGTTCCTGGTTACCTCCTCCCTCTGTACCTTTCACCGTAATTACAGGATAATGAGGATCAACTTTCAGTTTAGCTTTAATATAATCCCCTGGTATTCCTGCTCTACTTTCAGTGGAACATGTAAGAGGTTTGCAGTTAATAGGTGTATCTTTTATATGACCTGCTTCACCACTTCCCCATACTTCTATTTCAACATGGCCAGTTATCTCCATATCAGAATCTCCACTTCCAAAACCATAGGATTCTTCGCTCTTTTTTTCAAATTCTTGTTCCTGATTTTCCAGTTGTTCCTTGATTATCTCTTTTAATTTCTCTTTGAGACCTTCTAAATCGAACCTACACAATTTATCAGCGTAAAAAACCTCTGTTCTGTTTGCTTTAATCAGTTGATCTTTTAATTGTGTACACTTTCGTACTTCATTTTTTTCATCTCTTAATACTTTACCATCCTTATCTTTACAATCCACTTCCTCATACCTTAAGTAGAATGGCTTATCATCTTCATTTTTATTCAAATATTGTTTTGAACGGCTACACTTTCCATCAAAGCAGATGCAACCATCATCACCTTGCTCACATCCTTCTTTATGCTCTACATCCGTCAATTTGTATACTACTTTCAGTCCTTCACCAGATTTTAATTTTTCGTCTATTTTGCTATCTTTCTTCACACAATAACTGCATTCTCCCTTCTTCTGCTCATTTTCATCAGGGAAGAAAACATACTCTTGCTTATTAAATATTATTTTATCCAACCTTTCTTGAGTTTCTTTCAAAGGGTAAACTATTTCCTTGCTTGGAAGATAATAGAACTGATTTGATTCCTTGGAGTAAACAGCATTGTATTTAGTATATCTTGTTCCCATTAATTTTAGTGGTATTATTTTATTTTCTCTTTCAAGAACAAACTCCTCTGGTTCTGGCTGCCATCCAGAAAGACAAAGCATTTTACTGTTAGAATTTCCTTTATACTTTACTTCTATTTCTGGTTGTCCTAAGTTGTTCAATTTGCACTTATTCCCCTGAAACTCTTTACATTCCGTTTCAATATCAGGAACATAGCCATATTCTTTCAGAACTTTAAATTGTTGCGGATTACTTTCTAATATACCTTCTATAATATTATCAATGTAACTTTTTGTGTTACTACTGTCAGTCGTTTTTGCTACTATTGCTGGTTTTACTACTTTTAAAGATAGAAGGCCGATGTTCTTAGTAGAATTAGTGATAACATTGAAAGTACAGACACCATTGCTGTAGACTCCATGTGCTCTATAAGTACAAGTGCTCTCGCTCATCTTCATTTTTATTTCTAGCGTGTTTTCATTTGCTACCTTCACTATCTCAGGCTCTGGAGCAGGTGGTGCCGGGAAACAGCGGACGAACTGTGGATTTTTTTTGTCTATACTTTGAGTTCCATGGTATTCAGCGCAGAGCTGGCCCTTTTTTCTATAGGTTTTGAAGTAATAGCGAGTATCCTTATCTGTAACAGTATATGAGTGATTTGGAATGTTCTCATTATTTGAAACAACGTGTGGAAAACCTAACTCTTTTCTTTCCTCCAGTCCGCTAATTATCACCCCAACTCTTGGATCGAAGTAATCATTGTCTTTATCTGTTATAGGAACAATTCTAACTTGTGGAGGTGACATCGCAAGTTGCTCACAGAATGGAGGAGGGCCAGGTGCAAGTGGTACAGGAGCACATTTTACTGCCGTTTGGTAGCAGGTGTCACAAGCTTTATCCATATCTCCAGGACGAAAAATATTTGCTCCCGAAAACACTTTAGCACCCCACGAAGAAATTCCTGACATACAAGCCCCTTTTTGACTGCAGGCACATATCTTAGGAGAGTTAGCGAATCTTCTTTTTTCCTCATCAGTCACATCATCTGCCCACTCCCATCCAAGACCTTTCGCAATTCCTTCTTTGATTTTTTCACTGTTATCTGTCTTAATTGTTCCATCAGCTAACATTCTATTTCCTTCCCAATCAATGAAAGCTGCAGCAGAAACACCCCCACCTGTACTTTGTGTTCCATATATTTGGCGGCAGGATTCCCCACTTTGCAAGTCATAGCAGTAACTTTTTCCATCATAAGCACATACTCTAATTTTAGGATTAAAATAGCCAACCACTCCTTGATCTTTTATTGCTTTTACCTTAATTTCTTTTACCCAATTGCCACCAGCTATTGCCTCCCACCAAGTATTACTTTCTACAAATGTTGGACAATCAGCATATCCTTGGTACGAAAGACCAAATATCAATAAGAATATCAATAAGAAATTAAGCTTTACATTTCTCATAAAATACCGGTAACCACTCATTAACTTCTTCTCCTTTTTCTTTTATTGCCTCATACATATACTTTATAGTCTCTTTGTTAGCTGAAAGTACATGTATTTCTTGCATATCCTTCAAATCCAGATTTAAGGTTACTAATCCTTTGTACTGTTTTATCAAAAATAAACCTTCTTGTGTTGGCGTCTGCAGAATTATATTCAGCTCCTCTTTCGATAGAGAAAATGCTTTCATGTATAATCTATTTGCATTGACGTTCGGCATCAAGATTCTTGTATCAACATGTTTATCTAAATATTGAGTAAATTTGCTAGCAAATGCGAGATTTAAATTTTCAGTACTTAGGATTACTACAACATTTAGTTCTGTCATTCTTTGCATCCAGTTATCAAACTCTTTCTCTGTAGGAAAAATATTACTTATCTCCCATGCTTCATCCAAAACAAGTATTGCAGGCGAGCCATCACATTTTGCCTCAAAAGAATATAAAAAATAGTAAAGTATCACGGACATACATTCCTTTTTTTTTGTAAGGTTTGCGGTGTTGAGAGATATAATTTTTGTTTCCCAGTCAATATCTGATTCATCACCATCTTGAAATAAGTAAGCAAAGTCACCATCGTCACACCATCTACTTATCTTACCCCCAAGGAGCAAGAGCACCTCAGAAATTTGTGAAATAGAACGTGATTCCTTGGGTATAGCAAATATAGAATCCACAATTTTTCTTATCTTTTCTTCTACGTCCACCAAGCTCGTATCGGCTACCATTCTTCTGATCAGTTCAACCAACATATTGCGATTGGAAGCACTATCTTCAATGTTTAGTGGATTAAATTTTAGGCTTTTGTCCTTATATTTTGGATCGATTATGTAATATTTACCACTCACTGCTTTAGTAAAAATTATTGATTTTCCAGTGTTATCCAATATGACAATTCTTGGGTTAAACTTTCTTGATTCTGATAATAGAAAATTAATGAGTGAAGTTCTGCCTGAATTTGGAGCTCCGAGTATCGTAGTATGGCCATTATTTCTTTTTCCATGAAAATTAAAGAAGTAAGGATTTCCTTTTTTTGAGAAAAAAATCATTACCGCTTCTTTCCACCTTCTTCCTTTTAATGTACCTGACGTAAAATCGTGCAGCATAGCAAAGCTGCAAGCGTATTTTGTTAAGATATTTTTCGGTTGCGTAATAAAAGCAAAATTGCCTGGAAGTTGTGCCCAAAAATGACTTTCCATATGTAAATCAGTTCTAAACATCATGAAGCCAATCAATGACATTATAGAAGATAAATCACTAATACTTTCAGCTAACTTATTCCTATCATCTGCAAATATTGTAAAAATAATTTTCTGTTGGCAGAAGTCTATACTAGAGGTCTTTTCAAGCTCTATTATTTCTTCAATTCCTGAGCTTTTAAGTAAGGTATTATCCTCACTAATTTGCAGCATGTTGATTTGTTTTTTAAATTCTTTTATTGCTTTATTATTACTAGTAAATATCATTATTTCTGTAATGATAAATTCAGATTCAAGCTGCAAGCATCTATCTATATTACCTAAAGAGATTTCCCGGTATTCTTTTATGCTGAAAATAGAGCCAAATTTCTGTTGATTTTCAAATATTGTTTGAAACGTATTGAAACCAAAAGCTATTTTAAAATTTCTAATATATTGCGACAGGTCCCTTTCATGTATTGGATAATCTTTGTGCGTTAATGTAACAATATAGTGGAGAAATTCTATCATTTCAGAATATATTTTACCTTCACTAAACCTTAGACCCAGTTTTTTAGCTCCAAAAGGTTCTAAATCATTTTGAATTAAGTCAGTTATCTTTTGCAACTCCTGATGGCTTTCTTGTAAAGACAACTTATGCTTATTCTTTATTCTATTGAAAAAAAACGAATTATTAGTATGCTTGCCAAAATCGCTAAACAATATTACAATGTATAGTTCATTTATATACTGTAATTTACTATCAGTTAGTTTATTAAACCACGTTGAATGTAGGTTGTCAGAGAAGTCCTCAGTTTTATTCCATTTCAAGCTCAGTTTATTGCGCTTTCTAACGGTATGAATCCAAACGGTAAAATACAGGCTATTAATATTTTTTGATATGCTTTTTCTAATTTCAGTTCTGAGGTCGCTGTAGTTATCAACAGAAGAATAATCTTCTAACTTGATTATTTTTAACAATTCTCCCTGTTTTGTTAGTAAGGTTTCTTCATCGTAGTGACAAGCATAAGGAATAAAATCTAAATCGATGCTTTCTAGTAATGCTAAGTTGTTCTTTTTTTCAAGCTTATGGTTAATTGCTGGTACTTTTAGCTGCATATGCGTATTCAATAAAGATAATTAAAAAAGATAAAAATACTATCTTAATTTTTATCTTTTTTTTCGCTATCGGATTGTAATTTTATATCTTTTGTAAAGTTAAATTTTTCTTTTAAGTAATCTGTTGCTTTTTCTGTGCTACCAAACATTATGACTAACACACCAAACATTATCATAAAAAAGATCAGACCTCTAAACACTATTGCAAGTATCACCGCAGCTATACACAACCCTATGATTGTTGAAGGACTCATATTTTCTACAGTATCTTTAATTGAAAATGAAGAAATAAAATTTTTTACCGTTTCTTGTATACCCTTTAATTCATCACTCGCCGAACTTGCTTCGCTAGAATATGATGCAAAAATGAAACTTAATAAGGCTATAAAAACCAAAACTTTATTCAATTGAATGCGCATCAACTAAACACCTTTTAAACATTCCTCAAATATAACAACTTTTATATCAATAAGCAAGAACTGAATTCACTTATCCACTACAAGTAACACATATTTAATTTTTACCGCTGCGAACATGCTGTAAGCTCTTATCATCAACAAGAGGACTCACATTAATGGATGTTAATTTACTTGATAGGAAGTTTGAATGCAATTCAGCTACTGCTGCTATAGCAAACACTGCAGCCATAGCAAGTAGTCCTGCTCCTATCAATCCTGATGTCATTGCTCCTGCAACAATGCACCCTATTGTGGAGAGAGCACAACCTGCTACAAGTGCAACGTGAAGATTTCTGTTATTGGGTTGTTTTTCAAGTGGAGTATCTTCACCCTTTTTCTTATTCAAAGGAAATTTCTGCACGATTGTAACGGCGTTTTTTCTGTCCCTTTTTTCTTCGGGTTGCATTGAATCTTTTGCCTGGCTGCCTGTCATCTGAGTAGTTTGACTATTTGGATCCATACTTTCTTTTTCTCTGGATCCCAGTGTCACGCACTGGGATGACACCTGTGGCTCTTCTTCTGCAGTCTGCTCTGGTTGCATTTGATTCCCAGTATCTTCTTTTTGTGGATCGTTATTTTCTCCAGCAGAGCTTAATATTGAGCTCATACTGCTCCTTCTACTACTTATTGGTGATTCTAAACTTTCTTCACTCGGTTTGCGTGAACTTACTCCACTATCTGAGCTACTAGCACATACTTCTTCTTTAGTTGGACTTTCTACATTATTTTCTGTCATCCCAGTGCTTGACACTGGGATCTCTTTTTTTATGGAATTAATAGGTTGTTCTTCTATTTTTGAATCTTTATTGCTGCTCCTTTTAATAATCCCTGAAATTATTTCTAATATTTTCCCTCTTCTTGTTGGTGATCTTTGTAATTGTTCTCTTTCATTGTTAGATACTGAAAGCTCGACCTCTAATTTCATTACTTCTGTTTCCAACACTGGAAGAAATTTTTTGGTGTAATAATTATAAGATTCTTCTTGCTCTTTCAGTGATTTTTCTAATTCAATTAATACATTAGGATTAGCCTCTTTCTTGAACAACTCTATGCATTTTTTGATAGTTCTATCTCCATTTTTTTTTGGGCTTTCATGATTATGTGTTTTTTTTGTTACCTTTTTGTATATAGTGTCGTGCAATTGTTGGTTAATATCTTTTTTAGAACTTAGCATAGACTCCTCCATACATAACAAAATGTATAGATACCTCTTTAGCGTTAATTTTACATTAAAACTGGGCAATTATGCCATATTATAAATAATTGCGGCAACTTGCTTATTGGAAGGTCGCTTAACTATTTGCTTTCTGGGCTTTCTACTTCTACAGATTTGCGTTCAATATGATTGTTTGCTTGTTGAACTAATATATCTATCACTTCTTTCACAGGCTTTTCCCTATCAACCATGCCAACACTTTGACCGGCCATTAAAGATCCTGTTTCAACATCTCCTTCAATCACTGCCCTTCTTAAAGCTCCAGCCCAGAACTTTTCTATTTCAAGCTGCCCATCTTCTTTTGAGATCTGTCCCTTTTGGTATTCATCAATAACTTCTTTTTGACGCTTCATGAAGTCATCGCTTGCTTTGTTGGCTATAGCTCTTACAGGAATTACAGGAAAATCAGCACTTATCTGTACAGAAGGTATTGCATTACGTGCGGCCGATTTAATAAACACTTCCTTAAAATTTTTGTGGGCAATTGACTCATTAGTGCAGACAAATAATGTACCTATTTGACAGCCACTTGCTCCCATTTCCAGGTAATTAACTATCATTTCACCTCTTCCTATTCCACCTGCAACAAACACTGGTATTTGTTCATTTTTAAAATGAGGCAATATCTCTTGTGCAAGAACAGAAGTACTAACTGGACCTATATGCCCACCTGCTTCCATTCCTTCTATTATTAATGCATCTACTCCCATTTTTACTAACCTTTTCGCAAGGCTTAATGCTGGTGCAAAGCACATAACTTTAATGCCTGCACCCTTGATTTTTTCTATATTAGGCTTTGTTGGCAGTCCACCGGCAAGCACTATATGGCTCACTTTCGTTTCAATACACACATCTATCAACTCACTCAACTTTGGGTGCATATTAATTAGGTTTACACCAAATGGCTTGTTAGTTAATTTTTGTGTCTCTATGATTTCTTTTTCCAGTAAGTCTGGGAACATTGCACCACATGCAATCACACCAAAACCACCAGCGTTTGAGATTGCTGAGACCAAGTTTCTCTCTGAAACCCAGCTCATAGCACCACCCATTATAGCAAACTCACTGCCAAGAAAATCTGTTCCTTTTTTCCAGAGGCTACTTAACATATAACCTATATCATACGTTTAAAAATGTTTTGTTTATCTATAAATGTGTGTTTTAAGGCGCCAAGTATATGTAAGATTATAAAGAGTACCATAAAATATGCAAGCATCGAATGTAGCTCGTTAGCCGTGTTAGCTAGATCTTTGTTTTGATTAATCAACAAAGGGATATGAAAAAAATATTTGATCTGTTTGCAAGAAGCAGAAGACATGACATAGCCAGATAGTGGCATTAGCACCATTAAAGAATATAAACCAAAGTGTACTGTTTTACTTGCATTGATTACAAACCGAGAAAAATTTGCTGGAAGTGGTGGAACATAAGTAAAGACGCGAAAAAATATGCGTACTATGATTAATCCAAGAATAGTGATACCGCAAGCCTTATGAATAGCGTATATGTTGAACTTAATTTCATTGCTAAGTGGTAAGCTTTTCATATAAAGTCCAGAGCAAAGCATACCGATAATAAAAACAGCAATCAACCAATGGATAACTCTTAAACCTAGGCTATATTTATCGTCTTCCATTTTGATTACCCTAAAGTAGCATTTATATAATAGAAAAACTATTTTTCAATCAAAATTATTAAAGCAATTTAGATTTACTGACAATGTAGCTATACAAATTCGACCCAGCCGGAAGTCAAGGGCACCTAAGCCATAGAAACGGATTAAACGAAAAACTTACTTGACAAACTCCGCCAGCCTCCTTATCATGGTACTGAAGGTATTCAGTTATCTTCATCTGTGCAGATTAAACAGCAAGAAAACAACGTAGTTGGCGTCTTATTTTTAATTTTTTGCACTATGTGCACCTTATGTCTTCACAACATTTCTGGGTTTTTACCTATATAAGCTGAAACGCGCTTATAAGTCGTTTAAGACAGTATAGTACGCCGATTTGCAGGATTAGAGAGTGACAATTAGCTAACACTGGGTTTCTTTTGCCTTTTTTTCTGCTTAGTAAATTTCTTAAACATTTGCAGCATAGGTTAGTTGCAATTAAAAGCAGCTAAATTGCAGCGTTTAAGACTTAAAAAACGCCAATACTGAAAATAGACAATGACTAGGGCTTCTTTTGCCTTTTTTTTCATTTGGTAAATTTCTTAATGTTTATAGCTAAAAGAGCCCAAGAGAGGTGTCATTCCAGTGCCCCTTGTCATTCCAGTGCTTGGCACTGGAATCCAGGAATTTTATTAAGTTGGTGAGCATAAAAATAGCTGTTTTACGTTAAAATACAATGTTTTGATGATTATGGAAAGGCTGGATTCCAGTGTCAAGCACTGGAATGACACCATAGGGGCACTGCCATCATAAAGGAACCAGTGTCAGCTACTTGAATGACATCATAGGGGCGCTGGGATGACACCCTGACAATCGTCATCCCGCTGCTTGTTAGCGGGATCTAGAGATACCGCGAATGAATCGTGGTATGACGGTTCGTGGTGGCATGACGATAAGGTTCCAGTGTCAAGTGTTTGGCATGCAAATTTCCTTAAACGTTCGTAAGCTTAAAACTTTACTTTAGATCAAACTGCTGTATAGTGACTTTATAGCTTCAATTTTGTAATGAATATACCTAGTATAGAAAATTGTGATCTTCACAATAAAGCCGTCTTACTTAGAGTTGACTTCAATGTTCCTATAAAAGATGGAGAAATTCGTGATGTCACTCGTATTTTGAGAGCATTGCCTACTATTCAGTATTTAGTAAATGCGAGTGCAAAGATTATTATTATATCGCATTTCGGACGCCCAAAGGCTAGAGACAATAATCTGTCGCTAAAAAATGTAATTGACACTTTATCGCAGTTACTAAATAAAAAAGTGAAATTCATTGATGATTGCGTTGGTGAAAAAGTGCAAAAAGCAGTGAGTGCTATGGATGCAGGAGATATAATATTACTAGAGAATCTAAGATTTTATAAAGAGGAAGAGCAAAGTGACTCAAATTTTGCCAAACAACTGGCATCTCTAGCGGATATATATGTAAATGATGCATTTTCTTGCTCTCACAGAGCTCACGCTTCTATTTCACGCATTACAGAATTTTTACCTTCTTACGCGGGATTTTGCTTGCAAGATGAGCTAAAGTATCTTGAAAAAGCTGTATCATTTAAAGCTAAACCTATTACTGCGATAGTTGGGGGAGCTAAAATATCAACTAAAATAAAAGTGCTTATGAAGCTAACAGAAAAGGTTGATTACCTAGTTCTAGGTGGTGCAATAGCCAATAATTTTTTGTCATTTAGCAAAGTAAATATAGGGAAATCTTTCTTTCAAAATGGTGTTGACGACCTTCTACATAATATTGTTGAAACAGCAAATAAAAACAATTGCAAAATAGTTGTGCCAGAAGACGTTCTGGTTGCAGTAAACTCTGATTACAGCACTAGTATTTCAAGAAGAACTGAGTCCATTTTGGACGGTGATATAATTTTGGATATCGGACCACAAACTTTGAGTACAATAAGCAGTATAATAGCAAGCAGTAAGACTCTGCTGTGGAATGGACCTATTGGTGTTTTTGAACATTCAGCTTTTGCAAGTGGTACAATAGGGGTAATGAAAATCGTAAGTGACTTAACGCACAAAGGAAAGTTAACCAGCATAATAGGGGGAGGTGATAGTCTATCTGCAATAAGCGCTGCAGGCTTTACCGATAAGGATTTTACATATGTTTCCACTGGTGGAGGAGCATTTTTAGATTGGTTAAGTGGTGATGAAATGCCGGGAGTTGCTGCTCTGCAAAAATGATTAGATTAAAACTTTTTTAAATTGTTTCTTGTAAGCTAGCTTTTTTGTGAACATGATTATGTCGAAGACAGTTAAACTAATTTTGTGTTTAATAATACCAATAATAGGATTTATTTTTTATATTAAGGATCATTATTTTCACACCGGCTATGTAGAAGAAAATGTTGAGGTCAATTTTGAACCATTTTTCAGTTCACAACCAGCCACCGTTTCCAGAATTAACTGACTTCGATAGAGGAGTGTTGAAAGTTTGTGGAGATTGGGGAGCGCATCCAGATAAAGAAGATTTCAAAATTTTACTTAGTTGTCCGCAGCATCAAGAAGTAGTGAAAGAAATATATGATGAGCTTGATCATCAAATTGTCACACCAGATGCGGATTTGGAGCTATTTAAAGATGAACTGGCTAACATTTGGTTTACAAATAGTGGAAGTGAAAAAGAAACTATAGGGTTTGGACATATTTTTTGTGGTGAGCCAAACGATAAACTAGGTGGTATGCATTTTGTAGGTAGATATGTTGAAGCTCAAGAGGATAAATGGGCAGGTGCCCTGCGCAATAAATCAGATATTAAGCCGCCAGTTTATACATTTGGAATGAAATATTTGGGCAAGGATGGAGAAGTAAAAGTTAAGTGTCCAAATGGATATGCATATAACCTTCATGCCGATAATTTCTGCAACTAAGGCGTTTAAGGAATTGGGAAAAGATGGAATGTGCCTGTATAAAATGGAGGATGACAATTATCAATCAGTGTTTGTAAGAAAGAATGATGCTATACTCACGTTCTATCCTGACTTAACACCAAAATGTGATGATAAGAGTACTTATTGTAGTTGCAGTAAGTCTTAATTTCAAAACCAATAGGGTGAACAAATGATAAAAATGCTATAGGGTGTAGCAAATCCAAATGAGTTAAAATTTTGATTAAAGGGTTTTGTGAGTAATAATGAAGAAGGGCATTATTCGTCTAATAAAAGCAATTCAATACTCTTGTGAAGGAATAAAATCAGCTTTTATATCAGAAATTGCGTTCAGACAGGAGTTGCTACTTTTTATAGTATGTGTCTCAATTTTGTTTGTTTTGGATGTAAGTAATCTAGAACGTGCAGTAATGATAAGCAGCCTATTCCTGGTGTTAATTGTGGAAATTGTTAACACTGCTTTTGAAACGACAATTGAGCGTATTTCCAGTGAACAACACATACTTTCAAAAAAGGTGAAAGATCTAGGTAGTGCAGCAGTTTTTCTTTCATTAATTAACTTCCTGATGACATGGATGATAATATTGACAGGTTAATACGAATGTTATTAAGATATGTTGTCAAACTCACCAATTAAAGTTTTTATATCTTGCGGTAAATCAGAGACAAATTCCATGTATTTATTACTTTTTGGGTGGTATAAGCCCAGTGTATAAGCATGTAGTGCTTGTCTATTGAAATTACGAATGAAACTAGAGTTTTTAGCATATTTTGTGCTTTTACTACTATTTTTTCCGTAAACTTGATCACCAACTATGGAATGTCCTATGTGGCTCATGTGGACTCGAATTTGGTGTGTTCTGCCTGTCTCTAGAACACATTTGACTAAGCTTACTTGTCCTATAATTTTCTGCACCAAATAGTGAGTGATTGCTAATTTCCCGGTTGTTTTTGTAACACACATCATTTCTTTATTACCACGCTTTGGAGCAATGTTAGTTTCTATAGTTCCCTGCTGGGAAGATAATGCTCCCCAAACTACTGCTAAATATTCTCGCTTTATTTTACGATTTGATAACAATTCAGACAAAAAACCATGGGCTTCTTCATTTTTTGCAATTACCATTAGCCCACTGGTATCTTTATCGAGTCTATGAACAATTCCTGGTCTTACATCAAGGTAAGCGATAACTGCGTTCAAAAGCGTATCATTGTTTGTCCCAGCACCTGGGTGCACTGTTAATCCACTTTGTTTACTCAGAACTATAATGTCCTCATCTTCATAGACGATATCAAGTTTTATGTCATAATTAGGCTCAATTGATGTGGATATGTCAGGTTGAACGAGATGTACTATATACTCTTCACCTGGTTTTACTATGTGATCATTATTAATTATCGGTATGCCAAGTAATTTCACCTGCTCATTTTGTATCAATCTTTGAGCTTTACTGCGTGATATGTTGCACTTTTCAGCTACGTAGATATCTAGCCTTAATTTCTCTTTATCATTATTAACACTTAAGGTTATTACTGAGTGATCTATAGTGATTTACCCCGCGCCATTTCCCATGCTGCTTGAACATTTGGGTCTGTAAACATTGTTGCGCTAGACTCAATTTGCAGATCACCTTGTTTTTTAATATGGCAAATTGTTTGAGAGCCATCTTTCCAGTGGATCGTAACTTTATTATCAAAATTTCGTAATGTTGCCTCAACCTTTTCTTCTTTATTATCTTTTTCTTCCAGCTTAATAGATTCTAATAAATAATATAGAAAGTCACTTGGTTTGCCGTTGATTTTTTCTTTCCATTCATCTGTTTTTTCTTGTTCAGATTTTTTTTGCTCTAACTTTTCCTTCTTTTGCTGCAGCTTATTTTGTTCTGCTTCCAGCTCTAACTTTCTAACTGTGTCACGTAGTTCTTTGACTTTATTTTCTAATACTAATAATTTATTAGTATTATTTCCATTGTTAGCTTCTAAATCAGGCGTACTTGGTTGAGCTTGCTTCTTTTTTATTTCTTCTAATTCATTCCTTACTACGTTTAATTGCTCCTTCAATTCCGTTTTTTCCTCTTCTGTATCCTCTTTTAACTTTTTTCGCATGCTAAGGAACTCGTTATTATTAGACTGCGTAGTTGATTGAAGCCAGCCTACAAAGCGGCTTGGTTCAAATCGTTCAATCTTATCTTCAGCAATTTTAATAGCATTCTCTAACCTAGAAAAAGTACCTTCAATATCTAGTGAATGTGCTTTTTTTGTCAATTCTTTAGTGTTGTTTAAAACTTCTGAAATTTCTGCATGTAGCCAATCTAAATCTTTTTTGATGTCTTCTCTGATTTTTTTTAGGTGATCAAGCGTTTCTTTAATGTTAATATTTGCAGGCTTTAAAAGACTATTATCAAGTAAATCGCAAGCTTTTTTAAGGTTACTGTCAAATGAGTTGCAAAACGGACTAAGCAGTTCTTTCATTAGAGATATTAGTTCATTTTCCTTTTTACTAAGCTTATTTTCTATTACTGATACAACCATGCCCTTTCCAGACCAGTATGGAAGTAGAAGACCTAAAGAACTGTGTTTTCTAATAGTATGATTTTCATGATCCACGCTATTACTTATTAGATTGCTAAGTGTTGATATGATGCATAAAAGAATAGCGACTAATAAAGCTATTAATATTATTGGAGCATTAATGGATTGTGATATTGCTGAAACTACTATAATAGCACCAAATACATATGATCCTGTAAGCAAGAGAATCCTATTTCTATTTTCTGCTTCTATATCTTCTAGTATTTTTCTCTGCGTCTTAGAAATTGGTAAAACTATTGAAAGCTTTTTCCCCTTTTTATCTAAATTTGTTACAATTTCAATTTTTTTAGCTTCTTGAGCAATCTGGCTGTACTGTTCATCAACTTGATAGTTTCCTATTTTTTTATCTATCTCATTCTCTTTTATTTTTTGTGTATTTATAAAGTTTATAACAGCAGTAAATAAGAGAACTGTAAGAGGAATAAAGGCAAGAGTTGCTGGCGTGAACGCAAACCCAGCAATACTTACTGTAACAGGCTGAATAGAAAAGGCAGTAAATGCTATAAGAATAGCAATGGTACTTGCTATCGATATAGTACCAGAATACTTTCTTATAGAGCTCAAAATTCTACTGGGCTGGTCAGAAAGTTTTCTAAATCCTAAAAAATCAAAATAGTCTTTGAAAGGATCTTGAGTGTCTGTAACCATAACATTTTTCTAGTTTAAACTTATTTAGGTATACATTAACCAAACCTTAAAATCAAGTTTCTTAATTTTTCAACATGTGCCAAGGCCTATTGGAGCGCACTGTATTAATCTTTACGTAACGATTTGTTAACCAAACAGAATGTGTGCCATACGTTTCTAGATCAGCATGTTTAATAATTTTAGCGTTGCAAGCTGAATAGTCGAATTCACTTAATTGAATTATCAGATCAACACTATTACAGTTTCTCAAGATATCTTCTTCCTTATAAGCTAGCAACACTGATTTATTATTTCCTTTATTATATATGCAGCCATAATCGTTACACTTTAGCCTTTTATCTGAGTTATTGTATTTTTTATGATTCAAAATTTGGTTCTGCCCATTTTGCTTCGCCCATGTTTTGACAACAAAGTTCCTATTTTTCCTGGTGAGAGAATATAGTAAGTTATCACTTTCTTTTACAGCAACATTATCAGCATTTATTAGGATGTCGGGGGTTTTATATGCGGTGCTAAAGCAAATACCCAGCACAATAAAGAAAATTCCGAAGAAACGCCAATTTCTTTCCCACAAGCACAGCCACAATAAACCAAGTGTTATTATAATAATTGATGATGCAGGAAAAGTGCGAATGGGAATAACCAAATACTGAAGACTAGCGATAGCGTTTGTTATATACAAAATGCTGTCAATTGGGCGTTCTATAAGTGGCGCTATAATCCATTCAATACCGAAAGGAATCAACAAAACATAGATTATTCCAAGTGGAATAATAATTAATGTAACTATTGGTATAGCAACTAAATTTGTGATAATGCCACTAATTGAAAAATAATTAAAATTGTATATCGTATATGGAACAGTTGCTAAACTTGCTATTACTGAGCTAATCATTATCGACACAAAATATTTCATTATTTTTATTTTGAACAATTTATTAGCATTAATTTGATAACTGGCAACCAGTGCCAAAACAGCAGAAAATGACATCTGAAAGCCAGGCTTTAAAATTGCTTCTGGTTCTATGATAAGTATCACTGCAGCAGCAAACGCAATTGCTATTAACCCTCGATATTTTCTCTCTATCATTATTGCAACGAGTACTAAAATCACCATGATGTAGGCACGCTGAGCAGAAATTTGCATACCGGTAATCAACAAATAAAACGTGGTTGGCAAGATAGTAAGGAATGCAGATATTTTCTTGGTGTTATACTTAAGAGTCAAAGTTTCAGATATTGCGAATAAATTACGAAACACTACAAAAAACAGACCAGCAACGAATGATAAATGCAAACCAGATATGGCAAACAAATGTGCTATACCTGAATCTCGTATCGCGTCCATAGTTTTTTGATCTATGCCATCTTTTTTACCGATCAGTAATGCAGAGATTATATCCGCATGTGGTTTCTTGATATTTTGCTGCAGGTTTTCATAAATGTATTGACGGAAAGATTCTATATATTCTTGAAATTTCCTTGCTTCAGCCTTTTTGTGCAGGGCTATTTTGCTTGTTGCAAAGCCTGTTGCACTTATTTTCTGGTAATATGCTATTCTTGCAAAATCGTATGCATACTCCGAAGGCGCAATCTTTAGAGGGAAGAGTTTTGCTGATAATTTTACTTGATCGCCTATTTTAATGCCTTTTTCCACTTTGGTTCTAACTGATATTCTGATGTTATCTAGAGCTCTATCCGGTGTCATTCCAGCGCGTGACGCTGGAATCCATATCTTTTTTTTCTGGATCCCAGTATCAAGTACTGGGATGACAAAAGGGGGCACTGGGATAACAGGAGAGGATTTTGAGATAGTAGGGGATTTTTCAACAGAAAGCAGAAATTGCTTATATGAGCCCCTGTCGTTAATATCCTTCACTGTGGCAACGATATCTTTTACATATCTCTCTTTATCAAGAATTTGAGTATCAACTAAAGCTGTTCTTAATTTACTAGCTGTAAATCCTATGAGCACTGCAATTAAAGCGATACACAATATCGCGTACCTTTTATACAATATTGCAATCAAAATTAGTGTGGGTAAAAGCAAAAGAAAAATAGATATGCAGCTTGGTTCAAAACTTAGGGAAAAATAGGTTAAAATTCCTGCACACTGAAAAACAGGAAGCCACAGTATCAAGTTATATTTTTCATTATGACGTATATAACTAACTATTATGTCGAGAAAAGTTACAACCATGGGGTGATTTTGTTCTTTTATTTTCTATTATTGTATATATAATAACTAAATAAACAACGACGCGGGATGGAGCAGCTCGGTAGCTCGTCAGGCTCATAACCTGAAGGCCGTAGGTTCAAATCCTACTCCCGCAACCATTTTCCAACTGTGCGAATATTGTGGTTTCGGGTAGAAACTACTTGACACCCTTCGCCAGCCCCCTTATCATGAAACTGAAGCTATATTATTTAACTTCCCAATCTGTGCAGGTTAAAACGACAAGAAGACTTGTATTTGGCGTACTATTGTTTAATTTTTGCACTATGTGCATACTATGTCTTTATAAAAATTTTGGGTTTTTACCCACGTAAGCTGAAAAGCACTTATAAAGCGTTTAAGACATCACCCAACGTCAAATTTTAAAATAAAGAGTGGAATAACTAACTACTCCGGGGATTCTTTGTCTTTTTTTCTGCTTAGTAAATTTTTTAAACATTTAAACTAAGGTGAGTTGCATTTAAAAGCAGCTAAATTGCAGCGTTTAAGACTTAAAAAACGCCAATACTGAAAATAGATAGTAACCGGGGCTTCTTTTGCCTTTTTTTTATTTGGTAAATTTCTTAACGTTTGTAGCTAACATGAACAAACATTTAAGAGTAACTTCTGCTAGTAACACTAATGTGGAAAGTGTTGAGGATAGGCAACAAAAATGCTTATATAAAAAATTATTGCTCAAAACGGGAAAACCATGAACAAAGAGCATAACTAAACTACTAATGACTGCTGAGTGAACTCAATATCCAATATAGACTGCTTAGTCTTTAATACAGGCTCTTTACCACGAATAATGCATTGATAAATAACTGCCAACTCTTTTTTTGAGCATTCTTTTTCTAAGAACCTAAAAGCAGATGCAGCAAGATATTCTCTATTTTCTTCAAATGCTAACCAGTAGCGGTCTTCTTGCTCACATACAAAACCTGTTGTGTTAGAACCAGCAAAAATATCTAAAATAACGTCACCTGGTTGTGTTAGAAACCTAATAAAAAATTGAGGTAATTTAGCAGGGAATCGAGCTGGATGCTCTTTTACACCTAGTTCCTTACATGCAGCAAGATACTGGCTGTTAGACTCTGAATTGGGAATCTGCAAAAGATTTGATGGAATAGCTCCTCCATTATCTTTACCAAAGCTACTACCAATATTATGTCCTGATGGTCGTTCTTTTGGAGTATAATAAGCCTTTGGGTTCTCGATAAGTTTTTTCATGCGACCACTGTATTCCACTAGCACCTTTGTGACATCTGCTTTAGGCCACTCAGTTTTGCTGAACCACCATACTGTATTAACAGAATCTTTTGCTCTGATTTTTCTCTTATTTACCCATTCAATTGGACTTGGCAATTTAGAAGGGTTATACCAATAGAAATCTTCTGCAAGGAAGAAGCCTATATCATCACAGAAATGCATAAGCACTCTAAAATTATATAAACTTCTGGATGGCACGCCTTTTTCATAAGCTCCACCTAGATCAAGTACAAAACTGCCTGTATCTTTGAGTTTGCTATGTACTAATTTTGCAAATTGACCAAGCCAGGCAACATATTCGGCTTGGGATTCATTTCCGTATTCTTTTTTTCTTTGCAAAGCAAACGGTGGACTGGTTATTACAAGATCTAAGCTATTGTCTGGTAATTGCGGCAATAGGTTAAGAGAGTCTCCACAATATGCAGCTCCCCTATCTGTAGTATATGTAGGTTTATTATTAAATTTAAATTTTTCCAATATATGTACCATATGGAAGATACTTATAGTCTGTAGACTTATAATTGTCAACTATTATCTTACAAAGATGACAAAAATAAAAACACAACCTCTGCGATTACTTCTTTCCCAGAATATACGAAGAATAAGAAATATAAAAGGGCTTTCCCAAGAAACTCTTGCTGATTTATGTGAATTACACAGAACATATATAGGCTCCGTTGAACGTGGTGAGAGAAATATCTCTATAGATAATGTTGAGCGCATAGCAGATGCCCTTGGTGTTGAACCTACTGCACTTCTAGATCAGGATCAAGACAGAAAATGTCTGAAAGATATATTTCCTCATATACGGAAGTATCAAGAGTTTGCTGTTAAGCATGGTATAAATGATATCTTTCAGGACAACGGCGGAAAAATCCTACAAGTCTTATTACTAACTGGACTCACTATTCTTCCAGCACGCGAGGGAAATGATGCCATTGATGAGTATGGTAATGAATAATTGCAAAATACCGAAAGGTGGATTGGATATTTGCTATTTATGAAGGAATAGAGCTAAAAGAAATATATAAATTAACGCCGCAAGACCTTGAACCATATTATATTACATGGGAAAAGAAATGGCATGATACTGGTGGTAAAGACATCAATAATCCCAAAATTCCTTTAAAATACGTCAGAGATAAAGGTAAGCTTCTTTATCATTGTGATGAAAGAGTATGTGACCGCCACTAACTTCCTCCATCCCAGGTTGATTTTAAATTGTCCGGAATGCTGTATTATTTAAAATCCTAACATTTAACTCTTTTTTTGATAAACTTGTTTATTTGCTGTTTATTAAAATTTTCACTTCAAAATTTAACCTCACCAAAAGTATAAGAAGCCTGTCTAATGAAAAATTTGCAGTCCTTGACCTTCTATAGCTAACCCAAGAAAGGTTTCCCTATGTCATACCGCCGCGGTATCTCAGCATAGATTCCGCTAACAAGTAGCGGAATGACGAATTTGTTGTTTTTCAAATTATCGGTAAACCTAAGTCACTTTAGCTATAAAATTATAGGTTATTGATATTTTTGCTCTTTTTTATCCTTAATCCAGAATTCGGATTAGTAGGGTGTCATCCAATTCTCAATGGTAAATTAAGAAGGGTCTGCAATAACGAATGTAGCTAGGGATATAATTGTTCCACTTTCCAATCGCTTCCCTCAACAAGGGTGTATCTAAATCTAATATGCTTCCTATATTCACCTTCTTGCCAAAATTCAATTACTTTTGGGATTACGCAAAATCCCACCCAAAAATCAGGACGAGAAACTTGTGTATTGTGAAATTCTTTTTCCTTCAATTTTATAGCTTGCTCAAAATCCTGCCAATCTTTCAGAATGCTCGATTGTTTTGAGCACCATGCGCTAATTTGACTACCCAGCGCTCGAGAAGAGAAGTATTTGTCAGTTCTTTCATCGTTTAGAAGTTTAACCTCTCCTTCAATTCGCACTTGCCTAGCAAATTCTATCCAATGAAACACTAACGCAGCTTTGGGGTTCTCAGTCAATTCTTTCCCTTTTTTACTGTTTACGTTAGTGAAAAACACAAAACCTTCTTTGCTATATTCCTTTAGTAATACCACTCTTGCAGATGGAATACAGTCTTTGCTACAAGTTGCTAGCGTCATTGCAGTTGGTTGTCCACACGGAGAATTAAGTACTGCTTTGTACCACTTTGAAAACAAATCAAATGGATCTTTTTCAAGTGAAAATATCATATCAAAAAATAAAATCTTAATTCTGGCACGCGTTGCAAAAATAAGTGCTACGGCCATTTTGTCGTATAAGTGTTATGATATTATTGCAAATCTTGCAAGGTTTTTGAACTTTACCATATACGTAAAAGTTATTTTGAAAGTATCCAGCAGATCCAGATGGCTGTGCATAATCTTTCAGTGTTGAACCGCCTGCAGCAATTGCATCACTCAGAGTATTTTTTATTTCAGCAGCAAGTTTTTCGCACTCTCTATAGGTCAAGTTTTTTGCTGACCTGAGTGGTGATATACGGGCTCTAAACAAGCTCTCAGAAGCATATATGTTGCCTACGCCAACTATTGATTTATTGTCCATTAACGCTGATTTAATATTCACTTTTTTGTTTTTCAGCAACTCCTGTAAATAGTCTCCACTGAATTCATCCGTGAGGGGCTCTATTCCAAAATCGCTAAAAAAATCCGTTTCTTGTTCTTTATTTAAAACGATAACTAATCCAAATCTTCTTGGGTCATTAAAAATTATTGAAGTATTGTCGGAAAATAAAAATACCACGTGATCGTGCTTATTCCGCATTTGATCGTGGTCAGCATATATAAGCTTTCCGCTCATGCCAAGATGTATGATTACAGCCACACTACCATCTGTATTCCAGATGGTATACTTACCTCTACGCTTGATGTTGCGTATGACTTTGCCCTTTAGCATATCATCAATATTTTTTGTTATTGGGGCACGTAAATTCCAATTATTCACTATAACATTACTGATTTGCTTGTTTTTAATTTTATCAAGCAAAAAATTAGAGATTACTTCCACTTCCGGTAGTTCTGGCATGATACCTCCTTCAAAACTTAAGTTTCTGATGGTAATTTTGTCGTTCTCAAATACATTCGAGTATTCTGCGGTGCTTTCTCCTAAAAATTCCTCACCACAAACGAGTTTTGAAAGGGTTCTCTGTCTACTCTGTTGCTGCTTTTTTCTTTTCAAAATATTTTGCTTTAAAGCTTTCGCTAATCTTTTTTTCTCCTCTTCTTTTTCCTTATTCTTTTTTGTGTTATTCATTATCATAATATATAAACTTGCCGTTGTAGCTCAGGTGGTAGAGTACGTCATTGGTAATGACGAGGTCCCAAGTTCGAGTCTTGGTAACGGCACACTGATTATACTTATAATATTGCATAACTTGTAAGCAAGGCTTAGAAGAAAGTTACAGAGGTAAGTTGTCATGCTTTTTCCATATCCTTTCTACTTTCTTGTTTTTGAGTAGCTCTAATGCTTTACAAAAGTGATACCCTGTTTTACTTGGCACTATAATGTCATCAATGTATCCATATGATGCAGCAAAAAATGGGTTAGCAAATTTTTCTTTATATTCTTTAATTAACGTTTGCTGATCTTTTTCGTGTCGAAATATAATCTCAACTGCACTTTCAGGGCCCATCACAGCTATTTCAGCAGTTGGCCAGGCATAATTTATATCACCTTTTAGATGTTTCGAATTCATAACAATGTATGCACCACCATACGCTTTTCTAGTGATAAGGCTAATTTTCGGCACGGTCGCTTCAGCGTAAGCGTAAAGCAGTTTCGCTCCGTGTTGTATTATATTATTGTATTCTTGATTTGTACCCGGCAAAAATCCTGGAACATCAATAAGTGTGATGATCGGAATGTTAAATGCATCACAAAACCTTACAAACCTCGCAGCTTTTCTTGAAGAATCAATATCCAAACATCCTGCAAGGTGCATAGGTTGATTTGCAACAATACCGACAGTATTTCCTCCAATTCTACCAAAACCAGTTATGATATTACGAGCAAAATCAGGTTTCAGTTCAAAGAAATTCCTTTCATCACAAACTTTTTCAATGAGTTCATACATATCATAAGGAGTATTAGGATTGGTAGGAATTAGAGTGTTTAAGGATTCATCAATGTCGTCAACATCATTACAGATTGGTGCAGATTTTGGTGATTCCTGATTATTTGCTGGTAAGAAAGTAAAGAATTCACGCATTTTTAGCAGCATTTCAACATCATTATTGAATGCAAAATCCGCTACTCCTGTTTTGCTTGTATGAATTTTTGCTCCACCGAGGTCTTCGAAACTTACATCTTCGTAGGTAACCTTTTTTACTACATCTGGCCCGGTTATAAACATATATGAACTGTTTTTCACCATGAAAGTAAAGTCAGTTAATGCTGGGGAATAAACTGCACCTCCTGCACATGGGCCCATAATTAAAGAAATTTGTGGTATAACACCCGATGCATTTACGTTTCTTTGAAAAATTTCTCCATAACCAGCAAGAGAATTTACTCCTTCCTGAATTCTGGCTCCACCAGAATCATTTAGTCCGATAATTGGAACTCTGGCATTAATTGCCATATCCATAATTTTGCATATTTTTTTTGCATGTGACGCACCAAGTGAACCACCAAAGACAGTAAAATCCTGAGAATAAACAAAAACTTTTCTGCCATAAATAGTACCATGACCAATCACTACCCCATCACCTAAAAAATTAGCATTTTGCATGCCAAAATCATTTGCATGATGTTTTACGAATTTATCGTATTCTGCAAAAGAACTTTCATCGAGCAATATACTGAGCCTTTCTCTAGCAGTTAATTTCCCTTTTTCATGTTGTTTGGTAATCCTGTCAGAACCGCCTCCTTTTTCAGCTTCTAGTGCTTTGGTTTTTAGATTTTCTAGTATTTTAAAGTCTTGCATACAATAAAGTAGTTTTCAAATTAGTTGTATACTTTATTAAGTTTACAAACCCTACTAACTATACACATACACTATTGCTATATGCAACAATGTATGTATGATAATTGTTAATGCTCTGGTGATTCATGGTCACTACTTTGAAAATGTTGCAATGTGTCAACACTTTTCATATTAGAAAGAGGTGGACTAACTGCACTGCTTTTTGTTTGTGCAAAACTTTTAGCAGCTTCAACAACCTTGCTTATACGAGGTTCTTTTTCTAGCTCTTTTAGGTACTTTGAGAAGATTTCACAACTTTTGTCATCCATATGTACCATTATTTTACCAAAACTTTCAGCTTTTTCAGAAGATAAAATCATTTCGATCTTTTCATCGCCTACCCTAAAGGTCATTTTTACTTTGCCTTGCATATCATGATATTGCCAGCTTTTTATTCAGATTAGATTATCTCCTTCTCCTATTCGCAATGCACCATATTCTAAGTCCTTAAATTCCGGGGAGTTCATAAATTTTGCAGGAGTGATCACACTTTTTTCTGGACACTGTACATAATAAAATTTATTATCTCTTTCTACTACAATTTCTTTTTTTTTGTCATTTTCAATACTATCACTTACAATTTGTTTTAGACGTGACAAATATTCGCCGCGTTCTTTCAGTATATCTTCTGGCAATAATCTCCGAACTTCTTGGCTCACATCAGTGCCTGTTGAAACTAGATTAAACATTTCTAACATAAGAGGCCGTAGTTTTTCTTTTCCAGTCTCAGTAACATTTTTATCTTGCTCCATGAGGTGGTATAAGATCAGTATCGAATAATCTATTATTGATGACTTTTTTCTCCTTGGAATACATCAACACTAAACATGACCTTGTGCTTTTTTGCATCGTCTATAGATTTTTGAAGTCTCTTTGCTATGTTTTCGATAGCTTCATCATTAGGTAAGTGTTCAGGCAATGGCGTCAACTTAAGGAAAAATATCAGCGATAGTGTATAAAATTTCTCTCTAAATTTTTTATCATTAAATTATCCAAAGAGTGCAAGGGACAGCACTTTTGTTTCTATTTTATTGCAACAAAAAAGTTTAAAATGTGTCTTTTTTAGGTGAGGCATGCAAAAAGGAAAAGATCTTATCTTACAAATTAAAAATGCAATATACTCGAAAACTTTTCAGAAAATCCATTGTGTTGAGTTTTACACGAACAAGAAAACTTCCTTTTTCGACAGTATTTTCTATGATTTTAAAGTTAGTTAAAAAAAGTTTGGGAATAGAATGTGAACTTATGGAGCCATTGACATGTACCCTCAAAGCAAGCTTTTTCTAAAGCAAGGTATAAGATTTGCCATACAGGCTTTCAAGAATTTAAGCATCCAAACAGCCTATCAGGATGAACCTGAGTTGGAGAGGCTATAGACTTATTGCAGCAGATGGTTCTGGTATGAGATTACCCAGCTCTGGGGAAATTGTATCCGAGTTTGAACCAAATGGAACAACAGGCACCATTGGCAATTTGTTTGTTGATTTGTGTACTTCGCTGATTTGTAGTGCTCGTCTTGCAGCTTGGAATATAGGTGAACAAACGTTGGCGGCAGAGCAATTACCCGAAGTTATCACTCAAATGCGTTTATTAAATCAAGAGAAATTATTATTTATCTATGATCGTCTTCAGTAAAATTCATTCAGCAGCATTATGATTTGGAAGTAGATTTTATTTTTCGCTTGCAAAAAAGAAATTATAGTAAGCTATGGGAACGCTGGCGAATTAGATTTTGATTTTATATTAGAAAATGAAAAGCTAAAAAATAAAATGAAAGGACAGAAAGTAAGAGTTATAGTGCTGACATTAGCCAACTGAGAAACAGAGTTTTTGACCGAGACTTTGGAGCAAAGCTTATGTGTTAAGGTGGCACATAGAGGAAACGACTCAAAGTAGGAGCAGAGTTAGAGAATTTTTCTGGAGAGGCTGTATTACAAGAATTTTGGGCAAACTTGGTCATGTGCAATATATTATCGCTTCATATGTGTGATGCACAAGGGCCTTGGAACCCAGATCAAATTACTGAGTATCGTTTAAATTTTTCAGTTTTATTTGGTGTAATGAGGCAGAAACTCTATCAGGTACTTATTGCACCAAAAAACTTTCAAGCCCTTTTTAAGTATACGCGCTAAAGTTAAAATCCGACCGGGACAGCCGCAATAAAGTAGATAAGCCTAAACGCCATCATGTCTTTAGGAGAGTTTGCTAATGAAAGTTCTTAAGTTGACGCCATTGGCTGAACGGATACGGAATGACACCATCCTTTTTTTTGGATTCCAGACTGGAATGACACCTCTGGACACTTCCGTCGTAAAGGAACCAGTGTCAGCTACTCGGATGACACCTTTTTTCTACTTAGTTTGGGTTATGCAAGAAGTCTAATGAAGTGAAAATAAATTTATTTACCAAAATAGAGTTGCCTTGGTCTACAGATCTTAGTTTCTTTATCATTTATCATTTCATACCACTGAGTAACCCAACCAGTGGTTCTTGCAAGTGCAAAAATAGGCGTGAACATATTTGAGGGGATATCAATAGCATCCATTATTATACCTGAGTAAAAATCAACATTTGGATATAACTTACGCACGATAAAATATTCATCCTTTAAAGCTATTTCTTCAAGTTTTTTTGCAATCTTAAGCAGTTCATTGTTTTGTTCTAGTTTACTTAGAACCTCATGGCAAGCGTCTTTTAATATGCGCGCGCGCGGATCATAATTTTTATAAACACGATGTCCAAATCCCATCAATTTAAATGGATCTTTATCATCTTTAGCTTTTTCGATAAATTTATCTATATCTCCACTTTGCTCTATCTCTTTTAGCATATTTATAACTGCCTCATTAGCTCCACCATGTGCTGGTCCCCAAAGTGTAGCAACCCCTGCAGAGAGGCTTGCAAACAGATTAGAACCAGCCGATCCTACCAGTCTGACAGCCGCCGTAGAAGCATTTTGTTCATGATCAGCATGGAGAGTAAATATTTTATCCAAAGCTTTTGCAAAAAGGGCGCTTTTATCATTATCAACAGCATCGCCAAATATCATCTTTAAGAAATTTTCACTGTAACTTAATTCATTGTTAGCATTTATGAATTCCTGATTGTTGATATGCCTATGAATCATTGCAACAATTGCAGGAACTTGCGCTATTGCAGAAATTCCAAAGTCTAGATCTTCACCATTGACATTGTTGCCATGCTTTTCATAGTAAGATGCTGACAAACTTGCAAAACATGCAACTAAAATCGACATAGGGTGGGCAGTTTGTGGAAATGCTTTAATTACATTTGTAATTTGCTCTGATACTTTGGATAATTTTTGTATTTTGAGAAGAAATTTTTTGTGTTGCTCTGAACTGGGTAGTTCACCATAGAGTAATAAATAAATCACAGCAGTAAAGCTATTATTCTCTGCCAAATCAGCTATATTATGTCCCCTATATTTAAGCACTCCTTCATCTCCATCAATAAATGTAATCGAAGAAGAACATGAAGCTGTGGAAACAAACCCCGGATCGTAAGTGAATAATCCTGTTGTCTTATATAAGTCCTTGATATTTAACACGTTAGGACCTGTTGTTCCGCTTAATACAGGTAGCTCGATTTTTAATCCATTACTTAGTTCCAATAGCACTTTTTTATCCATCACTTAAGCTTAAATTTTATACAGAATATACAAACTGAGGAGTATATATTAATACAGTTAACTTTACATTAACCGTATTAAGCGGTCATCAATGCTTTTACTTTTGCATTTAAGCGACTTATTTTACGCGCAGCAGTATTCCTATGAATGACACCTTTATTTACACATTTATGTAAATTGGATTCAGCATTCCGAAATGCCAGAACAACATTTTCTTTGTCGCCAGACTTGATTATATCAACCAAATTTCTAATAGCAGTGCGAGTTTTACTTTTCCGCATCTTATTTATTAAAGTGCGCTTTGCTATTACCTTTATCATTTTTTTAGCACTCTTATGATTTGCCATATATTAATACCTAAAATACTGTACTTTTCTTTTAATTATAAAGCTTTTTTGTTAATTTGCAATATCAGTTTTTTCTGTGGTTAATTTACTACTTCTCTCTTCAATAATCTTTTCTAAACTTTGCAAGAATTCATTTTTGTTTAATCCAGGATATATTGGGGGCAATATTTCTATTACTGCCTTTCCGGGATTCTTTCTCAGAGAAAGTATGCTTTTTGGCCAAAACAAACCAGTGTTTAAAGCAACCGGTAACACAGGAACAGATAATATGCTATATAAAGCAGCAATACCTGGTTGATATTTTATATTTTGGTTTATAGTCGTTCTTGTGCCTTCAGGAAATATTATTATGCCTCTATTTTCTTTTATACGCATTTTTGCTAATTTAATGATATGACGCATAGAACTGATACCATCTGAACGGTTAATAAAAATCATTTTCAGCGCTATAAGATGTAAACCAATGAATGGAATCCATTTCAATTCACGTTTTAAAATAAAAACCGCTTTTCTAAATAGTAGTATAAAAATAAATGTTTCAAATGGAGATTGGTGTTTAGATGCAATGATAAAAGGTTGCTTAGGAATGTTTTCCATTCCCCTCACTTCATATTTAATGCCACATAATAAACGCAGCATGAATAATACAACTCTCACCGAACAGACGAGAAAAATGGTTATTACACACTCAGGAAAGAGAATTACAGGGAGAGTAATTAAAGTATAGAATACTTCCCATAATATAAGAAAGAAATTAAACAACAAACTTGAAATCACAAACTTACATAAACTTATTTTGAATTTAACTTTACTACAAATTAAAAGCAATAAGTTTAATTATTGATCATCTGAGTAATAGGATGCGAATCAGCTAGTTTGTCCTTTAACTTTTCGTTAGCAATATGAGTATATATTTGTGTTGTAGAAAGGTTAGTATGGCCAAGAATTTTCTGTATCAACACAATATTTGCCCCGCTATCCAGTAGATGGGTAGCAAAAGAATGCCTAATCACGTGTGGAGAGATCTTATTTTCATCAACATTGCATTTTCTTGCCAACTCCTTCATTAATTGACCGACCCTCTGCCTTGTAATTGGTTTATTGGGTTTATCACCTGGGAATAGCCAATCGGATTCCTTTTCTTTAGGGATCAGATTATCACGAACTGATAAATAATTTCTAAGGCTCTGTAATGCTTGTTCATTAAAAAGGATTTGCCTCTCTCTACCACTTTTTCCTTTTATTATTATATAGCATTCTTTGTTATTACTGTTTATTAAATGTGACACTTCACATAACTTCATATTAATTAGTTCAGAAACACGCATTCCAGAAGAGTAAAGGATATCTAAAATCGCACATAGCCTTTTACTGCTTATCTCTTTATTCGATTCGCTTGCTGATTTTCTCACTGTGTCCATTAGCAAAAATATTTCTTTGACACTTAAATACTTAGGCAAAGGACGAGAAACTTTTGGATTCTTTAATTCATCATCATTAGCCGGCGCTGGATTAAAATCTATTATTCCGTCATTAAATAGACACTTGTAAAAATTTTTCATAGCGGATATTTTTCTTGATATAGAGCTACTTTTATATTTTTTTTGTGTACATAAAGATTTCACATAATCTTTAATATTGGTTTTGTTTACACCAACCAAGGTAGTACCGCTTTCCAATAAAAATTCTTCAAACTGGTGTAAATCCGAACGATAACTTTCCAGAGTATTTTGTGTAGCGGACCTCTCTGAAGCTAAAGCATCTATGTAATATGTTATGTAAAGATTTTCTTTTTTATTTTGCGACTGTTTATTTTTCATTATCAGCTCCTATATTTATTTCTTTGGCTATAATTTGATTAGAAGTGTTCCCTGTGTTTCTTATGAGAAAATATGAGACAAATAAAGCATTTATCAATAGAGTGAACATCACAAACTTTTGCTTTAACCTTTTTCTTAAATTTAATCTTACTCTTATCATAGTTAAATTATAACGTTAAATCTATAAAAAACACCTTATAAAGTGAGCTCTACTATAAATATAGAATACTTCTTAGCTGTATCTATCTATATTTATTATAACATAACATTGATTATAATTCTAATATGGACAGATAGAGATTTCAATTACGTTAGTGTTATGGGTGTTAATAAATTTTTAATATACACCTTTACAAAAGAAGAAATCAAATGGCATCTTTCTTTAATAAAGTGCTAATAAAAGGAACGGTCACATTCGACCCTATAGATTCATTATCTATCTTCTCTATAATTTTATCAATGCTATAGAAAGAACGTTCTATTCTTGCTAAAATATAATTAATCACTTTTAAATCAATTTTTAACTGTTTATCTGAAAATCGTTTTATTAGCATAATTCTTAATAATTCCTCGCTTGCAGGCAAAATTTTTACGCTGATAGTTGATAATATTCGAGAACTTAAATCTCTTAATTTGAAGTTAAGCTTTTTTGGTGAAATTGAAGAAGTGATTAGCAGCCTCTTGTCGTTTTCTTTCATGTAATTGTAACAATGTAATAACATTGCTTCATCTTTAATGTTTTGTACGTCTTCTAAAATAAAAGCATCGCTATACCTAATCTCGCTTACGAAGTTATTCACATTGATAAAAATTGCATCGTTTATTGATTGCCAAATATGAGCAAGATGAGTTTTACCGGAGCTTTTAGGTCCAAAAAGAATCAGACATTTCCAAGATAAATCATTAACTACCGAATTATACACGTGCTTATTTTCATCTAAGACGATGTAATTTTGCCGACTATAATCAGCTTGATTGTTGTTAAATAAATTTAATTGCACGTTGAACCTCTTACGTAACCTCTTTCTGGTAGTAATTTTTGCGCAGAAATTTACTTACGCTCCTCAAATGTGTCAGGTATTCTGGGCTCATTTCTCCTCTTACCATAAATTGATTATGCAAAAGGTCTGTTAGCCGTTTTTATAAAGCTCACTTTTAAAATATTTATTGATTGCATATTCTACTGATACATTGAACATTGCTATTATTGGAATAAAAAGTAATATACCTATAAATCCAAAATATGAAGCGCATATAGTAATTCCCAGAATAATTACAGTTGGATGTATATGAACTTTTTTTCCTATTAATAAAGGAACTAATATGTTTGAATCTATTAATTGCCCAACACCAAATAATAGCAAAACAGCAGCACTTTCAAACCATCCACTAAATTGAGTGATAGCGCTCAAAAACCCAATAATGGTATATAATAATGGCCCTACGTAAGGTATGAACGTTAACATTCCTGATAAAATTCCAATAACAATAGAGTGTTTCAATCCTATTATGCTCAGGCTTACAGAGTAAAAGATCATCATGACAATACATACATTTACCTGCCCCTTTAGATAATTAGATATAATGAAATCCACTTTGAAAAAATAATCTGCAATTTTTCCCCTGTAAGGAATAGGGATTAATTTATTAGCTTTTTCTATAATTAAAGGCCAATCACGTAATATATAGAAAAACACTACAGGAGTAATCACCATTAATGATACCGTGTTAAAGCTTGAACTTAACACTTGGATTATAAAGTTACTAGCAATATCAAGAGCATTCATGAAATAAGATACATAGTTGCTGTAATTTTCTGCTAGATTTTTAGATAAGTGATCAAATAAGCTATCCTCGATTTTTATATTAAGAAATTCTAATACAGAGGGGATTACTTTAAGCTTTAATGAAGGCACTTTACTCACTAAGAAATTTAATATTGAAGTAATTTGAACATATATAATAGGTAAAACAAATGTTATGACTAGTATAAAAGCTATTAATAAAACAAGTATTATAAAAATTACAGAACATGAACGTGGTATTCTATACTTTTCAAACTTGACTACTAGCGGATTAAACAAATATGCAATAATAATAGATATTAAACATGGAAAAATCATAGGACGCATCAGGAATAACATCCCTATTATAAAAAGCAGTATGAAACAAATAGTTATATGACGTTTTTGCATGTGTTTAGCATAGCTAATTTACTGAAAAATATGCAATTTATTTTTCCTATGTTGAAAGTATTTTACGATTTGTAATACTATCGTTTTTTACTAAAATTTAGTTGTTTAATCCGCAGGCAAAGATAGATTTTGAGCTCTCTAAATATCTCTTTTGCTATTATAATTATGCTAGTTAATAGGGGAAGTAACTTTTATATGATGTCAGAAATTTTATTTTTCGGAAAGAATCTTGGATAGAGAGGAAAGCTTCTACAAAAAGAAATATGTGCGCTAAGAAATACAAAATAGCAGCATTAATAGTTGCAGCGGGAGTAGGCAGTAGATGCAATTCTACGATTCCTAAGCAATATATAAAACTGGCAGGTAAATCTGTTTTATTTCATACAATTAAAAGATTTCTGGCTAACCAATATATAGATTACATCAGAATAGCAATTAATAGAGACCATGAAAGTTTCTATGAGAAAGCTATATCACTAATTACAGACACTAAATTACTAAGCCCTGTATACGGAGGAGAAAACAGGCAAAGTTCAGTTAAACTAGGGCTTGAAAGCTTACAAAAAGTTAACCCAGATTTTGTAGTTATACACGATGCTTGTAGGCCTTTTGTGTCAGATGTTCTGATAGATAACTTGGTTGAATCTATGATTAATGATCAATATACAGGAGTAGTTCCAGCAATAGAAGTTGAAGACACTATGTCATTGGTGAGTAATAGTTTTATTGAATCTACGATTTCAAGAGGAAAGCTCAGAGCCATACAAACCCCTCAAATTTTTAATTTCAAAGAATTATTATCATGCCATCAATCAGTCAAAGAATTTACTGACGATTCATCACTAATGGTAGAGCACAAAAAACATGTTGCGATTATTAAAGGTGAGAAAAGCAATTTTAAGTTAACCACAGAAGAGGATATCAATATGGCAAAGCTTCTTTTTGAAGAGCCAAAATTTCGTGTCGGAGCCGGTTATGATATACATAAGTTCATTAAAGTTCAAAATGGTGCTGAAAGCTTTATAAAAATTTGCGGTGTGAAAATTGAACACAACATGGCAATAGAAGCGCACTCTGATGGTGATGTTGCAATACATGCAATCGTTGATGCAATACTCGGAGCACTGGGATGTGGCGACATAGGAGAGCACTTTCCTCCTAGTTCCTCTGAATGGAAAGATTGCAATTCATCTCACTTTCTTGACTTTGCTGCTAAAAAAGCAAAGGAAAAAGGGTACAGCGTGTCTAATTTAGATATTACTATAGTTTGTGAAGAGCCTAAAATATCGCCTTACAAAGTAGAAATGAAGAAATTCATATCAAAAGCATTAGAAATTGATGATGAATTTGTAAATATCAAAGCAACCACTGCAGAGAAATTAGGTTATATTGGAAGAAATGAAGGAATAGCAGTGCATGCTTCTGTGTTATTGCATACAAACTTTTATTGGGAATAGAAACGAAAAAACTTACTTGACACCCTTCGCCAGTCCCCTTATCATGAAACTGAAGCTATTTATTTATCTTCGCAATCTGTGCAGGTTAATGACAAAAAACTTAGGGTACTTGGTGTCTCATGTTTAATTTTTCGCACTACGTGCATCGCATGTCTTTAAAAATTTTTAGGTTTTTACCTATATAAGCCGAAACGCGCTTACAAAGCGTTTAAGACAGCAAAAAACGTCAAATTGACAAGGGAGAATTTGAATGCTAGCTACTACGGGGTTTCTTTGCCTTTTTTCCTGCTTAGTAAATTTCTTAAACACTTGCGGTGTAGGTTAGTTGCAAGTTAAAAGCAGCTAAATCGCTCTTAATCAAGCGTTTTAGAATAAAAAGAACGCCGATATTTTAGTACATAGTAAATAGCCAACCACCACGGGGCTTCTTTTGCCTTTTTTTCGTTTGGTAAATTTCTTAATATTTATGGCTAAACGACAATCGTCATCCCGCTACTTGTTAGCGGGATCTAGAGATACCGCGGCGGCATGACGTAGGACTGCTGTCATTCAAGTAGCTGACGCTGGAATCCAGCCTTGCTGTAATCTCATCAAGAACGTTGTGTTTTAACATAAGATCAGCCACTTTTATGCTTACCAACTTAATAAAATTCCTGGATCCAAGTAGTCAGGCTACTCGGATGACACCTTCATAAAGTGAAATGAGATCCCGCTAACAAGCAGCGGGATGACGAGAAAGGGGCTACTCGGATGACACCCTCATAAAGTAAAATGAGATCCCGCTAACAAGCAGCGGAATGACGGGAAAAGAGGTGCTGGGATGACACCTTCACAAAGTGAAATGAGATCCCGCTAACAAGCAGCGGGATGACGGGAAAAGAGGTGCTAGAATGACACCGTTTACTATGTAACATCTCATCATATCACAATGTTCGTACAGTTGTGGCGGTATGACGTAGAAAAACTGTTAACTTAAATCTATATTGACATGTCCCATTTTACGCTTATCCCTAACCTCTTTTTTCCCATATATGGTTAAACTAGCTTTTTCGTTGCTCAAATACTTATGAGAATCATATATATCATTACCTATTATATTTTTCGTCATACAAGGAAAGCGTAATACTACTTCCTGCATAGGTAACCCGAATATTATCCTAACTAGCTGTTCAAATTGACTAACGTTACATGCATCCAAGCTCCAGTGGCAAGAATTGTGAGGTCTGGGAGCTAGTTCATTAACTAACAATTCGTTATCTTTAGTAACAAAAAATTCAATAGCCAGAATTCCTATTACATCAAGCGCATTTGCTATTTTCTTTGCAGCTCGTTGTACCTCTTGAGTTAATTTGCTATCTATTTTAGCTGGCACTGTTGAAGTATCAAGTATTCCATCAACGTGGTAATTTTCTGCTATAGGAAAAAAAGCTACTTTACAGTTTTTATCTCTTGCAACGACTATTGAAACCTCTTTCAGTAAATCAACACTTGCTTCAAGAATGTACTCTGTATTCCAATCAAAGGAAGCAAATTGCTTCACTTCAGAATCATTCTCAAGCACATATTGTCCTTTTCCATCGTAACCCATTTCTGTTGTTTTCAGCCTTATTGGATAGCCAAAAGCTCTACTGCTTTTCAGTAGCTCATTATAATTTTGTATACTCTTATAGTTAGCAGTTTTTATACCCAAGTTTTTAATAAAATCCTTTTCTCTCAGTCTGTTCTGCGAAATGTGTAACGCTTTTTTACCCGGATAAAAATTTACATCGATATCAATTGCACTACATGGAATATTTTCAGACTCAATAGTAACTAAATCCACACTCTGTGCAAAAGATTCAAGAGCTTTCTTATCAGAGAAATCTGCTATTGTGAAATCATCAGCAACAGAGCAAGCCGGATCGTCTTTAGCACTGGCAAAAACATGTGTTTTTTGTCCAAGTTTTGTTGCAGCGATAGCAGTCATTTTACCTAATTGTCCACCACCTATTATTCCTATTACTTTTTTGCTAAGCGCATCTGGTTCGTTCATACTATAAATTGATATTTCCTAATTAAAGTATACTTGAAAAATCTATGAAAAAAGCATATAATTAGAATATTATCTTTTTATCATGAATATTCTATAATGATTCTAGAATACACATTGACTACCAACTTTGTTGAAGTTACAGTTTTACCAATTTACATTGAAGAGCAATCCATTCCTTATGAAAATTGCTATGTATGGATGTATAACGTTAAGATAAAAAACAAAAGCCAATCAACTATTCAATTGTTAAGTCGTCATTGGCAAATAATAGATTATAAGGGCAAAGTAAATGAAATTGCCGGAGTTGGTGTTATCGGAGAACAGCCTGTGATAAAATCTGGAGAGGTATTTAAATACACAAGTGGAACATACTTAAATGTACCGTCAGGAATAATGCAGGGTAAGTATGAATTTCTGAATGAAGAAAGCATAAAAGTTTTTGAAGTTATGATACCACCCTTTTCTTTGGATAGTCCATACATCAAAACTAGACCCCATTAACTGTCAAAATAGTTTATTTGTAACCAGACTGCATTCTGTGATTTTTAGCAAAGCACGATCTTTCATTTGAGCTTTCTTCAATTTAAAATAAATACAGAAACTAGCTATCTTCAAAAATATGGTTGAATAATTGTGTGTATAATTATTAATATTTTCAAGCATTTTTGCCATGGCTCTTTCGAAATTTCTCGATCCTCGCAATGATTTGTGTTTCAAAAAAATCTTTGGAACGGAAAAAAATAAGAATATCCTGATCCACTTTTTGAACGATATTTTAGGGTTTACTGAGATAAATGCAATACAAGAAGTTGAGTTTCTTAGCACTATTATGGATCCCGAAGTTGCCTCTGATAAACAAAGTATTGTTGATGTTCTCTGCAAGGATTCTCACGGAAATAGATATATAGCAGAAATGCAGCTCGCTAGAGACAAGGGCTTCGAAAAACGCGCTCAATTATATGCCGCTAAAGCCTACTCAAAACAATTAGATAAATCTGGCAACTACATTGATTTAAAGAAAGTCTTCTTTATTGCTATATCAAATTGTAACTTACTTCCTGAAGAAGTTGATTATATTTCTACTCACAATATACGTGATATAAAAACTAACGGCCATTACTTAAAAGATTTTCAGTTTGTCTTTATTGAGTTGCCTAAATTCGCAAAAAATAAAGTAGAGCAGTTAGAAAGTATAGTAGAAAGGTGGTGTTTCTTTTTTAGTGCGACCTGGAAGGTCATGGTTTTGTGGTGGTTAAATTCCATCTTCCCAGACATCAGGGATAATGTATATCTCACATTTCAAAGAGTGGCAACCTCTGGAATGCAAGCATGAGATAAAAGCAGGTAACACTAAATCTCGTGGTGAATCCCTGCAAACAGAGTTAGATATGATTACGAGAGGAACCTATGTTTGAATTGTCGTCAAAGCATAATATGCGAAAAGAGATTGAATTACGCATAGACCAAAATGGTACGAAGCAAAAAGGGAACTAAAGATTGAAGACTTTAGTTATTGATGTTCCAAGCTTCCGGCAAATAGTAGGAATCTAAGTTTAACGTGAAACGAAGCCATGGAACAGAGTAACCACATAGAAGCTCTTATATTCATTAAAATATAAGTAAGTAGCCAACCACAAGCTGCTATGTGGAAGGATTGTTTAAGAAGCTAATGCCCAAAGTAATATCTGGGATATGCAGACGTAAACACTTTAATTTGGAAGGTAAAGTGGTGAATAGTAGTGAATATGTTATGGACCAGCAAAAAGTTAGGTATGAATGGAATGGAATTCCTTGGCGCAAGCTAAAGAAATCTTCATTTAAGCTACAAAAACGAATTTACCAAGCTTCTAAATGTAATGATATCAAAAAGATGCATAATCTTCAGAGATTATCACTCAAATCAACAAGTGCAAAAACACTCGCTGTTAGGAAAGTAACACAGGACAATAGGGGGAAGAAGACTGCAGGTATTGATGGAAAAGCTAACCTTAATCAAAAAGAAAGATTACAACTATCATATTCTTTAGATATAAAAGAAAAAGCAAAGCCATCAAGACGTGTCTGGATTCCAAAATCTGGTAAGCCATCGGAGCATCGCCCGCTTGGTATACCCACTATATCGTTCGAGCAAAACAAACACTTGTAAAAATGGCTTTAGAACCAGAATGGGAAGCAAAACTTGAGCCAAACACTTATGGTTTTAGACCTGGTAGATCATGTCATGATGCAATTGAAGCCATATTTGATGTGCTCAAACAGAAAACAGCATATGTATTAGATGCTGATATTTCTGGATGCTTTGACAATATTAACCATAATAAATTGCTTGAAAACCACACCAACATTAAAGAAAATCATAAGAGGATGGTTAGGAGCTGGTGTTATGGAAGATGGAAAGCTTCAATCCACAAAACGTGGTACAATTCAAGGAGGGACGATCTCACCGTTGCTAGCTTGTGTTGCATTACACGGATTAGAGCAACATGTCAAAAAAGCATTAACAAACGAACTCTTTCAATGCATGAAAAGAAAATATGGTAGGATATCGCATAGAAACGCGCAAAAGTCTATTAGTGTAATTTTCTACTGTGATGATTTTGTCATCATACATGAAAACGAAGAGATTATTCTTAAAGCAAAAATTTTAGTTGAAGAATGGTTAGAAACCATTGGATTAAAATTAAAGCCCTCTAAAACAAGAGTTTCTCATACATTAAGAACCATTGACGAAACAAAACCAGGATTTGATTTTCTTGGTTTTTCAATAAGACAATATCCAATAAAAGAAAGTAAGAAAGGTTACAAGTTATTAATCAAACCAAGTCGTAATTCTATAAAACAACATACACTAGCTATTAAACATAAGCTCAGAGAAATGCGTGGAGCACCACAAGAGCGGGTGATAAAGGATCTCAATCCAATAAACAGAGGATGGAGTCAATATTACTCCTCGGTAGTTTCATGTAAAATCTTTAGCTCATTGGATAATATTATGCATAGAAAACTCTGGAAGTGGGCAGTTTTTAGGCACCCAAACAAAGGGAGATGCTGGATAAAAAGAAAGTACTTTAAGAAGTATAATAACGAAAACTGGCGCTTTATGACAAGTAACAAGGTACGTCTTACTATACACAGCGATCATGTTATTAAACGACATATCAAAGTGCAAAAAACCAGATCCCCATATGATGGTGATTGGGTATATTGGGGTAAACGTCTGAGAAAAATACCAGATAAGCCACTAGGAGTAATAAAATTATTGAGGTTGCAACAAAGTAAATGCGATAATTGTAGACTATGGTTTAAAAGTGATGATACAATAGAAATACATCACAAAGACCGGAATAGACAAAACAATATGATCACAAACTTATCTTTGTTACATGGACATTGTCACGATGAATTACACAGGAGGTGTGCATGAAAAGCACCAAATTAGAGAGAAGCCGTATGAGGCGCAAAGTCTCACGTACGGTTTTGCAGTCGAGTGAGGAGGGGCGACCTTCTTCACTTAGACAACAATATGCAGATGAAACTACAGATGAAGACCTAAGGAATATAGCAGAAAAATCACCAATAGTAAAGCTAGCATATGATGAGTTAGACAAGTTTTGCTGGAATGAGAAAGATTTAGTAGCATATGAAGAAAGAATAATGGATCTACGTAAGGAAGAAGCCATTCTTGAATACAGACTTGATCTTGCTGAAGAGAAAGGTATACAAAAAGGTATAGAGAAAGGGAAAATTGAAGGGAAAATTGAAGTCGCAAAAGCAATGCTGGCTAATAATGTTGATGTCAACACTATTGTCAAGTTTACTGGCCTTTCTATTAGTGAGATTGAAGAATTAAGTGGAAATCTGTGAACGGTTACGTTTATTTTTTATCCTTATCATCAAGTGTAAATAAGGTTATTGTAGAGATTAAGCCTACTATAACTATTATTAACGAAAATGGGGCAGCTTCTCTATAGCGCTCATCGCTTACAAGTTCATATATTCTAGTTGATATAGTTTCAAAATTAAATGGTCTTATAATAAGTGTTGCTGTGAGCTCTTTGATAGTATCCATAAATACGAGCAAAAATCCCGATAATATACTCTTCTTGATGAGAGGGATATGAACATTCAAACATGTGGAAATAGGTCCATGACCCATGGTATATGCAGTCCACTCAATTTCATTTGGTGTTTTTTTGAGCCCTGACTCTACCGCCTTGAAAGATATAGCAAAAAAACGAAATAAATATGAGTAAATTAAAGCACCGATAGTTCCTACTAAGCTAATTTCCACAACATATTGAGTAATGAAAGAGGATATTCTGCTTAAAAATATTATTATACTAATTGCGATAATTGCATTTGGAATTGCGTAGCCTAAAGAAATGAGACGTGCTACATTATTGATTACCTTATTTTTACGCGCCGTATATCCAATCATTATTGCAATGCTAATTGAGATTAATGCGGTGATAAATGATAAACTAACGCTATTTGCTATTATGTTATAGAATCTTGCTTCGTATATGAAAAACCCCTTCTCTATGCTCCAATATATGAGCGGAATCATTGGCAAAATAAAACCTATTAAGATCGGCAATACACACATAAGATAAGCAAAGATCAACGGCATAGCGCCACTTATACTCCGTTTGTTGTGATAATCTGAATTGGTATTGATTGAAGAGTAGGATATTCCTTTTTTTTGTAGTTTTTTTTCGATAGCTATTAGTGTTGCAACGAAAATCAACTCTGCAACTGCTAAAACAGTAGTTGAATATTTGTCATGCAGTAAAAACCAGGTGCGATATATTCCTGTCGTAAAAGTATCGATAGCAAGAAACTGTGGTGTGCCGAAATCTGTAATTACTTCCATTAGTACCAAAGACAACCCAGCTATAATTGATGGGCGTATGGAGGGTATGATGACAGAAAACAGGCTCTTCAATGAGGAGAACCCAAGTGTTGACGCAATAGTGACTGAGTTACTAACATTCTTTAGACTTGAGCGGACTAACATATAAACGTATGGATATAGGCTGAATCCCATTACTAATATTCCACCACCTTGGGATTTTATTTCAGGAAACCAATAGTCACCTTTGCTCCACTCTAAAATGTCTCTTAATGAGCTCTGCACCGGACCTGAAAACTCTAGTGTATTTACATAGACGAACGCTACTATATATCCAGGAATCGATATTGGAAAGAGCAAAGCAATCTCAAAAATTTTACTTCCAGGAAATGAAAAAAATGTGGTAAGCCAAGCTGGAATTACTCCAAATATGAAGGATATTCCCCCCACTCCTATCATCAAAATTAACGTATTCAGTATATATTCAGGGAAAAGTGTACTGATTACCCATTCGGAATTCGCTGAATCTGTAAATAAGATTGATATTAATGATAATATTGGGCAGACGAATAATATGCTTACTAAAAATAAGAATATATTTTTAAATACTCTTAAAAACATTAATTTGAATCTATATTTTATATTAAAATGTTATATGTAAAAACTGAAGACATCCAGTAATTATAGCTAACCCAAGAAAGGTTTCCCTACGTCATACCGCCCACAACTGTACGAACATTCGTTTGTGAAAGCAGTATGTTAAATGTTATAGCAGGTTTTGCCTCAAACACAAAGGCAGTGCCCAGACTACTTGGATCCAGAAAAATTGATTGTAAACAAACGACTATACAACATTTTCAATAAAATTACAAAAAAGCTGGATCCCAGTGTCAAGCACTGGAATGACAAAAAAAGGAGCACTGGGATGACATCCTCCCTTGTGGAAATTGCTCTCAAATCACAATGTTCGTACAGCTATGGATTCATTCGCGGTATCTCAGCATAGATTCCGCTAACGAGTAGCGGAATGACGGTTTTTCAAATTGTAGGTAAACCCAAGCCACTTTAGCTATAACAGCCGTACTATTGAATATCTTTATAATTTTGTATATCATGTTCTTAGTTGATAAGTGAATAATCATGAGCTTCGTCATTGCAACTTTCTATCACTTTGTAGAACTCTCTAATTATTATGACATGAAAGACGAAATAAAAACTGCATGCGACAACGTTGAATTAAAGGGTACTATACTCCTTGCAGAAGAGGGTATTAATGCGACTATATCTGGTGAAAGAAACGCGATTGATAAAATATTCGATTTTCTACGTTCTGATTATAGGCTAAGGGACCTTACATGGAAAGAGAGTGCAGCAGAATATCAACCATTTAGCAAGATGAAGGTAAAATTAAAAAGAGAAATTGTGAATCTTGGTGTAAGCAATCTTGATATTTCCCTTAGGGGTAAATATGTTGATCCAGAGCATTGGGATGATTTTACTTCTCAACCTGACGTTTTAGTAATAGATACACGAAATGAGTATGAAGTGAAGTTAGGCAAGTTTAAGAATGCAATTAATCCACACACACAATGTTTCCGTGAGTTTCCTCAGTGGACAGAGTCATTTTCTGAGAGTAAAGACCTGAAAGTAGCTATGTACTGCACTGGTGGAATTAGATGCGAAAAATCTACAGCATATATGAAAAGCCTTGGATTTAGTGATGTTTACCATCTTAAAGGTGGCATTCTTTCTTACCTTGAAAAAACTTATAATAAAAATGGTAATTGGGAAGGTGAGTGTTTTGTTTTTGATGATAGAGTTGCTGTTGATAACTCACTTACTCCAAGCAACACAATAAAATGCATATTCTGCTCAAATCAAGTTTCAACTGATAAACTGAAATCAGTTCCACGTGGCCAGGTGGTTTGTTCTGATTGTAAACTTCAGTGTTATAGATATAATAAATAAAACATCATACTGCTGCAGTTGTATGCACGTTGTGATTTGAGAGCAACCTCTACCAGAAAGGGTGTCATGCCAGTGCCCAGACACTGGCATCCAGGTTCTTTTTTTCTAGATTCCAGCGTCACACGCTGGAATGACAAAAAAGCTGATTTTTAACGTAGATAATGGTTATGCAAGAAGTCTACTTCTTGCCCTTAATCAATTCTAAAGCCTTCTTCAAATCTATGCTTTCAATATCTGCACTCTTGCCCAAAGCAACGTTTGTTTTACCGCATTTTATATAGAATCCGTACCTACCGTTGCAGATAAAAACTTCTTTTCCTTTTTCATTAAGCCCGAGAGATTTTAACTCTTTGCGTGGACTGTTTGCAATAATTTGTACAACTTCGCTCAATTCTGTATTCAGCACCTCTTTGGAGCTTTTCTTAAGAGAAAAGTATCTACCATCATAGAAAATATAGTATCCAAATCGTCCAAGGCCTATTTTTACTTCCTTTCCGGTTTCAGGGTGTTCTCCGATTACTTTCGGCAAGGAAAGTAACTGAGTAGCGGTGCTCAGATCAATATCATTAACATTTATATCTTTTGGTATAGAACCCGCCTTTTTCTTTTCTGACTCATTATTAAACTGCAGGTAAAGCCCAAAAGGACCTTTTTTAATTACTACCTCTTGTCCTGTTATATCATCTATACCTAAACTTTTTGGATATTCTGAATTGTCGTTACTGCCCGTAATTTCTTTTGTATGGTTGCATTCAGGATAGTTAGAACATCCAAGGAACACCCCGGCTTTTCCAAAGTTCAATTTCAATATGCCATCAGAGCAAGCAGGACATTTCGTATTCACCTCTTTTTTTCCTTCTTCTGAACAAAACCAATCGATTACCAAATCGTGAATGCCGCTGAAAACTTCATCATGCGTCATTTGCTTAACAGAGTTTACATGACCAAAAAATGGCACCCAAAAGTGGCCTAATTCTTTTTTCCAATCTGCATGTCCATTTGAGATTAAATCAAGCTTTTCTTCCATTTGTGCTGTGAAATCATACTCTACACAACGCTGAAAAAAAGTTTCTAAAAATATAGTAACAATTTTACCACGACTGCTTGGAATAAACCTTTTGCTATCCAATGAAACGTACTCACGATCTTGTAATACCGAAATAATTGTTGCATAAGTTGATGGTCGACCTATACCGATTTCTTCCATTTTTTTTACGATACTTGCTTCACTATAACGAGGTGGCGGTTGAGTGAAATGCTGTTTTGGCTCAACTGAAATCAGCTTGCATGCTTCCCCTTCCTTCATGGCAGGTAGCAGGCCTTCATTTTCGGCTTCTATGTTATCTTGATAGACTCTATAAAAACCATCAAAGAATATACTCGACCCACTTGCTCGCAGAATCACTTTCTGATCAGTAGAACTAATTTCAACTACCACTTGATCAAGGATCGCTGATTCCATTTGACTTGCAATGGTTCTTTTCCAGATTAAATCGTACAATTTAAATTGCTCTGGCGTTAAGTAATCCTTAATACTACCCGGCGTTCTATTGATATCAGTTGGACGAATTGCTTCATGTGCTTCTTGAGCATTTTTGACCTTTTTTACATATTTACGAGGAGACTGCGGTAAATATTTATCACCATATAATGACTTAATTGACCCTCTAATTGAGTTTATAGCCTCATCTGCAATATGAAACCCATCTGTACGCATGTAAGTTATCAACCCTACAGTTTCACCACCAATATCGATACCTTCGTATAAATTTTGCGCTACTCGCATAACATTTTTTACGTTAAAATACAGCTTGTTTACTGCATCTTGCTGAAGACTTGAAGTAATAAACGGAGGAAGCGGGTTTCTCTTAACTTGCTTGCGTTCTACTGTGCTTACAGCATATTGCCTTGACTCAATCTCCCTGACTAAGTTCTTTGCTTCTTCTTCATTCTTAATATCAAATTTTTCTAGCTTTTTATTGTCATAGTGGCTTAGCATAGCAAAAAAAGCCTCATCTTTGCTATTTTGCATTTCTGCCTTTATGCTCCAATACTCCTGTGTTATAAACTTACTAATTTCATCTTCCCGTTCGCATATAAGCTTTAATGCAACAGACTGCACTCGCCCTGCAGACTTGCTCCCCGACAATTTTGTCCACAGCAGTGGTGACAAGCTAAATCCAACTAGATAATCCAAAGCTCTACGTGCTTGTTGTGCACGCACTAAATCCATATTTATTTCACGTGGATTCTTTATTGCTTCTTGAACTGCTCTCTTTGTTATCTCATTAAAGACTACTCTATGAATGTTGCTTTTATCATTGATTGCTTTCTTTTCTTTTAATGTCTCTATCACATGCCAAGCCATTGCTTCCCCTTCTCTGTCTGGGTCTGTTGCAAGATATATATCTGATGTTTTGCTTGCTGCTTTTACTAACTCTTTTATATACTTTTCTGCTTTTTCAATGGTCTCATACTTTATAGCAAAATCATTATCCGGATCGACGGAGCCGTTTTTTGCTGGAAGATCCCTCACATGTCCAAAGGATGCAGCTACTTTGAACTCTTTACTCAAATATTTACCTATTGTCTTTGCTTTCGCAGGTGATTCAACTATTAATAATGCCATATTGTTAATTATTTTAGTACTTAAAGATAATATGTTGAGAAATATACGATGAAAAGTAAAAAAATATTTTAATAGGTCTTGTGAATTTGTAAAAGACAAGAATTAACTGACAGAAGAATTGACGTAGTCAAAACTAATATCAGGCTGTTGTTTAATGCTACTAATATTTTTCTGAAAAGCAATATGTTTACTGTCAAAAAACGTTTGCATAGGTGTTTTGCCATAGCAGTATTTGCCTGAGTGAGGCCTTGTCTCATTGTAAGAACGCAACCAATGATCAACATCGATCTGTAGATCCTCCAAAGAATAGTAGATTTTCTTTCTAAAGATAATATTGTAACACTCATCTTGCATAGTTCTATGGAATCTTTCACATATGCCATTAGTTTGTGGAGAGTTGGCTTTGGTTCTAGAATGATCGATATTTTCGATTCCTAAATATAGCTGATAAGCGTGATTTTCGGGCTTGCCACAATACTCCGTACCCCTATCAGTTAGAATGCGTAATAATGGAATTCTCTGCTCATCAAAAAATGGGATAACTCTATCGTTAAGAAGATCTGCAGCTGTAATAGCTGTTCTGTCCGTGTAAAGTTTAACCATTGCAACTCTGGAATAAGTATCAACAAAAGTTTGCTGATAAATGCGCCCTATGCCTTTGATATTGCCCACATAATAGGTATCTTGAGAACCCAAATAACCTGGATGTTGCGTCTCAATTTCACCATGAGCTTCCCTTTGTTCTTTCACTTTTTCTAAAGCTGCAAGTTGTTCTTCAGTTAAAATGATTCCGTCTTGAGCTACTTTTGCCTCCAGTGCTTTAAGTCTCTTTTTCAAAGTTTCAAGGTCATTTCTTAGCCATACAGATCTTACTCCTCCTTGGGAAATTATTATACCTCTTTTTCTCAGCTCATTTGCAGCTCTTTCTTGTCCATATGCAGGAAATTCTGTAGCTATGCCAATTATTGCTCTTTCTATATCTTCCGAAACTCTGTTTGCTAATAGCGGTTTTTTCTTACTTATTTCATGTAATGCTTCTTCTCCCCCATTTTCATATAACTCCTTGAATCGATAAAATGTATCTCTTGAGTATCCCATCACTTTGCACGCTTGAGACACATTTCCTAATTGTTTTGCTAGCTCTAGTAATCCTAGTTTTGGTTTTAGTATTTTTGTTTGTATTGTACTCATTTCTAACACTCCTTATTTTTATTATTCTTAACTTACTTTTTTAAAGTGTCATATCAAGTCCTGTTTAATACACTTTAGGAGAGTTTGCTAATGAAGGCTCTTAAGTTGACGCCATTGCCTGAACGGATACGCCAATTTTTATGTTCATTTGTAACCGTTTATTATTTTACACCCCAGTCTTTTTCAAATATTGCTAGCCCTTGGTCAGTAAGTGGGTGATTAATTAATTGTCTAAGTACTTTTGCTGGCACAGTAATTGAATCAGCACCAAGCCTTGCAGCTTCTATTACATGCGCTGGGCTTCTCACTGATGCAACAAGAACTTTAGTATCAAAACCGTAATTAGAATATATAGTACATATATCTTCTATTAGCGATAAGCCATCATAGCTTATATCATCAAGGCGACCAACAAAGGGGGAAATAAAACAAGCACCGACCTTAGCGGCAAGCAGTGCTTGTCCAGGAGAAAAACATAATGTGATGTTAACAGGTATTTTATGCTCTGTCCATAACTTTTTACAAGAAATTAATCCTTCATGTATAAGAGGTAATTTGATCACAACATTATCAGCAATTTTTGCTAAATTCAGACCTTCTGTGATCATCTCTTCATGGCTATCTGCAACAACTTCAACACTAACAGGCCCTTTTATAATAGAGCATATTTCACGCACTAAATCCTCGTATTTATCTTTACGCCCGGACTTTGCTATTAAAGAAGGATTAGTTGTTATGCCGTCAATGAACTCCTTTAGTTCTTTAATTTCATTTAAATCAACGCTATCAAGAAAAATTTCCATATTAATCTCCTATAAAAAAAATACCCTTGCAAAATCTTGTCATCCTACCGCTTGACTTACAACTGTATGAACTTCCTGCGTTGTAAACATCAAACGGCCGATAACACAACTGTACAAATATTGAGACATAAGAGTAATTTGTACCAAGAAAAAAGATGTCATCCCAGTGCCCAGACCCCTTAGACAATGTACCATCTTTTGATTTTGTCCATTCTGGGCGGGGTTTTCAAGTTCTTTGATCTTAAATACTACATCTACTTTATCAAGATCAATGTTGACTTCTTTTACTAATGTCCTAATAAGACTACGTTTGGCTTGCCAATCTAGGTCCGATTTAACACTAGAATAAAAGCCCTTTATGCTATTTGTAATAAGATTCATTGGGAATGTTCAAAAAAGTGTGTCAAAGCGCATTTTTAGTTCAACTCAATTTTCAATCTATCTGGAAAGAAAATATCAAGTTGAGACATAGTTAAAGCCCAATTAGGCAGAGCCATAGTCCATTTTTGCTCTACCTTCTTTATAGCACAATATACCTGTTTATACAAGGCATTTGTGCTGGTAAATGAGCCCTTGGTTTTAGTGAATTTTCTGATCTGTCTGTGCAGCCCCTCAATTGGATTTGTGGTGTAAATTAGCCTTCTAACTGGGCTAGAATACTTGAAATAACCAGATAAATTTTCCCAATTGTTCTGCCACGATTTTATAACTAAAGGATACTTTTCTCCCCATTTTTCTTCCAGCTCAAGTAAGTAATTTTCAGCAATTTCTTTACTTGTAGCACGATATATTTTTTTCAAATCATTCATGAAAACTTTCACATCTTTGCTGGATACATATTTTAGTGAATTTCTTATCTGATGCACTATACATAGCTGTACTTCTGCTTTAGGAAACGCACTATTTATAGCTGCAGGAAAGCTTTTTAGCCCATCTACACATGCAATCAGAATATCTTCTACTCCTCTTTCTTTGAGGTCATTTAGCACTCCCAACCAAAAGTTAGCTCCTTCACTTTCAGCCAAATAAAAGCCCAGGACTTCTTTTCTGCCATTTTGGTCTATGCCCAATATATTGTACATACATTTACTTACGCAATGTCCATCCTCTTTGACCTTAAAGAACATCCCATCCATAAATACTATCGGGTATACTGATTGCAGTGGACGACTACGCCATTCATTGATTATAGGCAGTAATTTGTCGGTAATACTTGATATCTCTGCCGCCGATATTTTGTGATCATAAATTTCCTCAACGTGTGACGCTATATCTCTATAGCTCATACCACTGGCAAATGTGCTCAAAATCTTCGTTTCAAGCTCTGGATGTAAGCTTGTTTGCCTTTTTTTGACTATTTGCGGCTCAAAACTTCCTTCTCTATCCCTTGGCGTCAAAAGTTCAAATGAACCGGCACTTGTCCGTAAAGTCTTTCCATTTCTGCCATTTCTTCGATTATTCTCTTCACTTTCAGCTAATAAGTGGTTTTCTATTTCACCTTCCAAACTTGCTTCCAGCAGCTTTTTTATAAATGGTGTTAATGCTCCCTCCCTTCCTGTCAACGGTCTTCCTTCTCGTATAGACGACAGGATATTTGTTTCCAACTCTTTATAATCTACCAATCCGTTAGTTCTGTTTACTACTTTCTGACTCATTGTCACACCTCCATTTTTTTATATCAATTTATTACTTTTTTTTCGGTTTGACACACTTTTTTGAACATTCCCCCATTCTTTCAAAAAAGATTTGAATTTTACAAGAACAGTTTTCCTCCTGGCACACTTGATGGTAGCGGTAATCCTATAACTGATAAATACATACGAAACTCCCTATTAAATAGCATGAAGAGAAAAGGTGATGTGTTCAACTTCTGGATCGATAGAGAATCTGGGGAATTAAAGAAGTATGATGCAGTAGAAGGCTTTGACAGTGCTGTAAAACTTAAGTGGAGTGAAGGAGTAGAGTATTTTTATAATCATTTAAAAGAAGAAGATAAGGAAAAGAAACTTACAGAAGCTATTATTGCTCTGTCCCGCGTTCAATCTGTTGAGAAAGATGCTCCTATTTTAGATTTTTGTGTAAATAAGATAGTCGATAAAGATACTCTTTTACAGAAATTATTGCAGAAAGATAAGGGAGTATATGCTCTTCTTGCTGAATTAATAGAGTCATGTTTTTTTGATACGGTTCATGATTTGGTACAGTGCTGGTGTTATGAGGAAGCTTCAGCACGAGGTGATCATTCAAAGGAAATACTCTCACAGGATGAGTATGACCTCCTTCTTTACTCACTTTCAAATGTAATGTTGAAAAATCCTGAATCAAATGTTCAAGCTAGATCTCTTATTATGAAGATTTGGAAATGTGACTGCTTTATTGAATACAGAAAGATTTCTGTTAATATTTCTAATTGTATAGTTCCTATACAGGACATGCTTGCAGGGTTAATAATTAACTGGAAACGAGAAGACATTTATAAGTCTGATGAGGAAAAAGAAATAGAGAAAAAAGAAATACTAGATATAATGTTATTTGCTAAAAATAGCTTTCCTGAAAGATTTGAGTTCTTTAAGGGAAGGATAATAAAAAGTCTTAGATTATCTGGTAGAGAAGGTAAAAGAGTAAATGTAGATTACGGTCTGTTTGCGGAAGAATTATTCTCTGAGTTAGAGAAAACAATTTTACCACCTGTAGGTGATGGTCCTTGGAATAATTTACGGTCACGATCTAAAGCTCATGGTAGTAAGAAAACAACTTTGCCAGTTGATGATGTTCCACAGTCTGAGCTTGGAACTCCTAGTGTAAGTGGTGTTTCTTCTTATAAGAAAAAAAGCGTCTTTACGCTTAGTGGTAATAAGTAATCCACTTATGAACTCTTGGTGTTTCTGGTCGTAGTAAATAAGGGGTATTTTGTATGAGTAATGGTGATGGATTTATTAGGAGTTTGGTGGATGGAGATCTTGAAGGATTCAGACAAGGATTTGAATCTTTTTTAGATCAATGTCCATCTTTCTTGTATCATGTGAGTGCAGGTCGTTTCCTTCCTGTATTCTTTTTTAGTATGTTTTCTACTGCACATGATGCTAATATCTTAAATGAAAATGAGAGAGTGTATTTTCGTTTTGATAATCATGGTATTGATACAGGTGGTAGAAATAGAAATACAGGAAATCTAAAAGTCGCTGTTTATCGTGACGGACAGCAAGTTGTCAGATGCTACAGTATTTCTGATCGTCCTAATAGTGATGGGTTGAGGTTCAGTACAAGGGAGAGAAATGCTCTAGTGCGAGAGATTAGACGGCAAAATCCAAATTTAAGGGAAGAAGACTTAAATTTTGAGCAATACAAAGTATGCATGCATGGAAAGGGCAAGAGTCAGGGAGAGGCAATTGCAACAGTATTCGAGGTGATTCGTGAAAAGGATTTTAGAGATAAATTTGCCAAGTATTCAGCATCTGAGATTAGTCTTCTTAGACAACTCTTAGGAGATCACGGATTGACAATTCAGGAAATAAAAGGAAGACAACTCAATTACAATCAGCTCAGACAACTTGATAGATCAGTCAAGTTTGCACAGGTAGCACAAGGTCAACAAAGGATTGACAACTTTATGGGAATACTAGCAAATAACCAAAGACAAAATGTAGAACGTAGAATGCACAGGGAAGTTTTGCCATACATCACTGACATCTATGATAATTGCAGACAAGCGCTAGAAAATAATATTGAAAATCGCAGTCAAAAATTTGAGAGTCACGGGTTTTTATTAGGTTTTTTAGCAAATTTTAGTCATCGCTACACAATAGGCATCGATCTTGACTTATCTCCTAGAAACTCACATGTTGCTTTTCTTGTACGTCATCAAGCAGAAAGAGAAAATATTCCTATTGTTATTAATCTTGCTATATTTGACACACCGTCAGATGTTGCATTAAACTGTGCCATAGGCTACGCTGGAAGGTTACACAATTCTTCATTTATACCTATTCATACCACATCAGAGCATACTGTTTGTGTTGGATTAAATTTTAATTTAAATCTAGATCCTTTTAGTGTTGATACAGTAGGGCTTCAACAGGATAGATTTCCTTTAGTACAAAGATTGTTTGAGTATATAGAAGATGAAGAGGTTGGAGAGAATATTAGAGATTTCTTGCTTCAACATCTTCCTGGTGAAATACCAAGAAATGCAGATAATTATAACAGAGTATTTGATTGTATAACTGGTTTTACTTTTGGAAGTAGTGCTTTTGATATACACCCTTTACAACTAGAAGGTGTAGAGGAAGATGAAGTACATATAATAAAGCACACATTTATACATGGTGACCCCAATTTAAGAAAGCGCGCATTGACTATGGTCTTTCATGCTGAAGGTTCTGATATAGTTATACTCCATATTAGAGCTCACGATGCACAACAACAAGGAGCAATCAATTTAGAAAATCTTAATATTAATGGAAATAATGTTCATGTATGGGAAGTTTCATGCACACTTAATGACCAATTTGAGCTAGATATTGATCAACCAAATGACCTTGGTTTATATCACGATTACCAAAATAATAATGCAAATAATTTTCTTGATGGTGATCTTGTACAAGTACCTAATGCTGAAAATGTACATGGTATTTCAGAAAGGGTTATGAATGATGGCTGGAAAAATGTAGGTCAGCATAGAGGATTATTTCAAGAGATCTCTGGAGCATTGATGCCACTTAGGGATGCAATAAATGTTAATAGTGAGGATAAGTTTCGTTCTATACTACATGGTACATTTTATGCTAGTGACGATCCTGATAAAGTGCTTGCTATGTATAAAATTGGTCAAACATATAGTTTGAAAAGGAGGCAGGAAGAAGAAGGAGAAAGGGTAATGCTCACAAGAATTACAGAACAGAGATTAGACCTTTTATTATTAAGACAATCTACGGAGAATGCTCCAGATACTCACCCGATTGTATATGTATTAGGATTTGCTGATAATGCAGAAGAAGTAGCACAAAAGGAGAATAACGCAAAAGATCGAATAAAAGAACTTATGAACAAGCAAAGGGGATATTTGCCTATTACTCCTGGAAATGAGGTGGTTTTATCTTCTGCTGTATTTAATGCAGGTGCACAGAGAGTAGAAGATCTTATATCTATTCCACAAGAACTATATATACATAGGCTTGACCGCAGTACTAGAGGATTAGTGGGACCTGAAAGTGTTATTGATGAAAATCCACCAGAGGGTCTATTATCAGATCAGACTCGTGAAAATTTCAGGCGCTTTTACACGGAAAGAAAACCAGGACAGAACTCTATTTTTTTGCTTGATATAGATGATAATCTGCACGTTCCATTTAGTTACTTGCAAGGTACTAGAGCACAGGTAATAGAAACATTAAAGTCAAGAATAAGGGGAGGTGATAATTCCATTCCTACAGCACAAGAGATAAGAAGACAAATAAGAGATATTCTTGGAAATCAAGGGATAGAAGTAAATGATCTACTTACACTAGAATTTGCGACGAGAAATGAACATTATGATTACTGGCTTCAACAAATTGATATAGCTCACGCTGGAAGATTGCGATATCAGCTTCGTACTGAAGGTAATCACACTTTTGAAGTAGCTAATTTGGCAAGGAATGACGGTAACGAGCACATTGTTAGAGTATTAAATCAATTTAGGGAAAATGAAGAACAACAGCGTTTAACTTTAATCATTACTTTAAATAATACTCATTAGGTTACACTAGTGATTGAACGTCAAAATGGGAACTATGTTGGGTACTATGCTGATTCAACTGCTACTGCTGTTCCAGGTGGTATTACTGATATCATTCAAAATAACTTAGGAAATAATATCAGGATTAATAATGTTTCTGTTAGTCAGCAAACAGATGGTTGGAATTGTGGTTTATGGGCATTAGAAAATGCTAGTGATATTAATCGAGTTCTAAACGAAAATCCTGTTGGGCAAGTGCAGAATATCATAAATATAATACGCGATTTTCTTGGAAGAGGCCACCCAAACAGAGATAGAAATTACTTTCAGAACATAAGAGTGGGCATTTCACAATTATTCAGGAATGATCCGGGATTTCAAGATGTGCAATTGCAAGCATACATTCAAAATAGAGAACAAATTGATCCATTACTACGTACTTATCTAGAATTAGGATATCACAGAGTAGGAGGAGGGTATGGATTAGTAGAAGCACCTATATCGCTTGGTGTTAGTGATTCCAGTAATTTTGGTGACCTGCCACAGTCGAGTTTAGAAGGTCCTGAAGCTAGTCGTGTTTCTGACCTTAGCAAAGGTAAAGGCGGTAAGTAGAGGTAATCGGTAGATGAAAGGAGTGTAACAAAAACCTTATGCATCAAGTAAAGATTGTGAGCAAATTTAAAGAAGTTAAGGTGGGTAACCTGTTTTTTTCTACTTGCAGCAATGTTTCAAAAAGTATATGTGTCGAGTTGGGTAAAGTTGAAGGAGGTTCTTAAATGAGCAACTATTAATTTGGTAGTGTATAACATTAATAAATTTAAATGATGCAACCATTTCCAGCAACAAAAATCAGCTAGCGTGAGAAGATTTTTTCTTGGAATCGCGTGGTCTACCGCTTGTTCTGTGCGAACTTTATCTTTATAATAATTCTACTATACCACAAAACTAGCTATATTAGCCTACTTTCACCATATTTAAATATGAACTAATTTACCTAATTTTGTTGCAAAAATTTCACACTTTTATTTTCACAACGCCGCTTTTATTTAAATTGTTCTCACGAAGGTAGGTACTTTTTTGCGATTTTGGAAGGAGTAAATAATTAAAATTTTTGTGGTGCTAAATTAGATACTTTTTTAAAATGTTCTACCAAGGGAATGTTCAAAAAAGTGTGTCAAACCGAAAAAAAAGTAATAAATTGATATAAAAAAATGGAGGTGTGACAATGAGTCAGAAAGTAGTAAACAGAACTAACGGATTGGTAGATTATAAAGAGTTGGAAACAAATATCCTGTCGTCTATACGAGAAGGAAGACCGTTGACAGGAAGGGAGGGAGCATTAACACCATTTATAAAAAAGCTGCTGGAAGCAAGTTTGGAAGGTGAAATAGAAAACCACTTATTAGCTGAAAGTGAAGAGAATAATCGAAGAAATGGGAGAAATGGAAAGACTTTACGGACAAGTGCCGGTTCATTTGAATTTTTGACGCCAAGGGATAGAGAAGGAAGTTTTGAGCCGCAAATAGTCAAAAAAAGGCAAACAAGCTTACATCCAGAGCTTGAAACGAAGATTTTGAGCACATTTGCCAGTGGTATGAGCTATAGAGATATAGCGTCACACGTTGAGGAAATTTATGATCACAAAATATCGGCGGCAGAGATATCAAGTATTACCGACAAATTACTGCCTATAATCAATGAATGGCGTAGTCGTCCACTGCAATCAGTATACCCGATAGTATTTATGGATGGGATGTTCTTTAAGGTCAAAGAGGATGGACATTGCGTAAGTAAATGTATGTACAATATATTGGGCATAGACCAAAATGGCAGAAAAGAAGTCCTGGGCTTTTATTTGGCTGAAAGTGAAGGAGCTAACTTTTGGTTGGGAGTGCTAAATGACCTCAAAGAAAGAGGAGTAGAAGATATTCTGATTGCATGTGTAGATGGGCTAAAAAGCTTTCCTGCAGCTATAAATAGTGCGTTTCCTAAAGCAGAAGTACAGCTATGTATAGTGCATCAGATAAGAAATTCACTAAAATATGTATCCAGCAAAGATGTGAAAGTTTTCATGAATGATTTGAAAAAAATATATCGTGCTACAAGTAAAGAAATTGCTGAAAATTACTTACTTGAGCTGGAAGAAAAATGGGGAGAAAAGTATCCTTTAGTTATAAAATCGTGGCAGAACAATTGGGAAAATTTATCTGGTTATTTCAAGTATTCTAGCCCAGTTAGAAGGCTAATTTACACCACAAATCCAATTGAGGGGCTGCACAGACAGATCAGAAAATTCACTAAAACCAAGGGCTCATTTACCAGCACAAATGCCTTGTATAAACAGGTATATTGTGCTATAAAGAAGGTAGAGCAAAAATGGACTATGGCTCTGCCTAATTGGGCTTTAACTATGTCTCAACTTGATATTTTCTTTCCAGATAGATTGAAAATTGAGTTGAACTAAAAATGCGCTTTGACACACTTTTTTGAACATTCCCAAGAATGGATGAATTTTATCCACTACACAGTAACTACAAGCCATCTCATATTTGCGAAGTGGATTATCTATTCCACCTATTTTCTCTTCAGTAAACCTTTGACCTAAAGCAGCATTATCCAACCTTACACCTGACCAGCAACCTTCATCTTGGAATACATTGTGCAAAAACTTCAACTTATCACCCTTAAAGTATTTTATGTGCTCCATAAAGTTATCTTGAAGGACTCCCACCCATCTCTTGATAGCTGACTTCCTCCCGGCAGCAACTGTTGGATCTGGATGTTTAATAGCTTCCTGTAATTTTTTGGACATCGTAGCCCGAAGCTCTTTCTGTGTTGGCATTAACCCCTCCTATTAAGTATTTATATAAAAAAGGCATTGTACAGACATTAGAATGGATTGCAATATTAAAATTACTAGAATAGAGGGTTTAATAAAAAAAACGTTATGGCTAAAACTTCTTTTCTTGAATTTTCTCAATATAATCAACAGAAAACCCTGTTATTTCAGCAATAACATCAATAGAAACACCCGCCTTGAGTGAATTTTTAGCCACAGCTATTTTAGCCTGTTTTTCGCCCTCTTCTCTGCTTTTTTCATGTCCGATTTGGATGGCTTCTTTATTTATGAGCTATATTAGCTGTGGTATTGTGTAGCAGATTATCCAACCTGGTGCTTCTCTACCTTTTTCCCACTTAGCAAACCTCATCTTTTCTTTTAGGTAATATTCTCTATAGGCTTCTATTGGATTACTACATTTATATCGATCAGGTAACGCTTGTGTAAAAATTTGTATATCAGCTGATTGAAAAATTAGCAAATCCTTATTATTATCACACCAATCTATAACTTCTTCGGATTTATGCGTTCTTTTGTATCGCAAGCTATACTCTATGCACAATTCTTTTCCATGCTTTATCAACCAATTAAAGTTTCCTTTTGAGTGTCTAGCCCATAGAGAACAAGGGTGGTTTTTGTGAGTAAGTTTATATGGAACTTCTATATTCTGGTCTGTGATGCTGACTAAAGGATTTGGCACTTTTAATGCTATTGAAAAAACATTACTTAATAACTGAGCAGTTTCTAATGGCATTTTTACTATATGCTTATCACATAACATTTGTGCCGCAATTGCTGGGTTTTCATCTAGTACAAAGATGTTCATCTAGACACCCAAAGATAGAATTAGCTTAAGTCTTTGACTTCGTTAACTGTAAGACCAGTAGTTTGAGCTATTATATCGATAGAAACCCCTGCTTTAAGTAGGTTTTTTGCGACTTCAATTTCCCTTTCTTTTCTGCCTTTTTCATGACCGATTTGGATGCCTTCTTCTCTGCCTTCTTCTCTGCCTTTTTCAGTAGCATCATCAAGTTTTTGAGCGAGGACAGCCTGTTCATCAAGAATACGTTTTATTTCCTGTTCATAGGCAATAAATTCTTTTTCTGACCAGTTAAATCTATTTAGCTCTTCATAGGCCTTTTTAATTATTACATCACTACCTATTATTTTTTCCAGCTCTTCTTCACTAGTCTCATCTGCATATCGAAAAAAATAAACCCATTTTTCAACTATATTTTCCAACTGATCTTCCTTATTCTTTGGAAATTTTGGCAACTCAATAAATATAAAATAGAAATCTTTTAGATCATGCTCATTAGTGTCTTCATCTCGAATAGTATGCTTTGATTTGTACTCAGATTTATTAGGAAACAGTACACAATCTGCTATAGCAATGAAGATAATTTCCTTAAGGTTATGATACTGGTCACCTTTATCAGCTTGCCTTGAGTAAGCTTTAGCAGCATAGTATTGAGCACGTTTTTCAAATCCTTTAGTTTTAGCGACCTGCATCTCGCAAATGTATTGAGCACCTGTAGAATCTCTACAGAGAACATCAACAATACTTTGCTTTTTAGCGGCGATATCAGGGTCTTGAATAGTACTTAAAAACTCTATATCATTTATTTCATTTTTACCAGTAAAGCCAAGAATATCATTGAGGAAGTGAATAAGGATATCTTTATTTTTTTCAGTACCGAAGATACGCTTAAACGATACATCATTTTTGGGATCAAGAAACTTCGAAAAAGCCATAAGACGTTAACCTAAAAAGCATTAATAATTATACACAATTCTGAAGAAATGTTCAAGTTTTTTATTTTTTTAAGTTTTGAATGCGTTGATGAAAAAAAATGTCTCCCATAGATGGCTTTAGAATGCTACTACGCACCTTAGAGGTTTTGGGGTAGATCTTTTTATAACCCACTCATAAAGCGCCTAAAAACCCCGGCAAATGAATTCATGAGCTATAAAGAGCTTTAAAAACACTTATTTTTGGTGCAAGGGCCTAACAAAAGTGCGAGCGTAAGCCTACCATTAGCTCTCACACCTTTCATAATAAAGAGCTTGAAGTCAACATTTTCATGGTAAATTTATGCTCACCTGTGTAATAATGTGTAGTTTATTTCTGTTAGCGGCATGGCAAAACGTACTACTATCTCCATAAGATACGAAATAGCGCAGAATGTAAGAAGCTGGATATTAAAGCGAAAATATACCCAAAAAGATTTAGCAAATAAAACAGGTATAGAATACTATACGCTGCTAAGGTATGTAAAAGGAAAATGTGGCATTCCAACTGAAAAGTTAAAACGTATAGCAAAGGCATTGTCAGTTCCTATTAGTAATCTACTTCCTCCACCAAGAGAAGACAGTTGTTTTGATAAAGATAAGGCGCAAGAGACGTACGATTTCATGGGAAAATACATGAAAACAAAGGGGAGAGGACCGCGCAAGGCAATTAATGCATTAACCAAATTTATTCGAGCTCAAGAGGAAAGTGATGTAAAAGCAGCAAGAATAAGAATGGCAAAAAATATGCTCGAGTTAGAATTTGATGCTGATATTATCTACCAAGCAACAGGCTTATCAATAGATGAATATGATAACAAAGAGCTAGTTGTCTGTAAGCGTCACAAGGAAGGACAAGAGATGAAGAAATGGAGGATAATAAGGGAATATACTCAAGAGGAATTGGCAAAAGAGCTCGGTGTAGCGCATTCACAAATACATAACTATGAACAAGGAAAGAGTACCTTTTTGAGCGAGGTGGCATGTAAAGCAGCAGAAATATTATCAGTGGATGATAAAGATCTGATAACGGAAGAAGATTACTATGAAGACGAGGAAGCGGAAAATGAGCTATTAAGTTTGACGAGAGAATTCAAAAGAATTGATAATCAGGAATCAAGAGATGAACTGAACATACTAATAGGATTTTTATCCCAAAGAAAGCAGATTTACAAAGAAAAGATCGACAAAGCAGAAGGGATAAAAGTAGCAAATAATCTACTTATACTAGGTATTTCTGTTGATGCTATTTCTTCAATCACTGGCTTATCTAGTGAGAACCAATCCTGAGCTTATTTTTTAAGAGTACGAATACAAAGTGATATCGCTTAAAGAAACCAATAATTATTAATATCTTCTATCTTTTCATAAAAAAAATAAACAAAAAAAATCGAAAAAATTGACTTGACTCCCGCCAAAATAGATGGCTTTATGCCAAAGCTACTAAAAAAGTAGCAGTAAACATTTAAATTTTATAAGAAACTAATTCAAGGTAAATTTTATGAATAATAAGAATAAAGACGAAAATGAATTTATAGAAGAAATAAAGAGAGTAAAACAAAGCGGAGGAGAGGCTCTACTAACGTGAATTCTGGATTAAAGGAGAATAGAAAAGGCAAGAAAACAGGGTAAACTCAGCAGTTATAAAAAAATAGATGAGGTTACCCATGGAAGATATAACAAAACTGTTTTGTTTGGTCGATGATTTTTGCAGAGATATAGAGAAAAATTTTGCAGATAAACTACTGCCAAATGGTAAAAAACCCACAAGAACAACGGAAATTGAGCACTCCGAAATCATGACAATAATCCTGCTATATCAACAATCTCCGTGTAAAAATTTCAAAACTTTCTATCTACATTACCTAACGTTGCTCTACAAATCAGAGTTTCCAAAGTTACCTTCATATACCAGGTTTGTTGCTCTAAAGCCTAGGGTTTTGTGGCATTTAGCAATGTTGTTGCATTGGCTTTGTGGACAGTCAGAAAACACTGGAATTTCATATATAGACACAACTCCCATTGCAGTTTGTCATGCAAAAAGAATATCCAAAAACAAAGTTTTTGCTGGAATTGCAAAATTAAGCAAGAGCACTTACGGCTGGTTTTTTGGTTTCAAATTACATATGGTAATCAATGAAAATGGTGAAATTTATGCACTTACGCTCACAAAAGGCAATGTTGATGATAGGATACCTGTGCCAAATCTGACGGAAAAATTAATCGGCCTTTTGTTTGGTGACAAAGGTTATATTGCAAAAGAGCTTTTTCAGAAGCTGTTTGACCGAGGTTTGAAACTTGTTACCAACGTGAAAAAAGGTATGAAAAATACATTGATTTCGCTAAATGAGAAGATTTTACTGAGAAAAAGGTCTATCATTGAGACTGTTTTTGGTTACCTAAAAAATAGACTAGAAATTGAACACACTCGCCATAGATCCCCTGTTAATTTTTTGGTTCATATCTTTTCTACTCTCATTTCCTATTCCATCAAATCCAAAAAGCCTTCTATTTCCTATTCTTTCTTCCTTCCTTAATCCAGAATTCGCGTTTATACATGACCTAAACGTGTTATCGAAGCTTAGTTATTTTTAATTGATTCAATAATTAGGTCAAGTTAAAATTCATAGTAGTCGATAAAAATTTGTATTGGAGTAGGCGTTATGGGTAGAAAAAATAAGCAAAGGGAAAATCTCACACCATTACCTTTGGCAAACAAGGTACAACCTGGTCCTCGAAGATCAGGTGGTGTTTGTGAATCTGATCAGATGAAAGGGAAAGGGAAAGGGAAAGATAAGAGTAAGAACAGGAATTTGGAACCGGAATTTGGTATACCTAATACGGGTAGTCTTCATGAATTAGTTGGTACACCTGATAGTACTCGTAGTTTTTGTATTTCAATTGGCACACCTGATGAAGTAAGGATGGATGAGCTTCAGTGGGATAATTACCATCTAGGCTCTACTAATGTAAATCAAGATCTAAAGTTGGGTCAGAAAAATCAAAAAGAGATCTCAACAACTTTCTCCCAGATTAATGAGAGTACTGGCTTGAACATAGTGCAAGAGACATCGGCACCATTAGAGAGTAAAAAAGGTGCTACAATAAATGTACAGTTAGATGGACAAAACAACAATAAAATTTTAGTAGTACCAGATGAGTGGGTAAAAGATTACAAAGAGAACAGTAACAGTCCATTAGGTAGTAATAAAACACCATTATCAGAAGATAAAAGTGATACTTCTAGTAGTATTCAAGAAACCACGTTTGCTAGAGAAAATCATAATGCTACAATAACGCTAAGTAAAGAAGATTTAAACCTGAGTATCAGTAACAATTTTGATATTAATAACTTTAATTCCCTCCACCAGAACAAGAAAAGTGGTAATAATTCAGATACCGAATTTATTGATAGTGATGGTTCAGGTCAGAAAAAAGTTAATAATGGAGCTGAAATATTTTTAGTATCAAAAGAAAATGCATCAAGTCCTATTTTAAGCAAAGAAAGTTTTGTTACTGCTGAAAATGAAAGTGAAACATATAAAAGTTCTGATGATAGTATTTTAACAGATTCAGATAGTATTTATACTCACGATGATCAGCAAGATTTTTCATTACGAAATGAACAGAGTAGTAGAAAAGAAGTTTCAAAAGACACTTTAGTGAAATTGGATGAAGAAAATAAAAGTATTGAAATAACTAACACAGATAACTTAGAAGCATCGAAGCACAATGAAGATGATAGTAATCAATTATTAAATAGCAGTGAACCACCGATTTCAGCGAGTAGCACTCCTGGCAATTCACCAAAAGAGGTAAGTAGGGAGAGTATAGATAGTAAATCATCAAGAATTCTTCAAAAAATCTGTTTTAGTGCTATAGATACAAGTGAAGGTAAAGAATTAGTCTACAAAACTTCAAGCTATAATCAATCGCAGAAAAATTCTAAAGGAAAGAAGGTCTCTTTATGTCTTACAGCATTGTCATGTGCTGTTTTTTTTGGATCACTGACTTCTTCATTTTTAGGAAAGCCTCTTATCTCTGATCAGAAAGGTAATCTCATATTATTGGCAATTTTGGGTGCCGCTTTTGTCATTTTAGGTTCTATTACCCTAGTTCTATATTGTTGTCCTCAAGCTAAAGAAAACAAGCCACTTGATACATTAGATCAAGTTAGCATAGATGATGCTAAAATCAAGATATTGTCATCATAAATTTGTGTAACCATTCACCGAAATACAAGGGATTTATAAAGTTAGGATAAGAGTACAGTTTGTAAAAGGATAACAGGATATGAAGGTATAATTTAGCAAAAATTAGAGACATTATATAGAATTTAAAATGCGAACTTGGAGCTTGTTAATCTTATCGTTTCTAATATTAAGTAATAGTTTTGTATATGCCAATAGAACAGTAATATCTTCGTGTGATGAAATACCTTCAGGTTATAGGGGCAAAATTTTTAAAATTAAGACTGATTATCCTGCTGAACCAAGTAATAAAGAAAGGCAGTGGGAATACATATCGTTTAAAGATGAACCACAGGAATACGCCTATACAATTTTAAAGTATATATATGATGGGAATATCGATTGTGATTTTGATTTACATTGTAATAAGATTGCTAATTGGTATCATGCACCATGGATGCATTATGGAGTAAATGGTAGAGAATTTGTTAATGGTTTAACGAGAGAAAGATCCTTTAAGCCAGGTGAATTACATAATGATCAAAAATCCATGATACAAAATTGGGCAATTTCTATTATTAATGAGCAAGGAGCATATACATATGGACAGGTATGGAAAGATATAAACAATCCTGATATTACCAAAGGGAAATTCTTAGATGGTACAGTAAGCACAAAATTAGTATTTACAGAAGCAACGGATGAGAATATTCCAACTCTTAAAAACAGTATTACTTGGACTGGTTACATAAATCATTCTGAGAAAGGAACTCCAAAAGTATTTAAGGAACTGAGGTTATTTCAAATTGATTTTTTAGTTAAAGATAAGAGGTCAGAAGAAACAGGATGGGTTGCAGGTACGTTTATTTATGATTATAAGATGAACAATAAGAATCCATGGTTTAATATGAAATTATTAGGAGTTGCATGGGGTAATGATTCTAATTATTTTACATCAGATTACATAATTGGGAAAAGGTTATTGGAGTGTTGGATAAATCCTGATGTGATAAAAGGTTCTTTAGGATATTTAGGTAGGCTTAATGGTCCAATAGATAATAAAAAATCTTCGTGTTTGTCATGTCATAGTACAGCACAGTATCCCGAAAAATCTACATCAGTACCATCCAAACAAGCAACAGAAGCAGAAATAAAGTACTGGTTTAGAAATTTAAAGGAAGAATCATTTGATGAAGGAGCATTTAATTTTGATTATTCCAAGCAGTTAAGCCATGGGATTAGAAACTACTATAGTGCTAAAGAAGAGAATGATTCAATTGGATGTAACAATTTTAATTATAAAGATGCCGCTAAAATAAGTTGAGAAGAAATGCCTGACTTTAGAGTCACGAAAGATTTGTTTATTTACTCTTTCCAAAATCGCAAAAAAGTACATATATTCGTGAGAACAAGCCGCGTAAAAATAGGTTTGTAAAAATAAAAGCACAAAATTGTTGCAACAAAGTTAGGCAAATTGGTTCGTATATAAACGTGGTAGAAGTAGGCTATTATAGCTAATCTTGTTGTATAGCAAAGTTACTATAAATAAAAGTTTGCACAGGTTACGCGGTAGACCAATCGATTCCAAGAAAACTTCTTCTCACGGGTTGCGATCCTAGTTGCCGGAAATGGTTGAGTTGCTTGATTTTTTAATATCACTTATTAATAAATTAGTAACAATGCATTAAGGAGTGCTATTGCAAAAATGTTTTGGTGACTGTATAATTTAAAAGATAGGTTGTTAATATTGGGTGAAGTGTATGTACAATTCACAAAATTTAAAAGATCAAAACTGTGATCAGCTAGAGTTTGGTTCCGAATCCAACCAAATCACTAGAGTTCCTATTTCAATTTTCACACAGATAAGAGGAAGAAAAAAAGAAGAACACAAAATGCTCCTAGAGAAATTAAGAAAAGAATTCCCTGATGGCTTCAAGATAGGAGCTGCTGCAGGTAGGGGAGATTGCTTTTTTGATTCTGTTGCACAAAGGTTGAATGAACTAAAAAATAAGGGTCAAGTTACAAGTAGTAAAAATTTCAATGCAAAGTTATTGCGAGAGGATTGTGCAAACTATGCTAAACAATATGAATTTGATGTAAGTAGCTGGGTTTATAGAGGAGTAATGAATGATAATCAATCGAAGCATAGCAGTAATCAGTACCTCCATTTCAGTGACTACCTAGAAAAGATTAAAGCCATGTCTCAAGAATTAGGTTCTTTTGACCCTATCTGGGGAAGGCCAGAAATTGAAGGCAGGATGATTGCTAATAAGTACGATGTAGAGCTTTATTTCTATGGAATCAGTGAAGCAATTAGTGGTGAGGATATTCAAAAGATTATAGTCACTAAAATAACATCAAATGATGGTGATCCAGAAGTTTTTATGGAAGGGGAGGATCTTGATAAGTTAAAGATAAATTGTAATGAGAAATTTGTTGGAATAGTGAATTACAGAAACCATTTTGTACCGCTGCTTAACAACATCGAAAAAGATATTGAGAAAAATGAAGAAGTTCCTAAAGAAGAAGTTTATGGTATGGAATGCATGATTCAGGAGAATATCCCTAAGCAAGACATGTCTCAGATTACAACATTCCACAGTAGGGATTCTAACAGTAGAGAGTTAGATTCTAATCACAAAAGGACTACTGTAGTAGAGCCAGAAACAGATACTAATCAAACTGCCACAGAAATCAACAAACAAAAAACTGGATGGAAAGAAAGTAAGAAGCTTTTTTACACTTCATTAAAGAATGATGCTATTGGAATTATGATTACAGGATTATTAATTGCTGCTACCATAGTGGTTCCATCTATAGTTGGTGCGGTAATTTTTGGTGCTGTTGCTGCTTTATGTGCAGTGACTACCGTGTTGCATATAAAAAATTCTACATTGCCAAGTTACAGAAAAATAGAAGAACCAGAAGTTGAAGCTCATGGCCAAAGGGAATTGTTTCCTAGCTCAAGAAATTAAAAAACAGTCTAAAAATAAAATACCATAACATACATAGAAATTGCTTGAACTACTAATTTGACCTGATAACATATTGGAAATTGAACATAGTTGGGTTTTTACGTAATAATTAGTAAGGAGTGGTATGCTTGAGGTGGAACATCCAATAGATTACTTAAAAAAAGAAAAAACTGGTTCAGAAACATTGGAAGGAGCACAACATGTAAAGCAGATAGCTTCGCAACGGAATACTCTCCGCTTCAAACGTTCAGATGATAATCCAAAGTTACCAGAAAATTTTAAGGTAGAACAGGCAATTGGTGGTGGAGATTGTTTCTTTGATTCAGTTGCGAAAGGTCTTAAACAACTGAAGCCCGATATGGAATTCACAGTAGAATCTTTATGTAAAGTTTGTAAGGATCTTGCTGTAGGTAATCAACAGTTAAAGAGTAAAATTATTAAGGATGCTAAGAATCGTCATGATCCAACAACAATTGCTCCTGATAATAGTGTTAGCGATGATGAACTTTGGGATGCTTATTTAGCTAGCATTGAATATGCTAGTGAAGATATAAAGAAAATGAAAGTTGATAACCCAAGTTTATATCAATCATTAACTAGCTCAAAGTATGGAAGCGCACTAAAGGTGCCTATATGGGGAAGACCTGATATTGAAGGTGTATTAATTTGTAAAGAATATAATATAAAATTACACGTTGTTGAAAAACATATTGTAGAAGGGCAAGAGGTTTGGCTACATCAAATCATAGATAGCGAAGGTTCTAGGTCTGTAGATGATATAAGTTATAATGAGGAAAACACTATACACCTAATAAATAGGGGTAATGCACATTTCCAGCCAATATTGAGTATACAAAGGATCCAGCACAAACAACAATCTCCTGATCCTTCTGACTACGATGATGAGATAACACCTGAAGAGGAGTTGATTAATACTGTAAGGAGTACTAACTCAGAAGAAGAAAAGCTAATAAAGATCGAAAGACTTTTTGAAAAAGAACCGAAACCAAATATCAATTTTCAAGGCAAAGATAATGATACACCTTTGCATATTGTTGTTCGCAAAAAGGAATTAAAAGTTATTGAATGGCTTGTGAAGAATGGGGCAAGAATTGATATCAACAATAATAGAAATAGAAGCCCAATGGATATTGCTAAACGTCATGGTGGGCAAGATATTGTGCGAATATTGGAATCAAGTGTTCAATCAAGTCAACAAGTTCCTATTGAAGAGCAACCATCAATTCAGCAACAACTTCAACAAAAAAGAACTAGAGCTGATTCTGAAGAAGATAAATCAGAAGATAGTAATAAAAGGCCAAGAACTTCTTTTCAAGCAGTAGAACGGGAACCTAGAGGAGCAAAAAGGACACAGAATGGTCAAGAAGCACCAAGCAAAAAAGTAAAACCTTCGTCTCAAGAATATACTAAATCTGGATTAGTACATACCTTACATGGTGATATTTATCAGTTAAAGTTATTAATGCTGTTTGTGAAAAGAGGATTAGGTAGAGGGTATCTTTTTAAATTAGCAACGGAAATGGATACAGCAGAAAAGTTTGATGATTTGGTTTTTCAATATGAAAAGAATAACGCAGATGGAATAGAAGAAAAGGTAGGGAGGTTTTTGCAAGCTAAGCATAAACAAGATGAGAGTAAAACGATCTCTGTTAATGATCTGCTTACACAAACAAAAACAAAAGGAGAATTTAGTCTACAAAAATACTTTATTTCTTACCGTAAAATCAAACAAAATCGAGAGTTTGAGAGTAATCAATCAGCAGATAAAACTAGTAAAGATTTTGTTATTTGTACAAATATTGGTTTTAAATTTGGTGATAAAAAATGTGATCTAAAGCTAAGTGAAGACATCTTTGATAAGAAAATAGATGAAAATGATATCTTAAACACTGAACTTTATCGATTTAAGGACAATTTTACCGGAAAGGAGCAGATAGTTTTAGTATTAAAAAACGCTCCTGATTTAGTTAAGTTAGCAAAAAAGCTTGCTGAGTGTGTGTTAGATGATAAATTTATAAGCGATGATAGGTCTAACAATGATCCAGAAGGCAATCTTTTTAAATCATATCAAAGTGCGTTGATAGACAAAGTTATTGATAAAGAAAGTCACAAACTAAGTGTTGATTTTGTGAAAGGACAGCAACTGTCTTTAGAGACTAAAAATCTTCGAGTTGCTTTTGAAAAAGTATTTAATGATCGGAGAAAGTCTTTTAATTTAGATGATAATCCTACTATCTCTAATTTAGAAGGCTTTACTAAGGAATTTGCTAAGCTAATATTAGAAAATCAAAGTGTTAAAGCTGTTAAAGTTAAGAAAGGAAAGCGTGTTATAAAGGACGATTTTGATAAGTTAGCTGGGTATGTATTAATAAAAAAAGATGGCAAGATAAAGTTTAGCACAGCATTTTTAAATAATGATGAATTGCCAGGTAATTTAAATATTTTTAGAAAAGGTTTACGAAATGAGCTTACGGATCTTAACCTTGATCAATACTGGTTTGAAACTTATAAAGACTTCAAAACTTGTGAGGAAACATATGTAGATAAGGATAATTTTTGGGAAAAAATAAAAGAAAAAGAATTAAAGTTGTTTAAGGATTTTGGAAAGCTAGATACCAATCTCCAATCTACAGAAAAATTTGTAGAAAAATTTGTTTCTTTGCTAGAAGAAAGTGAATCCAAAGAAAATCGAGTTGTAAAAATACGAAGAGAAAACAAGATTATTAGCGAAAATATCGATAAATTAGCTCAACATGTACTGATTGAGGAAAACGAAGGAATAAAATTTAATCAAAGGATTTTCGATGGTGGATATGATAACAGTAAATTGCCAAGTAATTTAAATAATTTTGTCGAGCAATTAAGAAAAAAGCTTAGTTTTGATTTTAACGTACTTAAAGAGTATAAATTTTATATCAGTAACTTTCCTAAAGTTAACTTGCCAAGTGATAGTATCAATAAAATAGAAGAGGACATAAAAGATTTTTTAAAGCACTTAAAATTTGCAGTTAATCAGCCTAATGAAGTTGAGCTTGGCGAAATTATTAAAGATGAGCTGGGTAAAGAATTTAACAGCATTGATAGGAAAAATGTTTATAGTAGGTTCTTAGAGAAAATGCTGGATTGGATGAAAGACAAAGAAGGAAAGTTTTTCACACATGAGGAAGGAAAAGCTTTTTTTGAAGAAATAAAGAAAGAAATTTTTGGGTCAATCTGGTTTGATGTGAAAGATCCAGTGAGATTATTTACTGGAAGAGAGAAGGAATTAAATAATCTACATAAAGCAGTACAGCGTAATTCCAAAGGTACTGTTATCTCACAAATGACTTCCATTAGTGGTTTGGGAGGAATAGGCAAAAGTGAACTGGCTAGGAAATATGCTACAAAATACAGTTGGAAATATGACGGTAATGTTATATGGATTAACGCTGAAAATTTTAAGAGTATGGAAAGTTCTTTTTGGAAGTTAGCAAAAGATAATAGATTAGGTGTTCCAATAAAAGATAGAGATGAGGAAGACAAGACTACAGAGTCTATAGTTAAAGAAATATACCAATTCTTTGCAAAGAGGAAAAGTTTGTTTATTTTTGATAATGCAGAAAAAAATAATGACTTGAATAAATTTTTACCACTTCATAATTTACCACCTGATGCTAACAAGCCTTACATTTTAATTACTTCTCGTGATAGAGAGTGGGAAGATGGAATAGAAACGGTTGAAGTAGATAAATTAGAGCTGGAAGATGCAATAGAGTTTGTCAAGAAAGGGCTAGATATATCTGAAGAGGATGACTCACAAAACCAAGAGATAAAAAGTTTAGTAGAAGAGAAACTACAGTGTTTCCCTTTAGCTATACAACAAGCAATCGCATATATTAAAGACCAGAGAGTAACGGGAGAATTTACAATCGCTAATTACTTAGAAAAATATGAAGAAAAAAGAAAAGAGCTGCTTGAATCTGATTTATTTAAAGGAATTGACAATGATTATGAGCGAACAACTTTTACAACTTGGCAAATTACAATTGATAAAATAGCTAGTAATGAACAATATGGGAAATTGGCTTTAGAAATTCTGAATACTATAGCTTACTTTGCACCTGAAAATATCAATAGAGAAATATTTTTAAATTTAGCAGAAGGTAATGAAGAGCAGTTGAAATCAGCTGTGCGCTTACTTGTGAAATACTCAATGGTAAATGGTGAGCAAAAGCAAAGTGTGTTAAATATCCACAGATTAGTACAAGAAGTAACAAGGTTGCAGTTAAAAGAAGAGAGAAAAGAAAAGGAAGTTTTAAGGGAAGCTTTAAAATTAATAGAACATATAAATGATAGCAGTCACGTTGTATCTGTATGGAGCTATGTAAGTCAATATAATCAGTTAATTAATGATTTTATTGATTCTAGTTATTCTACTTACTTTACTTACAGTAAAAATACTATTAGTAAAAGTAGTATCTTACATTTAATAGCTAAAAATGGTGATGCAAAAACTATTGAAAATATATTAACAAGAATAGATCCAAAGAAATTAAGCATAATTATTAATGATAGGGACCAATTTAACAGGACTCCTCTGCACGTTGCTGCTGCAAGGGATGATCTAGGTATAGTCGAACATTTGGTAAAGAACGGTGCTGATGTTAATGCTATTGACAATAGTGGCTGGACTCCTATTCAAATGCCAGCTGCCTCTAATCAATTAGAGATAGTAGAATGTCTAGTTAAAAATAATGCTAATGTTAATATTCCGGACAGTTATGGAATAACTCCTCTTGATAGAGCTGTTGAAAAGAGTAGTTTTAAAGTAGTAAAATATCTAGCTGAAAATGGTGCTAATATCAATATTCCCGACAAAGATAAAAGAACTCCTCTTGATAGAGCTGTTGAAAAGAGTAGTCCAGAGATAGTAGAATATCTAGCGAAGAGAAGAGGTATTAATATTGATGCCCCGCACAAGGGCTGCACTCTTCTTCAAAGGGCTGCTGATCTGGATAGGTGGGATATAGTAAAATTTCTATTAGAAAAAAGAGATAATCCGAAGGTTAAGTGGAGCGATGACCCGAATCTTCCTCAAAAAGCTGCTCGTGCTGAAAAGTGGGGTATAGTGAAGTTTCTACTTGGAATGGGCGCTGGTATTGATGATACAGACAGCGAGGGTAAGACTCTTCTATACATTGCTGCTGAAAAGGATAATTTAAAATTAGTAAAAAAACTAATCGAAAAAGGCGCTGATGTTAATAGTCAAAAAGGGAAGGATGGGCCTCTGCACATTGCTGCTGCAAAAGGTCATTTAGATGTGGTAAAAACTCTAGCAGACGCAAAATCTCTAGGTAAAGGAAAGGAAGTAGGTATTAATGCTAAGGGCAGCAAAGGTAGGACTCCTGTTTACAGAGCTGTTGAAGGTGGCCACATAGAAATAGTAAAATATCTTGTAGGTAAAAAAGGTGCTCGATTTAAGAAGCGGGGTGACGATGGTTCTCCATTGCTTCTTGCTGCTAAGAAAGGTAAGCTGGAGATAGTAAAATTTTTTTTAAGAGAAACATTCACTAAGAAGAGCAAAGGAGGTTATCTGGACAAAAAAGGTAAGTGGCAGAAAACAGCTGGTAAGTTTGCAAGAGTAGGAAATAGTGATGTGAGTGAATGGGCTGAATCAATTGCAAGGCTCAATGAAGAAAGTTACTCAGAGATATTAACAGTTATTAAGGAAATTAAAGAAAAATTACAAGAAGAAAATAGCGTGAACTTAAGTGAATTTGAAAAATTAGAACGTAAGCTTAACTCTCGATCATGCTTACCAAGTACAAGTGTATTTAGTAGAAGAAGAAGAGAAGTGAGTGCTGAAAAGTGTTTATTCACCTGGGAAGATGTAGATGAATTCAATTTAGAAAAAGACGAGAACAGAGATTTTGGTAAAATTAAGGTAGATAGTGCAAAGTTTCTTGATTATATCAAAGACCTACCAGAAGAAAAGCTTAGTCAATTAATTGGGTTAGTAGACCAAGTTGAAATTACAGGTAAATCTCAGAGTTTAATTAATAAGCTAATCTGTAACCAAAAAACCATGAATTATCTGAGTAGGGTAGAAAAAATCTCAGGTATGACCATGCACGGAATGATGGCTAAGAATATATTAGCTGACTTTTTAAACGATAATTATCAAGGGGTAGCAGTTAACGTGGGTTTTATTTCCGGTGGCCAAGGATTTGCTAAAGTTGCTGAAGCTGCATCTCTTAAGGGACTAGAATTAGCCTCGGGAGGAAAGTTTTTACTTAGTAGATCTTTAAAAGCAGCATCACCTTTTCTTGCTCGTGGAACTTCAGCCTTTATTGTCTATGATTTAATAAATCAGGTAAAAGAATATAAAAATGGCACTGAAGAAGCACTGATTGGCACAGTAGGAGATGGTATTTACTTAGGCGTTGATGCTGCAGAGATTGGCATAGAAGTTGCTGAAGGTTTTGAATTATTAGAAGGAGTTTCATCTGTTACTGGACCTATTGGGGCAACGATTGGAGCTGTAGTGTTTGTTGGCACCGATATTTATATGGCAGTGAGAAGAGTTGATAAAATTGATGAATTTATTCACTTAACTGGGAGTGAAAAGTTTATTGAAGGATTGCGTGCATTTATAGGTATGGAACCTCGGCAATACATAGAAGAGTTAATGGAAGAAAAGCAGCTTAATAATCAGCTGGTTAATCAAGGACTTGAGTATTTACAGCAGCATAGTGATATTAAAAGGTATATTTTTCCAACTGGAAAACAAGTTACAGATTCTTGCTTACAAGTACCATATGATGCAATCGAATGTATTAGGCGTGGTGGATTGGACGGCAAGTGGTGCTTTGCCACACAAACAGTAACAAAATATTATCAAGAATGTGCAACCAAGTTTCAAGTAGATTTGAATAATGAAGTACTACTTGATAGCAAAATACCTGATATAAAATGGAGCAGAGCAAGACCAGATGACCCAAATGGTGGAGAGTTATTTTGTTTACCACAAGGAGATTATGAACCTGCTCCAAGTTATGGGTCCTATTTTTGTGAAAGTGCAATGGGGGTAAATGATTTAAATAGAAATAAAACTGGAAATTATACTCTTATTAATTTAGGAGAAGGTGATGATCATGCGAAAGGATTTGCAAATAGTCCTAATATCTTTGTAGTAAATGATGGATTCAAAAAATATTACGGTGGTAATAAAGATGATATATTCATTTTACAGGGAAGTGCTATAAAAGGGTACTTATCTGGAGAAGCTGGAATTAATACTTTGGATCTTACATCATTTGCTCGAGAAGAAGAGAGTATGAATGTGAGATTAGATATAGGTAGGGTTGAAGATTACGATCAGAATAATTCTCTTGGAATAAGTAGAATAAATAGATTCTTAGGTAGAAAAGATAAAGCAGATAAAGTATTTATTACATGCAATAGTGATACTAGTAATATTAAGTTTATAGATGGGCAAGATGGTAGTGAAAGGTTTAAAGATCAAATAGAAATATACGATGAAAATTGTGGCTATGAAATGCAGATAGTGATAAGGCCTAATACTGTTATACATAATCGAGCATTAGAGGGAAACTTTCATTATACTGTACCATATGGGCTTGGTAGTGCTAAAGTTGATTTTATTTATTCTTCTGAAGATTTGAATGTAAATAATACTTTTACATTTGAATATGAACCAGTTGAGATAAAAAATATTAATGTAAGAAATATCAATGTACTAAATAAGACTTCACATGTAATTACATTCAATTTTGCACCAATGTCGAATAAAGAATTTAATATAACAATTTCTGGTGCATTCAATCCTTCTTATAGATTAGGCAGCGGTAGTGAAATAAAAGTAGGAAATAAAGGTAACCTATATATGCTGCAGAATACTAATGAAGCTGTTGATGAAATTATAAAGGCTTACTTACCTGTAGCAAATCGACTCAGTAAGATGTCATTCCTTATACAATCACTAGCAAATAATGAAACGGTGGTGATAGGAAGTGGTAATTATGAGGTAATACACAACAATCCACTACATAAAAGTCATCTGGTTGGCAATGGTGGTGAAAACATATATGTGATTGATTCTACAGATAAGAAAATTGATAGACTTCCTGAAGTAGTGATTTACGATCTTGATGTAGAAAGTTCAGTAGATACAATTGACTTGAGAAATTTAGTGCAACAAGCAAAAGGTAAGTTATCGAATAAAGAAAGTTTTGAATTAAAAATTATAAAATTAGCAAATGATTTATTATTAAAAGGAGAAATAACTGAATTAAAGAAAAGAGAAGAATCATTGGCAAGTGGAATGAAAAAGTATGAGTATTTTACTGTAAGGCTAAAAGATGGGGTGAATTTGTATAACAAGACTCATGTAATTGTGAATAATGTTCCAATGGGAATAGACTTTGATAACAATGAGTGGAGTTTAAAACCATTACCTTTAGTGTTTGAAAGAGATAAAGAAATTATTATCGTAACCAGTCAAGATATAGAGGCAAACACTGAACTAATAACAGCAAAAAGAGCAGGAAACTATAAGTTTGTGCGTGAAAATGGTAATGATCTAGTAATAACTAATGCTTTTGACTATAATGTTGCTAAGAATGATCTATGCACAATAGTACTGAGTAAGTTTTATGAAACACCTAAAATGGCAACACTATCTATCAAGTTTGCTGATAAGGAAATAAACCTAAAAGATCATCAGGAGAAAATAAGTACTGCAAGGGATATAAATGTTGTAAAAAAAGAATATAAGGATCAAGTCTATAGTGATGTTTTCCATTACACAGGAAGTAAAGTAAGTCCGGAAGTGATGTTATCTGATCAACCTATGGGTCACAAGCATAGACACGAACATAGTAGACAGCAAACACGTCATCGTCGTCACCATCATAATAAGCAGGATTTATCACATGCAGTCGGAGAATTAAGTAATCAAGGTAATATAGCAGTAAGTAGTAGTACAAGGCTATCTTCACGTATAAATGATTTGTTTGGCTGGATAAAAAGCTCTATAGGTGGATTATTTAATTCTAAAGCTACTTCAGCTGAGGAAAGGCCGAAGACTACAAGTTCAATTTCACAAGTTGATGCAAAAATAGATGTGAATAGTACAATAATGTTACTTGATTTATTGATGAGAAAAGTTACAGGACAAAAATATATTTCTACGGTAGAGCAGCCGGTACCTTTGTTAGAAGCAAGAGGTTATGCGTTAAATATTACAGAGAGATTTGAGAAAGTAGTAGAGCAAGCTGCAAAGGGTAGCAAAATATCAATGCACCGGTCAAATATTGATTTTATGGAAATGGAGAAAGAGATTACTGGAAAAGTTATAGGTGGTAAATTTAATGAGATTGCAGGGGTTTTAAGTTCATATGTAGAGAAAGCATGCCCTGGTAGAGAAGCAGGATGTCCTGGTAAGTTAAGTTCGAAGAAATTTGACAAGTTTATAGCGCAATTTAATAAGGGGCTGGATGTTGTACTAAACCAATCAATACAACAGATATTACACAATGGAGATGGTACATTAGAAGTTGGTGGTGCAAAAAAACAGCAAATGGGGAATGTTCAAAAAAGTGTGTCAAAGCGCATTTTTAGTTCAACTCAATTTTCAATCTATCTGGAAAGAAAATATCAAGTTGAGACATAGTTAAAGCCCAATTAGGCAGAGCCATAGTCCATTTTTGCTCTACCTTCTTTATAGCACAATATACCTGTTTATACAAGGCATTTGTGCTGGTAAATGAGCCCTTGGTTTTAGTGAATTTTCTGATCTGTCTGTGCAGCCCCTCAATTGGATTTGTGGTGTAAATTAGCCTTCTAACTGGGCTAGAATACTTGAAATAACCAGATAAATTTTCCCAATTGTTCTGCCACGATTTTATAACTAAAGGATACTTTTCTCCCCATTTTTCTTCCAGCTCAAGTAAGTAATTTTCAGCAATTTCTTTACTTGTAGCACGATATATTTTTTTCAAATCATTCATGAAAACTTTCACATCTTTGCTGGATACATATTTTAGTGAATTTCTTATCTGATGCACTATACATAGCTGTACTTCTGCTTTAGGAAACGCACTATTTATAGCTGCAGGAAAGCTTTTTAGCCCATCTACACATGCAATCAGAATATCTTCTACTCCTCTTTCTTTGAGGTCATTTAGCACTCCCAACCAAAAGTTAGCTCCTTCACTTTCAGCCAAATAAAAGCCCAGGACTTCTTTTCTGCCATTTTGGTCTATGCCCAATATATTGTACATACATTTACTTACGCAATGTCCATCCTCTTTGACCTTAAAGAACATCCCATCCATAAATACTATCGGGTATACTGATTGCAGTGGACGACTACGCCATTCATTGATTATAGGCAGTAATTTGTCGGTAATACTTGATATCTCTGCCGCCGATATTTTGTGATCATAAATTTCCTCAACGTGTGACGCTATATCTCTATAGCTCATACCACTGGCAAATGTGCTCAAAATCTTCGTTTCAAGCTCTGGATGTAAGCTTGTTTGCCTTTTTTTGACTATTTGCGGCTCAAAACTTCCTTCTCTATCCCTTGGCGTCAAAAGTTCAAATGAACCGGCACTTGTCCGTAAAGTCTTTCCATTTCTCCCATTTCTTCGATTATTCTCTTCACTTTCAGCTAATAAGTGGTTTTCTATTTCACCTTCCAAACTTGCTTCCAGCAGCTTTTTTATAAATGGTGTTAATGCTCCCTCCCTTCCTGTCAACGGTCTTCCTTCTCGTATAGACGACAGGATATTTGTTTCCAACTCTTTATAATCTACCAATCCGTTAGTTCTGTTTACTACTTTCTGACTCATTGTCACACCTCCATTTTTTTATATCAATTTATTACTTTTTTTTCGGTTTGACACACTTTTTTGAACATTCCCGTTTTGGATTTTGCTTTGCGTTGTGTGATAGCTTTCTTTAGTGTCTTGACTGCGATAAAATTGATACTGAAAACACATGCAGAAGTTATTGCAAGTGCTGGAAAAGGGGTCAAATTGAACATTGGTAAAATTGCTACAATCGTTCCAGCTGTGAGTAAAAATGCTAACTTCTTGCTTCCAATGATCTTGTTTTTCTTAGCTTTTATCGGATTTAGGCTTTTTAGCTTACCTTTTAGCTTTTTGAGACCATTTTTGAACATTTTTCCCCTTTTTGAATCCTTCTCTACGTGTTTAGTTTTGAATACTTTTATTTTCCACTTGTTATCTTTTTCGATATTTTCTGCTTTAGAGGTTAATTCAACTTTTTTCTGCCATAGCGTAGGTTTCATCACAATTTCAGGGCTTAGCGGTTTCGGCTTATCGTTAGCTTCTTGAACTTTTTTATGTTTTTTCGGCAAAGCTATATTCTTTAAGCCCTTTTTCGCTTTTTTATATAAGTTCTTTATCTTGCTTGGCATTTTTACGTGAATTAAGAACCTGTCTTGAAAGGGAATAAAGAAAAGAGTATGATGAGGTAAGCAAAAAATAGGAGGGTAAATTGTATCCAAGTGATATAAGTGACAAGGAATGGGAAATTTTAGAGCCCTATGTTGCACAAGGAGCGATAGGACGACCAAGAAAACATAACATCAGAACAATTATTAATGCAATAAGGTATATAATGAGGGGTGGTTGCCAGTGGAGAATGCTACCAAAGGATTTTCCCCCATGGAAAACGGTGTATGACTATTTTATCAGGTGGCGTAATAATGGAAAATTGAAAAAAATACATGACATGCTAGTAAAAGAGGTAAGAAAAATGGTTGGTAAAAATGAAACACCTTCAGTAGGTATAATTGACAGTCAATCAGTGAAAACGACTCAAAAAGGGGATCAAGAGGATATGATGCCGGTAAAAAAATAAAGGGTAGAAAACGCCATATTATTGTAGATACACTAGGTCTTGTAATTACTGCAGAGGTACACAGCGCAAGCATTCAGGATCGTGATGGTGCTACCAATCTTTTTATTCAAGCTAAATGCAAAGCTCCAACATTACGTAAGTTTTTTGCTGATCAAGGATACAAAGGTAAATTACAAAATCGATGTTTGTTGGAAACTGGATGTTTGCTAACGATTACCAAGAAATTGGTTGATACAGGATTTCAGGTTATTCCTAAACGTTGGATTGTAGAACGAACCTTTGCTTGGCTTTCCAATTTTAGACGCATGAGCAAGGATTACGAGCATTCTCCTCTTACTTCAAAAAACAATATCTTATTTAATATGATTACTTCTATGCTTACTAAATTAGCTGCTTAACTCCTTTCAAGACAGGTTCTTAGAACCTGTCTTGAAAGGGAATAAAGAAAAGAGTATGATGAGGTAAGCAAAAAATAGGAGGGTAAATTGTATCCAAGTGATATAAGTGACAAGGAATGGGAAATTTTAGAGCCCTATGTTGCACAAGGAGCGATAGGACGACCAAGAAAACATAACATCAGAACAATTATTAATGCAATAAGGTATATAATGAGGGGTGGTTGCCAGTGGAGAATGCTACCAAAGGATTTTCCCCCATGGAAAACGGTGTATGACTATTTTATCAGGTGGCGTAATAATGGAAAATTGAAAAAAATACATGACATGCTAGTAAAAGAGGTAAGAAAAATGGTTGGTAAAAATGAAACACCTTCAGTAGGTATAATTGACAGTCAATCAGTGAAAACGACTCAAAAAGGGGATCAAGAGGATATGATGCCGGTAAAAAAATAAAGGGTAGAAAACGCCATATTATTGTAGATACACTAGGTCTTGTAATTACTGCAGAGGTACACAGCGCAAGCATTCAGGATCGTGATGGTGCTACCAATCTTTTTATTCAAGCTAAATGCAAAGCTCCAACATTACGTAAGTTTTTTGCTGATCAAGGATACAAAGGTAAATTACAAAATCGATGTTTGTTGGAAACTGGATGTTTGCTAACGATTACCAAGAAATTGGTTGATACAGGATTTCAGGTTATTCCTAAACGTTGGATTGTAGAACGAACCTTTGCTTGGCTTTCCAATTTTAGACGCATGAGCAAGGATTACGAGCATTCTCCTCTTACTTCAAAAAACAATATCTTATTTAATATGATTACTTCTATGCTTACTAAATTAGCTGCTTAACTCCTTTCAAGACAGGTTCTAAGATACGATATCGCAGAATTTATCTATTAATTCCTGGTTGTCCTCTATCATTGTATTTGCCTCTTGCTGCAGATATTTAATATTTTTGAATGTAATATTATCCATCTCAGCTGATGCTACTTTCAGTTGTGATTGTATTCTTATATATTTGTCGCCTATTACTTGATCGAGCTGATAGTTTATTGCATCTAAACTTGAAGCAAACATCACATGTAGTAGTGGTTTTATCCACCCTATTCTTCCAAATCTCCTTGAATTAGCATACTTTATACTTCTATTTGTTCTTCCAGTACCTATTGATACCAGTACAATATCATCATTTGGAAACAACCTCTTGCCACTTGCATATGCACAAGCAGCTGGATTATTGGCAAATACCCCGCCATCGACTAATATTCGTTCTGTCTGGTTAATTTTTAGACGTTTTGGTATGAAATAGGTTGGTGCAGCTGTTGTAGCTCTGAGCGCGTCTTTTAGTTTAATAAAGTTTCTGTCTTCTCTCCAGCTTTTGAAGAAAAATGGGCAATTATTGTGAATGTCATAACTGGTAAGCAGTAGATTACTTGAAACATCAGCAATAGTACTTTTGCCGAAGTATTTATCGAGAATGAATTCTATGTTTTTATATGAGTATTGAGCACCATTTAGCCAAGAAGCGATTGACCTTCTCCAGAATGATGATTCAAAGATATATGGTCCATACTTTTCGTAGAGTTCAACTAAATCGTTAGCTGAGTATTTTTGTGTACATAAACCTGCTGCAACAATCCCACCTGTTGAGGTTCCTGCCATAAGATCAAAGATTTCAGCAATCGGTTTCTTTGCTCTCTTTTCTATTTCTGCTAATATTATGGCCGGTATGATGCCTCTTATGCCTCCGCCGTCAACGGATAAGATATACTTTGTCATTGTGAAACTTAGTTATTATTTTTGTTTGTGAATGGCTTCAAGTTCATTGACTTCTTGAGTGAGGTTTTTCACTCTCTCTTCAAGTCGATAGACTATTTCTATTAGTCCTTGGTTTTTTTCTATAAATTTATCATGGATGTGCACCCGTAAATCGAGCTTGGCCAACCACCAGATTACTGCTACGGTTTGGATTAACATGGTAATAATTACCGTAATTGGGATTTTTTGATTTTGCATGTTTATATTGCCGATAATAGCTTATTTTCGGATTTATTCTGATCCTCTGCTTCTGCAAGTAGCTTAATGATTTCCCTGTAAGGTTTATCTTTATTGTGCCGTGATCTTAGTACAGCTACATCTCTTGGATTTTTTCCATCTGTGTCTCTAATGTTAGGGTTTGCGCCTTTTTCTAACAAAAGTTTAATTATCTCTAGGTTACCTTTGTATGAAGCTGCATGTAATGCTGTCCATTTTTCATATTTTGCTGTGTTTATATCAGCTCCTTTCTCTATTAGAAATTTAACAACCTCCAAACATCCTGCACCGGATGCATAATGTAATGCTGTTAATTCGGGAATCTGTGTATTAATATCTAATAGATTATTTGCTGAAAACTTCACAATTTCTAAGTTACAATTTTCAGATGCAATCCGCAGTATTGTTTTATAATTGTCTGTAGCTTTTGCTTTCATATAGCAACAGGTAATAATAACACATACTACTGTTACTATAAACCACCAAAAGTGTAGCTTATTTCTTGAGTCTCTATTCATATTCAATACTTTTTTCAACATTAAACATTTGTTTTACTGATTTCCCCTTAACGTTTACTGATAGATGCTGATAATGCAGTGCGATAACCTGAACTATCTAACACATGCTCTGCTCTGTCAATTAAATATTCACCGTCTATATCTTGATGAAACCCTAACAAGCTAAGTTTCGCCTCTGCAAATAGTTCTGGATTACCAGGCATAGTGATATCCAACACTGCATTATTTCGCTTGAGTTGTTTAATTTTAGCATTTGCTGCACTTAGTGCTGATTCTGCATTCGAATAAAGCGTTTGTATAATATAACTTGGACTACCAGAGCCAACTGTTTCTGATATAGTTTCACCTTTTTCATAGCTATGCCATTTTGCAATCACTGAGTTGTACCTGCTTACGGTAAAATGCACTTTCCAATTTATCGTGTCTTGAGGTCTAATAGCTGTTGTTCCTAAAGCTTTTCCAGTTGCCGATTTTGCTTTGCCTTTTGGAATAAAAAGTATATATCCGCCAGCTAGCTTTGCCATTGCTTCACGCTCTGTTGCGATCTTTGTTAACAGACTTATATCACTTTCTTCTATTTGGTTAATATGTGGAATCAACACACTTGCAAATTCTTCTGCAACTCTGCATCCATATCCGTGCTTTTCTGCTATTTCCTTAACCAAGTTACCCAGAGTAATTTGATGCCATTCTTTTGATACTTTCTCCTTTAATGATAGTCTTAAATTTGTTGCATGAGCCTTTATTAGTAAGGTTTTAGGTGGACTCTGCACCGTAATTTCATTAACTGTATATATACCCATAGGTACTACTCCTGTTTCTTTGTATCCTAAAGCAATTTTCAGCTCCTTTGGAACCTTTATGTTATCATCCCTGTAATCGACACATATTTCAGCCACATCTTCTATAGTCCCTGATTCATCAGTAACATGCATTGACACCAAGCGATTTTTTGCTAATTCATACCCTTCAATGATAAACTCTGGTTGCATCTTATCCCCAAATCTTTAAGACTGATTTCTGTAGAGGTTTCTCAATTATAGGCAGCTTAATTTTCAGTCCTGCTGGTAAAAAGCTTCCATATTCCGCAAGTCCAGGGTTTTCTTCTAATACTATTTCTACTGCTCCCGAAGTAAATCCGTAGTGTTCCCAGCAAATATAGTCCAACATGTCCTTCTCTTTTGTCGAGTAATATATAGTCATGAATAGCGCCTCAAACTTAAATTAAATTCAACTTTTTTTGGCAACCCGCAAGGGAAAAATGACGTTAGCTTTTCTTCAAAACGAGTAATTACAAATCGTCCCAAAATATTTCCCATGCCATCAACTAAAGTGCGGGGTATTTGATTTGCTTCTGCTTCTTTCATATTCTTTAATTCACTTAAATTATTAAGATAAATAACCCCTTCTAGGTCTATATTTTCTGCTCCTCGGCCAATGTTCTGTAGTAACTGCTTGCCAATACACTCAACCACACTCCAACGCTTCTCTTTGCTATACTTTAACCCTAGTTATGGATTAGCCAACAAAGAAAGGAGTAGAAATAGAGGGCTTTTTGGATTTCATGGAGTAGGAAATGAGGGTAGAAAAAATATGGACCAAAAAATTTATTGGTGATCTATGGCGAGTGTGCTCGATTTCAAATTTATTCTTGAGGTAATCAAAAACTGTTTCGATAATCGATCTCTTCCGTAGCAAGATCTTTTCTTTCAGCGAAATTAGTACGTTTTTCATCCCTTTTTTCACTTTAGTAACAAGTTTCAAGCCTCTATTAAGCATCTCCTGGAAAAGCTCTTTTTTGATATAACCCTTGTCACCAAACAATAGCCCAACTAGTCTTTTTGTCAAATTTGGCACAGGTTTCCGATCGTCAACATTGCCTTTGTTGAGAGTAAGTGATTGAATTTCGCCTACTTGATTAATCACCAGATGCAATTTAAAGCCAAAAAACCATCCATAAGTAGTCTTTCCTAGCTTTGCTAATCCCTTAAAAACCTTATTTCTTGAAATCCTTTTGGGATGGCAAACTGCTATTGAAGTGGCATCTATGTATGAAATTCCGGTCATTTTTGCTTGCTCGCAGAACCATTGTAAAAGTAATGCCAAGTACCACAGAACTCTAGGTTTTAACGCAATAAATCTATGATAAGAAGGTAGCTTTGGAAACTCGGATTTGTAGAGTGATTGAAGATAATAAAGGTAAAAAGCCTTAAAATTTTCACATCGAGACTGGTGGTAGAGAAGAATTATTGTAATGATCTCTGAATGCTTAATTTTTCCTACTCTGGTAAGTTTTTTACTCCTTGGCAGAAGTTTATCTGCAAAATTTTCATCGACTCCATTGCAAAAATCATCGACTATACAAAAGATTTCTGTTACTTTTTCTTTCATGGGTACCTCCTATTTAAAATCAATATTAAATATCTTGGAGTTTACCCTTTTTTCCTATCCTCAGCTCCCTTTTTATCTGTTTTTAATCCATAACTAGGGTTCATAATCCTTACTCATACGTCTAAAATTGGAGAGCCAAGCAAAGGTTCTCTCAACAATCCAACGTTTGGGAATAACCTGAAATCCTGTATCAACTATTTTCTTGGTAATCGTCAATAAACATCCAGTTTCCAATAAGCAGAGGTTTTGCAATTTACCTGTGTATCCTTGATCAGCAAAAAACTTATGTAATGTTGGAGCTTTGCATTTGGCTTGAACAAAAAGATTTAGTGCACCATCACGATCCTGAATGCTTGCACTTTGTACTTCAGCAGCAATTACAAGACCTACAGTATCTACAACGATGTGGCGCTTTCTACCCTTTACTTTCTTGCCAGCATCATATCCTCTGGATCCCCTTTTTGAGTAGTTTTTACTGATTGGCTATCTATTATTCCCACTGATGGTGTTTCATTCTTACCAATTATCTTTCTTATTTTTTTAACTAGAAAATCGTGAATTTCTTTCCATATTCCACTTTTTTTCAAGCGCGAATCACAACTATACAAGGTTTTCCATGGTGGAAAATCTTTAGGTAGTTGTCTCCATTGACATCCTGTTCTCATCACATAGCGGATTGCGTTAATAATCGTTCTAATATTATGTTTTCTTGGTCTACCGGTCTTTTTAGGTTCAAAATATAGCTCTATTATCTTCCATTCTTTGTCACTTATATCGCTTGGGTACATTTAAAATATATCTTATAACACACTTCTTAACTCCTTTCTACTTAGTTTGAAGACAGGCTCTAAGGTTGATAATTACTCCTTCAAAACCAAAAATTCCGCTTCCCTGCATCATTCCACGAATTGTTAAAGCTACTGAATTCCCATAGATTAAACCAAAGAGCCTGAAGAGTTCTTTGTCATACTCAGCAAAAGTAAAATCAGCTTCAAGCTTCTCCATGCCCATGTCAATATTTATTGGAATATCCATACCACCAGCTCTATATTCTTCAGTTTTTATGGTAAGTTTTGGCAGGGTGATTTCATCTATTTTTCCTGCATAACCCCGGCCATCTACGAATACATTAAAATTCTTTAAAATCTTCGGTAACATTTTTCTCCCCTTTTTATAATATTGTACCACTCACAAGATGTGACCTGAAAGTAATCTGTTCTGCTGGATATGGTGGTGTAAACTCAAAGTCAAAATATACTTTTCCGCTTGCGATGTTTGCTGGTGTGTTTAATTCTGAAGTTGCGTAACATTTTCCGCTGATAATAGCTCCTTGGGCTTTTAAATTGGCCAAATAAGAATTCACCCCCTCAATTATATCATCTATATAAGTTTTGGTAATATTTCGATCAACTGCCCATAAATGAGCTCGAAGTAAACTATCGTTAATTAAATCTGCAGTACGCCTCACTGATAGAAAAGCCCATTTCGAGTCGCTTGAACATGTTCTATTGCCCCAAAGCCTATAGCCATTTTGATGAATTATCGTTGTTACTTCATTTTCATTTAAATGGTTTGCTCTACAATTTGTATTACCGAGCGTAAAATCAATAGGCCTGCTTGTTCCAACAATACCATTTATCTCTTTGTTTGAAGGCGAATGCCAAAATCCTTGTTCGCTATCTACTTTTGCTATTAAACCAGCTACAAATGGGCTAGATGGCAAAGTTTCTTCTTTTCCTTCAATAAATACCTTAACCCACGGATCAACAACATAAACTCTTGAGCTGCCTACACTTTTTCTCCATTTTATTACTTCTTCATCATTAGTATTTGGCCCATCTGCTACTATTATGCTTCTCAGCTTTTCTGCTATAGAAATTAATGCTGCAACTACTGGATTTTTGCCATCTTCTGGTAGTTGGTGAGTAAAATAGGGAACAATGAGTATTCTTGGCGCAACATGAACTATACTTTCACTGCTGAGGAATGCTTGAATTCCTTGATATTCTCCAGTCTCTTCATCAACTCCACCAATGATATTTGCAGTTGTTTCTTCTTCCTTCAACTTTAGATCAATATTTTTACTTTCCTCAACTCTAATTACTATAACTGTTGCACCAATCTGGGAAAATATTCCATTTATTGCAGAAGGTAAACTGCCACTCTTTCCGAGCTTTGCTGCTTCCTTTAAGCTTCCTGCAACTAACACTGGTTTATTTAGCGGAAATTTTTGCTCATCTGCTTCAGGTGCAGTACCAATTACACCTATCACTGATGATTTAGCTGTACGTACTGTCTTTGCTCCTGAGGTTACCTCAATAACATTTACGCCATGTAAAAATTCTTCAGCCATTTCTTTGTATTTTTTTCCTGAAATCATCTAGCAAAGTCTGTAGCTCATTTTCACTTTCGGCTTCTTCAATCTTTCTTTTGGCTAAATCTTCAAGCTCTTCACATTTAATTATTGCTTTTACTGCTTTTTTCACTTTTTCCTCAATTATTCTTGCCATTTCAATAACCGTAATACCACGGACTTTTGCTAAAGGTTCTATAATTTCTTTATCCTTTTCATCTATAGATTCTGGTGCTGCTAGAATGCTTTTTGCGGCTTCCGCTTGAATCTCATAAGATTTAGCTTTTTGGTGAGAATGACCTGCATATTGGTGAGTATGATTATCATAATAGAAACGCATACTATCAAATGCACAAAGCTTCGCATTATCCAGTAACTCCTTTTGTATATCTTCTTTAGTACGCTGAGCAATTTTTCCTCCTTCTGTTAAACAATAGCTTTTTTGCCAATCAAAATCTTCTGGTGCTTCATACCAATCATTTTCAGTTGGCTTGCTTTCAAGTGTTGTTGTTTCTACTTGTTTATCATTTTCAAATCTAATGTAGATAGACATTCTTTGTTACCTCCAGAGTTCATAAGTTTCAGATAACCCAGGACATTGCCAAGCTTTTAGCGTTCTCTCTACATCTATTTCAAGCCCCGTGGTTAGAAAATTGCTACGTATGTTATATATTCCCCACTGGATAAATTGACCATAGTTGTATACATAATTTGATGCAAGCATACCTTGACTGACTTGTGTTCTGGAACATAGGTAAGATGATGTGTAAAGTAATATTGCAACTGTTTTTCCTGCTGGAATTTCTACATTGCCAGATCCGGCCAATTTGCTATTAGAGCTCGTGTATTGGTAAACATTTTTCCATATTATTTTCGAAATTATTGATTTACTAGCATTGGTATTATCTGGTGTTCCCACAGATAATCCTGCACCCCCATACTCCGTACTAGAGTATGATGATCCAACAAATTCTATTGTTTTATTTATGTTCACATTCGTTGTATTTTTTATAAATACTACTCCAAGTGCAGCATATGGGTAATAGTATATCTCATCATAACTACCCGAAAAACTTTTTGTGCATAACTCTCCGTAAATAAATGTTCCTTTACTTCCCTCTATAAAACTTAGTTGTCTTGGCCGATAAAAACTAACGTAATCTGTATCGTATGTATGGCTACCTGCTAGTAATTGCAACATATAGTCTGTTTTTGTTATATCACTGCTCCACTTTCCAAGCTCTGTTGTAAAAGTTCCGTGGCCAAAGTAATTATTTTTTCTGCCAAGTACACCAAACAAGAAAGGTAATGACCCTGGTTCAACCATATTCCTCTTTTTCACTTCTCTCATAATTGATGAACTGCTAGGCACATCATTGATGGAGTTAAATTTGGTTGTCAGTGTTTTTAGTTGGTCTTCCCTGGTTTTTATTTCCTTCATGATCGATGAACCACCTGGCACATCATTAACAGCACGAAAGTTATCCACTAAACCTTTAAGACCATCTTTATGATCATTGCCAACACTATTTATTGCCGCAATATTGGTATTTTTACGAGTATCAAGTAGCGATATATGTGAATCTGATGATGCTTTTAAAGTGTTTAAGGAACTATCCCTAAGCTTGTTGATTTCACTTACAGATTCTGTTTTTGCTACAGTTATCGCCGATATAGAGCTTGCTTTATTGCTGTTTATGTCACTTAAGTGTTTTTTTGCACTATCAAGAAGTTCTTTTAGCTTACCATCTGTCATCTGTACAATTTCAGAAACCGAACTTTTGTCGACTATCAATTCCAATGCTTTAGCAAGATATGCTAATTGATCTGGTGTACTATTTGCTGCTAAATCCTTAAGCCTTCCTTGTAGTACATCAATTATTTCTTTTATTGTGGTCATTTGCACAACGTTGGAAATAGTTTTTTTATCTATTATTAATTCCAGCGATTTTGCAAGATATGCCAATTGATCAGGTGTACTATTTGCTGCTAAATCCTTTATCCTTTGGTGTAATGCTTCTATTGCTTCCTTCATTCCCAAAAATTCAAAAAAGTTTCAAATCTAAATCGTTCAAAATTATTTTTAAGTTCATCTTCTCTTTCACTCATATCTTCATCTATCTTTTCTATGGCTCTGCGTATACGTACTACATCTTCTACAGCTATGTTCTCTGGATGCGGCAAAGGATATCCGTGCCTCGTTTCATCATTTGGCATTTTTTTTATGTTATAACAATCCGCAAGTTTTTTACCTTTGGACGATAGGCAACCGTTCCACTTAAAACCAATTTTATCCTTGTCTCATTACCATTAAAATTTGATAGCACGTGAGTTCTTTCCACCCAGTTGTCTCCAATAGGTTTTCCTACTGTTAAATCTACTAATTGCCATTCTCCCACGTTTTTCTCTACATAAGTTTTAACGTCTGTAGTGCCGGGTATCAGCGCATCATAGGTAATTGTTATCTTAGTGTTGGATCCTGCTGTAATGCTCCTCGTGACATAATCTCCGGACGCTGAAATATTTCCTAAAACTAGCTGTAATCCTGGGTAGAGAACTGGACTTCTTTTTTTCCCACCTTTTAGGCTTGCTTTTACCGTTAATTCCCCATTTATTCTTTCGCGCAGTGCAAGCGGCAAATTATCAGATAAAAAGTTTTCTTCTCCTTTCTCATCTGTTAAGATAAATTCTATATTGGTATCAAAACCTACTTTTTCTACGTTGGTTAGAGCAATTAAGTCTGATGTATTATTTGCAGTAACTTTTCCCAGATCAATAATGTGAGAATTTTCAGTGAACTTCGCTGCTAAAAGCCTAAAAGTTAGATCTAAATTTTGATGTGGTGTCCAAGTACTTGCATTGCTTGATGAAAGTAATACTCCTACTTGATATGGCTGACTCGTTACCCAGCGGCTATTTACTGCATCATATTTGCCAAGTTCTGCTATTTTTACTGCAGTATCTGCATCATCAGTGAGTAGCACTATTGCATACTCTTGTCCTGCATGGCAAAACACTGGTAACCACTCTATACGTGTTGCTGTGCCATCTATCTTTATATCTTTTGGCTCAATATAACTTTCAGCAATGACAGTCTGCGAGGGCATTCCCACTGCTGTTTCTCTAATCTGCACAACAACACGTTTTTTGCCTTTATTTACAAACCATAGCTCCACGCCTCCTATGTGCCTACTTTCATTTAGAGTAAATGTTTGCGCTAAAGGATCAACTCTTCTTGCTGCGATAACTCTTCTTCTTTCCTCTATGGTAATTGTTTTTTTACCAGTATACGTTGCTTCTCCATAACTGCCTTTATCACCGAAGAACTGCACTAACTTAGTCCCAGCAGGAATGTTTCTTGGTACAGTAAATCTTCCTTTTATTTTTCCTCTGTTATCAGCAATAAATGTTGCGATCATGTTTTTCTTTCAAATATTTTCTATGCTTGAGGTTGAATAAAAATTCCATCAAACTTTAATTCCTTAAGCTTTTCACCAGTTGCAAAACCTTCAATCTCAAAATTTTGAGTTGCTTCTCGCATAAATTCAGTTTCGTATGAGGTACTTGACAGCAGCTCTGTTGTTTCTTTAACATTAAATACTCTGGTTACTGGACTTTTCCAATTCGTGGTAACCTCCGTCCAGTGATCGATGTTCTTGGTGATTGTAACTTTTGCCGGTACTGGATCAAATGCCTGATATGGATTAATTTTTTCACTTTTAGTCTGTAAAAGCTGCTCCAGTACCGGCTCAAGTTTATATGGCAATAAATAAGGTTCTTCACCTCTTTCAACATCAATAATTTCTACGTTTATCGGTAAAATTAGTTCCTTGTTTACTATCGCTGCAGACTGAACAATTCCTTGATCGCGCATATCATCATCAAAGAATGGATCTACAAATACTCCTTTTTTTGCTGTTGGATCCCTTGAATTTGCATCATTACGTAGACGTTCCTCTGCAATAAGTAGCATAAGATCATTTATGCCCCTTTTCATTGCTTCAAGCTCATTCATTGGTACAGCATGGATAGCATTATTCATTACTTTCACCTTTTCCCCATCTTTCCACGTCTGATGAATGTAGCAGAGTAAAAGTTGTCCGCTAGGTGCTTTTGGCATTGATGGTTTCCAAGGGTGGGCAATTCCTTTTATTCTCCTTACTACCCCTTTTGCGTCTATGGTGATTAAATCATAACGGGGCATTTTCCAGGTATAATCAACTAAAACCAAACTATTATCAACTGCTCCCCTTACTTTACATCCTTGTTCATTTATATCTTCAGGGTTCACATGAGTGCGAAAGCGGTAGGTTATTTGATAACTACTCCCAGGTGCTGGTTCTTTGCCCGGTAATGACCAATCAATGTTTCCTGCGTTTAGTTTATAATCTGCACTATTTTCATAAATAACGTCTCCTTGCTTTATCTGAATAATCTCAAGTACCGCAGAGTCAGGTATCGGATCAACAGCTCCAGAGTATGAACCATGAGTAACGGCAAATGTTTTTTGAACAGTTATATCTACTTTTTTGATTTCACTTATTGGAAAATCATTAACTTTTAGTTCCATTACTCTTTGGCTATTTGGCTGAAAAGTATGTGGTTCTGATTCAACTGATTTTATATCTGGATCTTCATCAAAAGAAACACGAATACTATGAGGTAACTCAATTTCATAACCATCAACATGAGCTTTGCCCTCATTAATCACAAATATTTCTTTTTTACCCTTTTTTACCCCTTCTTCTCCCTTTTCTTCTTTGTGGAGGAACATCACTTCTAGCCCATTTACGACGTAGGAACCATTTGCCTCTTTGTCATAACGAGCAAGCGCTGTGGTTACTATGTTTGCTTGTGGTGGCGGTGAATGCTCTATTAATACTCCGTTTTCAATGTTGTAAATTGGATAAAATTCTCCATCAGTAGAAAAAGTGGGAGAAACATTCTCTGCTTGATAACCCCAAATGGTGGAAACTTTAAGTCTTGCTGCCCCTACTTCTTGATAATTACGTGTACCAACTGCAGGATCACGAAGATTCTCATCCTCTAATTCTGTAATAGTGGATAGGGCGAAAAAAACACCGATGCGAACTGTGGTATTCAGTGGAATAATAAATCTTTTTCCCCCTACTTTTCTCACCGCTCCACGAAGATAGATTTTTCCCGATTCAAGTGTGACTTCGCCGGTTTCCCCATCTATGATACAATTGCTTCCTGTTATAACATCACCATCACGAAATATCGCATCTCCTATGCCTTTGAGCTTGAAAAGAGCATACTCTTGAGTCTCGTTTAATTCTGCTGACTGTAAACCCCTTCCTGCCAGGAATAAGCTTTTTTCGTACTCTTTGTCAGGATCAAAGCGATTGTAATAGCCGTTTAAACTCATGTTACTTCCAATTGACTTCAGCCTTATAAGGGATTATCACCGTAATCTCCTCTATTTTATTCGCATTAGTTGCTTTAATGACCCAATCATTCTCCAGCTGAGTTACAGTGACTTTATGAGTATCCTTATCCCAACCGTTATTACCCAGTTTTATATTTACCTCACTCCCATCTGCTATTTTTGGTACGAGATAAACACCGTTTAAATCAATTTCTGGATTTTTGATTCGAGTCGAAAAAGAGGGTTTAAACTTAAACTCTCCTGATTGTTTAAATCTTTGCCACTTTTCTTGATCTACCTCACTTAACTTCACTGCCAACATGTCGTAATAGTACTTTAGCTTCGGCAGAGCTTTTACTTTGTTACTTAACTCTTTTCCTCCGTTAAATGCAGTATAATCAAGATGTATAATCACATCAGAAACTTTTTCAGTATTTTGTAGCTCTAAAATCCAATCAGATACCGCCCCTGTACCTTCAAATGGTAGATAACGTTCATCATTGAAGTTTAATTCGAATAATCCACTATCTTCTTGGTTTCCTTTTGATATTGCTATCTGCTGATTTGTATTACAGTTTACTCTTAATGATTGATTATCACTGAGTTCATTATTTTCATCGAGTAATGACCTTATTGCCTCAATCTCAGGTTTCAGTACTACTCTGTTGGCTGTTTGTTGCAATGTAGCATGAATATCCTGATAAGGAGCAACTTCTGCTTTAATAGTAATTCTTATACTTTTAATCTTACGACAATAATGACCTGGAAAATCAAGATCAAACATTTTTTCTGTTAATGCAAACTTACAGCTTCCTTGAGTTTTTAACTCATTGATTGCAATAGGACTTAGAGGTATTGTTTTAGTAATCTCCAGAGCTCTTTCATTATTATCAAGATACTCTTTGGCCATTTGCTCAAGAGCAAACTTCAAGCTATGACCTGCAAGTAATCCTTCTTTTAAGCTGTTCCAAGAGCTTGCTGTAACAAATACTCTATCGTTATTCAACTCATACTGATAAGTTTTTTCCACCTGTTTTACCATCTCTAAAGCCATCTTATAAGCTTGGAAATATATTATTGCTATTTGCCCTTTCATCCAGTCATAGAGCTCTTTACTTGTAAATTTACTTTCGAAGAATTCTCTTTTTTCCTGGTTTTGCTTGATTGACTCTTTATGTACTTTTAATTCTTGCTCAGCAATGGTTTGATTAATTTGATTTGCCTCTATTGTGTGGTTGATCTGCTTCACATCACAGGCAGCTAATTTTTTCTGTAGATCCCAATCTTCAGCACGTCTTTGATAACTTGCTATGATATTGGATAATTCTGCACCTTCTTTCTTAATATCTGCTAGAGTAGTCAGAAAATCTGCTCCTGTTTGTGTAGAAAAGCCAGGTTTAGCACCACCAAAAGAAAAACCAAATACTGTAGGTATCCAATGTGCTAATGCTGCAGCTCCAAATATACCACAAGCTCCAAGTCTTGTTGAAGTTGCTTCAGAATATGATAAGATTCCTTTCACTTCATGGTATGAACGTCCAGCATTGATTAAACTTTCATAATGCGATTCACGCTCCTCAGCATTATTTAAACTTGCACTCAGTGCATCTTTTTCTTTCTTTAAGGCTTCTATGGTCTTTTCTTTAACCGATGAGATTAAATTACTGATTATTCCTTCTTGTTTGTTGTAAAGAATAGTCAGTGACTCAGCGTCTCTCTTTTCCAGAACATCAAGTAATTCTGAGCCAAATTCTATCACCGTTTCAACTATCGATTTTGCATAACTTACCATTTTACTGAAGCGATAATGTGGTATTAGCTTCACCTCTGGTAGTGCTAGAGAATAACTGCCAGTTGCTGCTGCTAATTGCTTAGGATTAAGTGGTGGTTGAAATAAAGGTAATACTGCTTTTTTTCCTCTAACATCTAAACAATGTCTTATTTTATATAAGCGATCTTCAACTTTATCCCATAGACCAATAAAGCTCTTATTTTCAGGTGTGCAGAAGTAATTGCTGTATTTGATAAGATCATGAGCTTCATCAGATTGAACTGCGAGTTGTGAACCAGCTGGTAGTTCTGTTTCCATTTTCAATAAATCATGGTCTTTTAATTCACTGAAGGATTGAGGTTGAACTGAAAAATTTCCTTTTTTAATAGGTTTTGGGCCAAGTAAATCCCAAGCTCTGATATACAGCATCGTAGCTTGATTTAATGCTTCCCAAGATCCCTTAGCAAAGAGCATATCTCCCCAATCAATGAGGTTATCTATGTAGGAGATGATGATATACTTTTCAAATGCAGTGGTACGTTGTTTTGCAATGGTGTATGGGTCAAATGGATCAATTGCCAGTTCTTCAGCAGTTTGAGTATCATTTATCGACTCAACGATATTATCACTGTTATGCTTTTCAAAAGGCAAAAACTGCCATTCTTTATTATTATTGGTAGGGTTAAAGATATATTGATACCATTTCCTTGCTGTAGCAAAGTCCTGTTCTTTGTGCAAGTGCCAAGCAACCAGCATTGGAATATGGAAAAATATTTCCCATAGATAAAGGCCATAAGCGCCACTGAAGTCCAAAGTATCACTTGGACGATGAGAGATACTATCTGTTGGATTAAATCTTGAAAATGGAAGTTGTTCTATTTTCTGTGACTTTAGAGTTAAAATACTTTTTGGCCCACCAGCATAAGCTTTTTGACGTAAATGGCGAACATTGCCGGTGATGTTTAACCTCGTAAAAGAGAATTTTATATCTTGAAAGTTAGATTTTTGGCTTTTACCATCATATTCAAACTCAAGCTTATTTTCACTTTTGTTTATCTTGTAAGTTGATTGCTCACTAATTGCAGGTAGATCGTAATCTTTAGGTAAAACCAAAAACGACTCACGAATATTTTCACGCTCTAAGTTACCTTCAACAATAAGCCATCCAGGTTTATTGATTACTTGTTGCGATAGGGATTTTTTAAAATTACCTAATAATGCTAATTGTTTTGAGGGATCGTTTTCATATAAAAGTTTAGCATTACCTTCTTTATTGGTAATATTGGTCTCAAAGATGTTTTTGGTTTCTTGTAAACTAAGTTGATAACTATTCTCGATTACATCGTAAGATGGACACTGAATTCTGTCTCCTATTAAATGCTTGACTGCATTACCATATCCTTCAGAGCCGATTAGTGTTACTTTATTACCTTGAATAATATGGCTACACCATTTTTCCATAGGAGTTTTAATCACTTTCCATGTATTGATTTCATTATCATAAATATCTATATTTCCCAAATTGCTAAAGAAAATAACTTTGTTTCCTGCTACTGCTGCTTCTACATCTTTTCGTACATTGCTTGTAGTGTGAGTTGACCAATTTCCGTAATCTTCCTGATCTTCGTAAATATCGACCTGTGCACTGTCCTCACATCCAAAGAAGATAGCCTTATTGCCTACTATTGCTACTACTGAAGTTTTTCGTGCTTTAGTTGTAGTATGAGTTGACCATTTCCTAGTTTTATCATCATAAATATCTATGTTTCGAAAATATCCGCCTTCACCTGTATAACCCCCGAAGAAAATAGCTTTCTTACCAACTACTGCTACTGCCGGATAGTATCGTGCAACACTAGTAGTATGACTTGACCAACTTCTAGTTTCATCATCGTATATATCTATTTTTGAGGACGGTACCTTTATGTGACCACCGAAGAAAATAGCTTTCTTGCCAACCACTGCTGCTGTTACATTTGTTCGTGCAACACTTACAGTCTTGGTCATCCAACTTCCTTTCTCACTATCATAAATATCAACTTGTGCAGAGCGTTGACCATTACTTTTATTACCGCAAAAGAAAATAGCCTTATTGCCTACTACCGCTACTGATACATGTTCTCTTGCTTCGCTTGCAGTATGGGTAGTCCAACTTCCTCTTTCACTATCATAAATATCTACTTGTGCAGAGTTTTGACCACCACTTATCTTACCCCCAAAGAAAATGGCTTTTTTACCAACTACTGCTACTGTTACGTCACATCTTGCAACACTCACGGTATGAGTTGTCCACTTGTTTGCATCAGTTTTCCCATCATCATAAATATCTACTTGTGAGGAAGGTGAATTATAGTCTTTATAACCCCCAAAGAAAATAGCACTTTTTCCTGCTACTGCAACTGCTACATTATATCTTGCAACACTTACAGTATGAGTGCTGAAGGTCTTATTTTCATCATTGTAAATCTCTACTTGTGGGCTTTGGCCTACGAAGAAAATAACTTTGTTACCAACTATAGCTCTTGTGTCATATTGTGAGATACCCTTTTTATTTAATTTAACAGTATCATGTAAATAAGTAAAATCATTAATAAACTTTCCTTTCTGATTTTCACTAGCAACTAAATCTTCATCAAGAGTAAATAAATTAGATGAAGGTTTATTATCATCAAATTTTGTTTTACCAATAACAATGACTATTCGTCTCTCATTTCCATCCTTTTCTTTTAGATAAAAAGCTGCTACTTTCTTCCAGTATAATTCTTTTGCTTCATCAACTGGATCTATTTTAATATCACTTGCAAGCTTCTGTGGTGCTGTCCAACTTCCGCTTGGTTTTTGAAAGATGTAATTAATCGTTGCATCGATTCTTTTTTCGTTATTTTCACTTTTTTCAATTTGTTGCACCCAAAATATAAATAATCTGTTGAATGCATGTATTGGGGTTATTGTTTCAACTGGAATCGATGCCTCTACTTTCTCCCACGCAGTCCAGTAAAGTATCTTTTGGTTTTCTTCATCAAATATTGCTGTGCGGTAATAATAATCATAGGGTTGAGCAAGGGTGCGACCAATAACATATAAAGTATTTTTTCCTTCTACTTTTTCATAACAACTATCAACTATTTTTAAACTAGTTACTTGCTCAAAATCTTCAAAATACTTCATGTATGCATCACTTACTCCTTCATCGGTGATATTTCCTTGCATGAGCGTGTTTTGTAGTTTCTTATACTCTGGAGTAACAATTTTACGTAATGTTGGATTTAAGTAGTTTTCTGGATATAATTTTATCTTATTGCTTGCTTCCCACTCCCGATAACTGGACAGCCATTTCCATTTTTCTTCAGTGAATTTCTCATCAACCTTTATATCTTCTTCTATCATAGCGCGATGAATGTATAGCTGAACACTATTTAGTGCTGCTTTAATCGGCGAAATCTTTGAACATTCACTCATTTCAACATCTATCAGCAAGAATCCATAGAGATCCCTCATGTTTTTCAGGTCTTGATTGATATGTATCATGTACCTTGCGAGAATATCCCGCTTTTCTCTTGCTAAATATCCTTCGTCTTCTTCAGTAATGAGCTCCAAATCTCGAGCAACATCAGTGTATTTTTTCCACTCATCATTTCCACTTACTTTTAAATTATATAAATCCTTGAGCTTTAGTAGAACTTTGACGTTAATACCAGCTATATCCATGAGAGGTTTAATCTTCATCAGAGAGCCTACTGGATCTTGCTTCTCAAAACATGGCCTAAATATTTTGACCTCTTTAATAGCTTCTAGCGTATCTTGATTCCAACCAGTTAGCTGAACCATTTTTTCTATTATTTTGTCACTTTTGTAGTCATTTCCATATAGCCAGCTTATGTATTCTGGCAACTTAGAATATAATCCCTTTAGTGTTCTATAGTTTGCTAAAGTCTTGATCTGCTCAATTGACCAGGTTTCTTGTCCTCCATATGCACTCTTGTAATTTGCAATACTCTCTACTTCAAATTTTAATGTTGTAAATACATCTATATTATGAAGAAACTTTTCTAAAAATCCTCTGTCTGAAAATGATTGCGGATTCTCTGGATCAGCAGTAAATGTATAAATAGCATCTAGTATTTCAGGTTGAATATTACCTACAAACTTATACACCTCGTTATAGAAACTTTGCTGATCTTTTACTCCTTGTACTGAATTGTGCAATTGTTCTGCAAGTTGCTTGCTTGAGGCAGGATCAATCAATCTGCGTATTTGCTCTGTCGTAATTGCATGTTTTGTTAGCCAATCATTAAACTCAACTACATTGTCTTGATTTACTCCTTCTATCTTTAATTGTGATAAGAGCTCTGCTATTGGTATGTTTACTAATCTTGCAAGCAGAACTTGTTTGTATACTTTTAAAATTTTTTCTCCGAATACCTCTTGATCATTGTGGTAGTTAATCAAAGCAGTTAATTCATTACTGTTTACTTCTAAAATATTTTGCAATGCGCTATAATTACTTGCTGTAGCAGCTAGATCTTTGAGGCTTTTTTGACTTAAAAGTGCTTTAAATTCTGGTAGACTGTCAATTTTACTTGATACACTCTCTGGTAAACTATCAGCATACAATGCAAATATCTTAGCTAAAGGTTGCTTAAATCTTTCTTGTAGATTTTTAATCTTTGCTATTTTTTTCTGATCAATTTTACTCCCATTTAGTGCTTGAGTTAATTCAGCAAATGACCAATCAAGTTTGTTTGCTAAACGAATGAAGCGATGTAGAAAGCTCAGTGCTTGATTATCAAGATTATTTATAGTTTGTTCTGTAATAGTAAGTTTTTTTGCACCTTTATAGCTATCAAGTAATGGTTGAAGCTTATCATGCTCTATACCTGTTTGTGCAATGAATTTATCAACATTTTTCAATTGATCTATTTTCCCGTCTTTTATTCCATATACCTCTTTTAAATAAGCTTCTGTCTTATTATCAGACGTAGTTACTTCGTATTCTTCTGGAGAAAGACTCAAAAATTCTGCATCAGTGTCAGCATTTTCAATCAGTATTTTATATATCTCTGCTAAGCTTGTCTTATGCTTCTTAAGGTAAGCACGTATACTCATTAGCGGAAAATTTGCTGGAAGATTAAAAGGATATTTGGCAGTTGCAAGCTTACATAGGACATCATCTTCTTTAAGCGTAAGTTTTAGATTTTTCTCCATTATTTCATTGACAATTTCAAGATATAGCTTTTCCTTGTTGGTATTGTCGCAATCGAGTTTAATATCGTAGAGATCAGGACGACGTTTTTTAAGTAATTTAGGTGGCTGCTCATATTTATCAACTATTTCCAATAATTTAACCAGATAAGCTGCAGGACTAAGTACCGATTGGCAACTTTCACATTGATTGTAATCGTCGGTATTAAAGATTTTTGGTATTTGCATTTTTTCTCCTATAAATTTTCAATGTATGTTGCAGCAGCGTTGAGCTCGATAATGAGGCTCAGAGATGTTCCTAGCGTTTGCCATGTAAATTGAGATAAATTTCTTTCTAGCTGTAGCTTTTTGGTAGATATCCCGTGCTGTACTCTCTGAAAATGTATCTTTTACTGCTTCGACAAATCTATCTTCGAATAAGTCAGTAATTTTAAACACTGAGTCATATAAGAAGTTTTCATCGTCTTTAAAACTCAGTAGCTGCTCAGCAGTGGAATCATCAAGTCCCATCTTCTGTAAACGAATAAGCGCATCATTTGTCATTTCTTTTTTTCCTTTCATAAATTTTTTAAAATGTTACTACAAAGGCAAATGTTTCCCGGGTTGCTGCAGTTCTGATAAGTGGTACGGTGTGTTCTAAAACTAATAAGATTCCAGGATTTTCCACGTCTTTTGGTTCAAAATATCTTTGTCCTCTAGGTAACCCTTCTTTTACTTTAGTACCAACCATAACCCCTAATTCCCTTATCACTTGATTTGCTGCGTCCGTGAAATCGAAAGTAAATTTAAGATAGAGATTATTAGTTGGTACATTTGAGGGCCTAAACCTTCCAGAAGGGGTCAAAAGCTCTCCATTCTCATCACCTGTGCAGAAGAGCACTTCGTTCGCAGTACGTCTGCCAAGCTCATTGAGCAGTTTTTCAGAAGTTATCAGCTCTGGTGGTGTGCTTTCACTATATTCTACAGTAACTGCACTATTTGCCCTGATAGAGCTATTTCCCGTACGTTTAATTACACCAGTACTGCTATCAACTATATAATCTATACTTGGCTGATAAGTTGTTTGTCCTGTAAAAACCCTTACATCTTTAATAGTATGGTGATTTAGAGCTATTTCACCCTCAATAAAAACTTTTTCGACCTGATGGCTACTTTCCCAATTGGCATCACCACTACCCCAAGCAAGATGTATAACTTGCTCTTTTATGCTGGCTGCTATTGCTGCTCTTCCTGATTGTGTAAGAATTGACACCTGTGATGAGTTTGAAAGGCTTATATAATATATATTCAGGATTTGGAAAATTTTTGTCCAAAAAAAATGAATTTTTGCCTAATTTTTTGTTGCAGTATTATTTAAAAATCGAACTGTATTATTCTCGAAAAAAAACAATAGAATATCAATAGGTTAAAAATTGCATCTGTATTATTTATTTTTGCTCCTGTCCTACAAAGTGCACCTATAAGTTCTCATCCTTAAAGCATTAATTGTTTTAGGGAAAAGTTATGAAACTAAAAACTGCCATAGTTGTTCAAAATATACGGTATCAAGCTAAGAGATTAAAACTTTTTGAATGCTTTGCTCATGAAACTCATGAAGATCTTGAGCAAGAACTTTTCTGTGAAATTTGGACTTATCTTGATAGATATGATGAAAGTAAAGGTAGCTTTAACACTTTTGTAGCAAGATTAACTGAACGTCGTGCCAATAACTTATTGGAGAAACAACTATGTATTAAACGCAACATTAATAACTACGTCAATATTGAGAAAACAGAAGCTTTTGAAGATGAAGTAGCAAAACGTACTGATGTAGATTACATGATTTCAACGCTACCAAGAAAGATGCAAAAGATATGCGAACAACTCAAGTACTTTAACTTATATGAAGTTGCTAAGATGAACAACATATCAAGAACTACTTTAAATACTATGGTAAGAAAAATACGTATAAAACTCTCTTCCATCTACTACAAGAGCAAAAAGAAAAATTGAACATAAATTCTACCTTTCCTGAATATATAACATATACCATTGAGGTGAATAAATGACTTTTAAAATTTTAAACAATAATGAAAGATTGAAAACAACTACAGGCATAAAAGTAGTAATTTTTGGTCCTTACGGTATTGGTAAAACCAGCCTCTTAAAGACTATAAGTGAACCAACACTATGTCTTGACTTTGAAGCAGGTCTGCTTGCTGTTCAAGATTGGCAGGGAGATTCAATTAGTGTTCGTACTTGGAATCAAGCTCGGGATATTGCCTGCCTAATTGGTGGTCCAAACCCTGCGCTGAAATCTGACCAAGCATACAGTCAAAAACACCATGAACATGTATCTGGCAAGTATAAAGATCTTCTTTCTGAGACTTCTAAATACCGATGCATCTTTGTAGATAGTATAACCGTTGCTTCACGTTTATGTCTTTTATGGGCAAGGATGCAACCTGAGTGTTTTTCTGATAGATCGGGAAAAGAAGACAAAAGAGCTGCTTATGGGTTACTTGCTCAAGAGATGATGGCTTGGCTCAATCAGTTTCAACATATCAGAGATAAAGACATCATCATAGTTGGCACATTAGGTCAATATCTCGATGACTGCAATCGTCCAACTTGGCTACCTCAATGTGAAGGAGCTAAAACTGCTAGTGAGATTCCAGGTATTGTTGATGAGGTGATCAGCATGGTTGGAATTAAGAAAGATAATGGCACAGAAGTACGTTCATTTATCTGTCAGACTATTAATACTTGGGGATACCCAGCTAAAGATCGAAGTGGCTGCCTGAATATGGTTGAAGAACCACATTTGGGTAAATTACTTGCGAAAATTAAAGCCAAAACTTTGGCTCCTATTGCTTAATTAAAAATTGGAGAATAATTATTATGGAACAAAGCTTTTTCAATATCGGTCAAAAAATTCCCTTTTTCAGTGTGAAAGAATATTTGAATGATCAATCGCCAATACCAGAAGATATAATCGCACCAAGGATTCTAACTAAAAGAGGTCTATTGGTACTGGGTGGCCCACCTAAGATTGGCAAGAGTGATTTTCTTATTTCCTGGTTGATTCACATGGCTGCCGGAGTTTCATTTCTCAGTATGACTCCTAGTCGTCCTATGAAAATTTTCTACATGCAAACTGAAATTGAGTATGAATACATGAAAGAGCGTTTACAGCAACTGACATTCGACCAAGAACTTTTGGATATAGCTGCCAATAACTTAATTATCACGCCAAGAGTGCAATTATCTTTCAGCAGTGAAGAAATAGATGAGATCAAAAGCACCGTTAAAGAGCGTTTCAAACCTGATATTATTGCAATTGATCCTCTTCGTAACATTTTTAACTCAAGTGAATATGGTAATGAAAATGACAACAGCGCTATGCTATTCTTTTTGCAAAAAACGCTTGAAAGACTGAGGAACATTATTAATCCAGATGCAGGTATAATCCTTACCCACCACACAAAAAAACTATCCAAAAAGATGCTGGAAGAAGATCCATTTCAAGGCCTAAGCGGTGCTGGATCTTTACGTGGATTTTATAGCACTGGCATGGTGATGTTTGCTCATGATGAAGAAAGCACTACCCGTCAAATAGTGTTTGAGCTGCGAAATGGTGAACGTGTGGCAAGCAAGCTTGTCGATAAGATAAATGGTCGTTGGAAACTTGTAGACCAATGGAGTTGATTCTTTTTTTTACTTAATTTATAGGGAACAATATGCTAACAGATTTTTTAACTGATTTTAATACTGCAAAATTACAGAGTAATTTAATACCAAAAGGTACAATAGTCAAGGTAAAAATGGCAATTAAACCAGGAGGTTATGAAAATTGGTTCACGAAAAGCTACACTACTGGCAGCATCTATTTAAACGTTGAATTTACTGTCACTGAAGGTCCATATGCAAAACGCAAGATTTTTCAAGTAATTGGTATTAAAAGTGGCAAAGCAAGAGTTGAAGGAGAAGATACTTGGGGAGAATCTGGTCGTTCTATGCTTAGAAGTATTTTGGAGTCAGCACGGAACATTCATTCAAATGACACTTCAGAAAAAGCAGCTATTGCTAGAAAAGTCAACTCTATAGCTGACTTTAACGGGGTAGAGTTTACTGCAAAAGTTGGTATTGAAGCTGATCGGTATGGAGAAAAGAACAAGATTGCTACGGTTATTACTCCAGAACAATCTGAAGTTGATTGGTTGCCATTTTGAAGTACGACGAAGAGAAGCTCTGGATTGCTGTAATTGAGAGAGCTATCAAAGATGCAGCAGGAAAAAATCTAGAGCTAAAGAAAGAAGCAATTAAATGGTTTGATTCAGAGTCTTTTGAAACTGTTTGTGAGCTAGCTAATCTCAGCTCTAAACGTATGAAAAGTATGTATGGGGGTTTTATGCAGAGAAAGGAAATAAAAGGATTATTGATTGATAATATTAAGGAGTGTGTACCTTACCTAATTCCAAGCGGTAATTTTTATCGAGAGAGGACTTATGTTGGCAACTGTGACGGGGATATGATTACAGTTAAAATAGTGGGTAAAGAAGCTGGAAATTGGCATAATTTTACTAAAGGAATTAGTGGTGATATCATTGATCTTTGGACTTTAGTGAAAGGTGATATAAATTCCGCTAAGAAGTGGTTAAATACTAAAGAAAACACAACAAAACATAAAATTACATCGTTTTCAGCAAGGCATTACTTGAATGATAAATCACCAATGCCAAAAGATATAATAGGCCCAAGAATTCTAACTCCAAGTGGTCTTTTGGTCATAGGTGGAACTCCAAAAATAGGAAAAAGTAATTTTCTACTTTCCATGTTAGTACATTTAGCTGCTGGAGTATCATTTCTTGGTATGAAGCCTGCAAAGCCACTTAAGATATTCTATCTACAGAATGAAATGGAATATGATTACATAAGAGAGCGCTTACAGAAGCTAAGAATCAGCAAGAAAATCCTTGATGAAGGAACAGAAAACTTAGTTATTACTAAAAAAGTACAGTTAACTTTGAATGTGGAAAAAATAAAGGAAATTATGTCGGAAAATCTCGATGTAAAAACAGTTGATCTTATAGTAATAGACTCTGTTTTTGATTATAGGAGTATGATCTCTTTTCTGCAAAATAGTATTGATGAACTACGCTCTATAACTAATCCTACGGCTGGAGTAATAGTTACACATTACACAAAAAAAGTGTCAACAACCACGTTAAAAAAGAATCCATTTCAAGCATTGAGTGGTGCTAATGTTTTAAGAAGTTTATATACATCTGGAGTAATGATATTTAGGCCAGAAAGGAATACTCTGCAATTGATGTACGAACTTAAAAACGGCAAACCAATACCAACAAAATTCATAAACATGGTTAACGGACGCTGGATAGCCACAGCTTAACCAAATTTCTAAACTTTAAATATATTGGAGATTTTATGGGTATCTATTGTGATTTTAATACTGCAGCTCCACGAAAAAATGCACCGTTAGTAGAAAAAGAACAACTTAAAGCTCAGCTTCTGTTAAATATCAGATCATGCCTTTCATATCTATTACCAAGAGGAACTTTTCGTGGTGATAAGTTTTATGTAGGCAATGTACAAGGTGATAAAGGAAAGAGTCTAGTAGTAGAATTAAGTGGTAGTGAAGCTGGCCTATGGCATGATTTTGCAACAGGAGAAGGTGGTGACATTATCGACCTTTGGGCGGGAGTAAATAGAAAAAGTACAAGAATAGAGTTTCCTGAAGTAATGGCTTCTATAGCTGAGTGGCTTGGTCATTTCAAAACTTCAAGTAGTCCAACTGCATATTGGGATTATTACGGTGAAAACGGCCAAGCTATTGTTAGAATCTATCGTTACGATGATGATAATGGGAAGCGATATCTTCCTTTTGATATAAAAAAGTCCGACTTTGGTGCACCGAAGATAAGGCCACTCTATAATATTCCAGGTATTTTGAAGTCCGATAAAGTTATTCTTGTTGAAGGAGAAAAATGTGCAGAAGCGCTGATAGAGAAAGGAATAACTGCAACAACAGCAATGTCTGGAGCAAATGCACCTATTGAAAAAACAGATTGGACTCCACTTAAAGGTAAACACATTATTATATGGCCAGATAATGATGAAGCAGGTAAGAAATACGCTGAAAAATCTGCTATGAAACTTACTTGTCTTGGAGTTGAAGAACTTTGCATTTTGGAAATACCTAAAGATAAACCAAAGGGTTGGGACGCTGCTGATTGCGTGAAAGAAGGTGTAAATGTTAAAGAGTTCATCCTTAGTACAAAAAAGGCTCCTTCAAAAAAATCGTTGAGAATAGATACCAGAGCTTGGGCTAATATTGCTCCAGAAAGAGAATGGATTGTTAAAGATTGGCTTCCTATTGGAAGTGTTACGGCTCTCTACGGTGATGGTGGTATGGGAAAGTCTCTACTTGCTCAACAACTAATGACAGCAGCGAGCACAGGTAAATCTTGGTTGGGAATGGAAATTGAGCAGATGAAGACATATGGTGTATTTTGTGAAGATGATACAGAAGAGCTGTGGCGAAGACAGTGTGCTATAAATAGATTATATCAGTTAGATATGGAATCCTGTGACTTTCATGATAATATTGGCTTTTTATCGAGAGTGTGGAAAGATAATCTACTCATGATATTTGATAACAAAGATATAGGTAAATTAACTCATTGCTTTGAAGAATTACTTGAAGATATTAAATTGTTTCAACCAAAGCTAGTAGTTTTAGATACAGCAGCAGACTTATTTGGTGGCAATGAAAACAATCGCTCTCATGTGAGACAATTTATTCAAAGTTGTTGTGGAAAAATAGTGAAAGTAATAAAAGGAGCTGTATTATTATGTGCTCATCCTTCTGATTCAGGAATAATACGTAAAACAGGTACAGGTGGTTCAACTGCGTGGAATAATACAGTAAGATCTCGTTGGTACTTGTCAAAGCCAGATAAAGCTGATGCTTCTGGTAATGAACGAGTACTTTGCCGTAAGAAGTCAAATTATTCTGCATCTAACGAAGAAAAGATTTCATTTTATTGGCATAACGGTGCGTTTGTACAATCTGATGATACATTAAATTCAGAAAGAATAGTAAGGTCTAGCTATAATACTAAATTGGATTTAGAACGTCTAAGAAGATGTGATATAATTTTAGAGTTAATCTCTAATGAAGCGTATAGAGGAGAAGTATATACTGCATCTAGCTTTGCAAAGTGTTTTGAAGGAAAGTTCGGACTTGGTAGTGATCGTAGCATTCGTGAAAGAATTAGTAATCTTGCAATGATAGGTCATATAAAATTTTTCAAGAAGTGTGATGAATATGGATTATCAAACACAAGATCGAAGCATGGTTACCTATGTGTAAAAGACATGGAGCTAAAAATTGCTGAAAATCAGTATGTATTGGTAAAACCAGATTACTATCTTGTACCAAACAATGGAGCGACTCTACCTGTGGAAAATAGGGATGTATGGGTCTTACATAACTCTGAGAAATAATATGGGAAAGATAATATACAATGTTAATTATTATTAGTATAATGAAAATATAATGTTACTCAATCTTCATTATAGATAACATCTATAGGAAAGCTAAAGAAGCAAATAGCCTCTTTATAGATAGCAAACGAATTAGGGGTCTGAAACAAAAATTTTTTGGAAGTAAATACCCATTCAACAAAATAGCAAAGTAAATACAAATGCTAAAAAGATAATTATAGAACAGATATAAACATGTCTGGCAAGCCTTTTAAAAATATCTGAAAATTTGAATATAGTAGGACTAAGGAATTAAAGAGAGGAGAGAAAATACTATTTCAATGAGCTGCTTGAGAAAGATCAGGACCTAGGAGCACAGATTATACCAAAAATTTCCAAATTATTATCTTTTACCAAATGCAGTTAACAGCTAAAAACCAAGAAATGTATAACATTGCAAAAGGAGATAGTAGAATTATATATTAAGTTGGCAAGATGGCAAGTTGGCAAACTGAAGAATCTGCCATTCTACCAACTTAAAATTGATAAAAATATAAGAAAATCAGTAGCTTAGAAAAAGTAATAAGTTGGTAGAATGGCAGAAAGTTGCCAACTTGAAATATGTTCCAAAGTTCCCTTCTATGGCTGATTTGAGCAAGTTGGCAGAATGGCAGATTCCTTTATATATATAATATATTACATATTAGTAGTATGTAATATATCTATTGTGATTATTAGCACAGAAGCAGTTGAAGAAAAATTCATCTTGATAACAGTCTATTTTTTTAATTCCTATTTTTAATGCTTTTTAGAGTAATTATACCACTTGGTGGACCCAAATTTATAGGTTTAACCCAAAGAACTCTTGTAAACTACATTAAAAACCCAATGAGGGGCATGTGTAGCTTAACTCAATAGAAAACCTTGTGCAGCCATATCACGTTTTATTTTAGCTGTAAAGACTTAAGAAAAAACAAAAGCCTGAAAGAGACAAAAAACATACCTTATCTACAATAGGTGAATACTGTTTTTAGCAGGCTTGCATGGTGCCATTTTGGAAATCTCAACGAGTGAATCTTCTTTGAAGGAAAAAATTTGTCAATGCAAGGCAATATGAAGAGCAGTTAAAGCACCTATGCTGCAGGTGATATAAAACCAAAAGCTACTAGCCCTGCTCCAACTGTAAAATGGGAACTGGGAAACTATTTATAGGTGATTTGAACCGGAGAGACTTTAATCTACTAAAAACTTAACGAACTACTTTTATCAGCACAGTGAAAGGGTTAATACGGTAGCCATAATCTTTACGCGATGATCCAGGCCAACCAACTGTTTGAATCACATCATTACGTTCGATGTTTAATCCTAACTTTTTAGCTAAGGTGGTTTTTATTGTTCTTTGGATTGTGTTTAGTGGTTTTCTGATGTGATGTTCTGGATCTGCTTCTGGATCAAGATTTAGGCGCTTTTCTATTTCAGTTATGCTAAGCAACATGTGTTTTTCAGGAGGTAATTCTTTTTTACAATCATGCAAAAATTGTTCAAATAATATGCGAAAAACCTTCATACATGCTACAGCTTTCTTATTTAGAATCTCTATATTGTTTACGTAAAGTGAGCCCTCTATCAATTGCAACTTTAGCAATTCCTTCTCTTTAGGAGGTTCAATTAGATTAAGTGCAGTATGTAAGATTTGCATTGAAGTATTTGGTATGAACTCTAGTACTCCTCTTTGTGCTGCTTCTTGGAATACTTCAATTAACGTCTTATGCTGAAAGAAAAGGTCAACCATTTTTACTATGGGCAAATCAAGAGGTATGTTTGATGGATTTTTTCTCAGTATTATTAATACAGTTGGATTAGCTTTAAGCTTATCTATCGTTAAGAATGTTGGATTGGTGCAAAAATCAAGTATGATTAAACTTACAATCTTACCTTGTCCACCAACATGATAAACTCCACTTTCCACTTTTTGCCACATGAAATGCGTATTACTTAGCTGACCTTCAAACCAATTCATAAATTTCTCTGGGTTTAAATATGCAGATAAGCGGTGAAATCTTTGCTTCTTGTAGGTATTAGGTAAAATATCACGGTTGCAATTTTCACAAATTATATTATCGCATGCTTCGTTAAAGTCCTCATCAATGAAAATCTCATTGTTACAGTATGGATCAACTATATTTGGCCAATCTAATTTATCTTGTCTATGAGAGCAGATAATATAGGCCCTCTCTTGCATCTTAATTAATTCAAGATTCGACAAATACCTTGCTGCTTCGATATAATTTTGATTTGGATTAACCCAAGAGCTGCCAGAATTAAGAAGATCAGAGATTTGCTCTTGGCAAGATTGTAAGACCATAAAATTGTTTTATGTATGCTTTAAAATCCTCTCTTTCCCTTTTATTCAGAGGATGTTCAGAGTAGTAAATTGCTATATACTCATCACTTCGCTTGAAAAATAAGCCTATCTTTTTGCCTTGAAATATTACTTTAATCGACTCTATAAATGGCACTATGTCTCCTACAAATGGCTTTAAAACATGCAATTCCGGTGCAATAGGATCATATGGAGCAACAGTCAAAGTGATATTAGTATAGCTGTAATTGAAACGATTTGACTGAAATTTTAACTCAAAAGTGAATATATTTGAATCAGAGCCATCAACACAAACTTTAATGAATTTATATACTTGCTCTGCAAAGTTTTTATCCTGCGCGTTTACAAAAACACATTCAGAGCTAAAATAACGACTCGCAATGCTATTTGCTATCTCTGTAGCTTGATCAATATTTTTGGCAGTAAGATCTACTTGAGTACCATTAACTAGAAAATCCAAAATCATCCAATCTGGCTTATGACCATGAATAACCTTATTTGAGTTTAGTAGTAAATCTATACCACTAGCTCTACGAACTAATACATATAAACGATTTTGATGGTAGAAGAAACCTTGTAATTGATTTTCAAAACCGTCATTGCGTTTAATGTCGTCTTCTTTCAGTATCTGCACTATGGTTTCCTGAGAGATGAAGTCTTTAAATGGAACATTTGGTTGTCGTGGTGTCTTTTGAAGAGCAAATGATACAGAACCTTTTCTTTGTATTTTTTCAAAGTGATAGACAGACTTTAAAAGGTTGTGATCTACATGAAACAATAGAAATAACAAAGACTTTTTGTCGTATTTATTGTTACCTTTTAGAAGGTAGGATTTCATGAGTTCCTCAGTCAATGCAGATCTTGCAATTTCACTGACAGTAGCTTCAAGCTTTGCACGTTCAAAACAGCTAATCAGATAATAAATAACTAGAGAGTCTAAATGTTTAGCAATCACTTTACGTTTATATTGTATGGATGTGTTATCGTAGTCTTGATCATCAAAGAGTTGACCATTTAGCTTGTCTTTAAAGCAGTGTTGAAAGATAACACTTAACTGCCTACCAGAAAGTGAATTCATCCAAGAATGACGGACTTCTGTATTGTGAAAACGCTCAAGTAAGTAGTTAACTGGTACTTCTAAATCATCTTCCCAGAATTTACGGTTTGGGTAAACGTTCATAAGAAATTAGCTAAGCTACGTTAGCATAATAGATTAATTACACTGTTAAGATAGAAATCTGAAAGCCTTGACCAATAATTATACAATGCTTGTTTACTGATTTTTAACCAAGTTTTTTTCTAAAAAGTTTATTTATGAAGAAGATTTTTTGGACAAAAATTTTTCAAATCCTGAATATATATTATATAGCACTCTAGCGAAACAAATTCTGAATATAAGTGTCAATCCTAACACTCGATCTCGGCAAACAAACAGGCTGGGCAATTCTAACAGATGGAATAATTGAAAGTGGAAGCAAAAGCTTTCATGGTAGTCGTTTCAGTGGAGGTGGCATGTGTTTTTTAAGTTTTCGCAATTGGCTTAATTCTTTGAAAGAGATTTCTGCAGTGTACTTTGAGGGGGTGAGAAGACATCTAGGAACTGATGCAGCTCATTGCTATGGTGGTTTTCTTGCAGTGCTGTCTGCTTGGTGTGAAGAACATCACGTACCATACAAAGGTGTTAATGTTAAAACTATAAAACGCTTTATAGCAGGCAAAGGCAATGCAAGTAAGAGTGAAGTTATTGAAGCTGTAAAGGAAAAAGGGTTTTTGCCTAAAGATGATAATGAATCTGATGCTTTAGCATTAATGTTCTATGTTATGGATTTCAGTAAAAATGTTAATAAGACGAAAAATCCATAAAAAGTGGGTCCTTTCAGCCAGAATGGCGGGTTTGGTGGTGCTGACCCCAGGCCTTCTTTAGCGTCAGAGATATTTTGAATATTAACTTTTTAATTATTAAGATATGAATTTAGCAATCCACTACTATCCTGTTGAAAACCTCGTCGAATATAAGCGTAATCCTCGTAAAAATGATGATGTAGTAAATAGAATGTGTGCTTCAATTCGGGAATTTGGCTTTCGTATACCAATAGTTGCAAAAAGCAATGGAACTGTGGTTGATGGTCATTTAAGACTTAAAGCAGCAAGAAAGCTTGGTATGGAGAGTATTCCAGTGGTTTTAAGTGATAATTTAAATGAACCACAAACCAAAGCTTTTCGGTTACTTGCCAATCAATCAGCTAATTGGGCAAAGTGGGATGATGATCTTTTAAAGGTAGAAATTCAAGAGCTAGAAGATTTGCAGTTTGACCTTAAAATGACAGGATTTGAATTGGAAAAAGTTCAACGGTTTCTTGATGATTTAGATGGTGAAGAAGAAGATCTTTCTGACTTAGTTGTTGATGACAAAAAAGTAGAAATAACAAAACCAGCTGATCTATGGATTTTAGGTGATCATCGAATCTATTGTGGTGATAGCTCTTTAGTTGAATCATATAAAGCGGTATTAGATAATAAAATGGCAGATATTACCGTATGTGATCCTCCATATAACGTTGATTACGGTAGCAGTCAGGAAAGAGAAGAGAAAAAAATATTAAACGATAATCAAGGTGAAAAGTACGAACTTTTTCTCTACGACATCTGTTCCCATATTTTAGCATATACGAAAGGTGCAATTTACATCTGCATATCATCATCAGAGTTTTCAACGTTACAAAAAGTATTTGAGGAAGCGGGAGGGAAATGGTCAACATTTATCATTTGGGCAAAGAATCACTTTACGCTAGGAAGATCAGATTATCAAAGACAATACGAAGCAATGCTCTATGGATGGAAAAGCGGCAATAAACGTGAGTGGCATGGGGGTAGAAATCAAAGTGATCTGTGGTTTTATGACAAACCAGTGCATAACTCATTACATCCAACAATGAAGCCAGTAGAGCTAATGGAAAGAGCAATAGTTAATAGCATTAGATCAGGAGATATCGTACTTGATCCATTTAGCGGCTCTGGAAGTACACTGATTGCATGCGAGAGAACAGGAAGAATTTGTAGGACAATAGAGCTAGATTCAAAATTTGTAGATGTAACCATAAAACGTTGGCAAGTGTACACAGGTAGGGAAGCAATTCTTTCTGGTACTGGTAAAACTTTTTCAGAGATTCAAGAAGAAAAACAGTAAGAAAAAAGTGGAAAAGATAACGCAAACAGAAATTTAGTAAGCCTTGGTAGTTGTAATATTAATACTGGTATATACCGTATTTTAATGAGTTTAGCGTAACAAATAACTTTGGATTAAATGTGATGTACTCAATGAATCAAGAAAAGATGTTAGCTGGAGTAGTAACTTCGCAAACAAATAATGAAGCATCGTTTTCTGAAGAAGTAGAAAATAATGTTTCAAATTCTACACTATCTGTTAAGGAGAGAATTGAATTGTTTGAAAAAGGTACGAAGCAAGAACCTGACCTGAACACTGAATGCAAACTAGCTTCTTTAAATGTGATTAGCAATAGTAGCGATAGCAGTATTACAGCAAAAATAGACGAAGCAGGTGCTGATTTTTCAGTGAGTTGTTCTTCTTTAGTATTGGATGATGGTAAAGACATAGAGGACGAATTTAATGCAGTTTGTGAGGCAAATGGAATAGAATATAACCGTCCGTATTCTCTTGATCAGTTTGAGGCAGCATCCAACACATCTTCCAACCCCAAAATAGACAATACAAAAGAAATGCAAAAAGAGGAAGAGGATAAAGAATTAGGAGATAAACCAAAGCCGTTACCTAGGAATGGAATGTTGGAGAAGGACAATATTAGAAATGTAGCTCCACCTTCACCTAGAACAGCAGAAAATCATCGGTTGAGTATTATTCAGGATATTGCACCACCAAAGCTACCACATTCTTCTTTCCAATTAAATGGAGAAAAATGTGATGAGCAAGAAGCTATAGGAGAACCTATGTATGCAACTATAGACCAAAGTAAAAGATTCTCGAAAAGAGGTTTAGATGGTGAAATAAATGATCAAAGTCCAGAGATAGAAAAGTCAAATTCTGAAGAAACATCAATTAAGAAAGAATCAGAAGATATAACTGATGAACCTGTAGATCTGAATACGAAATTTTTAAAAAAGAGTTTGGAAGGAAGCGATAGTGGGATAGACAATAGAAGTGCAGAGGTGACAAGATCAAATTCTCAAGTAACAGAAATGAGTGAGTTTTGTGGCAGGCAAGGATGGGAGAATATGTCATTAAATCATGATAGTCCAGTTACACTTTCAACTAGCCCATCAGAAAAAAGTGATAATGAAGAAACCCCGTTAATTAAAAAAGAAAAGAAAACAAATAGAATTTTGCCAAGAGTAAAATATGCAATGCAGCAGAAGGAATTTGTAATTTTCGGTATAGCTGCTGTTGCACTTAGCGCTTCTGCAGCTTTGGTATATCTACAGGATAAAGGACAATTTATTGCATTTTTTGCAAACAGCCCTCTCTATATTACTATGCCAATGATAGCAATTACTTCATTGCTTGCAATTAGCACAATATTTTGTGGAATAAAGCAATTTAGAGATACTGAGGAGTGTCAAATAGGGGGAAAGAATGCGAATGAAACTTTGAATCAGGTGCTAAAGTATCAACCAAAAGATAAAGTAATAAAATCAGTCAAACTGGAATACAGCAATGGTACTCATTCACATTTTACACTTAACGCTTGGAAGGGTAAGAACAACTTCATTAATATTGACGACAAAGTCATTAGTAGAAGAAATAAAGTAGAATCAGTAATCAAAGATAGGCCATTATTTACAGCATTATTAAGCAGTTTGGTTGCTGCAAATATAGTATTGCCTTTATTACTGTATGTAGAAGGTGGTATTAATAGTGTACAGAAGTTTTACCAGAACGCTTTGATTAATAACGTAGGGTTATCACTACTTATAGGCTCGAGTATACTTGCACTATCAGTGATATTCCTTGGAGTACATTACTACAGAAAAACAAATTGCACAAATCTTGTATATTGTGAGGAAAGAATTGAACCAGAAAAAGTTAATGGAAAGTTCATTGAGGAAATAAAGGAAGCAAGGACAAAAGTGCTTGAAGAAAACCATAGTAAAGATGCCAAATGCAGCAGTTTAACGCTAGAGCAAGTAGTGGTTGAATCTCATAACTACAAAGATGCAATTTATAGTATTAGTTGAAAATAGCCAAATTTCACTATGTAAAAAGAAAGCACCGGAGTACTTCGCTCTATATTAGTAAAATATCTCTAAGACGCCGGCAAGTATAAACAGGTAGGGAATTGCTGATACTGGCAAAACCTTTTCAGAGATTCAAGAAGAAAATTCGTAGAAACAAGAGAGAGGAGAAAAAAAAGTGAAAATCACACAAACAGAATGGGCAAGAGAGATAGGAGTATCAAAGCAATATGTCTGTTATTTAGTAAAAAAAGGAATAGTTGAGTTGGAGGATGGACTCATTGACCGAGAACAAGCAAACAGGGCTATAGAAACAATCAGAGATCCAAGTCAACCACTGAGAAGAAAAAACTATTCAGAAAGCGGAGAAAAACTTTCCACGATGTTGCTTAAAACGCGAATAAAAAATGAAATGGAACGAGGTAAACTTCTTGAGGCAAAAGCTAGGGCTGAGATAGGAGAACTTGTAGCAGTAGAAGAAGTAAAGCGCGATGCATTTAATGTAGCAAGAGTTGTCCGTAATAATTTACTTAATATTCCAAATAGAGTTTCAGCATTGCTTGCATCACTGAGTGACACTGAAAAGATTCATATGGCGCTAACTGAAGAGATTACAAACTCACTTGAAGAATTATCTAACACTAAATTTCAAATATAAAAAAGATTTTGAATATAAAATGTCTGATAACTTAAGTTTAGAGTTAATAAAATGTCTCATCAATCAACCAGGAGTAGATGTAAATGTTAGAGGATTAAACGGAAAAACCCCACTACATTGCGCTATAGAGTTTGATGAATTAAGTATGGTAGATCTGTTACTCACGAAAAAGAACATTAATCCTTTTATAGAAGATAATGATGGTAAAACATCTCTTGATTACGCCAAAGAAGGGAAAAAAGCAGAAATATTACAAGCGCTAATTAATAACAAATACGGGTCAGAACAAGATAGCTTACTTCATTTAGCTGCAATGATAGGTGAAGTTAATGCAGTTAGATATTTGATAGGAAAAGGCATTGATGTTAATGTACGAAATACTCTGCATCATACTCCATTACATCTAGCAGCAGGCATAGGACATGAAAATATTGTCAAAATTTTAGTGAAAGAAGGAAATGCTGAAATAGATGTCTTTGATGCACGAAATCAGACACCAATGCACTATGCAGTTAATAACAAAAAGTTGGAAATAGTAAAGTTACTGCTAAAGCTTGGAGCAGATGTGAATAGTGCACGCATGGGACAAAACTCAATGAAATTGTCACCTGTGCATATAGCTGTAAGTAATACTAATTACGATGAAAGAGACTTATGTCTTGATATCCTCAAATCCTTAATAAAGGAGCCTAATGCTCAAGTCAATTTGCAAGACTACGAAAGTAAAACACCACTACATTACGCTGAAAGACTTAAAACAATAGAAGTTTTACTAACACGAGAAGATATAGACCCTCTGGTAAAAGACGATAGCGGCAAGACACCATTTGATTACGCTAAACCTGAGATAAAGAAGGCTTTGATGAGTAATAAATACGGTTCTGAAAAGAATAGTCTACTCCATTTAGCTGCACAAAGAGGAGAAATTGAGATTGTAGATGCAATTTTAAAAGAAGAAATCAATATTGATATTGTAAATAATAAAGGTCTATCACCAATTTATCTTGCTGCAGAAAAAAGGCATTTACATGTAGTAAAGTTATTGCTGAAAAAAGGAGCAAACTATACACCTGTTTTGCACTTAGCAATCAAGTCAAATAATTTAGAATTGCTAAAAACTTTATTTAAAGAAAAGAGCATCAAATTACCAGACGAGATAGGCAAGTCTGTACCAGTTTATTATAGGTGTATAGAACATAGAGATGCAAAAGTAAGAAAATACAACAATGTGATCTGTGTTTTTACCTCAGTAAGTGCAGTAGCAATAGCGGTATGTATAGGGTTAACAGCAACAACAATAAGCAATGCAATCATTTTTGCAACAATAACAGGGATATTTGCACTTATTATAGCAATAATGATAAGTGAGGTGAGCAAAAGATATATAGAAAACGAATTTCAGAAAAAGATGTTTATGGAACTGGAGGAGTGTAGTTCTACTGTTAATGACGTTGAGTTAGAACCAATTACTAGTAGATGCAGACAATGATATACGCTAGAGCTTTTTCTGAAGGTTTAAGACCAGATCCCCAGCTTAAAGTGTCAGAGTGGGCAAATGAGTATCGAGTTTTAGCACCAACTGCAGCATCAGAGCCAGGAAAATGGAGAACAGAGAGAACTCCTTATTTAAAAGAGATCATGGATTCACTTTCTCCGTCCTCACCAGCAGAAAAAGTAGTATTCATGAAAGGAGCGCAGATTGGTGGAACAGAAGCTGGTAACAATTGGATTGGCTACATCATAGATCAGACTCCTGGTCCAATGCTGGTAGTACAGCCAACAGTTGAAATGGGAAAACGTTGGTCGAAGGGAAGATTTGCACCGTTAATAGAGAGTACGCCATGTTTAAAAAGTAAAGTAAAAGACCCAAGGTCAAGAGATTCAGGGAATACTGTACAGAGTAAGGAATTTCCAGGTGGAATAGTAGTAATAACTGGAGCAAATAGCAGTGTAGGACTTCGTTCTATGCCAGTAAAATATCTCTTTCTTGATGAGATTGATGCCTATCCAGGAGATTCAGGAGGTGAAGGAGATCCAGTTTTACTCAGCATAGCCCGTACTAATACATTTGCACGGCGAAAGATTTTTTTAGTATCAACACCAACGATTCATGGAATAAGCAGAATTGAGAAAGAATTTGAAGCAACAGATAAGCAGTACTTTTTTGTACCATGTCCGTATTGTAATTACTATCAAGTTCTAAAATGGTCACAAATTAAATGGGAAAACAACGACTCAAGAACAGCACATTATGTCTGCACTGAATGTAGCAGCAAAATAGAAAATCATCAAAAGACAGAGATGCTAGACCGTGGAGAATGGAGAGCTACAAATCAAGTACACAATAGCAAAGTAATAGGATTTCACCTTTCAAGTCTTTATAGTCCAGTTGGCTGGTATAGTTGGCAACAAGCAGTAGAAGATTTTCTCCATGCCAAAGAAAGTGAACAATTACTGAAAGTTTGGATAAACACAACGCTTGGAGAAACTTGGGTAGATAAAGGAGAAGTACCAGACTGGAAGCAATTATTTAACAGGAGAGAATTTTTTCCCGTAGGCACAGTACCTAGGAGAGAAGTGGTACTTACTGCAGGAGTAGATGTCCAAAAAGATCGTCTAGAGGTGGAAGTTGTAGCCTGGGGAAAAAGCCGTGAAAATTGGTCAATAGACTACCGAGTATTTGAAGGAGATACAGGAGGTGGAGAAGTATGGAAAAAGCTTTCGGAGCTCCTCAATCATCATTTTATCGGTGAAAATGGGCTTGAATATATGATAAGTATGATGGCAGTTGATGCAGGATATGCAACACAGGAAGTATACAATTGGGTAAGAGGTCATCAAGGCTCTGGAAGAGTAATGGCAGTGAAAGGTGTAAATAAAGCGCTAGTGCCGCTGAGTAGCCCAAGTAGAGTAGATATAACAGTTGGTGGTCAAAAGCTAAAAAGAGGAATAAAGCTATGGCCAGTAGGAGTATCGATATTAAAGTCAGAGCTTTTTCAATTACTTAATATTTTGAAAGAAGAAGAGAAAGTGCCAGCAGGATATTGTCATTTTCCGGAGTATGCACCTGAATATTTTAAGCAGCTAACGGCAGAGCAATTAGTCAGCAAGGTAGTAAAAGGATACACTAAACAAGAGTGGCAGAAGGTAAGAGAAAGAAATGAAGTACTAGATTGCCGAATTTACGCAAGAGCAGCATCGATAGCACTGGGAATAGACAGATGGCCAGAGAGTAAATGGAATAGTTTAAGTGAAAAACCAGAAAGTAAAAAATCAAAGAAAATAGTGAAAAGTAAATGGATCAGCAAGTAGTAAATGTATAACGAAGATTATTTAATTCAAGTCGAAGAAGCGATAAAGAAGCTGCAAAGCGGAGAAAGAGTTGTCTCAATTGCATATGGTGACCATGTTGTGCGGTACGGAGAAGTTCAAATAAATGATTTATTGAATTTAAGACAACGAATTAAGGCTGAGTTAAAAGTTGCAGGCATGAGGCCAAAGAGGAAAATTGTTTTTTCAACGAGTAAAGGAATTTTATAAATGCTGCTAAAAACCTTCAAGCAATTATTTAACAAACCAAAGATAAAAAGCTCAGCGTGGGATGCAGCAGGCTCAGGAAGAAGATTTTTTCACTTTCAACCAGAGTTAGGAAGTATAAACAATTTGCTGTCTCAAAGCCTTGAGCACTTGCGTAGCCGCTCTCGTGATATGGTGAGAAAAAATCCATATGCAGCAAATATTATTGATACAATAGTAAGTAACTCTATTGGAACAGGAATAAAGCCGCAATCAAAAGCAAAGAATGCAGAATTTCGAAAGAAAGTACAAGAATTATGGCTGAAATGGACAGATGAAGCAGACAGTAGTGGAGTAAGTGATTTTTATGGATTACAAGCTCTAGTATGCAGAAGTATGATAGAAGGTGGAGAGTGTTTTGTACGCCTCCGACATCGTAAACTCGAAGATGGATTTTCTGTACCATTGCAACTTCAAGTATTGGAATCAGAACATTTAGATAACAAGAGCAATCAAACACTAGCCAATAGTAATGTAATAAGAAACGGGATTGAGTTCAATAGACTTGGGCAAAGAGAAGCATATTACCTATTTAAAGAACACCCTGGTGAAGGTTCGTTTGGCGAATCAGTGAGAGTGCCAGCAAATGATGTTTTACATATCTATAGACCATTAAGACCTGGGCAAATCAGAGGGGAGCCATGGCTTTCGAGTATACTTCTGAAACTTTATGAGCTTGATCAATACGATGATGCAGAATTAGTGAGAAAAAAGACAGCAGCAATGTTTGCGGGATTTATTACAAGACTTGATCCTGAAGCAAATATTTTAGGTGAGGCGCAAGCAAATGAGCAAGGAGTAGCACTATCTGGCCTGGAACCTGGAACAATGCAGCTTTTAGACCCAGGAGAGGACATAAAATTTTCAGAACCATCAGACGTAGGAGGAAGCTATGAAGCATTCATGAGACAGCAACTGAGGGCAATAGCAATAGGCACAGGGATAACATACGAACAACTAACAGGAGATTTAACCGGTGTTAATTATTCATCAATCAGAGCAGGATTAATAGAGTTTCGTCGTAGATGCGCTATGCTGCAACATAACATTATGGTATTCCAATTTTGCAGACCAGTATGGAGTAGATGGCTAGAACTTGCCACTTTATCTGGAGAGCTTTCTACAACAGATAATCAAGTATTTAAAGATGTAAAATGGATACCACAGGGATTTGATTGGGTAGATCCGCTTAAAGACCAGCAAGCACAGCAAATGGCGGTAAGAAATGGCTTCAAAAGTCGAGCAGAAGTAGTATCAGAAATGGGTTACGATGTTGAAGAAATTGACCAAGAAATAGCAGAAGATCAAAAGCGAGCTAATTCTTTTGGACTTTGTTTCGATTCTGATGTTAATCATAAAAGGGAAGGAAGGTGATGTGGATAAATAAACCAGTAATGGTAGAGAGAAGAAGCTTTGAACTACTATCATTATATAACAGCAAACAACCTATCTTTAAGAACTTAAAGCATTTTCATATAAACCCAAAAGGAATAGCAATAATACGTATTTATGGAGTTTTGACAAAAAAAACAGAAGCTTTTGATCATATTTTAGATATGACTTCGTATGAAAATATTCATGAAGAGATAGAGAGTGCTTTAGGAGATAAAAGCATAGAGACGATTCTACTTGACATAGATAGTCCAGGAGGGGAAGTAAACGGTGTCTTTGACCTAGCTGATTTTATTTATGAATCAAGAACAAAAAAGAGAATTATTGCAATAGCAAATGATGATGCATATTCTGCTGCATATGCTATAGCTTCTAGCGCTGAGAAGGTATTTGTGAGCAGAACTTCTGGTGTTGGCAGTATTGGAGTAATAGCAAGTCATATCGATCAAAGTAGGTTTGATGAAAAGCAAGGTATTAAGTACACCACAATCTTTGCTGGTAGTCGAAAGAATGATTTAAACCCACATGAGCCAATGACGTCTGAAAGTCTGGGAAGCTTACAAAAAGAAGTAGACCGACTATATGAAATGTTTGTGCAGCTGATAGCAAGGAACAGAGGTCTTTCAATTGAAAAGATTCGATCAACAGAGGCAGGGCTATATTTTGGGGAGAAAGCAATAGAAATAGGTCTTGCAGATGGAGTTACAACATTTTTTGAATTTATCAACAATCATAAAAGTAGGAGTGTTAGTATGACAACTATTGAGGAAAGCTACGAGAACTGTCGTAGAGAAATTTTAGAGATAATAAGATTATGTAATGTATCAAAGATGCCAGAAAAGATAGGAGAATTTATTGAGCAAAGCGTAAGTGTTGAGCAAGCACGGGAAGTTTTAATGGAGTTACTTGCAGAGCGAACGAAAAAGACAGAGATACTGAGTGCAATACCACAGAATTCAGGAGAAGAATTGATGATGCAGGTAGCTAAAGCTAGAGCACAATCAAGTATTTAAGTTTTTTTATAACCGCCGCGTACAATAACTACAAACATGGCGGTAAAACTAAAGGAAAAAAAGGAGAAAAGAAAATATGACATGTATAACCGAACAAAATAATCTAGGTGACTTATTAAAGTATGAGGCATCAAGTCTATATTCAAGAGATCAGATAACAGTAGCAAAAGGGCAGAACCTAAAGCTTGGTACAGTAGTGGCTCTCGATAAAGATAGCATGGTTAAGATAATAAATCCAACTGCCACAGATGGTACACAAACAGCGATAGGTGCAGTAGTAAGTGATGTAAATGCGACAGAAAATGCTAAAGCAGTAATTATTACTCGTGGTGCAATACTAGCAGATCATGCAGTGGTGTGGCCAGCAAATATCACTGAAGAACAGAAAGCTGAAGCAATAAAGCAACTTGAAGGACGAGGGATCATTATCCGCAAGGGAGCTTAAAAAAACTATTAAAAACACAAAAGGGGGAAAATAAAAAATGCAAAATCCATTTACAAATCCAGCATTTAGTATGACGGCACTAACAAATGCGATGAATATATTGCCGATAAATTATGGACGTGTTGAAAATTTAAATTTATTTCCAAGTAGGTCAGTAAGATTTAGACATATCACCATAGAAGAACATAATGGAGTTTTAAGCCTATTGCCAACACAAGTTCCAGGAGCACCAGCAACAGTGGGAAAACGAGGAAAACGGAAAATAAGAACATTTACGATTCCGCATATTCCGCATGATGATGTAGTACTGCCAGAAGAAGTGCAGGGAATAAGAGCATTTGGATCAGAAAGTGAACTGAAAGCGCTGGCAGACGTAATAACTGACCATTTACAGCTAATGAGAAACAAGCACGCAATAACATTAGATGTATTAAACAGGACTTGATATGACACTTTAAAAAAGTAAGTTAAGAATAATAAAAATAAGGAGTGTTAGAAATGAGTACAATACAAACAAAAATACTAAAACCAAAACTAGGATTACTAGAGCTAGCAAAACAATTAGGAAATGTGTCTCAAGCGTGCAAAGTGATGGGATACTCAAGAGATACATTTTATCGATTCAAGGAGTTATATGAAAATGGGGGAGAAGAAGCATTACATGAAATAAGTAAGAAAAAACCGCTATTAGCAAACAGAGTTTCGGAAGATATAGAAAGAGCAATAATTGGCATAGCTACAGAATTTCCTGCATATGGACAAGAAAGAGCTGCAAATGAGCTGAGAAAAAGAGGTATAATAATTTCCCAAGGAGGAGTAAGATCTGTATGGCTAAGAAATGACCTTGAAACTTTGAAAAAGAGACTTAAAGCACTGGAGGCAAAAGTAGCTCAAGACGGAATCATTTTAACTGAAGAACAACTTGCAGCTTTAGAAAAAGTGAAAGAACAAAGGGAAGCTCATGGTGAAATTGAGACGCAACATCCAGGTTATTTGGGTTCTCAAGATACCTATTATGTGGGCAATATCAAAGGCATAGGGCGCATTTATCAGCAAACTTTTGTTGATACTTATTCCAGAGTTGCAATGGTTAAACTTTACACGGACAGAACAGCTATTACAGCTGCAGATCTTCTTAACGATAGAGTTATCCCATTTTTTGATGAGCAGAGAATTCCATTATTACGCATTCTAACTGATAGGGGTACGGAGTATTGTGGCAAGCCCGAAAATCACGCTTATCAGCTATATTTAGGAATCGAAAATATCGATCATTCTAGAACCAAAGCCAACTCTCCACAAACTAATGGCATATGTGAAAGATTCCATAGAACTATGCAAGATGAGTGTTACAATATTATCTTTAGAAAGAAAATCTACTACTCTTTGGAGGATCTACAGATCGATGTTGATCATTGGTTGCGTTCTTACAATGAGACAAGGCCTCACTCAGGCAAATACTGCTATGGCAAAACACCTATGCAAACGTTTTTTGACAGTAAACATATTGCTTTTCAGAAAAATATTAGTAGCATTAAACAACAGCCTGATATTAGTTTTGACTACGTCAATTCTTCTGTCAGTTAATTCTTCTCTGTCAGATTAAATCTTGTCTTTTACAAAGCAAGAAGTTAGCATTTTTACTCACAGCTGGAACGATTGTAGCAATTTTACCAATGTTCAATTTGACCCCTTTTCCAGCACTTGCAATAACTTCTGCATGTGTTTTCAGTATCAATTTTATCGCAGTCAAGACACTAAAGAAAGCTATCACACAACGCAAAGCAAAATCCAAAACGGTAGCTGAGCCAGAAAAGTTGGAAAATGTTTCAGTTGAGCAAGCAAAAGAAGAATCTAAACAAGTTTCCAAAGATCTCCACTAATATATTTATTAAATAACTTTCTATTTCTATTTAAATATTATCCTTTCAATAAAATGCACTAGCAACACGAATATTTTGCAAAAAAATATGCAGGTTATGAAATTTTTGCTATCAAATTACGCAAATTCCTTAGCAGTCAGGCCCTGTTATTTGGGAAATGACATCAATAGAAACACCCATTCTAATTAAATTATTTGCGACTTTAATTCCCTCAATTTTATTAATTTTTGGGAATGTTCAAAAAAGTGTGTCAAAGCGCATTTTTAGTTCAACTCAATTTTCAATCTATCTGGAAAGAAAATATCAAGTTGAGACATAGTTAAAGCCCAATTAGGCAGAGCCATAGTCCATTTTTGCTCTACCTTCTTTATAGCACAATATACCTGTTTATACAAGGCATTTGTGCTGGTAAATGAGCCCTTGGTTTTAGTGAATTTTCTGATCTGTCTGTGCAGCCCCTCAATTGGATTTGTGGTGTAAATTAGCCTTCTAACTGGGCTAGAATACTTGAAATAACCAGATAAATTTTCCCAATTGTTCTGCCACGATTTTATAACTAAAGGATACTTTTCTCCCCATTTTTCTTCCAGCTCAAGTAAGTAATTTTCAGCAATTTCTTTACTTGTAGCACGATATATTTTTTTCAAATCATTCATGAAAACTTTCACATCTTTGCTGGATACATATTTTAGTGAATTTCTTATCTGATGCACTATACATAGCTGTACTTCTGCTTTAGGAAACGCACTATTTATAGCTGCAGGAAAGCTTTTTAGCCCATCTACACATGCAATCAGAATATCTTCTACTCCTCTTTCTTTGAGGTCATTTAGCACTCCCAACCAAAAGTTAGCTCCTTCACTTTCAGCCAAATAAAAGCCCAGGACTTCTTTTCTGCCATTTTGGTCTATGCCCAATATATTGTACATACATTTACTTACGCAATGTCCATCCTCTTTGACCTTAAAGAACATCCCATCCATAAATACTATCGGGTATACTGATTGCAGTGGACGACTACGCCATTCATTGATTATAGGCAGTAATTTGTCGGTAATACTTGATATCTCTGCCGCCGATATTTTGTGATCATAAATTTCCTCAACGTGTGACGCTATATCTCTATAGCTCATACCACTGGCAAATGTGCTCAAAATCTTCGTTTCAAGCTCTGGATGTAAGCTTGTTTGCCTTTTTTTGACTATTTGCGGCTCAAAACTTCCTTCTCTATCCCTTGGCGTCAAAAGTTCAAATGAACCGGCACTTGTCCGTAAAGTCTTTCCATTTCTCCCATTTCTTCGATTATTCTCTTCACTTTCAGCTAATAAGTGGTTTTCTATTTCACCTTCCAAACTTGCCTCCAGCAGCTTTTTTATAAATGGTGTTAATGCTCCCTCCCTTCCTGTCAACGGTCTTCCTTCTCGTATAGACGACAGGATATTTGTTTCCAACTCTTTATAATCTACCAATCCGTTAGTTCTGTTTACTACTTTCTGACTCATTGTCACACCTCCATTTTTTTATATCAATTTATTACTTTTTTTTCGGTTTGACACACTTTTTTGAACATTCCCGAAGCTGTTGATGATTATAGAAATAATTTTGATTTCAAAGAGCAAAAAGTTATAGAAACTGGCACTCAATCATATGAGGATATTAATAAAAATAATAAAGATTTTTATCTAATATTTAAAAACAAGAAAAGAGCTGAAACCGAGGTTCTTCTTCCTAAAGAAAAAATGGTGTCAACACAAAGACTAATACCATTAGATCCAGTATTATTAAACGACGAATATATAGGTAATGTTAATCTAACAATGATAGAACATGCTGAAGAAAAAGCGATGTCAACAAGAAGACTGATAAAAGTAGATAGGTCATTATTAGACAATGAAGATAACAAAGACTTTCAACTGACATTTGAAAACACCAAAAAAGCCCAAAACTCCTCAATAGAAAGGCCAAATGCTACTGACAGCTCCTCTTTAGTTGTATGTTTTGATGGCGATGCAACAGACAAAAAAGACAACCCATCAACAAAAACAACGCAGCAAAGACAAGCAATCCTAGCTGGTTTTGTTGGTACAGTGTTACTAGTGAGTAGTGTTGCGTTGTGTATAATGGAAATGCACGTTATAGCGGTAGTTGGCGGGATTGTTGGATTAGCGTGTATAGGTTTCGCACTGTATAAGCCAAATACCAAACTGGAGAAAGTGGAAGATCCAGCACAGCCTGTCATTGTTCATTCTTATTTGAATACAACATAAAAATGTTATGCTTAAAAACAAATAAGCATCAGGTAAACCTTTAAATAAGATAATTTATTGAGAAAATTACTCAAAATGTTAACTTAATATTACCATGGCTTTCCATTGTAAAATTATGTAACTGACTATCTTACCTTTTGTATACTTTCTTGTATAGGAGAAGATAAAGATACATCACCTAATGAGGAGTTGACGCTAAGTGTTTCAGAAGGTTGACTAAGCTTTCCAGATCTGAAAAAATATCCTTGTTCTATTGCCTTATTGACTGATAACCCTCCTAGCAAGCAATTCCTTCCTAGTTCTTCTTTACAGTGCTTTAAACTTTCCAGCAGACCTTGATCTTTTATTTCTACCTTTATTTGTTCTTTATTTTGCTCATCAGGGTATAACCTAACTTCTAACTCCCCTTGGCTAGTGTAGAAAGTTAATACTATGTCACTATCTTCTGCAAGATCTGTATAATTTCTTATTCTTCCTTGAGTTATAATTTCTACCTCACTTTTACCGATCTTGATTATATCTCTTCCGCATTCTATTTCTCCTTGAGTGAGTCCTAAATCCCTTGCTCCATCTGTAATCTTTGCAACATATATTGTGCTATCTTCTGAATATTCTAAGTAAAAAGTGGAATTATCTATCCTTGCATCATTCAATTCACCATTAGCAGCATTTTCCGCGATTGTAAAAAATTCTTTAGCATAATTAATATAATTGTTATATGCTCTGATCATATTCGCTTTATGACCCTTAAAGCCTGACTCTATTTCATTAATGACTTCAAAACTGCTCGAATTCTTTAACTTTCCTCCTCTCGATATTAATGCACATATTATATCACTAGCAACTTCAGGGCTTTTTTCTAGCTGTCTAATTCTTTTTATTACATGATCTGTGAAATAATTCTCTTGATCTTTAGCAAAATTCAGTCTTATTCCAGATATGATAGCTTCATTCACAACTTTTTGTAATTCAGCTATGCTTCCAGCTTCTAACACTTGACGCAAAAACTGATCTATCTTAGCTAATCGATCAGGTGGGATAATGTTTGATAAAAGGCTATCCCATCTTTCTACTAAATTCTTCCTTATCCCTTCAAAATTATCTTGCTCATCTTTCGTTAAAGAAGTTACTCCTGCTTGTGAAAGCAATTCTTTTACTGCAGAAAGTGTATAACTGTTAATCAGTGCTGAATTACCAGAATTAATTTTAACATTTAAAACTGTCTTTAAATCTTCGTCATTTTTATGCTCATTGAAAAAATTCTTTAGATTTTCAAATTGTTCGGGATCAGGTGCGTCCCAATCTGAATCAAGCGATTCAATATTAACCAGATGTAATAGCCGTCCATACAATTTTTTTTGATTGTCAGTTAAGAGACATTCTATAATATTATTATTATCACTTGCGATTTGTAGGGGGGTTTTGCCATCATTATCCTTTATACTCAGATCAGCCCCATTTTTTACAAGTAAATCCATGATTTTCCTACTTCTACTAGTACAATAAGCAGCATAGTAGTGCAGTGGTGTTTTACCTTCTCTATCCTGTATATTAGGATTAGCGTGTAGACCCAATAGACAATCGACATCTTCATATTTACAATGATACAGAGCAGTATCATGCAAAGGTGTTTTACCTTTGTTATCCTGTATGTTTGGATCAGCTCCTGCTTTCAGAAGATCATGCATATTCTCTTGTCCTACAAAGACATGTAGTAGTGTTGTTCCTAACTTGCTTCTCTTAAGGTTGAACACAGTCTTTAGGTCTTCACTGTTCTTATTATCTGCTAAGCACTGCTTAAGATTTAAGAAATGATTATAGTCATCACAACCTAAATCTTTTACAGCACTCAGGAGTAACTCTTCGTTTAACTTTTTTTGGCTAGATGTTAACTCTAAGTTGGGTGCATCCATGAGCCATTCGTATACTAGAGACTCTAAGTATTTTCTATCGTCTACCAAAGTTCTTGGACCATTATCTGAACAAATTAAACGTGCCTTGATGAAATTATAGTAATCATCTTGACTGTCCTGTGGTAGTAAATCAGTTGTTTTCGAAGCATGATGCTCAGAGCTTAATTCAAGTTCTGAGTTTTTCTCAATAGATTGATTAGAAACCATACTGTACCTCCTAGTCTAGATTAATATATTATGTAGAATATTTAGTATAAAGTCAAGCTAACTTAAGAATAATTCTTTCACTAAGATACTCTACAATATTACATGGAGAATGTATATTTTCTTTTCTTCTACACCCCCTCCTCTTAACTTAAGCTTATGGGTCACACCTTTGAACTTGCTAAAAGCTGAACGGGTACAAATTTAAGACTCTAAACACTATTTTGAGGAACTACACATTCAGGATCTTTTAAGACTTGATCAACTTCAATATTACTAAGTGCTGTATTTGCTTTATATGAACAGTAACATCCTGTTGCAAGAAAAATAAATGCAACTATAGCAAGCGTAATACATATTGCTAAGTAAGGTATTGTTAAACTTGCACCAACAGCACATACTCCAGAAAGTATAAAAAACGCAGATGCGTAGCTTATCTTATCTTTTATTTTTCTAGCACTCACGGTTAGGTTTTTTTCTTTTTTGCCTTCGATATCTTTATTTTTACTTTTTAGTTGTTTTTCTAGATTCTTAATTTGATTCTCTAACTGTTCATTTGTGCTCTCAGATTTCTGTACTTGTGTTTTCAGATCATTATTTTTACTTTTAACTACTACTAATTGTTTGATCTTAACATTTTGAAGTTCTTCTAGCTTGTGTTTTGTGACATTATGCTCGTGTTCTAGTTGTGAAACTCTTTGGTTTGCATTATTCTGCTCCTTCTCTGTAAGCTGAGCCTTTATGCTCATAGGTTCATTAGTTTTTTCATTCAAGCTTTGCTGGAGATTATTCGACTTCGGCTTTAACCTATGACTATTTTTTCCTACATTTGAGGTTGTGTAAGTACTTACAGAAAATCTTCTCTGTATAAGAGAGCGCTTTATATTTGGGTTTCTCAAACTTGAAACTTTGTTTAATTTTTCTGACCGTAAGGAAGGATTGGAATTTTCTTTACATAACCTAGAGATCATCGCTCTACTAGTTACTTGAGTGGGTTGCTTAGCCACTGGCTTCATTATATTTGGGCTCTCGTTTTCATTATTTTCGCATAAGACTTTAATAAATTGGCCAGAATTAGGCATTTTTACCTCCTTGTAACTATCGCTTATCGTTTCCTGTTGAAAACGCCCTGTTCCCACTATAGTGTCACTTTTTGCTTTTTCTGTCAACGCACTTTTTTCATCTGAAACTGATTGATTTGTTATAGTCAATGAAACATCTTCAACATTTATGATAGGTGATCCTTTATTGTAGTTATTGTTCATTCTTTCTATTAGGTCAGACTGGATCTTACACAAAATGTCCTCAAGGCTTTTAACTTTTTCATAATCTTCTTGAGAAATATAACCGTTATAATAGCACTGACTAGCAGAATATATAGTTTTGATAACAGGCATACCAGGATAAGCGTCCCATGCCCTACCTTGTTCCTTAGTGAAGTTACCTACCATTTCTAATATTTTTTCTACTACTTTCAAACCTTTTTGAGGCGATACAGAAATAACATTATCCTGAACAACATCTACACAATTAATTAAAGAATCAACATTTTTAGCATTTATTGCTCCTTTTACTGATTCTACTACACTCTCTAGATCGAGAGTTGGATTTTCAGGAATAATGACAAGTGATGATTCTTCATCATTATTTAAATCTTCTTGATCTGCAATGAATGACTTAGGACCGTCACCAATATTTGCAATCAGGGACTCAACAACTGTATTATCAGCGTCTTTAAAGTTTTGATTGATATCATCTATTAAACCTTTGCTATTAGCTTTGTAACTACTTAGTTGCTCAGGAATAGTAAGTGTTACTTTGCCATTTTCATAGTCCACTCGATCACTTTGAAATTTAAGTGTGAATTCTAGCTTACTAGCAGATTCATATTGCTTGAATTGGTCTGGATCTGGGTTTTTTATAATTATAACATCACTATACTTAACACTTGCAGAATCCGCACTATTACAATCAATACTTATTGTTTTTTTAGGAATTGTCATTACTAAATTATAGTGGATAAGTATAGGATGAATTTGCCTATATATTGCAAACTCATATCCTGCTTGATTACAATGAGTAATTAATTCTTCCAGTATATGACCGTTTGGCACTTCTGCTCCGGCATGTTCAAACATTTTTATAAAAACATGTTTTGCAATCTGACGTTTATCATTTTGCTTGGGCTCATCGGTTAATTGTTTAACAAAACTCTTACCTATAGGTTTATTGTTGATTATAAAACTCATCCTAGGTAGATCTTTGCAAGCTTGTTTACCAGAATTTGCATCTTTATTACTTTTGTTTGCTTTTACCTCACTGAGTAGACGTTGCGTAAGTTTAAACTCTAATTTGGTCATTGTGCTAGGACTGTAGTGAGCTTCATTCTGATCTTTCTCAGGAAAAGAGTGAATATCTACTTGCTGATTTGCAACACCAATAATTTTACCTCTTGTCATGTTTATCCTCAATATAGATAAGCTTACCCTAGTTTAGCACTAAATTGCAATTTAATCAAGTAAATTATTTAACTTTTCTCAAGAATGTAAAACATAACTATAGGTGTCTCGATATACACCTTGATTTGAATTTATACAGATACTTCTAAACTTACAATGTTATACCAATCCTCAATAGCTTTCTATCTATAAACCAGGGCTTAAGCTAATTTACCGTACGTTCTACTTACCTTCCCAACAACGAACTTCAGTATCACATCATGATGTCATCAATGTCTGTATATAGTGATTAAAACAGCAAGCCCCCAAGTTGGAAGCTTGCTATTGGTTACTTTACATCAATTTTCTTAACATGTTTTTCAGACTTAGGTACACTTATATGTAATACTCCGTCTGAGAAATTAGCAGATATTTTATCTTGGTCTACATTAGCTGGAAGTTGAAAAGACCTATAGAAAGAACCATGATACCTCTCACGATGGTAATATTGTTTATCTTCTGACTCTTTTTCGCATTTCTTTTCACCTTTCACTATGAGATTATCGCCAGATGTACTAATATCTACATTTTCTTTAGAGATACCTGGCAATTCTAAAGATAGGCGATAGTTTTGCTCTGTTTCATACAAGTCACAAGCTGGCAATACACTACCATCTCTTCTGAGAAGTCCAGGGCTAGCTCCCATAAAGAAGCTATTGATCAACAGCTTTTTGTAGACCTCTTAAGCTAAAATTATCGCGATTATTGTTTTTATTTGAATGAACTAGATTACTCATGTTACACCTCCTTATCGTTACTTGTGCATTATATAATCATTCTATTCACTAGTTTCAATACTGTGTGATATAGTTAAAATAAACGTGGACAATATTTTCTAAAACTAAATTGATGTCACGCTTTTTAGTAATACTTGGTTTACTGATTACAGGGATAGGTCTTGTTTATCCTCTAATACAAAAACTTGGCATACTACTGGAATATTTAATCCTTTTACACCATCCGTTGTGCTTGAGTAGAGTTTTTTCAAGTTCTCTAAGAAATCTTCCATTGTTTTGAAGTTTATCTGTCTTCCTTCGTTTTTCTCTCTATCCAAAAGGCGTTCTACATCTTTTATCTCCCTTTCTATATTAGATATTACCTCATACATGAAGCTGATCAGTCTTTTATTTTTATTAGAACAGATGGTTGTTTCATCAGCAAGAGTCTTGTTCTGTTGCTCAAGGGAGTAAACTTGTTTGCTTAACTCCCTTATTTTATATTCATTGTCTGTGATAGTTTGTTCTTTTAAAGATAAATCTTGAGCTTGATTTTTAATTTTTTCTTTTAACCTTCTATAATCTAAATCCATAAAACATTGTTTTCTCTCTTCCATTTTTGTCAACTTAGAGTCTAGTTGTATAATGTAACCATTTTTCGATTCAATGTCCTGTTGCATAGCCTGGCACTTTTCTACAAGCGAACCTCGTTCACTGATCAAAGTGGCTACTCTCGATTTCAAATTAGCAAAATTCCATACATTAGAATCTTTTTTACACTGAAGATCACCTAACAGATCATTTAATTTCTCGATTTCACTGTCTTTATCATTGAACTCTTTGTTTTTCTGATTAAGGTCAACTTTGTTTTTTAATTCTGTGCTTAATCTTTGTATTCCTTCTTGGCTTTTTAATTCTACTTCTAATCTTCCTTTTTCTGTTGTTAATTCGGAAATATTCTTACATTTATCATCTAATTGTCGTTTTGTATCAATTAGCTCTTTATCTTTCTGCTGTAATTGATTCTTTAATTCTTCCATTTGATTATTTGCAGTTTCTTTAGCTTCTTGCTTTAGAGTTAGCTCGTTTTCTAGCTCTAGCTCTCTTTTAGCAAGTTTATTTTTCCAAGTCCCCAACTCCTTATTATTACTAACTATTTTATATGAAAGTACAACTACCAAAACAGATAGTATAGATAGAACCAGTGCAACAGTAAGAGCTGCATTGAAAAATCCAACTGAAGAGAAAAAGTCAAAATAAGAGGATGCAGCAATTGCTACAGATGTAAGTAATGTAAGAGTGGCAAAAGCACTAGCTATAATATAAGGTGTATTATTGGTTTCATTGCGTAAATTCCTCATTACCTCTTTCTCACAAGTAAAATGGCAATCATATTATTATAAGCATCGAAAGAAGGTAAGCCATAAAAAATTAACATAAATCTATACTCACTGTACATTTTCCATTTTCAGTTTCAAGTACTGCTGGCTAAAGAGATAATTTTACTATCTTTTTTAGCTTGCAGAAGGTACCAGTTAATCGTTATAACGTGAATTCTGGATTAAAGGAGAATAGAAAAGGCAAGAAAACAGGGTAAACTCAGCAGTTATAAAAAAATAGATGAGGTTACCCATGGAAGATATAACAAAACTGTTTTGTTTGGTCGATGATTTTTGCAGAGATATAGAGAAAAATTTTGCAGATAAACTACTGCCAAATGGTAAAAAACCCACAAGAACAACGGAAATTGAGCACTCCGAAATCATGACAATAATCCTGCTATATCAACAATCTCCGTGTAAAAATTTCAAAACTTTCTATCTACATTACCTAACGTTGCTCTACAAATCAGAGTTTCCAAAGTTACCTTCATATACCAGGTTTGTTGCTCTAAAGCCTAGGGTTTTGTGGCATTTAGCAATGTTGTTGCATTGGCTTTGTGGACAGTCAGAAAACACTGGAATTTCATATATAGACACAACTCCCATTGCAGTTTGTCATGCAAAAAGAATATCCAAAAACAAAGTTTTTGCTGGAATTGCAAAATTAAGCAAGAGCACTTACGGCTGGTTTTTTGGTTTCAAATTACATATGGTAATCAATGAAAATGGTGAAATTTATGCACTTACGCTCACAAAAGGCAATGTTGATGATAGGATACCTGTGCCAAATCTGACGGAAAAATTAATCGGCCTTTTGTTTGGTGACAAAGGTTATATTGCAAAAGAGCTTTTTCAGAAGCTGTTTGACCGAGGTTTGAAACTTGTTACCAACGTGAAAAAAGGTATGAAAAATACATTGATTTCGCTAAATGAGAAGATTTTACTGAGAAAAAGGTCTATCATTGAGACTGTTTTTGGTTACCTAAAAAATAGACTAGAAATTGAACACACTCGCCATAGATCCCCTGTTAATTTTTTGGTTCATATCTTTTCTACTCTCATTTCCTATTCCATCAAATCCAAAAAGCCTTCTATTTCCTATTCTTTCTTCCTTCCTTAATCCAGAATTCGCGTTTTTAGCTACAAACGTTAAGAAATTTACCAAATGAAAAAAAAGGCAAAAGAAGCCCTGGGGTTATTATCCGCTTTAAAATATTGGCGTTTTTTATGTTTTAAACGCTTGACAAGCGAAATTCAGCTGCTTTTAATTGCAACTAACCTACGCTGCAAATGTTTAAGAAATTTACTAAGCAGAAAAAAAGACAAAGAATCCCCGAATTAGCTAGTCTTTTACTATCTCTGTCGAGTATTGGCATTTTTTGATGTCTTGTAACGCTTTATAAGCGCGTTCAGCTTATTTAGATAAAAATCTAGATGTAGATGAAGTTTTGTAAAGACATACAGTATCTATATACTGCAAAAAATTAAACATAAGACGCCGATACATTAAGTAATCCTTACCTTTTAATCTGCAGATTGGCGAAAGCAAATACAATAGCTTCAGTTTCATGATAAGGGGGCTGGCGAAGGGTGTCAAGTAAGTTTTTGTATTTTAATTTTAGAATTTTATAGGCTTTTGTTCTCATGAAAATTATGTTCTCATGAGTAAATTAATGTTATCCTTTTTTGTTGATCTAAAGTTTTTTATGTTCATACACTTGCGTGTTCATAGTGTTTATTCGCTGCTTGAAAGCTCGGTTAAAATTGAGGAGCTGATTAGCCTTTGTTTGCGAAATAAAATGCCAGCGGTTGCAATTACTGATTCAGGTAATTTATTTGGTTCACTTGAGTTTGCAGAATATGCGGCAAGTAGGGGAATACAGCTAATAATAGGATGCAATATTATAGTTAAACATTCAGAACAAAATTTACCTATATTATTGCTTGCAAAAAATGAGCAAGGGTACACTAATTTAGTCACTTTGGTGAGTGAGTCTTTTAGAAAGCGCAAGAATAACAGCGATATTCCTTACGTTGATTTTGATGAGCTATTGAATTTAAGTACGGGTCTGATCGCTTTAACCGGTGGATGTTTGGCTCAACTATTGTTGGGGCAAGATAAAGAAACGGTTGAAAAACTGCTTTCAGCATTCAATGGTCATTTATATGTTGAATTGCAGCGTCATGGGTTGAATAAAGAGCTAGAGCTTGAAGAAGCTTTAATAGATTTTGCTTATCAGCACAATGTACCACTGGTTGCAACGAACGATGTGTTTTTTCCAAATAGGTCTGATTATGAGGCTTATGATATATTAACGTGTATATCGGAGGGGAGTTATGCCCTGGAGAATAACAGAAAGAAGTTAACTACCGAGCATTATTTCAAATCTGTGGCAGAAATGGAGGAACTGTTCAGCGACATTCCTGAAGCAATTCATAACACTTTAGTGATAGCTAAGCGGTGCTCTTACATGCCAAGAAGCAGGCAGCCTATTTTGCCTAAATTTCCTTGTCGAGAAAATAAAACTGAGAATGAAGAACTGAGGGAGCAGGCAGTTGCAGGATTAGAATTCCGTATTGCGAATGAGACAGACATAGACCTTAAACAATACTACGATCGGCTGAATTACGAACTGAGTGTGATAACTTCGATGAACTACGCTGGCTACTTTTTGATAGTTTCTGATTTCATTCGTTGGAGCAAAGCAAATGGCATTCCAGTTGGTCCAGGAAGAGGCTCTGGTGCTGGATCAATTGTTGCTTGGGGCTTGCAGATTACAGACCTTGATCCAATAAAGTTTGGCCTAATATTTGAAAGATTTTTGAATCCTGATCGTGTATCGATGCCTGACTTTGATATCGATTTCTGCCAAGAGAAAAGGGACCTGGTTATTGATTATGTTCAGAAAAAGTACGGTTATGTTGCTCAAATAATCACTTTTGGTAAATTGCAGGCAAGGGCAGTATTGCGTGATGTTGGTAGAGTATTGCAAATGCCTTACTCTCAAGTGGATAAAATATCTAAAATGGTTCCATTTAATCCAGTAAATCCTGTAACTTTATCACAAGCGATAGAGTTTGATCAAAACCTGCAGAAAGAGCGGGATAGTGATGAGGTAATTGCAAAGCTTCTTGATATATCTCTTAAGCTTGAAGGAATATATCGTCACGTTTCAACCCATGCTGCTGGAATTGTAATATGTGATCAAAAGTTGGAAAATTTTGTTCCTGTGTATTATGATCCAAATTCAGCTTTGCCAATCACTCAATACAGCATGAAATATGTGGAGAAAGCTGGGCTAATAAAATTTGATTTTCTTGGGCTTGGTACGCTAACGCTAATAGATCATGTATGTCGTTTAATTAATCGTGATGGAAAAAAGATTGATATTTCTTCAGTTCCTTTGAATGACCAAAAAACCTATGAGATACTCTCAAGCGGTGATTCAATTGGAGTGTTTCAGCTTGAAAGTTCGGGAATGAGAGAAGCTTTAATTAAACTAAAACCGGACTGCATTGAAGATATTATCGCTTTAATTTCCCTTTATCGTCCAGGACCTATGGATAACATTCCAACTTATGTTGCAAGAAAACACGGACTTGAAAAGCCAGATTATATTCATCCGTTACTTGAGGAAGTATTAAAAGAGACATTTGGGGTAATAATTTACCAAGAACAAGTGATGGAAATAGCCCGTATTCTTTCCGGGTATAGCTTAGCGGAAGCAGATCTGCTGAGACGTGCCATGGGTAAGAAAATCAAGGAAGAGATGGATAAACAACGTGAACTTTTCATCCAAGGGGCAACGAAGAATGGCGTTGATTATGACAGGGCAAGTTATATTTTTGACCTTGTTGCAAAATTTGCTGGTTATGGGTTCAATAAATCTCACGCAGCCGCATATGCGGTTATATCTTATCAAACGGCTTACCTTAAAGCTAATTATCCGTTAGAATTTTTTACAGCACTAATGAATCTGAATATTGATGATAGAGATAAACTGAATTTATTTTATCATGCAGCAAAGTTTAGTGGCGTTACCGTTCTTCCACCTGATATAAACAAATCTAAAGCTGAATTCTCAATAGAGAACGAACGCATACGTTATGGTATTGCTGCCTTGAGGAATGTTGGTTTTTCTATAGCGGAAGGAATAGTGAACGTACGTTCAAGCGCTTGTAAGGACATATGGGAATTCATTCAAAATTCAGGTCATATAATAAATAAGAGAGCGCTAGAAAGCCTGATTAAATCCGGAGCATTCGATAGCGTGCATAAGAACAGAAAGCAGCTATATGAGTCAATGGACATGCTGATTTACTTTGCAAATAAAAACAAACAGGATAGAGAATCAAGTCAAGCTGCTTTGTTTGGTAGTCTTGATGTCCTCAAACCGAAACTTGAGAATGTGGAAGATTTTGATGAGGAGGAAAAATTAGAACATGAGTTATTTTCACTAGGATTTTATTTAACTAATCATCCACTTGAAAAATTTAGAACTCTTCTGGAAAAGTTAAATATTGGGTTTATCGGAGAAAATAGAACAGCAAAAACTGCTGGGGTAATATTAAATGCACGTATGAGAACTTCAGAGCGTGGAAGGTTTGTTATCCTCACACTTTCTGATCCCCATAACGTTTCTGAAATAGCATTCTATAATAATGAAATAATAGAAGAAAAAAGAGATTTATTTTCACCAGGAACATTTGTGATAATTGATCTTGAAGCTTCGGAAAATACAACAAGATTGGCAGGCAAAGATATATCTGAGTTTACAAAAAGAATCACTTCTACAATAAAAGAATTAGTTCTCACCACTGAGTGCACGGATTCGCAAAAAGCCGCTATGGAATTAAACGCAATATTAAAAGATGAAGGCAGAACCAAAATAATGCTAAAACTTCTTCTCGAAAAACACAAAGTGAGCATCTTATTACCAGGTGCATACTCAATTGCTCCTCAAGTAATTTATGAAATATCTAACTTAAGCTGGATTAAAGGCGTAGAAATTAATACAAATAACTTGCTTATATAAAAAAGCTTTATATAATGAAATATTTAATCGGTATTAAAGGAAGATATAGTGAATCTTTATGAATTTACTTTTATAGCACAACAAGGATTGTTACAGCAAGAAGTAGAGGAGATGGTCCAAGAGCTAGCTGTTTCATTGAAAAATATTAAAGCAGATGTTATGTTCCAGCAAATCAGGGATATTCTGAAAAAAGGAAATGAAAAGCTTACAACACAAGAGTTAGAAGTGCGTGCTGAAAACATTAAAGAAGGTCTAGTTGCTTACTCTGATTTCTTGGAAGATCTTACAAAAATTTTATGGGTTGAATTGGAAGAAGATCTTTCAAATTTGAAAGAAGTGAAGTCAAAAATCGATAAAGAGTTGAAAGATGACCTAAAAGATTTAGGAATAACGCAAGATTTTACAAAATTTCTAGGAGGCAGTACTAAAAGTGTGTTTATCCATAACGCAGTAAATGCTTTGAAGAGAAATATTTCAGAACATCTAATAAAGATTTTTCAAGATATTTTGAAAGATTTTAGAATAAACGGTCCAACTCAATCGAGCAAAGCGTTGGAAATGCTTTTGAAAAACATTGAAGCATCAGGATTAATCAAGTATGAACATTGGGGTCTTTTGGATTTTGCATATCCAATAAATAAGATGAAGAGCGGTCATTATTGTATAATGTGCATAAGTTCTACTGCGAGCATTCTGGATGAATTTGTGCGTAGAATGAAACTTAATGAGAACGTTATTCGCCACTTTCCTGTGCAGGTTGATAAAATTTTTGAAGGTAAATCTTATATGATGAATAAACAAATTGAGGAGCAAAGCGCATAATGATGAAAAGACGAAATAGTTTTAATAATTCTTACGTATCTGTAAATAATAGGACTGGCTTTAGGCGTTCTAAAGTTTGCCCTCTTGCTGCGTCTAAAGATGAAGACATAGATTATAAGAATATAGATTTATTATCCAAGTTTACCTCTGACTATGGTAGGATATTACCTAGAAGATTAACAGGCGTATGTGCAAAAAAACAAAGGAAGTTACGCTTAGCGATCATAAGGGCACGTTTTTTAGCTCTTGTTCCTTACTGTACTAAAAAAGTTTAGGTAATTTATGTTGATAATTTTAAAGGAAAATATAAGGACTTTAGGTAAGCTTGGTGAAGTTGTCAAAGTTAAACCAGGTTATGCACGTAATTTTCTTTTTCCACAAAGAAAAGCGGTGAAAGCTACCAAGGAGAATTTAGCAAAACTAGAAGAACAACGTTTATTGCTGGAGGAAGAGAATACAAAAAGATTAAATGTAGCAAAAGAGCTTGCATTGTCACTACATGATAAGTTTGTGGTATTAATAAAGCAAGCTTCAGAGGATGGTAAAATTTTTGGTTCTGTAACAACACGTGAAATTGCGAAAATTTTACTACAAGAAGGACATGTGATAGATCACCGTAGTTTATCTTTTGGTGGAATAAGCATCAAAAACTTGGGTGAATACCAAGTAAACGTAGAATTACATAGTGAAGTAGTAGTACCAATTACTATATACGTCGTGAAATCCGAAACAGATGCAAATGAGCTAAGGCAAGTAAAATTGCAAAATCAGAAGTCTGAGCAACAAGAGGCAGAGCAAGATGCGAATAAAGAAGCTACTGATGGTGATGAAGCTGATTAAAGATGATCTCCCATTATAGCCAAAAAGAAATGTCTGCCATGGCTAAGCTGGTGTCATCCCAGTGCTCCCCTCATGTCATCCCAGTGCGTGACACTGGGATCCAGTTTATTTCATCATGGACATTATTTTATGCTTCTAGAATCCGTTGTCCATTGAATAATTTGCAAATACTTTTATATCTGGATTCCAGTGTCACGCACTGGGATGAGACCATTATTGGAATAAATCAAAAATGATTCCCCGCTATAGCCGAAAAGAAATGTCTGCCATTTGGGAGGAAAATAATAAATTTAATATATGGCTTAAAATAGAAAAATTAGCGTGTGAAGCTCAAGCAAAGTTAGGAGTGATTCCGAATAATGTTGCTGAGAACCTCTCTGGTGCTATTGAATTTGATGTTGAATGTATCAACGAAATTGAATCCATTGTAAAACATGATGTTATAGCTTTTCTGACATATGTTGCTGAAAAAGCGGGAGTTGATGTTCGGTATCTACACTATGGAATGACAAGTTCTGATGTTTTGGATACATGCCTTGCGGTGCAGTTGAAAGAGTCATGTGATATTTTACTCGAGAATCTAAAAAATTTACTTGCAGCATTGAAAAAAAAAGCTGAGGATTATAAAGATATTGTTTGTGTTGGGCGCAGTCATGGAATGCATGCAGAACCAACAACTCTTGGATTAAAATTTGCTAGATTTTATGCTGAATTTAAACGCAATTATCAGAGATTAATTAGCGCGCAAAAAGAGATCTCAATTTGTAAAATATCAGGTGCAGTAGGTAATTTTGCAAATGTTGATCCGTTTGTTGAAGAGTATGTAGCGAAAGAAATGGGACTCATACCTGAAACCATATCGTCTCAAGTCATTCCTCGTGATAGACATGCCATGTTCTTTTCGGTTTTGGGAGTGATTGCAAGCTCAATAGAAAATATTGCAATTGAAATTCGTCATTTGCAAAGAACTGAAATCGGCGAAATTTCTGAGCATTTTTCTATTGGGCAGAAGGGAAGCTCTGCTATGCCACACAAATGTAATCCTATTTTAAGTGAAAATCTGACTGGACTCTCACGTTTAATACGCAGTTATGTTTTTCCTGCATTAGAAAATGTTGCATTGTGGCACGAACGTGATATATCACACTCGTCTGTGGAAAGATGCATTGCTCCTGATGCTTGTATAACAATGGATTTTGCTTTAGTGCGATTAACAGATTTGATAGATAAATTGGTGATCAATAAGGAAAACATTGAAAAGAACTTAAATTCTTCAAAAGGTTTAGTTTTCTCACAGCGTGTATTGCTTGAGTTAGTAAGTAGTGGTTTGGCGAGGGAAGAGGCGTATAAAATTGTTCAGAGCAATGCAATGAAAGTGAAACAAAACAACAGTGATTTTCTGGCCGAATTGAAACAAGATAAACCCTTACTTAAGGTTATTAACTCGGAAAAACTTGAATCTTTGTTTGATTTGAAATATTATACAAAACATGTAGGTCACATGTATAGCAAGGTTTTCAATTAGGCTGAGTAGCTCAGTTGGTAGAGCAGGAGGATCATAATCTCTTGGTCGGGGGTTCAAGTCCCTCCTCAGCCACTCGAACTAAACTATGTTTAGCAAAGCAGTGCTATTGGTGAAACCCAGTGTCAGTTACTTGGAATGAGTTGTATATCCACTCAGGTGAGGAGACAATGGATAAGAGATTGTGAAAAGGGTTTAGCTTTTGGCCTATGATCTCTTTAAATGACAGAATTTCACTACAAAACTTAACTTTCTTCTATGCAGTTAGCTAAGTCAAGAAAGGTGAATCTATCTCTTGTTGTAAACGCAAGATCGACCACTTTACAATATTGTTCTTTATTCCAACTGAGGTGCTCTGGTAAGTGTGGAATTGATAGATCTTCAAATATTTTTTGCAGGTGTTTTGCAGGTAGTAAATTTTGCTTAATTAAACTGGAAATATTATGCCATTCTTTACAAATAATCTCTTGGATTTTTTGCTGCATAATTTGCTTCTGTTCAAAAGTTCTTACAAATTCGATATTATCAAAGCACTGAGTTATATGTTTTACATCTAAAGTGGTCGGTTTGATAATCGGGTTTTGTATTGATAATATCTTTTCCTGCAAATTAGCCATAGTAATCGTTGTGACAGCAATTTTTTCGCCATGTAGTGAGGAATGGTCTCTTGTTACCATCTCCATTGCGTGAGCTATCATATGCTCTCCTTGGCTTGCAGAATAGCTGCCTTTTGATATTACCATTCCAAGTCCTGAAATTAGTAGAACTTCCATAAGTAATAGGACCACTTTTCTACTTCTTTTAGTAAGCGCCGTATACTCTCTTAGCAAAATTTGCTCCAAATCGCGAACAAGTGTAAAAGGTAATTCATTGTATTCTGTGCCAAGCAACAAATGAGATAGTAGCCAGTCAGCCTGAACTGTTGAACGACAAATGAAATCTGCAAATCCGCTTAATGTGAGACGCAGTGGTGCATTGGCAAGTATGTCTATATCTATATATACTGCTCTTGGAAGATGTGCTTTGAACGATTTTTTATATCCATTTACTAATATTGAAGCATTTGCAGAGGTATATCCATTCATAGAAGCGGCTGTTGGGAACGATATATAATCTTTTTTCTCGAGGTAGCTTGCATATTTGCAGATATCGTTAACAGTGCCGCTACCAAATGCAACTATTAAGTCACTGTCTTTTGCTTTGTTTCTAACTAGATTTACGGTTTCAAGAGAGGCAGCTCTGCTTGGTGTCATGCAAGTAGCTGACACTGGGATCCAGGAAAACAACTTATGGATTCCAGTGTCACGCGCTGGAATGACAGGTGGAGCTGGAATAATTAAGTTAGGAATTTTATTAAGTACGTTTTTGTTTAAAAGTTTTGCTGTATTTTTATCTGCAACTAGAAAGACGTCATTTCCGTGTCGTGTGCATATTTCATAGATATCATCAGCAAGGTAGTAATCTGTTATTACTTCCCTTAGAAAAGTTTGTTCGGTTTGATGTAATATTTGTTTTAAATAGTGCATAGAGTGTTTACAATATAGCAGTATAAGTATTTTAAGATTGACATGAAAATTGACCCTGTAGAGCTAACTAGGAAATTGATCTCTTTTGAGAGTATAACACCAAGGGACGGCGGGGCAATAGAGTATATAGCAACAATCTTTAAGAAGAGTGGCTTTGATTGTGAGATTTTAGAATTTGGTGATAAAGTTAAAAATCTTTATGCGAAATATATAAATGGAGTACCAAATTTGTGCTTTGCTGGGCATGTTGATGTTGTACCACCGGGTCAGTTAAAAGATTGGGCATTTGGTCCATTTAATCCAGAAGTGAGGGATGGCATATTATATGGAAGAGGGGCCGCTGATATGAAAAGCGGAGTAGCTGCGTTTATTGCTGCTATGGTAAATTTGATTGCAGAGAAGTTTCAATTCAATGGTTCAATAAGTGCATTGATTACCAGTGCTGAAGAAAGCATGGAAGAATATGGAACAAAGGCAGTTTTGGAATGGATGAAAAATAAGCAGAAAAAGATAGATTTTTGTGTGGTTGGCGAACCAACCAGTAGTGAGAAATTAGGTGATACCATAAAAATAGGCAGAAGAGGTTCTGTAACATTTGAATTAATTTGCCATGGAAAACAAGGGCACGTTGCCTATCCAGACCTAGCAGATAATCCAATATATAAGGTAATATCGATATTGAGTAAGGTAAAAAATACTACTTTTGATCATGGTAATAAATATTTTCAGCCTTCACATTGCGAAGTTACTACTATCGATGTTGGAAATAATACTAGCAATCTAATACCTGGTTCAGCAACTACACGTTTTAACATTCGATATAACAATGAACAAACACCGGGTGGCTTATATAAGCTGATTGATGAAATATGCTCCAGTGTAACTAACGATTATAAACTTTCTGTGCATAGCAGCAGGGACGTTTTCCTCTCTACTCCCGATAGAAATACTGATATTATGCTTGATGCGATAAATAAAGTTACCAGTATTGATGCTGTGCTGAGCACAAGTGGTGGCACATCTGACGCTGCGTTTATCAAAGATGTTTGTCCAGTGATTGAATTTGGTATAATCAACAAAACCGCACATCAGACAAATGAATGCGTATTAGTAGACGATATACACAAGTTAACAGCTATATATAAGGAATTTATAGAAAATTATTTCAATCCCACTAATAAAATATTAAATCAGGTCAACGTAGTTAGTAATATATCTAGTGGTCCATTGTTAGCTTAGATGTAATCAGATCTCTTGCATAACTGTTGTTTGAATAACAACTGGTGTCATTCCAGCAAAATGTGTCAAGTAAGTTTTTTCGTTTCTATAGCTACTTGGATGACAAAAAAAGAAATACTAGACTTTATACCTTTTGCACTCAAATTCACATAAATCATGAATTATGCACGTTTCACACGAAGGTTTCTGTGCTTTGCAAACATATCTACCATGCAAAACTAGCCAATGATGAGCATAAAGCAGGTATTTTTTGGGAACCACATTTAAAAGAGATTGTTCTGTTTTAAACACATCTTTTTCTTTCACAAGCCCGATTCTATTGCTCACTCTAAAAACGTGAGTATCAACTGCCAATGTTGGAATGCCAAGCCCCGAATTTAAGAACACATTAGCGCTCTTTCTCCCCACTCCCGGCAAAGACACCAAATCATCGAAATCAGTAGGCACTTTGCTGTCGTATCGTTCTACCAATATTTTACTAAGCCCGATTATGTTTTTTGCTTTGGAATTATATAAACCAATACTGCTTATGCATTTTCTCAGCTCATTTTGCCCAAAGCCCAGCATCTTTTCTGGCGTATCAGCAATGTCAAATAGTTCTCTTGTAATTTTGTTAACGCTTACATCAGTTGTCCGCGCTGATAAAACTATCGCAATCAGTAACGTAAAATGATTGGTATAATTTAGCTCTATTTTTGGCGCAGGATTTGATTGTTGAAACTTTTCAAATATTAGTTCTACTTTTTTTGAGTCCATGCATAGAGCTAAAAGCTTATACTATACTGCCAACCTCTTATTGTGCAAGAATTTGCTTTTGAGGTCCAGACGGCTGTTTAGCGTTAACATCAGACATATTAGTGTTCACTTCATCGAAATTCCTCTCAGCAAATTCGTTAGCCACCTCTGCAAAACACTTTCTAACAAGAGGCATAATTATCGGCATTAATAGTTTTCGCGGGTCATACCGTCCTAACAGATCAGTTTCCTTTTGCACTCTATCTCTTGGATCTTCCTCAAGTAAATCTTTCATGTGTTTTTCAGTGTATATTTCACAAGCCTTTGAAAATGTAGGACTAAATATCTCAGTAGCTAGCAGTGCTAACAATGACAAAGTACCAAATATTGTCACATCAACATAAAAACTGCCAGAGATAAAACCCTCTATCATTAAAGAAGTAAAAAAGACAGGCAAAGGGTAAAAAACAAAAAGCTTATAACGCGAATTCTGGATTAAGGAAGGAAGAAAGAATAGGAAATAGAAGGCTTTTTGGATTTGATGGAATAGGAAATGAGAGTAGAAAAGATATGAACCAAAAAATTAACAGGGGATCTATGGCGAGTGTGTTCAATTTCTAGTCTATTTTTTAGGTAACCAAAAACAGTCTCAATGATAGACCTTTTTCTCAGTAAAATCTTCTCATTTAGCGAAATCAATGTATTTTTCATACCTTTTTTCACGTTGGTAACAAGTTTCAAACCTCGGTCAAACAGCTTCTGAAAAAGCTCTTTTGCAATATAACCTTTGTCACCAAACAAAAGGCCGATTAATTTTTCCGTCAGATTTGGCACAGGTATCCTATCATCAACATTGCCTTTTGTGAGCGTAAGTGCATAAATTTCACCATTTTCATTGATTACCATATGTAATTTGAAACCAAAAAACCAGCCGTAAGTGCTCTTGCTTAATTTTGCAATTCCAGCAAAAACTTTGTTTTTGGATATTCTTTTTGCATGACAAACTGCAATGGGAGTTGTGTCTATATATGAAATTCCAGTGTTTTCTGACTGTCCACAAAGCCAATGCAACAACATTGCTAAATGCCACAAAACCCTAGGCTTTAGAGCAACAAACCTGGTATATGAAGGTAACTTTGGAAACTCTGATTTGTAGAGCAACGTTAGGTAATGTAGATAGAAAGTTTTGAAATTTTTACACGGAGATTGTTGATATAGCAGGATTATTGTCATGATTTCGGAGTGCTCAATTTCCGTTGTTCTTGTGGGTTTTTTACCATTTGGCAGTAGTTTATCTGCAAAATTTTTCTCTATATCTCTGCAAAAATCATCGACCAAACAAAACAGTTTTGTTATATCTTCCATGGGTAACCTCATCTATTTTTTTATAACTGCTGAGTTTACCCTGTTTTCTTGCCTTTTCTATTCTCCTTTAATCCAGAATTCACGTTTATAGCATAAGTAAATACAATTTATTCTATTTACATATTGATCAGTAGAAATTTCAGAGTTTTTGTATTTTTTTTCGTAATGTTGTGTTAAAGCAGATAAAATCTCTGTCATAATAAGATTTAATGCTACTAGTGGCAAGCATAAACACATCAAGGTATTACTGGCAATTAACCAAGTAGGTAAGAAAATATAGCAATAAGTTGCTTCAGCAAAGGCCAAAAAAAGTAAAGTATATGCCTTGGTCTTAAAAAGACTAGATAGCAAATCGTCTCTACGCTTTATAAACTTTTGCATTAGCGCTTGTTTGTCTTCCCTTATTAAACTTCCATTCTTTGTTAAAGGGGCGATATAACTAAATAATTGTATGTTAGGTTTAAGCAAGTGTTCGTCAAGCTCATTTCTCAGCTCTTTGACTTTATCATCGAAAAGTGAGCCATATCTTGTCCAATAATTTATATCATGGATTAATTTATTTTGGTGTTGCAGATCCTGTATTAGCGAGCTGCTTTTTTTTCAAGTATAGAAGCAAGCTCAGCAAAATTCCTTCCTCTAACTTCCTCTTCAGTGATATTCAATTTTTCAAATAATTTCTTCCTATAATGGAATTCACGCGCTGTTAAATGCCCATCACTTTCAGCATCAACGCTAATTTTAACACAAGGGTCCCCTGACTTTAAAGGTTCAATATATGCATTTAATTCTTTATAAGCTTTGTCAAGATTTTTAAATCTTTCTTCATTTCCACCTTTATCAGGGTGGTGTACAAGAATCAATTTTCTATATTGTTTTTTTAAAACGCTACTAAGCTCTTGATGATCCTTACCTATAACTTGCTTAGCTTCTATTTCCAATACGTTGAACAGATCAGCATTATCACAAAACTCCTGACCAGTTAACTTGAAATGTTGACCCATTACTACATCTCACATAAATAAATTATATCTCTAGTATAATCTATTTAAATGTTTTATACAATCATAAGAATGTCAAACGATCATTAAGAGAAAAACCCCTCTTTCCCATCATATAAATACAATTTATCCATCCTTACAACATCAAAATTGTGTTCTTCAAGTTTGATTAGCAAGTTATTCACATCACTATTTGTAATAGCTTGCTTTTCATTATTTGCGATAAACCTACAGGTTATTTGATCACTTGAAGGTTTTGAGTTTCCTGGCCAAATCGCAAGTCCTTTTGAGTATATTGCTATCATTTGCAGATTACTTGATTCAAATAATCCTACTATTTCATCAACATTACTGGATTTGTCCCAAGCGAGAGTTATATCACTACCCACTAGCTTTTTAACTTTGTAATCTTGTTCGTAATTATCTTGTACTTTATTTATTTTACTATCCAAATTTATTTTACTATCCAAACCACTGCCAATTATAAGCTCAGCAGGTTTCTTTCCTAAATTATCTATAACAGCTTCTGCAAATTCTTTGGTACCAACTTTCTGTTTACTTCTTTTCTCCTTATATAAATCGGCAGTGTGTATTCCATCCTCCAAAGTCTTGAGCCATGCATCGTAGATTAGTTTTGCAGTACCCACTTGACCTATGTAAATTAGCATATGCACTGCAGCATTTAAAAGACCAGAAGGATTGGCTATGTTTTTTCCTGCAATATCAGGGGCAGAACCGTGCACTGCTTCAAACATTGCGTATTCATTCCCGATGTTGCTACTTCCGGCAAGCCCCACAGATCCAGAGGTTTGTGCGACTATATCTGATAATATGTCGCCATATAAGTTCTCGGTTACTATAACATCAAAATTCTCCGGTTCTGTTGCAACACGCGCCATTCCAATATCAACTATATAATGTTCTGCCTTTATATCTGGGTATTCTTTTGCAATACGATCAAACGCTGCATGGAAAGTTCCGTCAGTCATTTTCATGATGTTATCTTTAGTCAGGCAAGTTACTTTTTTTCTGTTGTGTTTTTTCGCGTATTCAAAAGCGTACCTGCATATTTTCTCTGAGCCAGATCTAGTAATAATTTTAGTGCATTGGTAAGAGTCACCGGTGAGCCTATGCTCTATTCCGGTGTAAACGTCCTCTTCATTTTCACGTATCACTACGATATCAAACTTATCGAATTTATTTTCTATCACAGGATGATATGAAATGCATGGTCTGATATTTGCATATAACCCTAGGTTCTTTCTGAGCGCTACATTTAAGCTCTTGTGGCCTTTACCTTGAGGAGTTGTTGTCGGAGATTTTAATAATATTTTTGTCCTTTCAATTGATTCCCAACCACTTGGAGAAATTCCGTGAGACCATTCTTTACTATAAACACGCTCACCTATTTCAATAATATCTACTGAGATCTTTGCTTCTGCTTCGCGCAATACCGACAGCACCGCTTCCATAATTTCTGGTCCGATACCGTCGCCATATGCAACTGTGATTAGTGTTGACATAACTTTCCTAGTTATAAATGATTTAATATTAATTTAAATAATAGAGTGGCACAAGTAGCTAATATTACCCAAATTAGTATATTTACGGTTATTTAATAACGTATTTTTATATTATATGATGATATTATGAAACATAAGTGAGGCGTATATGAATACTGAAACGAGTGTTAAAGTAAATTATGCGAAATTTACTAAACGCGTTACAGCGTATGTAGTTGACAAAATAATATTTCTAGCCTTTTATTTATTCATTTTGTTCATGTTATCAGGTAAACCCTATGCTGACTTTTTTAGCGATTTCTTTTCTGATACTGAGACAGCCCCTTCAGTGCAAAATGAAGTACTAGAAGCATTAATATATATAGTATTAGAAGTATTAATGATAATAAAACTTGGCTGGACTCCAGGGAAATTGTTATGTGGTATATATATAAAAGATGCAAATACACCTAAAAATGTTGCTTTAATGCAAGGAGTAATAAGAAGTACTTTTAAAGTGTTTTTATGTGTACCTTGCTATATTTCTGGTTGGTTTTTTATTTTACCAATCTTGGTTTTAATATTTGCAGTATTTGATCGACGCAAACAGACTTTTTACGACAAAATTGCAAAAACAGTAGTATATGATAAAACTGCAAAAAAACCTGAAGAATGCCACTTAAATTTAAACTATGTGGGAATAACTAGGCGTGTAATAGCATATATTATTGACCTTTTTATTATTACAGGAATTTCTTTAGTCTTTTTTTCTCTTGCAAAGATGGTTTTTGATCCTGATGGATCTAAACTGTTGACTATATGCCTGTGCTTTTTGCTATCAATAATATTCGGAGTATTCATGGTAAGGAGGTTCAGTGGTACTCCAGGGCAATTGCTGTGCTGTATTTGTATAAAAGATGCAAATACGCTTGAAAATATTACTCTAGTGCAAGCAACAACTAGGTATGTTTTATCTAAAGTGCCTAGCTTATTTGTATTGAGCTTTATAGTTATTGTGGGCATTATAAACGAATCTCTTGATAACCCTTATGAATGGTGGTTTTTACTTCCAGTAAACTTAGTCTCCATAACTATAATTATAGCTATAATACTAATTTTTATATATGCAGTATTTAACCAACGCAAGCAGTTTTTTTATGATAGAATTACAAAGACAGTGGCAATAGACTATAAACCTAGTTGATATTTTTCTTTATAGGTAGTACATGGATAAAAAAGTAAACTACTCAACGATGACAAGACGTGTTCTAGCATTTATAGTTGATTGTATTTTATTTATCGCAATACCATTTGGTTTAATGGCGGTGGGTTTCTCACTTACACACGCAATACAAGGGATCATGGGTGCAATAATTGTAATCACCACGATTGTATTTTCTTTATTTTTAATGATACCATGTATATTTCATATATTCATGCTAGTAAAATTTGGCGGCACTCCAGGACACTTGTTATTTAGCATGCGTGTAAAAGACAAAGATACATTTGAGTCAATCACTACAATGCAAGCAATGAAAAGGACTATAGCTCTTTTTATAATTTATTGCATATCACTTTGTAATCCCATTTTATTCTTAGCTATACTAATCTTAGTTTTAGTATGTGCAGTAGGTGATGAACATAAACAAGCTTTTCACGACAAAATTGCAAACACGGTAGTGATAGATTATAAACCTAGTTGATATTTTCCTTTAGCTATCTGCCACCAAGGGTGTCATTCCAGTGTCACGCGCTAACTTGAGGTAGATTGCCAACTTAACTATAAATATATTTTGGTAAATCCGAATTATTTTAGCTATAAGAGCGTTTTACTTTTTGCTCAGCATATCCATCATAACTGGCTTACTTTTAGTGATTCATGGAGTTAAAAAAGTCAGCATTGCTCTTTGTTAAAAGTAGTTTGTCACGTAAAAATTCCATTGCTTCAACGGGTCCCATAGGATTGAGTATCCTACGCACCACCCATATTTTATTTAGTATAGCCTTATCAACTAATAGCTCTTCCTTCCTTGTTCCGGATTTTGTAATATCAATAGCTGGAAATATACGTTTATCAGAAAGTTTTCTATCAAGTATGATCTCAGCATTTCCTGTACCTTTAAACTCTTCAAAAATAACTTCATCCATTTTTGAACCAGTCTCTATAAGAGCTGTGGCGATTATAGTTAAAGAACCCCCATTCTCAATATTACGAGCTGCTCCAAAAAAGCGTTTTGGTCTCTGCAGTGCGTTTGAATCTACACCACCAGTTAGAACTTTCCCAGACGAAGGAATAACCGCATTATAAGCACGTGCAAGTCTAGTAATATTGTCAAGTAGAATTACCACATCTTTTTTATGCTCAACCATTCTTTTAGCTTTTTCTATTACTATTTCAGCAAGCTGTACGTGACGGTAAGCAGGCTCATCGAACGTAGAACTTACTACCTCACCTTTTACAGAACGTATCATATCTGTTACTTCTTCAGGTCTTTCATCTATAAGTAACACTATTAATTCTACTTCAGGGTGATTTATAGCTATAGAGTTAGCCATTTGCTGAAGCAATACAGTTTTTCCTGTGCGAGGTGGAGCAACTACCAACGCTCTTTGCCCTTTTCCAAGAGGAGCTACTATATCTATAGCACGCATGCTTAAGCCTTTTTTATCATCACCATTATTACACTCAAGTACTATGCTTTCCTCAGGATAAAGAGGAAGCAAATTATCAAAATGGACGTACTTTCTTAATTCACTTACTTCAGTAGAGTTTATACTTTGAACCTTAGTTAAAGTAAAATATCTCTCTTTATCACCAGGTGGCCTTATTTCTCCATATGCCATATCTCCTGTACGTAAATTAAACTTCTTTATTTGCCCGTTAGAAATATAAACATCATCGGTACTTGGGGCATAATTTGCACTTGCTGAACGTAAGAAACCAAAACCATCAGGCAATATTTCCACTATTCCACTCCCTGTGGTTATGCCTCCTTCTTCACTCATTTTTTTCATTAAGCTGAATATTATTTCCTGCTTTAGCATTCTACCATTGCTTTTACCGTTAGTTGAAATTTTTCTTTCTTCAGCTAACTCTAACAATTCTTCTGCTGTTTTCTCTTTTAATTCGCTCAGATCTAATGTTTTTCTGTTTTTCTCAGTACCTTCGTTGACCATCTGTTTTACTGTATCGTTATTGTAAATTTGCTCACTTTTTTCAGGTTGAGCTGTAACCTTTCCTTTTGCCAAAACATCTTCATTGATTGTTGTCATAATCCTCCAAAAATTTTAATTGATGCTTACTAACCTAAAATGTGACTATAAGATAATAAATTAGGCTGAGTTAGTTTCAGTGCGTATTAAGCTTAATTACCATTAAACCCCATACTTTACTTACATTATACTAATAAACACTAGCAAGTCAAGTTAATTTAATGTTAACAAAGCACAAAAATTTGAGGATTTTCAATAGCTATTCTTTATATTTTTTTAACCTTTCTTGCTTCTCCTCTTCTACTTTTGCTTTTTCCACTTCTGCTTCTAAATTTTCTTGACTACATAAGCCGAGTAGTACAGGATCTTGGGGTTTTATATTTTGCATGTTATGATGAGATCCATCTCTTACCTGCTCAACTGTGTAATTTGTTGTACTAATTAATTTAGCTATAACGTTATTGTCCAAGATAGGAAATTTTTTTACTAAATAATAAATCGCATCAGGTTTATCTCTACGTCTTGCCGTAGAGGCAAAGCCAAGAATGCTACCAATCGCTTTACTCCTTTTTTTTATATTTTTTATAATCAAATTTGGTACACGATTTGGATTTTTTTTGCAATCATCGATTTCTTTTTCAGTAATTATTCCAGAAATAATAGGGTTATATTTTTCTACTTCTATTTCCTCATCAGCTATGTCTTGTACTTCTTCAAGGGCCAATCTGCAACATTGTGCTATTTGATTAAAAGTTAAACCAGTGTTGTCTACTAACCAAGCAGCTATTTGCACTAGAAACTGTTTATTTCTATCGTTATTGCCCTTAGAAGATTCCATTGACATCAAAAAAGCATCTCCCATTTAAAGTATCCCTTACTGTTATACAGAGCTAAAATATAAACTATTAAAACTAAAAAAGCATTAATTTTGTCATTCAATAACTTTTTGTTTGTCACTTCCCACCTCTTAAGTTAATTAAATGCGCTTACCTTTAAGCATATTTCAAACAAAATATTTCCCCTTCCTAAGGTATAGTATAACTCAGTTAAACATATGTTCCTATTTAAGATTAGAGAGTTAAATTTTAAATTAATATATTGTAATATTATATATATTAGCTAATAAAGCAACAGGTTTACAAGCATTAAATTATCACTATTCTATAATTAATCATTAATTAACTGGGTTTAAAATGAATGTTAAAAATTTTTTCACTAAAGTAACCGTTGTCCTTTTAGCTTGCCTGTTAATCTTCATGGGAATTGGCAACCTTTTATCAGGTGATGATGAAAAAGAAGAGGTAGCTAGGGTTGGAAAAGAAGTTATAACGTCAGATGAGTATAAATCACTATATCAAAATTATGAAAAGCAAATTTCTGGATCTGATGCGAGTAGAGAACAAGTAAAAAAGCTGAAATATGATTTGCTTAACGCACTTATAGAGCAAAAACTATTGTTTAACCTAACTAGTGAGCTGGGGTTGACAGCTGGAGAAGAATCTATAAAAAACCATATTAAAAACACCAAATACTTTCAAAATGATAAAGGTGAATTTGACAAAAATAAATTCTATGAAACGCTAAATGACCTGCATATGACAGAGAAAGAGTATATAGCAAAGCTAGAGAAAGTCCTGCCTGCAATGATGTTCATGACTTCATTATTTAAAGATAATTATCCAGTAACTTTTGGCGAGAAAATTGATGAGCAGATATACAAAAGTCGCTACCAAACTAGAGTAGTTGATATTGTTAAAATAACTGAAGATGCAGTTACAAACATTCCTGAACCAGATGATCAAGCCTTACTTGATTTGTACGAAAGAAATAAATCCCATTTTTATTATCCTGAGTATCGAACTGCGCAATATATTTCCCTAGGCCAAAAGTATTTTGAAGATCAAATCAAGATCTCAGATGAAGAAGTTGATGGTATAATAGAACAACAAGAACTTAAAGATCAAAGAGATATATTCAATGCAATATTTTCTACCAAAGAAGAAGCTGAGACAGCAAGAAGAGCATTTGAGGAGGGTAAAACAAGCTTTGAACAGATAGTAGAAGAGTTTGGCAAAGCAAAACTTGAGGAAACTAGAGTAAATAATATAACTAAGGATTTTTTACCAGAAGACGTGAGAGAGAAGGTATTTGCTCTCAAAGTAGGTGAAGTAAGTGAAGTTTTAGCAAGCAGTTTTGGTTGGCACATAGTAAAAGTGGAAAGTGCGCATCAAATCTCTGATGAAGACTTAGTTGATTTAAAAAAAGACATAAAGTCAGTTCTAACTAACCAAAAGTCTTTTGAAAGAGTCAATGATTTCATAAACCAAGTGAACTATAAAATATACAATGGTTCAGAAATTGAAGAAATATTGAGTGAATATAATTTACCTATACAAACTATTGGTCCAGTAGATGCGAGTGGAAAAGATCAAAGCGGTAATAACGTAGGAGATTCTGGTGATTTGATTTCTTTCATTTTTTCGCGAGAAAAGGATCAGAAAGGTTATTTTAAGGGCGTTGGGGACGCTGTTGTTAGTGTAAAAATCGTCGATATCGTTCCACCCAAATTGCAAAGTTTTGAAGAAGGCAAGGCATTAGCGGTAGAGCTTTGGCGTAGTGAGTTTATAAAAGAAAGAATGTTTAAATTCGGGCAAGAGGTTGCAGTTCAACTAAGAGAAAAAACAGATTTGGAAGAAATTCAAGGTGTGGAATTAGTTAAAGGTCAGCAGATGCACCGCAATAAAGTGGATCAACAAAACTACCCCTTTTCTTTTGTAGAAGAGATTTTCAATATGAAAACAACTGGTTCAGTGACAGATCCTATTCAATACAATAATGAAATTATAATAGGTGTTCTAAAAGAAATGCATTCATCAAATGGCAAATTAAACACGCTTGACACCGGAAAACGTGTGATGATATCGCTAAAAGAGCAATTAATTAGCTATCTGGAATCAAAGTATAAAGTCGAAGTTAATCACGCTATACTTGATGATATATAATCAAAAATCTTATAAGTTGCTTCAAACGCATCCAGTGCCCAGACACACAACTGTACGAACATTGCGATTTGAGAGCAATCTTCACTAGAAAGGATGTCATCCCAGTGCCCAGACACTGGGATCCAGGAATTTTATTAAGTTGGTAAGCATAAAAGTAGCCGTTTTATGTTAAAATACAACGTTTTAATGATTAAAAAAAGGCTGGATTCCAGTGTCAAGCACTGGAATGACACCATTTGCTGTGCAATTTACCTTCAAAAATGAATGTTCGTATAGCTGTGCGCCCGGCACTGCCCTACATTATTGGTAATTATATTATAAGGTGCAAAAGTTGTATAATTCATTTGACTTAAAACGGCTCATTGTATAAAATTATAACTAACATATGAATAAAGGTTAACATGGCAATTAAAATAAGGTTGGCAAGGTTTGGCGCAAAGAAACGCCCTTTTTATAGAATAGTTGTAGCTGATTCACGAGCACCAAGAGATGGGCGTTTTATTGAGAAAATAGGACAATATGATCCAATGTTACCAAAAGACAATAAAAATCGTGTTGTGGTGAAGGCTGATAGATTAAAACATTGGCTAAGCGTAGGCGCGCAAGCAACTGAAAGAGTACTGTGGTTTATCAAAAAAGGCATAGTAACTTTAGAAACAAAACCAAAGAAAACAGAAAAGAAGAAAGTAGAGAACAAGAAAGCACAAGGGCAAGAGGCATAAGTCTCTTAAAATGCTAATAACAAACAGCGATAGATTAGACGATGTTGTATCTTCTGATTTATCAGATATGAAGGACTTTATCTTCAAAAATGTCAATGATGAAGATGCTAAGCTTGCTACTGATATTATATCTCATCTTGTTAGTTCAGGTGGAAAAAAAATAAGGCCTAAACTAGTTTTTATTATATGTAAAGTGCTAAACTATTCTGGGGAGAATAGGATCAATGTTGCTGCATCGGTAGAGTTTATACACAATGCTACTTTACTTCATGATGATGTGCTCGATGAAAGTGAGGCACGTCATGGAGTTAAAACAGCGAATAAGATTTGGGGAAATAAATCAAGCATTTTAGTTGGTGATCTATTGTTGACTCTAGCATTTAGATGGCTTATAGAGTGTGGAAATTTAAATATTCTCTCTATTTTATCTAAAGCATCGCATTTACTTGTGAAGGGTGAAATAAAGCAGATGACAGCACGCTTTGACCCCCACACAGTCAGGGAAAATTATTTTGATATCATTGGAGAAAAGACAGCATCTTTATTTTCTGCATGCTGTGAAGCTGCATCAACAGTATCTGGTGCAACAAATGACGAAACAGAGAGGCTAAAGAATTTTGGTTTTAATTTTGGTATGGCATTTCAAATAGTTGATGATATGCTCGATTATACTGCTAATCAAGGCACTTCTGGAAAGCAAGTCGGAAAAGACTTTTTCGAAGGTAAAGTCACCTTACCTGCTATTATAGCATACGAAAAGGGCAGTCCAGCAGAGCAAAAATTCTGGGAGAAATGCTTTTCTTCAGCTAGACACAATTTTGACCAAGCATTACACTATATTAATCACCATAATGCCATTCAGCTTTCTATGGAAAAAGCTAGACACTACATTAATATGGCGCAAAATGATATTAGTACTTTTTCTGATTCTTTTTATAAAACTACTTTAATTGACTTTTTAAATGCGAGCATAGAAAGACGAATGTAGCTGGTGCTTGATATTTTCAGATTAATTGCTATATATTTATTAGATTCTTAAGGGTAATAATATGTCAGATAGTAGTAAAGAGAAAAAGAAGAAGTTTACCGATATGGTAAGTAAGCAGAAAGGTAACGATCAACAAGGTGATGATCATAAACAAAATGATGATTTAAATGAAGGCCTTAATGCATTAAGAGAACGTGCAGCTCAGCTTGAAGATCATTTACGCCGTGTTGCTGCAGATAATGAAAACGTCAAACGTATAATGCAAAAGCAAATTAGCGATGCAAGTGACTATGCAGTCACAAAATTTGCACGTGATATGATTGACTCGTGTGACAATTTAAAAAAAGTAATGGAAATTTTGAAAGACGGTGATCCTGTTCATGAGGGGATTAAAGTAGCTTATCAAAAAATTATAAATGATCTGAAAAAACATGGAATAGAGGAAGTAGATCCACTTGGTGAGCTTTTTGATAGTAATTTACACCAAGCTGTTGTGGAAAGAGAAGACAATGAAAAAGAGCCTGGCACCATTGTAGAGGTACTACAAACTGGTTATACTATCAAAAATAGGTTGCTCCGCCCTGCAATGGTTATTATTTCTAAGAAATCTGCTGATTGTGGAAGCGATTAGCATGAGGTAAATGTATAATGACAAGTATTGTCTTTTCAGGTATCCAGCCAAGTGGCGTACTACATTTAGGTAATTATCTTGGTGCAATCAAACAGTGGATAGACTTACAGGATAAATACAAATCTCTTTTTTGTATTGTCGACCTACATGCAATCACAGCAAATAAGCTTCCCGCAAGTGAATTAAAAAGTAATATTTTCAAAACAGCAGCAGCTTATATTGCATGTGGAATAGATCCAGAAAAGTCCATTATTTTTAATCAGTCCACAGTTAGTGGTCATGCAGAACTGGGCTGGCTGCTTGGGTGCTATACACCAATTGGTTGGCTTAATCGTATGACTCAGTTTAAAGATAAAGCTGGTAGCGATAAACAAAAAGCCTCTCTTGGATTATATAGTTATCCAGTACTTATGGCTGCAGATATATTGTTGTATCAAACTAAATACGTTCCTGTTGGTGATGATCAAAAACAGCATTTGGAGCTTGCACGTGATATTGCGTCAGCTTTTAACAATCATTATAAACTGGATCATTTCATCGTACCTGAAATCTTAACTTTGGATTGCACATCAAGGATAATGAGCTTAAGAGATGGTACAAGCAAGATGAGTAAATCTGATCCTTCAGAACATTCATGCATTAACCTTGATGATACGGATGACTTAATTGTCAAAAAAATAGAAAAAGCAAAAACAGATTCAATTCTAGGCTTTGCTACTTTAGAGTGCCGACCAGAAATAAGCAATTTGATAAACATTTATTCAGTGCTTAGTAATGTAAATGTGGAAAAAGTATGTGAAGAAGTGAACAAACATGACATGAAGCACTTCAAAAAAGAGTTAGCTGATTTAATTATCAGTGTTATATCACCCATACGTGAGAAAATGAATGATCTTTTAAAAGACCAATTCCATTTACATGAAATATTAAAAAAAGGTACAAAGAAAGCAACAGAAATTGCAACCCATAATATAAAAGAAATCAAGGAGATTATTGGATTTGCTCAATATCTGTAAGGTTCCAAAGTGTGATGGTGCGAACCGTCATACCGCCGCGGTATCTCAGCCGCTAACACGTAGCGGGATGACGGTTTTTCAAATTGTCGGTAAATCTAAGTCAGTTTAGCTATAGGCAGCAATTTTCTGTATTTATTTTAAGTTGAAGAAAGCTCAAATGAAAAATCGTGTTTTGCTAAAAATCACAGAATGCAGTCTGGTTACAAAATTCTCTAATGGTCTTAAATAAAACTTCCAGTGAATGATTGTCAGACATATTGTGCTCTGCTGATTTTATTAAGTGTACTTCAACATCGGTTGACTTAATTTTTTCAGCTAAATTCAATGAAGTTTGATAAGGAACATCTTTATCATTAATGCTATGCAGCAAGCGCACAGGACAGTTTATATCTATTGTCTTTTTGTTTAAAAGAAGGTTCTTTCTGCCATCTTCGATCAAATTTTTAGTTATTTTGTATGTACAATGCTCTGAAGTAAAATCTATTACACCTTTAGAATCTAGTTCTTCTTTTTGCTTGCCTGACAATTGCTTGAATATCAAATCTTCAGTAAAATCGGGAGCAGACGATATACCAATTAGTGCTGCAATTTTTTCTGGAAATTGAAGGGCAGTGAGCAACATCAGCCATCCTCCCATACTTGAACCTATAATTATTTGTTTATCGCTAGTTAATTCACTCATTACTTTAGCACAATTTTTTTGCCAATCACTTATCGTGTAATCAATAAAATTACCACTTGAATGACCGTGACCAAAATAATCAAATAGCACAAGTGCTACGTCATTTTCTTGGCAAAATTTGTAAATAGCAGTTGCTTTAGTTCCATCCATATTGGATGCAAATCCACCGAAAAAAACTACAGAAGCTTTCTTTCCTTGTAGCTTTCGATATGCTATGTGACCATTATTTCCATCAAACAATTTACAATAATCCATACTACTTTGGCAAAGCAACCGGACTATCACTCAATTGATGCAAATAACTAACTAGATCTGCAATTTCTTGTGGATTGGAAATACCTGCAAATGCCATACGTGTACCTTTTATATAGGCTTTTGGGTTCTTTAAAAAGGCAAATAGCTCCTCATACCCCCATTTTCCACCTCTTTCAAGCACTGCTTTTGAGTAATTGAATGAGTTACCAAGATGGGCCTTTTTATTTCCAACTATGTTCCATAAGTTTGGTCCTACTTTATTCATTCCACCTTTCTCAAAACTATGGCAGGCTATACATTTTTTTGCTGCTGATTTACCTTTCTCAAAGCTAGCATTCTGCATGAGCGCTCCAATATCAAGCGCCACTTGCTCGATTTTTTGCTGGAACTCATTGCTGCCAGCAGCTACTATCGTTTGGTGTTCAATCTTATATTCTTCTGGACTGTAAAGCATATCAACTACATTACTAACTATCATAATGATTAGCCCAGAAAGTAAAATCGATGCTGCAATCTTATTAAGCTCCATAGTTAATTTTTATTAAGTAATGTTACTTAAATTATGCGAATATTTTCGCAAATAGCAACCAATTACCTTGAAGCTCGCTAAAGATGAGAGTCTCTATAGCTGACCCAAGAAAGGTTTTCCTACGTCCATACCGCCGCGAACCGTCATACCGCGATTCATTCGCGGTATCTCAGCCGCTAACAAGAGATCCCGCTAACAAGTAGCGGGATGACGAGGTACACTGCCATTAAGTTAAGGAAAGAATGGTTAAAAACTGAACTAAAAAGTCAGAAATAATTAAGGATTTATGACAAATGCTGAAACAGAATAGAGTAAACTTTAAAGCAGATAAACTCTGAAGTGTAAATTACTTAAGAAATAGTTTGTTTAGAAGTCATTTTACAGGAGCTATGGCAATAAGCTACCCAGTTATTATCAGAAGATATGAATACTACCTCTAGTCAAAATATGTGTTTTCTAACCCTTTTTTGGTAATTGAACGAACGAAGATAAGGTACCTTATGATGATCAACTTTCCTTCCCTTTCTTACCGCCAAAGTGTTCATCAAAAATAGCTTTGATAATTGATCCATAATGCAGTCAGTATCTGATTCCGTAGCAAAAATGTCGAAAGCCAAGTTTTTGATCGCGTTAAATGAGACAGATTTGTTAATGCTCCTCTTAAGCTTATCATCGGTTAAGTCCATATTCAACGCTTCTTCTACATCTTCTGTCATAACACTTTCTAGGTTGCCAATAAAGATAGCTGAAAAAATCCTGTTTAACAGACTCAACACTTTTTCCTGTAAAATTTTCTAGACTTAGTCTTCCTTTGAGTTTTGCAAAAAATGTCTCAACTCCCCAGCGTAAAAAATATAACTCCTTAAATCCTCCAGTTTGAAACTTTTGTTCATCCATTAATGATGTAGCTAACACTTCAATTTCACCAGATGGTAGTACCACTTTGAAGCGTTATTCCACTATTTTCTTGTTTTATCTTACGCTGAGCACATATGGTAACCTCAACACTAGATGGGCTTTTTTCTTCAAACATAGCATTCACTTCATTAAAAGATGATCTGGGACATCGAATGACATAAGCAATTTTTCTTTTTGTAAGGCTAGAAAGAAATTTATAAGATAAATATACAAATCAGTAAGTCATTAGTATTTACAACTTTAAGCATTTCATCTGCTGAGTTAATTTCATGAGTGTTACCTCTATCTAACACTGACCTTATGGCAACATTATTTAGCACATCATAACAAACCGCAAAGGTTGCACTTGCATAATCACCTAAATCTTTTGGTTTTTGGTTACGTATTTTTCTTGAGCCAAATTCATTTTTTATTTCAACGCTTGTTGGTAAAATGATTTTGGAGGCATCAAGAGCTAACACTCTAAAGCCAAAACAAGTTTTAAATTTTTGGTCTTGGTAGTACAAGGAAACCACACCTTCGTTAATTTCTGAAAATGCACTGTGTTTCATTTTTTTTCTTGCTTGACTAAAAGCACTAGCAGTAACGGTATAGTCTTTTTTCCTATATAAAATAAATTCGTTTAGTATTACTTGCAGCGACTTTACACTTTTTCTTAAAATTAAGATAAATATGTCAATAAAAGATAACTTCCTCTTTCTCATAAAATCTTTTGAAGATGATTTATGGGATTCTATAAATTCTAGACTTGCCAATTCATTTTGAATAAATTTTATTACTGCCTTTTTTACTCATACTACCTTTAAACTTATTGGTATACATCATTATCCCATAAAATCTATCTTTTTTCCTTAACTTAATGGCAGTGTGACGAGGTTATCGTCATGCCGCCACGAACCGTCATACCGCGATTCATTCGCGGTATCTCTTAGCCGCTAACAAGTAGCTGGATGACGATTGTCAGGGTGTAATCCCAGTGTCCCTATGATGTCATCCCAGTGCCCAGACACTGGGATCCAGGAAAGTTTGCTTGTAAGCAAGCAAACTAGCACAGAAAGTGGTTACAACATTTTCGATGAGATTATATGGAAAACTGGATCCCAGTGTCAAGCACTGGAATGACAAAGGAGAGCAGTGTCAGCTACTTGGATGACACCTTTTTTCTACTTAGTGTGGGTTATATAAGAAGTCTATTGTATGGCTATTGCTGGTCGTATATTACTTATAGCTTATCTATTCGAATTTTGACTTTATTTTTCATAATTAATTATTGATACTGTTGATAATCTAGTTATTATTAATGTTCTATTGGTTAATGAGGTAAAAAATGTCTACATCCAACCTTAAAATTTCGATTGCTGCTTTATCATTATGTGTATCTGCCGTTGCAGCTTATATATATTTTCCTTATGTTATTGCAGCAGTTTCTGGTTCTGGTGCAATTGAAGCAGTTCCCTTAGCAATTTTTGCTGTTTCTGCGATTGTTGCGCTGGTTTCAGTGATATGTCTTATTAGACTGGCCGTTTCTAGAGCTGGTGATAAGAAAAAAATAGATCTTAGTGGAGAAGAATCCGGCCATACTGTATCTCAAGAACCACAAGAAAAGTCTGTTGAGCAAGATAGTAGATCACAGATAAAAGTTGATAGTAGTACTAGTTCGCAGGATAAATCAAGTGTGCCTACTTCTCCTTCACAGTCTTCGCAAACACGTGTTACAGCAGTTCCTCATGTACCACATAGTGTACCACCATCCCCTTCGTCTCCACCAAGTGCTGCTCCACCACCTCCGCCTGTTCCAAATTCTAAAGCTGCTAAGAAATCAAACAATAACGGAAATCAACAGCCACAAGATCTTGTGACTGTTAAGCAAGATAGTAGATCACAGGATAGTGATACTAGTTCGCAGCATAAATCAAGTGTGCCTACTTCCCCTTCACAGTCTCCGCAAATATGTGATAATGTACCACCACCTCCTCCGCCTCTATCAAGTGGTGGAGCATTGCCACCACCACCTCCTCCTCTATCAAGTGGTGCAATATCTCCACCACCACCGCCTGCTCCAAGTTCAAATGAAACTCTATTGGATCAAATAAGAAAAGGTATTAAATTAAAAAAAATTCCTAAGGGGGAGACAAAGAAATCAAACGATAATAAAGATGATCAGCAAAAAACTTTGATTGCTAATTTGAGTCAAGTACTTGACCGTCGATACAAAGCAAATCATTCGAGTAGTAGTGAAGACGAGCATGAAGGTAACGGTAGTATATCTGATAGCTGGGAAAATACATCTCTAAGCTCCCAACCAAACAAAAAAGAAGGAACAAGCACTTCTGGCAGTGGTCATGGATCTGGTGATGGTGCAAACTCTAGATCCACATCTCCGTCACATTCTGAACGAAAGACAGAGGAGTCACCGGTACCGCCTAAGCCTGCTAATTTACAAACGAAACCTGAAGCTCCTCTTGTAAACAAAGAAAGTGATGTAAGCTCGGTGAATAGTAAGGTGCAAAATCTATCTGTTAAAGACCGTTGTGGAGTGTTTGGTGAAATGGCTACTAAATTTGAGAGGGATTTGTTAGTACGTTAAGGAAAGCACCACGCACTTCCCTTCTTTTTCAAAATAAGTTTACCTACAGGTCTGATTGTATTAAGATTACTTAATACAATCAGATCTATTATATGCGTTTATCCAAGTATTACTTACCAACTCTAAAGGAAAAGCCTGCCCATGCTAAGATTATCTCCCATCAATATTCTTTACGTGCAGGTTTAATAAAGCAGATAGCATCTGGCATCTATACGTGGTTACCACTTGGTCTGCGCGTGCTTAAAAATATTGAAGACATCATCAGAGATGAAATGGATAAATCTGGTACAATTGAAGTGTTAATGCCTTGTGTGCAACCGGCAAGTCTTTGGCGAGAATCGGGACGCTATGATGATTACGGTAAGGAAATGTTGCGTATAAAGGATAGGCATGAGGAAGATATGCTTTTCGGTCCAACGCACGAGGAAGTGGCAACTGATTTAATTAGAGATGTGGTAAAAAGTTACAAAGATTTACCACTTTGTTTGTATCATATCCAGTGGAAATTCCGTGATGAGGTAAGACCACGTTATGGTGTTATGAGGGGTAGGGAATTTTTGATGAAGGATGCGTATAGTTTTGATGTGGATTACGAAAGTGCACAGAATTCATATAATTTGATGTACAAAACTTACATAAAAATCTTCAAACGCATGGGACTTACTCCAATTGGAGTTCGAGCTGATACGGGGCCAATTGGAGGAAATTTGAGTCATGAGTTTCATATATTGGCAAACACTGGTGAGAGCACTTTATATTATGACAATAAATTTTCTGAACTACTGGAAAGTGAAGATGTTGAAAGTTTAAAGAATATATACGCAGTTGCAGATGATATGCACAACCCTAAAACTTGCCCTGTGCCGCAAGAGCAGTTAAATGTTAGTAAAGGTATTGAAATAGGGCATATTTTTTATTTTTGCGACAAATATTCAAAGCCTATGAAGGCAAGTGTTACTTCTCAAGATGGAAAAAATGTCAATATACATATGGGTTCGTATGGCATTGGGGTTTCAAGACTTGCTGGTGCAATAATAGAAGCTTTTCATGATGATAAAGGAATTATCTGGCCAGAATCGGTAGCTCCTTTCAGAATTGGTTTAATCAATTTACAACCGAAAGTAACGGAGGCTGCAGATAAAATATATAAAGCTTTGAAGAGCGATGAAGTGCTTTACGATGATACAGAAGGAAGTGTAGGAGTAAAATTTTCTAGGATGGATCTGATAGGCTTGCCGTGGCAAATAATTGTCGGAAAAAAGGCAATAGATGAAAAGATAGTTGAAGTAAAAAATAGAGCGACTGGAGAGGTAAAGGAAATGCAGATTGAAGAAGCAATAAATCACTTTAGCACAAAATGATACACGGTATCGGCACTGACATAGTATATATACCAAGAGTATCGAGGATATTACAAAAATACGGGGAAAAATTTCTTAATAGAATCTACACTGAAAAAGAAATAGAGCTAAGTAGAAAGTATAATAGTCAAGAAATGCGAGCAAGGTATTTCGCTAAGCGCTTTGCGGCAAAGGAGGCTTTTGTTAAAGCACGAGGTAGTGGTCAGGGTATTATAATGAAAAATATAGAAATATACAATGATGTAAGAGGCAAGCCATATCTTACCGTTAGCAAGGATTTTATCTCCAAAATTCATCTTTCTCTGAGTGACGATGGAGATTACGCTACTGCATTTGTTATAATTTGCGTCTATAGCTCACACAGATAAAGTTTACTCTTTTGTCATCTTATGGCTTACTGTATGAACATTCATTTTTAAAGGTAAACTGCACAGCAAATGGTCAGTGCTTGACACTGTACTCCTTTGTCATCCCAGTGCCCAGACACTGGTTTCTGCAATCTCATCGAAAACGTTTTTCTATGCTAGTTTGCTTGCTCACAAGCAAACTTTCCTGGATCCCAGTGTCGAGCACTGGGATGACATCTTTGTTGTGTTTAACAAAAACAAATGTTCGTACAGTTGTGGAATGAATCGCGGTATAGCTATAGCATACACAAACAACTAAAAAACATAGCAGTTTTTCTATGATTTGAGTATAATTCCAGCTTTACCTAAACAAAAAATTTAATGGACTATATCTTAATATCTCTTTCCTTACCATTTTTTATTACTGAGAATTATTTGTTAATTACTGCGTTGATTCCGCTTTTAAGTGCTTTTGTTATTTTTTTTACTGGTAAATGGCCCAGAGTGAACAATAGTATTACTGTCGCTTCTTCTGTACTTCTGTTTACGTATACGTGTCTATGCACTTTATATTGGGTATATGGTGATCATTCTCAATTTATTCTTATGGATTTTGGTAATAATTTGCACATTAGTTTAAAGCTAGAGTCTACTGGAGTAGTATTCAGTTTATTAATATCGTTTTTATGGATACTAACCAGTGTATATGCAATATGTTATATGCAGAATAACTATGCTGATAGCAATCACTCAAGTTTTCTATGCTTTTTTTCAATATCGATTAGCTGTGCAATGTTTATTGCTTTTTCTGGAGACTTGCTCACTACATTTGTCTTTTATGAGCTTCTAACTATTAGTACATACCCTCTGGTTACTTACAACTCAACAAATGAATCAATGATTGCAGGACGCTATTACTTTGGCGTGCTATTTTTCTCTTCTTTGGTATTGTTTTTTCCTGCAATAGGCCTTTTATATAATGAATTTCATACTTTAGACTTTGTAAGCGGTGGAATATTCAAATTTGATACTTCACTCATCACTTTCATTGCAGTGTGTTTTGCTATGCTGATTTACGGAATAGGAAAAGCTGCATTAATGCCAATGCATTTTTGGTTACCAAAAGCAATGGTTGCACCAACTCCTGTAAGCGCACTACTGCATGCTGTTGCTGTTGTGAAATCCGGAGTTTTCATTATCATAAAAGTTATATTATACACTTTCGGCGTCGATAACATGCAACGTTTTGTGCAGCAAAATTGGTTTGCTGGAGGGTGGCTTCCGTACGCTGCTGGATTTACTATTATTACTGCATCATTGATTGCACTAAAGCAAAAAGAATTAAAGAAGTTGCTTGCTTACTCTACCATCTCTCAATTGTCGTATATTATATTATTCGCTTCAATTTTTAGTGATCTCAGCATGAGGGTTGCAATTTTTCAATTAGTTTGCCACGCATTTGCAAAAATCACTTTGTTTTTCGTTGCCGGAGCAATAATAACGAGAGCAGGTGAGAAATATATAGATAAGATTTACGGTATAGGACGCAGTATGCCAATTAGCATGACAGCATTTGCTATAGGTGCATTGTCTATGATAGGGGTGCCGCCTGCTCCGACTTTTTGGGGTAAATTTCTCATTTTTCAAGCTGTTTTCAACTCTGGCAATGTAATACTTTCTGTGTTTGTAACTCTAGTGTTAATTGTTAGTACTATACTCAACGCTCTGTACTTTTTACCGATAATTTACAATGCCTTTTTCTTAAAACCTTCTCAGAATTACTTTATTAAAAAAACACCAATTCTTCTAGTTTTACCTCCAGTTATTACTGCTATGTGCACTTTGGTTATTTTTTTTAGCTACCAAGTAATATTTTAAAATCTGTATTTATAACCATTAACAATAAATTTAAATGGTATTATACCAGCCAGAGTTGCTTTTATATTCGACAAAGTGAAGCTAATCTCCACAGTATCCTCCTTATTTTGCTCGGTTGTAAAAACTACAGTAGCATTTCCAGCAAATGTAACTAAGTCCTTGGTCGATCGATCAATAGATAATGTTATTACATTTATGTTGGCGATTTTTCTTTTAGATAAAGACAAATTACCAGCTTCATTATTCGTTTTTTCCTGAAAGCCTTGATAGATTTTATGTATAGAATTGTTTCTTATAAAATTTTCTTGGTACTTCGGTTCAACGATCTTAATGGACTCGTATATTTTAATGTATTTACTTATTAAGTACCTCGCTGTGGAAGTGTATTCATCTTCCTTTTTACTGAAACTAAGCTTATGCATTGCAGAGAACTCATCTTCTGTGTGGTTCATATACTTCACAAAATTTAAATCTTTTTTAATAGGAAATAACAGGTATATGTTTAATGTTAATAAACATAAGCATACTAGGAGAAGCGATACTATTAATGCCATCCAAGATCTTTCTGCTACACAAAACAGATACCTATGGCAGTACCATTCGACTGCTTTACTGAAATAACTTTTGTTTTTTACTGATTCAAGCAATTTATTTTCCATAACACAATGCTACCAAATCCAATTATAATAACAACAAGATTAGATACTCTAAAAAACTTTAAAATATGTCTAAATTTTCCAAAATAGGATGAATGATTATATCACCTTGTTCCGCAATAAGGTAGAATTTGTCGATTTTGCTCACATCTATATTTATCATTTTTATACTGAAATTTTCAGGATTGTAAATATTACTTTCAGCACTTTTGTGATAATTATAATAATGTAATTTATTTTGATCATCAAAATAACCAAATTCATCAGCGAGGGTTCCCACTTTGCTACCTTTACCATCTTTGACTAGCCTAAATAGATCAATTGCATGGTTTTGAGATCCAGGCTCAATAGGACCTTCTGCAGCAAAAAACTTAGGTGCATGACCAACATATTCCTTAAATTTTAGATTATGAGTCTTTTTTACACTACCAAAATCCACAAATTTATATTCATCTGAAACGCCAGAATATTGTGGATCATACTTTTTATATTCAAAAAACTCATTACCTAAAAAATTACAAAACGTTAATTTATAATTATCATGATCGGATTTAACGACTTTAAGGTAATGAAAATCTCTAGGAATCTTTACTTCCTCTTCCGTAATATGATTACGTACAACAAGTTCATCATTTAGCATATGATAGCCAATTTTTGGCAAAGTAGCTATATTGATTGTCTTGTTTAGCTTAAAATTTGCTTCATAAATGCCACTTAATAACTCCTTTCCTTTTTCTAGGGTTACGTCTTGATCTGAAGCTATATTCTTAATTAAGCTTAATTTTTTCTGCATGTTCAATATGGCTTTCGTCAAAACTTCTATTGATTGCCATACAGTTAATTTATTATCAGTCAAATTATATACTTCGAGTATTAAATTAACAGAATTTTATCATGAATTTATGTTAAAAGTATTATACTTCGTAAACTTATGTCATGATATTAACTACATTAGCTAAAACATGCTTTTTATCTAAGTGGAGTTGCTTTGCGGCAACGAAAAGTTTATCTATTTTTTTCCACTGACTTAGCAGAATTTCAACACCATTTACCTCTCTCTTTATGCTTTCTAAAATGAAGGCCTGAATTATATATGATGCTAGTTCTAGTTCGATTTCGCTATTAATTACTTTATTAATCATATTGGGATTCTTTAAATCATGAAGAAATTTATAAAAGCATTTGTATGCTTCATAAGCATCACTACTTATTGCATTTATTATCATTCCTGGCATTCCAGGAAATAAAGTGATCATTTCATCAAACGTTTGATCATCAAACTTACATTGAGATGAAGCAACTTGCTTTGTTTCATCATAAGTTAATGGGAGTAAATTCAGCTGAAAGCACCTACACAAGATAGTGGTTTGTATATCATATGGCTTATGGCTAATTATAAATATCTTAGAATTTTTTGGCGGCTCTTCTAATATTTTCAATATTGCGTTTTTAGCGTTATTAGTCATTGCCTCTAAGCTATCTATTATAGCTATTTTGTGTTCTGATTGAATGGGACTTAAGTGTAGAAAGTTTTTCATTTCTCTGACTTTTTCTATTCCGATAGTATCACCTTCAACAATGTGTAAGTCCAATGCTACTTCATTATAGTTTTTTATGAGTAACCAATTGGAGAAGGATTTTGCAAGTGTTGCTTTTCCTATACCTTTTTTACCACAGATCAGCCAAGACTGAACAGATAAGTTGTTCATTAATTTTTTTTTGGCCTGGTTGTGACCTATTACTTTTTTCATTCTTTCTCCTATAGATCTTAGTTTGAAAATGCATTGGCTACTGTTTGTAATAAAATTGCACCTTCCCTTAAAACCTTAATCTTATCTTCGGTTAAGTCAATAATAGTAGATTCTATACCAGAAACTACTTCATCATCTTCAATCACTGCAGATAAATGTTGCTTAATGGATTGTGGTATATCGTCTGCCTTACATACACTTTTTTCTCCTGAAATATTTATACTAGTTGCAACTATTGGAACTTTCAGTTTGTTTAGTATTGAAATTGCAATAGGATGCTCAGGGATTCTGATGCCTATACTATCTTTAAAGAATTCGTTTGGCAATATATTATTGTTTTTAAGTGGTAAAATATAGGTAATCGGTCCAGGAGAAAAGTGATTTACTAAACCAATATACTTTTTCTCTAGCTTTGCTATTCTCATCAAGCTGCAAATATCACTAACAAATATAGACAGTGGTTTATTTTGAGAGCGTTTCTTTATCTGATATATTTTTCCTATAGATTCATTATTTAATGCATTACAAGCAAGAGCATACACTGTTTCTGTTGGAAAACACACTAACAAGTTGTTCTGTATTGCATTTATTATTTTAGATACCATATAGCTAAAAACTTATTCATAACAACTAGATCAGTTTTGTTGCATTGTATCTTATATAGTAACTGCTAGTTTTTGTGAACGTAATGCAACGCAGCTTACCATTTGTTATGCAGACTTGCTACAACCCAAACTCTTCATTGACTTTATCAACTATTGCCTGTGGTGGATCCTCTCCCCATCCTGAATACAAAATCTCTCCATAGTCTGCAACATCTATAGAGCCAGTTCTGCTTTTTGCTAGAAACATTTCTCTTTTCTCTTTATCAACTAATACATAATGCCACGCTGATTTTCCACGATCTTTACCACGAACTAAGTATACAAGATCTGACCTACTTCTTTTTGTTGCATCAGCAAAAGATCTTTCATTGACAGTTCTGCTCTTGCTTTTTATGCCGCCACTTTCAGAAAAAGCTTCCTTAGATTCGGTTTTTTTGCCTGCTAATTCAGAAATTTTTCCTTTTTCCCCTAGCGCACGTTCTTTGGTGTTTTGAGACGAATACTTACTGGAAAAACCTTCCCCTGTACCGCCAGGAGTTCTGTTTGTGAAACGCTTAGTAAATGAATTATTGTCGTTGTTTTCTGCCATAAAAATCTCCAAACTTTAGATTGTAGAATCCAAATTTTTACTACACCTTATCATATGTTAATTAAATTAATATAAATGAGAAACAATATAGTAATTATTACAGGAATTACAGCTTCAGGTAAATCAGAATTATGCGATAACCTGAGAGAAAAATATGGAAATATTAGTATAATAAATTGTGATTCAAAGCAGGTATACAAAGAAATTCCCATAATTACTGCTCAACCACTAAAGCAAGAAGAATTTTATAAATTATATGGTTATGTTTCAGCAAAAGAAAATTATTCCGTGGGTCTATGGTTAGAGGATTTAGAAAAAGAAGTTAATCACGCATTAGAAAATGCTCAAATACCTATCATCACTGGAGGAAGCGGGCTTTACATCAGCAGTTTAATCAAAGGCTTATCATCAATGCCACAAATAAGTCAGGAAGTGAGGAAAAATGTAAGCGAATTAAGGAAAAATTTAAGTAAAGAGGAGTTTTACAAATTAGTGCTAAGCAAAGATCCAAGGATTCAAGGTAAAGTATTCATGAATGACTCGCACCGCCTTTCAAGGGCACTTGAAGTTATCACTGAAACTGGTAAGACAATCTTTGTATGGCAAGAAAATAGACAGCCTCCTTTATTCAATAATTTTAAGATATATACAATTCTGCCTAAACGTGAAGATGTATACCGAAAAATAAATTTTCGTTTCATTACAATGATTGAAAATGGAGCAATTGATGAAGTAAAAAAGCTACTTAGCATGAACCTAGCCCCACATTTACCAGCTATGAAAGCACATGGAGTGCCAGAAATTGTAAAGTATTTGAAAGGTGAGATTACTTTAGACGAAGCGATACAAATTGCTCAAACAAACACAAGACACTACGCGAAACGTCAGTACACCTGGTTTAAAAACCAATTTCCAAATGCTGAAGTGATTGATTGTGCAAGCAAGCTGACAGAGATTGAGATATCTTAATCATTATCAAGGATAAGTTCTACCCTGATCGTGGGTAAGTAACTCTACACTGTTCACTTTCAGTTGCTTATCCAAGTCATGCCCTATTTTTATTTTAAAAAATCCAAATTTTTCGCACAATTTCTGAAAACATTCTTTTATGACGTCAAACAAGTTTTTATCACCTATATTATAGTCCTTCAGTCTCTTAGGAACAGTAAGTGACAATTTACCATCTTTATATGTTGCACCATCTTTTCCATCTTGAGAATGAAGTGTGAATTCTAGTGAGCTAGACAGGTCACATACCTTATCATCGAGTGTACTGCCACTACTTCGGGAAAATATTGGTAATTTCATATCCGATCTAATACTTACATTATTTTGGTCAATATAATCAATATTCATTACTCTTTTCGGGGAGGATACTAGAAATGAATGTTGGCCAAGTGCAAGTTGGGATTCTATCAATACACCAGCTTCATGCCCCGCTTGATTACAATTGATAACCAGTTCTTCCAAAATAGGATCACTTGGAACTTTTGCTTCAGCATGCTCGAACATTTCTTTAAAAACTTCTTTTGCGAATGGGCGATGGTTTTTATCTCCTTCTTTTGGTAATAGGTGAGCGTACTCTTTGCCTAAATTATAAAATCTTTTAACCTCCTCTTTATACTGATCAGTTTTTTTATTATTAGGAATTTTCGGACCTTCGCAATATTCTTCCCAAATTTTGTCAAATCCTTTTTTATCTTCGTTTATTAATGCTTTAGTTAAAATTTTGTCTATACTTTTGCCATTAATAACAAAATTCATTCTGTAAAAATCCTCATACATCTGTTTACCAGAGTTCGCTGAGATATCCTTTTCATCAGCTCTTAATTTGCTATAATCAAACTTTTCTGCTTGAGCTCTTAGTGTAACTATTGGATTTTCCTTTTCTTTTGGTGTAGAGCTGTTCATCATTAATACCTTGATATAGACTGCTAACGGTATAATAATACATAAAAATGATTAATAAGTCAATAAAATATTTTATATAAACGCAAGTTCTATGATAGCAAATAGTTTGACTATAAGGTGACAGGATCTTAAGAAGACTCTATAACAGTTTTACACATGTATGAATCTCAATGAGCAATCAGATTTTTCTAAATAGCAGGCTGGAGAATATACCTAAATTTCATTCCACAATATTGCCTAAACTTTGTGGTAGGGACAAAGTGGTCGACCTGCTATTTTATAGGCCACTTAGTTATGTGGATAGAAGTAAGTCACTGCCCGATGCTCAAGCTGGAGAATTTATAACTTTTGTTGCAAAAGTTTATGAGCATCAGCCGCCCACTTTTAGAGGTAGACCATATAAAATAGTCGTTGAAAGTGAGAGTCAGTATATATTCATAGTCTTTTTTAATTACTCAGTTAAGTATTTATATAAACTATTTCCAGTTGGAGCCTATGTAATTATCAGTGGCAAACTCGAAAAATTTGCTGAGCATTGGCAGATTACTCATCCAGATTATGTGTCGCTTGACATCAACCAATTTAAAGAAATAGCTCGCATAGAGCCAGTCTACCAATTATGCCGTGGCATTACCAATAAGAGCATTGGGAACATAATAAGCTCTCACCTAAAGGAATTGCCTGATTTACCAGAGTGGATAGATGATACATTAATCAAGCAAAAAAAATGGCTAAGTTGGAGGGAAAGCATCATAAAGTTGCACAGACCAAGCTCATTGGCGGAAGCCGAGGTTTGTAGAAAAAGGCTTGCTTATGATGAATTGTTTGCATATCAGCTAGCACTGAAACTTGCAAGAGAAAATCATGTAAAAGAAAGGAGAAGAGAATTTATAGTATTGAGTAAATATAAAGAGCAAGTTTTAAATGAATTATCGTTTCAATTAACAAACGATCAAATTCGTGCAATAGATGAAATTTCAGAGAGGCAAAAATCCAAGTACCGCATGATAAGCTTGCTGCAAGGTGATGTTGGTAGTGGCAAAACCGTAGTTGCACTTTTTGTGATGCTAAATGTGGTAGAAAACAACATGCAGGCAGCTCTAATGGCACCGACTACTATCTTGGCGGAGCAACATTATAATTGGATTGAGGAAGTTTTATCCTGTACCGATATAAAAGTTGCTCTGCTTACTGGTAAAACTTCGCGCAAGGAAAGAAAGATTATTATGAACGAACTTGCAAGTGGTGTTTTAAATATAGTGATTGGCACTCACGCACTATTTCAAGCTAACGTTACATTTAAAAATTTAGGGCTTGCAGTCATAGACGAGCAACAGCGATTTGGAGTGATGCAGAGAAATCGCTTGGTAGGAAAAGGAGAAAATGCCGATATACTTTTCGTTACTGCAACTCCCATTCCAAGAACTTTGCAGCAAGCTATGTATGGTGACATTGAATGTTCAATTTTGAAAGAAAAACCAAAATCCAGATTGCCAATAAAAACTGTAACTATGAACATTAGTAGGGTGCCAGATGTTATTGAAAAGCTAAAAGGTGCTATAAACAGGGGTGAGAAAGCATATTGGATTTGTCCATACATAGAAGAAAACGAAGAGACTAATATTGCTGCAGCAGAGATGCGTTTTCAGGAATTACAAAAAACATTTCTTGATAAAGTTAGCATAATACACGGAAAATTGAATCAGGAGCAGAAAGATCAAGTTATGTTTTCCTTCAAAAGGAATGAATTTTCTCTGCTTGTTGCAACCACTGTGATAGAAGTTGGTATAGATGTGCCAGATGCAACCATTATGATTATAGAAAATGCAGAGCAATTTGGGTTATCGCAATTACACCAATTAAGAGGCAGAGTAGGACGAGGAAACAAGCCATCTTTTTGTGTATTATTATACGATAATTTAAGTAAAAGCTCATCTTCAAAGTTAAAGATCATGTGTGAGTCACAGGACGGATTTTACATTGCTGAAAGGGATATGATGCTAAGAGGCAGTGGAGATATTTTAGGCACAAAACAATCAGGATGTATGGAACTTAAATTTGCTGATTTATATCAGGACAAAGAGCTGCTCAATCTCGCGTATAATAACGCAAAAGGCGCAATGGCTGATTTTGAATTACTGCTTGATATATTTGAATATAGAAGTAGATTACATTTTTCAAAATTTCAGTAGGAAAATCAGGTAACCCGCAGAAACGAAAAAACTTACTTGACACCCTTCGCCAGCCCCCTTATCATGATGCTGAAGGTATTCAGTTATCTTCATCTGTGCAGATTAAACAGCAAGAAAACAACGTAGTTGGCGTCTTATTTTTAATTTTTTGCACTATGTGCACCTTATGTCTTCACAACATTTCTGGGTTTTTACCTATATAAGCTGAAACGCGCTTATAAGTCGTTTAAGACAGTATAGTACGCCGATTTGCAGGATTAGAGAGTGACAACTAGCTAACACGGGGTTTCTTTTGCCTTTTTTTCTGCTTAGTAAATTTCTTAGCATTTAAGCTAAGGGTCTGTTGCAGTTTAAAAGTCGCTAAATTGCAGCGTTTAGAATAAAAAACGCCAATATTTTGAAGTACATATAAATAACTAGTTAACTACGGGGCTTCTTTTGCCTTTTTTTTCATTTGGTAAATTTCTTAAATATTTAGATTAGTTGCAATTTAAGAGCCCGTAAAGGGTGTCATTCCAGTGCCCCTGTGATGTCATTCCAGTGCTTGACACTGGAATCCAGGATTTTATTAAGTTGGTGAGTATAAAAATAGCTGTTTTACGTTAAAATACAATGTTTTGATGATTATGGAAGGGCTGGATCCCAGTGTCAAGCACTGGGATGACATCATCATAAAGGAACCAGTGTCAGCTACTTGAATGACATCATAGGGGCGCTGGAATTACACCCTGACAATCGTCATCCCGCTACGTGTTAGCGGAATCTGCTGTGGCGACATAAACTCAAATCATTTCAAATTTCAATCCAAAGAGGTATCATTATGTCAAACAACTTCAATTTTAAAGAATTTTTTAACCACTATGAAACAAATAGTACGTCAGATGATATACAAAGGTATTATTTGCTGTGGAAATCAGTAATAGCGCAGGCAATGATTGATGCAGCAAGTCACTGCAAAAAAACAGAAAGCTTGGTAGAAAAACGTAAGGCAATTTCTTGGTTATCAGACTTTAGTCAAGATTTTGTGCACACATGTATATTGGCTGATTGTGATCCGGTATACGTAAAAAACAAAATACAGCCAATCTTAAAAAGCCTTACTAGATAAAGCCTTTTTATATACTCAATGAGGTTTACTCCTTTTACCGAAAAAAATATAATGCAATCTCCTATCTATAGTTTCCTCTATATCTTTGATTAATAGCTGCTTTATCATGTTTACTTTTCGCTTTGCATCTTGAGCTTGACGCTCATTGTTACCACTGTTATTGCTGTAATTATTCTTATCACTATAACTACTGCCACTTGGTTTGCTACTGTTACTGAACTCACTACCCTTTTTTCTTCTTGTGTTGAGTATCTGTATTATCTTTTCCTTTAAAAAGGACTTCCAGCCTGTGCCAAGTAATAATTTATAGAGAAAATGCGGAGTAAGAAACGCCACTAATATTCGAATAGAAATTCCGTAACCGAGATCTTCCCTATTTTCATAATACCACTTGCAATATTGAAACAAACGGTAAAACGCATTTTTGAAAGAGCCAAATTCTACAGCATACCAAAAACCATTGCTGAGAAACATCAGCACAATGCTGAACGTGTAAAGATACATTGTGCAGAGAAACAGCTTTACAACTATATCTTTCAAGCTGCCTAGTATATAATTAAATAATCTTAATTTATATAAAAGTGATATCATTTCACACCCACTTCAATATGGCTGGGGTGGAAGGATTCGAACCTTCGCGTGGCGGTATCAAAAACCGCTGCCTTACCACTTGGCTACACCCCAATACTACTTACATCAATAACACTATTAGCCCAATTAGTAAAAGATTTATTTGCTTTTTCTATGGGCATCACAGCAATAGCTGGCTGATCATAAGAATGCATTGCTTCGATTTTTTCTACAATTTTATCAACTTGATCATTTTTGCTTTTCATAATTGCTACTATTTCACAACTACTGTTAATTTCACCCTTCCATAAATACAGAGAATTCACTTCAGGAAATATATTTACACATACAATTAATTTCTCGTTTAACAATTCCTCAGAAACAGTCTTAGCCTCCTCAAAATTTGAAAAAGTTGTATAAACCAAAACTAAATTATTCATTAGTAGCTACATAAATGCATTGCTACTATACTCTACCGAGATTTATTCATCAAGAGAAAATAACGCCAGCGCGTACTGTATGAACATTTGTTTGCAAAGGTAGTATGTTAAGTGTTATAGCTAGTTTGCCTCAAACGTAAAGGTGTCATCCCAGTGCCCCTGTGATGTCATTCCAGTGCTTGACACTGGAATCCAGTTTTCCATATAATCTCATCGAAAACGTTGTAACCACTTTCTATGCTAGTTTGCTTGTAAACAAGCAAACTTTCCTGGATCCCAGTGTCAAGCACTGGGATGACACCTTTCCTAGCAGAGAAATCACAATGTTCATACGGTTGTACGCATACCGCTGGGATCTAGGATTTTTCTATAGTTTAAAAACAAAAAAAGGACGTTACTCATTGAGTAACATCCTTTTGGAGAAGGTAGAAGTTTTACTTATTACACTGTTCCTGGAGTTGTTGTAGCTCTTGAGTTGACAGGTTCTGCACTAGGTTGATCTAGAGATGCGCGTCGTTTTGCCAACTTTTCTTCGAGTTCTCTGTCAAATTCTTCTTTTAAAGGAAGAACTTGTTTTCTTGTTAGCGTAGAAGAACCAGAACCCATTCCACTATCAGTAGAATTACTGTGAGTGAGAGTTCTGTTACTCAAACTATCCAGGTTTTGCTCCACAATAGGATCACTGAGAACATCTTCACTGAAAGAACTTTGTCCATTTAAGTTAGTCAATGAGGCGCTTCTAGGTAGTTCTGGTGGAGCAACTGGAGTAAGCTTAGGAGTTAAGCTACTGGATGAATTGCTTCTACGGACTGTTGCAAAGTTCTGAGAATCTGAATCAGAGACAGTAGCAGTACTTTCAGTTCCTATAGAATTTAGTGAATTGCTTTTTGACAAGCTGTTAGATTGTTCAGAGCCTTTTCTTCCCAGTGAAGAGAATGATGATGACACAGACCTAGTTAAACTTTTGACAGAAGGCCTGTTAGCTTTTTTCTCTGCTCTGTCAAACATATTGCTTACGCTTGAGTACAAATGATTTTCTCTACATTCTTTAATAACCTTCTTAATTTCATCGTGATGTTCAGAGAAAACACTGTCGATGAAATAACTACCTTTAGGTAATGACCTTTGTGTTAACAAGTTATGCAAGCTTTTTTCATTTAAATTATTAATGAATTCTTTCTGTACTTGCCATCCAGAAGTATGTTCAATCTCCCCTGATTTTGCCTTCTCTGCCATTTTTAAATCAATTTCTGACGATATTCCAGAAAGTATATTTTTCACTAACCCAGAATTATTTCCTTTATCAGCAAAAATTGCTTTCATATCATTTCTTATTTCGTCAGATTTCTTAATTGCATCTGGAGTAAACCTTTTTACCTTATCTAAATAGTCCGTCTCACCAGATGCCTTATGGAACTTATTTGCCACTCCTTCGCCTACAAAACTAGCGCCTTTTTTCAGTGAATCTACTGAATGTTCATAACCTTCTTTCACCTTATCTTTAACATGTACAGCACCATCTCTAACTTTTCCGGCAGTATATTTCGCCCCATCAACTGTTTTTTCTGCTGACCACTTGAGCCCTTTATATCCAGATTGAACTGCTTTTACAGCGACTTTTACAGCGAAATATAAAGCAAGACCAACTATAGCACCCGGTATAGCAAGTGTTGCACCAACTGCCAAAAGTGGTAGTACTGCCGTAAATAACCCACTTGCTGTACTTACTACAAGAATCTTATCTCCTTGTTTCATCTTAGAGAATTCTGTATCTCCTTTTAACAGGTCAGTCATTCTTTCTTTTAGCTTCTTGTGATCATTAGCAATATCTGAATTTGGTAGATTTTGCATCGTTTTATTCAAATCAAAACTATCTTCTGGTTGGTTTTGTTGAGTTCCAACAGAATTTGAATTTTTTTCATTATGTGACATTTTAAACCTCACTATTAATTAAATATATTATAATTGTATTCCTTGATTCTTAAGTTAGTGTTAAATTGATTGCCAGTATTTATTTGTCTTCAAATAATTTCGCTTGACGTGTTTTGTGGTAGCGTAGAAAATTAGGTCAAGAAGCTGCAGCATTTATGAAGTATAGAAAAAGAACACTCATCTTTTTGGCTGTTATAACTTTAATAATAATAGCTTTACTATTTAGGTATAATTCCCATTTTCACGAAGACGTAGTGCACTTAAAGAGTGACAACAAAGAATTCAAAAAAAAGCCAGAAAATTCCATAGAGTCGACCATATTACATAGAGAAAAGGAAGTGTACGATCATGTTTTCCATCCTGATGATTAATTTGTAAATAAAATAGCAATTTATGTTTGCATTTTCTTATTAAAGAAGTAATATTAGCGTATTAATTATAGAATAAATCATTATGTTTGATGATAATAATCCTTGGAATCTGGGAAAGAAACCGGTAGGGAACAAAACTCCTAATAATGAAGATATTTTAAGTAAAGCTGTATCTGATATAAGGTTCTTTCTTAATGGGTTAACCAGAAACAGGGGCAAAAAACCTTATTTCATCATTTTCATTATTTTGCTGTTCTATGCTTGCACTGGCTTTTATATTGTCCATCCTAGTGAGGAAAGTATAGAACTTACCTTTGGTAAATATTCTAATACAGAAACACCTGGTTTGCGTTATCACTTCCCCTACCCTATTGGCAAGGTTTTTAAAGTGAACGTTAAGGAAGTAAATCGTGAAGAAATTGGGGTAAGTAGTTCTTATGGGCGAGATACAGATCGCGGTGAAGGCGTGATGCTAACTGGAGATGAAAATATAGTCAACGTTAACTTCGAGGTTCAATGGCGCGTTAGAGATGCTAAGGACTATTTATTCAAAGTGCGGGATTACAAACCCGGTTTCAGTGTTAAAAATGCTGCTGAAAGTGCCATGAGAGAAATAATAGGTAAAAACACGATCTCTTTTGCACTTGGTCAAGGCAGACCAGAAATTTCTAGAGATACTAGAATTCTATTGCAGCAGATTCTTGATGGATACCAAATGGGTATAGAGATTTTATCTGTTCAAATGAAAAAAATTGATCCACCAGAAAAAGTAATCAGTTCGTTTAGAGATGTACAAAGTGCTCGTGCAGACAAAGAGCGTACTATAAACGAAGCATATGCTTATAATAATGATATTATACCTCGAGCAAAGGGTGAAGCGATAAAGATAAAATTAGATGCACAAGCATATGAAAATGAAATAATAAATGAAGCAAAAGGTAATGCAAATCGCTTTTTATCTCTTTATGAGGAATATAGACAGAATCCTTCTCTCGTTAAGAATCGTATTTATCTTGAAACTATGGAAAATATTTTCAGTAAGGTAGACAAAGTTGTTGTAACTGATGATCTGAAAGGTATGTTTTCTTATTTACCTCTTACAAATTTAGGGAAATAACCATGAGTAGTAATATTAAAATTGTTTTTGTTTCTGTATTTGTTGTTTTATTGATTGTTTTATTTAATTCAATATTTGTTGTGCAAGAAACAAAGCAAGCGATAGTTATACAACTCGGTAAAGTTGTAAGAGATGTTAGGGAAAGTGGCTTATATTTTAAGTTACCATTCATAAATAGTGTAGAGTTTCTTGATAAAAGAGTTTTAGATTTAAGTCCTGATAAGATCCCAAGGGAAGTGATAACAGCGGATCAAAAACGTATTATAGTAGATGCATATGCAAAATATAAAATAACAAATCCTGTTATTTTTTACCAGGCTGTGAGGAATGAATCAGGGCTGGTTAGAAGATTATATCCGGTTATAGAAGCACACATAAGAGAAAATATAGGCAGATTTTCGTTGATTAGCTTGTTGAATGAAAAAAGATCAGAGGTTATGCAATTGATTCAGCGTGGAGTTTATTCTGAAGCTGAAAAATTTGGCATAGAAATAATAGATGTAAGAATTAAGAGAGCAGACTTACCAGAAGAAAATAGTTCTGCAATATTTCGTCGTATGCAAACTGAAAGGGAAAAAGAAGCAAAAGAAATTAGAGCAGAAGGAGAGCAAGCTGGGCAGGAAGTTAGATCAAAAGCTGATAAATTAAAAAGGGAAATTATCTCTAGTGCAGTAAAAGAATCGTACGAAATAAGGGGCCGTGGTTATGCTGAAGCAACTAGAATTTATAATGAGGCATTTAAGGTCGATGAAGAGTTCTTTAACTTTTATCGCTCTATGAGCGCTTACAGTAAATCATTTGCCGAAAATAATACTAAATTTGTACTTTCACCAAACAATAACTTTTTAGATATTTTAAATAAAGGATGGAAATAGTTTATGAAAATTATTTTATCTATATTTGCATGTTTTTTAATTGCGTTTTCTTCATACGCTAATGTGTTCGACTGGAACGCAAAAAAAGTTGTTGATGCTAACACTCCTGCATGCAGCTGTGGTCAAGGACTTGCCGATTTAGTGGAAGAACTCATTCCTGCAGTTGTAAATATTTCAAGCGAACAAATAATCAAACAAGAAAGTAATAATAGAACTAAAACCCCCTTTATGCCAAGAAATAATTTCTTTGATGATTTTAGAGAGTTTTTTGAGCACTTTGATCAGTTTTTTATGGATAGGGGCCCTAGTGTTAACAGAGAGGTGGTGTTGCTTGGTTCTGGGTTTATTATAGATAAAGATGGAACCATAGTAACCAATTATCACGTTATTAAAAACGCCCAAGATATCACAGTTACTATGAATGATAATACTCATTTTAAAGCAGAAGTTTTAGGCTATGACGCAAGAACTGATCTTGCTGTGCTTAAGATTCATTCTGATAAAGATCTTCCTTTTGTTGCATTCGGTAATTCTGATACAACAAGGGTTGGCGATACAGTTATTGCAATAGGTAACCCATTTGGTTTGGGTGGCTCTGTAAGTACAGGAATTATATCTGCAAGGTCCAGAGACATTAGTATCGGCACTATGAATGAATTTATTCAAACCGACGCTGCAATTAATAGAGGCAACTCTGGAGGGCCATTATTTCATCTAAATGGAAAAGTTATAGGCATTAACACCGCTATCTATTCCCCATCTGAGTCTGGCGGCAATGTGGGTATAGGCTTTGCTATACCATCTAATTCAGCTATGTCAATTATTGACACATTAAAAAGTGGCAAAAAAATAAAACATGGTTGGCTTGGTGTGCAAGTTCAGCCTATAACGAAAGAATTCGCTAAGTCCTTGGGTTTAAAAGATACAAAAGGTGCATTGGTTGCAAGTATAGTAAAGGATAGCCCTGCAGAAAAAGGTGGAATTAAGGTGGGTGACATATTATTAGAATTTGATGATAAAAAAATTGATAGAATGACACAACTGCCTCAAATGGTTTCAAGAACTGAACCTGGAAAAAAAGTACAAATTAAGTTACTTAGAAAGAGCAAAGAGGTCAATATTAAGGTTGTGATTGAAGAATCTGCAAATGATGGTCAAGGTAATAATCAAGAAGAAAATAAATCAACATCCGATTACATAACTGGTTTAACTGTTTCAAACCTGCCAAAAGAATCAAAAGAAAGTAATCCTACAAAAGGTGTGATAGTTACCAATGTAGATAGTAACAGTAATGCCACGCTGCGTGGTATTAAAAAAGGAGACATTATTATCCAATTAGATGGAACCAATATAGAAAATACTAATGATTTTCAAAAACAAGTTGATTCAGCAGTAAAGAAAAACGGTAAAGATTCAATAATGTTGCTCATTTACCGCAATGGAAATCAATTCTTTACTTCGATAAAGTTGAAGAAGTAATTTTATTCACTAAATTTACAAAACAGTAGTGTTGTAAGCTCGCTACTGTAACACTTCAATCTTATAAAATAAATAAAAATCTACACTAGATTTCTTGCATAACCATATAAAAAATCAAAGGATGTCATTCCAGTGTCAGCTACTTGCATAACGCCGTCATAAAGGAACCAGTGTCGGCCACTTGGATAACACCATAGGGGTTACTTGGGTGATACTATAGGAGGTCTAACATGAACTTTCTAAAATTCATTGAACTGTGCTTTCAAACAGTGGTGCCGGGATGTGAGTATAATGATTATCAGTACATAAAAGTCATAGCAGACAGGCTGGAAGCAGCGAATGCTGGCGAAGTAAGGCGCATAATATTCAATATGCCTCCGCGTTCAATGAAGTCCATATGTGTGAGTGTTGCGTGGCCCGCATGGATACTGAGAAATCAGCCAACTGCAAGAATAATAGTTGCAAGTTATTCTAAGTTGCTTAGCGAAAAACATTCGCTCGATACGAGGTGCATAATGCAATCTGATTGGTATAAAAAGCTATTTCCAGAGGTAGAACTATCCAAAGACCAGAACACTAAATATAAATTCCAAACAGTGCAGAGAGGATACAGAATCGCAACATCAGTTGGAGGAACATTAACCGGTGAAGGTGGTGACTTTATTATTGTGGATGATCCGCTTAACCCTGCTCAAGCTTTGAGTGAAACATTTAGAAAACGTGCCACAAACTGGTTCGATCAGACTTTAGTAACGAGACTCAACGATAGAAAAAAAGGAGTAATTGTGCTTGTGATGCATAGGCTCCACCTGGAAGACTTAACTGGGCACCTCTTATCCAAGCCAAAAAACATATGGCATCACATTTGTTTGCCAATGATTTCTGAAAATAAGGAGGTTATTTATTCAATTAATAACCATACTGGTGTCATTCCAACCCCCCCTCCTGTCATCCCAGTGCCCAGACACTGGGATCCAGAAAATTCAACCGCAAAAGACTGGATTCCAGCATCAAGTGCTGGAATGACACTACCTGCAAGAGTATTATACTCAAGAGAAGAGAATGAGTTATTATATCCCCTGGAGGGAGGAAGAGAAGAAGTTGAGATGATAAAAGTTGAACTCGGGAGTTACGCTTTTGCTGCTCAATATCAACAAAACCCCCTGCCGCTTTCAAGTGGTATAATTAAACAAGAGTGGCTAAAGCGCTATAAAAATTTCCCTGATAATCTCTCACATGTAACTCAAAGCTGGGACACTGCAGTTTCAACAAACGATTCCAGCGACTTTAGCGTCTGCACCACCTGGGCAAAAATAGATAATAAATTCTATTTACTTGATGTATATCGAGCAAAGCTTGAGTACCCAAAGCTTAAAGAGCAAGTTCTGTCACTAGCTGCAAGATGGACGCCACACGCAATTTTGATCGAAGCAAAAACGAGTGTTCAACAATTAACACAAGAGCCAAAAGCAAACAGTAATTTACCCATTATTGAAATCGTGCCACACAATGACAAACTCACTCGATTTTATCAAATTGTTCCGGTGATAGAGTCTGGCAGGGTTTTTCTGCCACAGCAAGCAGTATGGCTCAATGACTTTGAGTACGAAATTTTAATGTTCCCAGAAACTCGCCATGATGATCAAGTGGATAGTACCGTGCAATATCTGCAATGGACAAGAAAAACTAACACCAGTGCTTTCAGGGTCAGGGACTTTGGCCCTAACCCTAATAAAACACTTGGGTGGTTAAGATATATCTAAAAACCTCAATTTTTCTCCAAAGCTTTTGACATATACTTTGCCTGTTGCACACTACACTCTTTGCACTCTGAAGAGACACTTCCCTTATGTGGCACAGCAGGAGAACCCATAGAACAAAAACCACTATCTCTATCAACTTTTTTAGAACTAGAGTTATCAGGTAATTGTGCTTTTGTAAGTTGCCATAACTGTGATGTTTCATTCTCTATAGATAAGTGTGTCTCCCTTTTCCCACCAAAAGTATACAGCAAGTATTTTATCTGCGCATCCTCAAGAGATCCGGAGTCTAGCTTCTTTTGCTCCTCAGGAGAAAGAAATGGGCGTAGTTCCTTCCTCTCGTCACTAGTAAGAGGTTTTAGTCCACCTGACGCACCTTCATGCGTAGGAGAAGCCACCCCTGAGGGTGGATTACTTTTTGCTTTTATTCTATTTGGGAATGAAAAAAATGACTTAGACACAGATGATTTTTCAGTTACAGGAGTTTCAGGAGTACTTCGCGTTGTATCACGCCCTACATCATGTCGCTTCAAGCTTGCGTCATGTTGCTTAGGCTTAGAAAGTAAAGAGAAGAAACTTTTTATTTTACTTTGGAGACCACTCCCAGGTTTCTTCGGAGCTTCATTCTTTTGTGGCTTCGCTTTAGAACACTCATCACTACTTTCTCGATCACTTTCATCAGTAACTTGCTGTTTTTCAGGTTCCTCATTACAAATGTTCTCCGTATCTTTTGGAGAATCTTCAAAAACCCCAAAATTTAAGGATATTGAATTATCCCATGCTGTAGGAAAAGGAATCGATGATGGCCTATATCTCACTTGCTGACCCCGAATCTCTATTAGCATACTTTCATCATCTGCCTGAGCACCTTCCAATGGTAAAGATCCTCTCACACCTACCTGTGAGCAAGCCCCTTGCTCGCTTTTATCATGTTCTTCAGATTTCATACTCAAAATGTTCACATCTTCAAAACATGGAGAACGTGCAAAAAACTCAGAACTTGAGGACTTTGGATCATTCTTTGTCGTAAGTAGAATTAGTCTACTCGGTATTCCGTAATGAAATGGAGGAGTTATAACACGTGAAGAAGATGATGGCGAAAAGTACGGATCCCCAATACTAGCCCCTGTTAGCATACCTTCACCAGCACCTAAAGATAGCTGTGATTGACCACAAGTGGGTTGACTTGGATCTATTTCCTCCAGCACCAACTGAGACATCCTCCCTGTTTCTTCCTCTCTTTCTGACCATTGCCTGGGAGACTCCCCTAATACTCGATCCTGACTCCGACCCCGCGTGGGAGACTCCCGTGTCGGTGATGGTTCAGTTAATAGCGTTCGAGGAAGCTCAGGGTCAATGGACAGTTCATGTTTTGCATTGATTACAGAGCTTTCCATGATTTTGCTCAATACACAATACGAGATTTCCTTATCATAAAAATTTATACCATATACTCCTTTCTTATAACCTTCTCCTAGTAATTCTGTTAACTGCTCCTTAGTGATACACTTATTAACATTATTCAATACAGAATAACCAAATACTTTATTGATATTTTTTGCCTCTCCCTGAGTCAGCCATCTAAACTTCCCATCAGTACCTAACACAACAGGTATAAGAACTGAATTTTCTTCACTACCTAAATAGGGTGCACGAAAGACACCGTAAACCAAAAGACCTAATTCAGCATAAATCAAGTCAATTATTCTGTCCTTTATTACTTCAACATATTTATCCTTATTGTTAGGAATCCGAAGGTGACGCCCTATGAGCCATAAATCACGCTCTATCATGCTATTAATGAGTGGAATATTATTTTTGAAAATGTCCTTAATGTATACACAATTACCTTCAACTTCAAAGAGGCTTGAAGGAACATTATCATGGCTTTCGATATCTAATCGAAATAACTCTCTAAACTTGTTTCTTATTTCTTCATTTCCAAAATCTGTACAGTATAGATAATGCCTACGATCAAACTCCACAGCTCCGGTTGAGCTATTCATATGCCTTACTCCAAAAATTTTTCCAAGTTTTTCTTCAGTACGGCGTGCAAATGAAGACATTAAATAGCATTTTAAGTTAAAAACTGTGCCTTCATTCACAGGGACCACATATTTCATACCCTTGTTGCTATGTTGCAATTTCCCTCTTCTTAAATTAAACGGAAAAGATTTAATATCAAAAGCTATGTCTGCATCATCTTCAGTTTCATAAAACCTTTTTATTACTTTACTTTTAAAGTCATTCATATAACTTGTACATTGCTCAGCATTCATGTTTTTATCAAATTTAATGACAATAAAATCTCCATTCCATCTACTTTCTAGAATAAGATTAGTATCAATAATGCGATAAAAACGATTATTAGAATTAAATGCTTCAATCAGCTTCTTAGTTATTTTAGGCATAACACCCTCCCTATTTAAATTACCATAAATCTTTAACTTTTACTGCTACCTTGACTGCTAGACTGATTTTGCTTTCTTCTTTCCTCCTCTTTCTTTTGCCACTTTGTACTAAAGTCATCAAACCTCTTATCCGTCCTATCTATGCAAACTTTTCCTCCTCCTGGTGCATTATTATCACCATATGTTGGTTTAACGTAATTATCTTTTGGCATATTTACCCCCGGTAAAAATATTATGTAACTAATATACTAAAAATAAAATTAAGTGCAAGCACTTTTTTATATTTTTTTTCAAAAAATTTTATTCACTCTTTTTCATAAAATTCAGTTTTCTAGATTCCAGCGTCACGCGCTGGAATGACACTCTCCTTTGTCATCACAAATAACCCATAGGTGTTATCCCAGTGCCCAGACACTGGATCCAGTCTTTTTTGTCATCTAAGTACTAGCTATCCCCTCGATGGTGTCTTTCCTATTGAATCCACATGATTATTAACTTTTACATCATCAGTCAATCCTCTTGGTGGTTGAGCACTACTTGCAGAATTACGCTGATCAGCACTAGACTTTCCATTATCAGTAGTTCCCGATGGAGCTTGAAAATGATCAGCTGGAGAACATCTGCTTTTATTCATTCCCGCTTCTTGCATATTATAATTAACCTGATTTTCTTGTATCCTTACATTCGTGTCTCCAGACGATTCGTAATTTGCTTTACGTACTATTCGCCTCTTTGGAGCTTCCTGTTTAGGTGCAGGTTCAGTTTCCCTCGCTTTCTCCTGCTTCGCTTTTTTCTCTTCTTCCACTTTTGGTTTTTGTGAATTTTCATGAGATTTTCTTTCAAGCTCAGTAAGACGCAATAGATGTTTCAAAGGATCTGACACAATTTCAAGCTCTGGTTTGCTCAGAGGAATTGGCCTTACAAATCCGGGTGAAACTTCAAAAAGGGAAACTGGAACTTTAGGTTTTTCTCTTTCATCCACTTTCATTTCTACGTTTTCGCAAACTTCTTTATTTTCTTCCTTTAATGATGTTTTTTCTGCTTTTTTATCTTCTTTTTCTGTAGATGCCTCTACCGCAGCCGCCAACTCAACTCCAAACATCTCTGCGAACATTGTAACAATCCATCCGACAACGGCCATTTGTAACCTGAGTTTCAGATCTTGCAATGCAGTTAATCTTTCTAACGCCCTTGCAAACTCTTCTTCTGATAACTCACCACTGCCTAATTTTTCCTGCAATTCTTTTATCTCTTTGTCCAACCTCTGATTGAAACTTAAATCGCGTGCAAAAATCTTCTTGATTAACTCCTTAAGCTTATCACGCAAAAACTTAATTATCGAAAGAAGCCAATTTTTTTCTTTCTTCTCCTTGAGCATTTGGTAGATTTTCGGATCTACATCTACTTCAAAGAGGTTAAAGAGAGATTCAAAGAAATTCCAGAAATCTCCGAGTACTTTTTCTCTTTCACCATTGAAATAATCTTCATCATCTTCTCCGATATGTAGCTCTGCTTGAGATGATATTTCATCGATACAACTAGAAGCCTGACGCTCACACTCGAGCCTCCTGAGTGAATCTTGTCTGGTGAGCTCCTCTACGCACTGCCTCTATTGCTCTGATATAGCTAAAGTGACTTACGATAATTTGAAAAACAAAAATTCGTCATTCCGCTACTTGTTAGCGGAATCTATACCGCGAATGAATCGCGGTATGACGTAGGACTGCTGTCATCCCAGTGCGTGACACTGGGATCTCGTTCCTTAACTTTATAGTGTAAATTATTTCAAATTGTGTCTAGCTGCAAGTATAATAATTTCCATTTATAGATAAAGTATGTTGTAAATGTTATGCCAAAGAGTATAATAAAATCTATATCAAATACTTTACAAGAAAAAGTGATGATAGAGGCAAAAACAAATATTAATAAGGATAATTTAAGAAAAGTGCATGCTAGAGTTTGAAGAAGCAGTAAAAATAAAAAATATTATTGAAAGGTTAAATAGCACATGATATAATATATATATAGTGTAAAAATGTAAATAATTTTATTGACATCTTTATATTAATAGTTCTTAAATATTTAGTACTGTAGAATTAAATTATTAAGTTTTATGAAGGGAGTAAAAATGGTGGAAAGCTTTTCAGGTAACAATAAAGATAGTAATTTTATTGAGGGGACAAAAATAATGGAAAATTTTTCAGATAATAACGGAAACGGTAGCTCGATCTTCCAAGGAAAAATCAGGGAGCAAGATTTCTCTGCAGAGCAGAAGTTAAATGAACTAAAAGCAGCCGTAGAGGAGCTCACCAGACAAGATTCACTCAGGAGGCTCGAGTGTGAGCGTCAGGCTTCTAGTTGTATCGATGAAATATCATCTCAAGCAGAGCTACATATCGGAGAAGATGATGAAGATTATTTCAATGGTGAAAGAGAAAAAGTACTCGGAGATTTCTGGAATTTCTTTGAATCTCTCTTTAACCTCTTTGAAGTAGATGTAGATCCGAAAATCTACCAAATGCTCAAGGAGAAGAAAGAAAAAAATTGGCTTCTTTCGATAATTAAGTTTTTGCGTGATAAGCTTAAGGAGTTAATCAAGAAGATTTTTGCACGCGATTTAAGTTTCAATCAGAGGTTGGACAAAGAGATAAAAGAATTGCAGGAAAAATTAGGCAGTGGTGAGTTATCAGAAGAAGAGTTTGCAAGGGCGTTAGAAAGATTAACTGCATTGCAAGATCTAACGCCTACGACAATGTTACAAAAAATAATATAGAGTTCAAAAGCGTGATTTCTAGGGAGTTTCTGCGCTCAAAGGCAAATTAAAAGGTTGAACCTAGAAGCTATACGAAAAGTCTGGTTGGTAGAAGTCCTCGCGATTGAGTGTCATTTCTATAACTTCCCCCTTACTATTACCCACAAATATGAACGTTTGTTGCATAGTTCTTAATGGTATAACTTTTGCTTGAAATAACTGTTTATATGGTACAATTTACAGCTTTTAGTTGCTAAAATTATAACTCTTAATTTAATAATTTTAATCTAATAATCTTTCAAGTTAATAAAATTATTTGAGTAAATACAATACCATGCCTTTATTTGTGGGTAATAGTAAGATTTTTAATAAAATTAGTTGCCAAGAATACTATAATAGAGTAGATGTGAGTTTTAAAATTTTGCAAAAATTTACAGCAAAAAAGTTGGAAGCAGAACCCTTTTTAACTCATCTTTTTGAGACTTTTGACAATTTCTTAGAACTGAAGAAGGAAAGGTGCATTTTTTTATTGACTTACCTATGTATTACGGTAATCACTAAAGAATTAGTGAGTAATGGTTATAGAATATGCATGGTGGGGTAGCAAGCAAGGAATTGAATTATGATATTTCAGATCAGTCATCAAGCACTAGAGATCTACGTGATATTTTAGATCAGTTAGAACAGGATATCAGTCTATTAAATAATCCCAGTAATATTCAACGTATAATGTCTCTTCTACAAGTAGGAGCTGATCCAAATCTAAAAAACCAAGCTGGAAAAACTTCGTTAGATTACTTAAATGAAGAATTACGTGAAATTGTAAATTGGTTAGCAATCAATATCAATCTATTAGATGATGTCAATTGTATTCAATGTATAACGTCTTTTCTACACGTAGGGGCTGATCCAAATGTAAAAAACCAAGCTGGAAAAACTCTGTCATATTACTCAAGTAAAAGATTACATGACGTTTTAAATGAGGCAAACAATAGCGATCTATTAGGTAATCACGGTTATATTCAACATATAATGTTTCTTCTACAAGCAGGAGCTAATCCAAATTTACAAAACCAAGATGGAAAAACTCTGTTACATTACGTTGCTGAACGTAACGATACTGGCGGTATAAAGTTTCTTTTAGAAAAAGGAGCTAATCAAAATGTGCAAGATCAAAGTGGAAAGACTCCATTTGAATATGTTACTGAACATGAGTGCCTTCAAGCTATTAAGGGTTTGGGTTATGATTTAGATGATTCTCATGAAAATGAAGGGAATTCAACAACACCTGATGGTTCGGTAGATGATTGTTCAAATAGCTCTGGTGATGATAGTCAGATAGAGTCTGTTAAATTGAGTGATTGTAACACAGAAGAAGATTCAAACTGTAGTTCAAGTGATAATCTTTGTAATGATGATAAAAATGACAATGAAAAAGATGATAAAGAAACTGTAACAAATTTAATATTTGAAGAAATAGAAGGTGTTCTTAGTGATTGTGCGAAACCACGCGATGGAACCAAAGAGTATATAGGGAGGGTTAATGATATTACCGACCAAGACGATGAAGATAAAGATGAAGCTTTAGACATCACAGAAAGTATCACTAGTAATTTATTGTTAGAAGGTGGGAAAGCAAAAGAAGAATTTTTCTCCAGCGGTAGCGATACTGAGCTAGCACAAAATTATAGATCTGATTATATACGTAATCCCGGTGAGAAATGTAAAGAAATTAAAGACAAGCTAGAGAGTATAGCATATAAAGGTATTGTAGGCGGAGATAGACAAGCTCAAAAGGGGAAGCTAGAGGAAGTGGAGATAGATAATCAATGTTTTCGTATGAAATATTCACAAGATAGTATTATTGAACCTGCGAAAATCTTAAACCATGAAAAAGCTAAAGAGTTAAATTTAAAAGGCGGCACAATTCAAATTGGGAAAAGTATAGTAAAAGTTGAAAGCGTAGGTAAAAAAAGAAATTATACAGATATCTTAAAAGTTAGCATTGAAATGTCTTTTACCACTGAGGTAGGAGAGATTAGTATTTGTCTACATCCTAGTGAGAAAGATAGTAATAAAATAGAGGTAGAAATTGGTGATGAGAGTAAAGCAAAGCTTAACAAGTTAAAAGCTGAGAAGAAAAGTTTAGGAGAAAACTGTCTTTTGGGAGGAAAAAGTGTTCTGGAAGCTATAGAAGATAAAGGTTTTAAGAAAAATGGTAGTGTGTCTACAGAGACTACTAAGGATGTTCCATCTACTGATCTTACGCAAGTTCATCCGCAGCGCGAGGCAAGGTCTAGGGGGTTAGGTTATTTAGGATAAGATTTAAGAAATTATAGCTCTTTTCATAGAAGTCCGGATGTGATAAGATAAGGATAGACGATGATAAGGAGGTTGAGTGCCAGCAGCATATAGTTATGACTTAAGGAAAAAAGCAATGGAAGCGCTAGAGGAGGGAGAAAGCAGAGAAACAGTGGCAGCAAGATTTAAAATTGGACGAACTACTTTATGGGAGTGGCAGCAAAGAAGAAAAGAAACAGGAGACTTTCAATCAAAAAAACTTGGAAATGGAGGTTACAATCACAAAATTACCGACTGGGATGCCTTTGCTAAATTTGTCAGAGAAAACGGAGGAAAGACTCTGTCGGAAATGGCTAAACTTTGGGGCAACGTTAGTATCCAAACGATCCACCGAGCTCTCAGAAAAATTGGATTTACGCGCAAAAAAAGACCTATGGATACAAGGAAAGAAACGAAGAAAAACGTGCTGAATTTTTGAAAATTATAGCAACAAAAGAACCAGAAAACTTAGTGTATATAGATGAGTCTGGCATTGATAACACAGAGATATGGGTATTGCCAGAAAGGACAGCGGTTTTATGCCCTAAAATCTGGAAAGAAAACGCAACGAATCAGTATGGTTGCAGCCTTAAGTAGAAGAAAGATAGTTGCTCCATTAACCTTTGAAGGCCACTGTAATATGGATGTTTTTAATGGATGGTTTGAGCAATTTTTAACACCAATCTTGGAGCCTGGACAGACTGTCATTCTCGACAATGCTACTTTTCATAAGTCTGATAAAGCTCGCTAAAAGAGTCGGTGCAGAAATTTTGTATCTGCCGCCGTATTCTCCAGATTTTAACAAAATTGAGCATCATTGGTTTGCTATAAAAAACAGAGCCAGGAAAAACATTCCTCTATTCGAATCCTTTCGTCGTGCTGTTGATTCTGCCTTCCTATGACCTGTTCGGACTATTATGAGAAATGCTATAGTTATAGCAATATGGCTCAATGATTTTGAGTACGAAATTTTAATGTTCCCAGAAGCCCGTTATGATGATCAAGTGGATAGTACGGTACAATATTTACAATGGATGAGAAAAATTAACACCAGTGTTTTCAGGGTCAGGGACTTTGGCCCTAATAAAACACTTCGGTGGCTGAGAGCAGTGAAATTAATAAACCTAATACTTATCTATTTGATCAAAGGGATTACTCAAACTTAACGACTCCAGCCTTGGAAGTGGTGAAGAATCTCTTTTCTGAGATTTTCTTGGATTACCTTCACCTACAGGCGATTGAGACTTACGTTTTTGCGAACCTCTTCCATTATTCCCCCTATCAAATCCTGGTAACGATTCTTCAGACGATGAATTATTGCTTCCGCTTCTCGAGGATTTTCTTGTTGGACTACCTTCATCTTTAGACCATGGAGACTTACGTTTTGGCGATTTTCCTCTAGGATTCTCATAATCCATAGACTCATAACCACTACTTGTTATTGCATCAGCTTTGGAGCTTACGTTTTCAGCATCAGTTGCCTCTCCTGAAGAGATACCGCTATCTTTATTATCTTCGGACTTCACCTTTCCAGCTTTTGATCTATCTTCAGTATACCCTAGATCTTTCACAAACAACTCTGTTTCCAAAGGTTTATAAGTACGTTCAAGGTAATATCCAGCTTCGTATTTCTCAATTAGAATATATTCTAATGCGCTTTCATCGGGATAAGAGGCTGTAGCTGCTTCGTTAGGTTTTATCTTACTGTAATATCTTCCTTCTCTTTCTATTCCTTTCAACTTGGAATCTACCAATTCGCCCTTTTTAGATTTCACTTCCTCTTCGACAATGTTAATGTTGATATCTCCTATTTTAATGTCGGTATTTCCTATTTTCACTTTTTTCTTATACCCATAAATAAAAAGTTTTTTTAAGTTAAATAAGGCATCACGACTTATATTAGCAACAACTGTCATTTTTTGGTTTTTTTCACAATTAGAAAGAAATTCAAATGGAAACTCATTGAGATCATAGGCTTCTTTTTTATCTTTACAATACTCTTTTTTCGTCTTATCTTTTACCTCCTGTAAATATTCTTTTACATTAACACTATCACCAATTAAACTAGCAATCTTCCCATTTTTTACAGTAAAGTTAGTATCAGGGCAGTCGAAATTATTATTACTGTAGTTAAACGCATAAAGCAATGCTTTAAACAACTCTTTTTCTTCCTCGTTAACTAATGTACCTCTAAACCGTCGTGATTGCTCTCTGAACAACAATTCTACTTCACACTTTGCACGAATACGGTCAAGCACGTATTCACCTCCTTCAAATGCAACTGGAATTATTTTCATTGGCTCTTCATCAGGAAAACAACCCTCACATGCTTTTTCAAGAGAATCGCCATTAGATAGCTGGTAATCTACCCATTCGTTCTTTTCACGTTCCTTTACATCTTTGACCCAATTAATGTCGATAGCATCTACGTTTTTCCCAAGCTTCTGACTGAAAAGGGTTTTTAAGTTAGATAAAGCACCACTACTTATATTAGCAACAACTGTCTTTTTTGGCTCATAATCATTTTGATTTTTCTCGTAATCAGGATCAGGAAAAAATTTAAATGGAAACTCATCGAGATCGTAAAGTTTTCTTGCTTCTTCCTCATCTTCACAATACTCTTCTATTATATAATCTCTTACCTCCTGTAAATATTCCTCTCTATCAACAGTATCATGGAGTAAACTAACAATTTTCCCATCTTTTGCAAAAAAGTTAGTATAAACACCATCAGAAGTATAATTCGTTAAGTTCAATGTATAAAGCAATGCTTTAATCAACTTTTTTTCTTCCTCACTAATGTTAGCACCTGCCTGAGCACCTCTCGATGATAAAGATCTACCAACAGGTGGCTGGGATCCTGGAACACTACCACCACTAATTGGAATAAGAGGAGGCGGAGGCGGTAATAAATCAGGGTCCTGAGTACTAGTAAATGAAACAGGTAGCCGGGATCCTGGAACACTACCACTAATTGGAATAAGAGGAGGAGGTAATGAAGATAAAGGTCCACTAGAACTCTGTGTCCATGATAAACCAATAGGTCTTAGTTGGGTAGGTTGCGGTAACGGCATCCATTTATTTTCGTGCGCGGGAGGCGGTGATGACCATGATAAACCACTAGGTCCTGGTTTAGTAAATTGCATTGACGACGTCCTTTTATTTTCGTGCGCGGGAGGCGGTGATGACCATGATAAACCACTAGGTCCTGGTTTAGTAAATTGCATTGACGACGTCCTTTTATTTTCGTGCGCGGGAGGCGGTGATGGCCAAGATGAAGGTTCACTCTGTGACCATAACGAGGATCCTGGGATACTACCACTAGCTGCTGCAGCACCTAGATTTCCCCCTTTAGATGGCCCTGGAACACCCTGACTAACTGTAGGAAAACTCAATTGTGTCGATGACCAAGATCCTTTACTCGTTCCAGCTGAATTTACATGATTGTGCAGCAGCCGTCCTTCTTTTTCCGTTTCTGATCCTTGCTCTGACCCTCGCCTGGGAGAATGCTCTAATGCTCCATCCTGACTCCGCGTGGGAGACTCCCATTCCATATCTGACAGTTCAGTCGATGGCCCTGGACCACCACTTGGAGAATGCGCAACAGAATCCTTAGGTTTCGGAGGTGAATTACTATCATAACCACTATCTGTGTCTGCTTTCCTTTGGTTGGGCGGTGTTCTTAGTCCACTCGGTCCTGCATGTGTAGGAGAATTGAGTGGCGACTGTGCAGGCGACAATGCTTGCAAACGAAGCTCAGGGTCAATGGACAGTTCATGGTCTTTGTTGATTACAGAGTTTTCCATGATTTTATTCAGCACACAATAAGAAATCTCTTGATTAGCAAAATCTATTCCGTATATTCCTCTCCTGCCAAATACTGGTAGGTGTTGTGGTGAAGTACAACCTTCAATATCACGTAATATGTTAATATCAAATATATTATTAATATTATTCACCTCTTTCCTAGTTAAAAACCTATCAACGTTACCGTCTTTTGCAATAGGCACTAGAATTGAGTTTTCATGATTCCCTAAATAGGAAGAACGAAGTACAAATTCAACTGGTATGCCCACCCTGCGAATAAAATCAATTATTGAAAATTTTAGACCCTCAACAACTTCATCTTCGGCACTTGGGATCTCAAAATCACGACATATCAAAGATGCTTTGTCTTTTACTATGTTCTTAATAAACTCAACATTATCAAAAATGCTTTTTTCTATGTATACACGATTATCAATTATTTCCAAGTAGTCCATTGGAACATTTCCGTATCTTGCAATTTTCGATGACAATAAATTAATAAAGCGTACTTTTAGTTTCCAATCATTAAAACGCATACAATATAGATAAGATTTTCTGTCAAAGCTTACATAGCCGGTATTTTCTTCTGCATATCCAATACCAAACTCGTGTCCTATATTCACCTTTATATCTTTTGCAAGTACATGGGCTAGGCAACATTTTAAATTAAAAATTACATCTTTATCTATTGGCACCGAAAACTTATACCTTCCTTTACTATCTTTATTCAATTGTTTTTTACTAAATTTAAAAGGAAAAAAACTTATATTAAAAGACATACTAGCACTACTCTCATCTTCACAAAATTCCTCTACTATTTTTTCCTTCATATCGTTCAAATACTTCATACATTGATCAGCACCCATACTTTTATCAAATGAGATAACAATATGATCTTCCTTATGAAAATTTCGATGTAAATTTTGTACGGTAAGATTAGTCATGACAATATCATTTTTACAAAGATTAATATTAAAGGCCCTTACTAATTCTTGATTTATTTCGCTTACATTAGGCATAACACCCCCCTATTTAAATTACCATAAACTTGCTGTTACTTACCACTTTTGCCACTACCTTGACCACTAGATTGATTTTGCTTCCTCCTCTCTTCCTCACGCTTAATTCTCTCTCTAAAATCATCTATTCTCTTTGGGTCTACTTTACTTAGATCAATTTTTCCTCCTCCCGGTGGATCATTCTCACCATATCTTCGTTTTTCAGAACCTGAACCTTTATTACCATGCATATTGCCCCCAGTAAAAATATTATGTAATTAATATACTAAAAATAAAATTAAGTGCAAGCACTTTTTTATATTTTTTTTCAAAAAATTTTATTCACTCTTTTTCATAAAATTCAGTTTTCTAGATTCCAGCGTCACGCGCTGGAATGACACCTGTATTTCTCTTTGCCATCAATCCCTACTCTTTAATGTCATACCAGTACCTCTTTTTCTTGTCATCCCAGTGCCCAGACACTGGGATCCAGTGTTCTTTATCACATAAGTAGCTAACACTAGCTATCTCGATGGTGTATTACCATTCCCTCTTGCTGCACGTTCATTCAATACATCAGTAACTTTTGATCTAGGATCTTCTTGAACACTACTTGCAGAACTACGCTGATCAGCACTAGCATTAGACTTATCAGTAGTTCCTGATGGAACTTGAAAATGATCAATTGGATAATTGTGTGTAGGAGGTTTATCTCGTGCTTGTCTTCTTGCATCCCTTTTACTAGCTTTAAACTGTTTACTTTTTTTTGGTTGATTTGTCTTTTCTGCAGGCTGCTCCGCAGGTTTCGGTGGACACACCTCTTTCTTCGGTTCAGGCTTCGCTTTTTTCTCTTCGTTCACTTTTTCTGGTTTTTGTGAATTTTCATGAGATTTTCTTTCAAGCCCAGTAAGACGCAATAGATGTTTCAAAGGATCTGACACAATTTCAAGCTCTGGTTTGTTCAGAACAACTGGCCTTACAAATCCGGGTGAAACTTCAAAAAGGAAAACTGGCACTTTAGGTTTTTCTCTTTCGTCTACCTTAATTTCTACTTCTTTGTGAACTTCTTTATTTTCTTCTTTTAATGATGTTTTTTCTGCTTTTTTATCTTCTTTTTCTGTAGATGCCTCTACCGCAGCCGCCAACTCAACTCCAAACATCTCTGCGAACATTGTAACAATCCATCCGACAACGGCGAGCTGTAACTTGAGTTTCAGATTTTGTAGAGCCTCGAGCCTCTCTAACGCCCTTGCAAACTCCTCTTCTGATAACTCACCACTGTTTAATTTTTCCTTCAATTCTTTTATCTCCTTGTCCAACCTCTGATCGAAACTTAAATCGCGTGCAAAAATCTTCTTGATTAACTCCTTAAGCTTATCACGCAAAAACTTAATTATTGAAAGAAGCCAATTTTTTTCTTTCTTCTCCTTGAGCATTTGGTAGATTTTCGGATCATCTACATCTACTTCAAAGAAGTTAAAGAGAGGTTCTAAGAAATTCCAGAAATCTCCCAGTGGTTTTTCACAATTGAAGTAACTCTCATCATCATCTTCTCCGATATGTAGCTCTGCTTGAGATGATATTTCATCGACACAGTTAGAGGCCTGACGCTCACACTCGGTTCTTCTGAGAAAATCTTGTCTGGTAAGCTCTTCTATTGCGGCTTTTAGCTCGTTTAGCTTTTGCTCTGCAGAGAAATCTTGCTCCCTGATTTTTCCTTGAAAGATTGAGCTACCGTTTTCGTTATTATTTAAAAAATTTTCTATTACTTTTGCTCCCTCAATTAAATTACTGTTTTTGTTATTACCTGGAAAGCTTTCTACCATTTTTACTCCACTCATAAAACTTAATAATTTAATTCTACAGTACTAAACATTTAAGAACTATTAACGTTAAGATGTCAATAAGATTACTTAAATTTTTACGTTACATATTATATCACGCTCCATTTAACCTTTCAATAATATTTTTGCTGCTTTTTCAAACTCTAGCATCTTCTTATTAGTGTTTAATTTTGCCTCTACCATCACTTTCTTATAAAGTATTTGATGTAGATTTTATTATACTCTCTGGCATAATATTTGCAACATATTATATTCAGAAGGAGAAACTATCAGAGCAACAGAGGCAGAGCAATACAAATAGTAAAAACTTTCTAAACCTCAAACTTGAAAATGGAGGAAACGCTTACTTACTAAAGGTGCTCAAAAACATCCAAGACCTTAACTCTAGACCTACCCATTCCAAGAAAAATTCTTCTCACGGGGCTACCTTTTGGTTCTGGAAGTGATTGATTATTTAAGTTATTAGTGATATATATTGTTAAATTAATAATGATTTATTTGGAAATAACAGAAAAACTTATGATAGTTTTATACCTTAAATGAAATCCTTTTTATTGATCTCATCCTTTTTGCAAAAACATTCTTAACTTTTTCACCACTTTTTCTGGCTAAGGTTACTTTTTGATTTCTGCCTACTTCCTTTGCAGACATGCTCTAAACGTTGGATTGTTGAACGCTTGGCTTTCCAATTTTAGGCGTATGAGCAATCCTCTCACTTCACAAACTAATATCTTTTTTAATATAATCACTATACAAACTAGCACATTTCTCAGTTTGAAGATATGCTCTTAGTCATTTGCTTCCCATAGATAAAAGCTCTATCACCTCTTTGTAATCATTATAGATAGCATAATGTAGAGGAGTAAATCCTTCTTTATCTACTATATTAATATCAGCTCCTTCCTTTAGTAAAAGCTCTACTATTACTTCATCATTAATATGCACAGCATAATGTAAAGGAGTCCAACCATCCTGATCTTCTGCATTAATATTTATTCCTTTTGTAAGTAAAAACTTCACCATTTCCTCATGACCTTCCGAAGTGGCTGAATGTAAAAGGGTAAATCCTTCTTTATCTACTGTACAAATATTTGCTTCTTCCTGGAGTAAAAATTCTGCCATTTCTCTATTGCCTTGGTGAACAGCATGAAGTAAAGGAGTCCAACCACGCTGATCTTCTGCATCAATGTTCACTCCTTTTTTAAGTAAAAATTTCACTAACCCTTTTTTACTATTTCCAGCAGCATAATGTAACATAGTTCCCCCACGCTGATCTGCTGCATTAATGTTCGCTCCTTTTTCAAGTAAAAACTTCACCATTTCCTCATGATCTTCCGAAGTAGCATAATGTAACGGAGTACGTTGCTCTCTATCTACTGCGTTAATATTTGCCCCTTTTTCACATAAGAATTCCACTATCTCTTTTTTACCACAAAAAGCAGCATGATGCGCAAGAGTACATCCAGTCTCATCTGCTAAGTTAACACACAACCCATCTTCTATTAGTCTTTGAAGTTGCTTTATATCACCTTCCGTAATAGTTGCAAAAAGCTGTTCATTTGACTTCATAAGTGGTGTGTCCATATGCGCATTCCAAAACTCAAATCCCTTAGTATGATTTTGGGCTCCCTCATAACAACGATATAAAAAGGTATTTATATCAGATAAGTTTGCTGTTTCTGTTACTACAGGTCGGTAAATGGCCAGACCTTCTTTGCTTTGTGCTGAACGATAAGGTATTGCAAGAACAAAAGTTATTCCTTCTTGATCTCTGATATCATGTGCCTCAATAAAGAGCGATTCATCACGCTTATTGTTCAGTGTCAAAAAGCCATCATAGGCAAGTAGCGCGTAATCACCACGTGAAGAAGAAAGTATAGACTGCAGTCGTTCTCGAGCTATAGCTACGGCACGTTCGTATGGGAGATCATCACCATAAACTCTCTTATACCAACGTTCGTCCGCATTTTGTATAGCAATTAGTGGTACAACATTCTCCCCACCCTCTAATTGCCAAACCATATGAGCCGTAAAAAACCCGACGAACTGTGCAAAATCATTCTTAACAAGACTGTCAGTTTTTGTCCAAGGTACTTTGCGCCATGCACTACTTTCAGCGTCCTCACATATTCCTGTTCCTTTTAGATATTTTTCTATTTCATAGTGATCATAAGGAGTATCTCCATTTTCATTTTTCTCATTAACATCAATACCTTCTACTTTTAATAAAGCCTGTGCTATTTTAGTATTGCCATCGAAAGCAGCCAAATGCAAAGGAGTCCATCCATTAGTTTCTTTCTCATTAACATTAATACCTTCTACTTTTAATAAAGCCTGTGCTATTTTAGTATAGTCATTGAAGGCAGCCAAATGCAAAGAAGTATCTCCATTTTCATTTTTCTCATTAACATCAATACCCTCTACTTTTAATAAAGCCTGTAATGCCTCAGTATTGCCATTGAAAGCAGCCAGATGTAATAATGTAAATTTTATATCAAATAGTGTATAGATACTGGGTAATAGTACATCAAATTGATAATTTATATCAAATCTTTCCTGTTCCCACTTTTGATACATATATTTACATTGTTCTTTTAGTTTCACCTTTATTTGTTCAAGTATATCACTCTCATTTGAGTTTAGTATCTCTTTCCATTGCTCTAGTGTTAAAATCATAGATATCTTTTCTGTTAAAAGTTATAATATAACTTAATTATTGCATATCTTAATAAGAAGATCAAGATTAGTACATTTCTTATATATTTTAATTAGATTATTAATAATATAGAAACATACTAAAAATTAGCATAACAGCAAATTGAATTATTTACTTTTTACAAAAAATATAAAAAAGGTCGTACATTCGTGAGAGCAAGCCGCGTAAAAATAAGGTTACAAAAATAGAAGCTTGAAATCTTTGCAACAAAATTATGCAAAACAGTTCGTATGTAAATTTAGCAAAAGTAAGCCAATATAGGTAGTTTTAGCGTATAATAAAATTACCATATAAAAAAGTTCGTATGTATTGTTTGGTAGAGGCGTGATACACAAAAATCAGAGAGTAAAATGAGTTTAGATTCTAATCTCGATAAAAGACATCATAGTCGTCTCTTACCTATTCAAGAAGTTACAAGTAGTGCTGCAAGACCATCTTCATGGATAAATGATTTGTTTGGTTGGGTGAAAGAAAAAAGTAAAGTGGTAGTATCAAATGTAGTAAATGGAGATGCTGCTAAAGAATTGGAGGATTCTAGATCTGAAGATATTCAAATGGGCTCAAGCGACCAACAAAAATTAAAGCAGTCTGGCTATGACCGAGCGCAAGAAATGGAATTTCAATATATGTCAAAATATGATGCTCGTAAGTGTAATGATAAGAATGTTGGTGCCCATAGCAAAAAACGTGGCAATAGTAGGCAGGAAAGGCAACAATACGAAAGCAAAATGAGTAACGAACAGAGTGTTATTAGCAAGAGTGTTAATCAATCTAGAGTTATAAGTAGCGAAAAACAGCAGAGGTTAGAAGTTTCCCATAGTAGGCCAAAACCTACTTTATCTCACCATAGCGACAAAAAACATAGTTACTATGATGGTCAACCTAAAAAAATTAGTGAAAGAAAGGAGCACACAATAAATGATAAGCAGTTTAATAGCAACTATACACATAGTAGTCAATATAAACCGATGATTGGTATAAACAATAAATGGTCTGAAAAGATTAGTAACGAGAGAATAGATAGTAGGAAAATGGTAGGAAATATAAATCAAAATCAGCAAAATTCTCACAGCTCTAAACATGCGCCTTTAACACATGTTACAGCACAAGTTGATATACCAAGTACACTATTAGCATTTAATGTGTTGGCTATGAAAGTGACAAATCAAAAATTTAACAAACCACTCTTACCTAAAAAAATCCAAAAAGGAATGCGGTATGCTGAAAAAGTTAGAGCTGAGGCTTCAGGATTAAAGGTTGGAGGCAGAATTGGAGATGCTTTATATTTTAAGTAGGTAGAAAGTTATGTTATTCTTGCAATTTTTTGATTTTATTGGAAGGAAGACCAGTGGATTCAGCTATTAAGTCGACAGATACGCCAGCTTTAAGTAGGTTTTTAGCCACTGCTATTTTAGCTTTCATTTCACCTTTTTCTTCGCCGATTTGGATGCCTTCTTCTCTACCTTTTTCAGTAGCATCATCAAGTTTTTGAGCGAGGACAGCCTGTTCATCAAGAATACGTTTTATTTCCTGTTCATAAGCAATAAATTCTTTTTCTGACCAGTTGAATCTATTTAGCTCCTCATACGCTTTCTTGATTATTATATCGCTTCCTATTATCCCTTCCAACTCCTCTTCACTGGTTTCGTCTGCATATTTGAAGAAGTAAACCCATTTCTCAACTATATTTTCTAACTGATCTTCTTTTGTTTTCGGAAATTTTGGCAACTCAATAAATATAAAATAAAAATCTTTTAGATCATGCTCATTAGTGTCTTCATCCCGAATAGTATGCTTTGATTTGTACTCAGATTTATTAGGAAACAGTACACAATCTGCTATAGCAATGAAGATAATTTCCTTAAGGTTATGATACTGGTTACCTTTATCAGCTTGCCTTGAGTAAGCTTTAGCAGCATAGTATTGAGCACGTTTTTCAAAGCCTTTAGTTTTAGCGACCTGCATTTCGACTATTACTTGCACCCCATTTTCATCTCTACAGAGAACGTCAACAATACTTTGCTTTTTAGCGGCGATATCAGGGTCTTGAATAGTACTTAGAAACTCTATATCCTTTATTTCATCTTTACCAGTGAAGCCAATGATGTCATTGAGGAAGTGAATAAGAATATCCTTATTTTTTTCAGTACCAAATATTCTTTTGAACGCGACATCATTTCGTACGTCAAGGAACTTCGAAAGAGCCATAAAATTAACCTAAAAAGCATTAATAATTATACACAATTCTGAAGAAATGTTCAAGTTTTTTATTTTTTTAAGTTTTGAATGCGTTAAACGGCTGTCAGAGATCATCTTAGAATAGCATCCTCTACTTTAGACGTCTGTTTTGTACATCTTTTATCAACCCTGCTATAAAGCGCCTTACAAGCCCAGGAAATGGATGCTATGAATTTGGAGCTATAGGAGACATCGAAGATACACTCTAAAAACCATCATAAGCCCTCCATTCAATTCTACAATACTTGTCATAGCGTGAGCATTGAATATACTAGTTTTCAACAGGCATCTGAGAGTTAGTTTGTTTTGAAATCGTGTGAAAAAGAGTGACCGCTAGTAACATTAATAGTAGCCGTATAAAGCATACTAACGCTACAAGATATAAAATAGCGCAAAAGATAAGAAGCTGGAGGTTAAAGCGAGGATATACCCTGAAAGCTTTAGCAGATAAAACAGGCATAAAATATTACACGCTGCTAAAATATGAACAAGGGGTACAAGGTATTCCAACTAAAGACATAAAAAGACTAGCGGACGCATTCTCAACTAAGGCTGGAACTCTATTTCCTAGACAAAAAGTACTAAGAACGCGAATTCTGGATTAAGGAAGGAAGAAAGAATAGGAAATAGAAGGCTTTTTGGATTTGATGGAATAGGAAATGAGAGTAGAAAAGATATGAACCAAAAAATTAACAGGGGATCTATGGCGAGTGTGTTCAATTTCTAGTCTATTTTTTAGGTAACCAAAAACAGTCTCAATGATAGACCTTTTTCTCAGTAAAATCTTCTCATTTAGCGAAATCAATGTATTTTTCATACCTTTTTTCACGTTGGTAACAAGTTTCAAACCTCGGTCAAACAGCTTCTGAAAAAGCTCTTTTGCAATATAACCTTTGTCACCAAACAAAAGGCCGATTAATTTTTCCGTCAGATTTGGCACAGGTATCCTATCATCAACATTGCCTTTTGTGAGCGTAAGTGCATAAATTTCACCATTTTCATTGATTACCATATGTAATTTGAAACCAAAAAACCAGCCGTAAGTGCTCTTGCTTAATTTTGCAATTCCAGCAAAAACTTTGTTTTTGGATATTCTTTTTGCATGACAAACTGCAATGGGAGTTGTGTCTATATATGAAATTCCAGTGTTTTCTGACTGTCCACAAAGCCAATGCAACAACATTGCTAAATGCCACAAAACCCTAGGCTTTAGAGCAACAAACCTGGTATATGAAGGTAACTTTGGAAACTCTGATTTGTAGAGCAACGTTAGGTAATGTAGATAGAAAGTTTTGAAATTTTTACACGGAGATTGTTGATATAGCAGGATTATTGTCATGATTTCGGAGTGCTCAATTTCCGTTGTTCTTGTGGGTTTTTTACCATTTGGCAGTAGTTTATCTGCAAAATTTTTCTCTATATCTCTGCAAAAATCATCGACCAAACAAAACAGTTTTGTTATATCTTCCATGGGTAACCTCATCTATTTTTTTATAACTGCTGAGTTTACCCTGTTTTCTTGCCTTTTCTATTCTCCTTTAATCCAGAATTCACGTTTTAAGTGTTATCACCTGGTATGCCAAGCAACTGCGGCGGGACGCCAAAAGCCAGGGCAATATCGCGGGCTGAACTGTGTTTGGACTCAATGAAATCCATATCCCTTGGTGATAAGCTCATTTCCTTCCACTCCAAGCCTCCTTCAAGCAATATCGGTCTTCCAGCGTTTATAGAACCTGAATAATGATCATTTATCTGCGCTTTTAAGCGTTGGTACTGCTCTTGACTTAAACTTCCACCACTTCCATCTTTTGCTGATTTTACAACTATTGCACCACTTGGTCTTGCTCCGTTTTGCAACATCGCTTGATTCCAAGCACCCGCCTGATTATGCTGATCTATGCTATATGCAGCTGCCTCAATTGGTGATAACCCATACCAATCATTCAAAGGATTAAAGGTCTTTAAGTGCAACACTGCTGAACATCCAGTTAGTTTATCAACTTTAAAGTCATAACTATTGTTATTTATGGCATAACGATAGTTATAAGGAACGTTATTTCTCCCTGGAACAATTTCAACCCTATCTGGGCGCAGAAGATAAAGCTCTGTTGGTGGTTTTCTACTATTCTGTGACTCAATCATCAATATATAAGAATTGCCGTTAACTAACCGATAAGTTACAATCCCCTCAATAAATTCCGATTTTGATGTCATTGGGTTAGGAGAATAAAGTAATTTCAGTAATGGATGGGCTTTTAGTTGCGATTTTCCCTGGTCAGTAAGCTGGCAGAGAGTAAGAGGTACCGAAGATGCAGCACTTGCAATCATATTGATTGCTCGAAAGGCAATAACATTTTTTATGTAACCTTCCTCAGCAAAACTTACATAATCACGCTTACTCCAACTTGGCTCCATCATTAGTTGCAAAGCAGAATATTTAGTAAATACTGCACTTTTTTTTCTTTGAAAGATGTTGAAATTCATATGTGCCTCCTAAAAAATTGAATTTGTGGTAGAATTATATCAATTGGTGTCACAGGAAGGATATACTAACGTACGAACATTATGTTTGAGAGCAATCTCTACACAGTAGTTAAATGGCAGGCACAATAAGGGGTAGCAAAAAGAATGAGCTTTTTTTTTGAGCTGAGCGAAGCCACCTAAGGTAGAAAATGAATCAGGAAGGAGTAAAAATATAGTATCTGTTCAGAGGAGTGGCTAATGTGCAAATATTGAAGCAAAGTGCGTGACACACAGCTATATGAACATTGCAATATGGCACATAGTAAACGATGTCATTCCAGTGCTTGACACTGGAATCCAGCTTTTTCATAATCATCAAAACGTTGTATTTTAACATAAAACGGCTACTTTTATGCTTACCAACTTAATAAAATTCCTGGATCCCAGTGTCAAGCACTGGGATGACATCATAGGGGCGCTGGAATGACACCCTGACAACCGTCATCCCGCTACTTGTTAGCGGGATCTGGAGATACCGCGAATGAATCGCGGTATGACGGTTCGCGGCGGCATGACGATAAGGTTTATACCTTGTCATCCCAGTGCTTGACACTGGGATTGATTTATCTTGTCTACCTTATTTTGCCACTCCGCTGAACGGATACCAACAAATGGTGTCATTCCAGTGCTTGACACTGGAATCCAGATACGATTTCATCATATAAATCTTTCCATTCTTGATTTGTTTTTTCAATTAAGTTTATTTTCCATTTTCTCTGCCAGCTTTTTAGAAGCTTTTCTTTACTAATTGCTAAATTTATGTCTTGAAACTCCTCAAAGTAGACTAATTTACTAACATTGTACTTTGACGTGAAACCGGAAATGGCTTTGCTTTTATGCTCCCAAATTCGTTTGATTAAATTTGATGTTATACCTATATACAGGGTTCCATTTCGTTCACTTGCAAGTATATAAACATAATAACTTTTCATATATAGTAACCTGGATCCCAGTGTCTGGGCACTGGGATGGCACCATTTATTGTAAGGACTTACCTCACATTTACTCTATGATTATCTTTTTAGATCACCTTGTCTACCTATTTTGCCACTCTGCTGAACGGATACAAAATATATTTAATGTTTATATGATGTACTTACTTATAAATGTCTTTTCTGTGTCCTATCTCTGTGATAACCACTTCATATTTTATAATATTTACGGAATAGATAACGCGATAATCACCTACCCTTAATCTTCTTTGTCCTTTAAATCTGTAATATAATGGTTCACCAAGGTTAATGGGATCAACTGTAAGACGCTTATTTATCGCATTTATGATTCTTAATCTTATTGTTTTTGGAAGAGCTGGAAGGTCTTTCTCAAGAACGCTTTCTATGAAGATAATATTGTATTCCAGTCTACATCCTCACTTCTAATTTTCTTCACACCTGAAACATTACGTCTAGCAGCACGCTCAATTAGTATTTTATCTTCCTCATTTTCAATTGCTTCTTGTATTAGCTTCTCTGCTAGTTCTTTAATGGACTTATTTCTTATTTTAGCCAGTCCAGCAAGACACTCTGAAATTTCGTTGTTGAAAGTTATGCTAAATTTTGAGTTTGCCATATATTTTACCTAAAATCTACTAATAATTATACAACATTTTTCTGAATTTTTCAATAAAAAAAGTTGCCTATACGTAAAGAGGACCTGTGTTGACAAATAATTAAACATTTGTCATGTACTATGTTTGTTAAGGAGAAATAGCACAGAAGTTAGTATTAAGTATATTAGGAATAAGGAAGGCTGCGCTCAGTGTCACACACTGGAATAACAGGAAAAAACGAACTGCTATACTAAAAAAAAAGAAATTGAACATGACAGAATGGCTAATATCTAATCAGCTTATTGATTATAACTGTGCCGTAAAATCTATGGAAGAGAAAATTCAACAAATTCACAATAATTCAGCAGACGAATTAGTATGGCTACTCCAGCACCCTCCACTTTACACTGCAGGAATCAGTGCAACAGCTGATGATATTGTTGAAAAACTATTTCCCATATATAAAACAGGAAGGGGTGGTAAACACACATATCATGGTCCAGGACAGCGCATTATATATTTAATGTTAAACCTTAAAAAAAGAAACAAATGCGATATAAAGCTATATATTAGAGATCTAAGTAAGTGGATCATAAATGTTTTAAAGCAATTTAATATACTTGGAGAGTTTAGAGAAGATAGAATAGGCATTTGGGTAAACCATAACGGAGTAGAAAAAAAAATTGCAGCTTTTGGTATCCGTTTAAGAAAATGGGTAACTTATCATGGCATAGCGCTTAACGTCTTTCCAGACCTCTCTCACTATAAGGGTATTATTCCTTGTGGGTTGCAAGGTTATGGCGTCACGTCAATGGAAGAACTAGGAGTGAAAGTTCCACTCTCTGAATTGGATGATATACTAAAAAAAGAGTTTTATAAGATATTTTAATGATTGTTTATCTTTTATATTTCATTCTCACTTTATGTGCTAACACAAGTATTCATGCAATCGACCAAGTTGATATTATTGCTCCTTCTTCGAAGGGAAAAGAATCAGATCTGACTACTATAAAAGAATATGTAGAAGCTTTGGATTTTAATCCCCATATTTCGGAGAAAATATATAGTAATGATAATCCATTTTATTCCAACTCTGATGAATTCAGAGCAAATGATTTGATTAGTGCACTAACTAATGATAGTAAAATAATTTGGTGTATCAGAGGAGGAGAAGGGGCTTCTCGGTTAATTCCCTATCTAGAAAAGTTACCCAATGATAAAAAAGAAAGGATTGCTCAAAACAAAAAGATCCTCATAGGCTATAGCGATATAACTGCCTTGCACATCCATCTACAAGCTAAATATGATTGGCAAACTCTTCACGGCACCATGTTGGAAATGATAGTAAATAACTCCGTTTCTGAAAGCTCTGTTGAAAAATTGAAAGAGTTAATTCTTAACAAGCGGAATTCTATCAGATTTGATAACCTAAAGACGATAAATAATGGCATTAGACTAAAAGATGGCAGATTAGAGTCTAAAATCATCGGTGGTAATATGACTCTAGTTGAAAATAGTATAGGAACCGCTTGGCAAATAAATGCGAAAGGTAAAATTCTATTTTTAGAGGACATAAGAGTTTACCCATACGCAATAGAGCGCAGTTTAGATCACCTAAAACAAGCCCACATCTTTGATGGAGTACATGCAGTAATCTTTGGGGATTTCGTTAACTGCTATAACGATAACCTTGTTGAAGTTGTAAAAGAAAGGTTTGCAAAAAGTGTTAACTTTCCTGTATTTACAATAAAAGGGGTAGGCCATGGACATACAAATGATCCTTTACCTTTTAACACTCACGCTATTATTAGAGTTCAAAACGAAAAAGAAGGTTTGTTTTTTATGGACGTGCAAAATGTTAACTACACATAGCTGATAGCTCACTAGGCTTCTTTTGAAATTGTTAAGGTAATTGTCATCCGAGTAGTTGACTACTTGGATCCAGTTTCACCTTATGATGGTGTCATGAAAGTAGCTGACACTGGTTCCTTTATGACGGCAGCACTTTCTCCTGTCATCCCAGTGCCCAGACTACTTGGATCCAGAAAAAAGGATGATGTCATTCCAGTCTGGAATGGCTTTGTTGCATCGCTAGCTATGATGGATTAAAGATAAAAAAGGTAGAGAATATCAGTAGCTTATTATTCTGGTATTTATAACAAGAACGGTCAGTGAATACCTAAATTTGAGTAAAAGAAATTTCACTACCACTCACTAATCCGGCTAAAATTCAAGAATTTCAATGCTTTAGCTATTTTCAATAGAATTAAATTTATTAATATAAATAACAAATTACTATTCCTAAATTTGATCAGATTGATTGCAAAAAAACAAGATTTTCAATAAGTTGCTTATAATCCTAATTATAGTTAGTCTTTCATAAGTAGCGATGCAACAAAGCCCAACCGATCTAGTGAATAGATATAAACCTTATTAATTTTTCCTTCTGCTACTTTATCACGTAAATTCTTTAAACCTTCACGCTCTAAATTTGACCCTCTACGGCCATCGTCAGTGAATACATATTCTTCCAATAACTCATGTCCATCTACAGCAATTCTACGCTTAAGCTCTGCAATTTGGCTCTCTATTGTATGATCCCGCACTTGTCGGTCTGATGAAACTCTTGCATACAAGGCCACCGTTATCATCTTTTTCTACCTCCTTTTCGTTGTTTCTTTTTACTGAATACTTTAGTAACTGCTCGTAAGCTTCTGATAAATGTGTATGGTCCCAGAGTATGATGGTAAGGATTAAGTATAAATAAATCAGGAAATTTTGTCCACTGAGAACATACAAATTCAAAAGGGGTAAGACCCTTAAGAGTTTTGAGTCTTTTAGCGTAATTGTAGGCTATAACGAAGCTATAAAGGTGCTCTTTGAGTTGCTGGTGTGATTTGTAGTAATACTTTTTAACTGTAGCATCTTTTAACGTGAATTCTGGATTAAAGGAGAATAGAAAAGGCAAGAAAACAGGGTAAACTCAGCAGTTATAAAAAAATAGATGAGGTTACCCATGGAAGATATAACAAAACTGTTTTGTTTGGTCGATGATTTTTGCAGAGATATAGAGAAAAATTTTGCAGATAAACTACTGCCAAATGGTAAAAAACCCACAAGAACAACGGAAATTGAGCACTCCGAAATCATGACAATAATCCTGCTATATCAACAATCTCCGTGTAAAAATTTCAAAACTTTCTATCTACATTACCTAACGTTGCTCTACAAATCAGAGTTTCCAAAGTTACCTTCATATACCAGGTTTGTTGCTCTAAAGCCTAGGGTTTTGTGGCATTTAGCAATGTTGTTGCATTGGCTTTGTGGACAGTCAGAAAACACTGGAATTTCATATATAGACACAACTCCCATTGCAGTTTGTCATGCAAAAAGAATATCCAAAAACAAAGTTTTTGCTGGAATTGCAAAATTAAGCAAGAGCACTTACGGCTGGTTTTTTGGTTTCAAATTACATATGGTAATCAATGAAAATGGTGAAATTTATGCACTTACGCTCACAAAAGGCAATGTTGATGATAGGATACCTGTGCCAAATCTGACGGAAAAATTAATCGGCCTTTTGTTTGGTGACAAAGGTTATATTGCAAAAGAGCTTTTTCAGAAGCTGTTTGACCGAGGTTTGAAACTTGTTACCAACGTGAAAAAAGGTATGAAAAATACATTGATTTCGCTAAATGAGAAGATTTTACTGAGAAAAAGGTCTATCATTGAGACTGTTTTTGGTTACCTAAAAAATAGACTAGAAATTGAACACACTCGCCATAGATCCCCTGTTAATTTTTTGGTTCATATCTTTTCTACTCTCATTTCCTATTCCATCAAATCCAAAAAGCCTTCTATTTCCTATTCTTTCTTCCTTCCTTAATCCAGAATTCGCGTTTTTAGCGTCCTATTCATACGCTCAACTTGCCCATTTGTCCAAGGATGGCTGATTTTTGTTAGACGATGTTCAATGTCATGTTCTTCACAAACTCTATCAAATATGTGTTGAAAAGCGTGTTTATGAAGTTCTTGATTGGTAAATTGTATACCGTTATCTGTCAAAATAGTATGGATTTTATAGGGCAAAATTTTGATCAAATTACGCAAAAACTCAGCAGCTATTGGTTTTGTGGCACTGTTATGAAGCTCGACATAGGCAAATTTGGACGTTCTATCTATGGCAACAAACAGGTGCAACTTTCCTTCTTCTGTTCTAACTTCTGCTATATCAATATGCTACAGGATATTGTTTGAACCTCTTTTTTGCTTTAACTTCACCATCGACATCTGGTAGTCTGCTAATGTTATGTCTTTGCAAACAACGATGTAAATTAGAGCGGCTCAAGCGTGGGATAGAGGCTTGCAAAGCATAGAGGCAATCATCTAATGGCAATAGTGTATACTTACGAAATGCAACAATTATCGCCTCTTCTTCCTTGGTTAAAACAGTTGATCTTGGTTGTTTTGGGCCCATTGTAGCATCTTGCGTAAATAAGCGTTTTTTCCATTTCACAATAGTTTTCGGGTTGAGATCATAGCGCTCGGCAAGTTTTGCTATGCTCTCTTTACTATTTTGTATTGTTCTACGCACCGCCTCTGTTGTTTTGGCGCACCCATGTAATATCTGTCCCATAATGACTCCTTAAATGATGATGATAGTATACCATCACTCTCTGGGGGAATGTTCAAAAAAGTGTGTCAAACCGAAAAAAAAGTAATAAATTGATATAAAAAAAATGGAGGTTTGACAATGAGTCAAAAAATAGTAAACAGAATTACCGGATTGGTAGATTATAAAGAATTAGAAACAAATATCCTGTCGTCTATACGAGAAGGAAAACCGTTGACAGGAAGGGATGGAGCATTTACACCATTTATAAAAAAGCCGCTGGAGGCAAGTTTGGAAGGTGAAATAGAAAATCACTTATTAGCTGAAAGTGAAGAGAATAATCGAAGAAATGGGAGAAATGGAAAGACTTTACGGACAAGTGCAGGTTCATTTGAGCTTTTGACGCCCAGAGATAGGGAGGGAAGCTTTGAACCCCAAATAGTCAAAAAAAGGCAAACAAACCAGAGCTTGAAACGAAGATTTTGAGCACATTTGCCAGTGGTATGGGCTATAGAGATATAGTGTCACATGTTGAGGAAATTTATGATCACAAAATATCGGCGGCAGAGATATCAAGTATTACTGATGTAAAAGACAAGATTTAATCTGACAGAGAAGAATTAACTGACAGAAGAATTGACGTAGTCAAAACTAATATCAGGCTGTTGTTTAATGCTACTAATATTTTTCTGAAAAGCAATATGTTTACTGTCAAAAAACGTTTGCATAGGTGTTTTGCCATAGCAGTATTTGCCTGAGTGAGGCCTTGTCTCATTGTAAGAACGCAACCAATGATCAACATCGATCTGTAGATCCTCCAAAGAATAGTAGATTTTCTTTCTAAAGATAATATTGTAACACTCATCTTGCATAGTTCTATGGAATCTTTCACATATGCCATTAGTTTGTGGAGAGTTGGCTTTGGTTCTAGAATGATCGATATTTTCGATTCCTAAATATAGCTGATAAGCGTGATTTTCGGGCTTGCCACAATACTCCGTACCCCTATCAGTTAGAATGCGTAATAATGGAATTCTCTGCTCATCAAAAAATGGGATAACTCTATCGTTAAGAAGATCTGCAGCTGTAATAGCTGTTCTGTCCGTGTAAAGTTTAACCATTGCAACTCTGGAATAAGTATCAACAAAAGTTTGCTGATAAATGCGCCCTATGCCTTTGATATTGCCCACATAATAGGTATCTTGAGAACCCAAATAACCTGGATGTTGCGTCTCAATTTCACCATGAGCTTCCCTTTGTTCTTTCACTTTTTCTAAAGCTGCAAGTTGTTCTTCAGTTAAAATGATTCCGTCTTGAGCTACTTTTGCCTCCAGTGCTTTAAGTCTCTTTTTCAAAGTTTCAAGGTCATTTCTTAGCCATACAGATCTTACTCCTCCTTGGGAAATTATTATACCTCTTTTTCTCAGCTCATTTGCAGCTCTTTCTTGTCCATATGCAGGAAATTCTGTAGCTATGCCAATTATTGCTCTTTCTATATCTTCCGAAACTCTGTTTGCTAATAGCGGTTTTTTCTTACTTATTTCATGTAATGCTTCTTCTCCCCCATTTTCATATAACTCCTTGAATCGATAAAATGTATCTCTTGAGTATCCCATCACTTTGCACGCTTGAGACACATTTCCTAATTGTTTTGCTAGCTCTAGTAATCCTAGTTTTGGTTTTAGTATTTTTGTTTGTATTGTACTCATTTCTAACACTCCTTATTTTTATTATTCTTAACTTACTTTTTTAAAGTGTCATATCAAGTCCTGTTTAATACAGCTGATTCTAATAATGACTTAGAGGTTCTATGCCTAGAATTCCAGATGCTTGACTTTTATTTTTAAGCTAAAAACCATCTGGCGCCTATGGTTTTTATTTTTTCAGAATTTTATAGCTAACGGAAGAGGGTTGTATTTTTTCGTTAAAATTCTTGCATTTTATCCCAATGCTAATTTTACCATCCAAATAGCCCCTTTCCTGTTATCCAGGTAACTAACATTGGAGCCCAGAAAACTTTATCTATATATCATTTATTTTTGAAAATACTATGTTATAACTTAAATTAGAAAACTGATTCTTCTAAAAGTTGCTCACTATCCTCGTCTATTATGATAGAATTATCATGATTTCTGAGTAAATCTCTGATTTTCGTTTCTATTTCATTTGCGATTTCTTTGTTTGTTTTTAGGTAAGTTTTTACATTCTCTCTTCCTTGCCCAAGACGTGTGTTGTTATATGAATAGTAAGCGCCTGCTTTTTCAAGCACACCAAGCTTTGCTCCCATATCTATTATTTCTCCGAGTTTTGATATACCTTCATTGTACATTATATCAAATTTCGCTTCTCTAAATGGAGGAGCAACTTTATTTTTTACAACTTTAACTCTTGTTTCATTGCCTGTAATATTTTCTTTGTCTTTTATTACACCAATTTTTCTTATATCAAGCCTTACAGAAGTATAGAATTTTAATGCATTTCCACCCGTGGTAGTTTCAGGATTTCCATACACTACTCCTATTTTCATACGAATTTGATTAATAAATATCAATATACAGTTCGCTTTTGAAACGGCAGAGGTTAGCTTTCGTAGCCCGTGACTTAGAAGCCTTGCTTGCAGCCCCATATGTTGATCACCCATATCACCTTCAATTTCAGCTCTTGGAGTTAATGCTGCGACAGAGTCAATAACTATCACATCAACCGCACCAGAACACACTAAATACTCAACAATATGCAACGCCTGCTCTCCAGTGTCTGGTTGTGAAATCACTAAATCATCAGTGCTTACCCCAAGTTTACGAGCATATAAGACATCCAATGCATGTTCTGCATCGATAAATGCGCATGATCCTCCTTTTTTTTGTGCTTCAGCAATCACGTGCAAGGCAAGAGTGGTTTTACCAGAACTCTCGGGGCCAAATATTTCAATTATACGCCCTTTTGGCAGACCTCCAACACCTAGAGCCGAATCAAGCGCAATTGATCCTGTGGATATTGTGTCTATTTTTTCTACAGGGTTTTGCTTCAACTTCATTATTGCACCTTTACCGAATGCTTTTTCAATCTGGCTTATTGCGTTATCTAGCGCTTTTTGTTTATCACTATTTCTTTCTTCTGGGTTACTTGCCATAGATCATTTATTAATTTGTATAATTCTCTATGATAATCGAACGTGAATAACCTGCCAAGGTTTTTCTAGTATTTATGTATTATTTCAATTATTATTTCAATGAAAAATATTAACGTTTTCATAAAGCAGATATTTGTTTGCCTTCGTTAGTAACACACTATACTTTAGTGTACGAACGTTGCAATTTGCAGCATAGCAGGTGGTGTCATCCAAGTAGCCAACACTGAAATGACTAAATTCGAAATGGCTACATGAATTTATTGTAAATTACTACCGTATAAACGTGAATTCTGGATTAAAGGAGAATAGAAAAGGCAAGAAAACAGGGTAAACTCAGCAGTTATAAAAAAATAGATGAGGTTACCCATGGAAGATATAACAAAACTGTTTTGTTTGGTCGATGATTTTTGCAGAGATATAGAGAAAAATTTTGCAGATAAACTACTGCCAAATGGTAAAAAACCCACAAGAACAACGGAAATTGAGCACTCCGAAATCATGACAATAATCCTGCTATATCAACAATCTCCGTGTAAAAATTTCAAAACTTTCTATCTACATTACCTAACGTTGCTCTACAAATCAGAGTTTCCAAAGTTACCTTCATATACCAGGTTTGTTGCTCTAAAGCCTAGGGTTTTGTGGCATTTAGCAATGTTGTTGCATTGGCTTTGTGGACAGTCAGAAAACACTGGAATTTCATATATAGACACAACTCCCATTGCAGTTTGTCATGCAAAAAGAATATCCAAAAACAAAGTTTTTGCTGGAATTGCAAAATTAAGCAAGAGCACTTACGGCTGGTTTTTTGGTTTCAAATTACATATGGTAATCAATGAAAATGGTGAAATTTATGCACTTACGCTCACAAAAGGCAATGTTGATGATAGGATACCTGTGCCAAATCTGACGGAAAAATTAATCGGCCTTTTGTTTGGTGACAAAGGTTATATTGCAAAAGAGCTTTTTCAGAAGCTGTTTGACCGAGGTTTGAAACTTGTTACCAACGTGAAAAAAGGTATGAAAAATACATTGATTTCGCTAAATGAGAAGATTTTACTGAGAAAAAGGTCTATCATTGAGACTGTTTTTGGTTACCTAAAAAATAGACTAGAAATTGAACACACTCGCCATAGATCCCCTGTTAATTTTTTGGTTCATATCTTTTCTACTCTCATTTCCTATTCCATCAAATCCAAAAAGCCTTCTATTTCCTATTCTTTCTTCCTTCCTTAATCCAGAATTCGCGTTATAAGGTGCGATGCAACAAAGCCATTCCAGTGTCAGCTACTTGAATGACACCTCTTAGATGGGTCAGCTACTCAGATCTGCCATGAAAACTGCAACCCTAAATGTTGGAGCACTGTCGTACACTAAGCGCTGTAATGACAATTTTAGTCGCTTCATACACTTATCATGCTAGTCATAACAGAAATAATTTTTACCAAAGATATTTATGAAATAATTGACATAGTTTGGAAATATGTATATTATAGAACATTAATAGTTAGTTAATTTGTAGGTGTTATATGGGCTATAAGCTAAGAACAAGAGAGTATGATTATAATGAAAGTTTATTTAAAGAGCTAGGCATTGAAACGCAAGAAGTAGAGGGGCGTAACTTTTTAGAGATATCTAATATAATAACAAAAAAGTATAGAGAGTTAGCAAGAAAATCTCACTCAGATAAAACAGAAGGAAGCGATGAAAAAATGCAAGCCATTAATGAATATAAGGCAGGACTTTTAAAATATACTAAGCCATTAAGCAATGGGAAAAATTTAATAATTGTTGAGGAACAGCAAAGATATGTGCAATTAGCTCAACAAGGCCAGAATGATAAGCGCATAAAATGTTTCATTATTTTTGAAGTAGTAAGCCTATTACTACTCATTTCATCATTAGTGTCGTATCTCTACTTAGGATTTAGGTTATTTAAGGCTGCTAATTTTACCAATGCACCTGGTATTTTGTTTAGTGCTAGTCTAATAATAGCTGTTACAACTTTTTTCTTAACAACTTATTTTACTTTTTCTTTAGTTAAAAAAATTGTAGACCTGCAGAATACTCGACAAGAACAAGGCGAAAACTTAGATCAAGAAGAGCTAAAAGAGGAAATATTTAAAAGTAGAAAATATAAATTTTTGACTTTCACTTCTCAATATTTATTTTATCTTCCTTGTATTTTGTTGGGTGCTGGTTTGGCATTACAGTATCAATCTGGTTGTGTGGACAGCAAGGTGCTTATTGGACTCGTTGCTGTATTAGGGTGTATTTTATTATTACAGTTAGCAGATGAGATCTACGAGAGAAAGGTTGTAGATCTTGTGAAAACTGAAGGAAGGGGTACTGAACAAAGAGCACCTGTAGGAATGTTAACCGAAAAGCCAAGCAGTACTATAGATCCTGATGGTGCTTTTAACACCTCAGCTCATGAAGTGGGTTGATTATTCTCCATACTCAAATCTCTAGCTAGGAACAATGAGCCACAGATTAGTATGGTTTTGACGTTTTGGATAGAGGCTTTTAATATGTGATTTGATATTGCATCGCCAATTGATTCACATTCAACTGCTTTTATTCCTATGTTATTGGCTTTTTCCCTAATCAAATTTGTATTTGTTGCTTTAGGTTCAGACTTAACACAAACCGCACATAGTAGTTTGATATATGGTTTTAAGTGTTCTAAGAACTCTTCTACATTTCTGTTACGAGTAACACCAAAAATTATATAGACACCTTCAGCAAAGTTATCTCTTACCCACTGAGATAGTACTCTAGCACCATCATTATTGTGTGCACCATCTAAAAATAATTGCCAATCTTTCGGTAGTAGGGAAATTAAATTACCTTCTTTTATAGACTCTAGCCGTGCAGGCCAATAAGTGCACTGTAAACCTGAAGTGATATCCTCTTCTCCAATATCAAATTCATACTTTCCACTTAAAATACTACATGCTGCAATAGCATTGCCTGCATTAATCACCTGATGATCACCCTTTAAAGACGGCAAAGGAAATTCTATTGATTGAATAGCTGATTGAAAAACCATTTTGTTGTTCTTTTTTTTGCAATTCCATTCAAGGCCTCCTCTATACAGAGGAGATTTCTTATTTATTGCATGGAATTCTAGTGTATTCATTATAGACTTTTTTTGTGGTGCTATTACACAAGGAATATTAGGTTTCATTATTCCAGCCTTTTCACCTGCTATGGTTTCTACAGTAGGGCCAAGATATTCTGTATGATCAAGGGCAATGGAAGTAATGATTGTTAAAATCGGACTATCTATAACATTTGTTGCATCAAGCCTTCCACCCATACCCACTTCAACTAAAGTTATATCGGCTTTATGACGAGAAAAAGCTAAAAAAGCTGCAATAGTTGCAGCTTCAAACAGAGTGGTAGGTTGTTCTGCAATTACGGCACGGCATTCTTCTAACAAGCTATATAATTCATTATCGTCGATATAACTGCCTGCAATAACTATTCTTTCATTAAAATTCACCAAATGTGGAGAAGTGTATGCGTGTACCTTATACCCTGCTGCTTGCATTATATATTTTATAAATGCTAGTGTTGAGCCTTTCCCATTAGTTCCAGCTATATGAATTGCGGGAGGCATTTTTTTCTCGGGGTTATCTAGTTTGCTAAGAAAGCCTTTTATGCGATCAAGAGAAAAATCATTCGGCCTGCTACCAAGTGGCTTAGGCCAATGAGGCATATATATCATAGATTGTTGTTACATTTTAATTCATCTATCACACTTGCTATGCCATGTGTGTCGATTTTTTCACTAAATTGAGAACGTTGATTAATAGCAATACTTATTCCACTCATTACAACATCACTTATCAAGAAAGAACTGTTATTTTTAGTAACTTTAAAATCAATATTTGTAAATTCTTCATCACCGTAAGAAAATCTTGTACCAATTAAGCAAGTTTCATCGTCAACTGCTTTTGTACTCATTATGATCATTTCACTATCATGCATGTATTTATATAAAATTTTAACGCACAAACGCGTAAGATACACTTCATACTCTCTTAAAAAATCTTCTTTTTCTTTTTGTTTAACTAAAGCCCAATGTTTCCCTATAACGAATTGCGATATTCCTTTGAGGTTAACATTATTCTGAATGACCTCCTGAAGCTTTTCGTGTACATGCTCTAGGTTTTTTCTATTTCCTTTTGTAGATATACCATCCACTTGTTGCTTCATAGTATGCACAAAAATTTTGTGATCTGTACAATTAGTATAAGCACTTGAAGAAATTACAATAAAAACAATAATGATTAAAACTTTAGTAATGTTCATAAGATAAACTATAATACTTAAAATGCAAAATTTAATAAAGATTAAATAATAATCGCTGACTTTAATATACCTATAGACATGCCCTGTGTAAATCATCTATAATTCAAGTAGGGGTCTGTGCTATGCGTTATGAGTTAAGTTAAATTTCCCGAGCGATAATTTCTAGAGAAGGGAATTGCCTCTGCTGGTTTCGTGGAAACTAATATGCGATGCCCACCTTAACTTCAGGTCTCAGGAATCTACTAAGGCTGACGGTAGATACGGATCCTTTTTTGATTGGTACTAAATTTATGCTTCATCAATACAGAGAACAAGGTACCTTCCTATGTTCGCCTAATGAAGTATTCAAAATTGTAATTGATGTTGAAAGGTATCCTGATTTTGTTCCTTGGTGCAAAGCCGTTTATATAAAAGAAAAAATTAACAACCAAATGGTTGTGGATCTCCTCGCAGCTTTTCATGGAATTAAAGGAAGGTACACATCAGAAGTTACTTCTCTTTCTCCAAGTGGAACAAATGAAAGTTGGATAAAAGCTGTATCATCAAATGGAATATTTAAACATCTATACAATGAATGGCAATTCATTCCCATAGATGAAAATAAAACCATGGTAAAGTTTTATATAGAGTTTAAGTTTAAGTCCAACTCATTTTCCACTTTATTAAACTCAGTATATAAATATACACAAAGTAAAATAATTGCTGCATTTAAAGATAGGGCTGAAAGCCTTGCTAAACAAAAGTTATCTTGACATTATTAATATAAATATGTAATTTTTTTAGTAAGTTGAGTGTTTGTATTGTAATGATTTTTAGACTATTGTTTTTACTAATTCTTATGAGTGTTGATTCTTATGCAGTTGTTAACCAACATATTCAAAAAGAAACTAATGAAATAACATCAAAAGAGTTACTATCACTATTACCTGATGATAAATTATTAGGAGATCCAAAAGCACCAATTCTAATGATAGAATATGCTTCATTAACTTGCTATCACTGCTCTCTTTTTCATAAGAATGTTTTTCCTAAAATTAAAGAGAAATATATAGATACAGGTAAGATGTTATATATATTTCGTCATTTTCCTTTGGATTACAGAGGGCTAAAGGCTGCAATGCTAAGTCATTGCTACGAAAAACAAGAAGACTACTTTAATTTTAACAAAGCTGTTTTTAACTCAATAGATTCGTGGAATTACTCCAATTTGAGTGATTTGACTTTACTACAAAGAATTGCTGCACTAAGCAACTTAAAGCAAGATGCATTTAACCAATGCATTAATGATAAGAAAATAATGGATAAAATCGTAAATGATAAATCACTGGCAATTAATAAACTTGGTATCACAGCCACTCCAATATTTTTCATCAAGCTTAACGATGATAAATCATATATAGAGCATAATAAAGTTAAACATGGAGGGTATAAAGAGCTGAAATACTTCACTAATGTGATAGATAAATTATATGGAAAAGCTATAGTGGAGTAATACCACTGTAGCTTACCATATAAAAGACTCTATGCTGAGTCATTGTTTTTCACTACTGTTCGTTGTTTTTTACGCTCAAACTCTCTTTTTTTACTGTGCCAAGTGTAGTAATACATAGCGATTTTATTCTCTATTAATACTATTGTCCCATCATAAAACTGAACCATATCCATAACTTTTCTCTGAGCTTCATCAAAACGTTCTTTATACTTTTCACGATAAGCTGGATTATGTAGTAACATAACCCCTTCATTCTTGTTAGATTTTTTGTTTAACGTTTCAACTTCACCAGCAATAGTATAAGACATATAACCCCCTCTAATTGATTATAAAAATTATATTTTAAAAAGAGAAATGCGCATAAACAATCCCTTTAATTCTAGCATAATAATCGACTGTTTATTATACTAGTTAACTATAGTACGATATATAATAATTTTTGTCACTTAAAATTTTATACTATGAAATAATAACTTAAAATAAATGTTTTTATTATTTTAAACTATATTATTATATTTATAAATTGTGTATGAATTAAGTCTCCCTAATTTATAATATATGCGTAATAATTTTAGTATAAAATTGTCATACATAAGAAATCTATTTGCAAAAGAATATAAAAAAATAGAAGAATATTGTATTCTTGAAAAAAAGCAACATATTCAAATTGGCCCTGAAGAAGGAAAGCTATTAAGTTTATTTATAAAAATCCAAAAAATCAAAAGTATTGTTGAGATTGGCACGTTATACGGTTACTCGTCGATTTGCATGGCAAAAGCTCTACTAAAAGACGGTCATATATATACAATAGAAAATAATCCTCAACACTCAAGAATAGCAAAAAAAAATTTTAGTGCTTTTAATCTAAGTGATAAAATTACTCTAATAGAAGGCGATGCACTGGAAAAAATTAATGAATTATCAGCAAAAGCACCATTTGACATGATATTTATTGATGCTGACAAAAGTAGTTATCCTAAGTATTTAGATTGGGCAGAGTCATACATTAAACAAGATGGGCTAATCGTTGCAGATAACACTCTACTGTTTAACACAGTATTTTTAGAATCGCCTCCAAAAGAAGTATCAGAAAAATCATGGCATGCCATGAGGGAGTTTAATAATAGATTATCAGATGAAAAAAAATATTTCTCTATATTGATTCCAACTGATGAAGGAATGACTGTAGCTTTAAAGCTAACATAAGTTAAAAATCAAGGTCAGCATAATGTTTAGGAGGGATTAAACCAGAAATCCTCTCTAATAATATCTCACGAAAACAAGGCTTTGATTTAACAATGGAGTACCATTCTTTTAAAATTTTACTTTTTTCCCATGGAAAACTACTTACATAATCCATTACGGAAATATGCGATGCTAAAGTAATATCAGCTAAAGTGAACTTATCAGCTGCAAGCCAAACGTTCTTGTTAATTAAGTGTTCGATGTATTCCATATGGCAAGGCAGGTTATGCTGAGCTGCATGAAGAAATCTAGAGTCAGGGCTGCGGTTAGTAATTACTTTTTCATTCATAATATACTTAGTAACTTCATTGTAAAATTTGTTATCGAACCAATTGATTAGAGCGCGTATTTTAGACTTAATAATAGTGGATGAACCAAGTAATTTGACGTCGCTATTGTAAGTCTCTTCTATATATTCACAAATGGCATTACTATCCGCTATTACAAAGTTATTATCTATTAACACTGGTACTTGCCCGGTTGGATTGATCTCCATAAATTCATTCCGCTTTTCCCACGGATTTTCATACACTAAATCACAGCCTAATTTTTTTTCTTTTAGAAAAGCTCTAACTTTTCGTGAAAATGGACAAAGAGGAAAATGATATAAAATCATAATGTTCCTCTTTTGTTATACCAATATCCTTTTTTTGTTACTCTATGGCTTGACCTACAACTGTACGAACTTTCTTTGTAGTCCACAGAAGTTTGCGTAGCAGGTAGTGTCATGCAAGTAGCTGACACTGGAATCCAGTTCTTGTTATACAATTGCCTAGTGCGCTCATTTACAGTTAAGTTTTCTGGATCCAAGTAGTCAAGCACTGGGATGACATCCTTTTCGGTAAAAATTGCTCTTATATCACAACATTCATACAGCTGTATGCCTAGGCACTGGGATGACATAAATAAGCGCTGAAATGACATAAATAAACATTGGAGTGACAATCTTGTAGTGACTTGCATGACAACTAACTTTTTGTTTACTTCAAAATAGCACTGTAAAAAATTTAACATATCAAATTATAGAGCTAATATAGGATATACCTTGCTAAATAAAAAAAAAAGTATAATATTTTATAAGGTATGCAGGCAAAAACTCTGTAATTTGGTCAGATCAGAAATGAAGCAGCCATATCAGAACCTTTTTGGGTTGCATACCTATTTCATTATTTGTTTTATCCGAGGCTATGAATATAGCATTAAAACATCGTCCTAGTAGCTTTAAAGATCTAGTAGGTCAAGATATATTAGTGCGTGTATTAGAAAATGCTTTTATTTTAAACAAAATCCCACAATCTATACTCCTCTCTGGTAGTAGTGGAGTTGGTAAAACCACCACTGCAAGGATAATAGCTTTATGTTTGAATTGTTCCCTGGGGCCAATTTTTGAACCTTGCGGATCATGTGAAAATTGTCTAGCAATAAAAAATTCAAGCCATCCAGATGTAATTGAAATCGATGCAGCAAGTCACACTAGCATTGACGATATTAAAGTAATCCTGGGAGATATTTGCTATTCACCTATAAGCTCTAAATTCAAAGTCTACATTATAGATGAAGTACATATGTTATCCAGCAGCGCATTTAACGCATTACTTAAAACCCTAGAAGAGCCACCATCTAGTGTAAAGTTCATTTTAGCAACTACGGAAATAAAAAAGATACCAATAACTATTATTGCACGTTGTCAAAGATTTGATTTACACAACATTCCTGTAGCTAAAATAGTGGAACGTTTAAATGATGTTGCACAAAAAGAGAGTTATTCCATTGAAAAGGGAGCATTAGAATTAATTGCACGACACTCTGGAAATTCAATGCGTAACGCCTTGTTTTTGATGAATCAAGCAGTGCTATATAGCAAAGATGGTGCAATATCCACTAAAAATGTGACAGACATACTTGGCCTAGTGGATAAAGATATTATATTCGATCTATTAGGGGCAATATTAGAAGGTGATTTACAGAAAGCTCTATCAGTGTTTGACAAGGCGGTAAAAACAGCAAACCCACTTAGTATTTTTGAAGGTCTATTGCAAACAATTCAGTTAGTATGCCGTTTTTTGATTACAAAAGAGATTGATAATGCAGTTACAGAGCATGAAAAGAATAGGATAAAAGATTTAAGTATAAAGAGATCTTTAATATTTTTTTCGAGATTGTGGAAGATGTTGCTTAAAGGTATTCAAGATATAAAAACTTCAACATGCAACGATGTTGCTGCTGAAATGATGTTAATTAGCCTCTGTTATCTTTCTGATCTGCCTTCTCCGGAACAGGTGGTCAAAAAAATTCTTTCGCAGAATGCACAGCCGGAAAATACGCGTAATGTAAGAAATGAACAGCAACAAAATTATGATTTTGACAAAGTTTTGCAACTATTAAGGCGGAGTAACCAAATTTATCTTTACAAACAACTGTGTAATAATCTACAATTAATAGATTGTAAACCTGGATATTTAAAATTAAAAGCTGTATCTAAGTTGGATAGTAATTTTTGCAATGATTTAAAAAATTACTTAAGCCAGGTGACTCAGCAAGAGTGGGTTATTGCAGTTGATACAGGTTATATAAACAGGGAAGTGAGTAATTTAAATTATGCACCTGCAGTTAAGGATATCCTTGACACGTTTAAAGGTGCAAAAGTAGTTAATATAGAAAATAAGGAGTAAGTTGTGGATTTTAGTCAAATAATGAAACAAGCGCAAGAGATGCAAAAAAAGCTTGCAGAAGCTCAAGAAAAATATGTTGGAAAAGAGTTTCAAGGTATTTCTGGTGGTGGCAAAGTTTCTGTATTAGTGGAAGTCATAAAAATAGGTAGCTATAAAGCTAAAAAGGTGAACATAGACTTAGAACTTATGAGAAATGAGGAAAAAGATATAGTAGAGGATTTAGTAACAGCAGCGTTTAATGATGCCGTTAAAAAAGCAGAAGAAGATATGGCGAATGCAACTTCTGATCTTGCAGGTATGATGGGTTTACCATCTGGGTTTAAACTTCCTTTTTGAATTTACTACTGAAGTTTCTTTTAGTGTAAGTATTTTTTTTCTAATATTTCCAACGCTAGTACTTCTTCATATAATGCACCTATAGCTAGCACAGCCCTACGTCATACCGTGATTCATTCCATAGCTGTACGAACATTCATTTTTGAAAGTAAATTGTACAGCAAATGGTGTCATCCCAGTGCCCAGACACTGGGATCCAGGAAAAAGAATGGTGTCATCCGAGTAGCTGACACTGGGATCCAGAAGACTTAATTTCAACCAAGTGGCTGCATAATAAAGACTAGATTCCAGTGTCAAGCACTGGGATGACAAGAAGAGGGTACTTGAATAAGAGGCATTGCCCTCCTGGTAGACTCAAATTGCAATGTTCGTGTAGTTATGGATTCATTTGCGGTATCTCATCCGCTAACAAGCAGCGGAATGACGAGGTCTTTCGATAGTAAATCTTACCTATGTTAGCTATACCAAAAAATCAAGAGTAAAAAAGTCGTATTTATTCATTAATAAAATCTTTGTCTTCTCCTAAAAATTAGTTAAAATGTAAGATATTTTGTGTTATTAAGTTAGCACTTGACTTAACTTTAGTTGTTACTTAGACTGCTAAAGTGGAATTTTAATTTTTTTACGAGGACAATTATGCATTATAAAAAGTTTTTTTCAGCAGCCGCTTTAGCAACGTTGCTAAGTTTATCAAACTCTGCTTTTTCAGATCCTCTTGGTCCAATAAGTGATGAAGAAACTATCTACTACGTTCGTTTGCAATACAATGGTGAATTTTTACCTCTTTTCACAAAAGTTGATGGTATTACAAATGCAACAGGCAAAGAAAAGGATAGTCCCTTAAAAGCATCTTTTATAGCTGGTGGTGGTGCGTTTGGCTATAAAATGGACGACATTAGAGTTGATGTTGAAGGGCTTTACTCATGGTTGAATAAAGATGCAGATGTAGTAGGTGATACAGTTGCAGATAATTTAACAGCAATTTCAGGACTAGTTAACGTTTATTACGATGTAGCAATTGAAGATATGCCTATCACTCCATACATTGGTGTTGGTGTTGGTGCAGCGTATATTAGCACTCCTTTGAAAACCCCTATAAATGATCAAAAAAGTAAATTTGGTTTTGCCGGTCAAGTAAAAGCTGGTGTTAGTTATGATGTAACTCCAGAAGTCAAACTTTATGCTGGAGCTCGTTATTTCGGTTCTTTTGGTGCTCACTTTGATAAAAGTGAAGAAGTAGATAAAGCGGGTGGTGGAAAAGAAACAAAAGTCACTAAAGACGCATATAAAGTTCTTTACAGCACTGTTGGTGCAGAAGCTGGAGTAGCGTTTAATTTCTAGTCTATCTTCAGTTTTGTTATCCCAGTGGGTTTTTTCTTGTCATTCAAGTAGCATGACACTGGGATCTAGAAAAAAAGAAATGTGGATTCCAGTGTCAAGGCACTGGAATAACACTATTTGCTATGTGTTTAAGCTATAACGTTTACCATTGTACTGGTAGAATATCATCTAAAGTTACATAATGTTATCCAATTAGCTAACACTGCGGCCTACTGTCTCCAAGAAATTAGATGGAAAATTTGTACTTTTTTCAAATCAAAGCTTGAATTTTTGCTGGAAAATCAATATATTATATGCATGAAGTTTTAATTTAAGTTGTTATGTTGACCTCAATGGCAAACTTATGTGTCGATAGCAGAACCAATCTCATGCAATATATTGCTAGGGTGCAAAAATTTCCTATGCTGTCTCAAGAGGAAGAGGTGCGATTAGCAAAAAATTGGAACCAATACAAGGATATTTCTTCTGCTCATAAATTGATTACCAGCCATTTGAATTTGGTAGTGAAAATTGCAATGAAATTCAAAAATTATGGACTATTGTTGATGGACCTGGTCATGGAAGGGAATATGGGTTTAATGCATGCAGTAAAAAAGTTTAATCCTGATTTAGGGTTTCGTTTTTCAACTTATGCAGTGTGGTGGATTGAAGCTTCAATAAAAGACTTTGTATTGAAATCTTGGTCGTTTGTGAAAATAGGCACAACGCAAGCACAAAGAAGACTATTTTTTAGTTTACGTAAAATAAAAAAAAGAATTTTACAGTATACAAACAGGGAAACTTTAAATAATGAAGAAATAAAAGCAATATCTAATGAGCTTTCTGTATCCGAAGGAGACGTTCTGCAGATGAATTACCGTTTGGCTTGTAAGGATCAGTCGCTAAACGATTGCATAAAAATAGGTGATGACTCTAAAAGGGAGTTGCAAGATATGATCCCATGTAACTTGGTCAGTCAAGAAGTAACCTATCAGAATCATGAAGAAAAAGAATTAAAAGAAACAATTTTAAACAATGCACTAGCAAGCCTCAACGAAAGGGCAAGAGACATTTTTATCAGTAGATATTTGTCTGAAAACACTCAAACTCTGGATGAACTTAGTAAAAAGTATTGTGTTTCAAGAGAAAGAATAAGGCAGTTGGCTGAGCAGGCGATGGCTAAGGTAAAACAATATATACAATCTGAAAGTTTGAAATTTGGTTTGCATGCGTAGTTTTTTTATATTTCTAATATTTTTTTCAATAGGCGCTTTTGCATCAGTTAGTGATGTACAATTGAAGGAAAAATATAAAGATTGGCTCGTGTATACTGCATTGGAAGATGGAGAGAAGGTATGTTATATTGTATCCTATCCTAAAAAAAAAAGCGAACATTATACAACCAACCGCAAGCCATATGTAATGGTTAGTTATGTTGATAAAAAAGCAGATGAGGTAAGCGTTACCTCTGGTTTTCAGTACGACAAGGAGCCTATAGCTCTCAATATCGACAAAAAAATTAAATATACACTGCCCATAATACAGGGAAGTTTTGCGTGGGCAGAGCATACAAAAATAGATCAAGATCTCATTCTAAAAATGAAGCAGGGATTATCAATGGTAGTTAATGGAAAAACAAAAACAGTGACCATTGATGATACTTATTCCCTACTTGGTTTTCAAAAAGCGTATCAAAAAATGCATGATTTATGCCATACAAAGTAAATTATTGTAACAGAATAGGTAATTTTCCAGTTATAGTATAAAACAGACTGCCCTTTCGATAAATAGCACTTTACTTTATATGGGATGTGGATATCATTTAAAATATATTTTTGAGAGTTAGCAATGTCAGAGGTTGCAGGTGTAGATACAGAAATCAAAAAGCAAAATTCTGTGTGCGAGCAGATGCGTTTTAGCGTGAGCCGCACAAGTCTTTTAAATACATTATCCAGAGTAAGTGGAGTGGTTGAAAGGCGTAATGCAATAGATGTTTTGGCGTGTATAAATATCAAAGCACAACACGGCAGCATAAAATTAATGGCAACTGATCTTGACATTTCAATGTTTGCCTCACTTGCTGCAACCGTATTAACAGAAGGAGAAGTAAAAATTTCAGCGCATACTTTACATGACATAGTGAAGAAGTTACCCGCTGATTTAGATGTCAATTTTGAAGTAAACAACCAAGGAAAATTATTGATGTCTTGCGGAAATGCAAACTTTTCTTTACCGAATGTAGTTTCAAGCAGCTTTCCTGCTCTTGAAGAAGACAATTATAAACATGATTTTACTCTACTAAATACAGACCTGATAGACTTATTAACTAAAACAAAATTTGCTGTATCACTAGATGATACAAGGTATAATTTAAATGGAATATATCTACATACAGATGAGCAATTTCTGTACTGCGTTGCAACTGATGGCCATCGTTTATCATGTATAAAGAGGCCAAAGCCTGGGAACATCAATGGCGAATTTGGTGTGATCATTCCACGTAAAACTGTTATGGAGCTGTTAAAAATATTGGACGATTGTAATGAAATTAAAGTAAAACTCTCAGACAGAAAAATCAAGTTTACATGCGGTGAATATATTCTAATATCAAAATTAATAGATGGAACTTTTCCAAATTATAAAGCAGTTATTCCAGCATCTCAAGATAAGCATATGATTATTGAAAGTAAAAAACTTTCAGACGTTATAGATCGAGTTTCCGTTGTTGTATCTGATAAAGTAAAATCTATTAAATTCTCACTACAAGAAAAGCTGCTAACTCTGCATTCAAACTCCCAAGAGTGCAGTGATGCAACTGAATCCATAGAAGTGGACTACAATGAAGCCCCTATAGAAATAGGGTTCAACTCGCGTTATTTACTTGATGTTCTATCCTGCATAAAAAATAAATGTAAGTTTAGCTTAGCCGATGGTAATAGTGCTACAATTATCACTGATGAAGACGATTCAAGTGCATTATATGTAGTAATGCCAATGAGAACTTAAACTCGTCATCTCGCTGCTTGTTAGCGGAATCTGGAGATACCGTGGCGGTATGGCACTTATTTCACTAGCTTTTATTAAATTAGTAATCTATCTTTACCAAATATAAGCCAAAAGGTGGTGCAGTAACTCCAGCGGCACTTCTTTTGCATTGGTTTAATATATTTAGCATTTCTTGCGGATTGGTTCTATTTTTTCCAAATTCAACTAAAGTACCCACAATAATTCTCACTTGGTTATGTAAAAAGGAAATAGCAGATATTTTGATGTGTATATGATTCCCATTTTGTATTATATCGATATCATCAATTGTTCTTATCGGATTTGCGGCTTGACAATCTTTTGAACGGAAACTTGAAAGGTCATGTTTTCCAAGTAGATGTTTAGCAGCTTCACGCATAATATTTACATCAAGTGGACTAAACACTTGCCATACATAACCCGTCTCCAGAGCAGCAGGAGCATAGCGATTAACTATTCTATATTCGTAATATCTTTTTTTTGCTGAAAACCGTGCGTGAAACGCATCATCTACAACTTCTGCATTAAGCACGACTATAGGAATTGATTTTAAATGATAGTTTATTGCATTCCTTATTCTATAAAGCTCAAATTCCTTTTCCATATCAAAATGAGCAACTTGTCCTAAAGCATGAACTCCTGCATCAGTCCTGCCACCACAGTACAAAGTAACTTTCTCACCACTAAAATTAAATATAGCATTTTCTATCTTCTCCTGGATTGAGTTAGCAGAGTGTTGCTGTTTTTGCCAACCAGAGAAATTACTACCATTATATTCTACCGTTATTTTGTATCGCACTGCATTACATCAAGCTCTATCTAAAATAGTCATTTTCTATCTTAACATAATTTATGGTCAATCCTACAGTGCTGCCACTCCCATAAAGTAGTTCGTCCAATCTTAAATCTTGCTGCCACTGCTTCTCTGCTTTCTCCTTCGTCTAGCGCCTCCATTGCTTTTTTTCTTAAATCATAACTATATGCTGCTGGCATTCAACCTCCTTATCATTATCTATCCTTATCACATCCGGACTTCTATGAAAAGAGCTATAAATCGTGAAAAAGAACTGCTCATTAAGTGCTATTTGCTTAATAAATTTACTGACATTGGTATGGCTAAATTCGAAATGGCTACATGAATTTATCGTAAATTATTACCGTATAAGGTACGATGCGACAAAGCCATCCCAGTGTCAGCTACTCGGATGACACCGTCATAAAGGAACCAGTGTTAGCTACTTGGATGACAACCATTGTGCTTGAGGCAAAATTGACTATCACTTCTTTTTATAGAGCTTGCTCCAAACTTTGTTGTTAGTTAATACAAAAAACACTGTTAAAATTATAAAATACGCCACTACTTTTAATCCAAGTTTATGCCGGCGCTCTAATTCTGGCTCTGCTGCCCATTGTAAAAAATTTATCACATCATACGCCATATTTTCAACTGTGGCTTGCCTTGCACCATCATATTCCACCATTCCTTCAGAAAGTGGTGGCGCCATAGCTAATCTGCCTGTTGGAAAATACGAATTAAAATATAAATCATTTTCATCGTGTTCGCCGTTTTGATAGCCTGTTAACAATGAATAGACATAATTTGCACCATCATGCCTTGCTTTAATAATTAATGATAAGTCTGGTGGGACTGCACCATTGTTGCTTGCTGCAGCTGCTTCTTTTGTATCAAAAGGCGCAATAAAATAATCCGAAGGTACTCCAGGTCTGTCAAACATTTCACCCAAATCATTCGGACCATCTTTAACTTGATAAGAAGCTGCTATTTGTTTTACATCTTCTTCAGAAAAACCGACATCTTGCAAATTACGAAATGCTACCCTATTCATTGAATGACAAGCAGCACAGACTTCTTTATACACTTTATAGCCACGCTGAATTGACTCTCTATCGAAAGATCCGACAATTCCATCAAATTTCCAGTCTATTTTCTTATTTGGTGATGATTTAAATTCTTCTGCAGATATAAGACTAGATAGAAATAACATGCAGAAGATTGCAAATACATTAGATCCCATGCATAACCACTGTTTTAGTAAATTTCGAATTGATGTCATGCAAGTAGCTGACACTGGAATCCAGCTTATTTCATCACTGACATTATGGTTATCATGCACTCCTAGAATCTGTTGTCCATTGCATGATTTGTAAGTATTTTTATACCTGGATCCCAGTGTCAAGCACTGGGATGACAACGGAAGATAGTGAAATGACACTGTGTGTTGTATACAACGTTCATACAATTGTGTACATGATGCTGGAATCCATTTATTTTTTTTCTGGATCCCAGTGTCAAGCACTGGGATGACAAAAGAGGGCTCTGGGATGACAGAAGAGAGCTCTGGGGTGAAAGAAGAGGGCTCTGGGATGACAGAAGAGAGTTCTGGGATGACAGAAGAGAGCTCTGGGGTGAAAGAAGAGGGCTCTGGGATGACAGAAGAGAGTTCTGGGATGACAGAGAATTTTGTAAGAGATCTGCTTTGAATTGACATCACCTCATCTCCGGCACAGAATCACTTAAGGTTTTTGGTGGTTCTTTTGGCTTTTCATACTTACTAAGCAGTGGTAAAACTATCACAAAGTATGCAAAGTAATAAAGAGTAGATAGCCTACTCATAGTGATGTAAGGCTCTTTTACCTCTTGTCCTCCAAGCCAGGCAAGAAGTACAAAATTTATTGCAAAAACCCAAAAAAATTTCTTAAACACCGGGCGATAAGCACCACTTTTAACTTTTGATTTATCAAGCCAAGGTAACAAAAACCACACTAAAATAGACGCAAACATGGTAAGCACACCAGTAAGTTTATCTGGAATTGAACGTAGCATTGCATAAAAAGGTAAAAAATACCACTCTGGCACTATATGTACCGGAGTGACCATAGAATCAGCTTCTATATAATTGTCTGGATGCCCAAGATAATTGGGAGCATAGAAAACAAATGCGAACAAAACTACAAAAAACAGACCAAAAGTTATGCAATCCTTGACTATATAATAAGGATAGAGAGGGATGGTATCCTTATCTGATTTTACCTCCACTCCACTTGGGTTACCAGAGCCAAACCTATGCAGAGCTATCACATGAAGCATAGCTAAAGCAATAATAACAAAAGGCAGAAGATAATGCAGAGCGAAAAAACGGTTAAGCGTCGGATTATCAACGGAGAAACCACCCCATAACCATATAACTATTTTATTGCCAATTAAAGGTATAGCAGAAAATAAGTTGGTTATAACTGTTGCACCCCAGAAACTCATTTGTCCCCAAGGCAATACATATCCCATAAAGGCAGTTGCCATCATTGCAAAAAATATAAATATACCAACAAACCACACCATCTCTCGTGGCCTCTTGTAAGATCCGTAATATAACCCACGCATTATATGAACATAGACTACCATAAAGAAGAGCGATGCCCCGACAGCATGAGTGTAGCGTATCAGCCATCCATAGTTCACGTCACGCATTATACGCTCCACGCTATTAAACGCATAATCAACATGCGGAGTGTAGTGCATAGCAAGAAATATACCTGTTATTATTTGTAAAATTAGCGCTATACCAGCCAAAGAGCCAAAGTTCCAAGCATAATTTAAGTTTTTTGGCACTTGGTAAGAAGCAGTGTGTCTTAGAAAAGAAAATATAGGCAGTCTATATTCTATCCACCCTAATATGCCTTTTTCTTCTTTTATTGCTTCTTTTTTGTTATCTTCCTGCATAACTTAAACCTTTCTGAACACATGTCCATTGCTACTTTTATCTTATTTTTTTATTGTAGCAACTTATCCTTTACGCACAAATAAAAACTTTAAAGCAATATTAATTACCTCTTCAGCAACCTATCACGTGCTGCGTTTAATTTCTGTGCAAAATACTCTGAGCCTCCTTATATCTGGGTGAACTAATTTCATTAAATTTTGATATGCTTTATTGACTTCATTTTGACTTGCTTCAGGATTTAATCCACAACTGTACGAACATTCATTCTTGAAGGTAAACTGCACAGCAAATGGTGTCATTCCAGTCTGGAATCCAGCCTTGCCGTAATCTTATCAAGAACATTGTGTTTTAACATAAGATCAGCCACTTTTATGCTTACCAACTTAGTGCCCAATCAAAATTCCTGGATCCCAGTGTCTGGGCACTGGGATGACATCCTTCTGGTAGGCTCAAATTGTAATGTTCGTACAGTTGTGGATTTAATCCCAGTATTTTAAATGCTTTATCTTTGGACATGTTACTATTACTGGACTAGTATGATTTTGTCTTGTAAATTTATTCAACAACACTACTCTAACTATATAATGAAAAGTTATCTACAAAGTGTTTATGAAGATGGTATGAAAATCCAACTATCTAAAATCAACAAATATTTATTAGTTTTACTGATTACTGTCTCAGCATTTCTCATATCTGGGCAAGTATCCAGTTCAAGCAGTATCGAGAATGATTTCCAAGATTTACAAGAAAAATTACCATTATTGAAAGATCAGGATTTGTTATTTTTAGATCCAACTTCAGCTTTAAATTATGGTGATAGAGCCGGTGAAAAAGTGTTAATGGTTATAGTTCACCATACTGAAACATCAACATTAAAAGGTACAAAAGATACGCTGAATGCTAGAGGATTGTCAGTTCATTTTATTGTCGATAGGGACGGCAGCGTTACCTTAATGGTTCCATTAGAGAAAGAAGCATGGCATGCTGGTATTAGTTATGCAAGAGTTAAGATAAATAGCAAGCTTGAAGAGCTGCAGAAGCTTAACAATTATTCTGTAGGTATTGAAATTGTAAACACAGGACTTGAGCCTTTTCCGGAAGAGCAAATGAGGTCCGTTAAAGAGCTGATTTTATATCTTATGGAGCGTTTTAAAATTAAAAGGGATATGATATTTAGTCATTCTGAAATAGGAACTATAGTGCATGATCCAGAGCTTGGCTATACAATGCGTAAACCAGATCCACACAAATTGTTTGATTGGGAGTTATTAGAGAAAAATGGAATTGGATTGCACATAAGTGACAGAAGAAACCCTAAAGATGCTAAACAGCAAATGGGCGAAATATTGTATAAAGCAGGTGATAGAAATGAAGGTATTTTGAAATTAAAACAAAGGCTGAACAGATTTTTCTATAAGATATTACCTTGGAATGATAAGAAAGGTAATGTAATTTTTCCTGATAATAATGCTGATTACTCAGATGAGTTTGATGAGAATTTTGTATGGGTTATTTATCAGTTTTCAATACATAATTTACCAAGAGAAATTAGAAAAGATTTACCTCTTAAATTAGAACAAGCAGATATATTTCCTGAATTCTTTAGTAAATATAGTCATGGCATTTCTTCTAGTTATCTAACCTTTAGTGAAAAAATTAAATCGACTCTACAACCATGTTTAAGCAAAGTAGATTATGAGAATTTATTATCTTCTCTTGCACAATATGAGAATAACATTTCTCCTGATGCATCTACCACTTTAATGTACAAAATTAAGTTATACTATGATTCTTATTTAAGATATCGCATATGGTCTTCACTCTATGAACCATTTAAGCTTAATGTATTGGAAGAATTAGACATTTTAAAGAGTGGAGTGTTATCTTTAAAATCACTAGATAGCTCTAAAGCTGCAGAAGTTTCCAGTTTAATTGATAGCTTTAAAGTAGATATTTCTTTAGAATTTCAGGATTTTGAAAAACAGTGGTTTCAGGAGTTTAAGAATGCTTGGAGACAAGAATTTATACCTTCCCTGGAAGAACAGATAACATGGACTGCGCTACATGAAGCAATATTGGAGTATTTAGAAAAAGCAAAGGAAGAAATTTGTTAAACGAAAACTTTTTTTAAGATCATTTTTTCAGCAACCTATCACGTGCCGCGTTTAACTTTTGTGCAAAATATTCCGAGCCTCCCTTATCTGGGTGAACTAACTTCATTAAATTTTGATATGCTTTATTGATTTCATTTTGACTTGCCTCAGGATTCAGCCCTAGTATCTTTAATGCTTCATCTTTGGACATGTTATCACCAGTGTAATTTTCAGTACAACTTCTACTGCTATTAAATTCATTCAAAAACTTACTCAATATAGAGTTCATCATGAAACTTATGTTATTTTTTTTTGTCAGGAAAAGAAAAAATACAACAACGCTAGGCAAGACAAATGTAACTACTATGAATATCAAAAAAAGGAAAAAGATGAATGACATGTATATTTTTTTATCATTTTATGATTAAATAGTAACAATTATAATCGTCATGGTAAATAACATGTTCATCCAGATTGAAGAAACACCAAACCCAAATACGCTAAAATTCCTTCCTGGATTTGAAATTTTAAACGAAGGAGAAACGGCTGATTTTTCAAATGCAAATGAGATAAAAAATTCTAAACTAGCAGCAAATCTTTTTCAAATAGAACATGTGGTAAGAGTGTTTTTTGGCCATGATTTTATTTCAGTGACAAAATCTGGTGGGATTAATTGGGATATATTAAAAGTGGAAATTTTAACTACAATTATGGATCACTTTACTTCAGGTGGAAAAGCACTAGATAAAGAAGGAGTGAATGATCCAGATAAGGAATTTTTTGATGAAAGTGATATAGAAATTGTAAATAGAATAAAAGAATTGATGGAAAGTTATATCAAACCTGCAGTTGCTCAAGATGGTGGCGATATCAAATTTCGTGGCTATAAAGACGGGATAGTTTATGTTGAATTACAAGGAGCTTGCTCTGGGTGCCCAAGTGCTGCAATTACTTTAAAGCAAGGAGTGCAGAATATGCTGAGCTACCACATACCAGAGGTTGCAGGTATAGAGACCACACTATGACTAATCAAACAGTTAGAGGAACGAAAGACCTTCTATTTGATGAGTGGTATAAGTTTAAATACATTCAGCAAACAGCAAATAGAATCTCAAATCTATATGGCTTTTTGCCCGCCCAAACTCCAATATTTGAGTACACGGAGGTTTTTACAAAAACCTTAGGTGATAGCTCAGATATTATCACTAAAGAGATGTATAGCTTCAATGATAAAGGGGGAAAGAGCATAACTTTACGTCCTGAGTTCACTGCAGCGATTGTCAGGCTATTAATTGAAAAAAAACTGCAAACGCCGATAAAATTATTTTCAACAGGGCCTGCATTTCGTTACGAAAGACCGCAAAAGGGAAGACAAAGGCAATTTCATCAGATAAATTTTGAGGTTTTTGGCATAGAAGATCCAAAAGCTGATATTGAATTGATATCACTCACTCAGCACTTACTAACTGAATTTGGCATCAATAAAAATGTAAAGCTGGAAATCAACTCTTTAGGTGATGGTGAAACAATAACTAAATATAGAGAAGCTTTGATCTTATACTTTACAAAGTATCAAAATGATCTATCAGAAGATAGCAAAAATAGGTTGATCAAAAATCCACTCAGAATACTGGATTCCAAGGATGAGAAAGATAAATCAATAATTTCTGATGCGCCTAAAATCAGCAATTATTATACGAAAGAGTCCTCAGATTTCTTTGAACAAATACTAAATGGATTAACAATTCTTGATATACCTTATACCGTAAACAATAAACTAGTTCGAGGTTTGGATTATTATTGCCACACAGTGTTTGAATTTGTTACAGAGGATTTAGGTGCACAAGGGGCAGTTTTTGCCGGTGGAAGATACGATAATCTAGTATCTTCAGTGGGTGGAAAACACACTCCAGCGATAGGATTTGCAGGAGGTATTGAACGCATAATGGAGTTAATCAATTATTCTCCGAAAGAAGAGCGACCTATTTACCTAATTCCAATCGGTAGAGAGGCTGAAAAACATGCTTTAACACTTGCAAATGAATTGCGCAGAAATAGTTTATATGTAAGTTACGAACACAGTGGGACAGTTAAAAATCGCATGAAGAAAGCAAGTCAAGCAAATGCTAAAATTGTATTGATCTTTGGGAATGATGAGTTAAACAACAATACTGTTAAAGTAAAAAATATGGATACAGGTGAAGAAAAAATAATTGCTCGCGATAACACAATAGAAAACATCTAATTAGGAGCAATGCAAATGTTTTTCTCAGTCAGCTATAGAAGAAAATTCGTCTGCACAAGAATTTTTCATAGCATTCAATGTATCATAATCTGTAAAATCTAATTTTATTGGTGTAATAGTAATAAATCCTTCTTTTATTTTATTTACACTACCACTGCCTGAGTGCTCTCGAGACCAATTTAAGCTAAAAGAGCCATTCGAATTTTCAGTAAAAGTTAAATCCCCATCAATGTTATATTCACCTTGTTCAGCAAATTCTACTCCTTTTACTTTTTCCGTAGCAGGAAAATTTACACTCATCACTATGTTTTTAGGCCAACCAACCTTAACTAGCTTGGCAATAACCTTTGGTGCAAAAACCTTTGTATTGTGCCAGTCTATTTTATCATGATAAACTTGGCTCAGCGCAATAGAAGGTATAGACCTTGCAGCACCTTCCATTACAGCACCAATTGTTCCTGAATAACAAATATCGTCCCCGACATTTGATCCAATATTGACTCCGGACAATATTAAGTCTGGTTTTTTATTCATAACTTTATTTAGCGCAATAATGACACAATCTGCAGGAGTACCAGACACACTAAATTCCCTTTCACTATGTTGGTTTATTCCAATAGATTGTTTCACTGGATAATCAAGAGATCTTGCAGCTCCGCTTCTATCAGTATCTGGTGCCACTATCCATATTTCTGACGCAAAATTCCGTGCAACCTCTTTGAGTAATTTTATTCCTTCACTTCCAAAACCATCATCGTTTGTTATTAATATTATCATATACAATACTCAGCTATACAGTTCCAAATTATGTAAATCACTGGCTGTAAATAAACTCATGAGGCTTTAAGTTTCTTTACATAACTATGAACTGTAACAAAGAACCTGCTGTTAATCAATAAGAAAAGGTTAGGAGTGCAAACAGGGAAGCTGTAAATCTTTTTGCGAGACCTAAGCCGGCTTTTGATATAGCTAAAGGTAAGGTCACTTACTTTCTGCTTAGCATATCCATCAAATCAGATTCTTTGAGTTTACTATGGTCAACTTTACTGAACTTATTTACCATAGAGCTCATTTGATTATACTGCTTAATCAGAAGATTAACGTCAGTTACACTTGTTCCGGACCCCTTAGAAATTCTAAGTCTTCTTTTGCCATTTAAAATATCTGGATTTTGCCTTTCTTTTTCGGTCATTGAGTTTATGATGGCTATATATTTTTTCACTTTATTGTCGTCTGGCACACTGCTACTTAGCTTTTTTGTGAGTAAACTAGGAAGGAATTTCATTATGTTGCTAATGCCATCCATTTTATTCAGAGTTTTTAACATTCCCACTAGGTCGTTTAGGTCGAATTTACCCTTTTTTACTTTCTTTTGTAACTTATCAAATTCTTCCTGACTAACAATCTCAGCAGCTTTTTCAACCAATGATACAACATCACCCATGCTAAGTATCCTTTTTGCAATTCTATCGGGATAAAAATCATCGAGGTCACTTAATTTTTCACCACAAGCAATAAATTTAATTGGACAATCGGCGATCATTTTCATAGAAAGAGCAGCACCACCACGTGCATCACCATCAACACGGGTAAGAATAATGCCGGTTACACCTATTACCTCATTGAATGATTTGGCAATGTTGACCGCATCCTGGCCTATCATTGCGTCGGCTACTAAAATAACTTCTGCAGGTGAAGCTATTTCCTTTACGGCTTTCAACTCATTCATCATATTATTGTCAATATGAAGCCTGCCTGCGGTGTCTAGTATTAATACATCATAACTGTCGTTCTTTGCTGCTGCCAGTGCCCTTTTTGTAATTGCAATAGGCCCCTCATTTATTACTATAGATAAAGTTTGTACGTCTATTTGTTTACCCAGCACCTCAAGTTGTTTCTGGGCAGCCGGCCTATAGATGTCTAAAGAGGCAAGCATCACTTTTTTCTTTTGCTTTTTTAGCTTTAAAGCAAGCTTTCCTGAGGTGGTTGTTTTACCTGCACCTTGTAAGCCCACCATCATAATCACAGCAGGGGGTTTAACTGCTAGATTTAAGTCACTTTTCTCTGATCCGAGAACTGCAACTAAATTATCCTGCACAATTTTAATTATCATTTGTGCTGGAGAAACACTTTTTATGACTTTTTCCCCAATCACTTTATCTTTAATGTCGTTGATGAATTTTTTTGCAACTTCAAGTGAAACGTCAGCTTCAATTAAGGCTATGCGTATTTCACGCATGGCAAGATTAAAATCATCTTCAGAAATGATCGACTTTCCTCTTAGTTTACTAAATACAGAATTTAAACTTTCGGTTAACGACTTAAACATAATAGCATTAGTAGAATACTCATTAAAAAGAGAGAAGAAGCTGAAACAAAACTCACCGAGTTATAACCCAGCACTTCCTTAAGTTTAGTAATATTATCAAAGTATAAACTAGTAAGTGAATTAGTCAAGTTTTGCAGTACATTGGCAGACATTTCTCTCACTTTAAAGATCAGTTGATTGAACAGCAAGATAATATAGGGTATAAAAGCTCTAAAAATCCAATCAACATCCATTTTAAAATTTATTCTCGGGTAAAATAGCTTGCGTAAAGGAATAAACAATAAAGTGGTACATAATAACAAATTAAATTGCGACAAAATATTTTTTGTGTTGTACACAAAATCGAAAATCGAAGGTTTATTGTAAATAGGTAAGTAAGGGTTGCCAGCAATTACGCATATAGATGCTAAAATAATCATAGTCATTTTGCCTCCCCTCTCTGCTAAAGGTTTCGACTTACTTTTTGCAATAAATATGTAGTAAAGAAACTTGAGCCCCACGCTTAAATAAAGCAGTAAATTTAGAAGCTTATATAAATTTTTATACCCTTTTAAGGCAACAATGTTCATTTCAATTTCAGCTGTGATATATGATTTACTGATAAATCCAACGGTTCCAGGAAATGCAGCCATTGTAAGTATTGCGATTATAGCACACATGCCTTCCATTGACATCAGTTTACCCACTCCATTAAAACTAATTGTTTTTGTTTGTGAAATAATCGAATTACTGACCACAAACAATAATGATTGATAAACAAGAGAGAAGATTATATGCAGTATCAAAATTGGTATTGCTTTTTCCGAAGGACTGAGCAAACTTCCTGCAATAATCAGCAAGCCCATTTGTCCTACAACGTTATAGCATAAAAATCTGCGAATATTTTGCTCAAGAGAAGCAAATATAATGCTGTAAATTGCAGTGATGGCGCCTACAAGCGCTAATATTTCAGTACAATCTTGCCATAGGTTATAAGTGTGTAAAAGCATCACTAAAAAAGAGACTTTAGTGGTAAATAAAGAGAGATATGTGGTGCCATGTAGCGATGCAGCAGGATATGCATCAACAACCCAAAATGAAAAAGGAAAACAAGCGCAGTTTATCAATAAACCCAAAATTATCAGGTTAGTGCTTTGAAGTGCCAATCCTGCTATTAATATAACTCCAACGAAAAAGTGTACACAAGCGTACCTTATTGCAGGTTCACTATCTCTACAGCCAGCTGCGATAGTAAAAAATGCACTGACGGTCATTAATTCACAGAATATTATAACCAATATCATATGTTCAGATAAAACTGCATAAAGTGAACTAATAGTGTAAGCAGCAAAAGATAGCATCTCTGAAAAAGTCAAATTTTGTGCTGGTAGAACAGCTAAAAATGCAACTGATAAAAAAGATATTAGTATGGTACGAAAAGATAAATCAAAATCTAGAATTGGGAGAGACCAATTTACTGCAATGCTCAAATTTTCAGGTAATTTTAGGACTATAACTATTAATACAGTCAGTAGAAGTAACAGTGACGATTTATAAAATTGCACAATAATTTAAACCAATATGGTTTATGCTATCTCAATATATGAATAAAATCAATTTGCATATTAACCACTAATTAAACTAATTATCATATAATTATATCAGAGTTTAGAGGGTTATAGAGAAACCGGTCAGATTAGGTTTTTAATCTAATCTGACCGATAGCTTTAATAGTGAGGTAAGCTTTAATATAGCATTCTTAGTTCACAATGCTACACTCGTGCATAATTTATTTTTAATTTGTGCACGAGCGTTAGTAAATTATTTACTTTTTGAAATAAAATTTGGCATCATTTTAATATCCAGACTTAGTAAACCTCAGTAGGACTGCCAGTTGGACCCATAAGAATTATTTGCTCACCTTCTCTTAAGTGTCTGCATAAATTAGTGGAGCCGCCAGTTTCAAGCACAACAGTGGAAATAATTCCTTTTTTTTTGTCTACTTCAGTGCCGGTTACGGCTATACCTTCCATAGCAAGGTTTGTATTATTGGCTTTTCTGCTATTGGTTTCAAAATTTTGCAATCTAAAGAATTGCCCAGGCTTAAAATTTTTTGCGGCAAGTGGTGCTTTAATCACTATTTCTATCACTTTATCTGTTAAATATTGAACTTTTATGACTTTTGCAGTGAATTGCTCTTTGATTCTATTGAAGAATTCTTTATTAGCCAGGTCTTCAACACTTGACCACGCATTTTTTTTCTGGCCCACAACATCACACACTGGAATGACAGAAACGAAGCTATTAACTCTATTCAAAAGCTGGGAAATAATAGGGTAGCCGTTCTTAGTACTTGCCATAGCTTTCACGACGCTACCGCTATACGAAGGGTGAAGATCACCAAAAAAGCTGATTGTTTTATTGCCTTGCTTATACACTAATATTCTATCTTTATTTTGCATTTTTGGAGAAAATATTGGATCTATTTCTTTTCCCAATGAATTCAATTGAGCAAAATACCCATTACTTAATTTAAAATGCTTTTCATCTTCTGTTGCAATAACCGTATTTGGCTCAGTACCTGCTGCTATAAAAATAGAACGTGCTTTTATACGTTTGATTTCGCCGGATTTTGTGTCTATTAGTTTTATTAATTCAGCATGGTTATATTTATCCGTCACAACTTCAACTGGCTCGAAGTTTTCAATAAAGTAAATCCCTTCTGATAATGCATTTTGCACCTCTTCGCTATTTAATCGATAACTTGGTGAATCTTTTAGCTCTTTTCTATATACAACTTTCACTCCCCCAAGACTCTGCATCAACTCTAATATTTTTATTTCTCTATTCTCTTTTTTTGCTAACTTTTGCTTTTCTCGGATCAATTGTGCGTGCGATATAAACTCATTCGCAATTTCGCGCTCTTCTTCTGTCCAATCTTTTTCAACATAGTCCTTTCCATACTTATCAACTAATATCTCATAACGAAGAAGAAATTTTTCTACTTGAATTGGATAATACGCTAAAGCTTCAGTGGCAGTGTCAATCGCAGTAAGCCCAGCCCCTATGACAACTATCGGCATACGAACTTGCAGATTTGCTATAGAATCAAATTTAAGAGCGCCAGTCAGTTGTAACGACATAAGAAAGTCAGATGCCATACGCACTCCTCGAGCTAGTATGTTTTTTATTTTGATCATTCGTGGCTTACCAGAGCCAAGTGCTAGGGCGATGTGATCAAAACCCGAGTTGAACGCGTCATCAACATTAATCGTGCCACCAAAACGAATGCCTCCATAAAGTGCGAAATGCTCACGTCTTTCCAGCAGTAATCTAATAATCTTTAAGTAATTCTTATCCCACCGAGAAGTAATACCATATTCTGCCACCCCACCAAACCCTCCTGCCACGCGTTCACTCAATTTTTCGTGTTTGAAATCTTTAATTAGCTGGAAATTATCGATCAAAGGTTCAATCTTTAGTCCATCAATGGCAATAACGTTATGCCCATCGTTCAACAAATGATGAGCTAAATTAAAACCAGCAGGACCAAGGCCTACAATTAGAATGTTTTTTCCGGTGTTTTCTCTTGGCAATGAACGCTGAAAATTTAAAGGATTCCAACGGCTGAGCAGAGAATATATTTCAAATCCGTACGGTAAACTGAGCACATCATCCAGAATCCTTGTTTCAATTGCTGGCACATTTACGGGTTCTTGTTTTTGATATATGCACGAATTCATGCAGTCATTGCATATTCTGTGTCCAGTAGCTGCACATAACGGGTTATCTATCATCACAATTGCAAGACTTGCTATGCTGTACCCTTCGCTTTTCACCAGATTCATTTCTGATATTTTCTGCTCTAGTGGGCAGCCGTGCAGTTCAACTCTAAGTGGAGACTTTTTGAAAGTATTGTCATCATTAATTAGCCCCTTTGAGCAGCTATCCTTACTTTGCTTATGACAAAATATGCAGTAGTGAGCATTATCTAGTGCTTTATTCAAACTCACCTTTTTGCTTGTTAGATCAAAACCATATCGTCTTTTTACTTCATTTGAATACAGCACTTCAACTTTGTCTACTTCTTTTTTAGAAAATGGTATGAGGTTTTCGTGGTCGATTTTTTTATGAATACTGAATAATATACTCTGTTTATTTTTTACTCTCCACACTGCATATTGTGCTGCAAGTTCTATTTCTTCTTTGTGATTTTCTTTATCTTCAAACCAATGCATCACCTGCTCGGCAAAATTTTTTTCTGTTGTTGGCAAAGTGAGAAAATGACTTAGTTTGTTAGTAATATCTATATTCGCCACATTAGTGTATTTCTTCAATGCATAGCGTTGGACAAATAATCTTTTGCACTTATATATTACAGCAAAGTCGTTGTGCTTTTTCTTTAGCTCCTCTATTTCTTTTTCAATATTGAAAAGTTTTGCAATAAATCCATCAAGTAAATATGAGAGGTCTATTATTAACTGACTATCTGTCATCCAAGTAGCTGACCGTCCTTCTTGTTTTCTAGATCCCAGTGTCAAGCACTGGGATGACAGGGGGTGACACTGGGATGACACCGAAGAAGAAGCTGCTTTTTCTCTTGCTTCAATTAATGAACAAAACAAGCTCTCATCACATGATTTAATATAATTCAAAAATGTCTCATCTAATTTTATTAATCCATTGCGAGTATATAGATTAGAAAATGAGATGTTGAAATTCAGCTTCATTGCTATACTATACAGTGTACATGCTGTTTCTTACAGATGAAGATTTTATTTATTTTGCAATACTGCTGAGATTGTTGCTTCTGCAACTTTTTCTTCGCTAACAGATGCAATACACCTAAATTTGTGTACACCTAAACACACACTTTGAATGTTAGCTTGAAGAATCAATGTGTCCCCTGGAGTAACTGGCTTTCTGAATTTTGCATTTTCAATGGATCTCAAGTAAACAACTTTATTTTCTATTGTTTCTTTACCTAGAACACATATAGCAGATGCCTGAGCTAGAGATTCAATTATCAAGACTCCTGGCATTATTGGATGACCAGGGAAATGGCCAATAAAAAATGGCTCATTGAAAGTCACATTTTTGATTGCTTTTATACTTTTACCAGGATCACACTCTATAACCCTATCTACTAAGAGAAACGGATAAGAATGGGGTAATATTTTTATAATATCACTGATATTAAATTGCATGAGCCTACTCAATGCCTTTTAAAGCAAATTCAGGTATTTCCTTGTTTATATTGTTTAATACCACATCTGATAAATCAACTTCATCCATGGAGTATAAAACTTGGTTCTTTTTTGAAATAAATAGTACCAAATCTATGTTGTTTTTTTCTGCCGTTTTTTTAGCGACTTCTTTTATCTTGTTAAAAACACTCTCTACTGCGTCTCTATAGCTTTCTTCTAAATGTAACATTTTTTTAGCGTAATTATCTCTAGTATTTACAGTGTGCTTATTAAACTGTTCTGTCTTTTCTTTTTTTGCTTCTTCTGACAAAAGTTCAAATTCTTCTTTTGATGGCTTAAGTTTTTCTAACTCACTTTCAAATTCTTGTTGTAATCTAGAATTCTGCTCCTTTATTTGTTGTTGTATATTTTGCAGAGCAAGAGATTCATTGATGACTTTGTCACTATCGATAATTGCAGCCTTTGTGTTCTGAGGTTGATATCCTACAAACTTATACCCCACAAATAAGGAAATAATTAAGGCAATAACTGATATAAATAACTGTATATATTTCATTCAAATCCCCGCTGCAATAGAAAATTTAACATTTGGTGATGGTATTATATCATAAGATTCCTTTACTAAAGGAAACCCGAAATCCAATCTAAGTCTACCAAAAGGAGAAAGCATTGAAAAGCCAAAACCTGGTGACACTCTTATAAGCTTACTATCATTATATGGATCTTTATATTTCCCATTTTTATCATCTAAGCCGAAAAGTGTCGCATAGTCAACAAATAATGAGCCTTTGATACCAGCATAGTCATATAGTTTTGGTAGTGGGAAATCTACTTGCTGTGTTAAATTAAAATAAGTTTTGCCTCCTAGTGAGCTTTTATTTTTGTCTTCTGCTCTTGGTCCAATACCGGAAAGGTCAAACCCTCTAATCTCATTACCCCCTTTAAAAAAGTGCTGGCCAATGTTTAGATCTTCATCGGTATAAGAAAAAATATGACCTGCTGCCATCTTAAAGCGTAGCGTTATATCATCGTCAATTTTGCTTAATATAGGGTGCGTATAAAAAGATAAGAATTCAGATTTCAGGAAATTCACGTTTCCTCCCAATCCTGAAATATCCTGACTTAAGCGCAGTAAATACCCTTCTTTTGGGGCATATAGATTATCCAGTTTATTATATGCCAACGTGTATCCCACTGATGAAATCTGATGTTCACCTTTTCGGTCCAGTATTATTTCAGAGATATCGGTGTCTTGTCCACCCTTATTATCCATGCGTATATGATTATACTTATAAGAATAGCGAAGGGAATTAGTTAAGTTCTCTGTGACTTTATATGATAACTTTGTAAAAAATCCCATATCGCAACTATCAAAAGTAGTGTTTGGTTTATCTTGTTTTTCATAAAATGCACCCATGCCTAGTGACGTATCAGAATCGTTAAAATTATTTTCAACAAACTCTAAATCAGTAGAAAATACGTATTGACTTTTTTCAAGAGCAAAAGAGAGCTCTTTTCCAGTACCAAACAAATTACGGTCTTTGAGGTCAATTTTAATCAATGCTCCACCAGGAAGAGACACACCGCCTCCCAAATACAACGAAGTAGTGTTTTTTTCTTTAACATTTAAGTCAAGATTTACTGCATTGTCATTAACTTCGTAACTATTTACTTTCACTGTTTCAAAAAAATCACTATTCATTAGTTTTTTACGTGACTTTTGAATCTCAGATATATTGTACGCATCACCTTCTGCTACACTTAGCTTACTTCTGATCACTTTATCTAAAGTGCGATCGTTACCATCAATTGTAATTTGATTTATATAAATCTTTTTACCCGGCAGCACTCTGTAGGTTACATCTACAACGTTGTCACGTTGTGCATACTCTGGATTAACTTTTGCAAATATATATCCTTTTTCATTTAAATATTTGTTTATTTTTTCTACTGTATTATTAATTTTAACTCTATTAAATATCTTATCGTTTTCCTCTGTTATAAAATCCAATATTTCTTCTTTTAGGCTCAAATCCTGAATTTCAGTTTCAATATTAACCTCATTATTTCCAAACAAATACTGCTGTCCTTCGTCAATCAAAAAAGTTAACTCTGTTTGATTGTTATTATCAACCTCAACAATTGGTTGAATATTATTTTGAATATATCCCTTAGACGAATAAAAATGATCGAGCAATTCTGTCTTAATCAATAAATATTGTGGTGAATAACGAGTTCCGCCCTTAAACATGGCTCTAAATAACTTACTAAATATGTCATTACTATGTCTTTTGATAACTTGCTCTAGCTCATTTTCAGAAAAGTTTTTATTGCCTATAAATCTTATATCCTTAATTTTAGAGGTTTTGCCTTCTTTTATTTTGAAAATTAGATTGACCCTATTACTATCGAGCTTCTCCAACTCATATTCAATTTTAACGCCAACCTTACCGTTATTTCTATAAGTAGTGATTAAATTCATTAAATCGTTTTGCAATTTTGTTTCAGTGAAAATAGTTAGCGATTTTGACTGAATCACATTATTTAGTAACTCTTTGCTATTAAATAACTTATTACCCTTTAATATTATCTTGTTAATTAGTGGATTTTCTTGAATTTTTATTACCAAATTTTTTTTATCATCTATGTAAGCATTAACACTAGCAAATAGCTTTGTTTTATATAAACCTTTTATAATCAAATCTATATCATCGTCGTTTACATAATTACCAGGTTCCAATTTTATATAAAAACCTATTGTTTGATTGCTTACACGCTCATTACCAATATATTTGATATCTTTTATCTGCGTTTTTTCCTTATTTTCTAAAGCAACAAGTAGAGCAGGAAAAGAGATAAAAATTATTATTAGTATGTGGAATAGCTTTTTCATATGTATCTTAAAAAAGATGCCTAATATCATTTGAGATTGCAACTGCCATCAACAAGAACAATATGGAAGCACCAAAAGTAGCTGCATATTTTTGATATTTCAAACTTAAATCTCGACGTATAACTGCTTCTATAATATAGTGAAATAAATGCCCACCATCTAGTAGCGGAATTGGTAGCAAGTTAATTGCAGCTAAATTAGCTGAAATAATTGCCATGAAATACACAACCATAACGAACCCCTTTTTAGCTGATTGACCTGAATACTTTGCGATTTTTATTGGCCCACCTATTTCATTGATACTCCTTTTACCAACAATAATGTGAAAGAGAGCTTTGATCGTTAAGCACATAGTGTGGTAAGTTTCACTTACTGATAAGCTCACAGACCCAAGAAAAGACGACTGCTTTAATGTATTGACTGAAATAATCCCTATAGTTTCTCTTTCTATTGTGTTGCCAAAAACGTCTTTGTCCTTGATTATTAATGGAGTTAAACTGGTCCTGTGCTTCTCATTATTTCTGCTATACTCAATCTCCATTCTTGTTTTAGGATTCGACATTATCACACGCGAAATATCTTCAAAGTATTTTATTTTATGCTCATTGATTTGTGTAATAGTGTCACCTGGCAACAAACCAGCTTGCTTAGCTGCACTACCTTCGATTACATTTTCAATCACCGGTGGAGTGCGATAATAACCTGCTATGCTAAAAAATATTGTAAAAGCTATAACAGCAAATACCATGTTTGCAAAAGGCCCTGCAAAAACTACTGCTGCTTTTTTATGCCGCGGTTTTGTATGAAATGAATACAACTTTTCTTCTTCGGTTAAATTTTGTTGATCAGCTGGGACACTTGCTGCATTGTTGTCCCCTAGCATTTTAACATAACCACCCAATGGAACAACGCTTAATTTCCATCTAGTTCCAGACTTATCGTTAAAACCAAAAATTTCAGGACCAAAACCTATGGCAAAAGATTCAACTTTAACTTTGCATGCTTTGGCAACAACATAATGCCCATATTCATGCACGAATACTATGACAGAAATTATTAAAGAAAATGATAAAAAATAATATATTCCATCGCTAAATTGATGGATAAGATTAGAAATTAATTCCACCTGTATATTTAGATCTTAACAAAATGTTAAGTATATTAAAATGCGCCTCGCTTGACAAGTATTTAGTTTAACTTTTAAATTAAAAAAAGTTTAATTGTAATGACAGATACCTCACTACTCAGAAGAAAATTAATATATAGAAGCTGGCATAGGGGTTGCAAAGAAACCGATATACTTTTAGGGCATTTCGCATTGAAATATCTTGATAAATTTTCCTTAAGCGAACTAATCGAATACGAAAAAATAGTTGATCTTGATGATTACGAATTATATTATTACATAACTCGTAAGACAAACCTCCCTCCTGACTTGAATAGTCAGATAGTCAATTTAATTGCTTGCTTTATTGAAGCTAATCCTTTATGCACTCAAGATTAGTGATAATCTTATTTACCTTATCTAGTACCTCAGTATATTCTATTCTTTTCTCGTTTCTATACTTTGCGTGCTCTTGATTTACTTCATCTAATCGCTTTGTTAATTCTAAAATTTTATCCTCAAGAATTAGTGCTGCAAGTAAGAAATTTAATGCATCCGAACCCTTACCTCCAGTTTTTTGAGATACAGAACTAACTAACTTGTCAAAACTATTAGCAAGGCGTAATAAATGATTCCCCTTCCCACTTTCGCAAGATATTTTATATGTGTTATTACGTATAACTATTTCTACTACTTGCATATGGTGCTAAAAATTTCTATCGTACAGTATAAACTCAAACCCCTACTTTCATCTTATTTATGGTATAAATTTTTATTCATTTATCAAATCAGATAATTTTTTACTGCTACGAAAATATGTTTTAAAGTATTGATTCTTTGTAAACTTCTGTAACATTAAATGGCTTGTTTCTTTCAAGTTATAACTTCTAACTGAAAAAGAACCAAACCCCCTAATTTCAACTCTATTATGATGTTTCAATGTGCTTGAAAGTATCCCAAAAAATCTATTAACTATAGCTGCTATAACAATCTTATCTAAAAAAGGATGTCTTTTTGCTACCCTCGCTATTATATCAGACTTTGTTGCCATTTATATGAAGCCAAAATAAGTAAACCTTATCACTTAGCAGATAATGCTATGTTATATTCTTCAACACCCAATACTTCAACTTCTATTTTTTCTGATATAGAGAATTTTTTATTCTCTGGTAAATGCTCTTGATCTATTAGAAGGGTTACATCGTTCTCAACTTCAACGACTAGTCCATTATCTTCTCTCTTACCTACAATAACCTGTATTTTATCACCTACCTTAACTTTCTTTATCAGTTCTTCAAGAGGATCATACTCTATTTGTTTTATTCCAAGATAAATTCTTGCCCGATTCACGTTAGCCCTTATTACTTTTGCTTCTATTTTATCACCTACATTATACTTCTTTATCTCATCTGAACCATTTTTAGACCAACTAAAATCTTTCACATATATTGTCCCTTCTACGTTCTCATCTATTTCAGAATCACCGAAAGCAACAGATACATATGAGCCGGTATTATTCTTCACTTCACCAGAAACAATAGAACCAGGAGGATATTTATTGATAAATACTTGCCAAGGGTTGTCTACACACCTTTTCATGCTTAAACTCATCCTACTCTTAGCAATGTCAATACTGAGAATTTTTACATATACTTCTTGTCCCCTTGTTACGAGACTACTAACTGGTAAATTACTCTTAACCCAAGTGATTTCTGACGAGTGCACTAAACCTTCAATTCCAGGTCTAAGCTCAACAAATAATCCATAATCTTCTATGCTTGTTACATAACCCTTATGCACACTATCAACTGGATATTTTGACTCTGCATCTTGCCAAGGGCTATCTTCTAGCTGCTTCACACCCAAGGAAATTTTAGCATTTTCCTTGTCTATTTTTATAATTTTAACTTTTATAGTCTGACCACAAATAAAAACTGCAGACGGATGACTTACCCTACTCCAAGAGATATCTGTAATATGTAACAATCCATCTATGACTCCCACTACATCTGATTCATGAATACCGACAAATACACCGTAATGAGTGATACTTTTTATTTTCCCTTCTATTATATCGCCTTCATTTAAAGATTCTAAAAATTTAATTTTTTCACCAGCGTGCAATTTTTCTAACACCAGCTTTCTTGATACTACAATATTGCCCTGCTTCTTATCCATTTTAAGCACGATGAACTTTTGTTCAGTTTCAATAAGGTGCTTCGCATCTTTTACTTGCTTCAAATCCACATGACTCAGCGGTAAAAAAGCGCTTATTCCGTCACCAAGATCAACAATAAAGCCACATTTAATTGAGCGTTTAATAACTCCACTTACTTCAGCCTTTGTAACTGTATATTCTTCCAACTTATTCCATTTTTCGTCCCTAATTGCTTTTTCACGGCTAAGAACAACATTACCATGATAATCTTCAATTCTTTCCACATAAACTTTAATTTTAGAACCAATAACAACCTCATCATTACACCCGAGCTCCTTGATCAGAATTCTCCCATCAGACTTTAAACCAATATCAACCACAACGTCGTTAGGGTTTATTCTTGTAATTACACCTTCTACCACATCTCCTTCTTTAATTTTATTAATAAAAGAATCCTCAAATAGGACATTATCCTGATCCTCAAATTGACCTTGAAATATCTCTTCTATAAACTTGTTTGATGATAGCTTTCTGATAGTAATCGGTAGATTTATGGCTGGATCATTATTATTCATGCAATGTGACCTTTAATTTAAACTTTATTAGAACTCATATATTATATAATATTAATAATTATTGACAAGTAATTTTTCGTTAATTCATTTCGAGAATTATTTGAGCTATATAAAATATAGTGAGAAAATTGTATATGTATCAAGAATATGCTATTTAAGGATAGTAAGTGGATTAGGTCGTTTTCCAGAAGGTCCAGATTAAAACCGGATGTTGATGAAACATTGGAAAAATATTCTATCCAAAATAGTAAGAAATCTATAGAAGAGATCATAAACTCGCACAAAAGAATATGGGTAGAAATAGGCTTTGGCAACGGTGAAAATATGCTTTACCAGGTGCTCAATGAACCTGATCTATTATTTATAGGATGTGAGCCCTACTTAAAGGGGGTTTCTTGCTTGCTAACAAACATAGAAATACAAAACATAAAAAATATTTTAATGTGGACAGAAGATGCAAGAGAATTGATTGCAAATTTTCCTGATAACAGTGTTGAAAGATTCTTTATTCTCTTTCCAGATCCATGGCCAAAAAGAAGTCACAATAAAAGACGATTAATTAATACGGAATTTTTAAATTTATTAGCAAAAAAAATACTTATAACAGGGGAAATATTCATTGCAACCGATCATCAGGACTATGCAGAGTGGATAGCATCACATATAAAGCAGTGTAACTCTTTAATCTATAGGGAAGACGATTTCACAAGTTATACTCTTACAAAATACCACAGAAGAGCGCTCAAAGATCAGCGTAAAGTGAGGTTCTTTAAAGTAAGTGTTATTAATAATTTGCAGACTATGGATCAATAGAGTTTTTGCATATCTCTTTTACGTTAACTATAGATTAAAAATAATAAAAAAAGAGGGAGAAATAGAGTAAATTCCTTTAACTACTTCTCCTTATGAAGGAATAGACTTCTTGCATAACCCAAACTAAGTAGAAAAAAGGTATCATCCAAGTAGCCCCTTTCTCGTCATGCCGCTGCGAATCGTCATACCGCCGCGGCGCTAACACGTAGCGGGATGATGAGGCTTATCGTCATGCCACCGCGAACCGTCATACCGTCACGGTATCTCTTAGCCGCTAACAAGTAGCGGGATGACGGTTGTCAGGTTAGCTGTTATCCCAGTTTTTGACACTGGGATGACAACGAAGGGCTACTTGGATGACAGGGAAGGATGCTGGAATGAAGGTTTTTCAAATTGTCGATAAACCTAAATCTATAATAACTATTTGCCTTTTTTCTAGGTTATGCAAGAAGTCTACTGAATAACAGTAAGATTTTTCAATCCTGCTCCACAGCAAATTTTAATGCCATGTGAGTAGTTATGGTACTGTTAACAATCAAAATGACAAAAATTAAGATGGTGATTAGTAGTGTATAAATATTCAAGGACAAATTTTCAAATTGAGTTAGCATTTTAAAATACACAAAGGTTGGCATTATCATTGGCAAAACAAGAATTTGCGATACTCCTGATGCTAAGTTGTTTTGACCAATCATCAATGCATTTCCAGTAGCTGAAATATTAATGATTATCAGCGTATTAAATAATAAAGACACTCCAACTGCTATTGAGTGTTCAATACTATTGCCTAGAATTGCAAAGCTGAATATGGAAGAAATTACTGAAATCGGTAACCCAAATAATAACCAGTGAGCGAAAATTTTATAAGCAACTATAAGCCTAGAAGAGAGTGGCTGTACAAAGATTTGCTCTAATATTCCATCATGATAATCAGATGTAAACAAATTATTTGTAGAAATCTGCAAAACAAATGTAGCACATATCCATGTTAATATTAACATAACTTCTTGTTTATTGTTGTTTTCAAGTGTAAATGAAGATAAACTTAACATTATGATAAAAATACATACTATATAGGTAAAGTTCTTATTATCTATTGCTAATTTTTTTACTGAGTCGATCATACTAGGCTTTTAAATGTTTATTATAAATTATAGTGTTTACTTTGAGGTAGTATAATTTTTTGTTCATAAATTATATAGGTTTTATTATTTTTTTGATAATGCAATTATGGAAAAGTTACCAAAAATAAAGTCACCAGAAGATTACACTCCTTCAGAAGATGAAGAATATATGAGCGTAAAACAACTGGAATACTTCAGCTTAAAGTTACAGTCAATACTTGTTGAGCTGGAGAAACAAGAACTAGAAGAGAATAGTATTGATACATACTATTCTGATGGAGATAGTGGAAACGAGGAATTAATCAAGCGTCGAAAAGATAGAAAAGAAAAAATTAAGGAGGCGTTAGAAAAAATAAAATTAGGCACTTATGGTTACTGCAATGGAACAGGAGAAGAAATAGGAGTCGAAAGACTTAAAGCTAATCCGCTTGCTATATATTGTATTGAAGAGCAAGAGAGAGTAGAAAAAGAAAAGAACGTGTACAACATTAACGATTAATTTACACATCAACATTATTAGCTAGTGTAAAAGACAAGATTTAATCTGACAGAGAAGAATTAACTGACAGAAGAATTGACGTAGTCAAAACTAATATCAGGCTGTTGTTTAATGCTACTAATATTTTTCTGAAAAGCAATATGTTTACTGTCAAAAAACGTTTGCATAGGTGTTTTGCCATAGCAGGGGGAATGTTCAAAAAAGTGTGTCAAACCGCATTTTTAGTTCAACTCAATTTTCAATCTATCTGGAAAGAAAATATCAAGTTGAGACATAGTTAAAGCCCAATTAGGCAGAGCCATAGTCCATTTTTGCTCTACCTTCTTTATAGCACAATATACCTGTTTATACAAGGCATTTGTGCTGGTAAATGAGCCCTTGGTTTTAGTGAATTTTCTGATCTGTCTGTGCAGCCCCTCAATTGGATTTGTGGTGTAAATTAGCCTTCTAACTGGGCTAGAATACTTGAAATAACCAGATAAATTTTCCCAATTGTTCTGCCACGATTTTATAACTAAAGGATACTTTTCTCCCCATTTTTCTTCCAGCTCAAGTAAGTAATTTTCAGCAATTTCTTTACTTGTAGCACGATATATTTTTTTCAAATCATTCATGAAAACTTTCACATCTTTGCTGGATACATATTTTAGTGAATTTCTTATCTGATGCACTATACATAGCTGTACTTCTGCTTTAGGAAACGCACTATTTATAGCTGCAGGAAAGCTTTTTAGCCCATCTACACATGCAATCAGAATATCTTCTACTCCTCTTTCTTTGAGGTCATTTAGCACTCCCAACCAAAAGTTAGCTCCTTCACTTTCAGCCAAATAAAAGCCCAGGACTTCTTTTCTGCCATTTTGGTCTATGCCCAATATATTGTACATACATTTACTTACGCAATGTCCATCCTCTTTGACCTTAAAACGCGAATTCTGGATTAAGGAAGGAAGAAAGAATAGGAAATAGAAGGCTTTTTGGATTTGATGGAATAGGAAATGAGAGTAGAAAAGATATGAACCAAAAAATTAACAGGGGATCTATGGCGAGTGTGTTCAATTTCTAGTCTATTTTTTAGGTAACCAAAAACAGTCTCAATGATAGACCTTTTTCTCAGTAAAATCTTCTCATTTAGCGAAATCAATGTATTTTTCATACCTTTTTTCACGTTGGTAACAAGTTTCAAACCTCGGTCAAACAGCTTCTGAAAAAGCTCTTTTGCAATATAACCTTTGTCACCAAACAAAAGGCCGATTAATTTTTCCGTCAGATTTGGCACAGGTATCCTATCATCAACATTGCCTTTTGTGAGCGTAAGTGCATAAATTTCACCATTTTCATTGATTACCATATGTAATTTGAAACCAAAAAACCAGCCGTAAGTGCTCTTGCTTAATTTTGCAATTCCAGCAAAAACTTTGTTTTTGGATATTCTTTTTGCATGACAAACTGCAATGGGAGTTGTGTCTATATATGAAATTCCAGTGTTTTCTGACTGTCCACAAAGCCAATGCAACAACATTGCTAAATGCCACAAAACCCTAGGCTTTAGAGCAACAAACCTGGTATATGAAGGTAACTTTGGAAACTCTGATTTGTAGAGCAACGTTAGGTAATGTAGATAGAAAGTTTTGAAATTTTTACACGGAGATTGTTGATATAGCAGGATTATTGTCATGATTTCGGAGTGCTCAATTTCCGTTGTTCTTGTGGGTTTTTTACCATTTGGCAGTAGTTTATCTGCAAAATTTTTCTCTATATCTCTGCAAAAATCATCGACCAAACAAAACAGTTTTGTTATATCTTCCATGGGTAACCTCATCTATTTTTTTATAACTGCTGAGTTTACCCTGTTTTCTTGCCTTTTCTATTCTCCTTTAATCCAGAATTCACGTTTAAAGAACATCCCATCCATAAATACTATCGGGTATACTGATTGCAGTGGACGACTACGCCATTCATTGATTATAGGCAGTAATTTGTCGGTAATACTTGATATCTCTGCCGCCGATATTTTGTGATCATAAATTTCCTCAACGTGTGACGCTATATCTCTATAGCTCATACCACTGGCAAATGTGCTCAAAATCTTCGTTTCAAGCTCTGGATGTAAGCTTGTTTGCCTTTTTTTGACTATTTGCGGCTCAAAACTTCCTTCTCTATCCCTTGGCGTCAAAAGTTCAAATGAACCGGCACTTGTCCGTAAAGTCTTTCCATTTCTGCCATTTCTTCGATTATTCTCTTCACTTTCAGCTAATAAGTGGTTTTCTATTTCACCTTCCAAACTTGCTTCCAGCAGCTTTTTTATAAATGGTGTTAATGCTCCCTCCCTTCCTGTCAACGGTCTTCCTTCTCGTATAGACGACAGGATATTTGTTTCCAACTCTTTATAATCTACCAATCCGTTAGTTCTGTTTACTACTTTCTGACTCATTGTCACACCTCCATTTTTTTATATCAATTTATTACTTTTTTTTCGGTTTGACACACTTTTTTGAACATTCCCAATATATCGTGCTACAAGTAAAGAAATTGCTGAAAATTACTTACTTGAGCTGGAAGAAAAATGGGGAGAAAAGTATCCTTTAGTTATAAAATCGTGGCAGAACAATTGGGAAAATTTATCTGGTTATTTCAAGTATTCTAGCCCAGTTAGAAGGCTAATTTACACCACAAATCCAATTGAGGGGCTGCACAGACAGATCAGAAAATTCACTAAAACCAAGGGCTCATTTACCAGCACAAATGCCTTGTATAAACAGGTATATTGTGCTATAAAGAAGGTAGAGCAAAAATGGACTATGGCTCTGCCTAATTGGGCTTTAACTATGTCTCAACTTGATATTTTCTTTCCAGATAGATTGAAAATTGAGTTGAACTAAAAATGCGCTTTGACACACTTTTTTGAACATTCCCTAGCTATGCCAATTATTGCTCTTTCTATATCTTCCGAAACTCTGTTTGCTAATAGCGGTTTTTTCTTACTTATTTCATGTAATGCTTCTTCTCCCCCATTTTCATATAACTCCTTGAATCGATAAAATGTATCTCTTGAGTATCCCATCACTTTGCACGCTTGAGACACATTTCCTAATTGTTTTGCTAGCTCTAGTAATCCTAGTTTTGGTTTTAGTATTTTTGTTTGTATTGTACTCATTTCTAACACTCCTTATTTTTATTATTCTTAACTTACTTTTTTAAAGTGTCATATCAAGTCCTGTTTAATACATCTACTATTCACCACTTTACCTTCCAAATTAAAGTGTTTACGTCTGCATATCCCAGATATTACTTTGGGCATTAGCTTCTTAAACAATCCTTCCACATAGCAGCTTGTGGTTGGCTACTTACTTATATTTTAATGAATATAAGAGCTTCTATGTGGTTACTCTGTTCCATGGCTTCGTTTCACGTTAAACTTAGATTCCTACTATTTGCCGGAAGCTTGGAACATCAATAACTAAAGTCTTCAATCTTTAGTTCCCTTTTTGCTTCGTACCATTTTGGTCTATGTGTAATTCAATCTCTTTTCGCATATTATGCTTTGACGACAATTCAAACATAGGTTCCTCTCGTAATCATATCTAACTCTGTTTGCAGGGATTCACCACGAGATTTAGTGTTACCTGCTTTTATCTCATGCTTGCATTCCAGAGGTTGCCACTCTTTGAAATGTGAGATATACATTATCCCTGATGTCTGGGAAGATGGAATTTAACCACCACAAAACCATGACCTTCCAGGTCGCACTAAAAAAGAAACACCACCTTTCTACTATACTTTCTAATTGATCTTCCTTCGTTTTTGGAAATTTTGGCAATTCAATAAATGTGAAGTAAAAGTCTTTTAAATCATGTTCATTAGTTTCTTCATCTCGGATAGTATGCTTTGATTTATACTCAGGCTTATTTGGAAATAAGATACAATCTGCTATAGCAATAAAGATAATTTCTTTAAGGTCTTCGTATTGATCACCTTTATTAGCCTGTCTTGAATAAGCTTTAGCAGCATAGTATTGAGCGCGTTTTTCAAAGCCTTTAGTTTTTGCAACTTGCATTTCAACTATTACTTGCACCCCATTTTCATCCCTGCAGAGTACATCAACGATACTTTGTTTTTTAGAGGCAAATTCAGCATCTTGAATAGTGCTGAGGAATTCTATTTCTTTTATTTCATCTTTGCCAGTTAGTCCCAAGATATCATTGAGAAAGTGAATGAGAATGTCTTTATTTTTTTCTGTACCAAAGATACGGCGAAAGGCTACATCGTTTTTTGGATCAAGAAACTTAGATAAAGGTTTGGTAGAAGTCATAGTCCTAATTCTCTCGCTTGAGTCTTACTTCCATAACTTCCCCTAAAGAACCGTGCTTGCGGCTTTCCCGCACACGGCTCCACAATAATAGCGTTCACGATATACCTCCTATGTACATAAAGAAAAACATATTTTTGGCTTTGGTAGTGGATTGATTTGTTTGTAATACATAAATTGTTTCCAATTCATGCTCTTTTTCTGACTACGTCGGTTTATCCACTTAAACGCTAGCTTTGTTATTAACCAATAAAACTTATTTATCCATTGATAATTTCCGCTAATCCCGAAGTAGTTATAGTGTCCTCTTAGTTTAGCTTTGAGTATTTGCCACCAGTCTTTGAGACACATGTAATTACGAACCGTTTTCAACCATTCTTTGATTTCTTTAATCTTTCTGGCTAGGCTTATTTTTGAAGTTTTCTGCTTCATCATAAGCCTACCATTACGACTTTTTCCACAATATTGTGTAAACCCAAGAAAATTGAAACTATCCGTCTTTCGTTTCTCTCTTTCTGCTTGGTACCATTCTCTCTTACCAAACTTTACTATCCTTGTCTTATTTTCAGATATTTCCAAACCAAATTTATTTAACCTTTGTCTTAGTGATTCTAGAAATTCTTTGGCATCTTCCTCACTTTCACAGCACACCAGAAGGTCATCTGCGTACCTAACTAGCTCCATATATCCCCTAGATTCTGGTTTTACTTTCTTTTCAAACCATAGATCTAGTACATAGTGTAAATATATATTAGCCAATACAGGGCTCTCCCTGAGGTGCTCCTTGTGTGGTTGCTTCATAATGTCCAGCTTCGATGACTCCAGCCTTAAGAAATTGCTTCACTAACCACAATAAATTTGGGTCAGATATTCGTTCCCTTAAGCATCTCATCAGCCATTTATGTTGGATATTATCATAGAACTTCTTGATATCCACTTCTACAATGTAGTTAATTGGTTTGTGCATCACTGCTTTATCTAGTGCTTTGACCGCTTGATGACAGCTTCTACCAGCATACGAATTGTCCAGAAAGTTTGCCTCATAAATATTTTCCAATATCTTCTTTAGCATCCAACTTATCTTCCGTTGATGGTATTCCGAGGCCGCGCTTTTCCTTGCTTCCAGTTTTGGGTATGTATACCCTTTTCACTGGTTGCGGTCGGTATTGCTTTCTCTTCATACTATCCACTAGCGTTTTAAGTTTCTCTTCTAGGTTTTCTCCATACGCCTCCATTGTCACTTGGTCTACACCGCACGCTTTGTTACGTTTTAGTTCCTTATAACACTCTGCAAGATTCTCCTCATTGATAAGGTGTATTAGCGATGTAAATTTTACCCGCTTATCTTGCTTCGCTCTTACCGCTATCTGGTTTAGTTTTTCTTGCATATTCCTCCAATCTCTGTTGTATCAGTATTGCAATCCCTATTCCAGTTGCTATATTGCTGACCGCTTCCCCTTGTATGTGGCTTTCCCACACTCTGAGTACTATCAATCAGTCCGACTTCCTTTGCATCTTCCGTTAGTCCTCGCCTTTGTTGACTGTTCCAGCGTACCTTAGTAGGAATACAAAGGATCTCCCAAGTTCATTTAGAATCCATTTCAATACATGACACGGCCTCCGATCCCGATAGAGTGAGTGATAACTTGCCTTATTGTTACCCTCCATGCTGCCTTCCATTTTATGGAAAATGTCGACCTCCATCACTTTATTTTTTATTTCGGGACTCAATACCTTCATTTTCATTGCACCCTATATTGTCCATTCCATTAGCTTTACTACGCTCGTTACCTCACGCAGCATAATGGTCTGTTCTAGGCTGTTGGCTAGACTTTGCCTAAGTTGGATTTTCACCAACTGTATTCTAAACGCTTACTTGGCGCACCCATAACAAAAATGCCTAGAAAATATTAATAATTATACACTATTTTTTGCAAATGTTCAACTTAATATCCTCCCAGTATTCACTTGATATGGCACTGTAACCTTTCCGGTTGCGGTTTTTTGCAACATTGATCTTATATGAAAAAGATTCAATAGAAATGCAACGCACATTAGCAGAGATTAAATGTATATATACGCGCTGAAGAAGATACGCTACATTTTTTACTGAAATTTGATTATTTTTAATAGAAAAGCCTGCAGGCGAAGATAAATTTTGAGCTCGAGAAATATCTCAATTGTCATTATAATTAAAATTTTTAGTATGCGGAAGTACTTTTTTAGCTAAGTAAGATTTACGTGCTGGAATGACAAGGTATCATCCAAGTAGCTGAAACCTAGAATATCCTAAATTACAAATTGAACTTGAAAAATACTATAGTATAAGCTCTCTTAAAAAAAGCTTTTCATGAGAAATTATAAATGATAAATTGTTAACAATAGGTTATTGTGAATAAGATTATGTGTTTTAGTTTACCTAATATAAACAGGGAAGGTTATTTATTTATAGTCGTTGCCTTTATAGTAACGTGTATAGCATTCTCTATATCTTGGGGGTTGGGTGTTACGTGCTTGTTTCCGACATTATTGTGTACTTATTTCTTTCGCGATCCAGCAAGAGCTGTGCCAAACAATAAGGATCTTATATTAAGTCCTGCTGATGGTGTGATTTCAAAAATCGAAGAAGTTAATTATCCTTTATCGGCAGAAAATGGAGAAGAGAAGAAGTTCACGCTTGTTAGCATATTTTTAAGTGTTTTGAACGTCCATGTGAACCGTATACCAATATCTGGTACGATAAAGGAAATGAATTATAAAAAAGGCAAGTTTGTATCCGCAATGAGCAATAGGTCTAGTAATGAAAATGAAAAGCAGGTTATTGTGATTGAATACGAAAAGGGGAAAGAAATTATTGTGGAGCAAATAGCTGGATTAATTGCACGTCGTATCGTTTGTAATTTAGGAGTATCCCAGAACGTAAAAGCAGGTGAAAGGTTTGGAATTATAAGATTTGGTAGTAGAGTGAATATTTATGTTCCTGCTGATATAGAAGTCAGAGTTTCAGAAGGGCAAACTGTTATTGGTGGTGAAACAATTATAGCAAACTTAAATAAGGAAAACGTTCAAGAGAAGCTTACTTTTGACGTTATATGAATAACGATGGAAGTAACAGTAGATTCTTACCTATTACTAAATTATTCCCAAACTTTATAACTTTATTGGGTTTATGTTCTGGTCTCACTTCACTTAAATTTACATTTAATGAACAATGGGAATTCTCAGTAATTTTTATCATCATTGCAGCAATAATAGATGGAATGGATGGCAGAATAGCTAGAATTCTAAAATCAACTAGCGATTTTGGAGCCCAGCTTGATTCTTTTGCAGATTTTCTAAATTTTGGTGCAGCGCCTGCATTTCTTTTGTATTTTTGGAAGCTAAACGAAATCAAAGTCATAGGTTGGATTTTAGTAATGATATACGTAATCTGCATATCAATAAGACTTGCAAGATTCAATGTTTCGCTACACTCAGAACAATCACATTGGGAAAAATTTTTCTTTTCTGGTGTTCCAGCTCCAGTGTGTGCTTTACTTTCTTTGTTACCAATAATTATTACCTTTCAATCTCATGAGAGTGAATACTTACTTCTCATAGAGCGATTTTTTAACACAAGAAACGTAGCTTGTTACTTTTTGGCCATTTCATTTTTTTCGATAAGTCACATTCCAACTTTCTCCGCAAAATATATTTATATTCCCAAAAGCCTATCCTATATATTTGTGTCATTTTTTGGAGTACTTATTGTATTTTTCATCAGTAAGCCCTGGATGACTCTACCAATTTTAGGTATAGTGTATACGCTTACTATTCCAATAAGCATTGGGTTTTATATATATTTTACATATAAAACTCGTTAGCTAACAAAAAATAGAAAACTGCATGATTTTGAAGATAAGTGAACTATTAAATTCATTTCTGTATATAAAGATATTCAACATTCCATTTATAATTATTTGGGTAATTGCAACTGGAATCTTTTGTACTGCCCAGTTCAAATTCATTAACTTTAGGTTACTTAAATATGGAATACAGACACTATTCAATCTAAAGTGTAATAACAGCAACAATGGCATAATCACTCATATTCAAGCGTTTGCAACAGTAATTTCAGGAACAGTTGGTCTTGGAACAATATCAGGAGTTGCAATAGCTATCACAATAGGAGGTCCAAGTGCAGTTTTTTGGATGGTAATTACCGGAATACTTGGTATGTCGATAAAGTTTGCCGAGGTGGTGCTTGCATTCACTTATCGCTCTGAAAATACAACTGGTGGTGCTTTTTATTACATGGAATACGGGCTTGCAAAGATTGGATTTGCAAAAACCGGTAGATTTCTTGCCTTCACTTATGCGATTATGCTACTTATTGCAATGATTTTGGGCGGTATACCATTTCAAGCAAATCAAATAGCAGCACTATCAAATAACCTCCTAGAATACAACGCATCCATTATTATATCCCTGCTTGTCTTTATTGTAATATTGGGAGGAATAAAGCGCATTGCTTTCGTTTCAACGAGCTTAGCACCAATTATGATAGTGCTATATGTGGGTATGTGTATATATTTAATTTATGTAAACGGAAGTAATTTGCTGAATGCTCTATCCATAATATTCCAAGACATCTTCAATAAATCAGCTATAGGAAGCGGAGTATTGAGCGGATTAATAGCCGGAGTGAGAAGATCAGTGTTTGCTAACGAAGCAGGTACCGGAACAGCAGCTATAGCACATTCAGCTGTAAAAGAAGAAGATCCAATTAAAGTTGGGTGCGTTGCAATGATTGCACCACTGATAGACACAATATTAATCTCATTTTTGACTGGTATCGTGATAATTATCACTGGTATGCACAGCACTGATAACGTGGGTGATATTACACTAATTAGTTCGGTATTTTCAACAGCTTTGCCCTTGTTCAGCAAGTTAGTTTTTCCGCTAATGATGTTTTCCTTTGCATTTTCCACAATAATAGCTTATTGTTACTACTGTGAAGTTGCTCTGCTGTATTTATTTGGTAGTAAAAAAATACTGATACCGTTCCAAATTCTTATAGTGGTTTCAGTGTATATCAGTTGTATGTCAAAGAATATAGAATTTATATCTTATCTAGGTGACAGTTTGTTTATGTGCCTTATGATTCCAAATGCTGTTGCAATATATCTACTAAGAAGGGAAGTTTTGAATACAATAGATTCTTATTACAATTCTAAAGGGTATTAACATGATTTATAGATTGCTTTGTATGGTGTTATTTTGCCTATTGTTTAATGATGTGTACGCTGCTTCAGGTTTTTACGAAAGTTATGATGCTGTGTTGAACGGAATAAATAATTTCATGAATGAAGTACTGTTTTTCAAGATCCTTTACGTGCCATTTATAATCCTTCTACTAGTTTTTGGTTATGTGTTTCTAACATTACGTTTTGGATTTCTCAACATAAGAATGTTTAAGCATGCATTTGCTATTTTATGTGGAAAATATGACACGAATCACCATGATGGTCATATTACGCATTTTCAGGCATTTATGACTGCACTTTCAAGCACAGTAGGCCTTGGAACTGTTGCTGGAGTCGCAATTGCAGTTTCAATGGGAGGGCCAGGAGCGGTGCCTTGGATGATGATTACAGGTTTTTTTGGTATGTCAGCAAAATTTGCTGAGGTAACGTTGGCGTTTAGACATAGAACAGAAGATCAGGACCAATTGTTTAGTGGTCCCTTTCAGTATATAAGGAATGGTCTGGAGGAATTTGGATTTAAAAAACTTGGTATTGTGCTGGCTGCCATGTATGCAGTATTCTTTGTATTATCAGGTCTTGGAGGAAGTGTAGCGTTTCAAACCAACCAAATGGTTTCCATATTATCTGGCTATTCAAGTTGGGTAGATGGTCACTCTTGGTTTCTTTCTTCCATAATTTCTGCGCTGCTTGCTCTAGTGATTATTGGCGGAATTAAAAGGATAGCTAGAGTATCTTCTGCACTAGTGCCTATTATGTCACTTATATATATCTTTAGTTGTATTATTATTATTGCATTTAATATTCATAACCTTGGTTATACGTTGAAAATATTATTTTCCACTATGATAGATTTCAATGCTGTTGGCGGAGGGATGGTAGGAGCATTTGTTGCTGGAATTCAAAGGGCAATCTTTGCCAGCGAAGCGGGTGTTGGTTCTGCTTCAATTACTCATGCAACAACTAAAGATGAAGAACCAGTAAGAACTGGACTAGTCGCTATGATAGAACCATGCTTTGACACAATGTTAATTTGCTGTTTAACAGGAATAACAATAGTAATAACAGGTGCATACCAGACTAGTGTTGGTGAAGGAATATTAATTACTCAAAAGGCATTTGAGACAGTTTGTCCATGGTTTCCTATACTTTTAACCATAGCTGCACCTTTGTTTGCATTTTCTTCGGTAATTTCATTTGTATATTGTTGTGAAATGGGATGGCTATATTTATTCGGTGCAAAAAGTATAGTGATATATCGCATAGCGGTAATAATTGTGGCGTTTTTCTCTGGCCTTTCTAAAGATATAATGGCTATTGCCAATATCGGTGGAACTTTATTCTCTTGTTTAGCTCTTATCAACATGACAGCGCTTATACTGTTTAGTAATCAGATTAACGATGAAGTTCAGTGCTACCTAAAAAGGCTGAAAAATAATAAAATTAATTAAATTTTGGCATATGAAGGTACAACAACAGGTGTCATTTCAGTACCATCTTCTTGTCATTCCAGTAGCTGACACACAATTGTACGAACTTTATATTTTAAAGCAACATGTACAACTAATGGTGTCCTTCCAGTGCCATCTTCTTGTCATAGCAAAACTCCCTCTTGTCATCCCAAAACTCTTTCTTGTCATCCCAATGCGTGACACTGGGATCTATTTTGCATATAGTTCCACCATAGTGTTATGTTTTAATGTAAAATTTTATATTTATCTACTAGGTTCGTTTGCGAACAAAGTTCGCTGGATCCCATTGTCACGCACTGGGATGACAAGAGAGAGGATGCTAGAATGATGGAGAGGTACGTAATCCTTACACTATCCTACATATTAGGTTCAATACCGTTTAGCTTAATCATTACAAGAATAAAAGGGATAAACTTAAGAGAAGTAGGTTCAGGAAACATTGGTGCTACAAACGTTGCAAGGACGGGAAATAAATTTCTTGCTGCTTTGGCATTATTTCTGGATTCCTTTAAGGGATTTATTGCCGTTTATATAGCACAACAATTTTGTGATAATAACGATTTTTATATATATGTATCTGCAATTTTAGCAGTTTTAGGACACATGTTTCCTATTTGGCTAAAATTCAGTGGAGGAAAGGGCGTTGCAACCACTCTAGGGATACTGATAGCATTTAACATCGATATTACTTTAGTATTCGTAATAATTTGGATAATAGTCTTTCTTGCCTTTAGATACTCTTCCCTTGCTTCACTCAGTGCTACTTCAACGGCTGTAGCATGGTCCTTTTTTTTTCAGAGGAATTTGTTCTTAACATTACTAATTATAGGAGCACTGGTCTTCCTAAAACACCACAGAAATATTGTGAATCTTCTGCAAGGTAAAGAGTATAAATTTTATAGATAATGTACTGCCAAATTATTGACACTTAAACTACGAGACAAATTGCTTGACGGTATGATTTTGTCCTCTTTGTTTAAGTCTATGATTTTTGCTTTTGTTATATTCTCTACTTCTTGAGGTGTTAAAAGACCATCTTCAATGAATTCCTTTTTTGTTTCTCTTATTTTTTCATAAAGTTGAGTAACGTGATCTTTATTTCCTTCATATACACTTTCAATTTCTAACTCTAGCTTATGTGAAGCTTCTTTTTTTAACATTTCATCCATTGCTGCTTTTGTTACTTTTAACCTTTCTTGCAAAATTTTCTTTATTTTTTCCTTATCATTTTCGTTATTTTTACTGAGTTCTACATATAACCTATAACATCTTTTTTCTTTTGGGAGCATTTTTAACCCATCTAACATGCTAATTATCTGACCTTCAATAGTCTTCTCAGCCTTTAATTTAAATTCTGCTACTTCTTCTCCTATTATCTTATTAGCTATTCTCTTAGCTCCATCCAAAGATGAATCCTTGAGAGAAAAATCTGTCTCGAGTAGATCTCGATTTAATAGCTCTAAGAATACTTTTTTTCCGATGTTTTCGAGTAAACTTTCTTGGTCATCTAAATCATGCTCCTGCAGTTTATTTCTCATGTGCTGAACCAGCTCACAACATTGTAATTTATTTAACTTTATAGAGCTAATATTTTTCATTAACGTCAGCACAATTTGTTCACTATATTGAGAAGTAATACTCAATAATTTTCTCATTAAAGGAATACTTACTTCTGAAATAAAATCATCAACTATTTTTTGACTTTCATCGTCTTCATAACCATTTTGAACGTCATACCAAGCCTTAAGAATTTCTTTATTGTTTTTCTTGTTTTTTAACCTGTCTAACATAAACTCACGTGCTTTATTTTGTGCTTCTGAGAGCAACATTTCCCTTGGGGGAGTAAATCTAATTTCTGGATCAGGATGAATACCCTCTAGCGTGCTTAACATTCTATAGATAATACCGGTGAAGCAAGTGTTAGGAATTCGCTCTTTTCTAGAGAAAGTTTGGCTATCAATTAAATTAGAAATCAATGCATCCTTTTTACTCTTAACGGCTTCTCCGTCTCCATCATTGCAAGCCCTTAAAACTAAAAGCAGAACCTGCCCACCTGTAAAGCCGGAGCTATGCTTTTGATCATCTTTGCAAAAGTCATCTAAAAATGCAATTACTCTTCCTTTATCCTCATCACTAAACTCATATGAATTGTTTATATATCCAATGAATTGAATATATTCATCATTTTTGATTACGTCTTCAGGTACTTGTTCACTATACTTACCTTTTAATTTATCAATATTTTTAATGATATCATCATTTAATTGATGGGGCAGTAAATGTTCAAGCTTAACATCAAAACTATTAACCATACCACGTAAATTCTCTTTTATACCTTCCAAAAAGAAATTTATAGAAGCTTTAAGCAGCGTAAATGGGTTAAAATCTTTTGGCCTTAGTTCACTCTGCAATAAAATTAATAGCATTGTAAGTGGTATAGTTCCCAGTAACGAAATAAGCAAGAAAGTGGTAGTGAAAGTTAGATATGTTATGAAAGCAGAAAACAAGAGGAAGGCTGCTACCTTGATTGTATTGTTTTTAAAAAATATTTCCCAATATTCCCTTTTGCTCATTTTTTGCTGTTTTGCCGTTTTTATTTCTTTGTAGATATAAAGAGTTTTAATTTCAGACCTGAAGAACATAGTACCAAGAGAAAAAAGAACATTAACAGGGTTAGTGATAATGCTTAACGAGACAAAAGCTCCAAAGTAGCTAACAAATTTTAGCTTACTAGAATCCTTTGAAGGAAATTGTATTTGAGAAATACCTATCATAGCTTACCTTCAACATCATTACACTCTAGTAATAGCATAATAATTTAAAACGTCAATGTTTAATACAGTTTAAGTATCTTATTATCCGCACACTCATCGTATTCGATCTCGACTGTAGAGTGTGCTATCTCGAACTTATCTAGCAATATTTTTTTTATTTCATATAAAACATTGGTGTGCTGCACATTTTGCTTTATTTTAGCATGCATGGTAATTATAAAATAATTATCAGACAGCGACCATGCATGTATGTGGTGCACATCTATCACTTCAGGTAGCTTAGATACAATTTTACTTTTTATTTCTTCAGTTGATATGCCTTCAGGTGTACCTTCAAGAAGTATATGGCAAGAATTCTTTAGAATTTTGTAGCCACTATTTAAAATTATTACACTAACAAGTACTGACAGAATAGGATCTACTATTTGCCATCCAGTAAGCATAATAATTATGGATGCAAGTATAGCAGCTACAGAACCTAAGATATCTCCTATAACGTGCAGTACAGCACTTTTTATGTTTATATTGCTTTCGCATTTACTATGTAATATAAAAAAGACTATGATATTAGAGATCAGGCCAAGTGTAGCAATTATTAACATTACTTTCCACTCAACATTGACTGGAAAAATAAACCTTTTTATTGACTCAATTATAATGATTACTGCAATGAGGAATAGAGTTAAACCATTAACAAATGCTGCAATTATCTGCAACCGATGATATCCGTATGATCTCTGCAAATCGGATTTCTTAGCTGAAAACCTATGTGCTAACCAGCTTAAAACCAAGGCAAAGAGGTCAGTGAGCATATGCCCTGCATCTGATAATAGAGCAAGCGAATGTGAAATTATTCCACCTACTATTTCCATAAAAATTGTTATCGCAACTATTATTATGGAATAGATTAAGCGCTTGGACTGCGCTGCTGAGTGTTTACCGTTATGCACTGCTGTCATATAAAATCTTTTCACAAACAAAAACGTGGGTAACACTGGGTTCGAACCAGCGACCGCTTGCACGTCAAGCAAGTGCTCTACCAACTGAGCTAATTACCCATCGTGGTTTTAGTATAGTGCTTTGGTGGAATGAAAGTCAATTTGCTTTTAAATTCTTACCCTATCCTAACGTAACGTTAGAATCTAGATTTTTTTGTAGTCAAGCTATAGAGCCTATAGCTAGTGCAGGTCAGGCTTTCCTACGTCATACCGCGATTCATTCGCGGTATCTCAGCATAGATTCCGCTAACACGTAGCAGAATGACGAGTTCATAGCTTACCAAATTATCGGTAAATCTAAATTGCTTTAGTTATAGCTATATCTTATATTGTTCATATTAAATTAATTACTTATATTTTTTCACTAAGATATAAATTGCATCAACATGAAAATTCACGCTTTTTTAGTAGAGATCACCTTATATTTGAAGAGTTAATAAATTATAGGTTAGAATCATGGCAATCAATCAACAAATAAATAAAAATATAACTAAAGAAGAATATTTCAACAATAAGCATATTATAGAAATTAGTGATTTAAACATTAAAGTAGAGGTTTATTCTCATAATTTAAGAGCAAGTAAAATTGCTAACATTGAAAGTGAGATAAGAGAAACAGCTACTAATTTTAAAGACGCATTCAAGTTAAAACACAGCAACTCAGAACAAACATTTAAAATTTATATGTTTGATGACAAGGATGATTACACTCACCTTGGCGGAAGTGAGGGTTTCGGTTCTTACCTTGGAGATGAGGGTGGTAAATGTTACTACAAAGGGAAAGCTGACGTTTTTGCTGAAATGTACGTCTACCAGCAAGGTGGCGTTCATAACCTTCAGCATGAATTTGCACATGGTTTAACTTACTTGGCTACAGGAGGCGAATCTTTACCAACAGTATTAATGGAAGGAATTGCAGATTACTTTGAGCACCATTCAGATCATAAATTCAATTCTCAAGGATCAAGTATTGACAAGACCGAAGCTGCAAATCTGGATTTAGATAAAATTTTAAGCTTAAAATATTCAGATGACAGCGAAGCAAATAGCCTAGTTTATAAAACAGGTCATGCGTTGGTGATGTACTTACAGGAAAAAGATCCTAGTTTATTAAGAGACTACCTAGATACTTTACGTCAAGGTGACTCACATAAATCAGGAAGCTTTTTAGATCAAATAAAAGGGCATGATAACGCCTTTAAAGGCTGGCTTGCTGAGAATGATACAGAAACTGCAATGGAACATCTTAACGCTTTGCAAGTTACAAAAGGAGATTTTATAGCAACTGGTCAAGAAATAGTGGGTGGAGAAATTAAAAATGTATCCTACTATAAAGCAAATATAGAAAAAATGGATGGAGAAAACGTTGGAAGTTTTTCTCCTGTAGAACACGTTGCATTTTATGATGTTGCTCGTGCTATCAATAGGGCAACAAATGATACACTTGATATATCAAAGGAATATCATTTCCTCAAGGTAGTAAAAACTTCCGATGGACAGGATAAACTAACTTACTCTGACCAACAAGGTAATGAATATCAAAACAGTCAAGAATATAAGAGTCAGGTTTTAAATGTATTGTCAAAGTATGATGAAACTTTGAAAAAAACTTGCGATGAGAAACTAAAGAATCTGGATGAGCAGATTCATAAGGAATCCACTGAAATAGTTGAAAGATACCATAAGCAAGAAATTTCTTATGAAGAACTTTTGGAAAAATATAATTTCATTACTTCTTCCTCTCGATATGAAGAATTGAAAAATTCCTTACTTGATAAAACCATAAACACTGGCTTAGAACAAGTAAAAGCGACTAAGAACATCGATGTAGAAAAGATGTTAGAAGAGATGATCAATATCGATTCAAACTTGATAAGAGGTACAAATCATATTGATCTACAAGAAGGTAAGATTCTTTCTATGCAAGCTCATGGTCAAGGAGATATGGGTGCACTGTCTATATATGACGGAAATACAAAGCTTGGAGAATTATTGAGTGAATCAGGATTTTTTAAGCAAGTTGAAGGCCAAACTAAAGAAACTTTTGTTTTTGAGGATATATTGCACAACTTAAATGTTTCATACGAAGGCGGTGCTTACATGGCAGTTACAAAAGAAAATGGCCATTATAAAGCTTCTCTAATAGATGGCAGAACAGTTGAACGTGATGAATACTTTGATGAGGCGCATTTACATGAGAATGAGTTGTTGCATCCTAGCACTGGACACATCCAAAAAGATTTAGATTCTCTGCTTCTTAGAGGTACCAAAATTTTGAATCATCAGGATTCAGAGCATGCCCAATATTCTGATGAGCAAAAGGCAAATGGAGTAATCGTGGAAAAAGGAAAATTACTGGATAATAAGGGAACCGACAGGACAGACGACGATGTACACGAAGCGGTTGTAAAACAAGGAGGCGAAAATTTACATACATTCAAAAATATGGGCTTTTATATTACCGAAAAAGGTGATCTATTTATTCATGACCATGGGGCAAATGTAAGGTTTCAACTACCACAAAGTATTACTCACCTAAAATTAGTGGAAAAAGATGGAGCATATAAGCTTGTTCCGGTGACGAAAGATGGGAATGAACATCCAATAGGCATGCCAAATATATCAGATGAATATAGATATATAGATCCAATATTTGCACATGAATATGAAAAGAGAGATTATTCCCACAAACATGTAAATGTGGGCCTTATAAACTTAGAGAAATATGGCTCTGGCAAACTTTTTGCTATAAAGCACGACCCAAATGATTATCACATACAAAGAAACTCCAGCGGTGAAATAGTTAGAATAAAAGATCAAACATATTTCACTAAAGTAAAATTGTTTGATGGTGATGAAGAAATTGGAATGTTGTCTAATAACTTTCACAATTTCAAAGGGAAAATATTCTTTTCTGCTGACTACAACTACAGTTATAACGATTTCCTAGCATCTGTTTCTCCTCAAGTTGAAATTGAAGATATGGGAAATGGAAGTAAAAAAATAACTTTCGATCAAGGCAGTGGCGATATCGGTGATACTAATAGAGGCTACACGGACTATCAGAGAATATTTACAAAAGAGAAACAAACCGAAAGTCCAAAAGGGCAAGTAAGTGAAACTAAGACAGAAGTTCATAGTACTACTAATGTTGTTGCACAAGCTGCTGAAGAGAAAACTGCATCAAACGACAATAGTGAAATGCAGTCTGACCAGCCACAAATTCCAACAAGGGCAAAAAGGTCAGCTTCAGTGGAGGAGAAAGAGCAAGAACAGGTAGTATTAAAAGACACAATTCTCAAAATAGAAAAGAGCTACGAGCAGGACTCAGAAGGGAAGCATAAGGCAAATGTAACGATAAATTATAATGATGTGAAAGCCTTGTATGATAGAGCGGAAGGAGCAGAAAAGCAATCTGTGTTAGATTTTTGGAACAAACTGCACACATCAGATTATAAGGTTGGTGCTTTGCCGGAAGACAAATACTATTTTGAAAAAGGCAAATTCGTAATCCACGATAGTGGCACAAAGAAGCTTATAGTGTTACCTGAAGATAAGGTGTCCATCAAGATAATGAAGGATGGTGATAGTTATAGTTTAGCTATATCAAGTGGTAATGGCAAAGTAATAAACAGCATTAGTAAAATAGATAATCCAAATTACGAATTGCTGTCAGATTCAAGTCATTTCAATTCAGGGGAGCAAGATAATATTGTATTATCAGATCAACATCACGAATATAATCTTTATCTAGAGAATGGCTTTGTGAAAATGTTCGATTGCGCAAGCGATCACATTTATCACGACCACAACTCGGCCTATATCTAATACATACAAGGAGGGCAGTGCCCTCTTCTTGTCATTCCAGTGTCAAGCACTGCCGTCTTGGATGGAAACCAGCGTCACGCCCTGGAATGACAGGGTTTGTCATCCGAGTAGCCCCTTCGGTGTCATCCCAGTGCCCAGACACTGGGATCCAGAAAACTTAACTTTAAATAAGTGGCTGCATAATAAAGGCTGGATTCCAGACTGGAATGACATCATCTGCTACACACTTGAATGACAAGAGAAGAATTTTGAAACAACAAGTTTCAAGGAAATCTTATGTAAAATCTAGCATTAACAAAAATTATACTATTTTCATGCATGCTATGGTTTTTGTAATTAATGGAGGGTGATATGGCGTTGAGTGATCAATTGAATGGTAAGACAGAACAACAGCTCATAGACGAAGGTGTTTTTATAAATGCTTTAGTAGGAAAGCTCGCAGCAGGTGCTGGTGCTACTGGTATATATACTAAAAAAGGTGTAGATGATAAGTTGGCAAAAAAAGCTGACACAGCCGCTCTAGCTAACAAAGCTGACAAGAATTACGTCGATATTGAGCTAGGAAAGAAAGCTAATTCAGCTAATTTAGCAGCTAAAGCTAATGCTGCAGATGTTTACACTAAAAAAAATGTAGATGATGAGTTGGCAAAAAAAGCTGACACAGCCGCTCTAGCTGACAAAACTGACAAGAATTACGTCGATGCTGAGCTAGGAAAGAAAGCTAATTCAGCTGATTTAGCAGCTAAAGCTAACACTGCAGACGTTTACACTAAAAAAAATGTAGATGATGAGTTGGCAAAAAAAGCTGACACAGCCGCTCTAGCTGACAAAACTGACAAGAATTACGTCGATGCTGAGCTAGGAAAGAAAGCTAATACTGCAGATGTTTACACTAAAACTGCTGCTGATACTGCTTTTGCTAAAATCAATGCTTCCAACCTTATAGAGGCAGCAAACAAAAAAGCTTTCGCGGACGCTATACTTCCTGCAAAAGACGGCGACAAATCAATTCTAGTGGAAAAATTAGGAGGATTTCTTGATGCTACTGACACAGCGTATGGTGACAAAAATGATCAAACAGCAAAGGTGTTCTTAGGAGGTAAAGGGCTAAAAGGGGAGACAGGAGCCACTGGTCCTAAAGGAGCAGATGGTAAAGATGGAGCTCAAGGCCCACAAGGAGAGAAAGGGAATCCAGGAGCAGATGGTAAAAGTCCAACAGCTGCTGAAATGGCTGCTGAGAAAGCCTTACAAGAGCATGTAACAAAGATAAGCATAGAAAGTCCAGAATTTAAAAGAGCTGTGCAAGAGGAAATGTCACAACCGTATTTTGTAAAAGACAAGATTTAATCTGACAGAGAAGAATTAACTGACAGAAGAATTGACGTAGTCAAAACTAATATCAGGCTGTTGTTTAATGCTACTAATATTTTTCTGAAAAGCAATATGTTTACTGTCAAAAAACGTTTGCATAGGTGTTTTGCCATAGCAGTATTTGCCTGAGTGAGGCCTTGTCTCATTGTAAGAACGCAACCAATGATCAACATCGATCTGTAGATCCTCCAAAGAATAGTAGATTTTCTTTCTAAAGATAATATTGTAACACTCATCTTGCATAGTTCTATGGAATCTTTCACATATGCCATTAGTTTGTGGAGAGTTGGCTTTGGTTCTAGAATGATCGATATTTTCGATTCCTAAATATAGCTGATAAGCGTGATTTTCGGGCTTGCCACAATACTCCGTACCCCTATCAGTTAGAATGCGTAATAATGGAATTCTCTGCTCATCAAAAAATGGGATAACTCTATCGTTAAGAAGATCTGCAGCTGTAATAGCTGTTCTGTCCGTGTAAAGTTTAACCATTGCAACTCTGGAATAAGTATCAACAAAAGTTTGCTGATAAATGCGCCCTATGCCTTTGATATTGCCCACATAATAGGTATCTTGAGAACCCAAATAACCTGGATGTTGCGTCTCAATTTCACCATGAGCTTCCCTTTGTTCTTTCACTTTTTCTAAAGCTGCAAGTTGTTCTTCAGTTAAAATGATTCCGTCTTGAGCTACTTTTGCCTCCAGTGCTTTAAGTCTCTTTTTCAAAGTTTCAAGGTCATTTCTTAGCCATACAGATCTTACTCCTCCTTGGGAAATTATTATACCTCTTTTTCTCAGCTCATTTGCAGCTCTTTCTTGTCCATATGCAGGAAATTCTGTAGCTATGCCAATTATTGCTCTTTCTATATCTTCCGAAACTCTGTTTGCTAATAGCGGTTTTTTCTTACTTATTTCATGTAATGCTTCTTCTCCCCCATTTTCATATAACTCCTTGAATCGATAAAATGTATCTCTTGAGTATCCCATCACTTTGCACGCTTGAGACACATTTCCTAATTGTTTTGCTAGCTCTAGTAATCCTAGTTTTGGTTTTAGTATTTTTGTTTGTATTGTACTCATTTCTAACACTCCTTATTTTTATTATTCTTAACTTACTTTTTTAAAGTGTCATATCAAGTCCTGTTTAATACACTTAAACACTGCAATTTAGCTGCTTTTAAATGCAACTCATCTTAGTTTAAATGTTTAAGAAATTTACTAAGCAGAAAAAAAGGCAAAAGAAATTCCGTATTAGCTAGTTGTCACTCTCTAATCCTGCAAATTGGCGTGCTATACTGTCTTAAACGCTTTATAAGCGCGTTTCAGCTTATATAGGTAAAAACCCAGAAATGTTGTGAAGACGTAGGGTGCGCATAGTGCAAAAAATTAAAAATAAGACGCCAATTACGTAATACTGTTGTCGTTTAATCTGCACAGATTGAAGATAAATGAATACCTTCAGTTTCATGATAAGAGGGCTGGCAAAGGGTGTCAAGTAAGTTTTTTCGTTTCTACCAGCTACTTGGATGACACCACATAAATTAATAAATAGGAAAATTACTACAAATCCTTTCAACTTTAGCTTTTACTGCTTTTTCGACACTTGAGCTATTTCCGCTGATTAATCCTTGAATTACTTCATTTATTAGACCAGCTATCTCTTTAAAATTTTCTGCCTCAAGTCCGCGTGTTGTCTCAGCAGCGGTGCCAAAACGGAGCCCTGAAGTGATGGTCGGCTTTGCTGTATCAAATGGTACAGAGTTTTTATTACAGGTAATACCGGCTCTCTCAAGGCTATCTACAACGTCTTTTCCAGTTAATTTCTGCGATCTTAAGTCAACTAGCACTATATGAGAGTCAGTGCCACCGGTTATAATGTCAAGTCCATGCTTTTGCAATTCTTGAGCCAGCACTTTCGCATTTTCCACGACTTTCTTGCTATAAGTCTTAAACTCTGGTGCTAATGCTTCTTTAAATGCAACAGCTTTTGCAGCTATCACATGCATAAGTGGCCCGCCCTGCAATCCTGGAAAAACTGCAGATTGAATTTTTTTGTGTAATGCTTCATCATTGGTCATCACTATTCCACCACGAGGACCACGCAAAGTTTTGTGAGTTGTGGAAGTCATAACATGTGCATATTCAGCAGGGGATGGATATTCGCCCGCTGCAATAAGCCCTGCATAGTGAGCAATGTCTGCAAGCAAATAAGCACCAACTTTATCTGCAATTTCGCGAAAGCGTTTGAAGTCCGTTTTTCTCGGATAAGCAGAAGCACCAGCTATGATCAATTTCGGTTTATGCTCCAGCGCCAGCTTTTCTATCTCATCCATATCCAGCAAGTAAGTGTCTTTATTCACTGTATATTGAATCGACTTAAACCATTTACCAGAAAGGCTTGGCGCCGCACCGTGAGTTAGATGCCCACCGCAATTAAGCGATAATCCAAGTATTGTATCGCCTGGAGTAAGTAATGATGCAAAAACTGCTTGATTTGCCTGAGAACCAGAGTGAGGCTGAACATTTGCAAATTTTACACCAAACAACTTACAAAGTCTCTCTATAGCCAGACTTTCAATTTTGTCCACATGCTCACAACCACAGTAATATCTTTTACCTGGATAACCTTCTGCGTATTTATTAGTCAGAAAAGAGCCTTGTGCCTCCATTACCGCTTTGCTTGCAAAATTTTCTGATGCAATTAATTGCAATTGTGATTTTTGGCGTTGTAATTCTTTTTCTATAAACTGATAAACCTCGTTATCAAAAGACTTTAAACTATTTTTAGAGCCGCAGATTTTTTTTAAAACACTCATCATAGATCAAACCTCGCTTTAATTTTAAGATGCACAAGCAATTTTAAGACTGCTTATCCTGCTTTTTTAACCATAAGAGCCCAAAAACAGCTATCAGCAAACATACAGGAATAATAGATGTTGCTTTTATCAGCAATTCAGCACTATACACAGGATTTCCTTGTATCACTGTCCTATCCCAACACAAATCTATTATTTTTGCGATCCCAGTGTGAAAAAAATAGCCAAAAACCATGACTATCATATTTGACACAGCTGTAGCCAAGCCTACCAAGTTATTATTCACATAACTTAGTGCTTTATAAATTGTAACTACTTGATATCCAGATGCAAAACCAATAACAAAAAGCGTAGGTAATACAACATACAAGCCACCAATCTGAGTAAAAAGTAATAGAAAACCGGCGATCATTGCAAATGAACAGGCAATTATTACTTCATAATGTTTATTTTTATACTTTTCCAATAAATAAGCCAAAGAGAATGATCCTATTAACATTCCTATCAATATTACGGAAGAGAGAGAAGATGCTAAGTCTTCATTCATTTCATATACTTCAAAAAAGAATGCCTTTGCCCAACCATCCGCAAAACCTTGCATTGGACCGACCATGAGTCCACCAAAAAAGCTAATTAGAATAATATGCTTGTTGAGAAGTATGTTTTTTAAGTCTCTAATGCTAACTTTTTCCTGCTGAGCATTGCTTTCAGGCGTTATTAAGAACAGCAACAGAGCAAATAAACATCCGAATGCTGAGAAGGTATAGATAACATAATTCCAGCCAAATTTATCGAGCAAGAAGTTTAAAGGAAATCCGCCACATATTCCCCCCAAAATTCCTATAATTATAGATAAACTAGCCATTCTTGCTGATTTTTCTTGCGCAAAATACATGCTTGCAACTTTAAAAAGCCCAATTGCTGAAGCGGATGACCCAATTCCAACGACTATTCTGCCAAGTATTGAATAATACCACTCATCAAAGCATATAAGTGGTAATGTTCCGGTAAATGTTAAGATAATACAAATAGGCAAAACAAATTTTGGCCCGAATTTGTCAAGAGCAAGACCAATAGGTATGTGAGCCAGCGTATAGCCTACATAGTATAACCCTCCAAACTGGCCAACATCTGCAATACTTATATTAAATTTTGTTATTAATTCAGGTGCAATTATGTTTGGGATTACGCGTAATATATATTGGTATGCATAAAACAGTGACGCCAACAACCAGATTAAAAAATTCCTCTGCAACATGAATCTCAGCTAAAATTTAGGATTATAGATACTTTAGTTATAAAAAACAAAATAAATATTTATCAAAATTTTATAAATATTTATTTCGATCTATCGAAATTTAATATAGATAACTAGCGTAAGCAACTATATATATTAACTAAATCTTCCAGATTCTAGATTGGGATGGCAGAGGGTAATGTAAAAAGTCTACTTTACTTTTGCAATTTTTAAAAGAGACCTTTTATTTTACTTACAATTTTTTCTACCATATTTATAACTGGCTCATGAATAAGGTATATGAAAAAAATCACACCACAAATGATAAGTATATTTATTATTTTACCTTTATTCATCTTTATCTTAAGCTTCACTTTTGTTACAAGATCCATTTTATTTATGTTTTTATTTCATGCTGACAATTATATCTAAAATACCATAATTTTCAGCAAAATTTGACTTCAGAAGTATTCTATTAATTCAATATTAACCTTTTTATGTGTAAAATAGTTAATATAATATTAAAGCAGGCTGATGAACATAAGCATAATAGATAATACGCTGCAAAATTACATAACAAAATACATTGAACAAACATTCGCTACACATGTGTCAGGCAATAGATATGACAAATTGTATAGGGAACTTCTAAGTGGCATAGAAGAGATAATAAAGCTTACTATAAACGAAGCAAAACATTATGACAAAAGTTTGGAAAATCTATATAACGATTCAAGATTTAATAAGAAATTTATTCAAGCTGTTGCTAAACATCAGGTATCGGAATTTTTAAATACTCACCCGAAAAGAAAAGAAATTGTTGCAGAATTTTACAATGAACATCACATTAACGAAAGTGATTTAAAGACTCTGGAGAAAGGGAAAGATTTAGTAAATAAAATAAATAATATTAACCTACTTCAACGAAGTAAAAAAAATGAGGAATTCAATATTAGAAAGACACTTGCTCAATCAATAAAAATGCCTTCCATAGAAAAACACAAGTTAGAACATTCAAAATAACCTTGGCGAAGTATGGCAAAATATACAACTTATGGATAGTCTATTTCATTTTAACTCCTGGCACGCTTTAGTAATACTATCACATCCAATTTCTAATTGTTCCTGAGAGATTGCATAAGAAATTCTGATAAAATTTTCTAGACCAAATGCAATTCCTGGAACCACAGCAACCAAATGATCTCCCAGTAAGTATTCAGTAAAATCTAAATCATTATTTATTATCTTACCACTTTTTGTGCTTTTACTGAGCAATCCTTCACATGAGACAAATAAATAAAACGCACCTTGTGGAACAGACGCTGATAATCCCGGGGCAGAATTTAGCTCTTTCACCATAAAATCTCTACGACTCTTAAAAATCCTTGTTCTTTCTTTCAAAAAACTATGATCACCGTTTAATGCCTCAACTGCTGCTGCTTGTGCTATCGAATTTGGATTAGAAGTGCTTTGAGACTGCAGCGTAGAGATAGCTTTTACCACATCACTTCTGCCTGCAATATACCCTATTCTCCAGCCTGTCATTGCATAGGCTTTTGATACTCCATTGACCACAAAAACTCTATCATAAAGCTTCGGCTCAACCTGAGCGATAGTAAAAAATTTTTCGTCGTATATTATATGCTCATAAATATCATCTGTAACGACATTCACATGTGGATATTCAAGCAATATTTGTGCTATGTCTTTCAATTCATTATACGTGTACACAGCTCCTGCAGGGTTGTTCGGTGAGTTAAGAATTAACCATTTAGTTTTTTTAGTTATTTTGCTTTTCAATAATTCCGCTGTCAGTTTAAAATTTTGTTTGCATTCTACTACAACTGGCAAGCCGCCAAAAAGACTTACCATATCAACATATGAAACCCAATAAGGAGCTGGAATAATAACTTCATCTCCAGAGTTAATTGTTGCCATGAACAAATTGAATAACACCTGCTTAGCACCTGTACCAACACAGATTTGGTTAAGCGTGTACTCGAGGTTATTATCCTTTCTTAACTTATTAATTATTGCTTCTTTCAGCTCACGCGTTCCATCAACAGCAGTATATTTAGTTTTACCTTCACTTATTGCTTGAATAGCTGCTTTTTTTATATGATCTGGAGTATCAAAATCCGGTTCTCCTGCAGCTAAAACACAGATCTTTTTTCCTTCATTTTTCAACTTATTTGCCTTATCAGTTACAGCAATCGTAGGTGATGGTTTTATTAGGAACATTCTTTTTGCAAGGTCTGACATATTTTACTGAAGCTAAATTTAAATGATAAACCCCGTACAACAAAAAAGCTAGGAATTTTGTGTATTGTATTAGTAGCTTTTTACCAGGTTTACCAACGCAGCAATATTTTCAACTGGAGTATCAGGGAGTACTCCATGTCCGAGATTAAATATGAAGGGTAAATCTCTAAAGCAATCTATTATACGTTTTGCTTCTTTGATTGCTTCCGTTTTATTATAGGCTAAAAGATTAGGATCAAGGTTTCCTTGTAGAGGGATGTTTAGATTCGCTTTCGCCCATTTTATTGGAACATTATAATCTATACTTACTGCAGATACACCTGTTTGTTCGCAGTAATCCTTATAAAGATTTCCAGCAGACCTTGGAAAACCTATTATTGGAAAATCAGAAAATCTATCCTTTATTGCCAAGATAATTCTCTTTGTTGGTTCGATAACATATTCTTTAAACAATGGTTCCGATAACGCACCAGCATTACTGTCAAATAGCTGAATAACATCTGCTCCAAATTCTATCTGTTTAATTAGATAAATAATCGTTGCTTCCGTTATTCGTTCAATTATTTCCTTCAAACACGAAGGATAAAAATTTAATACTTTAGAAAAAGTTTTGCTGCTCCCACCTTCTATGATGTATGAGGCTACTGTCCATGGTCCACCAACAAATCCTATGAGAGATTTTTCTTTTGGTAATTGGCTTCTGACTTTTTTTATAGCGTTTAGAATTGGTAAGGTTTTAGTTTCAATTTCTTGTGGACCCTTCAATTCCTTAGGACTTTCCACGGGTTTTATTATTGGACCTACACCGCGTACGAAATTCACGTTACAACCCAAAACATCAGCTATTATTAAAATGTCTGAAAAAATTATCGCCGCATCCATGTCAAATCTTGTCACCGGCTGTAACGTCAATTCTGTCACTAAATCTGTGTTGTAGCATATCTCCATAAAATTATTCATATTTTCTACTGCTTTGCGGTACTCAGGAAGAGACCTGCCAGCCTGACGCATTAGCCAGATAGGCACTCTTCCACCTGGCTCATTTCTCTTAATAATTCTCGCTATTGTTGTTTTGCTGCTTTCCA